>JBFWVF010000048.1:0-2517 GCA_050246875.1 Alphaproteobacteria bacterium | reverse complement strand
CGCGCCGGACCTGCCGCCGGTCTCGGCCGACCCGGAGCAGATCCGCCGGGTCGTCCAGAACGTCGTCGACAACGCGATCGAGGCCATGGACCGGAAGGGGGAGATCGCCATCGAGACCGAGCACGACTCCGGCCACAGCCTCGTCCGGCTGGTGATCGCCGACCACGGCCCCGGCATTCCGGCCTCGGAGCGGGAGAAACTGTTCCTGCCGTACTACTCGACGAAGCGGCGGGGCAGCGGCCTCGGGCTCGCGATCGTGCGGCGCATCGTCGCCGAGCACGGCGGGAGCATCGACCTGTCGGACAATGCGCCGACGGGGACGCGCTTCGCGATCGAGCTGCCGTGCGCGTGAGAGTGCAGGTGCCCTGATGGCGTCGATTCTGATTGTGGATGACGAGCCCGGCGTGCGCTCGGCGCTCTCCGGCGTGCTGCGCGACGAGGGCTACGACGTCGTTGCGGTGGACAGCGGCGAGGCGTGCCTGGCGCGCCTCGGCGAAGAGCCGTTCGACGTCGTCGTGCTCGACGTCTGGCTGCCCGGCATGGACGGCCTGGCGACGCTGGCCCGCATGCGGGAACGGCAGTTCGACGCCCAGGTCGTCATGATGTCCGGCCACGGGAGCATCGAGTCGGCGGTCCGGTCGATCAAGCTGGGTGCGTTCGACTTCGTCGAGAAGCCGCTCTCGCTCGACAAGACAGTGCTCGTCGTCAGGAACGCCATCCGGCAGCGGCGGCTCGAGGTCGAGAACCAGGCGCTCCGCGCCCGGTTCGAACACCAGCAGGCGCTGGTGGGCGAGAGCGCGGTGATGCTGCACCTGCGCGAGCAGATCGCGACCGCGGCGCCCACCAACGGCCGCGTGCTGGTGCTCGGCGAGAACGGGACGGGTAAGGAACTGGTGGCGCGCAACATCCACGCGCTGAGCCACCGCCGGCAGGGCCCGTTCGTCGAGGTGAACTGCGCGGCGATTCCCGAGGAACTGATCGAGAGCGAACTGTTCGGCCACGTGCGGGGGGCGTTCACCGGCGCGGTGGCGGACCGGCGCGGCCGCTTCGAGGCGGCACACGGCGGCACGATCTTCCTGGACGAGATCGGCGACATGAGCCTGAAGACACAGGCGAAGGTGCTGCGCGTCCTCCAGGAGCAGGTGATGGAGCCGGTCGGCGGCACGCGCCGCATCCGCGTCGACGTCCGGGTCGTGGCGGCGACCAACAAGAACCTGCCGGCGGAGATTCAGGCCGGCCGGTTCCGCGAGGACCTCTACTTCCGCCTGAACGTCGTCCCGATCACCGTCGCGCCGCTTCGCGATCGCGTGGAGGACATCCCGCTGCTGGCGAGCCACTTCATGGCGGCGCTGGCGCGCGAGTACGGGCGGAAGGAGAAGACGTTCGAACCCGACGCGCTCGCCGCGTTGCAGAGCTACGGCTGGCCGGGCAACGTGCGCGAACTGCGCAACGTGGTCGAGCGGCTGATGATCATGGTGCCGGGCGGCCGGATCACGGCGGCGGACCTGCCCCTGCTGCCCGTGGCCGTCCGACTGCCGGCGCCGGCCGAGGCGCCGGCGGGGGCGCCGCTGCAGCCGCTCCACGATGCGCGGGATGCGTTCGAGCGGAGCTACATCCTGCAGACGCTCGCGCGGCAGCGCGGCCACATCTCACGCACGGCCGAAGTGCTCGGGGTCGAGAGAAGCAACCTGTACCGGAAGATGCGGTCGCTCGGAATCCCGATCGGCCGCCGCGACGACGAGCTGAACTGACGCGCCAACGCTGAACGCGGGCGACGGCGGCCCACGCAGAACGCGGTGCTCGCGCTCCGTGCGCGCCTGTGGAGGGCGCCTGGCTCGTACACTTCAGTCGCGCTCCGCGCCGCGTTCTGCGCAGGTCGCCGCCGCCCGCGGCGCGTTGGGCCACCTGTCGCGGGTTCGCGGCGCGGTTACGAGATGAGGCCGGCCCGCTGCAACTGCGCTTCGAGGAGCAGGTCCCCGGTCCAGTTCGCGATCCGGAGGTCTGCCGGCGTCCGGCCGCCGAGCGCGGCCTCCGGGATCAGCCCGACGACTTCGCTTTCCGCGACGCGGATGCCCGCCGTGGCGGCGGCGTGGACGACGGCGTCGAAGGCCTGTGCGGCCGTGGTCTGTTCGAGGTCCGTCAGATTCATCGAGACCTGCGCGCGGTCCCGGTGCGCCAGCCACATCGGCAGCGCCTTGACGCCCGGCAACCCTCCGTCCCGCGCGCGCACCTGACGCGCGATGGCGGTCGCGGCGGCCATGTCCCGGGTATCGAGATCCACGTTGTAGGCGACCAGCGGGCGCCGGGCACCGATGACGAACACGCCGGCGGACGGGTGCGGCCGCGCGGGGCCGGCGTCGGGAGCCCAGTCGGGCCGGAGCATCCGCTCCGCGAGTCCCGGCAGCCCGCCGGCCCGAATCTGGTCCAGGCGCCGCCGGTGGGCGGCGGTCGCGGCCTCCTCGTACAGGAACACCGGCACGTCCAGCGTCGCCGCGATCGCCGTGGCCGTCCGACGGG
>JBFWVF010000047.1:0-2660 GCA_050246875.1 Alphaproteobacteria bacterium | reverse complement strand
CCGGACCCGTGTCCGCCGGGCCGTCCGGGCCGAAGTCGATGGTCAGGCCACGGCTGTCCGACGCCGCCGGCGTGCCGATGTCGTCCTCGTCCACCAGCACCGGCTGCACCGTCGAGCCGGGCTCGTCAGACGGGTCCTCCGGCGGGTACGGACCCTCGTCCGTGATCTCGATCGGCTGGACGGCCATGACTTCATCGCCGTCGAAGTCGACGAGTGTGTAGGTGAAATCGTCATGGACCGGACCACCCGAATGGTCGGCGTCACTCGATGTATAGGTCCACGTGCCGTCGCCGTTCACCGTCAGCGTGCCATACCGCGTCGTGACCGTGCTGCCCGCAGCCGCGATCTGCACGGCCTCGAACGGATCGACGTAGCGGAATTCGGAGACGATGGCGGGCGTATCTTCGCCGAGATCGTCATTGACCAGCACATTGCCGGAAACGGTCGCGCTGTCCTCGGACAGTGAAACCGGCGTTTCGCTCGTGGCAACCGGCACATCGTCGATGATGGCGACGCCGAACTGGGTCGCGACGGCATCACCATCGAAGTCGACGACATCCACGGCGAAGCCGAGCGACAGCAGGTTCGCCTCGTTTCCAAGGGCATGATCGATCTGGTCGAGCAGCGTGAACGTGTAGCTGCCCGTGACCGTGTCGAGCTGGATGGTAAAGACCGTCCGCCCGTTGGCCTCGGCGACAAGAGTGGCCGCATTGACGACCGTGTACTGAATCTCCTCGCCCTGCGATTCGAGACCCAACGGGGCGGACTGGCCCAGGCTGAAACCGAACGCGGCCGGCGGCGCATCGACGATGCCAAGGGCACCGGCAGCATTGCCGGTCACCGAAATCGCCGTCGACGAGTCCAACGCCGCCTCGTCGACGGTCACCGCGCCACCCTCGACGGGTGCCGGGATATCGTCCACGACCTCCACCGCGAAGCCCGCGATCTCGGTATCGCCATCGAAGTCGGTGACCGTGACGCCGAACGCCAGAGACAGGCTGTTCTCGCCATCCGCCGGAGCATGGTCGAGCTGATCGAGCAACGTGAAGGTGTAGCTGCCCGAAGCCGCGTCGAGGGCAACGGTAAACACTGTCCTGCCGCCGGCAATACCAACAATGCTGGTTGCCGACACGGCGACGTCGACGATTTCCCCGGCCGACAGGAGTCCGACGGGTGCACCGATGAACCCGAAGGTCGCCGCTTCGTCGACCACCCCATCAAGGGTCGCCGCGATACCTGTCACGGTCGTCGCCGACGAGCTTTCCAGATCGGTTTCGAGCACCGTCGCTGTACTTCCGGCGAGCGGTTCCGGCAGATCGTCGACGACATCGACGGCAAAGTTGGCCGTCACCGTATCGCCGTCGAAGTCTGTGAGATCCACGGCAAAGTGCAGCCCTGTGACGTTCGCTCCGGCTCCCGGCAGATGATCGATCTGGTCCCGCAGCGTGAAGGTGTAGCTGCCGCTGGCCGCGTCCAGTGCGACGGTGAACACCGTACGCCCGCCGGCCGTGGCGACGATGCTGCTGGCGGAAATCGCCAGGGTGATCGGGTCGCCCGCTGAATGAGTCGCAAAGATGCCGGTCTGGCTGTCGGCGAAGGCAAACTCTGCGGGGGCATCGACGATCCCGGTCGGAAGCGCCGCGATGCCGGTGATCGACGTCCCCGACACACCGTCGAGCAGGGCCTCGTCCACCGACGGGTTGAAACCGGGAGCCGTCGCCGGCAGATCGTCGACGATGTCGATGCCGAAGGCCGTCGTGACCGTATCGCCGTCGAAGTCGGTCGCTGTCACGCCGAACGCGAGCGACAGCAGGTTGGCGTCCGCACCCGCGGCGTGATCGAGCTGATCATACAGCGTGAAGGCGTAGCTGCCGGTAACGGCGTCGAGCGCCACGGTGAACACTGTCCGCCCGCCGGCCGTCGCCACCAGGCTCGTTCCCGACACCGCATAGGATACCGCATCGCCCTGCGACGTCAGGCCGACCGGCGCCGTCTGCGCACTGAACGCGAAAGTCGCCGAAGCGTCGACGATACCCGCCGGAACCGCGGCGACGCCGAACACATCGGTTTGCAGCGCAAACTCCAGATTCGCCTCGTCGACGGTGGCGGTGGCGCCGGGCGTCAGTGCCGGCAGGTCGTCCTGGATGCCGGCGGTGAAGCCGGCGGTGGCGCTGCTGCCGTCGCCGTCCGTGATGCGGACGAGGAACGGGATGCCGGTAATCAGGTTCTCGCCCAGACCCGGCGCGTGGTCCACCTGGTCCAGAAGCGTGAAGGTGTAGCTCCACGCCCCCACCCCGCCGTCGTCCAGCGTCACCTCGAACACCGGGTTGCCGCCCGCCGTCGCCGACAGCGTCAGACCGTCCGGCGAGACGCCATAGCTCAGCGGCGTGCCGCCCGAGGTCAGGCCCAGACCCGCCAGCGCCGCCGGAACCTCGAGGGCCACCGGACCCGTGTCCGCCGGGCCGTCCGGGCCGAAGTCGATGGTCAGGCCACGGCTGTCCGACGCCGCCGGCGTGCCGATGTCGTCCTCGTCCACCAGCACCGGCTGCACCGTCGAGCCGGGCTCGTCCGACGGGTCCTCCGGCGGGTACGGACCCTCGTCCGTGATCTCGATCGGCTGCGTCGCCGTCGACACGTCCCCGTCGTAGTCCTCCAGGACA
>JBFWVF010000046.1:0-2829 GCA_050246875.1 Alphaproteobacteria bacterium | reverse complement strand
GTCCGCACTGCGTGGCGCTCTCGGCCAGCTCGAGCGAGTCGTACTCGTGGCTGTTCAAGCTGTGCTGCGACCCGGGCGACCGTGTGCTCGTGCCGCAACCGAGCTATCCGCTGTTCGAGCACCTGGCGGCCCTCGAAAGCGTGGCGATGACGCCGTACGCGCTCGGCTACCACGGCCGCTGGGACGTGGACCTGGCGCAGGTCGAGCGCGGCCTGGCCAACGGTGCCCGCATGGTCGTCGCCGTGTCGCCGAACAATCCGACCGGCTCGTGGCTCTCCGCCGCGGAGGCCGACGCGCTCATCGCGCTGACCGCGCGCGCGGGCGTCCCGCTCGTCGTCGACGAGGTGTTCGCGGACTACCCGATCGAGCCCGGCCCGGACGTCGCAACCGATGTGGCCGGGCGCGCGGACGGGCATCCCGGCGCGCTCGTCGTCACGCTCGGAGGTCTGTCCAAGTCCGTCGGCCTGCCGCAGCTCAAGCTCGGGTGGATGGTCCTCGGGGGCGACGCCGCCATCGTCCGGCAGGCGCTCGGCGGCCTCGAGCTCGTCGCCGACAGCTACCTGTCCGTGTCGACGCCCGTCCAGGTGGCCGCCGCGGCGTTGCTCAACGAGGGCGCGGCCATCCGCGCCCAGATCCAGCAGCGGATCCGGACGAATCTCGAAGCACTCCGCGCCGCCGTGGCCGCGCACCCCGCGTGCGACGTGCTGCCGGTCGAAGGCGGCTGGTCCGCCGTGCTCCGCGTGCCGGCGACGCGGACGGAGGAGCAGCTCGTGCTCGACCTGCTGCGGCAGGAGCACGTGCTCGTGCACCCGGGCTACTTCTTCGACTTCGCGCACGAGGCGTGGCTCGTCGTCAGCCTGCTGCCGCCGCCTGATGTCTTCGCCGCGGCTATCGCGCGCACGCTCGCCTTCGCGTCCGCGCGGTAGCGCGCGGCGGCGCGGCGGCTCAGCGCGTCTCCGGGTCCCAGTCCCAGTTGCGCTCGTCCGCGCGGACCTTCCGGAGCACCACGAGCGACTCGTCCGGACCCTGGATGCGGCGCCGCAACGCGGGCGTGAGCGCCTCCGCTACCGGGCCCGGCAGCAGGCTCAGCCCCACCCGTGCAAACCGCCGCTTCCACGTCCGGCGCGCCGGCACGGCGGCGGCCGCATGCAGCTCGTAGCAGGGGCACGCGAGCAGATAGTCCACCGCGCGCCGCACGGACGGGAACGTGACGTCGTCACACGCCAGGTACCCGCCGATCGCGAGCAGCCGCGTCGCATAGAAGGCATCCACCATCACGTGGTCGAACGTGTGCCAGCCGTCAAGAAAGACCAGATGGAATCGGCCCGCCTCGGTGGCGGCCAGCTCAGGCAGCACGAACTCGGACGGCCTCTCCATGAGCGACGCGTGAGACAGGCCGGCCCGTTCGAGCTGCTGCAGGCCCGCGCCGTCCCACTCCTTCTCCTGGTGCGGGTCGATGATGGTGTGGCTGGCTCCGGGCCGCCCGGCCGTGGCGCCGGCAATGGTCAGCGCCGACACGCCGTAGCCGCAGCCCACTTCGAGCGTGCGGGTGACGGCCGGGTCCGCCTCGATCACCGCGGAGAGGCACGCTGCCTCGGCGGCGTCGATGGCGGAGTGGAGTGGGTGGGTGCCGGTGCGGCCGTCAACGCGGCCGGATTCAAGGAGGCGCCGCGCGGCCTCGTGCACGGCCGGATCAGCCGCGCGCCTGCATGCGCGCCCAGGCGTCCTTGAGCGTAACCGTCCGGTTGAACACGGGCGCCTCGGGCGTGGAGTCGAGGTCGGCGCAGAAGTAACCCTGCCGCTCGAACTGGTAACCCACGCCCGCCCCGGCGTTGGCAAGCCCCGCCTCCACCTTGCAGCCGCGCAGCACCTCGAGCGAGGCCGGGTTCAGGTCCGCGACCCAGTCCTCGTGCGCGTCCGGCGCCTCCGACGCGAACAGCCGGTCGTACAGGCGCACCTCGGCGTCGCGGGCATGGGCGGCGGAGACCCAATGGAGCGTGCCCTTCACGCGGCGCGTCGCCGTCGCCCCGTTCAGCGACTCCAGATCCACCGTGCAGCGCAGCTCGACGACGGCGCCGGCCGCATCCTTCACGACGGACTCGCACTTCAGGATGTACGCGTAGCGCAGCCGCACCTCGTTCCCCGGCGACAACCGGAAGAACTTCTTCGGCGGCACTTCCATGAAGTCGTCCTGCTCGATGTAGATCTCGCGCGAGAACGGCAGCGCGCGCGTGCCGGCGGCGGGGTCCTCGGGGTTGTTGACCGCCGTCAGGTGCTCGACCTTGCCTTCCGGGTAGTTCTCGATGACGACCTTCAGCGGACGCAGCACGGCGAGCGCGCGCGTGGCGCGGCGGTTCAGGTCCTCGCGGACGGCGTGCTCCAGCACGGCGACGTCGATCACGTTCGCCTTCTTGGCCACGCCGACCGTGGCGCAGAAGTTCCGGATCGCTTCCGGTGTGTAGCCGCGGCGGCGCAGGCCCGCGAGCGTCGGCATGCGCGGGTCGTCCCAGCCGGCCACGTGGCCGCCCTCGACCAGCGCCAGCAGCTTCCGCTTGCTCGTGACCGTGTAGTTCAGGTTCAGGCGCGCGAACTCGATCTGGCGCGGGCGGAAGATCCCGAGGGCTTCGAGATACCAGTCGTAGAGCGGCCGGTGGTCTTCGTACTCGAGCGTGCAGAGCGAGTGCGTCACGCCCTCGATCGAATCCGACTGCCCGTGCGCCCAGTCGTACATCGGATAGATGCACCACGCGTCGCCCGTGCGTTGATGCGTCGCCTTGCGGATGCGATACATCACCGGGTCGCGCATGTTGATGTTGCCCGACGCCATGT
>JBFWVF010000045.1:0-2878 GCA_050246875.1 Alphaproteobacteria bacterium | reverse complement strand
CTGGTCCACGCCGGGTGGGTGGGCGGGGTCGCGACGATCTGGTTCGTGCTGCTGATGTGGCGGCGCGTGCAGATCGAGGAGCGTGCGCTGACGCGCTGACCCGGTTGGTATACTCCGCGCAGCCATGCCGCGCGCGGGCCTTCCTCACGGACGTCGAACGGTCACCGCACTCGGGCTGGCGTCGCTCCTCGTCGCGCCGGTGCCTGGATTCGCGCAGGCACCGGCTGACGCGACGCTGACGTCCGCCCGCGCCGACATCGCCCGCGGCCGGTACGCCGAGGCGCTCACGGTCCTCGCGGGCCCCGCCGGGCGGGACCCCGGCGGCGACGCCGCGCTGGAACTGGGCCTGCTGCAGCACTACCTGGGCCGCCGCGAGGCCGAGCGCACGCTCGGCGCCGTGGTCGCGCGCAACAGCGATGGCCCGGCGCCCGCCCGGCTGCTGCGCGCCGGCCGCGCGGCCCGCGCGCTGGGCCGGTTCGAGGAGGCCAACGGCCTGTTCCGAGACGCCAACCGGATCGCGCCGGCCGACGTGGCGGTGAACACGGCGTGGGGCGAGCTGTTCCAGGAGAAGTACAGCCAGGCCGAGGCCGCGAAGTCGTTCAAGGCGGCGCTCGACGTCAACCCGAAGCATGTGCCGGCACAGATCGGCATGGCGCGCGTGCTCGCCGACAGTAATCCGCCCGAGGCGCGGAAGGCGGCCGAGGCGATTCTCGCGGCGGAGCCCGGCCACGTGGACGCGCTGCTGCTGATTGCCGAGATCGAACTCGGCGATTCGAAGCGCGCGGAGGCCCGGGCCCTGATCGGGAGGGCGCTCGCCGCGAATCCGAACAGCCTGGAGGCCCGGGCGCTCGACGCCGCGCTGCTCTACGTGGACGACCGGACGGCGGACTTCGAGAAGGCGGTCGCCGGCGTGCTCGCCATCAACCCGCGCTACGCGGACGTCTACCGGATCGCCGGCGAGCACGCGGCCCGGGCCTACCGGTTCGAGGAGGCCGTGGCGCTGACGCGGCGCGCGCTCGCGCTCGATCCGGACTCGTCGCGGGCGCTGGCCATGCTCGGCATGCACCTGCTGCGGACGGGGGACGAACCGGGCGCGCGGAAGGCGCTCGATGCCGCCTTCAAGCTCGATCCCTACGACGTCGTGACGTTCAACTCGCTGGCGCTGCTCGACACGCTGGACACGTTCGTGACCGTGACGGACGGGGACCTGGTCTTCCGCTTCCATCCGGACGAGGCCGCCGTGATGCGCGAACACGCGCTGCCGCTCGCGAAGGAGGCCGTCGCGGCGCTCTCGCGGACCTGGCAGTTCACGCCGAAGGGGCCGCTCCTGATCGAGATGTTCCCGAAGCATGACGACTTCGCCGTGCGGACGATCGGTCTGCCCGGGTTCATCGGCGCGCTGGGCGCCTGCTTCGGGCAGGTGGTCACGCTCGACTCGCCGAAGGCCCGGCCACCGGGCGAGTTCAACTGGGGCGCGACCCTCTGGCATGAGCTGGCCCACGTCATCACCGTCCAGTTGTCCGGGCAGCGCGTGCCGCGGTGGCTGACCGAGGGCATTTCCGTGTTCGAGGAGAAGCGGGCCCGCCGGGAGTGGGGTCGGGAGCAGGAGCTGGAGTTCGCCCACGCGCTCGACCACGGCGGCGTGATGACGCTGAAGAACCTCAACGCCGGCTTCAGCGACCCGAAGACCATCTCGATGGCCTACTTCCAGGCGTCGCAGGTGGTGGCGCACATTCACGAGGCCTACGGGCAGCCGAAGCTGCGGGCGCTGGTCGAGGCCTACGCGACGGGCGTCGATACCGACGGCGCGCTCAAGGCCGCGCTCGGCATCACGATGGACGACCTGCAGAAAGGGTTCGACGCGTACACGGCGCGGGAGTTCGGAGCGCTGCGGTCCGCGATGAAGGCCCCCGAGACCCTCGCGAAGACCACGACGCTCGACGGCCTGAAGGCGCTGGCCGACCAGCACCCCGGCAGCTTCCCGGTGCTGATGCGGCTTGCCGATGCGTACGAGCGGGCGGGGGAGGCCGCCTCGGCGATCGCGACGTACGAGCGCGCCGCGAAGCTGGCGCCGCCGGCCACCGGGAAGGACAGCCCGAATGTGAGGATCGCCGCGCTGGCCGTCGCGGCGAAGCAGCCGGACCGCGCGCTCGCGGCGCTGGACGCGCTCGCGCAGGTGGACGCCAACGACATCGAATCCGCCCGCACGAGGGCGGGGCTCGTGGCCGCCAGGGGCGACACGAAGCGCACGATGGCCGCGTACGCACGGGTGGCGAGCATCGACCCGTTCGATGTCGACGCCCAACTGTCGCTCGGCAACGCCGCGCTCGCCAGTGGAGACGCCGCCACGGCCATCCGGGCGTTCCGGTCCGTGCTCGCCGCCGGAACCGTGGACAAGGCCGCGGCGCGGACGCGGCTGGCCGAGGCCTATGCCGCGAATGGCCAGAAGGCGGACGCGAAGAAGGAAGTGCTGGCCGCGCTCGAGCTGGCGCCGCAGTACGAGCGCGCGCAGGACCTGCTGCTCAAGCTCGCGCAGCCGTAGCAGCAGATGCGGCGTCGATTCCTGGCCGCCGAACTGGTCCTGTGGCTGACGCTGTGCGCGTGCGGCGCGGCGGCCCAGACGCCACGCAGCGGGGAGCCGATCAGCGGGGCAGGGGCACCCGTGTTGTCGAGGGATGCTTCGGGGCACGTCACGCTCCGTGCCGTGGCGTTGCCGGGGCCGCTCAGGGTCGACGGCCAGCTGGACGAGGCCGTCTACCGCGACGTGCCGTCCATTTCGGACTTCATCCAGGCCGAGCCCCTGTCGGGCCCTCCCGCGTCGCAGAAGACCGAGGCCTGGATCCTCTTCGACGACGAGGCCATCTACGTCACCTTCCGC
>JBFWVF010000044.1:0-2993 GCA_050246875.1 Alphaproteobacteria bacterium | reverse complement strand
AGCCGGCCCGGCCCGCCCCGCCCATGGCGCTGCTCGACCGCACCGGGAAGGCCGTCCGGCTGGAGTCCTACAAGGGCCGCGTGGTGCTCGTGGACTTCTGGGCGACGTGGTGCATCCCCTGCCGCGTCTCGCTGCCCGCCTATGACGACCTGATCCGGCAGTACCAGAAGCGGGGCTTCGAGGTGCTCGCGGTCAACATCGGCGAGACGCGCGCGCAGGTCGACGCCTACTTCAAGGGGCGGGAGCCGCTCATCCGGATCCTGATGGACCCACGGGGCAGCACGTCGGCCAGCTTCAGGATCCGCGCGCTGCCGACATCCGTGATCGTCGACCGCGACGGCTACATCCGCTTCACGATCGTCGGCTTCGAGGACGGCGCGCTGTCCGCGTATCACCAGTACATCCGGCTGCTCCTGGACGAGCCGCCGTCCGACTAGACCAGGCCGATGACGCGCGCGCGCTGGTCCCGTGGCCTCGTCGCCGTCTACATCGCGGTCAACGGCCTCGTGCTCGCCAACGCGGCGGCGCACCACTACGGCGTCGGCTACGACGCCGAGGGCCACCAGCGCTACATCCGGGCACTCGCGGACGGCCGTCTCCCGTCGCCGGCCGATGGCGAGGAGTACTTCGCCGCGCCCCTGCCCTACGTCCTTCCGGCGGTCGTCACGGCCGCCGCGCCGGACCTGCCGTTCGGCGTCGTGTTGAAGGGGGCCCAGTTCCTGCAGGTGCTCTACTCGCTCGGGCTGACGTATGCCCTCGTCCGCCTGTGCCGCCGGGTCAGGCCGGATGACGCCCTGCTGCCGGTCGCGGCGCTGTGCCTGCTCGGCATGCTGCCCGTCTACTACCGCACGATGGCCATGGTGCGGGGCGAGGCGCTCGCCGCGTGCCTGACCGTGGTCTGTCTCGAACGCGCGCTCGCGCTGGCCGGGGACCGGCCCCGCACCGCGCGGGCCGTGCAGCTCGGCGCGCTGCTGGGCCTGCTGTTGCTCGCCAAGCAGTGGGGGGCGTTCGTCGTGGCCGCCGTGACACTGTGGATGCTGTACAGCGGAGACCGCGCGGCCTGGCGCCCACGTCTCCGCGCCGTGGGCGTGCTGGTCGTCACCGCCGGGCTCACCGGCGGCTGGTACTACGGCACGCTGCTCTGGCGATTCGGCTCCGTGGCCGCGTTCAATACGCCCGCCTCGACCACGGGCTGGCTCTCGGCGAAACCGGCGGGCTTCCTGTCCGAGCTGCGACTGTCGACGGTCGGGCGGGACCCGGTCAGGCCGGCCTTCGCGCCGGCGCCGCTGCTGCCGACTCTCTACGCCGACACCTGGGGTGACTACTGGTGCTACTGGCTCGTCTACGGCAACACGCGCGTCGAGTCGGACGCGGTGGACGCGCTGGCCGCCGCGTCCCCGCCCGCGTCGAATCGGGACGCGATGGCCCGGTACCTGGGGCGCGTCAACGCCGTCGCACTGGTGCCCAGCGCCGTCTTCCTGTCCGGATTCGGGCTGAGCCTCGCGGCCCTGTGGCGGCTGGGACGCCGGGCCCCGGCCGGCGACGCTGGCGACGCCCTGCTGGGCCTCACGATCGCGGTCTCGCTCGCCGGGTATCTGCTGCTCCTGCTCCGGTATCCGCTGCTGGACGTGAAGGCGAGTTACCTGCTGCACATCGTCCCGCCGGCGGCCGTGCTCGGCGGCCTCCTGCTGTGCCGGGTCAGAGCCGGGGCGCCGCGGGTTCTTCCCGTGCTGGCGGCGCTCCTCGCGCTGTCCACCGTGCACAACGCCGCCGCGCTCGTCACGCGGTATCCGCAGTGGGATGCCGAGCGGTCGACGCTCGCCGGCTCACCGCACGAGTGGCTGGCCGGCCGGCGCGTGGACTGACACCTCGGCGACGTGCCAGGCCGGGGAGGCCACGTCGAGCCGCCGGACCCGGACATGGCGGGCACGAACCGGTTCCAGCGGAAGGGCGAGCGTGCCGTTCCGGGGCGTCGCCGCGCTGGCGATGCTCATCCGCTGCCGCCTGAGCCAGCCCGGGTCACGCACCAGGTCGAGCCGGACGACGTTGTGCCCGCCGCGGCCGACCGCCCGCTGCCGCGGTGCGATGGGGCGCGATTCCGACAAGCAGGCGGTTCTTTGGTGTGACGGCGGCCGGGATCGCCAGCGTCGCCACACGGTAGCCGTGCCCGGCCAGCCGCGTCGCGCGGAGCGCGTCGATGGCCAGGTCTGCGTCCATCCATCCGTCGAGCACCCCGGCGTCGCACGTCTCCACGTCGTGGCAGCACGGGAGCACGGCCACGTCGGCCCCGGCGGCGATCGCGGCGTCCAGCACGCGGTCCGTCAACGCGCCACACGCGTGGCACGAGACGAGCAGCGCACCCGGAGGAATAGCCGGGGCATCGAGGCCTGCCCGGCGGTACTCGACGCGGCCGGCCAGGCGGGGCCACGCAGACAGGAGCGCCGCGTGCACCTTCGCGGCCGACGGCGGCACCGCCGGGTCGACGACGACCGCAGACGGCGATGTGTCGTCGAGGATGAGCAGGAGGTGGGCGAGCAGGCCGTGGCCACCCGCCACGTCGACGACTGGCCCTCCGCGGACGAGCCGGCGGACGCGCCGCGCGATCTCCCAGGCTTCGTAGAGTTCCTTGCGCGGCAGGCAGCCCGCCGCGCAGACCGCGCGGGCCACGCGGTCGAAGAGCGTGTCGCCGGGAAACCGGGCGAGGTCGTAGCCCGTGAGCCGGGCCTTGGAGGCGGGAGACCAGGTCATGCGCGGCCGGTCAGGCACACGCGGGTGCGGGTTACCGCTTGACGCAGGTGACGAGCGACCAGATGCGGGGAATGTTGACCTTCTCGATCGAGTCGGGGTGGAGCCCGGCCTGCGCGATGAACGCCGGCAGGTCGAGGTCGGCCTTGAAGCCGATGTGCACCGTCATCGGCGAAATCGCGCGTTCGACGGCGGCGACGAAGGGGTTCGCGCTCCGGAAGTGGTTGAGGACGATGATCCGTCCCCCG
>JBFWVF010000043.1:0-3073 GCA_050246875.1 Alphaproteobacteria bacterium | reverse complement strand
CCACGTCCGCCTCGTCGATGAGCGGACCGATGACGGCGTCGTTCGTCACGCTGTCGGTCACGCACCGGAAGCGCGCGTGGTCGCGGAAGCCGGCCACGTTGGCGAGCGAGCCGGTCGAGAGGTCGTCAAGGACGTTGACGTCGTGCCCGTCCGCGAGGAGCCGCTCGGCGAGGTGCGACCCGACGAAGCCGCAGCCGCCCGTGATGAGGGCCTTCATGCGGACACGGCGCCGCCGGCCGCGCGCACCGCCGCGACCACGCGGTCGACGGCGCGCTCGGAGAGCGCCGGATGGAGCGGCAGCGAGAGCAGCTCCGAGGCCGCGCGGGCCGCGACCGGGCACGGCGCCGGCCCGAACTGCGCGAATGCCTGCTGCGCGTCGAGCGGGATCGGGTAGTGGATCAGCGTCTCGACGCCCGCCGCGTCGAGGTGCGCGCGGAGGGCGTCGCGGGAGGGGTGCCGCACAGGGAATAGATGATATACGTGCCCCGCGTCCCGCTGCGGCACCGGCACCGCGCCACACCCGTCGAGCCCGTGCCGGTAGCGCGCCGCGAGCGCGCGCCGCCGGGCCGTCCACCCGGGCAGGTGCGCGAGCCGGGCGCGCAGCACCGCCGCCTGCAGCTCGTCCAGACGGCTGTTGACGCCCGCCTCCTGGTGCTCGTACCGCGTGACCTGTCCGCCGTTGCGGAGGCGGCGGATGCGCGCCGCCAGGTCCGGGTTACCGGTGATGACGGCGCCGCCGTCGCCGACCGCGCCGAGATTCTTCGTGGGATAGAAGCTGAACGCCCCCGCGACGCCCACCGTGCCGACGGGCACGCCCTGGCACGTGGCGAGGTGCGCCTGGCAGCAGTCCTCGACGAGCGGCACCCCGGCGGCCGAGGCGACGGCGGCCAGCGCGGGAAGGTCGGCGGCCTGCCCGAAGAGGTGCACGGGGACGATCGCGCGCGTCCGCGCCGTCAGCCGCGCGCGGCACGACGCGGGGTCGAGCGTGAGCCGCCCGTCCTCGACGTCGGCGAACACGGGGCGCGCTCCGACCATCGTGACGGCCAGCGCGGTGTAGGCCGCCGTCAGCGCGGGCACGACCACCTCGTCGCCGGCGCCGACCCCGAGCGCGCGGAAGATCAGCGCCAGCGCGTCCGTCCCGCTGCCCGTGCCGATGGCATGCGCGGCGCCCGCGGCGCCGGCGAACTCCGCCTCGAACGCCTCGCCCTCCGGACCGAGCACGAACCAGCCGCGCGCGAGCACGCGGTCGATGGCCGCACGGACCTCCGCGGCGTCCGCGCCGGGCGTGAGCGCCAGGAAGGGCAGGCGCGCCGTCGTCACGACTCCGCCGGTGTTGCGTCCGGTCCGTCGATGTAGTGCGCCCGGTGCTCGCGGTAGAACGCCACCGTCCGGCGCAGGCCGTCCTCGAGGGTCACGCGCGGCGTCCAGCCCAGCACGGACCGGATGAGCGTCGAGTCGCTGCAGAAGCTGCCGATGTCGATTGCCTTCTTCTCGGCCGGCCACGGCACGGACCGCACGCGGCCCGACCCGGCCACGCGGATCAGCAGGTCGACCAGGTCCCGATGCGCCATCGGCTCGGCGCCGCCGACGTTCAGCGTCATCCCGTTGCAGGCGTCGGACGCGCCCGCGCGGAGGAAGGCGTCCACCGCATCGTCCACGTACACGAAGTCGCGCACCTGGGAGCCATCGCCGTAGATCTCGATCTCCCGGTCCTCGATCGCGAGCCGGATGAACCAGCCGATGAACCCCTGCCGGTTGTGACGGATGAGCTGGCGCGGGCCGTACGTGTTCGTCAGGCGCAGCGAGCAGGCGCGCACGCCGAACACGTCGTTGTAGACGAGGTGGTAGTACTCGCCGGCGACCTTGTTGATGCCGTTGACGTCGGTGGGACGCACGAGGTGCCGCTCGGAGACCGGCAGGCTGTCGGGGCGGCCGTACACCTGACGCGTGCCCGCGTAGACGACCTTGGTGCCCGGGTTGTTGTGCCGGCAGGCTTCGAGCAGCACGAGCTGGGCGCGGCAGTTGATCTCCAGGTCGGTGTGCGGGTCGCGGATGCTGTCGATGTGGCTGACCTGGCCGGCGAGGTTGAAGATGACGTCCCGGCCCTGCACGAGATAGTTCATCGTGCTCTGCTGCCGGATGTCGCCGACGTTCAGCGTCAGCCGGTCCTCGACCCCGTCGAGGTTGAAGTGGTTGCCGCCGTAGCCGGGGATCAGCGAGTCGACGACGATGACGCGCGCGCCGAGTGCGACCAGCCGCCGCGCGAGATTGCTGCCGATGAACCCCATGCCGCCGGTGACCATGACCGGCCGGCCGCGATAGAAGGCCTCGAAATCCATCAGTCGGGTCTGCCCGGCCCGCCGCCGGCGGCCGCCGGCGCCGGCGCCGGCCGCCTCGTGCCGGCACGGCGGAGCACGACGAGCTGCATCCAGAGCTTCAGGACGTCGACGCCCGTCCAGAACACGCGCCGGACGTTGAAGAACTGGGACCGCCCGTGCGTGCGGTGATAGTGGTGCACCGGCACCTCGACGATCCGGAAGCCGGCGGCCTGGATCTTCCGCATCATCTCCAGGCAGATCACGCCGGTGTTCTTCTCGAGCTCCACGCGGTCGAAGATCGACCGCCGCATCAGCCGGAAGTCGCAGTCGACGTCGCGCACCTGGAGCCGGAACAGGAACTTCACCGTGTGGTGGTACAGGGTCCCGATCACGACGCGGTACCACGGGTCCGAGCGCTCGATCTTGTAGCCGTTGACCAGGTCGACGTCGGGCGCCATCCGCGCCCACAGCAGCGCGAACTCGGCCGGGTCGTACTGCGCGTCGCCGTCGGTATAGGCAACCCAGTCCTTCGTCGCGCTCGCGAAGCCCGTCCTGAGCGCGCCGCCGTACCCGCGGTTCACCGGATGGTGCACGACGCGCACCTGCGGGTACGTGTGACAGAGCTCGTCGGCGATCGCACCGGTGATGTCGTCGCTGCCGTCGTTGACGACGATCACCTCGAAGTCATCCGTCAGGTGCTCCGCCGTCTTGACGGCGCGGATCACCAGGCTGGCGATCGTGCCGGCGTCGTTGAA
>JBFWVF010000042.1:0-3191 GCA_050246875.1 Alphaproteobacteria bacterium | reverse complement strand
TGGTTGATGTTGCCGCGCCCCGGCGCGCCACGTTGCCCCTCCCGTTGGCGCTCCGACGGTTCTTTCGCCGCCGCCATGAGGTTCTCGTACTCCCACGACGGCCCATCTTTGAGCACGGGGGCGTGCCCGCCGAGGCCAGCCGGAGAGGCGGCCGCCCCGTCGGCGCCAGCGTCCGGGAACGGTGCAGCCGGAGGCGAAGCCGCTCCGGCTTCGGCAGCGGCCGCAGGGGCAACAGCAGCCGGCGGCAACCGCGCGTTGGCGTCGTCCTCGTCGGCCCGCAGCAAACCGACGGGGGCGTCCCCCAACGGAGGTGGGAAGGCATCATCGTCGCACGGTTCGGGGTTCGTCGCGGGGCCTGCGCCTTCGATCGCTTGTGCTGGAGCGAGCTGGTCATGCGCCGCTTGATGCCGTTGAGCGGGGCTGCGGCCAGCGCCTGGGGGGGGCGGCGCAAAGAGCGCAGGACAGCGCACGGCCGCGGGCTGCGCTTCGTCCCGGTAAATGGCACGCTGCAGGTCCGCCACCAGCTCGTCGAAGTCGACCGGGGGCAGCCGCCGCGTGAGAGCGCCTTCTTCCTGTGCCGTCGCCTCGAGCGCATGAGCGAAGGCCCCTTCGAGAAGCACCACTGCCTCCCCCGGGGCGGCCTCGGTGAGAGTGACGCCGCCGTTGGTCCACAGTTGGACGGCCTCGCGGTGCTTCCACGCAAGGCACGTCTGGTGGTCGACGTGCACCGGCTGGGAGGTCCACGTCGTGGCGGGTGCCTGCGGCTCGTCGTCGTCCGTGCCTGGCGGCTGCGTGTCGGCGGAGTAGACCAGCCCCCACGCAAACTTCAGTGCCGCGGCGATGAGGGCGGGGCCCACCGCCGCCACCAGGCTGGCACGGGAGCGACCGCGGTCGACGGCGAGGAAGTAGTCGAGTTCGGGCTTCAGCGGCGCGTCGCACTGGCCGCCGACGCACTGCCACTTGGCGAGCTGCTCCTTGAGCTTCTGTTCGCAGGCGGGGTCGTAAGGGTCGTAGAAGGTCAGGCGGCCGATGGGGCCGTGCCGCAGCAGCTCGTGGACGAAGCGCCGTGGCAACGGAATGCTCGACGCCCGGCGAGTCAGGATCGCGCGGTGCAGCCGGTGGCGCACCGCGCGAAGAAGGTTCGCCTGCTCCCACGTTCTGCCCCGGCGGGCTTTCTTACGCACGTAGTAGCTGATCAGACCCTCTTCGTTGCACCACTCGACCGTCCCGCTGGCCCACACCAGGTCGTACATCTCGAAGAGTTCGAACGCTTCGGGGTCGCGCCAGCGGGACACGGACCGGGAGTGCGGGAACAGGTCGAATTGCGACATGCACATCACGCGCGAGCCGGGCGGCAATTGCCGGCAGCGTTCGGCGACGATCCAAGTCAGCAGCAGCGGCATGAGCTTGTTGGCGTACCACACGGCGATTTTGCCTCCACGCGCGGCCCGCGCGAAGTCAGGAGACACAATGTACTCTTCCAGGCGGCCCGTGATGACCTTGATGTCGGGGAGTGCTTGGCCCGCGACTTCGCGTTCCCACCGCGGCTTGGACAGGCGCCAGGCCTGGCGGCTGAGCTCCGCATTGACCGGGTTCAGCTCCACTCCCACGCAGTGCACGTCGGGATGGAGGGCCTGCATGTGCATCAGCACGCTGCCGTTGCCGCTGCCCAGGTCGACGAACGTGTCCCCGGGTTGCAACTTGAGCATGCGCGCCATGCGCGCCACCCAGTTCGGCAGGAAACTCTTCGCGCACGTTTCGCGCCGCCCCAAGACTTCGGTCACGCGCTTGATGGGGCAGCGGTCGTAGGCGTAGGCCAGAATCGCGACGGCCTTTTCGCAGTGGCACGTCTGTGTGCGGCAGTAGTAGCAACCAGCGGTGTTCGGCGCAGCGTTCGCATCTTCGCGAAGGGCCCCTTTTGGTTCGTACTCCTCCAGACTAATTTGTCTCACAGGCACATTGGTGGCGGGGAGCTCAGAGTCCACGGGGAGCCCGAAAGTCACGGCGGCCGGGGCGCCAAAAAATAGATGCTCCACGGCCGGCGAGGGCGCGCGGCGGCGGCGTGCGGCGCGGCGGCGGCGTGCGGCGGCAACCGTCGACGTCACTTTCTGGATGTTGGTTGGGCCCGCGGCCCGGCCGGCCTTCGGCTTCTCCACGCGAACGCCCCGGACGCGCGCCGGTGCGCTCCGCTTCACGGCCGTCGACGGGGCGGCCGCGCAGCGGCGGCGAGCGGCGGCGACCGTGGGCATGTTGATTCGGGAGTAGTTGGTCGTTGAACCCTGTTCCTCTACGCCCCGACATCACCAGCAAACCCTTAGCCGAAAAGAAAAGAAATGAACACGAGCATCGTCATACACTGGCAACTGCAACGACTTCCGCCGAGAAGTCCCACTACTTGAACGGGCAGCGGAGTCCAGAGTAGGCTGGGGCAGTCGGCCAGCGGGGCGCCACCGGCGAGCCTCAACTTGCGCCTCCCCGTCAAGCGAAGCTACCCGCCGGAACGGATACGGCTCCGCGACCAAGCTCTGCGCGAACGAGTTGGGGCCCTCGCCGCCCGGAGAGAAACGAGTTGGGGCCGTCGCCGCCCGGAGAGGAACGAGTTGTGGCCGTCGCCGCCCGGAGAGGAAGATTCGCCCAACGCAAACGAGTTGGGGCCGTCGCCGCCCGGAGAGGACGATGGGCTCAACGCGAACGAGTTGGGGCCGTCGCCGCCCGCAGAGGACGATGGGCTCAACGCGAACGAGTTGGGGCCCTCGCCGCCCCGGAGAGGACGATGGGCTCAACGCGAACGAGTTGGGGCCGTCGCCGCCCGGAGAAGACGATGGGCTCAACGCGAACGAGTTGGGGCCGTCGCCGCCCGGAGAAGACGATGGGCTCAACGCGAATGAGTTGGGGCCGTCGCCCGCCCGGAGAAGAAGACGAGTTGGGGCTGTCGCCGCCCGCAGAGGACGATGGGGTCAACGCGAACGAGTTGGGGCCGTCGCCGCCCCGGAGAAGAAGATGGGCTCAGCGCGAACGAGTTGGGGCCGTCGCCGCCCGGAGAGGACGATGGGCTCAACGCGAACGAGTTGGGGCCGTCGCCGCCCGGAGAGGACGATGGGCTCAACGCGTAGGACTTGGGGCCGTCGCCGCCCCGGAGAGGACGATGGGCTCACCGCGAAGGTGTTGGGGCCGTCGCCGCCCGGAGAAGA
>JBFWVF010000041.1:0-3217 GCA_050246875.1 Alphaproteobacteria bacterium | reverse complement strand
CCCGCACCTGAGCACGTTCTTCCTCCGCGACGCGTGCGAGCGGCTGCACCGTCCGGACGTCCAGTTCTCGCAGGCCACGCTCGACCTGTTCACGCGGTACTGGTGGCCCGGCAACGTCCGGCAGTTGCGGAACGAGGTGCAGCGCGCCGTCGCGCTCGCCGTACCCGGCGGCACGATTGAACCGGCGGATCTCTCCGGGGACCTCTCCGCCGTCCAGCCGCGTGCCGACGTGCCACCGGCGGCGCCACCGTCACGCGCCCCGGCCCCGGGCGTGCCCGCCGCCGACCTCGGCGGCCGGACCCTCGCCAGCCTGATCGACCAGGTCGAGCGTCAGGCCATCGAAGCCGCGCTGTCGGCCAGCGGCGGCAACATCTCGCTGACCGCCCGGCAACTCGGGCTCACGCGCCGCGGGCTCTACCTGAAGCTCCGCCGGCTCGAGATCGCATCGACGTAGCTGGATACCTGGTTACCAGTTTCGAACATCGCTGTGCCCGGGCTATCCATGCCCCCCGGGCAGATCGCAGCGAATACGATCTCGTAACTCACTGAATATAAGCGCCTTACAGCCATACATCCCCAGCGGACCAGAATCGGCTGCAACCGGGTCCGGCTCTTGTAATGATGTGCAGCGAGGTGCAGCCGTGAGCAGAGCCAGACTGTTGACCGTTCCCCCGAAGCCGCCGGTCCTGCGGGCCCGGGTCGGCGAGCGCCGGGCACTCCGCGTCCAGGGCCGCCTGACGTGGCGCGACGCCACCGGCACCCTGCGATCGGTCTCGGTGATGACACAGAACGCGAGCGAGCACGACGTGCTCGTCGAGTGCCTGACGCCAGCCCGAATTCCGCTGTACCGGCTGGTGCACGTACAGCTTGAGGCCACCGGGGCCCGGGCCGACGAGCCGGTGCCGGCGTCGCTGCGCGAGGGCCCGGTGCTGGCCGCGGTCTACCGGGCGTCGCAGCCCTCACGGACCACGGGCACGCCGCGCGAGTACGCGCTGCGCCTGCTCGTCGAGCCGTGCCGCCTCGCCCGGCCCGCCGCCTACGCGGCCGCCGCGCACAACTGAGGCGCGCGGCGCCCCGCACGCGCCGCGCGCCCGTCTTGCCTGAGGTGGGGGTTCGGGTCACACTGAGCGCTACGCGGCCGCCCCGCGCCCTATGCCCCCAGCAGACGCCCCCTCGGTCATCACGGCGGTCGCCCGCGTCGTCGCGGACGCCCACCCGCTGCCCGATGTCGTCTCGGCCATCGCACGCCACCTCCGTCCGGCCGTGCCGTTCGACCGGATGCACCTGCTCCGCCTCGACCGGGCCGACACCGTCACGCTGCTCACCGCCCGCGCCACGGGTGAGGTCGAATCCGCCGTCCACAAGCTGGCCGACGCGGCCGCCCTCGCGCAGTCCGGCGACGGGCCAGGCGGGCACCCGCTCGACCCGAACGCCCGCTCCGTGATGATGTGCCCGCTCCGGCACGGCCCGCGCGTGCTCGGCGCACTCTGGTTCACGGCGGACGCCCCGGGCCGGTTCGACGCGGCCCACACCGCGCTCGTCGAGGAGTTGAGCGACCTCATCGCGATGGCCGTGCTGTACGAGGCGCTCCGGGCAACCGACGCGCTCCGACGCGACCGCCTCGACAGCCTCGAACGGCTGCTGCAGACCGTGGCCGGCGTGCTCGACATCCGGGCCGCGTTCGCGGAGATCTCCGCCGTGCTGCAGGAAGCGCTGCCGCACGACGTGCTGGCGCTGACGGCCTGGGCCGGGGACGCCCGGAGTTTCCGGCTGTACGCGCTGGCGGGCGCCGACGTGGACGACGTGTGGTTTCAGCCGATCATGCTGGACGAGGCGGACCAGTCGCTGCTGAACCGCAGCGCCTACATCGTCCAGGACGTCGACGCGGAGATTCCGGCGGCGTCGATCCGCGGCCGGATGTTCCGGGCGGTCGGCGCGCGGTCCGTCCTGCGCGTCGCCCTTCCGCTCGACAACGACGTCTTCGGCTCGCTGTTCTTCCTGTCGCGGGAGGCCGACCATTTCGGCGACGAAGATCTGGACTTCGCCCGCCGTGCCGCGAGCTACCTCGCGCTCGCGCTGTCACACCAGCGGCTGTCGGAGGCCTCCCGTCGCGACGCGGAAGCGCGGGAGACCGCGACGCGTCTCGAGGCGCAGGTCGCGACGCTCAAGCGCGAACTGGAGTCGCGGGGCGGCCAGCGGCGCGTGGTCGGGTCGTCGCCACGCTGGAAGGACGTGCTGGCCCAGGCCGCGCGCGTGGCGCCCACGGATACGACGGTGCTGCTGACCGGGGAGTCGGGCACGGGCAAGGAGGTGGTGGCGCGCTTCGTGCACCACGCCTCGCGCCGGGCCAGCGGCCCGTTCGTCGCCATCAACTGCGCGGCGCTGCCCGACCAGCTCCTCGAATCGGAGCTGTTCGGACACGAGCGCGGCGCCTTCACGGGCGCCGTGGCCGCCAAGCCGGGTCGCATCGAGCAGGCCAGCGGCGGCCTGCTGTTCCTCGACGAGATCGGCGAGATGTCCGTCTCCGTTCAGGCCAAGCTGCTGCGGGTGCTCGAGGAGCGTGAGTTCCTCCGCCTCGGCGGCACGCGGACCCTGCGCGCCGACGTCCGCGTCGTCGCCGCGACGAACCGGGACCTGATGGACGCGATCGCCCGGGGCACGTTCCGCGAGGATCTCTACTACCGGCTCGGCGTCTTCGAGATCCACCTGCCGCCGCTGCGCGACCGTCCCGAGGACATCATGGAACTCGCCGTGGACTTTCTGAAGGAACTCGGACAGACCGTCGGGAAGCCGCCGGCCGGCATCAGCGTGGAAGCGCGCGATCAACTGCTGGCCTACCGCTGGCCGGGCAACGTCCGCGAGCTGCGCAACGCCATCGAGCGCGCGGTGATTCTGGCGGACGGCGCCGTCATCCGGCCCGAACACCTGCCGTTTGCCTCGGCGAAGCCGGCCGCGCCCGACACCGCCGCGGGCATCGCCCTGCCCGCGGCCGGGCTCGACCTCGAAGAGGTCGAGCGCACGCTCGTGCTGAAGGCGCTGACACAGGCGCGCCACAACAAATCGCGCGCCGCCCGCCTGCTGGGCCTGACGCGGTCGCAGCTCTACTCGCGGATCGAGAAGTACGGCCTCCAGGAGCACAACTCGTGACGCAGGCGGCCACATGGCTCCGCCGGGCGGTCAAGCTCGTCGTCGCCGTCACGGGCGTCGCACTCGCCGC
>JBFWVF010000040.1:0-3217 GCA_050246875.1 Alphaproteobacteria bacterium | reverse complement strand
GCGGCGAGTGCGACGCCCGTGACGGCGACGACGAGCTTGACCGCCCGGCGGAGCCATGTGGCCGCCTGCGTCACGAGTTGTGCTCCTGGAGGCCGTACTTCTCGATCCGCGAGTAGAGCTGCGACCGGGTCAGGCCCAGCAGGCGGGCGGCGCGCGATTTGTTGTGGCGCGCCTGCGTCAGCGCCTTCAGCACGAGCGTGCGTTCGACCTCTTCGAGGTCGAGCCCGGCCGCGGGCAGGGCGATGCCCGCGGCGGTGTCGGGCGCCGCCGGCTTCGCCGAGGCAAACGGCAGGTGTTCGGGCCGGATGACGGCGCCGTCCGCCAGAATCACCGCGCGCTCGATGGCGTTGCGCAACTCGCGGACGTTGCCCGGCCAGCGGTAGGCCAGCAGTTGATCGCGCGCTTCCACGCTGATGCCGGCCGGCGGCTTCCCGACGGTCTGTCCGAGTTCCTTCAGAAAGTCCACGGCGAGCTCCATGATGTCCTCGGGACGGTCGCGCAGCGGCGGCAGGTGGATCTCGAAGACGCCGAGCCGGTAGTAGAGATCCTCGCGGAACGTGCCCCTGGCGATCGCGTCCATCAAGTCCCGGTTCGTCGCGGCGACGACGCGGACGTCGGCGCGCAGGGTCCGCGTGCCGCCGAGGCGGAGGAATTCACGTTCCTCGAGCACCCGCAGCAGCTTGGCCTGGACGGAGACGGACATCTCGCCGATCTCGTCGAGAAAGAGGAGGCCGCCGCTGGCCTGCTCGATGCGCCCCGGCTTGGCGGCGACGGCACCGGTGAAGGCGCCGCGCTCGTGTCCGAACAGCTCCGATTCGAGGAGCTGGTCGGGCAGCGCCGCGCAGTTGATGGCGACGAACGGGCCGCCGGCCCGGCGCGACGCGTGGTGCACGAAGCGCGCGACCACCTCCTTGCCCGTGCCCGACTCCCCGGTCAGCAGCACCGTCGTATCCGTGGGCGCCACACGCGCGGCCTGGGCCAGCACGTCCTTCCAGCGTGGCGACGACCCGACCACGCGCCGCTGGCCGCCCCGCGACTCCAGTTCGCGCTTGAGCGTCGCGACCTGCGCCTCGAGACGCGTCGCGGTCTCCCGCGCTTCCGCGTCGCGACGGGAGGCCTCCGACAGCCGCTGGTGTGACAGCGCGAGCGCGAGGTAGCTCGCGGCACGGCGGGCGAAGTCCAGATCTTCGTCGCCGAAATGGTCGGCCTCCCGCGACAGGAAGAACAGCGAGCCGAAGACGTCGTTGTCGAGCGGAAGGGCGACGCGCAGGACGGACCGCGCGCCGACCGCCCGGAACATCCGGCCGCGGATCGACGCCGCCGGAATCTCCGCGTCGACGTCCTGGACGATGTAGGCGCTGCGGTTCAGCAGCGACTGGTCCGCCTCGTCCAGCATGATCGGCTGAAACCACACGTCGTCCACGTCGGCGCCCGCCAGCGCGTACAGCCGGAAACTCCGGGCGTCCCCGGCCCAGGCCGTCAGCGCCAGCACGTCGTGCGGCAGCGCTTCCTGCAGCACGGCGGAGATCTCCGCGAACGCGGCCCGGATGTCGAGCACGCCGGCCACGGTCTGCAGCAGCCGTTCGAGGCTGTCGAGGCGGTCGCGTCGGAGCGCGTCGGTTGCCCGGAGCGCCTCGTACAGCACGGCCATCGCGATGAGGTCGCTCAACTCCTCGACGAGCGCGGTGTGGGCCGCGTCGAACCGGCCCGGGGCGTCCGCCGTGAACCAGAGTGCGCCGAGCACGCGCGGGCCGTGCCGGAGCGGGCACATCATCACGGAGCGGGCGTTCGGGTCGAGCGGGTGCCCGCCTGGCCCGTCGCCGGACTGCGCGAGGGCGGCCGCGTCGGCCAGCTTGTGGACGGCGGATTCGACCTCACCCGTGGCGCGGGCGGTGAGCAGCGTGACGGTGTCGGCCCGGTCGAGGCGGAGCAGGTGCATCCGGTCGAACGGCACGGCCGGACGGAGGTGGCGTGCGATGGCCGAGACGACATCGGGCAGCGGGTGGGCGTCCGCGACGACGCGGGCGACCGCCGTGATGACCGAGGGGGCGTCTGCTGGGGGCATAGGGCGCGGGGCGGCCGCGTAGCGCTCAGTGTGACCCGAAGCCCCACCTCAGGCAAGACGGGCGCGCGGCGCGTGCGGGGCGCCGCGCGCCTCAGTTGTGCGCGGCGGCCGCGTAGACGGCGGGCCGGGCGAGGCGGCACGGTTCGACGAGCAGGCGCAGCGCGTACTCACGCGGCGTGCCCGTGGTCCGTGAGGGCTGCGACGCCCGGTAGACCGCGGCCAGCACCGGGCCCTCGCGCAGCGATGCCGGCACCGGCTCGTCGGCCCGGGCCCCGGTGGCCTCAAGCTGTACGTGCACCAGCCGGTACAGCGGAATCCGGGCTGGCGTCAGGCACTCGACGAGCACGTCGTGCTCGCTTGCGTTCTGTGTCATCACCGAGACCGATCGCAGGGTGCCGGTGGCGTCGCGCCACGTCAGGCGGCCCTGGACGCGGAGTGCCCGGCGATCGCCGACCCGGGCCCGCAGGACCGGCGGCTTCGGGGGAACGGTCAACAGTCTGGCTCTGCTCACGGTTGCACCTCGCTGCACATCATTACAAGAGCCGGACCCGGTTGCAGCCGATTCTGGTCCGCTGCGGACGTGTAGCTGTAAGGCTTGTTTATTCAGTGAGTTACGAGATCGGTTCCGCTGCGCGCTACCCGGAGGGCATGGATAGCCCGGGCACAGCGACGTTCGAAACTGGTAAGCAGGTATCCAGCTACGTCGGTGCGATCTCGAGCCGGCGGAGCTTCAGGTAGAGCCCGCGGCGCGTGAGCCCGAGTTGCCGGGCGGTCAGCGAGATGTTGCCGCCGCTGGCCGCCAGCGCGGCTTCGATGGCCTGACGCTCGACCTGGTCGATCAGGCTTGCGAGGGTCCGGCCGCCGAGGTCGGCGGCGGGCACGCCCGGGGCCGGGGCGCGCGACGGCGGCGCCGCCGGTGGCACGTCGGCACGCGGCTGGACGGCGGAGAGGTCCCCGGAGAGATCCGCCGGTTCAATCGTGCCGCCGGGCACGGCGAGCGCGACGGCGCGCTGCACCTCGTTCCTCAACTGCCGGACGTTGCCGGGCCACCAGTACCGCGTGAACAGGTCGAGCGTGGCCTGCGAGAACTGGACGTCCGGACGGTGCAGCCGCTCGCACGCGTCGCGGAGGAAGAACGTGCTCAGGTGCGGG
>JBFWVF010000039.1:0-3276 GCA_050246875.1 Alphaproteobacteria bacterium | reverse complement strand
GCCCCGTTCAGCGACTCCAGATCCACCGTGCAGCGCAGCTCGACGACGGCGCCGGCCGCATCCTTCACGACGGACTCGCACTTCAGGATGTACGCGTAGCGCAGCCGCACCTCGTTCCCCGGCGACAGCCGGAAGAACTTCTTCGGCGGCACCTCCATGAAGTCGTCCTGCTCGATGTAGATCTCGCGCGAGAACGGCAGCGCGCGCGTGCCGGCGGCGGGGTCCTCGGGGTTGTTGACCGCCGTCACGTGCTCGACCTTGCCGTCCGGGTAGTTCTCGATGACGACCTTCAGCGGTCGCAGCACGGCGAGCGCGCGTGTGGCGCGGCGGTTCAGGTCCTCGCGAACGGCGTGCTCCAGCACGGCGACGTCGATTACGTTCGCTTTCTTGGCCACGCCGACCGTGGCGCAGAAGTTCCGGATCGCCTCCGGCGTGTAGCCGCGGCGGCGCAGGCCGGCGAGCGTCGGCATGCGCGGGTCGTCCCAGCCGGCCACGTGCCGGCCCTCGACCAGCGCGAGCAGCTTCCGCTTGCTCGTGACCGTGTAGTTCAGATTCAGCCGCGCGAACTCGATCTGGCGCGGGCGGAAGATGCCGAGCGCTTCGAGATACCAGTCGTAGAGCGGGCGGTGATCCTCGTACTCGAGCGTGCAGAGCGAGTGTGTGACGCCCTCGATCGAGTCCGACTGCCCGTGCGCCCAGTCGTACATCGGATAGATGCACCACGCGTCGCCCGTGCGTTGATGCGTCGCCTTGCGGATGCGGTACATCACCGGGTCGCGCATGTTGATGTTGCCCGACGCCATGTCGATCTTCGCGCGCAGCGTCCGCGAGCCGTCCGGGAACTCGCCGGCGCGCATGCGGGCGAACAGGTCCAGGCTCTCCTCGACCGGACGGTTGCGGTACGGGCTCTCGCGACCGGGCTCGGTCAGCGTGCCGCGGTACTCGCGCATCTCGTCCGGGGTCAGGTCGTCGACGTAGGCCTTGCCGTCGCGGATGAGCTGTTGCGCCCACGCGTAGAGCTGCTCGAAGTAGTCCGAGGCGTGAAACAGCTTGTCGCCCCAGTCGAAGCCCAGCCAGCGGATGTCCCGCATGATCTGGTCGACGTACTCCTGGGTTTCCTTGACGGGGTTGGTGTCGTCCAGCCGCAGGTGGCAGACGCCGCCGAAGTCCTTCGCGACGCCGAAGTCCAGGCAGATCGCCTTGGCGTGACCGATGTGGAGGTAGCCGTTCGGCTCGGGCGGGAACCGCGTGACCACGCGGGCACCGGGACCGGCCGCGCGCAGGTCCGCCGTCACGGCCTCCCGGATGAAGTCCAGGGGCGGGGCGGCGTCGACGGGCGGCGCGGACGGGGCGTCAGGCACGGGAATCTCTAGGAAAACCCTATTATTTCACGGCTGCGGCGTCATCCTGGTCGCCAACCAGCGCTTCGTCGGGTATTCCCAGCAGATTCGCCTGCTTCAGCACACGCGGCACGGTGTCGATCGTCTCGGCCGGCTCGATCTCGGCGCTGGTCGTCACCTCCAGCTCCCGGAGCTTCCGGGCCGTCGGCAGCACGCGTGCCTCGAGCGACCCGGCGGCCGCGTTGTAGGCCTGCACGGCGCCGTCGAGCCGCTTGCGGACGTCGTCGAAGTGCCCCGTGAACGTCGTCAGCCGGTCGTAGAACTCCTTGCCGAGCCGCGCCACCTCCCGGTAGTTCGCGGCCAGCGCCTCCTGCCGCCACGAGTGGGCCACCGTGGTCAGCAGCGCGATGAGCGTGATCGGGCTGGCCAGCAGCACGCGCTGCTGGAGGCCGTACTCGATCAGCGTCAGGTCGTGCTGGAGCGCCGCCGCGAACAGCGTTTCACCGGGGAGGAACAGCACCACCATCTCGACCGAGTCGTCGAGCGCCTCCCAGTACGCCTTCCCGGCGAGGCCGTCAATGTGGTCGCGCACCTGACGCGCGTGGGTCGTGAGCCGGGCGTGCCGCGTGGCGTCGTCCTGCGCCTCCTGCGCTTCGAGGAAGGCGCCGAGCGGCGCCTTGGCGTCGACGACGATCCGCTTGCCCGCCGGCAGGTGGACGATGAGGTCCGGCCGCTGCCGGCCGCGATCCGAGGCCAGCCCCGCCTGCTCCTCGAAGTCGCAGTGCTCGAGCATGCCGGCGATCTCGACCACGCGCCGGAGCTGCATCTCCCCCCAGCGCCCGCGGACAGCCGGCGTGCCGAGGGCCCGCGACAGCGTGCGCGTGGCGTCGCCGAGCGAGGCCACCTCCGCCTTGAGCCGCGCGTAGGCGCCTTCGCGCTCGCGCTCCGCCTGGACGAGCCGCTGGTCCACCTCCTTGAGCGTGGACGCCATCGGCTTCAGCAGCTCGTCGATGGCGCGCTGCCGCGTGGCCAGGTCCGTGGCCGCTTCCTGCTGGAGGCCGGCGAACGTCGTCTTCGCCAGGTCGAGGAACGCCGCGCGATTCGCGTGCAGCGCCTCGGCGGCCAACGCCTGGAACGTGTCGCGCACCTGCTGGTCGGTGCGCTCGGAATAGGCGGCGCTGCCCTGCGCCGCCGTCTGGGCGGCGCCCATCGCCAGCACCGACCGCAGCACCAGCGCCGTGACGACCGCCGCGGCCAGCGCCGCGAGGATCGCCGTCAGCACGAGCGTCATCGGGCGACTCGGGGAGCCGGCAGCGGCTTGCGCGGCAGCAGGTCGTCGCGCGTCGCGGCCATGTACGCGAAGGTCGCCACGATCACGGCGTTCCGCTTCACGTCATCCGGCTGGACCCGCTCGTAGAGATCCATGCTCGAGTGGTGCGAGATGGTGAAGTACTCGAGCCGGTCCTGGATGAACTGGAAGCCCGGCAGGCCGACCGCGTCAAACGGCGTGTGGTCCGTGTCGCCCGTCGCGCGGATGGTCGTCGTGCCGGCGCCCCACGCCTTGAACGGCCCCATCCACTGCTGGAAGATCGGCCGCACGCCGTCGTTGCCCTGCAGGAACACGCCGCGGATCGCCCCGGCGCCGTTGTCGTGGTTGAAGTAGACCGACAGCCGGTCGTGACCGGGCTTGAGCGCCATCGTGGCGCGGTCGGCGAAGTGCTCGCGCACGTAGGCCGTGGAGCCGAGCAGGCCCTGCTCCTCGCCGCCCCACAGCGCGAGCCGGACCGTGCGCCTGAGCGGCAGGTTGAGCGCGCGGAGGATGCGCATGGCCTCCATCATCACGGCCACGCCGGCGGCGTTGTCCGTGGCGCCCGTGCCGCCGTGCCACGAGTCGAAGTGCGCGCCGAGCATCACCACGTCGTCCTTCCGGTCCGAG
>JBFWVF010000038.1:0-3390 GCA_050246875.1 Alphaproteobacteria bacterium | reverse complement strand
ACATCGGCTCGATTCACCTGCGGCAGGGCAGCCTCGACCAGGCCCTCGCGCGATTCGAACGGGCGCTGGACGTCGGACGGCGGCTCGGGAATCTCCAGTTGCAGGTCGGCGGGGCCATCGACATCGCACTCGTCCACATCGCGCGGGGCCGCGCGGCCGAGGCGCTTCCGGTGCTCCAGGCCGCGCAGCCGCTCGCGGAGCGCTTCGGCGATCCCGTGCTGCTCGGCGACCTCTGGCAGGCGCGCGGGCGCGCGGCCATCCTCGCGCGGAACTGGAACGAGGCGCGCCCGGCCCTGGCGGCCGCGCTCGCCATCCAGGAGAAGAGCGGCAACCGCGCCGGACAGGCCGACACGCTGCTGGAGATGGCCAGGTTGGAGCTGGCGACCGGACAGCCGGCCACCGCACTGCCCCACGCGACACGCGCGACGGAGATCGCGCGCGCCATCGGCTTCGGGCCCGGACTCTGGGCCAGCCTGAGCCTGCTCGGCTCGGCACACGCGAGCCTCGGGCGCCTGGACGACGCCGCTGCCGCCTTCACGGCGTCCATCGCGGAGATCGAGCGGGGCCGGCAACAGGTCGCGGGTGGCGCGGAGGATGCGCGGCGGTTCTTCCAGGAGAGGACGACGCCCTACTATGAGCTCGCCGCGCTGCACGCCTCGGCGGGCCGCACGGAGGACGCGTTCGCGGTGATGGAGCGCGCCCGGGCCCGGGTGCTGCTCGACCTGATCGCGGGCGGCCGGCCGATCGTCGGCCTGCTGACGCCCGCGCAGCGGGCGCGCGAGGCCGCGCTTGACGCCGCGGTGACGACGCTCAGCGCGCGCCGCGATGACGCGGCCGCGGCCGGCGCCGCGCGATCCGGTGAGCTCGCGGCGCTCGACGCCGAGCTGGCGCAGGCGCGACGCGCGCGGGAGGAGTGGCAGTTCGAAACGTTCGGCGCACTGCCGGACCTGGCCTTCAGCCGCGGCGAGGCGCCCGTCGTCCCGCTGGAGACGGCCGTGGCGGCGCTGCCGCCGGACGCGGTGGTCCTCTCATTCATGACGGGCGCCGACCGGACGCGGCTCGTCACCGTGTCGCGAACCCGGGAGCACCGGCCGCTGGTCCGCGTGGCCGAGATCCGCGTCACGCGGGAGGCGCTGGGGCGGCGCGCCGAGGCGTTTCGCAGCCAGCTCGGCCGGCGCGACCTCGCGTTCGCCGCCGAAGCCCGGTCTCTCTACGATCTGCTGCTCGGCCCGGCGAGCGGCGCCCTCCGGGGCGCCGGGCCCGTGGTCATCGTGGCCGACGGCGCGCTGTGGAACCTGCCGTTCCAGGCGCTGCTCTCCCCCGGCGGACGCTTCCTGATCGAAGACCATGCCGTGAGCTACGCCCCGTCCGTGTCGGCGCTCTACCGGCTGGAGGAACGGCGGGCGCGCCGCGGGCCGGCGGGCGGAGGACTGGTGGCCGTCGGCGACCCGGCCGGTACGACCGGCCCCGGCGCCCGGCTGCCGAACGCGGCCCGCGAGGTGCGCGCCCTCGCCGCGATGTACGGCTCCGGCAGCGTGGTGCTGACCGGTGCGGCCGCCACCGAGACGGCGCTCCGCTCGGCGGCCACCAGCGCCGGCGTGCTGCACATCGCGACCCACGGTGAGCTCGTGCGGTCGAGCCCGATGTACTCGTTCGTCGCGCTCGGGGGCGACGCCGGCGCCGTCGACCCGGCCCGCGACGGCCGCCTCGAGGCGTGGGAGGTGGCGAACCTGCCGCTGACGGCTGACCTCGCGGTGCTCTCGGCATGCGAGAGCGCCCGCGGCGCGGACGGTGGTGGCGAAGGCGTCGTCGGCCTCACGTGGTCGCTCTTCGCGGCGGGCGCGTCCACGGCGGTGGTGAGCCTGTGGGAGGTGGACTCGGCGAGCACGACGGAGCTGATGCTCGCGCTGCATCGGTCGCTGGTGACCGCACGTCGCGGGGCGGGGCCGGCCGCGCCGGGCCGTGTGGCCGGCGCCATGCGCGCCGCGGCCCGCGCGCTCATCGCCTCACGCGAGCACCGCCATCCGTTCTACTGGGCCGGGTTCGTCGTCACCGGCGCGCCGTAGCGGCCGGGAGCGGAGAGCCTCAGGGCCGGACTGGCAGCGACGCCAGCAGCGCGGTCGCCTCCGCGCGGGTGGCGTCGGCCGCCTGGGCCTGCCGGAACGACGCGGCCGCCTCGGCCAGCAGGCCGGCGCGGGCCTCGAAGATGCCGCGTGCCAGCGGATCGTCAGCCGCCGCGGCGCGGCGGCGCGCCAGCGGCGCGGCCTCATCCGCCGCGAGGACGCGGAAGCGGGCCTCGGGCTGCGGCGGCACCGGCACGGTCCGATCCCCGGAGGGCGTATGCGCCGTGACCTGCCACGAGTACACGGCGCCGGGCGCCAGATCCGTCTCGAGCGTCCACGCCTCGGCGGTCACCTCGGCACGCGCGACCTCCGCGAACCGCTCGTCGTGCACGCGCACGGTGTAGCCGCGGGCGCCGTCCGCACGGGTCCACCGCAGCGCGGGGCGCACGCCGGTCACCACGGTGCCCACGGGCGCCACGACGGTGAAGCCGGCGCCCGGTCCCGGCCCGCCGAGCAGCGTGCCGGCACGGCCCTGGAGAAAGGCGAGGTCGTCCGGCAGTTCGACGCGGCCGGCCGCGAGCACGCGCGCCACCAGCGCGCGATCCTCCGGTGCGAGCGCGTCGGCCACCGCCGGTGACGGCTGCGGTGGTCCACCGGGCGCAGGTGCGGGAGCCTGATCGCGTGGCAGGAGCACGGCCAGCAGGATCCCGGCCGCGGCGGCCAGCCCGAGCGGGACCGCGACGCGCCACCGGCGTGCCCCGGCGGCCGCCGGCGCCAGCGTCTGCGCGGGAGCCACGCCGGTTCCGTTCCGGAGCGCGTCGATCGTCTGCTGCACGGCACGGCGGTCTGCCAGATCCTCGGCACACCGCGCGCAGCCTTCGAGGTGCACGCCGGCCCACTCCCGGTCCGCGGCGTCCAGGGTGCCGGAGGCGAGGCCGTCGAGCACGTCCGCGCTCAGGTGCGCGTCGTCGTCCGGCCCGGGCGCGACCGCCCGTCCGATCGCTTCGGCCGCCTTTCTGACCCTGCTGTCGTCGATAGTCACAATATGTCCGCTCTCAGGAGTGACGTCACGGCGATGGGCGTATTACCGGTGCCGGCCTTCACGTCCGGCCTCCCAGCCGCCGGGCGAGGCGCGCGCGGCCGGCCTTCCGGAGGTTGATGACCTGCTGACGCGTGAGGCCGAGGCGCGTCGCGATCGTTTCGTCGTCCACGGGCAGCACCGGCCAGAGCACGTCGAGGTCGCGGGGATCGAGGTCAAGCGCCGCCGCGATGCCCTCCCGCGCCACGACGCCGGTGGCCGGCAGCATCTGGAGCACCGACGAGCCAT
>JBFWVF010000037.1:0-3406 GCA_050246875.1 Alphaproteobacteria bacterium | reverse complement strand
AGCCGGCCCGGCCCGCCCCGCCCATGGCGCTGCTCGACCGCACCGGGAAGGCCGTCCGGCTGGAGTCCTACAAGGGCCGCGTGGTGCTCGTGGACTTCTGGGCGACGTGGTGCATCCCCTGCCGCGTGTCGCTGCCCGCCTATGACGACCTGATCCGGCAGTACCAGAAGCGGGGCTTCGAGGTGCTCGCGGTCAACATCGGCGAGACACGCGCGCAGGTCGACGCGTACTTCAAGGGCCGCGAGCCGCTCATCCGGATCCTGATGGACCCACGGGGCAGCACGTCGGCCAGCTTCAGGATCCGCGCGCTGCCGACCTCCGTGCTCGTCGACCGCGACGGCTACGTCCGCTTCACGATCGTCGGCTTCGAGGACGGCGCGCTGGCCGCGTATCACGAGTACATCCGGCTGCTGCTCGACGAGCCGCCGTCCGACTAGATGAGATAGCTTCTAGCGTCGCGCCGCATGGACGGACACCTCGGCCACGTGCCAGGCCGGCGAGGCGACGTCGAGCCGCCGGACCCGGACATGGCGGGCACGAACCGGTTCCAGCGGGAGGGCGAGCGTGCCGTTGCGCGGCGTGCGGACGAAGCCCAGGAACGTCTGCGCGAAGGTCGGCCCCTCCCATGCCTGTGCCCACAGAACGCCGTCGGTTGACACGTCGATGGCGAGCCGGCGCGGAAAGTCGAAGAACGCGCGGCCCATTACCAGCGTGACGCCCGCGACCTCGCGCTCGGTGCCGAGATCCACAGCCACCCACGAGCCCGGCAGCGGGGGCACGTCCGTCCAGCCGGTTGCCGGGTTCCCGTCCAGCATCAGGCGGGCGTCGCCCGGGTGACGCACGGCCTCCACCCGCGCAACCGGCAGTGCCGGGCCGAGTGGTCGCGGCGGCTCGACGGCCGGCAGCCGGAATACGCTGCGCGGACCATCGGTGGTGACACGGGCCACACCCGGCGTGGCCGCGACATACCGCGCCAGGCTCCCGTCGGGGTCGGCGGCGCCATCGACCACGACATCCAGCGGCCCCAGCGTCGCCACGGCGGTCAGCGTGCCGGGGTCGCGCGCTTCGAGCCCCTCCCGTAGCGCCGCGTAGTGCGGCGGGTCGTAGCCGCTGACGCCGTTGACGACCCGCCGGCGATGCCGCGCGGCCCTGAACGTCGCGCCGCCGTCCCAGGCCGGGCCGAGGGGCAACTCGAGCAGCGGCTCCTGCCGGTCAGCCGCCTCGGCCACGGGCCACAGCGGCTGCGGCTCGGCCATCGGCATCGGCCGCAGCCAGCCGTCGACCAGCACCGCCACGGCGACGACGCCGGCCGCCGCCGTGCGGACTCGCGAGCGGCCCGCGAGCCGACCGCCCAGCGAGGCCAGCGCGAGCCCGGCCGAGACGGACAGGCACAGCAGGCCGGCCATCTTGATCTGGGTCGGCACCCGCAGCTCGTCGAAGCCGGGCAGCGCCATCAGCCAGCCGTACGGGGCGGGGTCGAGCACGACCCGTCCGTGCGCCTGCAGGACCGGGCCGCACGCCAGTACGGCGAACAGACCGATGCCGGTCCCATAGAAGAGCCCGGGCGTGCGGGCCGCCCAGACGCGCCTGAACGCCGGCCACGTCCACAACAACGCTCCGCAGGAGAGCGCCAGCAGCAGCAGCGCGCGGTCGAGCTGCCGCAGCTTGATCGCGATCGGCCCGATCGCGGTGTTCACCGGCCCCCGCCAGAGCACGAACAGGACGGCGGCCGCGCTCAGGCACGCCACCAGCCCGAGTGCCACGCGGGCTCCGGGCCGGATGAGCGGCCGTTCGCGCGTCCGCTCGCGCCACGCCAGCACGGCGGCCGTGACCAGCAGCACGGGCACGGCGATGCCCGGAAACAGATTGTCCTTCCCCGGTGGGAGCACGCCGTGCCACAGCCACGAGAGCTCGCCCACCTCGAGCCATGCGTGCGGCCGGGCGCTGAAGTAGACAATCTCCTCGAGTGAGCGGCGCGCCCCCGACTCCTCGTGGATGGCCCGGTAGCGGAGCAGCATCGGGATGAGCGGCAGGCTGGCGAGCACCCCGGTCACGACAATGGGACCCGCCGCCCGGCGATGCACGCGCGCCGAGCAGAAGTAGAGCACCCACAGCCCCACCGCCAGCCCGCCGTAGAGGATGTAGTAGCCGTTGGCGAACCCCTGCTGGAGCCACGCCGCCCCGGCGAGCAGGAGCCACGGCCAACGCCGTTCCTGCAGGTAGCCGTGCAGCGCGAACAGACACAGCGGCAGGCCGAAGGTCGCCATCGTCTGGATATGCGGCACGGCGACGGCGCGCATCGGGGTGAACGCGAACGCCAGCCCCGCGACGAAGGCCGCGGCGGGCCAGTCCGTCAGCCGCCGTACGAGCAGATAGACGGCCAGCGCCGAGAGCGGCCACAGCAGGAACAGCGTGAGGTTGTAGGCGAGCACGGCGTTGCCCGTCAGCCAGTAGAGCGGGCTCGCGATCGGATACAGGCCGATCAGGTTCTCGGTGAACGCCACCACGCCCGTGGCCGGGAAGAAATGCGGCGCGTTCCACCAGGCGGCCGTCAGGGGCGGCACCGTCGCGTTCCACACCAGGATCGACGCGTTGAGGATCGGGTCGCCGGTGTCGGACGCCACGAGCGTCGAGGCATCGCGCAGCAGCGGCCACGTGACGGCCGCCGTGAGCAGCGTATAGATGAGCCCGGCGCCTGCGCACTGCACGGCCCTGCTATGATGCCGCCCGCGGCCGCCGCCCCCTGTGTCCGAGCTCATCTCGATCCTCGTCCCCGTCTACAACGAAGAAGGCACGATCGGGCAGGTGCTGGAGCGTCTGCTGACCATCGCGTTGCCGGCACGTCGGGAGATTATCGTGCTGAACGACGGCTCCAGGGACAACACGCGGCCTGTACTCGATGCGTTCGCGGCGGCGAATCCCGGCGTGACGATGGTGCACATCCCGGAGAACCGCGGGAAGGGGCACGCCCTCCGCCTCGGCATTGCCCGGACGACGGGGTCGGTCGTCGCGATTCAGGACGCCGACCTCGAACTCGATCCCGCACAGCTCGCCGGACTCATCCAGCCGATCCTGCGCGGCGAGGCGGACGCGGTCTACGGGTCGCGCTTCCTGGCCGGGTCCTCCCGGGTCACCATCAGCCGCCTCGGGAACCTGCTGCTGACGTGGGCCACCAACGTCCTCTACGGGGCCGCGCTGACGGACATGGAGACCTGCTACAAGGTCATGCGGGGCGACGTGGCGCGGGGGCTCACGCTGACCGGTGACCGCTTCGAGATCGAGCCGGAGATCACGGCGCAGCTGCTGCGCGCGCGCGTCCGGCTCATCGAGCTGCCCGTCCGCTTCTCGCCGCGTTCGAAGGCCGCCGGCAAGAAGATGCGCTGGCGCGACGGCGTCACCGCGCTGG
>JBFWVF010000036.1:0-3510 GCA_050246875.1 Alphaproteobacteria bacterium | reverse complement strand
CCACGTCCGCCTCGTCGATGAGCGGACCGATGACGGCGTCGTTCGTCACGCTGTCGGTCACGCACCGGAAGCGCGCGTGGTCGCGGAAGCCGGCCACGTTGGCGAGCGAGCCGGTCGAGAGGTCGTCGAGGACGATGACGTCGTGCCCGTCGGCGAGGAGCCGCTCGGCGAGGTGCGACCCGACGAAGCCGCAGCCGCCCGTGATGAGGGCCTTCATGCGGGCAGGGCGCCGCCGGCCGTGCGGATGGCCCCGGTCACGCGGTCGACGTCGTGCTCCCCGAGGGCCGGATGGAGCGGCAGCGAGAGCAGCTCCGAGGCAGCGCGGGCGGCGACGGGGCACGGCGCCGGCCCGAACTGCGCGAATGCCTGCTGCGCATCGAGCGGGATCGGGTAGTGGATCAGCGTCTCGATGCCCGCCGCGTCGAGGTGCGCGCGGAGGGCATCGCGGGAGGGGTGCCGCACAGGGAATAGATGATATACGTGCCCCGCGTCCCGCTGCGGCACCGGCACCGCGCCACACCCGTCGAGCCCGTGCCGGTAGCGCGCCGCGAGCGCGCGCCGCCGCGCCGTCCACGCGGGCAGGTGCGTGAGCCGGACGCGCAGCACCGCCGCCTGCAGCTCGTCCAGACGGCTGTTGATGCCCGCCTCCTGGTGCTCGTACCGGGTGACCTGTCCGCCGTTGCGGAGTCGGCGGATGCGCGCCGCCAGGTCCGCGCGGCCGGTGATGACGGCGCCACCGTCGCCGACCCCGCCGAGATTCTTCGTGGGATAGAAGCTGAACGCACCCGCGACGCCCACCGTGCCGACGGGCACGCCCTGGCACGTGGCGAGGTGCGCCTGGCAGCAGTCCTCGACGAGCGGCACCCCGGCGGCCGAGGCGACGGCCGCCAGCGCGGGGAGGTCGGCGGCCTGCCCGAAGAGGTGCACGGGGACGATGGCGCGCGTCCGCGCCGTCAGCCGCGCGCGGCACGACGCGGGGTCGAGCGTGAGCCGCCCGTCCTCGACGTCGGCGAACACAGGGCGCGCTCCGACCATCGTGACGGCCAGCGCGGTGTAGGCCGCCGTCAGCGCCGGCACGACCACCTCGTCGCCGGCGCCGACCCCGAGCGCGCGGAAGATCAGCGCCAGCGCGTCCGTCCCGTTGCCCGTGCCGATGGCATGCGCGGCGCCGGACGCCCGCGCGAACTCCGCCTCGAACGCTTCGCCCTCCGGACCGAGCACGAACCAGCCGCGCGCGAGCACACGGTCGATGGCCGCACCGACCTCCGCGGCGTCCTCGCCGGGCGTGAGCGCCAGGAAGGGCAGGCGCGCCGTCGTCACGACTCCGCCGGTGTCGCGTCCGGTCCGTCGACGTAGTGCGCCCGGTGCTCGCGGTAGAACGCCACCGTCCGGCGCAGGCCGTCCTCGAGCGTCACGCGCGGCGTCCAGCCCAGCACGGACCGGATGAGCGTCGAGTCGCTGTAGAAGCTGCCGATGTCGATCGCCTTCTTCTCGGCCGGCCAGGGCACGGACCGCACGCGGCCCGACCCGGCCACGCGGATCAGCAGGTCGACCAGGTCTCGATGCGCCATCGGCTCGGCGCCGCCGACGTTCAGCGTCATCCCGTTGCAGGCGTCGGACGCGCCCGCGCGGAGGAAGGCGTCCACCGCGTCGTCCACGTACACGAAGTCGCGCACCTGGGAGCCGTCGCCGTAGATCTCGATCTCGCGGTCCTCGATCGCGAGCCGGATGAACCAGCCGATGAACCCCTGCCGGTTGTGACGGATGAGCTGGCGCGGGCCGTACGTGTTCGTCAGGCGCAGCGAGCAGGCGCGCACGCCGAACACGTCGTTGTAGACCAGGTGGTAGTACTCGCCGGCGACCTTGTTGATGCCGTTGACGTCAGTGGGACGCACGAGGTGCCGCTCGGAGACCGGCAGGCTGTCGGGGCGGCCGTACACCTGACGCGTGCCCGCGTAGACGACCTTGGTGCCCGCGTTGTTGTGCCGGCAGGCTTCGAGCAGCACGAGCTGGGCGCGGCAGTTGATCTCCAGGTCGGTCTGCGGGTCGCGGATGCTGTCGATGTGGCTGACCTGGCCGGCGAGGTTGAAGATGACGTCCCGGCCCTGCACGAGATAGTTCATCGTGCTCTGCTGCCGGATGTCGGCGACGTTCAGCGTGAGTCGATCCTCGACGCCGTCGAGGTTGAAGTGGTTGCCGCCGTAGTCCGGGATCAGTGAGTCGACGACGATGACGCGCGCGCCGAGCGCGACCAGCCGCCGGGCGAGATTGCTGCCGATGAACCCCATGCCGCCGGTGACCATGACCGGCCGGCCGCGATAGAAGGCCTCGAAATCCATCAGTCGGGTCTGCCCGGCCCGCCGCCGGCGGCCGCAGGCGCCGGCGCCGGCCGCCTCGTGCCGGCACGGCGGAGCACGACGAGCTGTATCCAGAGCTTCAGGACGTCGACGCCCGTCCAGAACACGCGCCGGACGTTGAAGAACTGGGACCGCCCGTGCGTGCGGTGATAGTGGTGCACCGGCACCTCGACGATCCGGAAGCCGGCGGCCTGGATCTTCCGCATCATCTCCAGGCAGATCACGCCGGTGTTCTTCTCGAGCTCCACGCGGTCGAAGATCGACCGCCGCATCAGCCGGAAGTCGCAGTCGACGTCGCGCACCTGGAGCCGGAACAGGAACTTCACCGTGTGGTGGTACAGGGTCCCGATCACCACGCGGTACCACGGGTCCGAGCGCTCGATCTTGTAGCCGTTGACCAGGTCGACGTCGGGCGCCATCCGCGCCCACAGCAGCGCGAACTCGGCCGGGTCGTACTGCGCGTCGCCGTCGGTGTAGGCGACCCAGTCCTTTGTCGCGCTCGCGAAGCCTGTCCTGAGCGCGCCGCCGTACCCGCGGTTCATCGGATGGTGCACGACGCGCACCTGCGGATACGTCTGACAGAGCTCGTCGGCGATCGCACCGGTGATGTCGTCGCTGCCGTCGTTGACGACGATCACCTCGAAGTCATCCGTCAGGTGCTCCGCCGTCTTGACGGCTCGGATCACCAGGCTGGCGATCGTGCCGGCGTCGTTGAAGGCGGGGAAGAAGATCGAAAGGCTCGGCTGTCCGGCCGGCGGCGGGGACGTCGTCATCGAGCGGCGTCCACTCTAACAGCCCCCGGGTTTCCCGTGGCGGGACCGCCCCCGGCGGGCCACGAACGCGGGCCGGCGGCCGCCTGCACGAATCCGCATGGATTTTCTCCGCCGATCAGGCGAAGATTGATCGAACCAGATCGGCGCAAACGATTGTGCCTGCGTGATTTGGGCGTTGACTTCTCAAAAGGCCGTCCCATAGACTCCCGGTGGAGCATTCTGGACGGCGATGGACCTAAAGGGCCTGCGCGGCAGCGCCACGACCCGGATTGACGACAAGGGGCGCCTCAAGATCCCGTCGATTTTCCGGAGCGTGATTCAGGACCGGCACGGGGCGGACGTCTTCGTGACGAGCCTCACCGGCGAGTGCGTCCTGATCT
>JBFWVF010000035.1:0-3546 GCA_050246875.1 Alphaproteobacteria bacterium | reverse complement strand
CCTTGAACACGTAGGACGGGTCGTCGGTGTACATCCCGTGGAGCACCTGGATGTAGAGCGCGCCGTCGACGAGCAGCGGCGACGACGCGTAGCCCCACTGCAGGCCGAACGCGCCGTACTCCTTCGGGATGTCGCGCGACCAGACCAGCTTCCCCGCGAAGTCGAACGCGCTGAGCCGGCCCGTGCCGGTCATCACCCAGACGGTCTTCCCGTCGGTCACGGGCGACGGCGACGACATGTTCTGCTTGCGCTCCCGGCGGTTGCCGCCGCCGAGGGCCTGCTTCCAGCGGACGGCGCCCGTGTTGCGGTCGACGGCCCACAGCGCGAGGTGCTCGCCGCTGGCGACGTTCAGGAACACCGTATCGCCGGAGACGATCGGCGTGGCGCCGCTGTAATCCGGCATCGCGAGCGACCACGCGACGTTCGTCTTCGTGTCCCACGTGGCCGGCACGCCGGCGGCGGGGCTCGTGCCGTTCATGGCGGGGCCGCGCCACTGGGGCCAGTCCGTCGCGTGCGGGGCCGCGGCGCCCAGCAGCACCGCGGCGGCGATGGCCGGCAGCGAACATCTCATCGCGCGAAGTCTAGCAGGCGGTTACTCGTGCTTCAGCGCGGGCAGCAGATCGGACGACGCCACGGCCCGCGTGGCGATGAGCGTCGACACGAGGCCGCTCGCGGCCACGGCGGCGAGCAGGACCAGCGTGGCGCCGAGGGGCAGACCCTCGCCGCGCCCGGCGTAGGCCGGGCCGATGGCCACCATCGCGCACGCGAAGCCGAGCACGAGACCCGCCCCGAGCAGACACACGCTCTCGGCGACGACGGCCCGCACGAGGTGGGCCGTCCGGAAGCCGGTGGCCCGTAGCAGCGCCATCTCCCGCCGCCGTTCGAGGACGTTGCGCAGCAGCACGGTGCCGAGGCCGAACGTGCCGAGGATCAGGCCGAAGCCGCCGAGTGCCTGGAACGTGCTCAGGTAGGTGTTCTCGACGCGGTGGTAGGAGGCGAGCCGCTCGGCGGCCGACTGCGCGTCGAACCCGAAGTCGCCGAGCTGGCCCTCCAGCAGCGTGGCGATCGCGTCCGGCGTCGCCGGCGGCTCCGCACCGGGCTCCGCCGCCGGCCGTCGGGCCGTCCGCGTGCCGACGAGGAACATCCGGTAGCCCTCGTACCGTGGGAACCAGCGCGTGAACTGCGCGTCGCTCATGATGAGCTCGGACTGCAGCACCGAGTCCTTGAGCGCGCCGACGACGCGCAGCGTCAGCGGGCGGCCGTCCGGCGCGTCGATCACGATGTCGTCCCCGAGCCCGACGTGAAACGCGTAGGCGAGCGACGTCGCGTCGCCGACGACCGGCACGACGCGATCGCCGGCCGGCCGCTCGAGCAGCCGCCACGGGTTGGCGCGCTCCGCGTCTGTCGTGGCGAGGCTGTCCGCGAACGTGAAGCGGTTCTCGCCGATAAAGGCCGCGGGCGCGCCGAGCAGCCGCGGGGTCGTCGGGCGGTAGAGGTTCGCGCAGCTCGCGTCGTCGCCCGGACGCAGGCGGAAGCGCGCGATGTCGAGCGAGGCCGCCTCCGGCGGGAGGTTCAGCGCGTCGCGTCCGGCTGCGGTCGCCGGGTCGTGCATCAGCGGCTGCACGGACTCGGCCACGAGCAGATACCCGCCGGTGCCGCCGCGCCGGTCGCCGGTCGCGGCGCCGCCGAGCCTGAACGCACCCACGGCGACGATCAGGAAGCTGGCGCCGGCGATGAGCGCCACGGACAGCAGCGACCGTGACGGCCGCGCGCTGAGGTTCCGGAGGCCGAGGCGGAAGAACGGCCGCGCTCCCGGCGCGAGGAAGCGCGCGCCGAGCCGCCGCAGCAGCAGCGCCGCGCCACAGAGACCCGCCGCGAGCAGCAGCGACCCGGAGCCGAAGAAGGCGGCGACGGCCGGCACGCGCTCCGTGGCGCCGGCGGCGACGAGCACCATCGCGCCCGCCAGCGTGAGCAGCGCCGTCCACCGCAGGCCGCGCACATGCCGCCCGCTGGCGTCCGGATTCAGCCACGAGCCGGCCATCAGCCCGTGGACGGACGTGCGCCGGAAGCCGCGCAGCGTCCACAGCACGCAGGCCAGGCTGGCGAGCACGCCGCCGAGCGCGCCGGCGGCGAGCGGCACGGCGGTGACCGTCAGGTGGAGGTCCGTCGTGCCGACGGCGCCGATCCAGATCGTGCGCAGCGCCGCCATCATCAGCGCCGTGAAGCCGACGGCACCGGCCGTGCCGGCGAGGGCACCCGCGCCGGTGACGAGCGCGCCCTCCATCACGAAGATGCGGCGCACGAGCGCCGGCGTGAAGCCGAACGCGGCGAGCGTGCCGGCCTCCGCCGCGCGCTGCTCCACGCCGAGCCGGAAGAAGAGCGCGGTCAGCAGCAGGCTGGCCGCCACGACGAACGCGCTGAAGTAGGCGAAGTACTCGCCGAAGTCCGTGGTGCCGGCCGCCGCCGCGACCGCGTCCGCGCGGACGGCCCGCGCCTGGAAGCCGGCCGTGCTCGCCGGCAGCCGCGCCCTGAGCGCCGTGCGCAGCGCCGGCTCCGCCGCGCCGCCCGCGCGAACGGAGGTCACCCGTCCGTAGCGTGACGCCCACAGCCGCTGGCCGTCCTCGATGGTGATGAACGCCTTCGGCGCCGTGCGGTGTTCCCGCCAGAAGTCCTCGTCCTTCTTCCGGACGCGCGCCAGGTCCACCGGGAACGGCGGATCCCAGTCGGCCATCTCCTCGGTGGTCGACACGCCCGGGTACTCGGGCGTGAGGTCGCGGTCGATGGCCAGGCCCGTCATCGGCAGCACGCCGGCCATCGCGAACGTGGCGGTCGCGGTCGAGAGGCCCCCGTCGTCCGACCAGAGGAAGTACTCCAGCGTGACGGTGTCGCCGGGCCGCGCCTCGAGGTCCTCGGCGGTCCAGGCTGTCAGCCAGATCGGCGGCGCGGCGGCCGGCGGAGTCGAGCCGTCCGGAGCGGGGACGGCGGGTGCTCCGCGATCCGGGCCGGCCCCGGCCTGCTGGTGCTCCAGTTCGGCGGCGATGGCCGTGCGGGGCAGCGCGGAGACGAGCGAGTAGGGGGTGTCGCGGCCGTTCGCCTTGATTGCCGTCGCCAGGTAGGTGAGCACCGGCGTGGCGCCGCCGCCGGCGTCCTCCACGGCCCGCGTGGCGCCGGCCGCCGCCAGGTCCGGGAGATAGCCGGCGGTCGATTCGATGGCCACCGCGCCGGAGGGCAGCGCGCGCACGCGCAGCCCGAGGTCCTCGACCCGCACCGACTCGCGCACCCGGGCGCGCAGGCGGGCGGCGTCCTCCCCGGCCGCGGCACCGGCGAGGATCATGTTCACGAGGCCCGGCAGGTCGGCGTCGCGCTGGAGCCGCGCGAGCGGCACGAAGATCGTCCGCGCCTCGCCCTGGCGGGGCGCGGGCAGGAACTCGCCGGACTCCGCGCGCGTCAGCACGCGGCCGACCGACACACGGACGGCGCGTCCCGGCTCGTCGCGGCGGCCCTGCAGCACGCCGGCCGGGATCGCCGACGGCTTCTGGATGCGCA
>JBFWVF010000034.1:0-3792 GCA_050246875.1 Alphaproteobacteria bacterium | reverse complement strand
GCCGGATGCCGAGGCCGAACAGCAGCCGCCACAGCTCGTTCGTCTTGCTGCGCTCGATCTGCGCCACGAGCTTGTCCGCCGACTTCTGCCCGAACCTGCGGACGATCGGCGTGCCGTCCGCCTTCTGCGACTGGCTCTCCAGCGCCGCCAGCGTGGCGGCGTCCAGGGCATAGACGTCGGCGTAGTCGCGCACGAGGCCGCGCGTCACGAGCTGGTCGACCAGGGCCTCGCCCAGGCCTTCGATGTTCATCGCCGGGCGAGACGCGAAGTGCTCCAGCCCCCGCCGGATGCGGGCCGGGCACGACGCGTTCTCGCAGCGCCACACGGCTTCGTCCGGCTCCTTCACGAGCGCCGAGTCGCACCGGGGGCAGTATGCCGGCATCTGCCACGGCACGGCGTCCGCCGGCCGGCGGCTCAGCACCGGCCCGACCACGCGTGGAATCACGTCGCCCGCCTTCTCGACGATCACCCAGTCCCCGGCGCGGATGTCCTTCCGGGCCACGTCATCGGCGTTGTGCAGCGTGGCGAACGACACGGTCGACCCGGCCACGACGACCGGGTCCAGCTCCGCATACGGCGTGACGGCGCCGGTGCGGCCGACTTCGACGTGGATGGCCACGAGCCGCGTCGTCCGCTGTTCGGCCGGGAACTTGAACGCGATGGCCCAGCGCGGGAACTTCGACGTCGCGCCCAGCCGCTCGCGCTCCGGGATCGCGTCGACCTTCACGACCACGCCGTCCGTCTCGAAGTCCAGCCCGCGCCGCGCCTCGGCCCAGTCGGCGCAGAACTGCAGCACGGCATCGATGCCCGCGCAGAGGCGCCGGTGCGTTTCGACCGGCAGCCCCCATCCCTCGAACGCGGCCATCTGCGCCCAGTACGAGTCCGGCAGCGGCTCGGCCTCCGGTTCGACGACCACCGCCTGGTACACCCACGCCCCGAGCTGCCGGCGCGAGACCAGGCCGGGGTCGAGCGTGCGGATCGTGCCGGCGGCGGCGTTGCGCGGATTCGCGAACAGCGGCTCGCCGGCCTCCGCGCGCTGCCGGTTGATGCGCTCGAAGGACGCCCGGGGCAGGAACACTTCCCCACGGACTTCGAGGACGCCGGTGTGCGCCCCGTCGAGCACGAGCGGAAGCGCCCGGATGGTGCGGACGTTCGGCGTGACGTCCTCGCCGGTGTCGCCGTCGCCCCGCGTCGCCGCGCGTGTGAAGTGCCCCCGCTCGTAGCGCAGCGCGATGCTCAGGCCGTCGATCTTCAGCTCGGCGGTGTAGGTGACCGGGGGGGCGTCGGCCTCGGCCAGTCCCAGCCCCTTGCGGACGCGCTCGTCGAACGCGCGCAGGTCGGCCTCGTCGTACGCGTTATCCAGGCTGAGCATCGGCTCGGCATGGCGGACGGACGGGAACCCGTCGGCGATGCGTCCGCCGACACGCTGGGTCGGCGAATCCGGCGTCACGAGGGCGGGGTGCGCGCCCTCGAGCGCGCGCAGCTCGCGCATCAGGTCGTCGAAGTCGGCGTCGCTGATCTCGGGTTCCGCGTCGCCGTAGTACAGCGCCTCGTGACGGCGGATCTCCGCGCGAAGAAACTCGATACGTTCGGAGGGCTGCATGGAACGGATCGCCCCGGAGAGGCCGGGCCGCTAGTGGTCGCGTCCGAGGACGAAGTCCGGCAGCGCGAGCAGCGCCTTGCGCTCGGACCCCGCCGGAAAGGCGTCCAGCGCGGCCTTGGCACGGTCCGCGAACTCGCGCGCACGGGCCCGGGCGTACTCAACCGACCGGTGCTCGGTCATCAGCGCGAGCAGACGCTGCCACTGGGCGGCGGTCACATCGCGGCTGGCCATCACGGAGGCCACCAGCTCGCGGGCCTCGGCACTCCGCGCCTGCAGGTGAATCAGCGGCAGCGTGACCTTGCCCTCACGCAGGTCACCGGCGACAGGCTTGCCGACGACCTCCTTGGCCCCGGTGTAGTCGAGCAGGTCATCGACCATCTGGAACGCCATGCCGATGTTCAGGCCGTAGTCCCACAGCGCCTCCTGCTGCGCGGGGCTGATCGGGCCGAGCATGCCGCCGATGCGCGCGGAGCCCGCGAACAGGTACGCCGTCTTGCGCCGGACGATGTCGAAGTGCTCGTCCTCGCTGATGGCGGCGACGCCGTTCCGCGTGAGCTGGTGGAGTTCGCCCTCGATCATCCGCAGCGTGACCTCGCAGAGCAGCCGGACGAGGTCCAGGCGATCCGGCGTCAGCGCCATGGACATCGACTTGATGTAGAGGAAGTCGCCCAGCAGGACCGTGACGTCGTTGCCCCACTTCGCGTGGACGGCGGGCCGGCCGCGGCGCGTGTCGGCCTGGTCGATCATGTCGTCGTGCACCAGCGTCGCCGTGTGGATGAACTCCACGACGCTCGCATAGAGCACGGCGTCGGGCCCGCGATACCCCGCCATCCGCGCGGCCATCAGCAGGACGGCCGGCCGCACGCGCTTGCCGCCGCCCGCCTGGATGTAGGTCCCGATCGTCGGAATCAGCGCGACGTGCGACTGGACCTGCTTGACGAATTCGGTCTCGACGGCCGCCAGGTCGTCGCTGATCGGCTCGAAGAGCCAGGCGAGGGTGGCGGCGCTGGGGCTGGTGGTCGGCACGGGGTCGCCTTCGGATCTGACCACAGTTCCCGCGGGGCCGTCCATCACCGCGCCCTACCCGAGGGGCCCGAACAGCCGCTGGAAGTTCGCGGTCGTCTGCGCCGCCAGCTCCGCGACGCTCACGCCGCGCTCCCGCGCGAGGACGTCCGCCACGTGGACGACGCGCGCGGGTTCGTTCCGGGAACCGCGGTGCGGGACCGGGGACAGAAACGGGCTGTCCGTCTCGATGAGCAGCCGGTCCGTCGGGACCATCCTGGCCACCTCCCGCAGTTCGGGGGCCTTCGGGAACGTCGCGATGCCGGACAGCGAGATGTGGAAGCCCGCGTCCAGCGCCCGCCGGGCCATCGGACGGTCGCCCGTGAAGCAGTGGAACACGCCGCCCACGTCGGCCGCCGACTCCCCGGCGAGGATCTCGAACGTGTCCGCCTCCGCCTCCCGCGAGTGGATGACGATCGGCAGCCGCCGTTCCCGCGCGAGCCGGATCTGCTGGCGGAACACCTCCCGCTGCACGTCCCGCGGGGAGAGGTCGTAGTGGTAGTCCAGCCCGATCTCCCCCACCGCCCGGCAGCGCGGCTGCGTGTCGATGACGGCCGCGACGGCCGGCCCCGCCGCGGACGGATCGGCGGCGAAGTGCCCGGCGGAGTGCGGGTGGATCCCCGTGGCACAGACGACTGCCGGCCACACCGCGGACACGGCCGCCATGCGCGCCACCTCGGCGGCGTCCTCGGAGGCCAGGATCACCAGGGCGCCGGTCAGGCCCGCGGCCTGCGCGCGCGCGGCCACCTCGGCAAGGTCGCCGGTGTACTCGTCCCCGGCAATGTGGCAGTGCGAATCGATCACGGCCGGCGCGTCCTAGTGCTCCGACCGAGGGATAGTGATCCGCCGCGCCGCCGATCCATCGGCGATCGCCGCGTTGCCGCTCCTCGACTGACGCCCGGTCAGCCGTCGTCGCGGCGCCTTGCGCTCCCCGCGCCTCGGCGACGCCATCGGCTCACTATCCCTCGGTCGGAGCACTAGCGCACCCGCGCGCCGGGCGCGTTGTCCACGGTGACCAGCACCGGCAGGCCGTCGCCGACGCTGGCGGCCAGCACCATGCCGTTGGACTCGATGCCCATCAGCTTGCGCGGCGCCAGGTTCGCGACGATCACGATCGTGCGTCCCAC
>JBFWVF010000033.1:0-3839 GCA_050246875.1 Alphaproteobacteria bacterium | reverse complement strand
ACCCCAGCGTGACGGATACCTTTGCGCGGATGCTCCGGCTGGACGGGTTCGAGGTCTGGGCGGCGCTCTCGGCGGACCAGGGGCTGACCCTGGCCCAGGCCCACCGGCCGCACGCGATCCTGCTGGATCTCCGGATGCCGCTTGCCAGCGGTCTCCAGTTCCTCAGGGCCGTCCGGGCCATTCCCGGGCTCAGCCACACGCCGGTCGCCATCGTGACCGGCGATTACTACGTGGACGACGCCCACACGCAGGAGATCACCGCACTCGGCGCGGAACTGCGCTACAAACCCCTCTGGCTGGACGAACTGGTCAGCCTGGCGCGCGGCCTCGTCGGTCCGCTCGCGAGCAGCATCTGACACCCCGGCATTCCCTGTGACCAATACCCGACTCCTGAATGCGTGCCGGCGGCAGCCGGTCGACGCCACGCCTGTCTGGTTCATGCGCCAGGCCGGCCGCTACATGCCCGAGTACCGGGCGCTGCGCGAGAAGCACTCGCTGCTCGACCTGTGCCGGACTCCCGAGCTGGCGACGGAAGTGACGATGCAGCCGGTGCGGCGCATCGACGTCGACGCGGCGATCCTGTTCTCGGACCTGCTGCTGCCGCTCGAGTTCATGGGGCTGCCCTTCGACTTCATCAAGGGCGAGGGGCCCCAGATCGAGACGCCGATCCGGTCCACCGCCGATATCGACCGGCTGCGCGCGTTCGAGCCCCGCGAGTCGCTCGCGCACGTGCTGCAGGCCGTCCGCCTGATTCAGCGCGAGCTCGACGGACGCATCCCGCTCATCGGCTTCGCGGGAGCGCCGTTCACGCTCGCCTCCTATGCCATCGAGGGCGGCCACTCCAACAACTTCGCCCACACCAAGTCGCTGATGTACGGCCATCCCGAGGCATGGCACAAGCTCTGCGGTCTGTTCGCCTCGATCGTCGGCGACTACCTCGTCGCGCAGGTGGAAGCCGGCGTCGACGTGGTGCAGGTGTTCGACTCGTGGGTGGGCGCGCTGAGCCCGGCCGACTACCGGGAATTCGTGTTGCCGCACACACAGGCCATCTTCGCGAAGGTCAACGGACGCGTACCGACGATTCACTTCGGCACCGGCACGTCGACGTTCTTCCCCGAAATGCGCGAGGCCGGCGGCGACGTGATCGGCGCCGACTGGCGGATCCCGCTGGACGAGGCGTGGAGCCGGATCGGCCACGACCGCGGCATCCAGGGCAACCTCGACCCGACGCTGCTGCTCGGACCCACCGATCGCCTGCTCGCCGCGACCGACGACGTGCTGCGCCGCGCCGGCGGACGGCCCGGCCACATCTTCAACCTCGGCCACGGCATCCTGCCGATGACGCCGCTCGAGCAGGTGCAGCGCGTCGCCGAGCACGTGCACGCCCGCACGCGCGCGGCCGTCCCGGCCTAGCGGCCCGTGCCCGAAGTTCTCGACGTCGCGGTCGTCGGCGGCGGCATCGCCGGCCTCGCGGCGGCGTACGAGGTCACGAAGCGCGGCGGGTCGGTCCGCGTGCTCGAGCGCACCGGCCGCACGGGTGGCGTGATCCTCACCGAGCGATTCGACGGCTGGACCGTCGACGCCGGCCCCGACTCCCTGCTGACGCAGAAGCCGGCCGCCGTCGGCCTCGCGCGCGAGCTCGGCCTCGGAGACCGCCTCCACCCGACGAAGACCCCGCGGACGTCGTTCGTCCTCCGCGGCGGACGGTTGTACCCGCTCGTCGAAGGGTCGTTCCTCGGCTTCCCGCTGAGCGCCTCGGCCCTCGCCAGGTCACCGCTGTTCTCGTGGCCCGGCAAGATCCGGATGGCCCTCGAGCCGCTCGTGCCGAAACGCACCGACCCGTCCGAGGAGTCGATCGGCGCGTTCGTCCGGCGGCGGTTCGGGTCGGAGGCCGCCGACTACCTGGCGGACCCGCTGCTCGCCGGCATCCACGCAGGCGACGCGGAGCGCCTGTCCGCCCGCGCGCTCTTCCCCAGGCTGGTCGCCGCGGAGGCGCAGTCCGGCAGCGTGCTGCGCGCGTTCCGGCAGCTCCGCGCCGCGCCGTCACCGGATGGCGCGTTCATGTCCCTGCCGGGGGGGACGGGCGAACTCGCCGACGCCGTGGCCGCCGCGCTGCCGGCCGGCACCATCCGGCTGCACACCGGGGTCCGGTCGCTCGGGCGCGACGGCGTGTTCGTGCTCGAGACCGACGGCGGCGACGTCGTGCGGGCGACGAGCGTCATCCTCGCCGTTCCCGCCTACGTCGCGGCGCGCCTGCTCGGCGAGGTGGCGCCCGCGGCCGCCGCCCTGGCCGCCGGGGTGCGCTACGCCTCGACGGCCACCGTGGCGCTGGGCTACCGGCGCTCCCAGGTCAGCCATCCGCTGAACGGCACCGGCTTCGTGGTGCCGAAGGTCGAAGGGTCACCGCTGCTGGCGGGCACCTGGGTCAGCGCGAAGTGGCCGCACCGGGCGCCGGACGGACACGTGCTGATGCGGGCGTTCTTCGGCGGCGGCCGGGACCCGAAGCGACTCGAGCAGTCCGACGACGAGTTGCGCACGCTCGCCCACGCGAACATGGCCGCGCTGACCGGCATCACCGGCGACCCGCTGTTCTCGCGGGTGTACCGCTGGACCGACCGGAGCCCGCAGTACGACGTCGGCCATCTGGACCGCGTGGCGGCCATCGACCGGGCCATCGCCGGCGTCCAGGGCCTCTTCCTTGCCGGGAGCGGCTTCCGGGCCATCGGCATCCCCGACTGCATCGCGGACGGGCGCGCGATGGGCGCGAACGCCATCGACACCACCCGGCAGGCCGCGGACCGCTGATGGCCACGGTCCATCTCATCGGCGTGCCCCTCGACCTCGGCAGCGGCCGGCGCGGCGTGGACATGGGTCCGTCGGCCGTCCGCATCGCGGGGCTCGGCGAGCAGCTCGCCGCGCTCGGACACGGCGTCGTCGACCGCGGCAACGTCGCCGTGCCCATCCCCGAGCGCCTGACCCCGGACGACCCCGCGAAGAAGTTCATCGGGCCCATCGCCGAGGCCTGCCGCAACCTGCACGACCTGGCGCTCGACGCGCTGCGCAGCGGCGGCCTGCCGCTGGTGGTCGGCGGCGATCACAGCCTGGCGGCGGGGTCCGTGTCCGCGACGGCCCGCTGGCTCCGGGAGTCACAGGGGCAGCCGCTCGGGGTCATCTGGGTAGACGCGCACGGCGACATGAACACGCCGCAGTCCTCCACGTCCGGCAACGTCCACGGCATGCCGCTCGCGGCGCTGCTCGGGTCGGAACCACGCGAACTGGCCGCCGTCGGCGGCTCCGTGCCGGCCGTCCGGCCCGAGCACACCGTGCTCATCGGCATCCGCAACCTGGACGAACGCGAGAAGGACCGCATCCGCGCGGCGGGCGTCCACGTGCTGACGATGAAGGACATCGACCGCGAGGGCATGGCGGCCGTGGCGGCACGGGCGATCGCGCTGGCCGGCGCGGGCACGGGCGGCATCCACGTGTCGTTCGACCTCGACGTCTGCGACCCGTCACTGGCGCCGGGCGTCGGCACGCCGGTCAAGGGCGGGCTGAACTACCGCGAGGCGCATCTGATCATGGAGATGGTGGCGGACTCCGGGCGCCTGCGCGCGCTCGACCTGGTCGAGATCAACCCGACGCTGGATATCCGGAACACGACGGCGGAACTCGCGACGGAGCTGGCTCTCTCGGCGCTGGGCAAGCGGATTCTCTAGAGCGTTTTCGAGAGCCCTGTAGCAAAGCGATACCCGCTGTGCCGGATGAAGTGCCGGCACTCTGTGGGGGTGAAGAGCGTGAGCGCGGTTCCCACCAGTTCCACGACCTGGTCGTAGGTGCGG
>JBFWVF010000032.1:0-4118 GCA_050246875.1 Alphaproteobacteria bacterium | reverse complement strand
GCCGGCGCTCGTGGCTCACGTCCGCCGCCGACGAGATCCGCCGGCACGGTCACACATGCCGCGTGATCGAGAGCGACGTCTCAGACCCGGACCAGGCAGCCCGCGCGGTGCGCGAGACGGTCGACGCGCTCGGCGGCCTCGACATCCTCGTCAACAACGCGGGCGTCTCCTGGGGCGCGCCCGCGGAGGACCTGCCGGTCGGGAAGTGGAACGAGGTGATGGCCACCAACGCCACCGGCACGTTCGTCATGGCGCAGGCCGCGATGCGCGCCATGCGGACGACGGGCGGGGCGATCGTCAACGTCGCGTCCGTCGCCGGCCTCGCCGGGACGGCACCCGAGATCCTCGACGCGGCCGCATACACCGCCAGCAAGGGCGCCGTGATCGCGCTGACCCGCGACCTGGCCGTGAAGTGGGCGCGCCACGGCATCCGCGTCAACGCGGTCGCGCCGGGCTTCTTCGACACGCGCATGTCCACCAGGGTCATCGAGCGAAGCCGCGCCGGGATCGAGCGGCTGACGCCGATGGCGCGCATCGGCCGGCCGGGAGAGCTCGGCCACACCATCGTGTTCCTCGCGGCGGATGCCGCCCGCTACGTGACCGGTCACGTGCTGCCCGTCGACGGCGGCATGCTGGCCTGGTAGGCCGATCCGTTCCCGCTTCGCCCCGGCAAACTGCCATGGTAGTTTTGACGGACAGACCGGAGACCTCCTGATGTCCAGAGACACCTCGATTCCCACACTCACCCGGCGCGGCTTCGTGACGTCAGGCGGCGCGCTGTTTGTCGGCCTCGCCGCCCTGCCGGACCTCACGCTGCACGCACAGGGGTCGGCCGCGAAGCCGACGACGCTCGACGCCACCGCCGTCGCCTCGTGGCTCGAGATCCACGAGGACGGGCGGGTCGTCGCCCGTACGGGGAAGACGGAGACCGGGACCAGCGCCAGCGCCTTCTACGCGCAGATGATCGCCGAGGAACTCGACGTCGACTACCGGAACGTCACGATGGTGATGGGACACACCGACGAGACGCCCGACGGTGGCCTTTCGGCGGGCTTTCTCGGCGGCGCGAACAACCAGAAGAAGGTGGCGGCCTATACGCGCCAGGCGCTGCTGAGCCTCGCCTCCACCCGGCTGGGCGTCCCCGCGGCCGACCTGACCGTGACCAACGGCATCGTCAGGGGCGGCGGCAAGGAGATCAGCTACGCCTTGCTGGTCAAGGGCCAGCAGCTCGACCTGAAGATCCCGATCGGCGGATCGCTCGCGAAGATCGACCCGAAGAACCCGGTCGGGATCGGCGGGCTGCTCGGCATCAACGTCACGGGCACGCCGCCCGTCAAGAAGATCGACGACTACACGGTGGTGGGCGTCTCGCACGAGCGTCCGCTCATCCGCGACATCGTGATGGGTAAGCCGGTGTTCAGCGGCGATGTCGTGCTCCCGGGGATGCTGCACGCACGGATGGTGCGCCCGGCCACCGTCGGCTCCACGCTCGTCGCGGCCGGCGCGCTGGATCGCCGGAAGTTCCCGACGGCGGAAGTCGTCGTCAAGGGCAACCTCGTCGCGGTCGTCTCGCCAGGTGAATGGGAGGCCGTGCAGGGCGCGCAGGCCGTCGCGGCGGCAACGAAGTGGACGCCCTGGTCCGGCCTGCCGGGCAGCGACAAGGTCGTCGAATCGCTGCGCGGCGTGACGTGGGAGCTCGCGGGCAAGAAGGGGGACGGCGCGAAGGTCGACGCGGCGCTGGCCGGCGCCGCGAAGGTCATCACCGCCACCTACGAACAGGGATGTGTCCGGCACGCGCCGATGGGGGCGTTCGTCGCCACCGCGGATGCGCGACCCGACGGCTCGGTGACGATCTGGGCCCAGTCGTCGCAGCCGCAGGGCGCCCGCGCGAACATCGCCAACACGCTCGGCATTCCGTTCGAGAAGGTCACCGTGCGGTGGGCGCAGGGGCCAGGGCAGTACGGCCGCACGACGTATGGCGGCGACAGCGCCATGGCGGACGCCGCGATTCTGTCGACGCTCCTCGGAAAACCCGTGCGCGTGCAGTGGACGCTGGCCGAAGACCTGGCGTGGTCGAGCCTCTCCCCCGCCTGGTACGACCACGTGAAGGCCGGCCTGGACGCGGAGGGCAATCTCGTCGCGCTGCAGAACGACTGGTACTCCCCGCACGAGAACGACGCCCGGATGCTGGGCGCGATCCTCGCCGGGATGCCCACGCTCTCGCCGGGCATCATGCATCCGTTCCAGGCGGTGGCGACCGTGTGGCCCTACGACAAGGCCGTCGCGCTCGAGCAGGTCTTCACGGCGGAGAACATCGCCAACGGCGCGGCGGCCGGCGGGCTGCGCGGGAACATCATGCGCACGCCGCAGCACCGGCAGCCCAACGTCGCCGTGGAGGGCCTGATCACGGAAGCCGCCGCGGTGGCGAAGGCCGACCCGGTCGAGTACCGGATCCGGCACACGTCGAACGCGGCCTACGCGCGCATCCTCCGGGAGGTCTCGGACGCCCACGGCTGGACGCCCCGCCCCTCGCCGAACCCGGCCGCGCGGCGCACGGGCTCGGTGCCCGTGACCGGTCGAGGCGTCGGCGTGATCTTCCGGGGCGGGATCTATGTGGCGATGGCGGACGTCGAGGTCGTGCCCGCCACGGGCGCCGTCCGGTTGACCGCGCTGACGCTGGGGGTCGACGTCGGCAAGGTGATGAACCCGCGCCACCTGACGTCCATGCTCCAGGGCGGCGCCGTGATGGGCGTCGGGGAGGCGCTCTTCGAGGAAGTGACGTTCGACGCCAGCCGGGTCACCAGCACCGACTGGACGAAGTACCGCATCCCGCGGATGGCCGACCTGCCCGACATGAAGGTCGTGTTCACGTCGCGCAACGACCGCGGCATCAGCGGCGGCGGCGAAGGCGCCAACGGCGCCGCGCCGGTCGCGATCATGGCGGCGTTCTTCGACGCCACGGGCGTCATGCCGCGGCGGATTCCGCTGACGCCCGGCTATGTGACGTCGATTCTTCGGGCGTAGGACAGGCGCCCGTCCGGGCGCCGCCCGGCTCAGCTCAGCGGAGCGCGCCCGGGAACAGCAGGTCGACCAGCGACGCCATCGTGCGGGTCGCGCCGCCGAAGCCGGTGGCGCGCTCGTAGCGCGCCAGTACGGCTACCGCGTCATCAACCGTGGCCGCGTGCTTCGCTTCGAACTCGACGCAGTGCACCTCCCGGCCGCCCCCGGTCGCACGGTAGTGCACCAGTTCGCAGTCGGCGAACTCCCAGACCTCGATGTCCTTGACGACGTCGCCCTGCCACAGAGCCCCCAGACGGGCGACGAAGGCGTCGACGGCGGCCTCCTGGTCGCCGGCGTGATGACCGAGGTCCAGGTTGATCTCGTCGCGGACCTCCGGGTCGGCTTCGAGCGCCTTCACGGTGAGCTGGTGCAGGTCCTCGTCGAAGCGGTGGCGGATGACGTACCGCTGCTCACGGCCGTGTCCCGTCAGGAAGTAGCGGTCCTTCACGCGCAGCGCGAACGTCCGCACCGGCGCCGGACGGAGGGTCTCGACAGCCGCGCGGAATCGTTCGAGATCGAACGACGCCTCGACGACGAACTTGTGCTCGATCTCCTTGAACCGCATGCCCCTCGCTACATCCACCGCTTGAGCGGCGCCAGGCACGCCATCTTGCCACGAAGCCGCGGTGAGAGCGCGCGCGCCCAGCCGGGCCGCACGACCTCGGTGTCCGGATCCGCACGCAGGCCGGCGACGATCTCCCGGATCGGCGCGACGACGCGGGCGTCCCGGCAGGCCAGCATGGACTCGGCCAGCCGGTCGTGGGCGGCGTCCTCGAAGTTGTAGCTGCCGAAGGCCGCCCACGCGTCGTCCACGAGCACGATCTTCGAGTGCTCGCCGCGCCGGTTCTCCCGGATCGTCACGCCGGCCCTCAGCAGCGCGGGATAGCCGGCCGCCGCGGCGATCCACGCCAGCTCGGTCGCGGGCAGTGCGTCGCGATGCGAGTGGAAGATCTCCACCCGCACGCCGCGCCGGGCGGCGCGCAGCACGGCGTCCATCAGCACGGGCACGGGCTTGAAGTAGAAGGCCGTGATCGACACGGTTCTCGTCGCCGCGTTCA
>JBFWVF010000031.1:0-4154 GCA_050246875.1 Alphaproteobacteria bacterium | reverse complement strand
CCCGGGCGATCCTGCACTGGGACCGCGCGCGTCTGCTGACGGAGCTGCGCGGTCCGGCGCCCGCCGGACTGGAGCCCACGTTCACCGCGTGGGTCGACCGCCGCGCCGCGCACGAGCCCACCGCCTACATCGTCGGGTTCCGTGAGTTCTGGGGGCTGGAGCTCGCCGTCACGCCGGACGTGCTGATCCCCCGCCCGTGCACCGAGCTCGTCGTCGAGGAAGCCATCGGCCTGCTTGACGGTCACGCCGGCTGGCGCGTCGCCGAGATCGGCACGGGCAGCGGCTGCATCGCCGTCTCGGTGGCGCACAGCGTGCCCGGCGTACACATCGTGGCGACCGACATCTCGGCGGCGGCGCTCGCCGTCGCGCGGGGCAATGCCGCGCGGTTCGGCGTCGGCGACCGGGTGCGCTTCGTCGAGACGTCGTATCTCGACGGCGTCGAGGGCCCCTTCGACCTGCTGCTCGCCAACCCGCCCTACGTGCGGTCCGGCGACCGCCCGGCGCTCTCGCGCGCCGTCCGGCATGAACCGGACGTGGCGCTCTTCGGCGGCGAGACCGGGCTGCGCGGCCTGACCGGTGTGCTGGACGCGGCCGCGCGCACGCTCGCCCCCGGCGGCTGGATGGTCATGGAGTTCGGCTACGGCCAGGAGGCCGACGTCCGCCGCCTCGTCGGTGAACGGCCCGGCTTCCGCGTCGTGCGCGTCCGCGACGACATCGAGGGCATCGCCCGGACAGCCGTCATCACCCGCGCGTGAAACCGGCTACCGCGCCGGAGTGGCCACACCGGTTCCTGCGCGCATCACGACAGCCGTGTCGACGGCGAGGGTTGGCCGCCATGAGACGATGACGGCATGCCCGTCGATCCACACAAGCCGCTCAGGGACGACGTCCGGCTGCTGGGCGGTCTGCTCGGCGACACGCTGAAGCTCCAGGGCGACGGCACCCTGCTCGACACCGTCGAGCGCGTCCGCGCCAGCGCCAAGGCGGCGCGAGCCGGAGGCACCGGCGGCGGCAGCGACGAGTTCGAGCGCCTCGCAGCGACCCTCGCCGCCCTGCCGGTGGATGCCGCCCTCCCCGTCGCGAGGGCGTTCGCGCACTTCCTCACGCTCGCCAACATCGCCGAACAGCACCACCGCGGGCGGCGGCGGCGGGAGCACCGCCGCGGCGGCGCCCCGCAGCGCGGGTCATGCGAGGAGGCGTTCCAGCAGCTGATCGCCGGCGGACTCAGCCCGGATCGCCTGCACGAGGCCGTCTGCGCCCTGCGGATCGAGCTGGTGCTCACCGCGCACCCGACCGAAGTCTCCCGGCGCACGCTCGTCGAGAAGCACAACCGGATCGCGGCGCTGCTCGACACGCGCGACCACACGGACCCGGCCGACCCGGTCCACGCCGAGATCGTCGCGGCGCTGGCCCGCGAAATCATGACGGCGTGGGGCACGGACGAAGTGCGGCCGACGCGCCCGTCGCCGCTCGACGAAGTCCGCGGTGGCCTCGTCGTCTTCGAGCAGAGCCTGTGGCAGGCGCTGCCCCGGTATCTGCGCGGTGTGGACCGCGCGCTGACCGCCGCGACCGGGCGCGGGCTCCCGATCGAGGTCGCCCCGGTGCGCTTCGGGTCGTGGATCGGCGGCGACCGCGACGGCAATCCCTTTGTCACGCCCGACGTCACACGCCAGGCGTGCCTGCTGGCGCGCTGGATGGCGACCGACCTCTACCTGCGCGAGGTTGATGCACTCCGGGGCGAGCTGTCGGTCACCGCCGCGAACGCGGACCTCCGGGCGCGGGTCGGCGCGGCACGGGAGCCGTATCGCACGCTGCTGCGAGGCGTGCGGACGCGGCTCGCCGCCACGCGGGCCTGGATCGAAGCCGCGATCGCGGCCGACGTACCGCCCCCGCCCGACGCGTATCTCGACGCGGCGGATCTCGACGAGCCGCTCGCGCTCTGCGACGCCTCGCTGCGCGAGACGGGACAGGGCGCCATCGCGGACGGGCGCCTCACCGACCTTCGCCGGCGCCTCGCGGCCTTCGGCCTGACGCTCGCCCGCCTCGACATCCGGCAGGATGCCGCACGCCACACGGAGGCGCTCAGCGCCATCACCAGCGCGCTCGGCCTGGGTCCCTACAGCGCGTGGGACGAGGCCACGCGGCTCGCGTTCCTCGAGCGCGAACTGGGCAGCCGGCGCCCGTTGATTCCCTCCGACCTCGCCGCGTCGCCCGAGGTGCTCGACACGCTGGATACGTTCCGCGCCATCGCCCGCATTCCGCCGGCTTCGCTCGGCGCCTACGTGATCACGATGGCCAGCCGGGCGTCGGACGTGCTGGCCGTCGAGCTGCTCCAGAAGGCCTGCGACGTCCGCACGCCGCTCCGGAGCGTGCCGCTGTTCGAAACGTCACGCGACCTCGGTCAGGCGGGCGCGATCGTCGACCAGTTGCTCGCGCTGCCCCTCTATCGCCAGCGGATCGGCGGCCGCATCGAGGTGATGGTCGGCTACTCGGACTCCGCGAAGGACGTCGGCCGCGTGGCCGCGAACTGGGATCTCTACCGCGCGCAGGAGGCGATCGTGGCGGCGTGCCACCGGCACGGCGTCAAGGTGACGCTCTTCCACGGCCGTGGCGGCAGCGTGGGCCGCGGGGGCGGCCCCACCCACCTCGCGATCCGGTCGCAGCCCGCGGGGTCGATCGACGGCACGCTGCGCGTCACCGAGCAGGGCGAGATGATCCAGGCGCTCTTCGGCCTGCCCGAGATCGCCCTCCGCACGCTGGAGGTCTACACGAGCGGCACGCTGGAGGCGTGGCTCACGCCGGAGCAGCCGGCGCCGGTGGCGTGGCGGACGCGCATGGATGCGCTACGCGACCGGGCGTGCGCCAGCTATCGGCAGATCGTCTACGAGCACCCGCGTTTCGCCGAGTACTTCCGGGCCGCCACGCCGGAGGCCGAGCTCGCCGAGCTGAACATCGGCAGCCGTCCGTCCCGCCGCGCAAGCGCCACGGGTGTCACCGGCCTCCGCGCCATCCCGTGGCAGTTCGCGTGGACGCAGACGCGCCTGATGCTCGGCGCGTGGCTCGGGCTGGAGGACGCGCTCGAGGAGGCGTTCGCCAACGGCCACCGTGAGGAGATCCAGCGGATGTACCGGGAGTGGACGCACTTCCGCAGTGCGATCGACCTGACGGAGATGGTGCTGGCCAAGGCCGACCGTCAGATCGCCGCGGAGTACGACCGCCGCCTCGTGCCGGCCGACCTTCAGCCGCTCGGCGCGGAGCTGCGGCAGCGGCTCGACCGCGCCATCGCGCTCATCCTCGAGGTCACCGGATCGTCCACGCTGCTCGAGTCCAACCCCGTGCTGCGCCGGTCGATCGACGTGCGCAACCCCTACGTGGACCCGATCAACCTCGTGCAGATCGAGCTGCTCCGCCGGGCGAGAAGCGGCGCCGACGACCGCGTGAAGGCCGCGCTGCTCGCCACGATCAACGGCGTGGCCGCCGGCATGCGCAACACCGGGTAGGCCGGCGCGGCCGGCTCCACGGGCGAGCCGCCGCTACTTCGCGGGCACGGCGGTGGACTGATGCTGGATCATGCGCCACACGCCGCCTTCCTTGACCCAGGTCCGGCTGTACAGCAGACGACCGCTGGTCGCGCGCGCGCCCTCCAGCCGGTAGTCGAGCGTTCCGTGCGTGATCGCGCTGCCGCCGAGGACCTTGACGCGCGCCGGCGTCACGTCCATCTGCTTCATGTCGCAGCGGGCGACCGACTTCATCTGGTCGTCCTTGTGGTGCGCGGTGCCGTTCTGGACGATGAAGACGAGGTCGTCGTGCAGGATGCGGCCCATCGCCGCCAGGTCGCACGTGCGGAACGCCTGGCCCCAGGACACATCCACCTGCCGGACGGCCTCGGCGTCAGCGGCCTGCGCCTGAAGCGACGCGGCCCCGGCCATCGCGGTGCACATCGCGACCGCGACGGCGGCGCGGAGCATGCGGAAGGTGCGCGTCATCGTCGGTCCTCCTCTATCGCTTTGCGGGCTTCTGCGGGTTGACGAGACGGAACCGCTGCACGCGGTAGCTCTCACGGGACTCACCGATGTAGAGATTCCCCTTCGAGTCCGCGTCCATGCTGTGGGCGGTGATGAAGCCGCCGGCCTGGTGCCCGCCGCGGCCGAAGG
>JBFWVF010000030.1:0-6007 GCA_050246875.1 Alphaproteobacteria bacterium | reverse complement strand
CGCGACGGCCGGCCGGGCATCGCCGTCACCTCGGCGGCCGGCTGGGACGCGGCTCCGGACATCCGCGCGCTCGCGGCGTGGCTCGCGTCGGCGGACGAGGACTTCCTGGCACCGGACGCCGCATGAGGCCGACGCTCTCGCTGATCCTGTGCTCGCGCAACGACGCGTACATGGGCAACTCCCGCTTCCGGCTGGAGACGACGCTCAACTACACGGCCGACGCCGTCCGCGCGCTGGGACTGGAGGACGACGTCGAACTCGTCGTGACGGACTGGGGCAGCGACGTGCCGCTTGCCGGGGCCGTGCGCCTCGGGCCGGCCGCGGCGGCGCTGACGCGGTTCGTCACGGTGCCGCCGGCGATCGCCCGCGCGCGTCAGGGCGAGAGCCCGTTTCCGGAGGTCCTGGCCCTCAACGCGGCCGCCCGCCGGGCACGGGGCGCCTTCATCGGCCGCATCGACCAGGACACGCTGACCGGCGCCCGCTTCCTCGGCACGTTCGTCGGCTGGGCACGCGGCACGCACGCGCTGCCACCGGCGTTCTCGAAGCCGCTCGCGGACACGCTGCTGTTCGCGAACCGGCGCAGCATCCCGTATCGCCTCGCGGTGCGCCTGCCGCCGCTCCGGCCCCTGACGCGCTTTCTCGCCGCCCACGGCGGTGAGCTGGTCGTCGAGACCGCGCGGGTCTTCTACAAGTCGGACGTCGGCGTGTGGCTGGCCCACCGCGACCTGTGGGACGCCTGCGGCGGCTACGACGAGCGGATGATCTTCATGAACGAGATGGACCCGGACATGGTGGAGCGGCTGATGACGCGCCACCCGCTGGTCGATCTGGGCCCGCTGGTCGGCTGGGACTTCTACCATCTCGACCACTACCACCCGCGCGGCTCGCGGTCGTCCTCCACGCATCGCGAGGTGAACACGACCCGCGTGTTTCCATCGCTCGGGTTCCGGCCCTCGGGAGACGGCTGGGGTCTGGCGGATGAGGACCTCCCCGTCCGCCAGGCGCCGGCGACGGCCGGGGACGCCGACCGGGGTCCGCGGCTCGACCGCGTGTGGTGGCTGGCCGCGCACGGCGTGGCGCGCGTGCAGATGGCGATCGATCGCGTGGTCTACCCGTTCGCGCCGCGCTGGCGCCGGCGGGCGCGTCTGGCGGTCGCGGGGGTGCGGGGCCGGCCGGTCACGGCATGGCCGGGCATTCTGCTCGCGCTGTGGCGGGCGCGCGGGACCGCGAGCCGTGCCGACGCGCTAGACTGACACCACTCGACCCTCACCTATGCGCATCCTGATGGCCGGCCTCGGCAGCGCCGGACAACGGCACGTACGCAACCTGCGTGCGATGTTCGGCGGCGACGTCGAGCTCCACGCGTACCGCGTCCGCGGCCTCGCGCGGGTGCTTGGCGCGGACGGCACGGTCCTGCCAGGCTCGGTGGACGAGGCGTACGGCATCACCATGTTCGCGTCGCTGCCCGAGGCGCTGGCCGCGCGGCCCGACGCCGTGTTCGTCACGAACCCGACCGATCAGCACCTGCGCGTCGCGCTGGCGGCCGCGCACGCCGGCTGCCACCTGTTCATCGAGAAGCCGGTTTCGCACACGCTGGAAGGGCTCACGGCCCTGCGCGCCGCCGTCGCCAGGGCCGGCACCGTCTGCGCCGTGGGGTACCAGCTCCGGCTGCACCCGGTGTTCCTCGCGCTCCGCGACCTGCTCGCCGCGCGCGCCGTGGGCCGCGTCCTGTCGGCGCGCCTGGACTTCGGGGAGTACCTGCCGGCGTGGCACCCGTGGGAGGACTACCGGCAGATGTTCCAGGCGCAGCGCGCGCGGGGCGGCGGCGTGGTCCTCGAGCAGAGTCACGACCTCGACTACGCGCTGGCGCTGTTCGGCCCGGCGCGGCAGGTCGCGGCCACCGGCGGGCGCTCGGGGGAGATCGAGATCGACGCCGAGGACTGGGCGGACATGCTGCTGACCTGCGGCGACGCCGACGCGCCCGTGCCGGTCCACGTGCACCAGGACATGCTGCGCCAGCCGCAGACGCGCACGTGCAGCATCATCGGCACGACGGGCCGCATCGAGGCGGACTTCGTCGCCTCGCAGGTGACGGTCATCCGGCCCTCGGGCGCCGTCGAGGCGCCGCACGTCGTTCCGGTGGAGCGCAACGCGCTGTTCGTGGACGAGCTGCGCCACTTCTTCCGCGCGGTCGCCGGCCGGGGCCGCCCGCTGGTGACGCTCGACCAGGCCGCCGCCACGCTGCGCGTCGCGGTCGCCGCGCTCGAGGCCATCGGTACGGGTGAGCCGGTCGCCGTCGGGTAGCATGCCGCGCCCCGAGATCCTCGCGCTCATCCCCGCCCGCGGGGGCTCCAAGGGCATCCCGCGCAAGAACCTGCTGCCGGTCAGCGGCCGGCCGCTGATCGTCTATCCGATCGCGACCGCGCTCGGGTCGTCGCGCATCACGCGGACGATCGTCTCGACCGACGACGAGGAGATCGCCGCGGTGAGCCGCGCGCACGGCGCCGACGTGCCGTTCCTGAGGCCCGCCGAGTTCGCGACCGACACGGCGACGGACCTCGACGTCTTCCGCCACGCGCTGACGTGGCTGCGCGAGCACGAGGGGTACGCGTGCGACCTGGTCGTGCACCTCCGGGCCACCGTCCCGGTCCGCACGCCCGAGGTCGTCGACGACGCCATCGACCGGCTCCTCGCGCGGCCGGACGCGCACGCGCTCCGCTCCGTCAGCCTTCCCCACCAGAGCCCGTTCAAGATGTGGCGGCCCGCGGGCGAGTTCATCGAGCCGCTGGTGCCGGTGCCCGGGCTGCCCGAGTCGCACAGCCAGCCCCGTCAGCTCCTGCCGGACGTCTACTGGCAGAGTTCCTACGTCGACATCGTGCGGTCCGAGGTGGTGCTCGACCTGGGCATGATCGCGGGCCACCGCGTGCTGCCGTTCGTCGTCGACCACCCGTCCCCCGACCTCGACTACCTCGAGGACGTTCCCGCCGTCGAGGCCGCGCTCGACGCGCTGGCCCGCGGCGAGTGGCCGGCGGCCCGCCGCGGCGACCGGCATCCGGGCTGACGATGCCGCGGCCCGGTGTGCTCATCCTGCTCTATCACCGGATCGCGTGTCCGGACACGGACCCGCAGCGGCTCGCCGTGCACCCGGATCGGTTCGCGGCACACCTCCGCGTGGTCCGTGACGCGGCGGAGGTGATGAGCCTCACCGAGCTCCTCGCCGCGCGCGCGGATCGGCGGCTGCCGGGGCGAGGCCTGGTGCTGACCTTCGACGATGGCTACGCGGACAACGGCGCGGTGGCCGCGCCGCTGCTCGACCAGGCAGGCGTGCCGGCGACGTTCTTCGTGACGACGTCGGTGCTCGACGGCGGACGCGAGTTCTGGTGGGACGAACTCGAGCAGCACCTGCTCGGGCCGGGTGTGCTGCCGGACACGCTGCGGCTGACCATCGCCGGCTCGGCCTGGACGGCCGCGCTGGGCGCGGCCGCCTCGTGGTCCGAAGCCGAGGCCGCCGGCTGGCGCGGCTGGACGGTCGAGGAGCCGGACCCGACGCCCCGGCACACCGCGTACCGCCGGCTGTGCGGCGCGCTGAAGCCGCTGGCGGGAGACGCGCGGCGGCGGGTGCTTGACGCGCTCGCCGCGCAGGCCGGGAGACCGTCCGCCGTGCGCGAGACCCATCGCGCGATGACGGCGGCGGAGGTCGGCGCGCTGTCCCGGCGACGGGGGCTGGACGTCGGCTCCCACACCGTCACCCATCCGTCGCTCGCGGCGCTTCCGGCTGACGCCCGGCGCGCGGAGCTGCACGACAGCCGCGCGACGCTCGCGGCGTTGACGGGCGGTCCGGTCGAGCACCTCGCCTATCCGTTCGGCGGACGCGGCGACCACTCGTGGCGCACGCGCCGCGCCGCGCGCGCGGCCGGCTACACCGCGGCCTGCGCCAACGAGCCCGGCGTCGTGCGGAGCCGCACGTCGCCGTTCCGCCTGCCCCGAATGCTCGTCCGCGACTGGGATGGCCCGGCCCTGGCGGGGCGGCTGGAGCGGTGGTTCGATGGCTGAGCCGCTCCCGGCCGGCCTGTGGCGGCGCCTGCGGCAGCGCCTGCGCCGCGCACGCAGCGGCGGCGCGCCCGGCTCGCACCCGTGGCGGACACCCGGGCCGGTGAGCCGGACGTTCGGGTTCGACCGGGGCACGCCGATCGACCGCGTCTACATCGCCCGATTCCTGGCGTCGCATGCCGGCGACATCCGCGGCGCCGTGCTCGAGGTTGGCGACGCGACGTATACGCGCCGCTTCGGTCACGGCGTGACCAGGAGCGATGTCGTCCATCACGCCGACGGCGCGCCGGCCGGCGCGATCGTCGCGGATCTGATGGACGCCCCCGCCCTGGCTTCCGGCGCCTACCAGTGCGTCATCGCGACGCAGACGCTGCAGCACATCCCGAACGTGGCGGCGGCCGTCGGAACGATCCACCGGATCCTCGCGCCGGGCGGCGTGGCGCTGATCACGGTGCCGGGCATCGGGCAGATCAGCCGGTTCGACGCCGACCGCTGGGGCGACTTCTGGCGCTTCACGTCGCAGGGGTTGCGCCGCGTGCTCGAGGCGTCGTGTCCGCAGGCGCAGGTCGAGGTGCACGCGTACGGCAGCGCCTGGACGGCTGTCGCCGCGCTGCAGGGCCTGGCCGCCGAGGAACTCGAGCCGGACGAGTTCGCGTGGCGGGACGCGGACTACGAAGTGGTGCTGACGGCGCGGGTGGTGAAGTGAGCGACCCGCAGCCGCCGCTGCGCGTGCTTCAGGTCGCGGCCGGTGACGGCGACGGCGGCGCGGACCAGGTGGCGGTGCGGCTGACCGCGGGTCTCCGCGCGCGAGGGCATGAGGCATGGCTGGCCGTCGGGCGGCGCGCGTCGCACGACGCGCATGTCCTCGCGCTGCCCCACGACCACGCGACCACGGCGATCGGATCCGCCTCGGGGCGGATCTACGACAGCCTCCTCGGCATCGCCGCGCGGCATCCTGGCTCCGGCGCGGGCCGGCTGGCGCGGTGGCTCAGGCTGGCGACACATCCCGACGCCTTCGAGGCCTGGCGCACCGGGCTCGAGGATTTCGACTTTCCCGGCACGGCGCGCCTGCTGGACCTGCCGCCGTCACCGCCCGACGTGGTGCACGCCCACAACCTGCACGGCGGCTACTTCGACCTCCGGCAGCTGGCGCCGCTCAGCGCGCGGCTGCCGGTCTGCCTGACGCTGCACGACGCGTGGCTGCTCAGCGGGCACTGCGCGCACGGATTCGACTGCGACCGCTGGCGCACCGGCTGCGGCGCGTGCCCGGACCTGACCATCGAACCGGCGGTCCGCCGCGACCGCACGGCCGAGAACTGGCGGCGCAAGCAGGCCATCGCCGCCGCGAGCCGCCTCCATGTGGCCACGCCGAGCCAGTGGCTCATGGATCGGGTCGGCCAGTCGCTGCTGGCGCCAGCCGTCGCGAGCGCCCGGGTCATCCCGAACGGCATCGACACCGCGTTCTTCGCGCCGGGTGACCGTGCCGCCGCGCGCGCGGCGCTGGCGTTGCCGGCCGACGCCGCCGTGATCCTCGTCACGACGGGCGACACCGGTGCGCCGTGGCGCGACGGCCCCCTGCTCGTGGAGGCGCTCCACCGCTGCGGCGCGTCGGTCGCCGGCGCGCCGGTGCGCGTGCTCGCGGCAGGCCGGGCGCCGCTCGACGCCGGCCGGCTGCCGCCGGCGGTGGCGGCACAGGTCACGACTCTGGGACACCTGACGCCCGCGCGGATGCGGACCGCGTATCAGGCGGCCGACGTGTACGTGCACGCGGCGCGGGTGGACACCTTTCCGACCACGGTGATCGAGGCGCTGGCGTGCGGGCTCCCGGTCATCGCCACGCGCGCCGGCGGGATCCCCGAGCAGATCCGCCCGGTGCCGCTGGCCGCCGTGGCCGGCCGCGACGGCCTCCACCGCGCGGACGGTACCGGCGTGCTCGTCGAGCCGGGCGACGCGGAAG
>JBFWVF010000029.1:0-6007 GCA_050246875.1 Alphaproteobacteria bacterium | reverse complement strand
CGCGACGGCCGGCCGGGCATCGCCGTCACCTCGGCGGCCGGCTGGGACGCGGCTCCGGACATCCGCGCGCTCGCGGCGTGGCTCGCGTCGGCGGACGAGGACTTCCTGGCACCGGACGCCGCATGAGACCGACGCTCTCGCTGATCCTGTGCTCGCGCAACGACGCGTACATGGGCAACTCCCGCTTCCGGCTGGAGACGACGCTCAACTACACGGCCGACGCCGTCCGCGCGCTGGGACTGGAGAGGGATGTCGAGCTCGTGGTCACGGACTGGGGCAGCGACGTGCCGCTCGCCGGGGCCGTGCGCCTCGGACCGGCCGCGGCGGCGCTGACGCGGTTCGTCACCGTGCCGCCGGCGATCGCCCGCGCGCGTCAGGGCGAGAGCCCGTTTCCGGAGGTCCTGGCCTTGAACGCGGCCGCCCGTCGGGCACGGGGCGCCTTCATCGGCCGCATCGACCAGGACACGCTGACCGGCGCCCGCTTCCTCGGCACGTTCGTCGGCTGGGCGCGCGGCACGCACGCGCTGCCACCGGCGTTCTCGAAGCCGCTCGCGGACACGCTGCTGTTCGCGAACCGGCGCAGCATCCCGTATCGCCTCGCGGTGCGCCTGCCGCCGCTCCGGCCCCTGACGGGCTTTCTCGCCGCCCACGGCGGTGAGCTGGTCGTCGAGACCGCGCGGGTCTTCTACAAGTCGGACGTCGGTGTGTGGCTGGCCCACCGTGACCTGTGGGACGCCTGCGGCGGGTACGACGAGCGGATGATCTTCATGAACGAGATGGACCCGGACATGGTGGAGCGGCTGATGACGCGCCACCCGCTGGTCGATCTGGGCCCGCTGGTCGGCTGGGACTTCTACCATCTCGACCACTACCACCCGCGCGGCTCGCGGTCGTCCTCCACGCATCGCGAGGTGAACACGACCCGCGTGTTTCCATCGCTCGGGTTCCGGCCCTCGGGAGACGGCTGGGGTCTGGCGGATGAGGACCTCCCCGTCCGCCAGGCGCCGGCGACGGCCGGGGACGCCGACCGGGGTCCGCGGCTCGACCGCGTGTGGTGGCTGGCCGCGCACGGCGTGGCGCGCGTGCAGATGGCGATCGATCGCGTGGTCTACCCGTTCGCGCCGCGCTGGCGCCGGCGGGCGCGTCTGGCGGTCGCGGGGGTGCGGGGCCGGCCGGTCACGGCATGGCCGGGCATTCTGCTCGCGCTGTGGCGGGCGCGCGGGACCGCGAGCCGTGCCGACGCGCTAGACTGACACCACTCGACCCTCACCTATGCGCATCCTGATGGCCGGCCTCGGCAGCGCCGGACAACGGCACGTACGCAACCTGCGTGCGATGTTCGGCGGCGACGTCGAGCTCCACGCGTACCGCGTCCGCGGCCTCGCGCGGGTGCTTGGCGCGGACGGCACCGTCCTGCCAGGCTCGGTGGACGACACCTACGGCATCACCACGTTCACGTCGCTGCCCGAGGCGCTGGCCGCGCGGCCCGACGCCGTGTTCGTCACGAACCCGACCGATCAGCACCTGCGCATCGCGCTGGCGGCCGCGCACGCCGGCTGCCACCTGTTCATCGAGAAGCCGGTTTCGCACACGCTGGAAGGGCTCACGGCCCTGCGCGCCGCCGTCGCCGGGGCCGGCACCGTCTGCGCCGTGGGGTACCAGCTCCGGCTGCACCCGGTCTTCCTCGCGCTCCGCGAACTGCTCGCCGCGCGCGCCGTGGGCCGCGTGCTGTCGGCCCGCCTGGACTTCGGGGAGTACCTGCCGGCGTGGCACCCGTGGGAGGACTACCGGCAGATGTTCCAGGCGCAGCGCGCGCGGGGTGGCGGCGTGATCCTCGAGCAGAGTCACGACCTCGACTACGCGCTGGCGCTGTTCGGCCCGGCGCGGCAGGTCGCGGCCACCGGCGGGCGCTCGGGGGAGATCGAGATCGACGCCGAGGACTGGGCGGACCTGCTGCTGACCTGCGGCGACGCCGACGCGCCCGTGCCGGTCCACGTGCACCAGGACATGCTGCGGCAGCCGCAGACGCGCACGTGCAGCATCATCGGCACGACGGGCCGCATCGAGGCGGACTTCGTCGCCTCGCAGGTGACGGTCATCCGGCCCTCGGGCGCCGTCGAGGCGCCGCACGTCGTTCCGGTGGAGCGCAACGCGCTGTTCGTGGACGAGCTGCGCCACTTCTTCCGCGCGGTCGCCGGCCGGGGCCGCCCGCTGGTGACGCTCGACCAGGCCGCCGCCACGCTGCGCGTCGCGGTCGCCGCGCTCGAGGCCATCGGTACGGGTGAGCCGGTCGCCGTCGGGTAGCATGCCGCGCCCCGAGATCCTCGCGCTCATCCCCGCCCGCGGGGGCTCCAAGGGCATCCCGCGCAAGAACCTGCTGCCGGTCAGCGGCCGGCCGCTGATCGTCTATCCGATCGCGACCGCGCTCGGGTCGTCGCGCATCACGCGGACGATCGTCTCGACCGACGACGAGGAGATCGCCGCGGTGAGCCGCGCGCACGGCGCCGACGTACCGTTCCTGAGGCCCGCCGAGTTCGCGACCGACACGGCGACGGACCTCGACGTCTTCCGCCACGCGCTGACGTGGCTGCGCGAGCACGAAGGGTACGCGTGCGACCTGGTCGTGCACCTCCGGGCCACCGTTCCCGTCCGCACGCCCGAGGTCGTCGACGACGCCATCGACCAGCTCCTCGCGCGGCCGGACGCACACGCGCTCCGCTCCGTCAGCCTTCCCCACCAGAGCCCGTTCAAGATGTGGCGGCCCGCGGGCGAGTTCATCGAGCCGCTCATCCGCGTGCCCGGGCTGCCCGAGTCGCACAGCCAGCCCCGTCAGCTCCTGCCGGACGTCTACTGGCAGAGTTCCTACGTCGACATCGTGCGGTCCGAGGTCGTGCTCGACCTGGGCATGATCGCGGGCCACCGGGTGCTGCCGTTCGTCGTCGACCACCCGTCCCCCGACCTCGACTACCTCGAGGACGTTCCCGCCGTCGAGGCCGCGCTCGACGCGCTGGCCCGCGGCGCGTGGCCGGCGGCCCGCCGCGGCGACCGGCATCCGGGCTGACGATGCCGCGGCCCGGTGTGCTCATCCTGCTCTATCACCGGATCGCGTGTCCGGACACGGACCCGCAGCGGCTCGCCGTGCACCCGGATCGGTTCGCGGCACACCTCCGCGTGGTCCGTGACGCGGCGGAGGTGATGAGCCTCACCGAGCTCCTCGCCGCGCGCGCGGATCGGCGGCTGCCGGGGCGAGGCCTGGTGCTGACCTTCGACGACGGCTACGCGGACAACGGCGCGGTGGCCGCGCCGCTGCTCGACCAGGCCGGCGTGCCGGCGACGTTCTTCGTGACGACGTCGGTGCTCGACGGCGGACGCGAGTTCTGGTGGGACGAACTCGAGCAGCACCTGCTCGGGCCGGGTGTGCTGCCGGACACGCTGCGCCTGACCATCGCCGGCTCGGCCTGGACGGCCGCACTGGGCGCGGCCGCCTCGTGGTCCGAAGCCGAGGCCGCCGCCTGGCGCGACTGGACGGTCGAGGAGCCGGACCCGACGCCCCGGCACGCCGCGTACCGCCAGCTGTGCGGCGCGCTGAAGCCGCTGGCGGGAGACGCGCGGCGGCGGGTGCTGGACGACCTCGCCGCGCAGGCCGGGACGCCGTCCACCGTGCGCGAGACCCATCGCGCGATGACGGCGGCGGAGGTCGGCGCGCTGTCCCGGCGACGGGGGCTGGACGTCGGCTCCCACACCGTCACGCATCCGTCGCTCGCGGCGCTTCCGGCTGACGCGGAGCGCGCGGAACTGCACGACAGCCGCGCGACGCTCGCGGCGATGACGGGCCGGCCCGTCGAGCATGTTGCGTATCCGTTCGGCGGACGCGGCGACCACTCGTGGCGCACGCGCCGCGCCGCGCGCGCGGCCGGCTACACCGCGGCCTGTGCCAACGAGCCCGGCGTCGTGCGGAGCCGCACGTCGCCGTTCCGCCTGCCCCGAGTGCTCGTCCGCGACTGGGATGGCCCGGCCCTGGCCCAGCGGCTGGAGCGGTGGTTCGATGGCTGAGCCGCTCCCGGCCGGCCTGTGGCGGCGCCTGCGGCAGCGTCTGCGCCGCGCGCGCAGTGGAGGCGCGCCCGGCTCGCACCCGTGGCGGACGCCGGGGCCGGTGAGCCGGACGTTCGGCTTCGACCGGGGCACGCCGATCGACCGCGTCTACATCGCCCGATTCCTGGCGTCGCATGCCGGCGACATCCGGGGCGCCGTGCTCGAGGTCGGCGACGCGACGTATACGCGCCGCTTCGGGAACGGCGTGACCAGGAGCGACGTCGTCCACCACGCCGACGGCGCGCCGGCCGGCGCGATCGTCGCGGACCTGATGGACGCCCCCGCGCTGGCCTCCGGCGCCTACCAGTGCGTCATCGCCACGCAGACGCTGCAGCACATCCCGGACGTGGCGGCGGCCGTCGGAACGATCCACCGGATCCTCGCGCCGGGCGGCGTGGCCCTGATCACGGTGCCGGGCATCGGGCAGATCAGCCGGTTCGACGCCGACCGCTGGGGCGACTTCTGGCGCTTCACGTCGCAGGGGCTGCGCCGCGTGCTCGAGGCGTCCTTTCCGGCGGCGCAGGTCGACGTGCACGCGTACGGCAGCGCCTGGACGGCTGTCGCCGCGCTGCAGGGCCTGGCCGCCGAGGACCTCGAGCCGGACGAGTTCGCGTGGCGGGACGCGGACTACGAAGTGGTGCTGACGGCGCGGGTGGTGAAGTGAGCGGCCCGCAGCCGCCGCTGCGCGTGCTTCAGGTCGCGGCCGGTGACGGCGACGGCGGCGCGGACCAGGTGGCGGTGCGGCTGACCGCGGGTCTCCGCGCGCGAGGGCATGAGGCATGGCTGGCCGTCGGGCGTCGCGCCTCGCACGACGCGCACATCCTCGCGCTGCCCCACGACCACGCAACCACGGCGATCGGATCCGCCTCGGGGCGGATCTACGACAGCCTCCTCGGCATCGCCGCGCGCCATCCCGGCTCCGGGGCGGGCCGGCTGGCGCGGTGGCTCAGGCTGGCGACACATCCCGACGCCTTCGAGGCCTGGCGCACCGGGCTCGAGGATTTCGACTTTCCCGGCACGGCGCGCCTGCTGGACCTGCCGCCGTCGCCGCCCGACGTGCTGCACGCCCACAACCTGCACGGCGGCTACTTCGACCTCCGGCAACTGGCGCCGCTCAGCGCACGGCTGCCGGTCTGCCTGACGCTGCACGACGCGTGGCTGCTCAGCGGGCACTGCGCGCACGCCTTCGACTGCGACCGCTGGCGCACCGGCTGCGGCGCGTGCCCGGACCTGACCATCGAGCCGGCGGTCCGCCGCGACCGCACGGCCGAGAACTGGCGGCGCAAGCAGGCCATCGCCGCCGCGAGCCGCCTCCATGTGTCCACGCCGAGCCAGTGGCTCATGGATCGGGTCGGCCAGTCGCTGCTGGCGCCGGCCGTCGCGAGCGCCCGGGTCATCCCGAACGGCATCGACACCGCGTTCTTCGCGCCGGGTGACCGTGCCGCCGCGCGCGCGGCGCTGGCGCTACCGGCCGACGCCGCCGTGATCCTCGTCACGACGGGCGACACCGGTGCGCCGTGGCGCGACGGCCCCCTGCTCGTGGAGGCGCTCCACCGCTGCGGCGCGTCGGTCGCCGGGGCGCCGGTGCGCGTGCTCGCGGCAGGCCGGGCGCCGCTCGACGCCGGCCGGCTGCCGCCGGCGGGGACGGCACAGGTCACACACCTGGGACACCTGACGCCGGCGCGGATGCGGACCGCGTATCGGGCGGCCGACGTGTACGTGCACGCGGCGCGGGTGGACACCTTTCCGACCACGGTGATCGAGGCGCTGGCGTGCGGGCTCCCGGTGATCGCCACGCGCGCCGGCGGGATCCCCGAGCAGATCCGCCCGGTGCCGCTGGCCGCCGTGGCCGGCCGCGACGGCCTCCACCGCGCGGACGGTACCGGCGTGCTCGTCGAGCCGGGCGACGCGGAAG
>JBFWVF010000028.1:0-6093 GCA_050246875.1 Alphaproteobacteria bacterium | reverse complement strand
GTAGCTCGACGGCAGGCCGTCCCTCGTCGTCCACGAGGTCAGCGTGTAGTCGACCGCGTCCTCGGCCGAGGCCGGAGACACGGGGCCCGCCAGCACGCCCGCGCACGCCAGCACCACCGGCATCCGGATGCTCAGCGCCCGCAGATACCTGAATACGGGTACGGTTCGGCACCTGAACTTTGGCATGGGTCGCGACCTTCGCCGAGACATTATCCTAACGGCCGTATGCTTCCCAATCCGAGAGTCCGCTCGTCGGTCCTGCTGGTGGCCATCGCGGGCGCGATGGCACTGACCTCGGCCGCCGGGCCGGCGGCCGGCCGGGTCGCGGCTGCGCCCGTGGCGGCGATCGACGCCCGCGCGGTGATGACGCAGTACTGCGTCACGTGCCACAACCAGAAGTCGAAGACCGGTGGACTGGCGCTCGACGACCTCGACCCGGCGAAGGCGCCCGAGCACGCGGAGGTTTTCGAGAAGGTCGTGCGGAAGATCCGCGCCGGCGTGATGCCGCCGTCGGGCGCGCGCCGGCCGGAACCGGCCGTGTTGACGGCGCTGGCGGCCGCGATCGAGTCGTCCATCGACCAGGCGGCCGCGAAGCACCCGAATCCCGGCCGCACCGAAGCCCTGCACCGGCTCAACCGCACCGAGTACCGGAACGCCGTGCGTGACGTGCTGGGCCTCGAGGTCGACGTCGCGCAACTGCTGCCGGCCGACGACGCCAGCTACGGCTTCGACAACATCGCGGGCGTGCTGAAGCTGAATCAGTCGAACATGGAGCGGTACCTGACGGCGGCGATGCGCGTCAGCCGCGCGGCGGTCGGGACGCTGCCGTCGTCGCCCGCCGTGTCGATCTTTCCGGTGCCCGTGGACCAGCCGCAGTACGACCGCGTCGAGGGCCTGCCGTTCGGCACGCGGGGCGGGACGCTCATCAACTACCAGTTCCCGTCCGACGGCGAGTACGAGATCACGATCACGCTGAACTGCACGACGGAAGGCGACCTCGAATGCAACGGGTCGATGGGCTGGTCGCAGCAGCACGAACTGCAGGCGCTGGTCGACAACGCCGTCGTGCAGACGTGGACGCTGAAGCCGAAGGCGATCAACCTCACGTTCCCGAACAACGACACCAGCGAGGGACCCGTCGACAAGGACGAGCGCTGGAAGGTGCGGATTCCGGTGACCGCCGGCCGCCACACGGTCGGCGTGACATTCGTGCAGGGACCGGACGTGGAGTTCGTCCGTGCCGGCTACCGCAAGCGGTTCGAGCGGCCGTACCGCTACTACGCGGATACGGTGTTCATCGCGATGCCGTTTGTCGACAAGGTGCAGATCGCCGGGCCGTTCCAGATCGCCGGGGCGGGCGACACGCCGAGCCGGCGCGCGGTCTTCACGTGCAGGCCCGCCACCGCGGCCGGCGAGACGGCCTGCGCCACGCAGATCCTGTCGAGGCTCGCGCGCAGGGCCTACCGCCGCCCGGTGACGCCCGCCGACGTGACGGACCTGCTGGCGTTCTACGACGCGGGCCGGAAGGAAGGCGGCTTCGAGCACGGCATCGAGATCGCGATCCGGCGCATGCTGGTCAGCACCAGCTTCCTGTTCCGCCGCGAGTCGGATCCCGCGACGGTCACGGCCGGGGCCGCGTACCGCATCTCCGACCTGGAGCTGGCGTCCCGCCTGTCGTTCTTCCTGTGGAGCACCGTGCCGGACGACCAGTTGCTGGACGCGGCGGCGGGCGGCCGGCTGTCGCGCCCGGCGGTGCTGCGGCAGCAGGTCCGACGGATGCTGGCGGACCCGAAGGCCTCGGCGCTCGTGGAGAACTTCTTCGGCCAGTGGCTGCGGCTGCGTCACGTCGAGAGCCATCGCCCGTCCGAGTTCCTGTTCCCGGATTTCGATGGCAGCCTGCGCGTGGCGTTCCGCCGGGAGACGGAGGCCTTCGTCGACTACATCATCCGGCAGGACCGCAGCGCGCTGGACCTGCTCGAAGCGGACTACACGTTCGTCAACGAACGCCTCGCGCGGCACTACGGCATTCCGAACGTCCAGGGCGTGCACTTCCGCAAGGTCACGTACCCGGACGACCGCCGCCGCGGCATCCTCGGCCACGGCAGCGTGCTGATGCTGACGTCGCACGCGGCCCGGACGTCGCCCGTGATGCGCGGCAAGTGGGTGCTCGAGAACATCCTCGCGGTGGCGCCGCCGCCTCCGCCCCCCGACGTGCCGCAACTGCCCGAGGAGGAAGCCGGCAGCCGGAAGACGCAGACCATGCGCGAGAAGATGGCCACGCACCGCAGGAACCCCGTCTGCGCGTCGTGCCACTCGATGATCGACCCGGCCGGCTTCGCGCTCGAGAACTTCGACCCGGTGGCGCGCTGGCGCGACGTCGACGACAGCTTCAAGCCCCTCGATACGACCGGCGTGCTGCCCGACGGCACCTCGTTCAGGACGCTCGGCGACTTCCGCGCAGCGCTGAAGGGACAGCGCGGCCGGTTCCTGACCAATGTCACCGAGAAGCTGCTGATCTACGCGCTCGGCCGCGGCACCGAAGCCTACGACCAGCCGACCATCCGGAAGATCGTCGCGGAGGCCGCTTCCAGCGATTACCGGTTCTCGTCCCTCGTGATGGGGATCGTCACCAGCGTGCCGTTCCAGATGCGGCGGGCCGAGGCGGCCCCCGCGATGGCCAGGAGATAACGACGATGATGCTGCACAAGCTCGCACTGCCCCGCCGCACGTTCCTGCGCGGCGCCGGCACGGCCCTGGCGCTGCCGCTGCTGGACGCCATGGTGCCGGCCGCCACGGCGCTGGCGAAGACCGCCGCCGCGCCGGTGCCGCGGCTCGGGTTCGTCTACGTGCCGAACGGCCAGGCGCTGGTGAACTGGATTCCCGACGCGGCCGGCACGGACTTCGCGTTCAAGCCGACCCACAAGCCGCTCGAGGCGTTCCGGTCCCACGTCACCATCGTCAGCGGCCTGAGCAACCTCGAGGCGGAGTCGCGCGGCGTGACCACCGCGCCGCACACGCGGTGCGGGTCCGTGTGGCTCAACGGCGTCCGGCCGAAGCGCACCGAGGGCGTCGACATCCGCGCCGGCAAGACCGTCGACCAGTTCGCGGCCGACAAGCTGGGCGAGACGATCACGCTGCGGTCGCTCGAGATCGCGCTCGAATCCAACTACAGCGTCGGCAACTGCGACAACGGCTACAGCTGCGCCTACATCAACACGTTCTCGTGGCGCACGCCCACCGTGCCGCTGCCGATGGAGAGCAGCCCCCGCGCGGTGTTCGAGCGGCTGTTCGGCGACGGCGACACCGTCGAGGCCCGGCGCGGCGAGATGCGCTGGAACAGGAGCATCATCGACGCGGTCCGCACGGAGATCTCCGGGCTCGCGCGCGTGCTCGGGCCGGCCGACCGCGCGATCGTGTCCGAGTACCTGGACGCCGTGCGGGAGGTCGAGCGCCGCATCCAGTTCGCCGAGGCGCGCGCCGCGGTGACGCCGGAGGACCTGACGGCGCCCGTCGGGATTCCCGACAAGCACTGGGACTTCGCCGAGCTGATGTACGACCTGATGCTGCTGGCGTACCAGACGGACATCACGCGCGTCGTGGCGTTCCAGATGGCACGCGAGCAGAGCGTCCAGACCTACCCGTGGATCGGCGTGTCGGAGGGCGACCACGACATCTCGCATCACGGCCTGGACCCGGAGAAGACGGAGCGCCGGACGAAGGTCAACACGTACCACGTGGCCAACTTCGCGAAGTTCGTCGAGAAGGCGGCGAAGACGAAGGACGGCGACGGGTCGCTGCTCGACCACATGATGGTGCTCTACGGCAGCGGTATCGGCGACGGCAACGTCCACAGCTGCCACAACCTGCCGCTGATGGTCGTCGGCGGCGGCGCCGGGAAGATGAAGGGCGGGCGTCACATGCAGTACGCGCTCGACACGCCGATGATGAACCTCGGCGTGTCGCTGCTCGAGAAGGTGGGCGTCGACGCGCAGGTGGGGGACAGCACGGGAAGGCTGGCGGACCTGTGATGCGCCTGAAGCTGGTGAGCCTGGCCGGTCTGCTCGCGGCCGTGCTGCTGGCGGCCGGCCCCGCCGTGGCGCACGCGGCCACCGGCAGCGCGCCGGCGCTCGCGCAGGCGGCCGACGCCGGCGACGCGCAGGCCGTCCGCGCGCTGATCAAGGCCGGGGCCGACGTCAACGGCAGACAGCCGGATGGCTCGACCGCGCTGCACTTCGCCGCGAACCGGGGCAGCCTGCCCGTCGTCGAGGCGTTGCTCGCGGCCGGCGCGGACGCGAAGGCCGCGAACCGCTACGGCGTGACGCCGCTGGCGCTGGCGAGCGCCACGGCGAACGTCGCCGTCGTGGAACGGCTGCTGACCGCCGGCGCGGACCCGAAGACGCCGGGGATCGGCGGGGCGCCCGTGCTGATGACCGCGGCCCGGGCCGGCGCGGCGGACGTGATCCGCCTGCTCATCAGGCGTGGCGCGGATGTGAACGCCGTCGAGCCCACGCGGTCGCAGACGGCTCTGATGTGGGCGGCGGCCGAGGGCAACGTCGACGCCATCAAGGCCCTCGTTGAGGGGGGTGCCAACGTGAGCGCCCGCTCGAGCGAGGTGGACTTCAAGAAGGCCGATGTCTCGATGCGGTCGTCGGCGGCACCGGCGGGCGACACGACGATCCGGTTCACGCCGCTCTTCTTCGCGATCCGGGCCGGGCATCAGCCGGCCGTCAAGGCCCTGCTCGACGCCGGCGTCGACCCGAACGAGAAGCTGCCGGACGGCGTCAACGGCGTGATCGTCGCCATCATCAACGCGCACTTCGAACTGGCGGCGTACCTGCTGGACCAGGGCGCGAATCCCAACGCGGCCGAGGGCGGCTGGACGGCGCTGCACCAGGTCGCGCGCTCCCGCTCGCTGACCGTCGGCCAGGTGCCGCACCCGGTGCCGACCGGCGGCATGAGCAGCATGGACCTGGCGAAGAAGCTCGTCGCGATGGGCGCCAACGTGAACGCGCGGATGACGCGGGACGGCATGCGCGCCGATGGCTATCGCACGCAGCTCAACCGGATCGGCGCGACGCCGTACCTGCTCGCCGCCAAGGGTGTGGACCACGAGCTGATGCGGCTCCTGCTCGCCAACGGAGCGGACCCGATGCTGACCAACGACCACGGCATGCGCCCGCTCGGCGTGGCCGCCGGCGTGGCCCTCCACGCCACGGGCGAGGACAGCGGCACGCACGAGAACGCGCTCGAGGCGGTCAAGGTCGCCTACGAGGTCGACCAGGACGTGAACTACGTGGACAAGCGCGGCCACACGGCGCTGATGGGTGCGGCCCGCCGGGGGGCGCTGCAGGTCGTCCGGTTCCTCGTCGAGCGGGGCGCGAAGCTGGACGCCACGATCAAGCGCGAGAACTTTCTCGGCCAGGCCTACGGCACGAAGGGCCTGGCGTGGACGCCGTTGACGATTGCGCTGGGTTTCGGCAAAGACGGCGTGCCGCTCTTCCTCGGTTCGGAGCGTGCGTTCGACGTGGCCGCGTATCTCTACACGGAGATGAAGAAGCGCGGGCTTTCCTTCGAGCACGAGCACGCCGAGTCGCTCGCGATGATCAGCAAGATGGCCGAGGGCAACCTGACGGCCGCGAAGTAGCTGCTCCGTTCTACCGGGATACCGTTATGGCGCCGGCCGCCGTGACGGTTCCGGGTTAGCCTCCCGCTCACCATGACGGGAGCGATTCTCAAGTCCTGGCTGCCGAGGTTCGCGCTCGCGGCGGCTGTCGTGACCGGTTCCACCCACCTCCACCTCTCTGGCGCACGCGCCGCGCTGACGCCGCTGACCGCGGCCGACCACACCGCCATCGAGGCGCTGTACCTCCGGTCGCTGGAGGACGCCGGTGTGCGGACGGGCGAGCGGCACTGGCTCACCAACTTCTTCGCGGAGCCCGTGCCGGGCGGCGCCGACGCGTGGTCGTACATCGTGCGCAGCCGGGGAGCGGAGATGACGGCCGCGATGCTCTACCGCGACCGGCTCGTGAAGGACGGCGCGAACTGGCGCATCGGGAAGCACGAGGAGTTCCCGGGCACGGTGATGCCCCCGCG
>JBFWVF010000027.1:0-6130 GCA_050246875.1 Alphaproteobacteria bacterium | reverse complement strand
GCTCGCCGTGGGCACGCGCGCGGCGGAGTACCTCGCGTATTTCTCGCTGCCCGCGGATCGCATCGCGCGATCGCCGCACTGCGTCGACCACGACTGGTTTGCCGCCCGTGCCACCGAGGCCCGGTCGCACGACCGCCGCGCGCGGGTGCGCGCGGAACTGGGTCTGGCGCCGCAGGACTTCGCGGTGCTGTTCGTGGGACGTCTGGTGGCGGTCAAGCGGCCGCTCGATGCGGTGCAGGCCGTTGCGGGGCTCGGCCCCGGAGCGGTGCTCATCGTCGCCGGGAGCGGACCCCTGCTCGAGGCCGTTCAGGCCGAGGCCCGGCGGCTCGGGGTCCGCGCCGTGACGCCCGGCTTCCGCAATCAGAGCGAGGTGGTGGACCTGTACACGGCGGCCGACGTGCTGGTGCTGCCGAGCGCCAGCGAGACCTGGGGGCTGGTGGTCAACGAGGCACTGGCGTCCGGGCTGCCGTGCGTCGTGTCGTCCGGCGTGGCGGCCGGCGTCGACCTGATTCGCGACGGCGGGAACGGCCGGGTCGTGCCGGTCGGCGACACCTCCGGCCTGACGACGGCGCTGGCGGATGTCCGGGAGGGTCTGGCGACGGGCCGCTACGGCGTCGCGGCGTGCCGGGCGCCGCTGGCGGACGCGGGGTTCCGGGAGGCCGCGGTGGGGCTGGTGACGCTGGGACGGCGGCTGGCGAACGCCGGCGCGGACGGGTCGGAGTCGTTGTATCGTGGCTGAGGAGTCAGGTTCATGCTTGTGCAGCTGACAATCGCGACGGCGGCCGGCTTCCTGATGGGGAGCTGGATGCACGCGGCCTCCCTGGTCACGCTCCTGCTGATCTGGACGCAGCTCCCGAAGCACGAGGGCCCCCCCGTCCTGAAGCTGGCCATGACCGTCCAGTGGGCGCAGGTCAGCGTGGGCCTCTTCTACAGCCGCCTGACCGGCGAGGTCTTCCCGGTCATGGAGACCCGGTCCTACGAGCAGATGGTCGGCATCGGTCTTGGCTGCGTGCTGTCGCTGACGTTCGGTCTGGCCGCGGGGATCCGGATCGTCGAGTCCCGGGCACCGGCGATCGGCGACAGGGCCGAAGAGATCGTCAACCTCAAGGCGCTGCTCGTCGCCTACGTCGCGAGTATCGGGTTGACGACGGTTCTGACCGAGCTTTCTTTTTCGCTGCCGGCGATCCGGCAGATTCTGACGGTGCTCTCGATGGGCCGCCTCGCCGTCGTCGCGCTGGTGATGCGCCGGTTCATGCGGCCGCATCCCCAGTGGGTGCCGCTCGTCGGCATCCTGGCCTTCGAGGTCGGGCTCGGCTTCACCGGGTACTTCTCGGGATTCAAGGAGCCGATGTTCATCTTCGCGCTCTTCCTGCTCGAGGCGTTCGACCGCCGCCGGGCCAGTGACTGGGTCGCGCTGGGCGCCATCTCCGCCGGTCTGTTCCTGACGCTGACCATGTGGATGGGCGTGCGCGGCGAGTATCGCCGCGAGTACGAAGACGAACTGTACGCATCGTCACGGTCCGAACGCCTCGACCGCATGCAGGCGCTGTTCACGGACTGGCTCGACGACCGTAACTCCGAGCAGGGCAGTGACGTCTGGGCGCTGGTCGACCGCGCGTGGGCGATCTACTATCCCGCGCTCGCCGTCGACCGCGTGCCGCGGATCCAGCCGCATACGAACGGCGCACTGATGGGCGCGGCGCTGCTCCACGCCGTCACGCCGCGTTTCCTGTTTCCGGACAAGGCGGAGCTGATCAACGACAGCGAACTGGTGCGCAAGTACTCCGGCGTCTGGGTCGCCGGGTCCGAGGAGGGCACGTCGATCGCGTTCGGCTATGCCGCCGAGGGCTACCTGGATTTCGGCGTGCCGATCATGTTTCTTCCGGTGCTGCTGTTCGGCATGGCCATGGGCGCGGTGTTCGCCGGGTTCCTCCGGATGATTCACCACCGCGAGCTGGCGATCGCCCTCGTCGTCTGCGTGTTCTGGTACAACCTCTACCTGTACGAGAAAGCGTGGGCGAAGCTCATCGGCACCAGCGTCGCCACACTCGTGTACCTCGGCGGGCTGACGTACCTGATCGACCGGTACGTGCTGACGGAGAGGAGCAAGCAGGCCAGCAACTTCGTGGGCCTGCCGGCCTATCCGGACCGCTGACGGTGCGGGTGGTTCACGTCAGTGCCTACTATGCGCCGGCGTTCTCGTTCGGGGGGCCTCCGCGCAGCATTCACGGGCTCTGCCGGGCGCTCGTCGAGGCGGGCTGCGACGTCGAGGTCCTGACGACCGATGCGGATGGCGTGGACCGGCTCCCGGCACCCGTGCGTGAACGGCGGGAGTTCGAGGGGGTGCCCGTGCGGTATTTCGCCCGCTCGCGCCCGTTCCGCATTGCCGGTTCCCGCGACCTGGCGGCGCACCTCGGTCCCGCAGTCCGGCACGCGGATGTCGTGCACATTCACGGTCTGTGGAACCGCGTGGTCTGGGCGGCGGCGCGGAGCGCCCGCGCGGCCGGCGTGCCCTACGTGCTCTCGCCGCGGGGCATGCTCGACGCCGGCTCCCTGCGTCACCACCGCTGGCGGAAGACGCTGGTCTATCCTTTCGCCGACCGGCCGGCCGTCCGCAACGCCGCCGTACTGCACGCGACGTCGTCCGGGGAGGCTGACGGGATCCGCCGCCGGTGTCCGTCAGCACGGATCGAGGTCATTCCCAACGGCATCGACCCGGAGCCGCGTGGTGCGGGGCAGACGCGGGAGAGCCTGGGGTTGCCCGCCGACGGCCCGCTCATCGTCAGCGTGTCGCGCCTGCACCCGGTCAAGCGTCTGGACCTGCTGGTCGACGCCTTCGCCGACGTGCGGCAGCGGCATCCCGACGCGCGGCTCGTCATCGCCGGACCGGACGAGCAGGGGCTCCGGCCTTCGCTCGAGGCGCGGGCCGGCGCGGCGGCGCCGGCGATCGTCTGGATGGGACAGGTCGACGAGGATCGCCGCGACGGACTGCTCAGGCACGCCGCCGCGTTCGCGATGTGCTCCGATTCCGAGAGCTTCGGCCTTGCGGCACTCGAGGCGATGCGGGCCGGCGCGCCGGTGCTCGTGACCGACACGTGCGGTTGGCCGTCGGTGGCCGAGGCCGGCGCCGGTCTCGTGGTACGGCAGACGCGTGCCGCCATCGCGGAAGGGCTCTCGCGTCTCCTCGCGGAGCCGGCGGCCCGCCGGCTGATGGGCGAGCGAGGCCAGGCGCTCGCGCGGCAGGCCTTCGGCTGGCCGGCCGTCGCCGCGCGGTTCACGGCGCTCTACGGCTCCATTCCGCGTTCGGCGGGCGGCCGTTGAGCCGGCAGACGGTCCGCCGGTTCCTGCTGCTGACACCCGGCGCGGGTGGCGCGGACGGCATCTCGACACTGACGCGTCAATACATACGGTCGTTCGCCGCGCTGGCGGCCGAGGCGTCCGCGGAGTGTGAGGTGTGGTCCCTCGACGACGCGGCCCCGCCGGCAGGTACGCCTGCCGCGGTGCGTATGCGGTGCGCCGCGCGCAGCCGTCTTCGGTTCGCGTGCTTCGGCCTGACGGCACGCGGCATCGACGCCGGCACGGTCGTGGTCGTGCTGCACGCGCAGCTCCTCCCGGTCACGCTGCCGCTGGTCGCGCGGGGCGCCCGCCTCGTGCCGGTGCTCGTGGGCGTGGAGGTCTGGGGACCGCTGAGCCGGCTGGTCCGCGTCGCGCTCCGTCGCGCGTGGCGCGTGCTGTCGATTTCCCGCGCCACGCGCGACCGCTTCGCGGCCGCGCATCCGGCCTTTGCCGGCCTGGGTGTCGCCGTGTGCGAACCCGCCGTGCCCGAGACCGTGCCGCCCGAGCCGGGCGTCGTGGACTTTCCGAGGCCGTACGCGCTGATCGTCGGCCGCATGGCGGCTGACGAACGGTACAAAGGCCATGACGCGCTCCTCGACGTCTGGCCGCGCGTCCGTGACGCAGTACCGGGCGCCACGCTCGTCGTGGCGGGTACGGGCAATGACGCGGCCCGCCTGCGAGGGCGGGCCGGCGAGGGGGTCGTGTTCGCGGGTCCGCTGCCCGCCGCCCGGCTGGCCGCGGCCTACGCGGGCGCCGCGTTCTTCGCGATGCCGAGCACGGGCGAAGGGTTCGGGCTCGTCTTCCTCGAAGCGATGCGGGCCGGACGCCCGTGCCTCGCCGCGCCGGGCGCGGCGGAGGAGATCCTGCAGGACGGCGTCAGCGGCGTCATCGTCGACCCGGCCGACCGGCAGCGGCTGCTCGCGGGCCTCGTGCGGCTCTTCACCGACGAGACGTGGCGGGAGGGTCTCGCGGCCGCCGCCCGGCGGACGATTGACGAACGGTTCCGCCCGGAGCAGTTGACGGCGCGTCTCAGGGCCGCGCTCGGGGCAGTGTAAGGTCACAGACGATGGTCGTACTCGGAGTCAACGCGTTCCACGGAGACGTCGCGGCCGCGCTGCTGGTCGACGGGCAGCTCGTCGCCGCCGTGGAAGAGGAGCGCTTCAACCGGATCAAGCACACGGCGGGATTTCCCGACCAGGCGATCCACGCCTGCCTCACGATGGCGCATCTCACGCCGGGTGAGGTCGATCTGTTCGCCGTGTCCAGGGCGCCGCGGGCACACCTCTGGCGCAAGGTCCTGTTCGCCGCGCGCCACCGGCCGGACGTACGGCTGATCGCGGACCGCGCGCGCAATCTGGCGGCGGTGGACAGCGTCCACGCGCGGCTGGCCGCCGTCCTGGGTCTGCCCGCCCGTCACGTCAAACGCCGCCTGCGCCATATCGAGCACCACCCGGCGCATCTGGCCAGTGCGTTCTTCGTCAGCCCGTTCGAGCAGGCCGCCGTCTGCGCGATTGACGGCTTCGGTGACTTCGTCAGCACGAGCTTCGCCGAGGGCCGCGGCACGCGGCTGCGCCACGACCGCCGGACCTGGTTCCCGCACTCGCTCGGGCTCTTCTATCTGGCGATCACGCAGTACCTCGGATTTCCCCACTACGGCGACGAGTTCAAGGTCATGGGGCTCGCGCCGTACGGCGAGCGCTCGATGACCGACGCGCTCGGCCAGCTGGTCCAGGTCGACCGTGACGGCGGCGTGCGCCTGGACCTGCGGTATTTCCGCCACTGGCGGACCGGCGGGGAGTTGACCTGGGCGTCGGGCGCGCCCGAGATCGGCCAGGTGTTTGACGACCGCCTCGCGGACCTGCTCGGACCGCCGCGGCGTCCCGACGAACCGCTGACTCCGCGTCACGAAGCGCTCGCCGCCTCGCTGCAGGCTGTGTACGAGCAGCGCGCCTTCGCGGTGCTGCGCGCGCTGCACCGGCGCATTCCGTCGGATCGCCTGTGCCTCGCCGGCGGGTGCGCGATGAACAGCGTGGCCAACGGCAAGGTGCGCGAGGAGACGCCGTTCCGCGAGATCTACGTGCAGCCGGCCTCCGGCGACAACGGGACGGCACTCGGCGCCGCCCTCGCCGCCTGGCATGCCGCCGGCGGCGCACGCCGGAGCGTGATGACGCATGCGTACTGGGGGCCCGAGTTCACGGACGGCGCGATCGAGGCGGCGCTGGCCGCGCGGAGCGGGGAACTGGCCACCCGCGCGACCTGCGCGCGTCTCGACGACGAGGGGGCGCTCTGCGAGTGGGCGGCGTCCGCGATCGGCAGCGGCCTCGTGCTGGGCTGGTTCCAGGGGCGGATGGAGTGGGGCGCGCGCGCGCTCGGCAATCGCAGCATCCTGGCCGACCCGCGACGGGCGGACATGCGGGACATCATCAACAGCCGGATCAAGTTCCGTGAGAAGTTCCGGCCGTTCGCGCCGTCGATCGCGGTCGAGGCCCTCGACGACTACTTCGTCGGGGCCGTGCCGGATCCGTTCATGGTCCAGGTCTACCCGGTGCGGCCGGACAAGCGGGCCGTCATCCCCGCAGTGACCCACGTGGACGGTTCCGGGCGCCTGCAGACGGTGTCGCGGGAGACGAACCCGCGCTACTGGCGTCTCATCACCACGTTCGGCCGGATGACGGGCGTGCCGGTCGTACTCAACACCTCGTTCAACGAGAACGAGCCCATCGTGCATCGCCCGGAGGAGGCGCTCGACTGCTTCCTCCGGACGGACATGGACGCCCTGGCGCTGGGCCCGTTC
>JBFWVF010000026.1:0-6516 GCA_050246875.1 Alphaproteobacteria bacterium | reverse complement strand
AGGACCTGGAGGCGGCCATCGCCCGCGGCGAGTTCCGGGAGGATCTCTACTTCCGCCTCAACGTGATCCCGATCGTCGTGCCGCCGCTGCGCGAACGGCGGGAGGACATTCCGGCGCTCGTGGCGCATTTCGTCTCGCGCCTGTCGGCTGAGCACAACCTCAGACCCGTGCGCGTGGCCCCGGCGGCGATGGAGGTGCTGCAGCGCCAGCGCTGGCGCGGCAACATCCGCGAACTCCGCAATGCCGTCGAGCGGCTGATGATCATGGCGCCGGGCGACACGATCCGCGTTGAGGACCTGCCGGCCGATATGCGGAACGTGGCCGAGGCGCCGGAGCCGGTGTCAGTCAGCGCGGGCGCGAGCCCGGCCGCGGCCGTGGCGGCCGCGTTCACGCCGGGCAGCGGCGCCGCCGTGCCCGTCGCGCCGGCCGGCGCGACCACGCTGCGGGACTTCAAGGACGCCGCCGAGCGTGCGTTCCTCGTCGGCAAGCTCCGCGAGCACAACTGGAACATCTCGAAGACGGCCGATGTGATCGACACGCCGCGCAGCAACCTCTACAAGAAGCTCGAGCAGTTCGGGATCTCGCAGGAGACCGACGGCTAGGCGCGCGCCCGCGGCCGGGTGCCATAATGGGGCGTCGCAGTCGGCCGGACGGCCGCCGGTTTCTGTACCCGGGACGTTGGTGCGGGTCCGCAAGGACCCGAGAGCCGGCGCCCGAAAGACGGAGACGGGAGGAAAGTCCGAACTCCATAGAGCAGTGCGCCGGGTAACGCCCGGGCAGAGCGATCTGACGGAAAGTGGCACAGAAAACAAACCGCCCGGGTGGGGCGGGTTGGAAGGTGGAACGTGCGAGGTAAGGCGGAGTGACCGCGAACAGGTATCAGGGGAGCGGTCACTCCCTTACCCAGTGCACCGGGTCAGCAACGTCAACGGAAGCAACTTCAGACTGACGAACTGGCTCGGACCTTCGAATCCGTCTCATCTGGGTAAGGGTGAAATGGTGCGGTAAGAGCGCACCGCGCCTGTGGCAACACAGGTGGCAGGCCAAACCCCGCACGGAGCAAGACCAAATAGGGTGGCGCCATGAGGACGGCTCGTCCCAGGCCACCGGGTAGGTCGCTGGATCCCACGAGCGATCGTGGGGCTAGAGGAATGGTCGTCTCCGCCGGAGCTCCGCAAGGGGCGAAGGTGGAACAGAATTCGGCTTACAGGCCGGCTGCGGCACTTACGACATGACAACGACGCTCCGCGCACTCACCCTCGCTCTCGGACTCGGCCTGCTGTTGACCGGCGTGCGGGCGCAGCAGCCGGCGCCGAGCGCCGGCGCGCTGGGCAATCGCCCCGGCGCCAACCGGACGCCCGAGTTTCCGGTGCCGTCCATTACCGACTACAAGCCGAGAACCACGCTCGTCACGGCACAGCACCCGGTGCCGAAGGCGAAGTACCCCGTCATCGACATCCACAGCCATCAGCCCGTGCCCATCGGCGCCGCGCAGTTCGACACTGTCGTCGGCGCGATGGACCGGCTGAACCTGCGTGTCCTGGTCAATGCCTCCGGCGCCACCGGCGACCGCCTGGTGCAGGGCATCGCCGCAATCAAGGCGAGCCCGCACGCGAACCGGATGGTCATGTTCTCGAACATGAACTTCAACGACGTCGGCCCCGGCTACGGCGCGCGGATGGCGCGTCAGCTTGAAGCGGACGTCAAGGCCGGCGCGCTGGGGCTCGGTGAGCTGATGAAGGGGTTCGGCCTCCGCGCGAAGAAGGCCGACGGCACGCGCCTCAAGGTGGACGACCCCGAGCTCGACCCGATCTGGGAGGCCGCCGCCCGCCTGAAGATCCCGGTGCTCATCCACACCGCCGAGCCGCAGGAGTTCTTCCAGCCGATCGACAACCGGAACGAGCGATGGCTGGAGCTGGCGCTCTTCCGTGACCGGCGCCTGCCCGAGGGACAGTTCCCGCGCTTCGAGGAGCTGATGACCGAGCGGAACAACCTGTTCCGCCGCCACCCGAAGACGACGTTCGTGGCCGCGCACTTCGGCTGGCACGCCAACGACCTCGGCCGGCTCGGGAAGCTGCTCGACGAGATGCCGAACGTCCACGTGGAGACGGGCGCCATCCTCGCCGAGCTGGGCCGCCAGCCGCGCACCGCGCACGACTTCTTCGTGAAGTATCAGGACCGGATCGTCTTCGGGAAGGACAGCTACCAGCCGGACGAGTATCCGTACTTCTGGCGGACGTTCGAGACGAACGACGAGTACTTCGACTACTACCGCGACTATCACGCCTTCTGGAAGCTCTACGGCATGGGCCTGCCCGACGCCGTGCTCCGGAAGCTCTACTACCAGAACGCGCTGCGCCTGATCCCCGGCCTGCCGCGGGACGGATTCCCTCGCTGACCGCATGGCACGCTACCTCGTCACCGGCGGCGCCGGTTTCATCGGATCTCATCTGACCGAGGCGCTCCGCGCCCGCGGCGACGACGTCCGCGTCGTGGACGACCTTTCGACCGGCAAGCGCGCGAACCTGGCGCACGTCGCCGGCGTGGAGTTCGTGCAGGGTGACCTCGCGAATCTCGACGTCGCCCGCGCCGCCGTGCAGGGGGTCGACTACGTGCTGCACCAGGCGGCCATCCCGTCCGTGCCGCGGTCGGTCGCCGATCCGCTGATGACGAACCGCGCGAATGTGGATGCCACGCTGAATGTGCTCGTGGCCGCGCGCGACGCCGGTGTGAAGCGGCTGGTCTTTGCCGGGTCGTCGTCCGTCTACGGCAGCACGCCGGGCCTGCCGAAAGACGAGCTGATGCCGACGGCGCCGATGTCGCCCTACGCGCTGCAGAAGCTGGCGGGGGAGACGTACTGCCGGATGTTCCACCGGCTCTACGGCCTGGAAACCGTCGTCACGCGCTACTTCAACGTGTTCGGCCCGAGGCAGGACCCCGGGTCGCCGTATTCGGGCGTGATCTCGCTGTTCGTGACCGCGCTCGCGTCAGGCACGCGTCCGGTCGTGCACGGCGATGGCGGCCAGACGCGGGACTTCACCTACGTCGCCAACGTCGTGGACGGCGTGCTCCGGGCCGTGGCGGCGCCGGACGCGGCGGGCGAGGTGATCAACCTGGCGACGAACCACCGCGTGTCGCTGCTGGACCTGCTGCAGACGCTTGCGACGGAGATGGGCGTGACGGCGACCCCGGCGTTCGCCCCGGCGCGCGCGGGGGACGTGCGGGACTCGCTGGCGGATATCGGCAAGGCCCGGCGCCTGCTCGGCTACGAGCCGGTCGTGCCGTTCGCCGAGGGCCTCCGGCGGACCGTGGCCTGGTACCGGAGCCAGCTCGCCGAGGCCTGACGCCGCCCGGCGGCGGCGGGGCGACCGCCCTGGTCCAGGCCGGGGCGGCATCGCGCGCCGGGAGTGGCTACAATTCCCGCATGCCGCTCTTCGACTTCACCTGCCAGGCCTGCAAACACACTTTTGAGGTCCTCGTGCGAGGGGACCAGACGCCCGCGTGCCCCCAGTGCGGCGGCACGGACGTCAAGAAGGAGATGTCGATGTTCTCGGTCGGCGCGCCCGTGCCCACCGCCGCGCAGAAGGAAGCTGCCCGCATCGAGCGCGCCGGCTGGGTGCCCGTCGGCAAGCCGTTCCGGAATCGCTAGGACGCAGGGCGTGCAAGGTCCGCGGCGGCCGTGACCGCGCCGGCCGCACGGGCCAGCGCGCAGCCACCGAGGGCCATGGCGACGAGGCCCAGGACCACCGCGCCGGCAGCGCCGACCACGCCATTGCCCGAGCCGGGGCCGCCTGTCGCAACCGCCAGGTTCAGCCCGCCACCGACCACCGCTGTCACGCCCGCCAGCACGGCGAGCACAGCCCCGAGCCGGCCGGAGCCGGTGCCAAGGCGGCTCGTGGGCCGGGCCAGCGCCAGAACCCCGACGGCGATGCCGAGCAGCGCGATTCCGGCCACGGTCGTGGCCCACGCCCGTCGCGGCGTCACGCCCATGACCGTCGTGGCGGCAGGCTCCGAGAGGTCGGCAACGGTCAGCACCAGATGCGCCAGTGCGCCCAGCACGGCGACCACCACCAGCGCGGCCAGTCCGACCACCAGAATTCGTGTCATCGCGGGTACTCCTTCACTGTTACCGTCGGTGCCGCAGCTTCGTCAGGCATATGACGGAACGCGGGGACGAAAGGTGACATGGGCCACGACGATCGGTTGACGGAACGATTCGAGGCGAACCGGGCACGGCTGCGCGGCATCGCCTACCGGATGCTGGGATCGCTCAGCGATGCTGACGATGCCGTGCAGGAAGCGTGGCTGCGCTTCGACCGGAGCGATACGTCCACCGTCGAGAATCTGGAAGCGTGGCTGACCACGGTGGTCGGGCGCGTGTGTCTGGACATGCTGCGCGCGCGGACGTCGCGCCGCGAGGCACCGATGGCCGTGCCGATGGCCGAACCGCGCGTCACGCAGGGTGTCGGCGCGAATCCCGAGGCAGAAGCCGTGCTGGCGGATTCGGTCGGCGTCGCGTTGCTCGTCGTGCTCAACCGGCTGACGCCGGCCGAACGCCTGGCGTTCGTGCTGCATGATCTCTTCGGGTTGCCGTTCGCGGAGGTGGGCCCGATCCTCGAGCGGTCGCCGGCCGCCGCCAAGCAGCTTGCCAGCCGCGCCCGCCGGCGTGTCCGCGGAGCCCCGGCGCCCAGCGGCGACGGCCTGGCGCGCCAGCGCGCGATCGTTGATGCCTTCATGCACGCCGTCCGCGCGGGGGATCTGGAAGGACTCCTGGCCGTGCTCGACCCGGACGCGGTGCTCCATATCGACGCGCCGGCCCGAACGGATGGCGTCGTGCGCGTGGATGTGCCGCCGCACGAAGTGGGGCAGCCGCGGGAGATTCGCGGCGCCTCGGGGTGGGCGCGGCAGATGCTCGCGCTGTCGCGCGGCCTGGGCTCCGCGCAGGTGGCGCTCATCGACGGGGCCGTCGGCATCGTCTTCGCGCCGCATGGCCGGATGGCGCGGGTCGTGACCTTCGCGTTCGCGAACGATCGCATCGTCCGCGTCGAAGGCGTGGGGGACCCGGAACGTCTGCGGACGATGCACGTCGGCGTGCTCTAGTCCCCCTTGTTCCGGGAGCTGGGCCTGCTCAAGGAGCCCCTTCGGCGGGCCCCAGCTCGTGCAGTAGCTCGGCACCCCATGCGGTGGCCCTCTCCAGTTGTACTTCGAGGTGACCAAGGTCCCGACTGAACGCCAAGTCCCTGAACCGGTCGTACACAGCCGGCGGCAAATCGCGATCAACGTAGCGCACGCCAAAGTCCCAGCGCACTGGGCAGTAGCGCATGCGCAGGAGTTCGACCAAGGGTCCCAACGTGTACGCCCAGAACGCACCCACGGCCTCGGCATCCTGGCCACGCAGAATCGCCTTGCGGACGAAGACCTGGCTCATGGGAAACCACGCCTGAAGCTCCCGGAAGCGTCGATCGCGCTGACTCGCTAGCGCTCCCGCATCGAGGGGTGTGGGGCGCAGCCACTCTCCCTTGTCGAAGAGCGGCACCTTGCTGCCGTGTCGCTCGACCTCGAGGTGGCGGTCCGCGTCTCCGACGCGGAAGAAGATCAGATCGACCAGGAGAAAGTCTCCGCCGTCCCTCAGCTTGTAGTAGCGACCCTTGAGCGGTGTGTGACAAGCCGTGATAGGCGACACTGTCGCGAGGGCTTCCTCCGCGGCCGCGTACAGGTGTTCGAACGACGCCTCGTCGGACACCAAGTACTCCAGATCGATATCGGAATAGGCGTCCACCGCCTCAAACGCCGCGCTGCCGCCCTCCCATCCGGCGAACACCTCCGGGAGCGGCCGCAATGCATCGGTGACGGCGCTGGAGATCCGGGCTCGCAGGTCTGGGTCATTCATCATGGAGGTGATGTGCCGTCTGCCGAACGTCCCCTCTTACTGTTAGACCGCTGTGCGAAAATGAGCCAATGGAGGTAGCTACACGTCGACCTTGAATCCGAGGTCCACGTCACATCCAGCCTGCCCGCCACGAATACCCCAGTTCTCTCGAGGAATCTCCCGCAACAGGATCTTCACGTGGTCGCGAGGGGTACCCAGCCCTTCGAGGTTGCGCACGATGGCCGTGTAGAGCGCCCGCTTCGCATCGAGGGAGCGACCCGCGAAGCAATCGATACTTACATGCACGTAGGATTCCGGCTGACTTCGCGCCGGCGGGCATGCGAACCGATGCGGCTCATGTGCGACAAGGCGCACGTTCTTGTCGTCTGGGAGAATCTTGAACGCCTCAATCAGTGCGTCGTGAACAGCGTCCATGATCGCTACTTCCTGCTGAGGGGTGAGCCTGCGACGTACCTCGATGAAGACGCTTGGCATTGGTATGTCTTGGTTGAGTCGGTCCAACGTCAGCGCTGAGCCGCGCTGCGCGGCGCCACGATATCACCGCCGGGCAGCGTCGGCTCCAGCGCCTTGTTGGGCTGCGGTAGTCACAGGAAGCCGATGGAACCGCGAGCGCTGTGGTGAATCGT
>JBFWVF010000025.1:0-7427 GCA_050246875.1 Alphaproteobacteria bacterium | reverse complement strand
TCGAGATCCCGTCCCACCGGAACATCGTGTTCCTCGAGGAGCTCGAGGGGTTGCCGAAGGACGTGGAAGAGGACGAGGAAGTCTGAACGCTGCGACCTGCGGGTCCTGTCGCCGAACAGCCCCGTTCAACCACCCCAGCACGCACAGTCCGCGCGCTGGGGACCCCGGGATGCTCGCCCTCACCGGGCTGCGCGTCTCTCGGGGCACCCCGTTCGGCGCCACCCGCGCCACTCAGTCGCGGACCCTACCAGATGAACGGGATCAGGCGCGAGGGGACGGCCTTGCGGTACTCGGCGTAGGCGGGGCCGGCGGTGGCGGCGAGGGAGCGTTCCTCGAGCGGGATGGCGACGATCAGATAGACCGTCGACACGACAGCGAACACGCCGCGTGAGGCGGTCATCGTGGGCTCACCGAAGACCATCAGCACCCAGCCGAGATAGATGGGGTGGCGGACGAGGCCGTAGACGCCGGTGGTCTTGAAGACCGCCGGCATGCCTCCGGCGCGGATCGGACCCTCCACCTGGCGCAGCCCGGCGAGCTCCAGGACGTCGATCGCACGGGCCCCGGCGATGGTCAGCAGCACGCCCATGCCCTGCACGATGCGGCCGTCCCACGCCGCTCCGCCCCTGACCTGCCACCAGACGCCCAGCACCGGCTCCCACAGCCAGCAGACGCCGAGAAACAGCAGGCTCGCGATCCACACGTAGACCGAGCGCTCAACGGCTGAGCCGGCCGCGGCCCGCAGCCGCTCCCGGACGCGCAGCCGCGCGAACACGGAGTGGTGGAGCGCGAAGACCGAGAACAGGGCTGCGTCGTGAATCGCGGCTGGCCACAGCCGCGCGTCGAGCGGGTAGATGGCCCAGCGGACCGTGTAGCTCCAGCCGAACCACGCGAGCGCCGCGAGAAAGAGGGCGGCGCCCATCCATGCGAAGACCCTGGCCCCGGCGGAAGCGCGCATGGCGGTCCGTATTATAGTGACGCTCCCCATGGCGCCCCCACGCGTCGTCATCAGCGGCATCGGCGCCGTGTCGGCCTTCGGGGTCGGGCGCGAGCGGTTCTGGCAGGCCGTCAGCACGGGCGTGAGCGGCACCAGGGCGATCACGCAGTTCGACGTCTCCACCTATCCCTCCCAGGTGGCCGCGTGGGTGCCGCCGGTGACGGCCGCCGACGCGCCCGCGCTCGAGGGCGACGCCGACCTCGCCCAGCGGGCCGATCCGCGGCGCTACTCGCGCGCGGCGCTCTTCGGCGTCGTGGCCGGCCGTGAAGCCTGGCGTGACGCGGGTCTGCGCGCGGGCGAGCCGAACGCCGGCGTCGTCATCGGCAGCGGCGGCGGGGGCATCGACGTCGGCGAGAGCCAGTACCGCGACTTCTTCCTCGAAGGGGGCAAGCACGTCACGCCCTATGCGATCGCGACCGGCATCTGCGGCATGGTGTCGAGCGAGGTGTCGATCTCGCTCGGCCTGCGCGGAGTCAGCCACGTGCTCTCGTGCGGCTGCACCAGCTCGACCGACGCCACGGGCTACGCGCTCGGTATGGTCCGTTCGGGTGAGTATGACGTGATGCTGACAGGCGGGACGGACGGCTGCGTGCTGCCGGGGATGATCTTCGGCTTCTCGCGGATGCGCGCCGTGTCGACGCGCTTCAACGACCGCCCGGAGGCGGCCTCCCGTCCGTTCGACAGGAACCGCGACGGCTTCGTGCTCGGCGAAGGGGCGTGGATGTACGTGCTGGAGCGCGAGGACCGCGCGCTCGCGCGGGGCGTCCGTCCCTACGCCGTTGTCGAGAGCTACGCGTCGACCTGCGACGCCTACCACCGTGTGCAGCTCGAGCCGGACGGCGTGGAGATCATCCGGTGCATGACCACAGCGCTCGGCCGGTCCGGCCGCGCGCTCGAGGAGATCGGCTACGTCAACTACCACGGCACGTCCACGCAGTTGAACGACGCCGTGGAGTCGCGGTCGGTGCGCAAGGTGTTCGGCGCGCTGGCCGACGGCGTTCCGGGGTCCTCGACGAAGTCGATGATCGGCCACCCGCAGGGCGCAAGCGGTGCGGCCGGGATCGTCAGCACGGCGCTGGCGCTCTCGCGCGGCGTGCTGCCACCGACCATCAACCTCGAGACGCCGGACCCGGCGTGCGACATGGACTTCATTCCCAACCGTCCGCGCATCGCGCAGGTCGACGCCGCGCTCTGCAACTGCCTCGGCTTCGGCTCGAAGAACAGCGCGATCGTGCTGGGTCGGGCCTAGCGGGATCCGTCGATGCGGGTGACACGGCTGCTCGCCGTCGTCGTTGTCTCGTCGCTGCCGGGTGGGTGCGGCAGCACGGCAACTTCGCCCACGCCGGTGACGGCTTCGCCCGCGCCGGTGGCGGCGCCGCAGACTGCGCAGGGGAGTACTCAGCCGCCGGCCCCGCCAGAGACGGCTGTCACGACGTCCGCTCCGGCCAACCCGGTAAATGTGACCGGAACATGGACCGGCGCCCGTCCGGACGCCTTCGTGGTGGACCCGGCGATCACGCGATCCCCTGAACAGACCCTGGGTTGCAGTACCGACGTCACGGTGGTTCTCTCTCACGCCGGCGACGCGGTATCCGGCACCCTGAGGAGCGTGTTTGCCGAGGTGTCTTTCGCACCGGGCCTGTCGGGATCGTGCGCCGGATATGGACAGCTCGAACGTGGCTGGCAGTCTGCCGCGCTCGTTTCGGGCATGGCCCGGGCCGGTACGATGAGACTCGAAGGCATCAATCCCGTATCGCCCGGTGGCGGCGCGGGTGCCACTTTCGTGCAGCGGATTGATCTCACGGGGTCGTACGAGGAGCGTTCCATGGTGCTGTCGGGTTTTCTCTACAGCCGTAGCTGGACTGACGCCAACCGCAACGGGCAGCAGGACTGCATCCTCACCAGTCGCCTCGCCTCGGGAGAGTGCGGCGTGGAAGACGCGTTCCCGTTGACGGTCCGCGTCACGAAGGCGGGCTGACGCTCGGACATGACGTCTGAAGTCCTCGTGATCGGCGGCGGCCCGGCCGGCAGCCTGACGGCGCTGCTGCTCGCGCGTGCCGGCATGCGCGTGCGCCTGTTCGAGCGCGCGCAGTGTCCGCGCGACAAGCTGTGCGGCGACACCGTGAACCCCGGGGCCTGGGCGCTGCTCGGCGCGCTGGGCGTGGCGGACCCGATCGCGCGAGTCGCGAAGCCGATCGGCGGCATGGTCGTGACCGGGCTCGGGCGCGCCCGCGTGGAAGGCGTCTACGGTCCCGGGATCGTCGGGATGGCACTGCGGCGCCGGGTGCTGGACGAACTGTTGCTCCAGACGGCCGCCGCGGCCGGCGTGGCCGTGGAGACCGGCGTTCGCGTTGATGCGCCGCTGATGGACGATGACCGGGTGACCGGCGTGCGGGCGGCCGCGGCGGGCGTGGAGCGGCGGGTCACGGCCCCGCTCGTCGTCGCGGCTGACGGCCGGCACTCGCGGCTGGCGTTCGGACTCGGCCTCTCGCGCTTCGCGGCGCGCCCCCAGCGCTGGGCGTACGGCGCCACCTACGCGGACGTAACCGGCCTCGGTGACCGTGGCGAGATGCACGTGCGGGAGGACGGCTACGTCGGCATCGCGCCGCTGCCGGACGGGACGGCAAACGTCTGCGTGGTCCGCGAGTGGCACCGCGCGGCCGCGCCGCTCCGTGGGGACGTGCTGGCGCAGGCGATTGCCGCGGATGGCCTGCTGCGGGAACGGTTCGTCCGCGCCACGCGCCTGGGCGCGGCGACGATCCTCGGTCCGCTGGCCGTGGACTCGCGCGCGGCGGGCGTGCCGGGGCTGCTGCTGGCCGGGGATGCCGCCGGCTTCGTCGATCCGATGACCGGTGACGGCATGCGCTTCGCGATCCGGGGCGCCGAACTGGCCGCCGAGGCCGCGCTGCGGGAACTGGCGACCGGACAGCCCGCCTGGGCGTGGCTGACGGCGGCGCGTCAGCACGAGTTCAGCGCGAAGTGGCGGCTGAATCGCGCGCTGCGCGGCCTGGTCGCGTGGCCCGCCGGTGTCCGTGCGGCGTCGGCCCTGGCCGCCGCCTGGAGCGCGCCGCTCGTGCCGCTGATTCCGCTGGCCGGCGACGTGCCCCTGGCGCGGCGGCTGGCCGTGGCCGCGGGCCGACGCGCGGAGGCACGCGGATGACATCCATCCTCGTCGCCCTCGCGGTCGTCGTGGCGCTGATGCTGGCCGAAGCACGGCGGTCCCGCGCCAACGAGCAGGCGCTGCGCGCGGCCGGCGCGGCGGAGCCGGCCGACGACGTGTACGGCCTCATGCAGTGGTCGTATCCCGCTGCGTTCGTCGTGATGGCACTGGCCGGCGCCGCTGGCGAATCACGGCCGCTCGGTGTGGCCGGGCTCACCATCTTCGCGCTCGCCAAGGCGCTGAAGTACTGGGCCATCGGCACGCTCGGGCCGCGCTGGTCGTTCCGCGTTCTCGTGCCGCCCGGGTCCGCGCGCGTCGTCGCCGGGCCCTACCGCTGGTTTCCCCATCCCAACTACGTCGCCGTGGCCGGCGAGCTCACCGGGTTCGCGCTGCTGGTCCACGCCGGGTGGGTGGGCGGGGTCGCGACGATCTGGTTCGTGCTGCTGATGTGGCGGCGCGTGCAGATCGAGGAGCGTGCGCTGACGCGCTGACCCGGTTGGTATACTCCGCGCAGCCATGGCGCGCGCGGGCCTTCCTCACGGACGTCGAACGGTCGCCGCACTCGGGCTGGCGTCGCTCCTCGTCGCGCCAGTGCCTGCATTCGCGCAGGCTCCGGCTGACGCGACGCTGGCGTCCGCCCGCGCCGATATCGGCCGCGGCCGATACACGGAAGCGCTCACGGTCCTCGCGGGCCCCGCCGGGCGGGACCCCGGCGGCGACGCCGCGCTGGAACTGGGCCTGCTGCAGCACTACCTGGGCCGCCGCGAGGCCGAGCGCACGCTTGGCGCCGTGGTCGCGCGCAACAGTGATGGCCCGGCGCCCGCCCGGCTGCTGCGCGCCGGCCGCGCGGCTCGCGCGCTGGGCCGCTTCGAGGAGGCCAACGGCCTGTTTCGCGACGCCAACCGGATCGCGCCGGCCGACGTGGCGGTGAACACGGCGTGGGGCGAACTGTTCCAGGAGAAGTACAGCCAGGCCGAGGCCGCGAAGTCGTTCAAGGCGGCGCTCGACGTCAACCCGACGCACGTGCCGGCACAGATCGGCATGGCACGCGTGCTCGCCGACAGCAATCCGCCCGAGGCGCGGAAGGCGGCCGAGGCGATTCTCGCGGCGGAGCCCGGGCACGTGGAGGCTCTGTTGCTCATTGCCGAGATCGAACTCGGTGATTCGAAACGCGCGGAGGCCCGGGCCCTGATCGGGAGGGCGCTCGCCGTGAATCCGAACAGCCTGGAGGCCCGGGCGCTCGACGCGGCGCTGCTCTACGTGGACGACCGGACGGCGGAGTTCGAGAAGGCGGTCGCCGGCGTGCTCGCCATCAACCCGCGCTACGCGGACGTCTACCGGATCGCCGGCGAGCACGCGGCCCGGGCCTACCGGTTCGAGGAGGCCGTGGCGCTGACGCGGCGGGCGCTCGCGCTCGATCCGGACTCGGCCCGGGCGCTGGCCATGCTCGGCATGCACCTGCTGCGGACGGGGGACGAGCCGGGCGCGCGGAAGGCGCTCGATGCCGCCTTCAAGCTCGATCCATACGACGTCGTGACGTTCAACTCACTGGCGCTGCTCGACACGCTGGACACGTTCGTGACCGTGACGGACGGGGACCTGGTCTTCCGCTTCCATCCGGACGAGGCCGCCGTGATGCGCGAACACGCGCTGCCGCTCGCGAAGGAGGCCGTGGCGGCGCTCTCGCGGACCTGGGAATTCACGCCGAAGGGGCCGCTCCTGATCGAGATGTTTCCGAAGCATGACGACTTTGCCGTGCGGACGATCGGCCTGCCCGGGTTCATCGGCGCGCTGGGCGCCTGCTTCGGGCAGGTGGTCACGCTCGACTCGCCGAAGGCCCGGCCACCGGGAGAGTTCAACTGGGGCGCGACCCTCTGGCATGAGCTGGCCCACGTCATCACCGTCCAGTTGTCCGGGCAGCGCGTGCCGCGGTGGCTGACCGAGGGCATTTCCGTGTTCGAGGAGAAGCGTGCCCGCCGGGAGTGGGGTCGGGAGCAGGAGCTGGAGTTCGCCCACGCGCTCGACCACGGCGGCGTGATGACGCTGAAGAACCTCAACGCCGGCTTCAGCGACCCGAAGACCATCTCGATGGCCTACTTCCAGGCGTCGCAGGTGGTGGCGCACATTCACGAGGCCTACGGGCAGCCGAAGCTGCGGGCGCTGGTCGAGGCCTACGCGACGGGCGTCGATACCGACGGCGCGCTCAAGGCCGCGCTCGGCATCACGATGGACGACCTGCAGAAAGGGTTCGACGCGTACACGGCGCGGGAGTTCGGAGCGCTGCGGTCCGCGATGAAGGCCCCCGAGACCCTCGCGAAGACCACGACGCTCGACGGCCTGAAGGCGCTGGCCGACCAGCACCCCGGCAGCTTCCCGGTGCTGATGCGGCTTGCCGATGCGTACGAGCGGGCGGGGGAGGCCGCCTCGGCCATCGCGACGTACGAGCGCGCCGCGAAGCTGGCGCCGCCGGCCACCGGGAAGGACAGCCCGCACGTGAGGATCGCCGCGCTGGCCGTCGCGGCGAAGCAGCCGGACCGCGCGCTCGCGGCGCTGGACGCGCTCGCGCAGGTGGATGCCAACGACATCGAGTCCGCCCGCACGAGGGCGGGGCTCGTGGCGGCCAGGGGCGACACGAAGCGCACGATGGCCGCGTACGCGCGGGTGGCGAGCATCGACCCGTTCGATGTCGACGCGCAACTGTCGCTCGGCAACGCCGCGCTCGCCAGCGGAGACGCCGCCACGGCCATCCGAGCCTTCCGGACCGTGCTCGCCGCCGGAACCGTGGACAAGGCGGCGGCGCGGACGCGGCTCGCGGAGGCGTACGCCGCGAACGGTCAGAAGACGGAGGCGAAGAAGGAAGTGCTGGCCGCGCTCGAGCTGGCGCCGCAGTACGAGCGCGCGCAGGACCTGCTGCTCAAGCTCGCGCAGCCGTAGCAGCGAATGCGGCGTCGATTCCTGGCCGCCGAACTGGTCCTGTGGCTGACGCTGTGCGCGTGCGGCGCGGCGGCCCAGACGCCACGCAGCGGGGAGCCGCTCAGCGCGGCAGGGGCACCCGTGTTGTCGAGGGATGCTTCGGGGCACGTCACGCTCCGTGCCGTGGCGTTGCCGGGGCCGCTCAGGGTCGACGGCCAGCTGGACGAGGTCGTCTACCGCGACGTGCCGTCCATTTCGGACTTCATCCAGGCCGAGCCCCTGTCGGGCCCTCCCGCGTCGCAGAAGACCGAGGCCTGGATCCTCTTCGACGACGAGGCCATCTACGTCACCTTCCGC
>JBFWVF010000024.1:0-7557 GCA_050246875.1 Alphaproteobacteria bacterium | reverse complement strand
GCATCCAGGCCGTCATCGTCGGCGCCCTGGGTGCGCTGTTCCTCTACTACGGCATCAAGGCCGTGCACCTGACCGAGATGGCGAACCGCCTCTGGAAGCGCGCGGCCGAGTACCACCTGATCGTGTCCGAGCGCCGCCGGATCGGCCAGAAGGGTCACGGCCTCGACACGTCGGTCGGCGACGCGGTGCCGGGAGGCATCATCCGGACCGACCGGAGCTAGCAGCCCTCGCCCGGACCGAGCGCCGTGGACACGACCGACTGGCCCGTTTCCGGCGCCGAGGCCGGCACGCGCCTCGACAAGTTTCTCGCCGCCGACGGCCGGCTGGGCTCGCGGTCGAAGGCCGCTGACGCCCTGCGCCGGGGCAAGGTCTTCCTGAACGGCGCGGAAGCAGGTCTCGTCGACGCAGCCCGGCTGCTGACGGAGGCGGACACCGTGCGCGTCTGGATGGACCGGCCCGGCACGGCCGCGAAGCGCGCGCCGAGGCGCGATGGCGTGCTCGACATCGTGTACGAGGACGCGGCGCTCATCGCCGTCAACAAACCCGCGGGTCTGCTGACCGTGCCGCTCGCCACGCGCGAGACCGCGCCGTCGGTCCTCTCGCTGCTCACCGCCGCGATGAGCGGACGCGGTGCGCGCAAGCCCTTCGTCGTCCACCGCATCGATCGGGATACGTCCGGCCTGGTGCTCTTCGCCCGCACGCCGGCCGCACAGGCCGACATCAAGGCCCAGTTCCAGCGCCGTCAGCCGGAGCGGGTGTACTGGGCCGTCGTCCACGGCCAGGTGCTGCAGTCGCGGGGCGAGTGGCGGGACCTGCTGACGTGGGACCCGACGGAGCTGCGGCAGGAGGAGGCGGACGAGGACGACCCGCGGGCCGCGGAGGCCATCTCCCGGTTCCAGGTCGTCGAGCGTCTGCGCGACGCGACACTCATCGAAGTGCGCCTGGTCACCGGCAAGCGCAATCAGATCCGGATGCAGGCCGCCCTTCATGGGCATCCGCTCGTCGGGGAACGCCAGTACCTCGAGCCCCGCCCGCCGGCGCATCCGATCGCGTTCGACCGGCAGGCACTCCACGCGCGTCGGCTGAACGTCGCGCACCCGGTCTCCGGAGAGTTCGTGCACCTCGAGGCCGCGCTCCCGCCGGACATGGAGCATCTGCTCGCGCGCCTGCGCTGAGGGTCGGTAGGTGAGCGGCCCGGCGAACGGCCGCTAGCCGAGGCGCTGCCAGGTGAACGCGGAGTCCGCCTTCTCGGGCTTGCCTTCCACGCCGCGGAAGAGAATCCTCGCGGCCAGGAACGCTTCGGTCAGCGAGTCACCGGACCCGGCGAGCGCCAGCAGGTGATGCGGGAAGAAGCGGTGCGGGCCGATGCACGGCAGGCCATCGATCGTGTAGCCGTAGGACGACTCCCACGCGAACTCCGGCTTCAGGCCGAGGATGCCCGGGTACATCAGCAGCGTCTCGTACATCAGCTCGTTGGCGTTGTGGACGCGCGCGGTCTCGAGCGCGCTGCCCGTAGCGGCCTTCTGATCGCCGCCGCTGATCAGCAGCCGGCCGTCGGCCGTCCAGCGCAGACGCCGCCGGGGTGACCTCGCGTCGACCAGCAGCACGTTCTCGCCGAACATCCCCTTGCGCATCGCGGCGGGGAGCGGCTCGGTCAGCACGTGGAATCGCTGGCGCACGCCCACGTGCCGCTGGAGCTGCTTCGTCTCCGCCGTCGCGAAGTTCGTCGCGATGACGACGTTCTCCGTCGTGATCGTCGAGCGGCCCGCCAGCACCCGCGCGACCTTCCGGTCGAACGTGACCTTCGAGACCTTCGTCCTCTCGTAGACCTTCGCCTTCGCGGCGACGGCGGCCCGGAGCACGCCCACCGCGGCGGCGTACGGGTCGATCAGCAGCGCGCCCTTCGTCTTCCGCGCGCCGGCGCCCTCCAGCTTCAACGCGCGCTGGACGGCCACACCCGAGAGCCACGCGCCGTCGAGACCGGCCTCCGTCTTCGCCTGGTGCTCCTTCTGCAGCGGCCGCTCGTCGGCCCGCCAGGGCAACGCGATCGTGTCGGCCGGCACCGGGCCGCACGGCACCTTGAGGCGCTTCAGCAGCGCCGCGCCGTCAGCCGCCGCTTCGGACCAGGACTCGAACGCCCGGCGGGCCGCCTTCAGGCCCAGGCGGGCCGACACTTCCTTGAACGGCTGGTCCGGCTCGCTCGTCAGCACGCCGCCGCTGCGCCCGCTGCCGGCCTGGCCGACGCGGTCCGCCTCGAGCACCAGCGTGGAGTAGCCGGCTTTCGCGCAGAAATACGCCGTCAGCAGGCCGGTCAGCCCCGCACCCACGACGACGACGTCCGCGGTGCCGTCGCCTTTCGGAAGGGGATCGAACCGGGGCCGGCGGGAGTCGGGATACTGCAGAACCCACGGGGAGAGTCCGTACCGCGTGCGCATCAGTGCGCAGTATGCCGAGAGTCCCGGCGGATTCCAAATGGCCGGCCCCGAACCCGTGCGCCAACCGCCGTCAACTAGCGCGTGCGGCATCTGCGACTTTGCCTGGCTGCCGGCGACGCGGGTTTCGCACGGCCCACGAGCCGACGGTCGCGAGACGGCCGGCAGTCGAGCGGCATGGCCTTCGCAACCAGCCCGGTCGTGATCCGTCTCAGCCAACGCCAGCGCCTGATCCTGATCGAACTCCTGCCTGATACCGCGAACGTCGCGGTGGGTGGGCTGTTCTTCGGCCAGTTCATGGCAGAACGCGAGTTTTCGTGGCTGGCGGCCTTGACCGGCGTTGTGCTGTGGGGAACACTCGTGTCGGCGAGCCTGCTGCTCGCACGGAGGAACCGATGACAGGTTTCTACATCATGGCCGGCGGACTGGCTGCCTTCGCCGTGTTCTTCGTTGTCATCGACTTCCTGGACGAGCGGCGCCAGAAAGCCAGGCATCGGTAACTGATCGGACCGGCCCTGGATCAGGGGCCGGCTTGGGCTGCTGCAGACGAAACACGCAAATGGCGCCGTGTCGATGGCGGGCGCTAGCGACGGCGTTCGGACTTGAGCAGCGCATCCTTGCGCTCGATGCCCCAGCGGTAGCCGGTCAGCGATCCGTCCTTGCCGATCACGCGGTGACACGGCACGGCCAGCGCCACATGGTTCGTCGCGCACGCGCGCGCCACGGCGCGGACGGCGGCGGGGCGGCGGATGCCCTTCGCCACCTCGCTGTAGGTGCGGGTCTCCCCGGCCGGGATCGACTGCAGGTAGCGCCACACCTGCCACTGAAAGGCCGTGCCCCGTACATCCAACGGCAGTTCCGCATCAGGAATGCGGCCGGCGGCACAGCTCCGCAGTGCTCTGGTCCAGGGCGCAAGCGCCTTCTCATTCCGTTCGATCGCCGCGCGCGGGAACTCGGCGTGCAGTTCCGCGACGAGCGGGCGGTCGTCGTCGCCGAGCTTCACCGCGCAGACGCCCCTGTCCGTGCCGGCCACCAGCAGACGGCCCAGCGCGCAGTCGACGACGGCGTAGCGCACCACGAGCCCTTTGCCGCCGGCCCGGTAGTCGCCCGGCGTCACTCCGCCCGTCGGCCGGCGCTCGTAGACGCGGCTCGGCGAGCCGTATCCGGCCTCGTAGAGCGCGCCGCTGAGCGTGGCCCGCGGGTCGCGGAGGCCGTGCCGGAAGCGCGATGCGCGCACGGCCTCGAGATACGACTTCGGCGAGAGCCCGACGAGGCGCGTGAACGTTCGCTGCAGATGGAACCGGCTGAGACCCGCGTGCGCGGCAATCGCAGCCAGGTCGAGCGGCTCATCCGAGTGCGCGGCGATGAACGCGCAGGCGCGGCGAACGGCCGCCAGCCCGGGGTGTTCCGGCCACGCGCGCCGCGGCGTGCAGCGCCGGCACGAGCGGAAACCGTGTGCTTCCGCGGCGTCCGGCGACGGGAAGAAGTCGACGGACTCCCGCCGGGGCCGGCGGCTCGGGCATCCCGGCCGGCAGTAGATGCCGGTGGTCCGGACGGCGTACACGAACTCGCCCGCATGCGTCCGGTCGCGGTCGACCACGGCCTGCCATCGGCGGTCGCCGGTACCCGGACGAGGAACGGACGCTGGGGCTGACGTCGGCATCTGAATCGTGAGCATGGCCCGAGCGTAGCGGGCCGGAGCGCCCCCACTCTATCCGGCTCTTGCGGTCAAATAGTGAAGGTCGTGCCGCGCCCTCTCCGCCTCCTCGTCCTCGCCGGCCTGGTCCTGATCGGCGGCGTCGTGGCGACGGGTCTCTGGCTCGGCTGGCAGTTGCGCGCCAGCCTGCCGGACCTCGATGCGGAGCACCGGCTGGCCGGGCTCTCGGCGGTCGTCCGTGTCGAGCGTGACGGGCTCGGCGTGCCGACCGTGCACGCCGCGAACCGCGTCGACGCCGCCCGGGCGACCGGCTTCCTTCATGCGCAGGACCGCTACTTCCAGATGGACCTGACGCGGCGCCGCCCGGCCGGCGAGCTGGCCGAGCTGGTCGGGCCGGCCGCGCTCGGCGCGGACCGGCAGATCCGGATCCACCGCCTGCGCGCCGTGGCGGACGCCGCCGTGACGCACCTCTCTGCGGGGGACCGCGCCGCGCTTGCCGCCTACGTGGACGGCGTCAACGCGGGGCTCGCGTCGCTCGGCGCCCGCCCGCCCGAATACCTGCTGCTCCGGCAGCAGCCGCGGCCGTGGACGGCCTCCGACTCGATGCTCGCCGTCCTCTCGATGTTCGTCGCGCAGCAGGACGGCAACGGCGTCTACGAGTCGATGCTGGCCACGATGCGGGACGTCCTGCCGGAGCCGATGACGGCGTTCCTGTCGCCGCGCGGCACCGAGTGGGACACGCCGATCGTGGGCCCCGCGTTCAACGTGCCGCCGGTGCCGGGTCCGGAGGTCTACGACGCGCGTGCGCGCGCGATCGCCCGCGGCGCGACAGCACCGGTCGCGACCGCCGCCCCGGTCCGCCCGCCGCGTGACTGGCCCGAAGCCATGGCGCTGCGGCTCGCGCTCGACGACCCGGCAGGCGCGGCCATCGGCAGCAACAACTTCGCCGTGTCCGGCGCGCACACCGCGCACGGCAGCGCGCTCCTCGCCGACGACATGCACTTCCCCATCCGCGTGCCGAACGTCTGGTATCGCGCCGCGCTCGCGTGGCCGGGCGAGGGCGGTGTGCCGGGCCGGCTGGACGGCCTCACCCTGCCCGGCATTCCGACCCTCGTGGCCGGCAGCAACACGCACCTCGCGTGGGGCTTCACGACGACCTTCGGAGACTGGAGCGACCTCGTCCTCATCGAGCGCGACCCCGCGGACGCGGATCGCTACCGCGCCCCCGGCGGCTTCCGCCGCTTCGAGCGGTACGAGGAGACGATCCACGTGGCCGGGCAGGCGGACGTCCGGGTGCCCGTGGCGTGGACGATCTGGGGTCCGGTGCTGCCGCCGGACTACCGGGGCCGGAGCCGTGCGATCCGCTGGATGGCGCACGACCCGGTCAAGCTCGCCTCCTCGCTGTTCCCGATGGAGTCGGCCCGCACGCTCGAAGAAGGGCTCGCCAGCGCGGGCAGCGCCGGAGCGCCGGCGTTCAACCAGATCATCGCGAGCCGTGATGGCCGCATCGCCTGGACCGTCTACGGCGGCATGCCGCGACGCGAGGGCGTGAACGGACGGGCGCCGTCCTCCTGGGCCGACGGCGCGCGCGGCTGGCGCGGCTACCTGACGCCGGAGGAGCATCCGCAGGTCGTGGACCCCCCGGATGGCCGGCTCTGGACGGCGAACGCGCGCGTCGTGGACGGACCGATGCTGGACCTGATTGGCGACGGCAGCTACGAGATCGGCTCGCGCGCGCGCATTGTCCGCGAGCGGCTCAGGGACCGCGAGCAGTTCGAGCCTCGCGACATGCTCGCCATCCAGCTCGACGACTCGGCGCTGTTCCTCGATCGCTGGCGGACGCTGTTGCTCTCGGTCCTCGCTTCGCCCGCCGCCGCCGGGCACCAGCGGCGCGCCGAGCTGCGCCGGCTCGTCGAGACCGGATGGACCGGCCGCGCCGCGCCGGAATCGGTCGCCTACCGCTTCACGCGGTCGTTCCGCGACCGCGTCTCCCGGTCGGTCTTCGGGTTCGTGCTGGCGGAGTGCGTGGCGGCGGACCCGGCCTTCGACTTCACGATCGAGCGAAAACGGGAGGGGCCGTTGTGGCGGCTGGTGACCGAGCGCCCGCTGCACCTGCTCGATCCGGCATACCCGACGTGGGACGCGTTCCTGCTGGCAGCCGTGGACGCCGTCATCGCCGATGCCGAGGCGGCCTTCGGCCCCGATCTCGGCGCCCGCGCGTGGGGCGAGCTGAACCGGACGCGCTACCGCCACCCGCTGAGCGCGGCGCTGCCGTGGCTCGGCCGCTGGCTTGACATGCCGGAGGTGCCGGTGCCGGGCGACCTCTACACGCCGCGGATGGCGTACGGCGCCGATTCCGCGTCGGAGCGCTTCGTCGTATCACCGGGCCGCGAAGCGGAGGGGTTGATGCACATGCCCACGGGCCAGAGCGGGCATCCGTTCTCGCCGCACTACGCCGACAGCCACCCGGCGTGGCTCGGCGGCGAGCCCACGCCCTTCCTGCCGGGCCCTCCCGTGCACGTGCTGACGTTGCGGCCGTAGACTTCGTCCATGCACACCCTGCATCACGAAGCTCCGCTCAGCGGGTCCTGTCGCCGGACAGCCCCATTGCCATGCTCGCCCTCACCGGGCTGCGCGTGGCATGGGGCGCCCCGATCCGGCGCCACCCGCGAGAGGCGGTAGACGTGATGAAGAACCCACCGAGGCACTTCAACGCGTATCTGAAGGCCCTGCCAGCGGACCAACGGGCGGCGCTGGAACGCATCCGGAAGACCGTTCACGAACTCGAGCCTGAGATCGAGGAGTGCATCAGCTACGGTCTGCCGACCTTCAAGCTCGGCGGCAGGACCGTGCTGCACATCGGCGCGGCCGCGAAGCACTGCGCGATCTACGGCGCCGTGGGGACCTTCGCGGACGCGCTCGCGAAGTACGACGTCAGCAGGGGCACGATCCGGTTCCAGCCTGACGCGCCGTTGCCGCTCGCGCTGCTGCGAAAGCTGATTCGGGGCCGGCTCGCCCGTGTGCGGCCGGGCCCCGGGCGTTCCGGACGCCCTGCGGCATTACGTCGCACGGTCCCTTCGAGAACCGGCTGACAGAATGGTGCCACGACCCTGAGCTCCATGCCGACAGCCCGGTCAGGCGCCTCCGTCGCGCGTACCGGCAGCACCGTGCTGCCGTGGCTCGTGCGTCTCCGCTGGGCCGCCGTCGCCGCGATTGCCGTGACGGCTGCGGGGGTGACCTTCGCGGACGTCGTACTGCCGCTGGTCCCGCTCGGACTGCTGCTGGCCGGACTCTGCGGCACCAATCTCCTGCTGGCAGTTCAGTTGCGCTCGCCGGAGCCCTCACCCGCCGGCATCGGCGGCGTCCTGGTGGCCGACGCGCTGCTGCTGACCGGCATCCTGCACTTCGCGGGCGGGCCCATGAACCCGTTCAGCACGATCTACCTGATCGGCGTCACGCTGGCGGCCG
>JBFWVF010000023.1:0-7955 GCA_050246875.1 Alphaproteobacteria bacterium | reverse complement strand
ACATCGGCTCGATTCACCTGCGGCAGGGCAGCCTCGACCAGGCCCTCGCGCGATTCGAACGGGCGCTGGACGTCGGACGGCGGCTCGGGAATCTCCAGTTGCAGGTCGGCGGGGCCATCGACATCGCGCTCGTCCACATCGCGCGGGGCCGTGCGGCCGAGGCGCTCCCGGTGCTCGAGGCCGCGCAGCCGCTCGCGGAGCGCTTCGGCGATCCCGTGCTGCTCGGCGACCTCTGGCAGGCGCGCGGGCGCGCGGCCATCCTCGCGCGGAACTGGAACGAGGCGCGACCGGCCCTGGCGGCCGCGCTCGCCATCCAGGAGAAGAGCGGCAACCGCGCCGGACAGGCCGACACGCTGCTGGAGATGGCCAGGTTGGAGCTGGTGACCGGACAGCCGGCCACCGCACTGCCCCACGCGACACGCGCGACGGCGATCGCGCGCGCCATCGGCTTCGGGCCCGGACTCTGGGCCAGCCTGAGCCTGCTCGGCTCGGCACACGCGAGCCTCGGACGCCTGGACGACGCCGCTGCCGCCTTCACGGCGTCCATCGCGGAGATCGAGCGGGGCCGGCAGCAGGTCGCGGGTGGCGCGGAGGATGCGCGGCGGTTCTTCCAGGAGAAGACGACGCCCTACTACGAGCTCGCCGCACTGCACGCCTCGGCGGGCCGCACGGAGGACGCGTTCGCGGTGATGGAGCGCGCCCGGGCCCGGGTGCTGCTCGACCTGATCGCGGGCGGCCGGCCGATCGTCGGCTTGCTGACGCCCGCGCAACGGGCGCGCGAGGCCGCGCTTGACGCCGCGGTGACGACGCTCAGCGCGCGCCGCGATGACGCGGCCGCGGCCGGCGCCGCGCGATCCGGTGAGCTCGCGGCGCTCGACGCCGAGCTGGCGCAGGCGCGGCGCGCACGGGAGGAGTGGCAGTTCGAGACGTTCGGGGCACTGCCGGACCTGGCCTTCGGCCGCGGCGAAGCGCCCGTCGTCCCGCTGGAGACGGCCGTGGCGGCGCTGCCGCCGGACGCGGTGGTCCTCTCATTCATGACGGGCGCCGACCGGACGCGGCTTGTCACCGTATCGCGAACCCGGGAGCACCGGCCGCTGGTCCGCGTGGCCGAGATCCGCGTCACGCGGGAGGCGCTGTGGCGGCGCGCCGAGGCGTTTCGCAGCCAGCTCGGCCGGCGTGACCTCGCGTTCGCCGCCGAAGCCCGGTCTCTCTACGATCTGCTGCTCGGCCCGGCGAGCGGCGCCCTCCGGGGGGCCGGGCCCGTGGTCATCGTAGCCGACGGCGCACTGTGGAACCTGCCGTTCCAGGCGCTGCTCTCACCCGGCGGACGCTTCCTGATCGAAGACCATGCCGTGAGCTACGCCCCGTCCGTGTCGGCGCTCTACCGGCTGGAGGAACGGCGGGCACGCCGCGGGCCGGCGGGCGGAGGGCTGGTGGCCGTCGGCGACCCGGCCGGTGCGACCGGCCCCGGTACCCGGCTGCCGAACGCGGCCCGCGAGGTGCGCGCCCTGGCCACGATGTACGGCTCCGGCAGCGTGGTGCTGACCGGTCCGGCCGCCACCGAGACGGCGCTCCGCTCGGCGGCCACCAGCGCCGGCGTGCTGCACATCGCGACCCACGGTGAGCTCGTGCGGTCGAGCCCGATGTACTCGTTCGTCGCGCTCGGGGGCGACGCCGGCGCCGTCGACCCGGCCCGCGACGGCCGCCTCGAGGCGTGGGAGGTGGCGAACCTGCCGCTGACGGCTGACCTCGCGGTGCTCTCGGCATGCGAGAGCGCCCGCGGCGCGGACGGTGGTGGCGAAGGCGTCGTCGGCCTCACGTGGTCGCTCTTCGCGGCGGGCGCGTCCACGGCGGTGGTGAGCCTGTGGGAGGTGGACTCGGCGAGCACGACGGAGCTGATGCTCGCGCTGCATCGGTCGCTGGTGACCGCACGTCGCGGGGCGGGGCCGGCCGCGCCGGGCCGTGTGGCCGGCGCCATGCGCGCCGCGGCCCGCGCGCTCATCGCCTCACGCGAGCACCGCCATCCGTTCTACTGGGCCGGGTTCGTCGTCACCGGCGCGCCGTAGCGGCCGGGAGCGGAGAGCCTCAGGGCCGGACTGGCAGCGACGCCAGCAGCGCGGTCGCCTCCGCGCGGGTGGCGTCGGCCGCCTGGGCCTGCCGGAACGACGCGGCCGCCTCGGCCAGCAGGCCGGCGCGGGCCTCGAAGATGCCGCGTGCCAGCGGATCGTCAGCCGCCGCGGCGCGGCGGCGCGCCAGCGGCGCGGCCTCATCCGCCGCGAGGACGCGGAAGCGGGCCTCGGGCTGCGGCGGCACCGGCACGGTCCGATCCCCGGAGGGCGTATGCGCCGTGACCTGCCACGAGTACACGGCGCCGGGCGCCAGATCCGTCTCGAGCGTCCACGCCTCGGCGGTCACCTCGGCACGCGCGACCTCCGCGAACCGCTCGTCGTGCACGCGCACGGTGTAGCCGCGGGCGCCGTCCGCACGGGTCCACCGCAGCGCGGGGCGCACGCCGGTCACCACGGTGCCCACGGGCGCCACGACGGTGAAGCCGGCGCCCGGTCCCGGCCCGCCGAGCAGCGTGCCGGCACGGCCCTGGAGAAAGGCGAGGTCGTCCGGCAGTTCGACGCGGCCGGCCGCGAGCACGCGCGCCACCAGCGCGCGATCCTCCGGTGCGAGCGCGTCGGCCACCGCCGGTGACGGCTGCGGTGGTCCACCGGGCGCAGGTGCGGGAGCCTGATCGCGTGGCAGGAGAACAGCCAGCAGGATCCCGGCCGCGGCGGCCAGCCCGAGCGGGACCGCGACGCGCCACCGGCGGGCCCCGGTGGCCGCCGGCGCCAGCGTCTGCGCGGGAGCCACGCCATTTCCGCTCCAGAGCGCGTCGATCGTCTGCTGAACGGCACGGCGGTCTGCCAGATCCTCGGCACACCGCGCGCAGCCCTCGAGGTGCACGCCGGCCCACTCCCAGTCCGCGGCGTCCAGGGTGCCGGAGGCGAGGCCGTCGAGCACGTCCGCGCTCAGGTGCGCGTCGTCGTCCGGCCCGGGCGCGACCGCCCGTCCGATCGCTTCGGCCGCCTTCTTGACCCTGCTGTCGTCGATAGTCACAGTGTGTCCGCTCTCAGGAGTGACGTCACGGCGATGGGCGTATTACCGGCGCCGGCCTTCACGTCCGGCCTCCCAGCCGCCGGGCGAGGCGCGCGCGGCCGGCCTTCCGGAGGTTGATGACCTGCTGACGCGTCAGGCCGAGGCGCGTCGCGATCGTCTCGTCGTCCACGGGCAGCACCGGCCAGAGCACGTCGAGGTCGCGGGGATCGAGGTCAAGCGCCGCCGCGATGCCCTCCCGCGCCACGACGCCGGTGGCCGGCAGCATCTGGAGCACCGACGAGCCATCGGCGTCGCGCAGGTTCATCAGCAGCGCCACGCGCTGCCGCGGCGGCAGCTCGACGATCTCGGCCCAGGTCCGGGCCAGCATCGCCCGGTGCTCGAGCACGTCCGCGATCGCCGGCGCGGGGTCCACCGGCTCCTCCGCGGCGGCGAGGGGCGCCGTGACGAGCATCGGGCGCGCCTCGCCCACCAGTTGCGCCAGCGCGTCGACGAAGGCCGGCAGCGGCAGCGGCCGCGCGGCATGCCGGAGGAGCGCCTCGACGAGCACGGCCAGCGGCGCGCCGAGGTCGATGCCCCACGCCCCGGCCACGCCGCGCGGATCGGCCAGAAGCTCGCAGTCGGCCGCCGGGGCCATGCCCGCCGCGGCTGCCGAGGCGCAGATCCAGACGCCCTGCGGGTCCTGGGTCAGCCGCGTGCCCGGATGGTGCGCCACGGCGTACCGCACCCGGTTGCGAAACCGCGTGCGTTCGGGGAACCGCTGCCGGAGGAACGAGTAGCACGCGTTCTCGCCGGTGCCCGTCACGTAGCCGAGCAGGTTGGCGACGGGATCGCCCACGCCGGCCCGCAGGCTCCAGAGCCGCCGCACCAGCCTGAGCCGGGCCTCCGCGAGGATGTCGTCGTGATGGCCGGACGCCTCGGCCGCACCTCGCAGCGTGCGGGCCACGGTCTCGCGCAGCGTGGTTTCGATGTCGCCTCCGAGAAGGTCCTCGAGCGCGGCACGGGCCTCGGCGTCCGTTCCCGCCGACAGAAACGGGCGGAGGCGCGGATCGCCGGTCAGGGATGGAGCGGCGGACACCATGCGGTCGACGGCGATCGTAACGTGCGTCGCGCGGCGGTTCAGCGGGCCCGGCCGTGGCACGGCAATTTCTTTTCGCGCGGTAATACGCGCGCGATCTTCCCGTCTTCGGACGCGCGTCCACGCCCGGCGCACCGGTCGGCCATATGGCAGCCCCATCCGCGTCGGGACTGGCATGCGCATCCGCCACCTCCTCAGCCTCGCGGTCCTGCTCCTCGCGGCCGGTCCGGCCCGGGGGCAGGTCATCACACCCCAGGACCTCGGCACACTCGGCGGCCTGACCAACGCCGTCGCGATCAGCGACTCCGGACTCGTCGTGGGCTGGTCCGAGATCGGGCCGACGCCGTCACCGGTGCACGCGATCGTCTGGTCCGAGGCGTCCGGGCTCGTGGACATCGGCACGCTCGGCGGCCTCGAATCCGCAGCCACCGCGGTGAACGAGGACGGACAGGTCGTGGGCTGGTCGCTTCGCGCCAACGGCAGCCACAGCGCGTTCATCTGGACGAAGGCCGACGGGATGCAGGATCTCTGTGCCGCCAGTCAGACCTGCTCGGCCACAGGGATCAACTCCGAGGGGCAGGTCACCGGCATCCTGAGCCTCGGCGGCTTCACGGACCACGGGTTCTTCTGGAGTCCGTCGACCGGCGTCGTGGACGTCGGGACGCTCGGGGGCCAGTCCTCGCAGATGTTTGCCATCTCGAAGGAGGGCCGCGTCACCGGGTGGGCTCACGACGCCCAGGGCATGCGGCGCGTGGCCTCCTGGACCCTCAAGGGCGGCATGATCGACCATGGCGCGTTCGGCGGGAGCTGGAGCCAGGGCAATCACATCAAGGGCGACGTCATCGCGGGGCTCTCGGCCACGCCGGCCAACCTGTGGCGCCCGGTCGTCGCCTTCGGCACCGGCGCGATTCAGGACCTCGGTACGCTGGGTGGCGACAGCGCGTGGGCGAGCGTCGCGAACAGCTCCGGGCAGGTGGCCGGCACGTCCTGGCGCAAGTACAACGTCGACCGCCACGCGTTCCGGTGGGAGGGCGGCGTGATGACCGACCTCGGCTCGCTCGGCGGCCACTCCGACGCCCTGGCGATCAACGAGGACGGCGACGTCGCGGGCATCAGCGTCGTCGACACGGGTGACGAGCGCGGCTTCTTCTGGTCTTCCGCCACCGGGATGCTGAACCTGGGCACGCTCGGCGGCAACCGGTCGCAGGCCTGGTCGATCAACAACAAGCGCGTCATCGTCGGACGGGCCCGCCGGGCGAACGGCGCGGAGCACGCCGCTCTCTGGGTCGTGCCGTAGACGCCGCCGGACGGAACCTGACCGAACCGGGCCGGGCTGGACTGGCGGGCGCGCGGTCATATGCGGCCGCGTTCCGCGTCAGTCGTTGTGTGTCACCACCCGCCGCTTGACGCGGCAGGCGGGCACGCGAGGACCCCGGCATGCACAACAGGACATCGTTCCCCGTTTCCGCGCTGATCCGAACCGGCCTGATCGCGCTCATCGGCCTGGCCGCGCCCGCCACCGCGCTGGCGCAACTGAGCAGCCTCGTCGTCAAGGACCTCACGCCGGCGTTCAGCCCCGCGATCAAGGACTACAAGGTTCCGAAGACGGCGAACTGTTCGCTGCCGATCACGGCCACGCTGGCCAACCCGGCGCACCGGCTGTATGTCGCCAGCGCCGAGACCGTCAGCGGCGCCACCCGCAACGCGTGGGTGTGCAGCGGCACGGGCAAGGTCAGCATCGTCGTCTACCAGGGCTGGACGGAGGTCGGGCGTTACTCGATCACGCCGGACCCAGCGCTCATGCCGCCGCCACCGCCGAAGCCGGCCGGGTGGGGCAAGCTCGCGAACCTCGCGATCGCCGGGATGACGCCGGCGTTCAGCGCGGACATCAAGACCTACGAGCTGGTGCGCACCTCGTGCGGCGTTCCCGTGACGGCCACACTGGCCTACAGCGGCAACAAGCTGGACGTCGCGAACATGGAAACGGCCAGCGGCGCGACCCGCAATGCCTGGGTCTGCGACGGCGCCACGAAGATCAGCGTCGTCATCTACGACAACTGGACGGAGCTGGGCCGCTACACCGTCAACGTCGTCGACCCGCCGCCCATGGATCCCGGCATGGACGGCGACAGGGACGGCGCGGACGGCAACGGCGGTGGGACACCACCCCCGGCCGGCCCCCCCGCGGCCGAGCCCACGCCGGTGCCGTCGCTGGTGCCGCCGCCCGCCGGCGGCGCGCTGCCCGCGCCGCAGCCCATCAGCGCGGAGCGTGCCCTCGCCCTGCTGAACCAGGCGACGTTCGGCCCGACCGCCGCGTCTCTCGCCGAGGCGCAGGCCGGCGGCCTCGATCGCTGGATCGAGATGCAGTTCCGCCTGCCGGAGACCGTCATCGCCGGCGGCCTGAGCCTCGACGCCCTGCGCGCGCAGGTCTTCACAAACTGGCTGACGGCGCCGGACCAGCTCCGCCAGCGCGTGACGTTCGCGCTCGGCCAGACGCTGGTGGTCTCGGCCAACAAGAACATCTACGGCAACGAGATCGCGCCGTGGGTGCAGATGCTGTCCAAGTACGCGTTCACCAACTACCGCACGCTGCTGCGCGAGATGTCGCTGAGCCCGGCGATGGGCAAGTACCTCGACCTGGCCAACAGCCAGAAGGCGGGAGGCATGACGTCGCCCAACGAGAACTACCCGCGCGAACTGCTGCAGCTCTTCACGGTCGGCCTGTGGGAGCTGAACATGGACGGCACGCTGAAGACGTCGGGGGGCGCACCGATCCCGACCTACACGCAGGCGTCGCTCAAGGAAGTCGCGCGCGCGCTGACCGGCTGGACGTATCCGACCAGGCCCGGCGAGCTGCCGCAGAGCACGAACCAGGAGTACTTCGTCGGCCTGATGGAGCCGCGGCCCGCGCTGCACGACACCGGCGCGAAGACGCTGCCCAGCGGCGTGACGCTGCCGGCCGGCCAGGGCCCGACCGCCGACCTGGAGGGCGTCATCGACGCGCTGTTCAATCACCCGAACGTGCCGCCCTTCGTCGCCACGCGCCTCATCCGGTCCCTCGTCACGAGCAACCCGTCCGGCGACTACATCGCGCGGGTCGCGAACGTGTTCGCCAACAACGGCAGCGGCGTGCGCGGCGACATGCAGGCCACGATCCGCGCCGTGCTCACCGATGACGAGGCCGCCGTGGCGGGCGCATCGGACGGACACCTGAAGGACTCGCTGCTGCACATCGTGGGGCTGGCCCGCGCGCTCAACGCGCAGGCGGCCAACCCGTCGATGTTCATGTATCTGTTCTCGAGCCTCGGACAGTTGCCGCTCGCGCCGAACACGGTGTTCAGCTTCTACTCGCCGCTCGCCGGCCTGCCGAAGTCGCCGGGCCTGTTCGGCCCCGAGTTCCAGATCTACGGGCCCGCGCTGGCCATCCAGCGCGCCAACTTCATCTGGAACCTGCTGAGCGGCCAGTTCGGCACGTCGTTCCCGGTGAACCTCTCACCGTTCCTGACGCTGGCCGGCAATCCGGCCGCGCTGGTCGAACAGGTCAATCAGACGCTGTTCTTCGGCCGCATGTCGACGGCGCTGCGCCAGAGCCTGCTGACAGCGACGAGCGCGGTCGCCGGCTACAACGCCGTCGAGCGGGTGCGCGGCGCGCTCTATCTGGCCGCCATCTCGGGCGAGTACGCGGTCTTCACCGGCGGGCCCGTCCAGTAGGCCGCGTCACAGGATTCGGAACGGAGAACCCCTCATGGCACACACCCACGTCTCGACCCGCCGC
>JBFWVF010000022.1:0-8412 GCA_050246875.1 Alphaproteobacteria bacterium | reverse complement strand
TGGGCGTCGTCCGGGCGATCTCGAGCCGCATGGTCGCCCTCGGCGGCAAGGCGCCTGACGCCGAGTCCGCGCTCGGGCTCGTGGAGCGCGCGGTCAGCTCCGGCGCCGCGCTCGAGACGTTCCGGCGCATGGTCGAGGCCCAGGGCGGCGACCCGCGGATCGTGGACGACCCGGCGCGCCTGCCGTCGGCGGGCGGCGTCCACGTTCTCCATGCCGGCACGGACGGGTACATCTCGCGGATGCACGCGCTGTCGATCGGCCGCGCGAGCATCTGCCTCGGCGCCGGGCGCGACCGCGTCGGTGACGCCGTGGACCACGGCGTCGGCCTGCTCGTGAAGGCGCACCTGGGCGACCGCGTGGACGCCGGGCAGCCGCTGCTCGAACTCCACCACCGCGACGGCCGGGGGCTGACCGAGGCCCTGGCGCTCTGCCGTGACGCCTGCGCGATCTCCGACACGCCGGTGCCGCGCCCGCCGAAGGTGCTCGACGTCGTGAAGTAGACCCGCAACCGAGACCCCGACCATGTCCACACCCGACCCTCAACCGACCGGCGCCGGCGCACACGGCGCGGACGGGCGCCACGCCGTACCGGGCCGGCAGCCCTGGACCCGGCGTGACACGCTCATCGGCGGCGGGCTCCTGGCCCTCATCGCCGTGGCCTCGCTGCTGGCCCTCTCCGGCGTGCCGCGGGCACAGCCCCTCGTCGGTCTCGCGCTGATCCTCGGCCTTGCCTACGCCCTCTCCTCCGCGCGGCACGCCATCGACCACCGGACCGTCGCCTGGGGCCTGGGCCTGCAGTTGCTGTTCGCGGTCATCGTGCTGCGGACGGAACTCGGGCAGCGGACGTTCCAGACCCTCGGCGGCGTCATCAACCGGATTCTCGACTTCGCGTTCGTCGGGTCGTCGTTCGTGTTCGGCCCGCTCGGCAGCAAGGAGGTCTGGCCCCGCGTCATGACACAGGTGCTGGGGCCGGAGGGCGCGCAGTACGGCGTGATCTTCGCGTTCCAGGTGCTGCCGACCATCATCTTCATCGCGGCGCTGTTCGCGATGCTCTACTACTTCGGCATCATGCAGATCGTCGTGCGCGTCTTCGCCGTCGGCATGCGGTGGGTGATGCGCGCCAGCGGCGCCGAGTCGCTCAACGTCGCCGCGAGCATTTTCATGGGGCAGACGGAGGCGCCGCTGACCATCCGGCCGTTCCTGCCGAAGATGACCGAGTCCGAGCTGATGACCGTGATGACCTCCGGCATGGCGCACATCTCCGGCGGCATCATGGCGGCCTACATCCTGTTCGGCATCGAGGCGAAGCACCTGCTGACGGCGGTCATCATGACGGCCCCGGGCACGCTGATGATGGCCAAGCTCTTCGTGCCGGAGACGGCGGTGCCCGAGACGATGGGCACCGTGAAGCTGAAGGTCGAGCGGACGGACGTCAACGTGATCGACGCCATCGGGCGCGGAACGGGCGAGGGGCTGCACCTGGCCCTGAACGTCGGCGCGATGCTGATCTCGTTTCTCGCGCTCATCGCACTGGTCAACGCGGCGCTCGGCCTCGTGGGCATCAGCATGCAGCAGGTGCTGGGCTGGGTGTTCGCGCCGGTGGCGTGGGCGCTGGGCGTGCCGTGGCGTGACGCCAACACGATCGGGAACCTGCTCGGCACGCGGATGGTGCTCAACGAGTTCGTGGCCTACTCGCAGCTCGGCCCGCTGAAGGACGCGCTCGACCCGAAGTCGTTCACCATCGCGACCTTCGCGCTGTGCGGCTTCGCGAACTTCAGCTCGATCGGCATCCAGATCGGCGGCATCGGCGCGCTGGTGCCCGAGCGGCGGCACGACCTCGCGCGGCTCGGCCTCCGCGCGATGCTGGCCGGCACGTTCGCCAACTTCATCACGGCCACGATCGCCGGGATGCTGCTGTGACCGGCGCGGACGGAGGCGTGGACGGGCGTTTCGAGCGGGTCGAGGCCGCCGCGGCGGCCGTGCGCGCGCGCTGCGGCGCGCTGCCGCGGACGGCCATCGTGCTCGGCTCCGGGCTTGGCGAGTTCGCGGGCACGCTGACCAACGCCGTCACGATCCCGTACGGGGACATTCCCGGGTGGCCGGTCTCGAACGTGGTCGGCCATGCGGGCACGCTGGTCGTGGGTGAGGTGGCCGGCCGGCGCGTCGCCGCGCTGTCCGGTCGCGCGCACGCCTACGAGGGGCATCCGGTGGAGGCCGTCGTGTTCGGCGTCCGCGTGATGGCGCGGCTCGGTGTCCGCGACCTCGTGCTGACCAACGCCGCCGGCGGGATCAACACGCGGTTCGGCGCGGGCGCGCTGATGGTGATCGACGACCACATCAACCTGACGGGCGTGAACCCGCTCGTGGGCCCGAACGACGAGCGGCTCGGCCCGCGCTTTCCCGACATGTCCGAGGTCTACTCGCGCCGGCTGCGTGGCCTCGCGGATGCCGTGGCGGCCGACCGCGGCCTGGCGATCGAGCACGGCGTCTACGCGGGGCTGCTCGGCCCGAGCTACGAGACGCCGGCCGAGATCCGGTACCTGCGCGCCATCGGGGCGGACGCCGTCGGCATGTCCACCGTGGCCGAGGCGATTGCCGCGCGGCACATGGGCGTCGAGGTGCTCGGTGTGTCGTGCATCACGAACATGGCCGCGGGGGTGTTCGACCGGCCCCTCGTGCACAGCGAGGTGCTCGAGACGGCCGAGCGCGTGAAGGGCGCCTTCATGGGCCTGCTGGAGGGCGTCGTTGGCCGACTCTGATCTGATCGCGGCGGCCCGGGCGGTCCGGCTGAACGCCGAGGCGCGCTATTCCGGCTTCAAGGTCGGCGCGGCCCTCGAAGCCGAGGATGGCACGATCATCACCGGCTGCAACGTCGAGAACGCCACCTACGGCCTGACGGTGTGCGCCGAGCGCGTCGCCGTGTTCAAGGCGATCTCGGAGGGGCACCGGCGCTTCCGGAAGGTGGCCGTCGTGGCCGACGCGGCGACGCCCACGCCGCCGTGCGGCGCGTGCCGGCAGATTCTGTGGGAGTTCGGCGGGGATCTGGAGGTGATTCTCGCCAACACGACCGCGGAGACCGGCCGGCACCGGCTCCGCGACCTGTTCCCGCTGCCGTTCGATGGCGGGAACCTGACGTAGCTGCGGTCGCGGCGGGCGACCTACTTGCCGGCGGTGGCCGGGGCCGTCTTGGCGGGCGCGCCCGCGTCGTCCGTCGCGTACTTGAGGAACGGCGTCAGCGGCGTCACGACCAGCGGCACCTTCTCGCGCACCGTGCTGACCTGGAACGACGTGGCGGACCGCAGCAGCGAGAGCTTGCCCGTCCACGGGTCCAGCACCAGGCGCGCGCCGAGCGGCAGCGCGGCCACCTGATCGAGGTTCTCCATTTCGAGCGCCGGGGCCTTGTCCATCAGCTCCGACAGCCGGACCGTCGGACCGCCGTCGGAGATGTGGTCGCCGATGTGCGGCTGAATCAGGTTCGGCAGCGCCTTCGACCGCGCCGCGATCAGCTTCAGGAACAGGCCCGCATTCACCAGCTTGTCCGCGTAGGGCGACTTCTTCAGCATCTCGAGGACCTTCGCGTCGGCGGCGGTTTCCTGCTTCGCGTCCCGCGTCGTCTTCAGCGTCTTGAGCAGGGCTTCGTCGTCGACCATCATCCGGTCGGCGAACGCGAACTGCGAGTTCACGAGCGGGTGCCCGAGCACGATGTGGGCGAGCTCGTGCGCCATCATCATCGCCAGGCTGCCCTCGTCGGGCAGGACGTCCACGAGCCCGCGGCTGAGCACGATCGTGTGCCCGATGGTAAACGACTCGAAGGGCGAGGTCAGCAGCACGCGGGCGTGCACCGGACGGTCGAGGACGATTTCGTTGGTGACCAGCAGGTTGTTCAGCACCGTTTCGAGGACCTTCTCGACGTCACCCGGGATGCCGACCAGCTGCGCCTTCTCGAGGCGCAGCAGCACGTTCTCCTCGGCCTCCTTCTCCCACCGGCGCTGGCTCTCGACGGGCGAGAGCTGCTGCTCGGGCCGCGCCTGGTCCTGGATGGACGGTTCGTTGATCTCGATCGACGTGAAGGTGGCCCGCTTTTCGGCGTGCTGCGGGTCGTATCCCCAGAGCCGCACCTGGCTCTTGAACCGCATCGCCGTCGTCTCCGCGGCCGCGTCGTCGGCGTCCACTTCCTCGATGTAGAGGTAGGTCGGCACCCAGAGGCCGGGCGTGACGTTGGTCCGCCACGTGTCCACGTGGAAGGCGACCTTCTTCCTGAACGCCATGCGTTCCAGGCGGCGGTTGATGCCGTTGAAGCGGACGATGTGGTAGCCCGTGTCCTCGACCCAGATGCGCCCGGCGAAGCCGTCCTCGATGTTCTTCTTCGGGCGGACGTCGAGCACGTAACAGCGGGCCTCGCCGAGGAACTCGCGACGGACGAGCGTGAACTCGTACCGGCGCTCCGACAGGCCGTCCCAGTCGGCGGACATCATCGCGACGAAGCCGTCCGGGATGTACTCCAGGTCGGCCTTGCGGCCGGCGCCCTCGAAGCGGGGGGCGTCCTTGCCGCCGCTGACGGTCAGCAGGCGCGGACCGCGGCGCCACTCGAAACGGCCGAGCAGATAGCTGTCCTCCTGCGGCACCAGCCCGATGCTGGGGTCGTTGGAGAGGTTCTGGATGTAGACCTCCACCATCGGCTTCAGCTTCTGCATCTGCGTCACGAGGGCGGACTCGGTCTGGTTCACCTTCGTGACGATGTCGCTGACCGACGGCGTCTGCGCGAACGCCGGAGCCGGCAGCGCCGGGAGGGCGGCCAGCAGCAGGCAGGCGAGGCGGGGAAGGGCGGTTCTCAGTGTCATGTCAGTCGAAACACGATCGTCAGCGTGGCCCGGGTGTCGACCGGCTCGCCACCCTGGGTCGCCGGCTTGAACGTGATCCGCTCCGCAGCCGCACGGGCCATCTCGTCGAGACCGTGACCGAGGCCGCGCACCACCCGCAGGACCTTGACCTGCCGGCTGGTCGTGAACACGACCTCGAGGATCACGTCGCCTTCGACCTTTGCCGCGCGCGCCTCGTCAGTATATGCAGGCGCAGGCTTCGTGAGCACTTCCACCTGCGTGGGAGGCACGGCGGGTTTCGGCGGCGCGGCGGCGGCCGCCGCCGGTCGTGCCGGGGCTGTATCCCCGAAGCCGGCGGCCCGCACGGCACCTGACGGCCTGGCCGGCGCCGCGGCCGGCGCGCTGCTGCCGAAGCCCGACGCGGTGACCTGCCCGCGCGGTGCCTGGGCCTGACGGCCCTGGCCGCCCTCGAAGCCGGATGTCGCGACGGACCCGCGGCGGTCCGTGCCCGGCCGGGCCGGCGCCGGGCCCCCGCCGAAGAGCCCCGTCTGCGCCGCCTGCAGCTTCAGATCCGGCGCGACGGCCTGCGGCGCGTCGAACCCGGTCGCCTGGACGGTGCCCTTCGGCGTGACGGCCGGGCCCGCGGCGGGCGCATCGAACGCCCCGAGGGTCACCTCCGGCTTCGGCGGTGCCACGGGCTTCGGGGCTTCGGGCGGGGGCGGCGGCTCGGGCTTTGGCGGTTCCGGCGGCGGGGGCGGTGGTTCCGGCGCAGGCTCCGGCGGCGGCTCGACGGCGAGCGCGTCGAGCGTGTCGGCGTCGACCGAGGGCGGCGGGGCCGCCGCGACCGTGACGGCCTCCGACGGTGACGCCAGCGCCATGTACACCAGGCGCTCGAGCCGCGGGTTCGGCCGCGGCGCGAACGCGTGCCGGCCGTTCAGAAAAAGGAGAAACGCGATCGCCCCGGCGTGGAGCGCCAGGCTGAGGGCGACCGCTGCGGGCGATCGGCGGGCGGGGACGTGTTCGTCGAACAGTTCGCGGTCCTCGAGCGCGCGTGGATCGGAATTTCGCGTGGAGAAGGTATTGTAAACCACGGGATTCACACCAGATGCTGCCGACGATCGCGTGGGAAGACGACCGGATTCTGATGATTGACCAGCGCAAGCTGCCCGCCCGTGAGGTGTGGGTCCGCTGCGCCACGGCCGCCCAGGTGGCCAAAGCGATCACGACGATGGTGATCCGCGGCGCACCGGCCATCGGCGTGGCGGCCGCGATGGGTATCGCGCTCGAGATGCGCCGCAGCCGGGCGGCGGGCACGAAGCAGTTCACGACCGAATTTCAGCGGACGTGCGACCTGCTCGCGGCCACGCGGCCCACGGCCGTCAATTTGTTCTGGGGCATCGAGCGGATGAAGCAGGCGTTTGCCGCGGCCGCAGCGGACGGCGCCTCCGTCGACGAGATCAAGGCGCGGCTGCGGGCGACGGCCGACCGGATCCACGACGACGACGTGGCGAGTTGCCGCGCCATCGGCGCCTTCGGCGCCTCGCTCGTGCCGGATACGGCCACGATCCTGACGCACTGCAACGCCGGCGCGCTGGCGACGGCCGGCTACGGCACGGCGCTCGGCGTGATCCGGGGCGCGGTCGAGGCGGGCAAGCGTGTCGCGGTGCTCGCGGACGAAACGCGGCCGTTCCTGCAGGGCGCGCGGCTGACGGCGTGGGAGCTCGTGCGCGACGGGATCGACACGACGGTCATCACGGACAACATGGCCGGTGCGCTGATGCGGACCAGCCGGATCGACCTCGTGGTGGTCGGTGCGGACCGGATCGCCGCCAATGGCGACGCGGCGAACAAGATCGGCACCTACGCGGTCGCCGTGCTGGCGAAGGAGCACGGCATCCCGTTCTACGTCGCCGCGCCGATGTCGACCGTCGACCTCGCCACGGCGGACGGCAGCGGCATCCCCATCGAGGAGCGCAACGAACGCGAGGTGACGCACGTGGGCAACGCCCGGCTGACGCCGGTGGGTGCGCGCATCCGGAATCCGGCGTTCGACGTGACGCCGCACCGCTTCATCAGCGCCATCATCACCGAGCGGGGGATCGCGCGGGCCCCGTTCGTGGAGTCGCTGCCGGCGCTTGCGGCGGGCGCGCCCGCGTAGCAGGCGGCCGTGCCCTTCACGCTGCTCGGCATCGAAACGTCCTGCGACGAGACGAGCGCGGCGCTCGTCTCCGAGACGGGTGAGACGGCCCGGCCGTGGCGCATCCGTGCGAACGTCGTCGCCTCCCAGGCGGCGCTGCACCGGGAGTGGGGCGGCGTGGTGCCGGAGCTCGCCTCGCGCCAGCACATCCGCGACATCTGCGGCGTGGTTGACGCGGCGTTCGCGGAGGCCGGGCTGACGCTGGATGACGTGGGCGCCGTGGCCGTCACCGAGGGGCCGGGACTGGTCGGCTCCCTGCTGGTCGGCGTGTCGTTCGCCAAGTCCGTCGCGCTGGCGCGCGGGCTGCCCCTGGTCGGCGTGCACCATCTGGCCGGCCACATCGAGTCGATCGTGCTCGCGCACGGGGAGATGCCGCTGCCCGCCGTCGTGCTGGTCGTCTCGGGCGGGCATACGAGCCTCTACCGCGTCGACGCGCCCGGCGTCTACACGCGCCTGGGCCGCACGCGCGACGACGCCGCCGGCGAGGCGTTCGACAAGGTGGCCAAGCTCCTCGGCCTCGGCTATCCGGGCGGACCCGTCATCGACCGCCTCGCCGAAACCGGCCGCGAGGACGCCGTCCGCTTTCCGAAGATGCGCCTGACGCACGCGGACCGGAACGCGCCCGACCTGCCCGGCACGCGCGACTTCAGCTTCAGCGGCCTCAAGACGGCCGTCCTGCGGCACGTGACCGCGCGCGTCGATGCCCTGGGCGTCGCCGGGCCCGGCGCGCTTCCGGCGTCCGAACGGGCGGACATCGCGGCGGGCTTCCAGCGCTCGGTCGTCGTGACGCTCGTGGACCGGCTGATGGATGCGGCGCGGGCGGAAGGCGCTGCGAGTCTCGGGATCGCCGGTGGCGTGTCGGCCAACAGCCGCCTCCGGAGCCTCGCGGCCGCACGGGCCGCCGCCGAGGGCCTGCCGCTCCTGATTCCGCCTGTCGCGCTCTCGACGGACAACGCCGCGATGATCGCCGCGGCGGGGCTCCGTCGCCTGCGCGCCGGCCTGACGGCGGACTGGACGCTCAACGCGCACGCCTCGCTCCCGCTCTGACACCGGGGGAACGCCATGAAGACGCACACCGACTACCTCCACTTCCACACGGCCGTGCGGCAGGAGTTCATCCGCATCACCGACGAGGTCGCCCGGGTCGTGACGGCGAGCGGGGTCACCGACGGCGTTGCGCTCGTGTCGGCGATGCACATCACGTCGGCCGTCTACGTGAACGACTGGGAGGATGGCCTCATCCACGACTTCCAGGTGTGGCTCGAGAAGCTCGCGCCGGCGGGCCTGCCGTATCGCCATCACCAGACGGGTGAAGACAATGCCGATGCGCATCTGAAGCGGACGATCATGGGCCACCAGGTCATGGTGCCGATCACCAGGGGGAAGCTGGACCTC
>JBFWVF010000021.1:0-9957 GCA_050246875.1 Alphaproteobacteria bacterium | reverse complement strand
TTGCCAGAGACAGCTCGGCCAGCGGGGCGGCGGCGGTGACCGCCTCACCGGCCACGGGCGCGGCCGCCACGGCGGCGCACAGCTGGTTGAAGCTTTGCGCCAGGTTGTTGAAGTAGGCGGTTTCGTCCACTTCAACTGCTTCCTGTTCAACCTCTGCCTCAGCCGCCACCTCCTGCACCGCGAACATCACATCGGCGGCTTGCGTCACGCGGCCGTCGGTGTGCGTCACGTCGGCCGTGCCGAACACGGTGTTGCCTTCCACCACCGTGGGCGTGCCCTGGCGCGTGAGGCTGATGCTCTGGATGCCCAGCGCATCCAGCGTCTGGAACTCGCCCGCGTCCTGCGTTCCCGTGGCGTTGGCGTCCTGCAGCGCGCCAAATCGGGCCCATTCGGCGTCCGCGGCGCTCAGCGCTCCGTCGCCGTCGGTGTCAAACGCGGCCAGGCCTTCCAGGTCGGTCTGCGCGCCGGGCAGGTACTGCACAAAGCTGGTTTCACTGGCGATGTCGATCTGGCCGTTGTCGTCGGCGTCGTAAGCCAGCACGGCGTCGTCGGGCGCCACCCAGCCCAGGCGCTCGGCCACGCCGTCGGCGTCCACGTCGGCGAAGGTGATCGAGCCTGCCGCCGACACCAGCTCCACGCCGTCGCCGTCCATGTCCAGCGCCACCGGGGCAAAGCCCACATTGACGATGACCTGGGCGGATGCGCTGGCGCCCGCCGCGTCCTGCGCCGAATACCAGAAGCTGGCCGTGCCGCTGAAACTGGCCGTGGGCGTGAACAGCACCGACGTGCCGCCGGCCTGCACGGCCAGCGAACCATTGACCGGCGCGCTGACCGACGTGACGGTGAGGGCGCCGCCGTCCACGTCGGTGTCGTTGGCCAGCAGTTGCCCGGCGCTGATCAGCACCGGCGTGTTTCGCGTGGTGGCAAACAAGTCGCTGTTGGCCACCGGCGCGTCGTTGACCGGGGCGATGTTGATGTACACCGTGGCCTGGGTCTGCAGCCCTTCGGCGTCGCGGGCCACGTAGGTAAAGCTGGTCTGGCCATGAAAGTTGGCCGCCGGGGTGAACAGCACCGAGCGGTTCACGTCAAAGTCGGTCAGCGTGCCCGTGCCCGCCGCAGGGAATCCCGATATGTACGCATTCAGGTTGGCGCCGCCGCCGTCGTCGCTGTCATTGGCCAGCACCTGGCCGGCGGAGATGACCAGCGGTGTGTCCTCGCTGGTCGTGAAGCTGTCGTTGGTGGTGACGGGCGCGCGGTTCACGCGCGTCAGGTTGACGGTCATGGTGGCGTTGGTAGCGCCGCCGTGCGGGTCGGCCACGGTGTACTGGAAGCTGCCCTGGCCGTGGTAACCCGCGGTGGGCGTGAACACCACGTTGGCGCCCGAGATGTACGCTGAGCCGTTTTGCGCGCCGTGCACCTGGCTGATGCTCAGGCTGCCCGGCGTTTCCACGTCCGTGTCGTTGGCCAGCAGGGACGCGTGGCTGAACGTGTAGGTGGTGTCCTGGTAGCCCGCGTAGACCTCGTTGTTGACCACGGGCGCGTCGTTCACGGGGGTGAAGTACAGGTCCGCCCGGGCCTGGCTCTGGCCGCCCGCGCCGTCGTTCACCGTGTAGTTGAAGCCGCCCCAGCCATTGAAGTTGGCCCAGGGCGTGAACACCACCTGGGCGCCCTGCAGCTGGGCGCTGCCGCCGCTCACGTCGCCGATGGCGCTGACGCTCAATGCGCCCGGCCCGTCCACGTCGCTGTCGTTTTGCAGCAGGCTGGCCGTGCTGATGGCGGCAATCTCGTCCTCGTTGAACGTCAGCGTCTCGCCCTCGGCCACCGGCGCATCATTCACGGGCGTGTAGTTCAGGTTCACGCTGGCCTGCGCCGTGCCGCCGTCGCCATCGGCCACCGTGTAGCTGAAGCCCGCCTCGCCGGTGTGGTTCAGCGTGGGCGTGAACACCACCTGGCCCTGGCCGTCCAGCGCCACCGTGCCGCCGCTGGCGCCGCCCACCGCGCTGATGCGCAGGTCGGCATGGGCGTTGTCCGCGTCTGTGTCGTTGGCCAGCAGTTCGGCGGGGCTGAAGGTGCGCGCCTGGTCCTCTTGCAGCGTGGTGGATTCACCCACGGCCACGGGCGCGGCGTTGCCGGTGTTGACTTGGGCTGTGGCCTGCGCCGTGGCGCCGGCCGCGTCCTGCACGGTGTAGCTGAAGCTGCCCGCGCCTGGGGCAGTGGGCGTGAACAGGATGCGCCCGTCGCCCTGCAGTGCCACGCTGCCGTGGGTCGCGCCGTCCACCCCCACGATGCGCAGGTCCTGCGGCGCATGGATGTCGTCGCGGTCTGTGTCGTTGGCCAGCAGCGTGGCCGGGTCGATCCACACCTGGGCCTGGTTCTTGGCGGTGATGATTTCACCCACCACCGTGGGGGCGTCGTTGACGTTGGCCAGCGCGAAGCCGGCCGTGGCCGTGCTCTGCAGGCCCGCGGCGTCGGCCACGGTGTAGCTGAAGTTCACCGGCCCCACATAGTCGGCGTCGGGCACGTACAGGACGTTGCCCTCGGCCGTCAGGCTCACGCTGCCATGCGTCTGGCCGGCCTGGGCCTGCACGCCGGTGATGCGCAGGCTGTCCGTGGCACCCCGTGCGCTGTCGCCGTCGCTGTCGTTGGCCAGCAGCGCGCCGGCCAGGATCAGCACGTTGGTGTCTTCGTTCTGGGTGGCCAGTGTGTCGGCCGCGGCCACCGGCGCGCGGTTGACCCATTGCACGTTCACTTGCGCGGTGGCGGTGGCCTGGCCGCCTTCGGCGTCCGTCACGGTGTAGTCAAAGGCTGCGGGGCCGAAGTAGTCCGCATCAGGGGTGAAGGTGACCTGGCCGTTTGCAAGGCTCACGCTGCCGTGCTGGGCGTTGCCAACCGCCGTGACCTGCAGCGCGCCGTGGGGGCCGTCCACGTCGCTGTCGTTGGCCAGCAGCGTGGCGGCAGCCAGCGTGACCGGCTGGTTCTCGGTGGTGCCGAGGTGGTCCGCCTGCAGGCTGGGTGCGTCGTTCACCGCCGCCAGGTTCAGGTTCACCGTGGCCTGGGTCTGCCCGCCCGTGCCGTCGCTCACGGTGTAGGTGAAGGCCGCCGCGCCGTGGTGGTTCAGCGTGGGCGTGAAGACGATGCTGCCGTCGGCCTGCAGCGCCACGGCGCCGTGGGTGGCGTCGCCCACGGCGGTGATGGTCAGCGCATCGCCGTCCACGTCCGCGTCGTTGGCCAGCAGCTGCGCGGCCGCCAGGCGGATCACCGTGTCTTCGTCCGCGTTCACGGTTTCGCCCACCAGGCGCGGTGCGTCATTCACGGGTGCCAGCTGCAGCGTGGCGCGCACCGTGCTGGCCGCGCCCTGGGCGTCGGCCACCGTGTAGTCAAAGCCGGCCGTGCCGGCGTAGTCGGCATCGGGCGTGAAGAGAATGCGCCCGTCGCCCGTGAGGCTGACGCTGCCGTGCGCCGCGTTGCCCACGGCCGTGATGCGCAGCTCGTCATGGCTGCCGTCCACGTCCGCATCGTTGGCCAGCAGCGCCGCGGCGGCGAGGGTCAGCGGGGTGTCCTCCGTGGCGGCGATGGTTTCGCCCACCAGGCGCGGCGCGTCGTTCACCGCGGCCAGTTGCACCACGACCGAAGCCACAGTGTGGCCGCCGTCGCCGTCGCTGACGGTGTAGTCAAACCCGGCGGCGCCAGTGTGGTCGGCCAGGGGCTCAAAGCGGATGCTGCCGTCCGCCAGCAGCGTGACCGTGCCGCCCTGGGCGTTGCCGACCGCCGTGATGGCCAGGTTGGCGCTGTCGATGTCATCGTCGTTGGCCAGCAGCGCCTGCGGCGCGATCAGCAGCGCGGTGTCTTCCACGCCCGCGATGGTTTCGCCGCCCACGACCGGCGCGTCGTTCACGGGCGCGATCTGCAGCGTGGCCAGCGCCTGGGCCTGGCCGCCGCGGCCGTCCTGCACGGTGTAGACGAAGCTGGCCGGGCCCACGTAGTCGGGCTGGGGGGTGAAGTGCACCGCGCCCGCCTGCAGCGCCACCGTGCCGCCCGTGGCCGCGCCCACGGCCGTGACGCTGAGCGTGTCGCCGTCCACGTCGGTGTCGTTGCCCGTGAGCTGCGTCAGCGCGATGACCAGGGCCGTGTCTTCGGTGCCGGTGAGAGCGTCGGCCTGGGCCGCCGGCGCGTCGTTCACCTCTGCCAGGTTCAGCACCACCGTGGCGCGGCTCGCGCCGCCGTCGGCGTCCGTCACTTCGTATTCAAAGCTGGCCACGCCGCTGTAGTGCGGCTCGGGCACGAATTCGATCTGCGGCTGGCCGTCGGGGCCGTTGACCAGCGCCACGCTGCCGTGCGTTGCCGTGCTTACCGATGTGAGCGTCAACGCACTGCCCTCCACGTCGCTGTCGTTGGCCAACAGCAGCGCGGGGGCGATCAGCAGCACCACGTCTTCGTCGCTGGCCACCACTTCGCCGGTCAGCTGCGGCAGGTCGTTGACCGCCAGCACCGTCAGGCTGACGGTTGCCGTGGCCTGCGCGCCCGCGGCGTCCTGCACGGTGTAGGTGAAGCTGGCGGGGCCGTGGTGGTTGGCGTCGGGCTGGAAGCGTACGCTGCCGTCGGCCTGCAGCCAGGCGGTGCCGCCTTGCGCGCCACCCACGCCGGCGATGTGCAGGGCGTCGCCGTCCACGTCGGCATCATTGGCCAGCAGGCTGGCCGCGCTGAACAGCAGGCCCGTGTCTTCCTGCGTCGTGGATGTTTCGCCGACCGCCACGGGCGCGTCGTTTTCGGGGGCGATCTGGATGACGGCCGTGGCCTCGCTGCTGGCGCCCTGCGGGTCCGTCACCGTGTAGCTGAAGCTGGCCGCGCCGTGCCAGTTGGCCGTGGGCGCAAAGTCAATGCGCTGCGCGCCGTCCGGCAGGTCCAGCAGGGTGACGGTGCCGCCCTGCGCGGCGCCCACGGCGGTGATGCGCAGGCTGGCCTGGGCGTCGTCCACGTCGGTGTCGTTGGCCAGCAGGCTGGCCGCATTGATCTGCACCAGGCGGTCTTCCAGGCTGTTGGCCGATTCGCCCAGCGCCACCGGCGCATCGTTCACGGCCAGCACCGTCAGGCTGACGCTGGCGTCTGCCGTGCCGCCTGCGCCGTCGCTCACCGTGTAGCTGAAGCCGGCCGGGCCGTGGTAGTCGGCGTCGGGCACGAAGCGGATGTCACCATTGGCCAGCAGGCTCACCGTGCCGTGCTGCGCACCCGCCACAGCCGTGATGCCGAGCACCTGGCTGTCTGTTGCCACATCCGCATCGCTGTCGTTGGCCAGCAGCTGGGCCTGGGTGAAGATGATGGCGTTGTCTTCATCCAGGCTGGCCGCCTCGCCCTGGGCCACCGGCAGGTCATTGACGGGCGTGACGTTCAGCGTCACCGAGCCGGTGGCCGTGCCGCCCGCGCCATCCGTCACCACGTACTGGAAGCTGGCCGCGCCGTGGTAGTGAGCTGCCGGCGTGAAGGTCACCGTGCCGTCGGCCGCCAGGCTCACCACGCCGTTGTGCGCGTTGTGCACGCCCTGGATGGCCAACGCCTGGCCATCAGTCGCGGTGTCTGCGTCGGTGTCGTTGGCCAGCAGCGCAGCGCTGCTCCAGTGGATGGCGGTGTCTTCCTGCGTGGTGGCCGCTTCGCCCTGCACTACCGGCAGGTCGTTCACGGCCTGCACGTTCAGCGTGGCCACGGCTGTAGCGGTGCCGCCTGCGCCGTCGCTGACGGTGTAGCGGAACTGGGCGGGGCCGTGGTAGTTCGCCTCGGGCGTGTAGTGCACCTGCTGGCTGCCGTCGGGCTGCGTCACCAGGCTCACGCTGCCGTGGGTGGCGCCGTCTACCGTGCTCACCGCGCTGATGCTCAGTATCTGCCCGTCCGTGGCCGTGTCGGCGTCGCTGTCGTTGGCCAGCAGCGTGGCGGCGGCAATGACCAGCGTGGTGTCTTCTGCCGTTGATGCGCTCTCGCCCGTTGCCACCGGTGTGTCGTTGACCGACAGCACCGTCAGGCTCACGCTGGCGTCTGCCGTGCCACCCGCCCCATCGCTGACCGTGTAACTGAAGCTGGCCGGGCCGTGGTAGTGGGCGTCTGGCACAAAGCGCACGTCGCCATTGGGCAGCAGGCTCACGCTGCCATGGCTGGCGCCTGATACAGCCGTGACCGTCAGCACCTGGCCGTCCGTTGCGCCATCCGCATCGCTGTCGTTGGCCAGCAGCTGCGCCTGGGTGATGGTGATGGCGTTGTCTTCGTTCAGGCTGGCTGTTTCGCCCTGCACCACCGGCAGGTCGTTCACGGGCGTGACGTTCAGCGTCATGCGCGCCGTGCTGGTCGCGCCAAAGCTGTCGGCCGCCACATAGTCGAAGCCCGCCTGGCCATGGAAGTGCGCATCAGGCGTGAATTCGATCTGCCCGCCCGCCAGCAGCCGCACTGTGCCGCCGGTGGCGTTGCCCACGCTGGCCACGCGGATGCTGTCGCCATCGGTGGCGATGTCGTCGTCGCTGTCGTTGGCCAGCAGCGCCGCCTGCTCCAGCACGATGCGCTGGTCTTCCTGGATCGTGGCGCTGTCGGCCTGGGCCACGGGTGCGTCGTTCACCGCGTTGACACCCACCACGGCTACCGCCGTGCTGGTGGCGCCCTGCATGTCGGTGACCTCGTAGCTGAAGCGGGCGTTGCCGTGGTAGTTGGCCTGCGGCGTGAAGCTGACCGTGCCGTCGGCGTTCAGCACCACCGTGCAGTGCTGCGCGTCATACACGCGCGTGAGGGTCAGCACGTCGCCGTCGGTGGCGGCGTCGGCATCCGTGTCGTTGCCCAGCAGCTGCGCGGCGCTGAGCGTGGCCGCGCTGTCTTCGGCCAGGGTCAGCAGGTCGCCCACCGCCACCGGGGCGTCGTTCACGGCCAGCACGCTCAGGCTGACGCTGGCTTCGGCCGTGCCGCCTGCGCCGTCGCTCACCGTGTAGCTGAAGCTGGCCGGGCCGTGGTGGTTGGCGTCGGGCACAAAGCGCACGTCGCCGTTGGGCTGCAGGCTGACCGTGCCGTGCTGCGCGCCGGCCACGGCCGTGACCGTCAGCACCTGGCCGTCTGTGGCGCCGTCTGCATCAGCATCGTTGGCCAGCAATTGCGCCTGGGTAAAGGTGATGGCGTTGTCTTCGTTCAGGCTGGCTGTTTCGCCCTGGGCCACCGGTACATCGTTGACCGCCTGTACGTTGAGTGTGGCAATCGCCGTGGCGGTGCCGCCGGCACCATCAGCCACCGTGTAGCGCAACTGCGCCGGGCCGTGGTAGTGGGCATTGGGGGTGTAGTGAACCTGCTGGCTGCCGTCGGGCTGCGTCACCAGGCTCACGCTGCCGTGGGTGGCACCGTCCACCGCGCTCACGCTCAGCACCTGACCGTCTGTGGCGGTGTCCGCGTCGCTGTCGTTGACCAGCAGCGCGGCAGCCGCAATGACCAGCGTGGTGTCTTCTGTTGCCGTGGCGCTTTCGCCCGTGGCAACGGGTGTGTCGTTCACGGCCAGCACCGTCAGGCTGACGCTGGCGTCTGCCGTGCCGCCTGCGCCGTCGGCCACGGTGTAGCTGAAGCTGGCCGGGCCGTGGTAGTTGGCGTCGGGCACGAAGCGCACGTCGCCATTGGGCAGCAGCGTGACGCTGCCATGGCTGGCGCCGGCCACGGCCGTGATGCTGAGCACCTGGGCGTCTGTTGCCACATCCGCATCGCTGTCGTTGGCCAGCAGCTGGGCCTGGGTGAAGATGATGGCCGTGTCTTCGGTCGCGTCGGCCACCTCGCCCTGGGCCACCGGCACGTCGTTCAGCGCAGCTACCTGCACCTGCGCCGTGGCCGTGCTGGTGCCGCCCTGCGGGTCGGTCACCGTGTAGTCAAACCGGGCGGTGCCGTGGAAATGGGCATCGGGCGTGAAGCTCACGCGCTGGCTGCCGTCGGGCTGCTCGTGCAGCGTGGCCGTGCCGCCCTGGCCCGCGCCCACTGCCGCGATGTGCAGCGTGGCCACGTCATCGTCCACATCACGGTCATTGGCCAGCAGCCCGGCCGCGTCCAGCCACAGCACGCGGTCTTCATCCGTTGCCAGGCTGTCGGCCTGGGCTACCGGCGCGTCGTTCACCGCCTCGATCTGCAGGCGCGCCGTGCCGGTGCTGCTCAGCCCCCAGCTGTTGCGCACGGTGTAGCTGAAGCTGGCTTCTCCGTGGTGGTGCGGGTCCGGGCGGAACACGATCTGTCCGTCCACCAGCGCCACTTCGCCGCCCGTGACGCTGCCCACGGCGGTGATGGTGGTGACGCCCTCGCCCGGGCGCGCCGGGGCCAGCATGTCGGCGGTGAACAGCAGCCCGGTGTCTTCCGCCCCGCCCCAGACGGTGAGGCTGAGTTCGGGCGCGTCCGTCCATTCAAAGGGCTGCTGACCTGCGGGCGCGATGGGCAGCGGTGTGGCCGGCACGGGGGGCGGGGGCGTGACGGGTGTGCCGCCGCCTGCGCCGCCGTCACCACTACCCGCTGAGATGTCAGGCACGGGCGGGGCCACCACGGCCGGCGCGGGGGCCGGGGCCGGGGCCGGTGCGCCGCCCAGCGGCTGGTCCGCAAATGCAGCGCTTTGCTGCACGGCCGGCGGGGCGATGGGGGCGGCCACGGTGGCTGTGGTTTGCGGCAATGGGGCGGGGGCGGGTGCGGGTGCGGGTGCGGGCGCTGCGCTGCCGCCCTGCCATTGCACCGTCACTTCGGCGCGGATGCCTGGCTGCACGGGCTCTGCCGCTGCCGCTGGGCTTGTTGTGGCCGGCTGCGTGGAGACGCTGGCCACCTGGTAGCTGCCCAGGTTGACCTGGGTCAGCTGCAGCGGTGCGGCGGGGCCGCCTGTGGCGTCGGCGATGGCCACCGCGGGGGTGCCCGGGTTCATCGCCGGGGTGGCTGGCATGGGTGCCTGGCCCGTGGTGGATTCGGCCAACGCTTGCGCTTGCAGTTCGGCCTGCACGGCCTGCGCCACCTGTTGCGCCACCAATGGCTGGGCCTGCGCGCCCAGGTGCGCGCCTGCGGCCGCCACGCCCACGGCTGCCAGGCCGGCCAGCCCTACGTCGCCACCCAGCGGGTTGGCCGCCTGCGCGCTGCTAACCATGGCGGCCACCGTCTGGCGGCGTTCCTGCTCTGGTGTGGCGGGTTGTACGGGGACGAAGGCGACCGGGGCCAGGGCTGGCGGGCGTGGCGCGGCGGCTGATGTCACGCCGGTCACGCGCGAGTCGCCTGCCTTGACGGTGATGGTGTCGGGAGCTGGCGCAGCCGTGCTTGTGACCGTCTCGTCGCTGGTGATGTCGCCGGTTGCGGCGTCCATCGCTTCGGCGTCCTGCCCCTGCGGCTGCGCAGCTGCCGTGGCACTTTGCACCACGGCTTCGCCTTCGGTTTGCTGCGTGGCGTCTTGCCCCTGCGCGATGCTGTTTGTTTGCTGCAGCGCCTGCACTGGCTGCGCCACGGTGGCCTCCTCGCCTTGCGGGCCTTCGCCCACCGTCACGGTGGCGCGGTCTTGCGCGGGCCGGGTCTGCTCGGCAACGTCCGGCTCTTGGGCCGCCACGTCGCTCACCACCGCGCTGCCACCCGGCCCCGCCCTGGTCTGCTGCGTTGCGTCCTGTCCGCTGATCACTTCACCCGCTTCACCATCGGCCAGGCGCGCGTCGCCTGCGGCTACCGTGGTCTTTGTCTGCACGGTCGTGCTGGCCACTGTCCTGTGTGTCGTGTTGTACAGGTCTTTGTCGCCCTGCTCCACCGTCTGCACGTTGTTGGGCTGTTGCGTCAGGCCGTTGATGTGCTCGGCCATGCCATCAAATTCGCGCGTGTTCCTCCCCTCGATCAGCGCGCTGAGCTTGCCGTCGCCCGCCTGGGTGACGATCAGCCGGCCGGTTTCCTTGCCGTCTTGGTCTTTCAGCGTCTGCGTGGCCACGCCGGTGTGGCTGGCCGTCAGGCGCTGCG
>JBFWVF010000020.1:0-13036 GCA_050246875.1 Alphaproteobacteria bacterium | reverse complement strand
CGAAGCCGCCCCGCCGCCGCCCCATGCCGACACCCCCGAACCCCGCAGCACTCCGCCGATCCGTCCGGCCTCATCCGCCCCAGTCCGGGCCAGTCCGGGGACTCCCAATACAAGTGTCAGTCAACACGCGCGGCACCCCCTCTCCTCCCTCGGGAGGAGAGGGCCGGGGTGAGGAGGGGCAGCGCCGCCCGACACGGGATGAACCGCGCCATTACAGCCCCAGCTCGCCCTGCGGCGGGTCGGCCATGGCTTCGGCGATGAGGGCGTCGGCCTCCTCCTCCAGCAGCTCGTCGACGGCGGCGCCGGAGACGCTCTCGCGGCCGATCTCCAGCAGCACCGGCACCGCCAGAGGCGAGACGCGGTCGAGGTGGCGGTGGCGGATGCGGCCCTTCACGCGCGCCAGCATGCCAGCGAGGCGGCGGATGTCGGTGAGGCCCGAAGCGGCATCGGCGCGGGTGGCGCGTAGCAGCACATGGCCGGGCTCGTGGCGGCGCAGCACGTCGTAGATGAGATCGGCATTGAAGGTCACCTGGCGCCGCGTCTTCTCCTCGCCCGGCCGCCGCCGCTCGATCAGCCCGGCGATCACCGCGACGGTGCGGAAGGTTCGCCGCAGCATGCTCGAGTCGGCCATCCAGGCCTCGAGATCGTCGCCCAGCATGTCCTCGTCGAACAGGGCGTTGAGGTCAGTCGCCTCGCGCAGCCCCCAGACGCCGAGCACGTAGTCGGTGGCGACGAAGCCCATCGGCGCGAGGCCGGCGCGCTCCATGCGCCGCGTCAGCAGCATGCCCAGCGTCTGGTGGGCGTTGCGGCCCTCGAAGCAGTAGGCGACGAGCCACCAGCGGCCGTTGCGCGGGAAGGTCTCGACCAGCAGGCCGTGGCTGTCGGGCAGCAGCGAGCGGCGGCGCTGCATGTCGAGCCACTGGCGCACCGGCGCCGGCAGCGTCTTCCAGCGCGAGGGGTGGGCGAGCAGCGCGCGCACGCGGTCGGCGAGTTGCGTCGTCAGCGGCAGCCTGCCGCCCTCCCAGGCCGGAATCTGCATGCTCTCGCCGGCGACGCCGGGCGAGGTGATGACATCGGTCTCGCGCAGCCCCTCGAAGCGCAGCACGCGGCCGGCGAAGACGAAGGTGTCGCCGGGCGAGAGATGCTGCACGAAGTATTCCTCGACCTTGCCGAGAACGCGCGCGCGGCCGAGCCGCACCGTCACCATCGGCGCCTCGACGATGGTGCCGACATTGAAGCGCCAGCGCCGCACCACCGCCGGCGTCGCCGCAGACCAGCGGCCGGCCGCGTCCTGCTTCAGGCGGTGGAACTCGGGATACCTGGCCAGCGCGTAGCCGCCATGGGCGACGAAGGCGAGCACGTCGTCGAAGTCGCGCCGCGGCAGCGCCCGGTAGGGCGCCGCGCGCCGCACCTCGGCGTAGAGATCGTCGGCCGCGAAGGGTGCGGCGCAGGCCATGCCGCAGACGTGCTGGGCGAGCACGTCGAGCGCGCCCGGCCGCTCCGCCGTGCCGTCGAGCGTGCCGGCGGCGACGGCCTCGGTCGCGGCGCGGCACTCCAGCACCTCGAAGCGGTTGGCCGGCACCAGCACGGCACGGCTCGGGCGGTCGAGGCGGTGGTTGGAGCGGCCGATGCGCTGCAGCAGGCGCGAGGCGCCCTTCGGCGCGCCGACCTGGAGGACGAGGTCGACGGCGGCCCAGTCGACGCCGAGATCGAGCGAGGAAGTGGCGACGACGGCGCGCAGGCGCCCCTCGGCCATCGCCGCCTCGACCTTGCGCCGCTGCTCGACGGCGAGCGAGCCGTGGTGCAGGGCGATGGGCAGATTGTCGGTGTTGATGCGCCACAGGCCGTGGAAGATCAGCTCGGCCTGGGCGCGGGTGTTGACGAAGACGATGGTCGTGCCGGCCTCGCGGATGTGGCGGTGGATCTGCGCCAGCGCGCCGGTGCCCATGTGGCCCGACCACGGCAGCTCCGCCTCCCAGTCGAGGATCTCGATGCGCGGCGCCGGGCCGGGGCCGCCCTCGATGAGGCGCACGCCGCCGCCGTCCGGCGCCGGGGACAGCCACGACGCGAGGCGCGCCGGCTCCGCCACCGTCGCCGACAGGCCGGTGCGGCGCGCGCGCGGCGCCAGCGTCGCCAGCCGGGCGAGGCAGAGGGCCAGCATGTCGCCGCGCTTGGTATCGGCGAGCGCGTGCAGCTCGTCGATCACCACCGCCGACAGGCCGGCGAACAGCGCGGCGGCGTCCGGCAGGGCGAGCAGCAGTTCGAGGCTTTCCGGCGTGGTCAGCAGGAAATGCGGCGGGCGGGCGCGCTGGCGGGCGCGCCGGCCGGCCGGGGTGTCGCCGGTGCGCGTTTCGACCACAAGCGGCAGGCCGGTCTCGGCGATCGGCACTTCGAGGTTGCGGCGCACGTCGACGGCCAGCGCCTTCAGCGGCGAGACGTAGAGCGTGTCGAGCCCCAGCGTCGCGGCGCCCTCGCCCGCGGCGAGACGCGCGGCGAGGCCGGCCAGCGACGGCAGGAAGCCGGCCAGCGTCTTGCCGCCGCCGGTCGGCGCGGTCAGCAGCGCCGATTCTCCGTCGCGCGCCGCCGCCAGCAGCGCGAGCTGATGGGCGTGCGGCCGCCAGCCACGGGCGGCGAACCAGGCCGCGAACGGCGCCGGCACGCCGGTCGGAGGCGCCTCGGACGGCACGGACGGGATGGCGGCGGGCGGGGCGGACGGCGGCATGCGGGCGCCATGGCTGGGACGGCGCCAGCATAGCGGCGCGGCGGCGCCGTGTCGGCCCGGAGCCGCGTCACGGGCTGCCCAATGCGTACCACAATGGGCAGATTGTCCCCGGGCGCCACGAAGCATACACTGTGGGCACAAGAAGACCCGGAAGCGGTCTCGATCAAGACTCGCGCCGCGGCGCGAATAGGGAGAGGAGATGCCAATGACCACGTGGCCCGTAAGGGTCGCGGGCGTCGTTGCCTTTGCCGCAATCGCGGCGATGGCGACTCCGGACGCCCGCGCCGAGACTTTCACCATCCGCCTCGCCACCGGCCATCCGCCGGGGCAGCATTATGTCGAACTGTTCCAGCGCTACATGGCGCCGCAGCTCAAGGCACGCGTCGCCGCCCGCACCAAGCACCAGGTCAACGTGCTGGAACTCTACAGCGGCTCGGCGATCAAGCTGCCGGAGACGATCGAGGCCCTGAGCAAGGGCATCGTCGACATCGCCGGCGGCTGCTACTGCTTCCACCCGTCCGAGCTGCCGCTGCACTCGTTCCAGATCGGCCTGCCCTTCGGCACCTCGGACCCGATCCTGAGCCTCAACATCGCGCGCGACGTCTACGGCGTGACGCCGGAGCTGTCGGACATCTTCGAGCAGAAGCACAATCAGAAGCAGATCTCGCTGCTGACGCTCGATCCGTACGAGATCGACTCGCGCAAGCCGATCAACACCCTGGCCGACCTGCAGGGCATGAAGATCGGCGGCGCCGGCCCCAACCTGCCCTGGGTCGCCGGCGCCGGCGCCATTCCGGTGCAGACCACCGCGACCATCGTCTACAACTCGCTGCAGACCGGGGTGTACGACGGCGTCATCGGCTACATCAGCCTGACGCATTCGCTGAAGCTGCACGAGATGGCGCCGTACCACACCAAGGTCGGCTTCGGCTCGATGGTGTGGATCTACGTCCACGCCGGCCAGGACTTCCTGAAGAAGCTGCCGCCCGAGGTGCGCGACATCGTGCTCGAGGTCGGTCGCGACTTCGAGGAGGTGCTCGCCGTCGAGACGGCCAAACGCTACGACGCCCGCGTCGAGGAACTGGTCAAGGCCGGCATGAAGCTCACGGACCTCGACCCGAAGGTGCGCCAGCAATGGGCGGAGTCGCTCAAGGACTGGCCGAACCAGCGGGCCAAGGACGTCGACAAGCTCGGCTGGCCCGGATCGAAGACCGCCAAGCTGACGCTCGATACCGCGGAGAAGCACGGCTACAAGTGGCCCGTGCGCTACGTGATCGAATAGTACCCGCGACAGCGGACGACAGGACGCGACCGTCGGACAGCCCGGGCATCCGGGGTCCGGCGGTCCGTCCCGCCGCGCCGCGAATGCCGCGCCGGCGGTGTGGAATTGCGTCATCAGATGAGCAAACGGCCGCGAAGCGATTGGCGGGCGCGGGTTCCATGACTAGACTGCATCGCCAACAAGAGCGCGAAGCGCCGTTCATCGCTCGTGGCGCCGCGAGGTATCGCGGCGCGTTCGCTGTCAGGAGACGCAAATGATTTCGTGGTCCGTCAAGGCTGCGGGTGCCGTTGCGCTGGCCGGGGCTCTCGCCCTTGCCGCCGCGCCCGAATCCCGAGCCGACACCTTCACCATCCGCCTCGCCACCGGCCACCCGCCGGGGCAGCACTACGTCGAGCTGTTCCAGCGCTACATGGCGCCGCAGCTCAAGGCGCGCGTCGCCGCCCGCACCAAGCACCAGGTCAACGTGCTGGAACTCTACAGCGGTTCGGCGATCAAGCTGCCCGAGACCATCGACGCTCTCAACAAGGGCATCGTCGACATCGCCGGCGGCTGCTACTGCTTCCACCCGTCCGAATTCCCGATGCATGCCTTCCAGATCTGGCTGCCCTTCGGCACGCCGGACCCGATCCAGAGCCTCAACATCGCGCGCGACGTCTACGGCGTGACGCCGGAACTCGCCGACGTCTTCGGCCAGAAGCACAATCAGAAGCAGATCGCGCTGCTGACGCTCGATCCGTACGAGATCGACTCGCGCAAGCCGATCGCCACGATGGCGGACCTGCAGGGCATGAAGGTCGGCGGTGCCGGCCCCAACCTGCCGTGGGTCGCCGGCGCCGGCGCCATTCCGGTGCAGACGACCGCGACCATCGCCTACAACTCGCTGCAGACGGGCGTCTACGACGGCCTCATCGGCTACATCAGCCTGACGCATTCGCTGAAGCTGCACGAGATGGCGCCGTACCACACCAAGGTCGGCTTCGGCGCCATGACGTGGCTCTACGTCCACGCCAGCGACGCCTTCCTGAAGAAGCTGCCGCCCGAGGTGCGCGACATCGTGCTCGAGGTCGGCCGCGACTTCGAGCAGGTGCTCGCCGTCGAGACGGCGCGGAACTACGACGTCCGCACGGCCGAGCTGGTCAAGGCCGGCATGAAGCTCACGGACCTCGACCCGAAGGTGCGCCAGCAATGGGCGGAGTCGCTCAAGGACTGGCCGAACCAGCGGGCCAAGGAAGTCGACAAGATGGGCTGGCCGGCCTCCAAGACGGCCAAGCTGGCCCTCGATACCGCGGAGAAGCACGGCTACAAGTGGCCGGTGCGCTACGTGATCGAGTAATATCGTATCCTGGTTCCGCCGGGCCGACGGGGGCGAACCCCGCGGTCCGGCGGCGCCGGCAGGCTTGAGGGAGCCCAGACATGTTCCGCAAAGGCATGGAGAACATCAGCAAGGCCCTGATGGTGGTCGCCGCCATGTGGGCCTTCGTGCTGTCGTTCTACATTCTCGTCGATGTCATCGCGCGCAACATCGACATGCCGATCCAGGGAACGTCCGAGATCGTCACCAACTCGATCGTCGTGGTCGTCTTCCTCCAGCTCGCCTACGGCGTGCACCTGCGCGCCATGATCCGCGCCGACTTCCTGATGAATTTCATCGGCCCCGGCCTGCAGCGCTGGTTCAATCTCGTCGGCTACGTCGTGGCGGCGGCCTTCTTCTTCGCCGTGGTCTACGGCAGCTATCGGGGCGCTTTCGACGCCTGGCTGACGGGCCAGTTCGAGGGCGAGGGCGCGCTGCGCGTGCCCACCTGGCCGGCGCGCTTCGCCGTCGTCGCGGGCTGCTTCCTCGCCGGCATCAACTACATCCTGCTCGCCATCACCGAGCTGGTCGATCCGCCCGGAGAGGCGGAGAAGGCTGTCGCCGCGCACTGACGTAACGCGACCCGATCGGGGGGAACGGACATGTTCAACAGCGATGTCACGATCATCGTCATAGCCCTGCTGCTGATCTCCGTGTTCGCCGGCATCCATGTCGCCGCGGCGCTCGGCGTCGCCGCCATCGTCGGCCTGTGGCTGGTGTTCGGCGACTTCAACCAGATGATCTTCTTCATCGGCTCGACCGCCTATGAAGCCCTGCGCGACTACGTCTTCGCGGTCGTGCCGATGTTCATGCTGATGGGCGAGTTCATCTCGCGATCCGGCGCCGCCGACGACATCTTCAACGGCATCAACAACAGCCTGAAGCGCGTGCCCGGCCGGCTCGCCCACGCGACCGTGCTGGGCAACGCCATCTTCGCCTTCGTCACCGGCACCAGCCTCGCCTCGGCAACGGCGTTCACCCGCATCGCCTACCCGCAGATGGCCCGGCACGGCTACAACCGCTCCTTCGCGCTCGGTTCGATCGCCGGCTCGGCCTGCCTCGGCATGCTGATCCCGCCGTCGCTGTTCATGATCGTCTGGGGCATCCTGACCGAGCAGTCGATCGGCGTGCTGTTCTTCGCCGGCGTGCTGCCGGGCTTCCTGCTCGCCGGCTTCATGATCGTCTACATCTTCGCCATCGCCATCGTGCGGCCGGAAATGGTCGGCGAGGGCGCGCGGCCGCGCGCCCTGTCGGCCGACGTCGCGCCCCGGCCGATGGACGACGGCGACACGACGGCCGGCACCTCGACGCCCTGGCTCAGCTTCATCGGCATCGCCTTCGTCATCGTCTTCGTGCTCGGCGGCATCTGGGTCGGCTGGTTCACCCCGACCGAGGGCGCCGGCGTCGGCGCCTGCGTCGGCCTCGCCCTCGGCCTCGCCAAGGGCATGAAGCTGCGCGAGGTCTACGACACGGTCCTGTCGGTCGGCTACACCTCGGTGCCGATCATGATCCTGCTGTTCGCCGCCCAGCTCTACTCGCGCATGCTGGCGCTGGCCGGCGTCGGCGTGGCCGTGCAGGACGCCTTCGTCGGCACCGGCTTCGGGCCGTTCGGCATCTTCCTGATGATGGTGGCGATCTGGTTCGTCATGGGCATGGTCATCGACTCCGTGTCGATCATGCTGCTGACCGTGCCGATCTTCGCGCCGCTGGCGGTGACGCTCGGCTACGACCCGATCGCCTTCGCGCTGATGGGCATCCTCGCCATCGAGGCCGGCATCCTGACGCCGCCCTTCGGCCTGCTCGTCTATGCCGTGAAGGCGGTTTCGCCCGACAAGGACACGACCATGGGCGAGGTCTTCATGGGCGCCACGCCCTACTGGGTGATGATCCTGCTGGTGATGATGGCCGTCTACTTCGTGCCGGAGATCGCCACCTGGTTCCCCAAACAGATGCTGTAGCGCGGCGACCGACCGCAAAAAAGACGACGGCCGGCGGATCGCTCCGCCGGCCGTTTTCCTATTCGCGGCCGAAGCCGGGGCGTCGGGAACGGTTCAGCGCGCCTTGCGCCGTGCCGGCACCTTGCGGGCGGCCGGACGGGCCTTGGCCACCGCCTTGCGCGCGGGCGCCTTCCGCGCCGCGGCCTTCTTCGGCGCGGCCTTGCGCGCGACCGGCTTCTTCCTCGCCGCGACGGCTTTCTTCGGCGCGGCCTTCTTCGCGGCGGCTTTCTTCGCCACCGCCTTCTTCGGCGCGGCGACCTTCTTCGCCGCCGCCTTCTTCACGGCCGCCTTGCGCGCCGCCGGCTTCTTCTTCGCCGTGGCCTTCTTCGGCGCCTTCGGCATGAACTTGTCGTCATCGGGCTGGCCAGCATTGAAACGCAGGCCGGCTTCCTCGAGACGCTCGACGATCGACGTGCCGAAGCGATTCTCGATCATGCCGCGGTCGTCCGGGCGATTCTCGACGTCGCGGAAGGCATGCGAGGGACCCTGGATCGGCACGAAGAGATGCGCGTCGTGGTCGGAGATGTTGACGAAGCGGCGCACCACGCGGGGCGGCACCGCGACCATGTCGAACTTCTCGAGGATCAGCGAGTGCTCGCCGTTGTCGCCCCACTCGATGCGGAAGCGGCCGTCGAGCGCCATGAAGGTCTCGTGGGTGAACTGGTGGGCGTGCAGCAGCGGCCCGTTGCCCGGCGGGCAGGTGACGATGTTGTAGGTGACGACGTCGCCGCCGTCGCCGCCGACGATCGGCGGCTCCTCGCCGGTGGCCGAGAGATGGCCCTTCGGCGCCATCATGACGAAGGTCTGGTCGGCCGCGACCGCCTCGTAGGCGGCGGCGGGGATGCCCTTGGCCTCGAACTGCTTCTTCACCGGGACGAGCTTGTTGAAGCGGCAGACGCGCTTCTCCATCTCTTCCGGCGTCGGTGTGATGGTCCTCATCGCGTGCTCTCCCTTCCAGCCGGCATCACGGACGCCGAATCGCCGGCAAAGAAAAACCCGGCGCGAGAGAACACCCGCGCCGGGTCCGTTGTCGAGAGGAAGTGCGCGGGCGCGCTCACGCGTCCTGCCAGTTGACCCCGATCTTCTTGTAGCGGTCGAGTACGTCCTGGCCGAAGCGGTCGCGCATCATCTTCGTCACGTCGGCGGGCATTTCGAGGTCGTCGAAATCCTTGTCGCCCTGGCCGGTGATGATGACCAGCAGCAGGGCGTCCTGGTCGGTGACGTTCTCGAACTGGCGCACGATGCCCGGCGGCACCGAGATCATGTCGAACGGCTCGAGGTCGATGTCGTTCTCGCCCTGGTCGCCCCAGCGGATGCGGAAGCGCCCGGTCAGGCACATGAAGTTCTCGATGGTGTGGTTGTGCGCGTGGAGCAGCGGCTTGTCGCCCGGCGGGCACCTGGCGATGATCACGCTCATGCCGTTGGGGCCGACGATCGCCGGCTGCTGCGCCATCGGGCCGCCGAGCGTCTCCGGCGCCATCAGCAGGAACAGGGTCTTCGCCGCCATCAGTTCGTAGGCCTCGCGCGGAATCCCCATCGCCTCGTCGTAGAGGCCCGACTGCGGCTTCATCTTGTTGAAGCGCGCGATGCGCTTTTCCATCTGCGCCTTGGTCACCACCGGCCGTGCCATCGCCGTCTCCTTCCTCGCCATCGCGGGCGTTGCGCCGCCCGCCTCCGGCCGGACCCATCGCGCCGAAACCCGCGCAAGCCAAGGCCGATTGCGCTTGGATTTTCACCTGCGGTAAACTGGTGATCGCATGACCGCCTACCGCAACGACTCGCTGATGCGCGGCGCGCGCCTGCTCGACGCGCTGGCCGCCGCCTCCGGGCCGCTGACGCTGACGGCGGTGGCGGCCACCGCCGGCCTCGCGCGGCCGACCGCCTTCCGCCTGCTCGCGGTGCTGTGCGAGGCGGGGCTGGTGCGCAAGGACGACGGGCCGACGTACGCGCTCGGCTACAAGATCTTCGCCATGGGCCGCTGGTCGCGCGCCCGCGACGCCATCGCCCGCGACGCCGCGCCGGTGATCGAGCGCCTGGCGCACGCCACCGGCCGCACCAGCGTGCTGGTCGGCCTCGCCGGGCCGCAGGCCGTCTGCCTCGTCCGCATCGTGCCGCCCGGCGGCATGGAGCCGTACGCCTCGGTCGGCATGCGCGGCGAGGCGCACGCCTCGGCCAGCGGCAAGGTGCTGCTGGCCCAGCAGCCGGAGGACGAGGTGCGGGCGATGTACCGCGACCACCCGCTCGTCCGCATCACCGCGCGCACCGTCACCAGCCTGCCAACACTGCTCGCCGAGCTGCGCCGGGTGCGCGCCCGCGGCTATGCCGAGGAGGACGGCGAGATCGCCACCTTCCAGCAGGCCGTCGCCGTGCCGGTGCCGGTGGCCGACGACCGCGCCGGCTTCGCGCTGTCGATGGCCCTGCCGCGCGGCCCCGGCGCCCGCGATACGCTGGCCGCCGGCGTGCCACGCATGCACGAGGCCGCGGCCGAGATCGCGGCGATCCGCAGCGGCGCGGGGCGGTAACAGCTATTTCTTGAACTCGATCTCCAGCGCCACGACGTCGACGTCGCCGACATTGATGGCGTTATGCTCGACCGGCGCCTTGATGTAGGTCGAGGTGCCGGGCACGTAGTCGATCTGGCCGGTGCTGCCGTCGGCCATCTCGAAGAAGATCTTCCCGGTCGACATCTGGATCGGCATGTAGTCGCGGTCGTGCAGGTGCCAGCCGGTCTGCTCGCCGGGCCGGAAGACCCAGTGAGTGACGACCATGCGCTCGTCCTCGTGCACCACCTTGTGCGTGGCGACGCGGCGCTCGGCGGCCTGCACCTTGGTCTTTTCCATCAGCTTGGTCGACATGATCCCCGCACTCCCGTGATGACGCGCGAGGACCGTCCCGCTTGCGCCGGGCGGGCGTCAACCGGGTTCCGGTCAATTGCTCACCGCCGGAGACCGGCCAGCAGCGCGGGCGCCGGTACCTTGACCCGCCCCGCTCCCGCCCCCACCCTCACCGCGCAACAAGGATCGCGCATGGACAGCTTCACCTACGATGTCCTCCCCGGCCGGGTCGTGTTCGGCGCCGGGACGCTCGACCGCCTCGGCGAGGAAGTGGCGCGGCTCGGCGCGGCAAAGGCACTGGTGCTGTCGACGCCGCGCAAGGGGCCGGCGGAGGAGGCGGCGAAGCGGCTCGGCGCGCGGACGGCCGGCATCTTCGCGCGGGCGGAGATGCATGTGCCGGTCGAGACCGCGCGCGCGGCGCGCGACGAGGCGCGGCGGCTCGGCGCCGATGCCTGCGTCGCCATCGGCGGCGGCTCGACCATCGGCCTCGGCAAGGCCATCGCGCTGGAGTTCGGCCTGCCCATCGTCGCCGTGCCGACGACCTATGCCGGCAGCGAGATGACGCCGATCTGGGGCCTCACCGAGGGCGGCGCCAAGCGCACCGGGCGCGATCCAAAAGTGCTGCCGCGCACGGTGATCTACGACCCGGAGCTGACGCGCGGCCTGCCGGCGCCGGTGGCCGGCCCCAGCGGCATCAACGCCATCGCCCATTGCGTCGAGGCGCTCTACGCCGAGAACGCCAACCCGATCACCTCGCTGATGGCCGAGGAAGGCATACGGGCGCTCGCCGCCGCCCTGCCGCGCGTCGTCGCCGGCAAAGACGACGGCGAGGCGCGCTCGGACGCGCTCTACGGCGCCTGGCTCGCCGGCACGGCGCTCGGGGCCGTCGGCATGGCGCTGCATCACAAGCTCTGCCACACCCTCGGCGGCTCCTTCGGGCTGCCGCACGCCGAGACGCACACCATCGTCCTGCCGCACGCCGCCGCCTACAACCGCGACGCCGCGCCCGCGGCGATGGCGCGCGTCGCCCGCGCGCTCGGCACGCCGGACGCGCCGCGGGGCCTGCAGGACCTCGCCCGCGCGGTCGGCGCGAAGCTGGCCCTCAAGGACATCGGCATGCAGGAAGCCGACCTCGACCGCGCCGCCGAGATCGCCGCCGCCAACCCCTACTACAACCCGCGCCCGGTCGAGCGCGCCGCCATCCGCCAGCTGCTCGACGATGCGTTCTTCGGGCGTCCGCCCGCCGCCGCGTGACCGACTTTTCGTGCTAGCGTCCCACGCGGAATTTACGCCTCTCCCATCGGGAGAGGGCTTCGCGCCTTGGCGAGCGACGCGAGCCTAGAGCGCGAAGGGTGAGGGGTTACGGTGTCGAGGATGACACTCGGAGCACCGTAAACCCTCACCCTTGCTGCCCAGGTGTCTCGGACGCTTCGCGTCCTGCGATACCAAGGCTGCAAGTCCTCTCCCTCAGGGAGAGGAGAACAGCTCGTATATGTCGAGGACTCTCCCATGACCGACGCCTTCATCTGCGATGCCGTCCGCACCCCCTTCGGCCGCTACGGCGGGGCGCTGTCGGGCGTGCGTACCGACGATCTCGCCACGGTGCCGCTGCGCGCCGTGCTGGCGCGCAACCCGAAGCTCGACCCGGCGGCGATCGACGAGGTGTTCTACGGCAACGTCAACCAGGCCGGCGAGGACAACCGCAACGTCGCGCGCATGGCGCTGCTGCTCGCCGGCCTGCCGGAAACGGTGCCCGGCGCCACGGTGAATCGCCTCTGCGGCTCGGGGCTGGAAGCGCTGACGCAGGCGGCACGCGCCATCCGGCTGGGCGAGGCCGAGGTGGCCATCGCCGGCGGCGTCGAAAGCATGTCGCGCGCGCCCTTCGTCATGGGCAAGGCGGCGAGCGCCTTCTCGCGCGAGGCGAAGATCGAGGACACGACCATCGGCTGGCGTTTCGTGAACCCGAAGATGAAGGCGCAGTACGGCGTCGACCAGATGCCGGAGACGGCGGAGAACGTCGCCGAGGAGTATCAGATCGCGCGCGCCGACCAGGATGCCTTTGCCCTGAGGTCGCAGCAGCGCACGGCGGCGGCGCAGGCACGCGGCCGGCTGGCGCGCGAGATCGTCGCCGTCGAGGTGCCGGGACGGCGCGGTGCCGCGACCGTCGTCGACACGGACGAGCATCCGCGTGCCGACACCACGGCCGAGGGGCTGGCGAAGCTGCCGACGCCGTTCCGCCAGGGCGGCACGGTGACGGCGGGCAATGCCTCGGGCGTCAACGACGGCGCCGGCGCCCTACTCGTCGCCTCCGAGGCGGCGGCGAAGCGCTATGGCCTGACGCCCCTCGTCCGCATCGTCGCCACCGCCACGGCAGGCGTCGCGCCGCGCGTCATGGGCATCGGCCCGGCACCGTCGACGCGCCGGCTGCTCGACCGCGCCGGCCTGAAGATCGCCAACATCGACGTGATCGAACTCAACGAGGCCTTCGCCGCGCAGGCGCTGGCGGTGCTGCGCGAACTCGGCCTGCCCGACGACGCCGAGCACGTGAACCCCAACGGCGGCGCCATCGCGCTCGGCCACCCGCTCGGCGCCAGCGGCATCCGCCTCGCCACCACGGCGACGCTTGAGCTCGGCGAGCGCAAGGCACGCACCGCCGTCTGCACCATGTGCATCGGCGTCGGCCAGGGCATCTCGGTGCTGCTGGAACGGGTGTGAAGCAGCTCGGCTTCTGAGCACGCAGCGAGCCGGCCCACCTCACCCGGCTCGCTGACGCTCGCCACCCTCTCCCCCCACGGGGCGGAGAGGGTCTCGTGTGCCACCCCCTCTCCTCCCGTGGGAGGAGAGGGCCGG
>JBFWVF010000019.1:0-13308 GCA_050246875.1 Alphaproteobacteria bacterium | reverse complement strand
GACGTGATCGCGATGAACACGACGTTCGGTGCGGCCTGGCTGCGGCCGGCCAACGTGCTGGCGGCGCGGCTCTACAAGTTCAACGCGCGCTTCGATTTCTAGGCTACGCTCACCAGGCGCCCGTGGTTCCGCGAGGGACCGCGGGCGCTCACGCGACGCCCGGGTTCCGGCGGCCGCGTGAGAAGACCCTGCCGGAACGCGGAGCGTGATGTGGTCCCACCTGCCCGGAACAGGCCAGCCGTTGCGAGGGTCGCGTGCCTCGGTATCGTTCTCGTCGGCGCCATTGCCGTGGGCCGGGCTCCTGCCGCGGTCTCCGGTGCCGGCCCGAAGCGGGTGCTGCTGCTCACGCACAACACGTTCTACAACCACAGCAACCTCGAGGCGATCGAGGCCGTGCTGCCGGAGCTGGGCCGGGCCGCGGGCTTCGAGGTCACGTCGCTCGAGGGCTACAAGCAGACGGTCGCCTGCACGACGCAGAAGCCCTGCGGTCCCGACGCTGTGGATCTGTCGATGGTCACCCGGAAGTACCTGGCGCAGTTTGATGCGATCGTCGCGAGCACGAACGGGGAGCTGCCGTTCACGGACGAAGGGAAGCAGGCCCTGGTGGACTTCGTCCGGAAGGACGGCAAGGGCATTGTCTTCCTGCATCAGTCCATGGTGACGTTGTTCGGCTTCAAGCCGTGGGGGGAGCTGCTCGGCGCCTACGGCCCGTCGGTGCTGTTCGACGGCACCAACACGGCGAAGCGTCCCGCCGTGATGAAGGTCGAGAACCGGAACCACCCGGCGACGAAGAACCTGCCGGAGCACTGGACGCTCGACGACGAGTTCTACCAGTTCACGAAGACGGTGGGCGTGCCTGGCCCGACGAAGGTGCCGGCCCCGCTCGCGTTCGACCGCCGGAACGTGCACGTGCTCGTCAGCTTCGACTCCGAGCGCACCGACTTCACCGGCGCGCCGAAGGGGTGGGAGAAGGGCGGCGACTACCCGCAGGTCTGGTACCAGACGCCCGGCAAGGGGCGCACGTTCTACACGGCGATCGGTCACCGGGAGGACCTCTGGCGTACCGATCCGATCTACCGGCAGTTCATCACCGGCGCCATTCGCTGGGCGCTCCGGCTCGAGCCGTAGTTGTGCGGCGGCGGAGACAAGGGTTGACGTTGACATCGCGTCGGTTGAGGAGGCAGCAGTCATGGTGAAGTCCGCTTGGGGTGGGTTCTTTGCCGGCGCGTTCGTGGCGCTGGTGTCGGCGACGGTCATGCACACGGTGGACACGCGCGCGCTGGCCGAGGCGCAGCAGCGGCCGATCAAGAAGGGCACGCACGTCAATCTCGCCCCGGAGGACTACATCGAGATTCTGCAGCTCATCAATGAGTACCCCAGGGACGTCGACCCGGGGGCGGTGCGCGACGCCTCGTGGATGTTCATGAAGGGCGCACGGTCCGTGGGCATGAGCGGCGCGCCGATGGTCACGCCCCAGGATCACACGTACTTCTACCGGAGCCTCATGACCGGCGACGGCCAGGCGAAGAAGGGCGGCAATCGTCACTTCAACACGTCGCCCGTGATCATCGGCCTGCCGGACGGCACCGCGCGCGGGTCCTCCTACATGATGGGGATCTCCATCAAGGAGAAGGGCGGCAAGCCGACGATCGACCTGATGGGCAAGTACGAGGACATCTACGTGAAGACGCCTGACGGCTGGCGGATGAAGGAGCGCATCTGGACCTCGGATCAGTTCGTCGGCTCCTATCAGGACGTCGCGCCTTCGCCGGTGCTGGCCGACAAGTCGACCTGGACGACGCGGACCGAGGAGGAGATTCAGCGGCTCTGGGCCCGCGGGATGAAGCGGGACGCCAGTGGCGCGCCCGTGCCCCTGCCCAAGCCGGCGGCCGACGCCGCACCCGCGAGATAGGCGTCCTCGGGCGGCGGCGCTCCCGGGGTCCGTGCGGCCCCGGGAGATAATGCGGTCTGCATGGAGTACGACCGCTTCGCCGAGATCTACGGCGTCTGGACGGACACGGCGGCCAGCGCCAGGGCCAATCTCGAGTTCTATCTGTCGCAGTACGCGTCGGCACACGGCGCCGTCGTCGAGCTCGGCGTGGGTGACGGCCGCATCGCCGTCGAGGCGGCGCGCCGCGGCCGCGACATGATTGGCGTGGACCTCTCGCGCCCGATGCTGGCGCGCTGCCGCGACCGCGCCGAGCAGGCGGGCGTGCTCCCCCGCATGACGCTCATCGAGGGCGACTTCCGGTCGTTCACGCTGCCGGTGCCCGCCGGTCTGATCGCGTTGCCGTACCACAGCCTCGGCCACCTGACGACGCTCGAGGCCAAGCGCGACGCGTTGCGTCACATCCACAGCCAGCTCGCCGATGGCGGACGCTTCATCTTCGACGACTTCCAGATGACGCCGGCCCGGGTGCACGCCATGCGTCGTGTCCAGCTCCGCGCGGCGTACGAGCGCGAGGGCGCCGACGCGCTGCTCTGGGTCACGTCGCTCGTCGATGAGGCCGCGCAGGCGATGCGCGTCGTGACCTGGGAGGACCGGCTCGACGCGACGGGCATCCTGCAGCAGCGTCAGTACCGGCCGCTCAGCCTGAGCTGGATGACGGTCACACAGGCCCGGGCGCTCCTCGAGGAGACCGGCTTCACGATTGAGGCCTGCTACGGCGACTTTTCCGGCACGGCCTTCGACCCGGCGGTCGCAGACGAGCAGGTCTGGATAGCCCGAAAGGGGCGTGTGTCGTGACGGGCACCACGGGTGTCCGCGACCTGCAGGTCACCTGTATCGTCGGCGTCTACCCGCACGAGCGGGTGCACGAGCAGGTCGTGCTGCTGGATATCGAGATCGATTACGACTTCGCGCCGGCCGCGGCCTCCGACGCTGTGGCAGACGTCGTGGACTACGACATGGTCGTCTCGGCCGTGACCGGGCTCGTCCGCGACCGGAAGTTCCAGCTCATCGAGACGATGGCCGTTCACGTGGTGGACCTGTTGTGCGCGCGCGTGCCGCACGCCACGGCCGTACGGCTGGAAGTCCGCAAGCCGGCCGCGGTGCCGGCGGCGCGGCACTCCTTCGTCCGCGTGGAGCGGACGCGATCGTGAGCGCGCCATCCACCGTGGCGCGACCGGGAGGCGGGGTGAGACCGGTTGCCGTCGTGACGGGCGGCGCCCGCCGTCTCGGCCGGCACCTGTGCCTGTCGCTGGCGACACGCGGCTACGACATCGTCTGCGTCTACCGCGCGTCCGCGGCGGACGCCGCGGGCCTGGTCGGCGAGATCGAGGCCGGCGGCGGGCAGGCCCGGGCCGTGCAGGTGGACGTCAGCCGGCACGACGAGGTGGCCGCCGCCTTTGCCGGCGTGCGCGCCCGCGAGGGGCGCGTGGATCTGCTCGTCAACAACGTCGGCAACTACAACCCGCAAGACGTCACGGCACTCGACCCGTCCGTCTGGGACGCGACCATCGGCGCCAACCTCTCGGGCGCGTACTACTGCTGCTACCACGCGATCCCGTTGATGCCGGATGGCGGCCAGATCGTCAGCATCGGCATGGCGGGGCTGGAGGGCATCCGCGCGAACCGGCGCGGCGCGGACTACTACGTCAGCAAGACCGGCCTGCTCGTGCTGACCCGCGCACTGGCGGCCGGCTACGCGAACCGGCAGATCCGCGTGAACATGATCTCGCCGGGCCAGCTCGACAACTCGGTCGACCTGCCCGCGCCCGACCAGATCGGCCGAACCGTGCCGTTGGCGCGCGCCGGCACGCTCGACGACGTGGCCCAGGCGCTGCATTACCTGCTCGACGCCACCTACGTCACAGGCGTGAACATCGACGTGGCGGGCGGGTACCGGCTGTAGGCCGCCGCGCTCCGCTGGCATGCCGGCCGCCTCCTCCGTCATCCCGCTCTGGGATCGCGCGCACGAGTGGCAGCGCCGCCTCGCGATGATCGAGGAGGCGCGCGTGTTCCTCTATCTGTCGACGTTCTATATCGAGTGGGACGCCTACGGCCGAGAACTGCTGGACGCGCTCGATCGCGCCGCCCGGCGCGGCGTCGCCGTGTCGCTGCTCGTGGACGGCTTCGGGCAGCGGCTGGGCGGCGTCCTGATGTCATCGGAGGACCGCGCCGCGCTGCAGGGCCGGCTGGACGCCCTGCGTGCGCTCGGCGCGGACGTCCGGTTCTACCGACCCCGCCACCTCGTGCAGCGGCTCGTCGGCGGCGGTCAGCACATCAAGATCCAGGCCGCGGACACCGGCGAGGTCATCACCGGCAGCAGCAACCTCACGAAGAGTTCGTTCGAGGGCTGGAACGAGTTCTCGGTCTCGGTGCGCGGGCCGATCGCGCACGCCGTGCTGGAGAGCTGGACCCTCATCGGCGGGACGCTGGACTCCGCGCACGTGTCTCACCTTGCGAGCGGCGCGGTGGCGGCCGGCGGGAGCGCGGACGGAGATCCCATCGCGCTCGACTACTGGCACTGCAATCCGAATCTGCACCAGGCCGTCACCGGCCCCTTCGGCTGGCGCGGCGGCAACGCCGTGACGGATCGGATGGTCGCGATGCTGAACGCGGCGACGAGAACCGTGTCGATCACGGCCTTCTACTTCAAGCCCGTGCCCGTGCTGATGGACGCCGTGCTGCGCGCCGCCCGGCGCGGCGTGCGGGTGGAGATCTTCCACTCGCATCGCGAGGCACTGCCCGCGACCGAGCTGGCGTGGATCGCCGCGGCGGTCGGCTATCCTGCGCTGCTGAGGGCCGGCGTGACGATCCGGGAGAACCGGCGCGGTGAGCACTCGAAGATCGTGCTCGTGGACGACGCGTGGGCGGCCTTCGGCAGCTACAACTTCGAGGACGCTGCTCACGACCGGCTGGCCGAGTCCATGCTGGCCTGCCGCGACGCCCGCGTCGTTGCCCCGATCCGGGAGATCGTCGCCGGTCTCCGCGCCGACCCGGACACCGAGGTCGTGCGGTCCGGCTGGGCGCGGGCCCTCTCGCTGCGGCTCCGTGGCAAGATGGCGTGCCTGGGGCCCCTCAAGCGGTGGATGTAGCGAGGCGCATGCGCTTCAAGGAGATCGAGCACAAGTTCGTCGTCGAGGCGTCGTTCGACCTCGACAGGTTCCGCGCGGCCGTCGAGGCCCTGCGTCCGGCGCCGCTGCGGACCTTCGCGCTTCGGGTGAAGGACCGCTACTTCCTGACGGCGCACGGCCGGGCCGAGCGCTACGTCATCCGCCACCGCTTCGACGAGGACCTGCACCAGCTCACGGTGAAGGCGCTCGAAGCCGACCCGGAGGTCCGCGACGAGATCAACCTGGACCTCGGTCATCACGCCGGCAACCAGGAGGCCGCCGTCGACGCCTTCGTCGCCCGTCTGGGGGCTCTGTGGCAGGGCGACGTCGTCAAGGACATCGAGGTCTGGGAGTTCGCGGACTGCGAACTGGTGCACTACCGCGCGACCGGGGGCGGCCGGGAGGTGCACTGCGTCGAGTTCGAAGCGAAGCACGCGGCCACGGTTGACGACGCGGTGGCCGTCCTGGCGCGCTACGAGCGCGCCACCGGCTTCGGCGACGCGACCCGCACGATGGCGTCGCTGGTCGACCTGCTGTTCCCGGGCGCTCCGCTGAGCTGAGCCGGGCGGCGCCCGGCCTGGCGCCCGCCGCTACGCCCGGAGAATCGACGTCACATAGCCGGGCGTCAGCGGGATCCGCCGCGGCATGACGCCCGTGGCGTCGAAGAACGCCGCCATGATCGCGATCGGTGCCGCGCCGTTCGCGCCTTCGCCGCCGCCGCTGATCCCGCGGTCGTTGCGCGACGTGAACACGACCTTCATCTCGGGCAGGTCGGCCATCCGCGGGATGCGGTACTTCGTCCAGTCGGTGCTGGTGACCCTGCTGGCGTCGAACGTCACTTCCTTGAAGAGGGCCTCCCCGACGCCCATGACGGCGCCCCCCTGGAGCATCGACGTCAGGTGGCGCGGGTTCATCACCTTGCCGACGTCGACCCCAACTGTCAGCGCGGTCAGCCGGACGGCGCCCGTGGCGGGCACGACCTCGACGTCGGCCATCGCCACATAGATCCCGCCCCGGAAGATCACGCCGACGCCCCGGCCGGTCACGGGCGCCGGGCCCGTGCGCCGCGCGGACGGGTTCGGCGAGGGGCGGGGCGTCCAGCCGTGGGCGTCCGAGACCTCCCGGAGGATGCGCGCGTAGGCCGCGTTCGACGTGTGCCGGATCCGGTACTCGACCGGGTCGGCCTTCGCCACCGCGGCGGCTTCCGTGATCAGGCCCTCCACGGCGACGTTGGGCTGCCGGTGCTGCGGCGTGCGCATGATGTTCCCGCGCAGCCCGCCGGCCGCCGCGCCGTTGGCGATGTTCTCCGCCGTGAAGACCTGCTCGAGCGCGACGGCCTTGTCGTAGGGCCACACGGTCGCCACCGCCTGGAACGGATGCATGATGCCCGGCGAGAGCGTGGGCATCCCGGCGAGGATCGCGCCCAGCATCCGGGCGTCGTTCTCGTGCGGGGAGTACCAGTCGTTCTGCAGCGCGACGAGATTGCCCTCCGCGTCCAGGCCGGCCTTCACGTGGTCGTACCAGGCGGGGGAGAGGCTCGACCACGCCAGGTCTTCGGCCAGCGTCCACTGCACGCGCACGGGTTTTCCGAGGAGCGTCGACAGAATCGCGGCGTCCGCCATGGCGCTGTCGCCGCCATACGTCGTGCGGCCGTACTGCCCTGGCCCCTGCGCCCACCGCACGGTGACCTTCTCGAACGGAATGCCGAGCGTGTTGGCGATGTTCGCGCGGGCGCCCTGCGGCTGCGACGACTGGGCCCAGATCGTCACCGAGCCGTCGGGTCGCGCATCCGCGGTGGCGACGAACGCCCCCATCGGCGCGTGCCGGACACATCCCTGTTCGTAGGTGGCGGTGATGACCTTCGCGGCGCCGGCCAGCGCCGCGTCGACCTTCGCGCCGTCCCCCTTCTTGCCCGCGAGCTCCCACGTCACGCCGCGCAGCGATTCGACGACCTTGTCGCTGCCCGGCAGGCCGGACCAGGGCGTCCACTTCGTTGCCGCCGCGACGGCCTGCGCGCCCTGCACGGCCTCCCATTCACCTGGCGAGACGACCGCGACGAGGTTGCCCTTGACGACGACTTCCGCCGTCGGGAACTTCCGGCGATCCAGCGCGCCGGCCGCGACGAGCGTGGAGCCGACGGTGGCCGGGCGCACCATCCGTGCGTGCAGCATGCCCGGGAGCACGACGTCACCGCTGAACACCGGCTTGCCCATCACGATGTCGCGGATGAGCGGACGCTCGTGCGAGACGCCCACCACCGTGTAGTCGTCGATCTTCTTGACGGGCGGCGTGCCGGTGACGTTGATGCCGAGCAGCCCGCCGATCCCGACCGGGTTCTTCGGGTCGATCTTCGCGAGCGATCCGCCGATCGGAATCTTCAGGTCGAGCTGCTGACCCTTGACCAGCGAGGCGTAGCTGATCTCCTTGCCGCCGCCCCTGACGATGCCGTTGGTCACGGTCAGGTCGGCCGCGGGGACGCCCAGCCGGGTGGACGCGAGGCCCAGCAACGCCTGGCGCGTGTAGGCCGCCACCTTCTTCTGGTTGTTCGCGCCGCCAAGAAAGCCCGCCGAAAGGCCGCCGTCGGGCGTTTCGTCCGTGTGTCCCATCACCATCGTGACGTTCCGGTAGTCGACGTCGAGTTCCTCGGCGATCATCTGCGCGTAGAAGGCGCTGGCGCTGGTCCCGGTCTCCGTCTTCCCCGTGCGGGCGACGATCCGCCCGTCCTCGTGGATCTCGAGCCACGAGGCGACCGCGGTGGCGTCGAGCGTCGTCGGCTTCGCGGCCGGGGCCTGTGCGTGCAGCGTGAGGTCCGGCAGGGCGGCGAGGCCGACAAACAGCGCGCCGCCTGACGTCACGAAGCCGCGCCGGGTGAGTGTGGGAATCGAGGTGTTTCTGGACATCAGGAGGTCTCCGGTCTGTCCGTCAAAACTACCATGGCAGTTTGCCGGGGCGAAGCGGGAACGGATCGGCCTACCAGGCCAGCATGCCGCCGTCGACCGGCAGCACGTGGCCGGTCACGTACTGGGACGCATCGGCCGCGAGGAACACGATGGTGTGGCCGAGTTCTCCCGGCCGGCCGATGCGCGCCATCGGCGTCAGCCGCTCGATCCCGGCGCGGCTGCGCTCGATGACCCTGGTGGACATGCGCGTGTCGAAGAAGCCCGGCGCGACCGCGTTGACGCGGATGCCGTGGCGCGCCCACTTCACGGCCAGGTCGCGGGTCAGCGCGATCACGGCGCCCTTGCTGGCGGTGTACGCGGCCGCGTCGAGGATCTCGGGTGGCGTCCCGGCGAGGCCGGCGACGGACGCGACGTTGACGATCGCCCCGCCCGTCGTCCGCATCGCGCGCATCGCGGCCTGCGCCATGACGAACGTGCCGGTGGCGTTGGTGGCCATCACCTCGGTCCACTTCTCGACCGGCAGGTCCTCCGCGGCCGCGCCCCACGAGACGCCCGCGTTGTTGACGAGGATGTCGAGGCCGCCGAGTGCGTCGACCGTATCGCGCACCGTGCGTGCGGCCTGGTCCGGGTCCGAGACGTCGCTCTCGATGACGCGGCACGTGTGACCGCGACGGCGGATCTCGTCGGCGGCGGACGTGAGCCACGAGCGCCGGCGTCCGGTGATGGCCACCGCCGCGCCGGCCTCGCACAGCGCGATCGCCGCTTCGAGCCCGAGGCCGCGGGAACCGCCGGTGACCAGCGCTGTCCTGTGCGTGAGGTCGAAGAGCGAGGGGACGTCGGCGGGCATCGTCGGTATCATAGCGGCCGGCGCAGATACGACGGCGCGCCCGAGGAGCGACCGACCATGACCACCGCGTTCGACCAGCTCTTGACGCAGTACGAAGGCGGAGGGCTCGACCGCCGCGGCTTCCTGCAGGCCGTGACGGCCGTGGCGGTCGCCGCCGGCACCACGTCCGCCCGGGCGGCCGGCCTGATCGAGGCCCGCGGCCTGCATCACGTCGAGGTGAAGTCGATCGACTTCCAGAAGACCGGCGAGTTCTACAGGACGCTGCTCGGCGTGCCGGTCGAGTTCCGGAAGGACCGCGCAATCGTGCCGCTGGCCGACGGCACGCACCTGTCAATCGGCAGCGCGCCGACGCAGGCGTCGTTCGACCACTACGCCCTCAGCATTCCGGGGATGGACGGCAAGCAGACGCAGGCGCTCGCCGACCGGCTCGCGAAGAGCGGCGTGCAGGCCGCCCCGCGCGGCGAGTCGTTGTTCGTGACGGACCCGGACGGCCGGCGCTTCCAGATGGTCCCGCCGGACTTCAAGGTCTAGCGGGCGCGTCGAGCAGCACTTCGACCGTCGGGTTCTCGCCCGACACGTGCACGCTCAGGCTCGTGCCGGCCGCGAGCGCGACCGGCCGCACCAGCCAGTAGCGGCGATCCCACCCGGGGTGCGATGCCCGCAGACGAAGGACGGCCGTGGTGCGGCCGTCGGGCGCCAGTGCGACGACGTCCACCGAGTCGAGCGGCTCCGTCTGGATGACGCGCACGCCCACGACCGTTGCCGCGGCGTCCAGCGTCAGCGTGTCGTCGAACGTCCGCGCGACAAGGCCGCGTCCGGGCGCGGGCGCGTCGTACAGTCCGATCCGAATCGCGAGCGTGCGGGCGGTGCTTCCCGCGGGCAGTGCGTGCACCTGCAGGTCGAGTTGCAGCGTGGCCCCGGCCGGAATCCGGAACGCCGTGCCCGCCGGGGGCTCGCCGGATGATTCGCCGGGAAACCACGTGCCGAGTACGGGACCGCCGTCCAGGCTGACGCGTGCCGCGCGCAGCAGCGACGGATCCGACGGCAGCACGTCGACCGCGCGGACCCAGAGATCCCCGGTCAGGCCCGTCGCGACGGCCACGCGCGTCCGCGCGCCCGGCTGACCGGGCACGAGCGGGATGGCCGGGGCCTCGAGCACGCGGGACGGCGGTCCGGCGGTCCAGGCCGGCGTGACAGGCTGCGCAGGCGCGGGTGGGCTCCCGCCGGAGGCGCCCTCCGGGGTGCCCCGGCTCGTCCATCGCAGGATCGTGTCGATTTCGCGCGCGCGCATCGTGTGGGACCCCGTCACGGGCGGGCCCTCCGGGTCGACGAACCACGGGGGCATCACCTCGCGCAGCACCTGGTCCCTGATGGCGGGGGCGGCCCTCACCGCCGACGCGTAGTCCAGCAGCCGCACGGCCGCACCGCGGTCGTCGTGGCAGACGGCACAGCGCTCCCGGAGCACCGGCCGGACCTGATCCGTGTAGCCGGGGACGGCCTGGCTGACCGCGTCCGTCGGCACGCCCGCCACGGGCCCCGGTGCCTTCGGGAGCGCGGCGTCGATGGTCGTGACGGCCTCGGACAGGCGGGCGACCCCGTGTTCGAGCTGCGCCAGATCACCCGCGTCGCCGGCGGCGTCCAGCCGCCAGGCCGCCAGCACGATCGCGCGGACGGCACGCTCCACGCGGACGCGCACGTCGGCCGGGAGCGTGGCCACGGCCGCGTCGAGCGCGAGCGCCGCGTCGCGGGCCTGGAACGCCGCCGCCGGCACCGACGGGGCCTGCCCGTTCGCGAGCAGCGTCCGCGCCTCGTCGCGGGCGGCCACCAGCGCGGCGATGCCGGAGGCGGGCTTCTGGGCCGCGTGCGTGGCCGGGCCGCCGCCGACCAGCGCCAGGCCGGCGAGCAGTGCGGAGGCGAGCAGGTGCACCGCCCGCGTGCTGCGCGGGCCGTGCGTCCGGCCGGCCCCCGGCCAGCGGACGGCCGTGAAGTTTCGCACCCGCGTGGCGGACACCGTCAGCCCCTCGGCCCGGAGGAGATCCCGCTTGAGCTGCAGGAAGCGGCCGTAGCCGCCGAGGGCGCCACCGGCCGCGATGACGCGGTGGCACGGCACGCCCGGGTCGCGGCACTCCCGCATCACGGTGCCGACCGCGCGATGCGCGCGCGGCGACCCGGCCAGCGCCGCGATATCGCCATAGGTCGCGACGCGTCCCGCGGGGATCCGCCGCACGGCCGCCAGCACCTTCGCCGCGAACGTGCCACGCGGCGCCCGGCCTACCATGTGCCCGCCAGGACGCGGACGCGGACGCTGATGCCGCCGAGGTTCGTGTCGTCCAGCGCGCTGGCGATGCCGGTGCCGGTGAGGCCCCCGCTGACGTGGCTCCATTCGACTTCACCGCCGACGCCGATGCGCCGCCAGAGCCGGACGTCCGCGCCGCCCACCACGTGGTAGCCGGGCGTCGTCCGCTCCGCCGTTTCCCCCTCGCTCGCGAACGCCGACGCTTCGCTCGCGCGGTACCACCCGGCGCCCGCGCCGACGTAGGGCACAGTGCGGGCACCCGGACGCCCGGCACGAATCCCGCCGGTGACCTGCATTGGAATCACCGTGAGCGTGTCCGCGATGCCCAGCGGGAAGCGCTGCCCCTCGAAGACGAACGCGCGCTCACCGGTCATCTGCAGCCGGCTCACGCGGACGTCGGCGAACAGTCCTTTCGGCAGCGAGACGAACAGGCCGCCGCCGACCCGCACGCCGGTGCGGCGGTCGAACACGGCGTGGAAGGCGTCGTTCGCGTGAAACGTCTCCACGCCGGCGTCCGCGAACGCGCGTACCGAGACCGGTGCGTCCGCGCGACCCGTCGGGCGCGCCGGGGCGGGCGCCGTCTGGCCCCACGCGGGCGCGGAGGCCAGCGCGACGACGGCCGCGGCCACGATCGCCCTCACTTGAGCAACCCCAGGCCGCGCAGTGCCGCGCGCGGGTTGATCAGGCCGTGGCCGTACTCGTTGTCGCGGCCCGGTGCGCCGAGGTCGGTCGCGGTGGCCTTCATGACGGCTTCGATCGCCGCCGGCGACGTGATGCCCTGCTGCATCAGCAGCGCGGCGAAGCCCGCGACGTGCGGGACGGCCATCGAACTGCCTTCGTAGAACTCGTAGGCGAAGACGTCGAAGCGGGGCGGGCCGAACCGCGACAGGAAGAAGCGGTCGACGAAGTCGATGTCGTAGGTCTGCTGCAGGATGCCGCCGGTCGGACCGTCGCGCCTGGTGTCGCCACCGGGCGCGGCGATCTCCACGTACGGGCCGGTGTTCGAATAGAACGCGCGCCGGTTCGTGCGCCCGGTGGCAGCCACCGACACCATGCCCTGGATTTCGTTCGCGAAGTCGGCGAAGGGGTTGGGTGGATTCCCGATGGTGAACTCGTTGCCGCCCGCGACCACGACGAAGACGCCGCGATGCACGGCGTACTCGATCGCGCTCCTGACGGCCGGTGCCGGAAATCGATCGTCGCGCCCGAGGCTCAGGTTCAGGATGTGCGCGCCGTTGTCGGCGGCGTAGCGGATGCCCTGCGCGATCACGTCATCGGTTGCGAAGCGGGGGCTGTTGAAAATGGCATCCCAGTCGCCGTCGATGACCTTCACCGGCATCAGGCGCACGTTGAAGGCCATGCCCGCCACGCCGGCGCCGTTGTTCGTCACCTGGCCGATCGTGCCGGCGATGTGCGTGCCGTGGCCGTCCATGTCGAGCGGCGTGTCCGTGTTCCAGATGAAGTCGCGCGGCGCCACGAAGCGGTCCGGACCGCCGAGCTCCGGTGCGGCGGCGAACGGGACGTCGACCCGTCCGAGCGCGGGGAACGGCGGGAGCGTCCGGCCGGTGAAGCGGACGGTGGCGTTGCGATAGGCCATCCCGGAGTCGAGCACGGCGACCACGATCTGCGATGACGCACCGCGGTTGATGTCCCACGCCCGCTCCATGTCGATGGCCTGGAAGTTCCACTGTCGCGGGTACAGCGGATCGTTCGGGACGAACTGCGGTTGGACCCGGTAGCGCGGCTGCGCCCAGTCGATATCCGGCCTGGCCGCCAGCGCCGTCGCGACCGCCTCCGGGTCGCTGCCCGGCGGCAGGTGGACGACCTCGAAGTCGGACCAGGCCTGTTTCGGGGCGCGCGTGCCTCGGATGGCGGAGAGGGTGCGGAGGCGTGTGTCCGTCGGAGCGTCGTCACGGAAGCGGACGATGACGCTCGCGGCCACCGGTCCGGTGTCGGGAGCCTCGGGACGTGTGACGGCCCGTCCCGAACGGCCGGGCCCCCGCGTCGCGTCCCACGCGCGCAGCCCGCGGTCGATCGCCGGGAGGCCCGGCGTGTCGACGACGAACGGCCCGGCCGGCGTCTGGCCGGCCACGAGCGCGGCGGTGACGGCGCCGGCGGCGACGACGGTCAGCGCCCAGCGCGGAAGCATTGGGGTCAGTGGCAGACCACTAAGTATCCCAGATGCGTGCCACCGGCAGCGCCACGCG
>JBFWVF010000018.1:0-16899 GCA_050246875.1 Alphaproteobacteria bacterium | reverse complement strand
GCACCGCTGCCGAGGAACGGTTCGATGTAGCGCGTAAATGCAGCCGGGTAGTGCGCGCGGATCGCCGGCAGCAACTGGCGTTTTCCGCCTACCCACTTCAGCAGCGGTCGGCACGGATCAGGCATGGGCGGGGTGAGCGGCACTACCTGCCTTATCGGCCGGCCCCGTGGCGCCGATACGGGTATGGGACGGGCGCCGGCGAACGGAGACCGTGATGGTAGATTTGGGCCGTGCCGAGACGTGGGGATAGGCTGATGCCGGGACTCGTTCGTGACGGCAGTGTATCCCAAAGGGCGAAGCTGTCTCTTTATGTCATAATTGTGGCTCTGCTATTAGGGACCTCGGCAGCCCTTCCGGGCTGCGCGGCGGACGAGGGCAGGGTCACGCCCGTCTACGACCCCGCCACACGCGACCTGGTCAGGCTGGACTACGACATCGACCGCGACGGCCGGGTGGACGTGCGGACCTTTCTCGCCAACGGCAGGCCCGTGCGACTCGAAGGCGACCAGGACAGGGACGGCAAGGTGGATCGCTGGGAGTACTACGGCGCGGACGGACAGCTGCTGAAGCTCGGCACGTCCAGCGGGCGCGACGGCGTCGAGGACACCTGGCTCTACCAGACCGGGAGCACCCGGCGCATCGAGATGTCCACGGGCCGCGACGGTGTCATCGATCGCATCGAACACTACGACGGCACCCGCCTGGCCCGCGTGGAGACCGACGTCAATCGCGATGGGACGGTGGATCACTGGGAGGAGTACGAGGGCGGGGACCTGCGGGTGCTCTCGATGGACGACGACCAGCACCCGGGCCGGCCCGTGCGACGGCTGACCTATCGCGACGGCGCCGAGCCGCTGCTCGAGGTCGACCTCGACGGCGACGGTGAGTTCCAGGCGGCCGTGCGATGAGAAAGGGTTGCGGCATCGCGCTGTTCCTGGCGGCGGGCCTCGCATGGCCGGGTTCCGCGCGCGCCCAGCTCGGCCGGCCGCTCGAGACGGCCGGCATCACGTGGACACCGACGGTCGCGCTCCGCGACGTGGGCACCGACAGCAATGTCTACGTCCTCCCGCAGGGCAGCCCGGACCGGATGATGACCTTCACGCCGAGCGTGACGTCGAAGGCCACATCGCGGCTGCTGACGGTGTCGGGGGATGCCATCGTCGACTTCGTCTATTTCGAGAAGTACGTCCAGGAGCGGATGATCAACCGCAAGTTCAACGGGCGCATCCAGGCCGAGCTGTCGAGGATGACGCCGTTCGTCATGGCCGCCTACGAACAGGGGCGGGAGCGTCAGGGTGACATCGACCTGCGCATCCAGAGGCACGGTCGCACGCTCGGAGGCGGCCTGGCGCTGGCGGTGACGGCGAAGGCGTCCGTGGAAGCGAGCCTGCTTCGCTCGCGGACCGCGTTCGACGGCGGACAGATCTTTCGGGGGATCGAAATCGCGAAGAGCCTGAACCGGCGGACCGAGAGCCTCAACGTCGGCGTCCGCTACGCGCTGACGTCGCTGACCACACTGAGCCTCGACATCTCACGCATCCGCGACTACTACCAGTCGGACCCCACGCGGAACACCGACGACCGGCGCTACTTCGGAACGCTCTTCTTCGCGCCCGACGCCGTGATTCGTGGGCGGGCGGTCCTGGGCTATCACCGGCTGCGGGTCCAGGCTCCTGGCATCCCGTTCAAGGGGCTCCTGGCGGACATCAACATCGGCTACACGTTCCGGGAATCGAGCCGTTTCAACTTCCGGTACTTCCGCGACACGAACGCGTCGTACGACTCCCCGTTCAACCTGCAGACCCAGTACGCGATCGACCTGACCCAGGACATCGCCGGGCCGCTCAAGGCGACGGCCGCCGCGTCGCGCCAGTTCATGCGCCATTCGGAGAACCTGTTCATCAACCAGATCGCGCGGCGCGAGCGGTATGATTCGTGGGCGGTCGGGCTGGCCTTCTATTGGTCGACGTCTGTCCGAAGCACGCTGGCCTACGACTTTCAGCGCCGGCGGTCGACGCTGTCCCAGGAGAACTTCAACCGGGAGCGCCTGATCGCCTCCCTGTCCCTCGTCCTGTGAAGGATTAGCGCCATGTTGAAACGCACAGTCGCCCTGGTCGCCCTGCTGACCCCGCTCTGGATGTCGGCGCTGCTGGCACAGGCGTCCGCCCCCGCTCCGGCCCCGGCCCCCGTCCAGGCTCCGGCTCCGGCGGCAGCCCCGGCGCCACCGGCTGCGCCTGCGTCGGTCCCGGCCCCGGCCAAGGCCGACGACAATCGCGACTACGTGGTGGGACCGCAGGATGTGCTGCGCATCGCCGTCTTCGAGGAGCCGCAGCTGACCGGCTCGTTCCGTGTGGATACCGACGGCTCCTTCACGTATCCGTTCATCGGCCTCGTGCCGGCGGCCGGGCAGACCCTGCGCGGTATCGAGGAAATGCTGACGAAGAAGCTGGCCGAAGGCTGGGTGAAGCGCCCGCAGGTCTCCGTCGAAGTGGAGCAGTTCCGCGCGCGGAACATCTTCATCGTCGGCGAGGTGAAGTCGCCGGGCAAGTACCCGATCACGGGCGCGCAGACGACGCTGCTGGAGGCGCTGGCGCAGGCCGGGTACCTCGGACCCAATTCGGGCACGGAGGTGCTCGTCCTCCAGCCCGGCGCTCGGGCCCCCGACAGCCCGCTGACGGTCGAGGCCGCCACGAACACCGTCCGCATCTCGCTCGCGGAACTGCAGGAGGGCCGGCTGTCCGCCAACATCACGATCCGGGAAGGCGAGACGATCTTCGTGCCGCGCGCGGAGAAGTTCTACGTGTCCGGGTACGTGCGGTCTCCCGGCGCCTACACGTACGAGCGGGGCATGACGCTGCTGCAGGCGCTCACGCTGGCGGGTGGCGTGTCCGACAAGGGGTCGATGCGCGGCATCAAGGCCCAGCGCATGGTGAAGGGGCAGAAGAAAGAGGTCAAGCTGAAGGGCACGGACCCGATCCTGCCGGGTGACACGATTGTTGTCCGCCAGCGCATGCTCTAGCCGGCGGCCGGTGCCCGGGCCGGCGGGGTCCACGCGGTGACTGCGCTGACGGTCGTCTCGGCGGGCCGCCGCCCGCTCGGTGTGCTGGTGCGGGAGTTCTGGGCGTACCGGGAACTGCTGTACTTCCTCGTCTGGCGGGACGCGAAGGTCCGCTACAAGCAGACGGTGCTCGGTGCGGCGTGGGCCGTGCTCCAGCCCTTCATGACGATGGTGGTCTTCACCGTTGTCTTCGGGCGCCTGGCCGGCGTGCCGTCCGACGGCCAGCCGTACGCGATCTTCACGTTCGCGGCACTCGTGCCGTGGACGTACTTCGCGCAGAGCCTCAGCAACGCCGCCGCGTCGCTGGTCGGCAATCGCGTCATCGCGCGTGTCTATTTCCCGCGGCTCCTCGTGCCGGCCTCGTCCATCATCACGCCGCTGATCGACTGCGGCATCGCGCTCGCCGTGCTGTTCCTGCTGCAGACGGCGTGGTACCGGCAGTGGCCGGCGCCGCAGGTGGTGCTGCTGCCGGTCTTCATCGCGCTCGCGGCCGCGACGGCGTTCGCCGCCGGCATCTGGTTCGCGGCGTTGAACGTGAAGTACCGCGACGTCCGGTTCGTGCTGCCGTTCGCGCTGCAGTTCTGGATGTTCGCCACGCCAATTGCGTACCCGGCGTCGCTCGTACCGGAGCGCTGGCGCCCGATTTACGGCCTGAACCCGATGGCGTCGGTCGTCGAAGGCTTCCGCTGGGCCGTGCTCGGCACGCCGGGGCCCGGGCTCATGCTGGTGGTGTCCTGCGCGAGCGTGGCGGCGGCCCTCTGGGCCGGGCTCCTGTACTTCCGGCGTGTGGAGGGCACGCTCGTCGATGTCCTCTGACCTCGCGCTCCGAGTGGAGGGCCTCGGCAAGCTCTACCAGATCGGACAGGCCAGCCGGCAGGCCGGTTCCCTCCGGGAGCGGATCATGATGGCGGCGGCCAGCGCCGGCCGCCGGCTCACGGGCCGGGAGGGCGTCGACGGACCGACGACGCCGCTCTGGGCGATCCGGGACGTCTCGTTCGACGTGGAGCGTGGAACCGTGGTTGGCGTGGTCGGCGGCAACGGCGCCGGCAAGTCCACGCTGCTGCGGGTGCTGGCCCGCATCACGGATCCCACCGAGGGCCGCGCCGTGCTCGACGGGCGGGTCGGCGCCCTGCTCGAGGTCAGCACCGGCTTCCATCCGGAGCTCACGGGCCGCGAGAATGTCTTCCTGAGCGGCGCGATCCTCGGCATGTCGAAAGCCGAGATCGCGCGCAAGTTCGATCAGATCGTCGCGTTCTCCGGCGTGGAGCGCTTCATCGACACGGCCGTGCGGTTCTACTCGAGCGGCATGCACGTGCGGCTGGCGTTCGCGGTGGCGGCGCACTTCGAGCCGGAGATCCTCTTCGTGGACGAGGTGCTGGCCGTCGGTGACGCCGAGTTCCAGAAGAAGTGCCTCGGCAAGATGAGCGAAGTGTCGAAGGCCGGCCGCACGATTCTGTTCGTCAGTCACAACCTCGAGGCCGTGCAGCGGCTGTGCTCGCGCGGCCTGCTGTTCGAGCACGGACGGCTCGTCGAGGACGGTCCCATCGGCGACGTCGTCACGCGGTACCGCGCCGCGCTGAGCGAGGACGGGAACCTCGGGCGGTTCCGGCCGCTCGCCCGGCAGGGCATCGGTTCCGCGCGCGTCGAGGACGTGCGCCTGATCGCCGGCGGCCGGCCGGCCGGCCAGGTCCCCTGCGACGCGGACCTCGTCTTCGAGTTCCGGCTGTCGGCGGACACGGGCCACGCGGGAGCGCTGAGCGGGCAGATGCTCGAGGTGACGCTGACCGGCGACGACGGCACGCCGATCTGCAACCTGATGACGCTGGACGACGGCGGCGTCGTGCTGCCGGCCAGCGAAGCCTGCACCCTCCGCGTCACGCTGCCCGGACCGACGTTCGTGCCGGGCCGGTACCGCCTGAGCCTCTTCCTCGGGATTCCGAACCTGCTGATTTCCGACGAGGTCATCGACGGATTCGAGTTCGAGATCCTGCCGCCCATCCACCCGTGGCGGCCGCTCGAGCTGACGCGCGCCAAGGGCGTCGTCTGCCGGCGTGGCGCGTGGACGCTGGCCGATGCAGGGTTGTCGGTCGAGCCTGCCGTGTCCGTATCCGGGCGCCCGTGAAGATCCTGCACCTGTGTGCCTGGTATCTGCCGAAGTCGGTCGGCGGTACCGAGATCTACGTCGCGGAACTCGTCCGCCGGCAGCGCGCCCGCGGACACGAGGTGCGCGTGGCGGCGCCGGACGCGGGCGTGACGGCGCCACGGACCTATCAGCACGACGGGGCGCTGGTGCTCCGGTATCCCGTGCCGGCGGCGCCGACGCGTGCCGAGGCGCGGCACATGGTGCAGGCCCGCGGCGCCGAGCACCTGCACGCGTGGCTCGACTGGTGGAAGCCGGACATCCTCCACGTGCACACGTTCGCGACGGGAGTCGGACCGTGGGAGATCAAGGCCGGGGTCGCGGCGGGCGCGCGCGTCGTCTGCACGACGCACTCGGGGGCGCTGGGATTCCTGTGCGCCCGCGGCACGCTGCTCCGGTGGGGGCGCGTGCCGTGCGACGGCGTGCCCGGGCCCGCGAAGTGCACCGCGTGTCTGCATCAGCTCGCGGGCATTCCCCGTCCGATCGCCGACCTCGCGAGCCTGATTCCGGTGCCGATCGCGTCGCTGCTCGGACGCCTGCCCGGGCCGGTCGGCACGCGCCTGGGCCTGCCGGCCTACATCCGCAACAGTCTCCGCCTGCAGACGGAGACGCTGCAGGCGCTCGACGCGTTCGTCGTGCTGACCGACACCGGCCGGCAGATGGTGCTGCGCCAGGACCCCGGCGCGCGCGTCCTGCTGAACCGCCTCGGCGTGCGGGACCGGCCCGTCCGCGCCCCCGTGCGGCGCGCGCCCGACGGCCGCGTGCTGACGGTCGCGTACGTCGGGCGCCTCGACCCGATCAAGGGCATCTTCGACTTCGCGCGCGCGATCCGCGCGCTGGGTGTGCGCGTGCCGCTGCGGTTCGAGTTCCGATCGCCGGCCGGGTCGCATCAGCAACTGCGCATGACGGACCGCCTCAAGCGGATCGTCGGCCCGGATGCGCACGTGCGCTTCGGACCCGCGCTCCCCGAGGCGGACGTGTCGGCGTTTCTCGCGAGCGTCGACGTGCTGTGCTGTCCGTCGCGGACCTTCGAGGGCGGTCCGACCGTGGCCCTGGAGGCGTTCGCGGTCGGCACGCCGGTCATCGGCACGCGCATGGGCGGGCTGGCCGAGATTGTCGAGGACGGCGTCAACGGGCGGCTCGTCCCGCCGGGCGACTGGCGGGCGCTCGCCGAGGTGCTGCGGAGCATCGGACGGGATCGCTCGCTGGTGGACAGCTGGCGCCGCGGTATCGGGCCTGTCCGTACGATGGACGACGTCGCCTCCGACTTCGAGGTGCTGTACCGGGACGTCCTGGGCGGCGCGTCGTGACGGACTGGCGGGAGTGGCGCGCGCGGCTGCTGCGGGCGTCGGGCATCTATCGCCGGCGTCTGCAGCGCAGGCCGTTTGACGGCGTCGCCATCCTGGCGTATCACGGCGTGCGCGACGACAGCCTGCCGAGGTCCGCCATGCAGGGGGCCGAACTGCACGTCGGCGCGCGCCGGCTGGCCGAGCACTGCGAGGTGCTCCGGGAGTTGTGCACGCCGATTACGGCCGCGCAGTTCCTCGCCGCGGCACGGGACGGCCGGCCGCTGCCGCCGCGGGCCGTGCTGCTGACCTTCGACGACGGCTATGCGAGCTGGCGCAGCCACGCGCTGCCCATGCTCGAACGCTTCGAGGTGCCGGCGGTGATGTTCCTGTGCACCGACCCGATCGCGCGCGGCGTGCGGTTCTGGTTCGACGCCGTCGCGGAGCAGCAGGGCCCGGCCGCCGTGGCCGCGATGAAGCGTCTCCCGTACGCGGCGTGGCGTGCCGCGGCCGGGCGGTGCGAGATGGCCGCACGGCCCGGCGACCCGCACGCGCCGCTCACGGTCGACGACGTGCGTGCACTGGCGTCCTCGCCGCTGGTCGAGCTCGGCGGTCACACGGTCACGCATCCGATTCTGGCGAACGCGTCGGCGGCGGAGCAGCAGGTCGAGGTCGAGGGCTGCGCCCGCGCGATCGCGGCCTGGACGGGCACGCCCCCGCGTCTGTTCGCTTACCCGAACGGCCGTCCCGGCGTCGACTACTCGCCGGAGACCGTGTCGCTGGTGCGGGCCACGTTCGACGACGCGTTCGCCGTGGGCGACGCGTTCGCGTGCCCGCCGCGGCACGCCGGTGAGCACCGGCGGTTCCTGATGCTCGATTCGGTGTCGGGGGCCGAGCTGGCCCACCGCCTGGCCGGGGCGTGGCGCCGGACGGGTGCGGTCGCGTGAGGCCGGTCCGGGCCGCGGCGTGAACATCTGTCTGACCGTCGATCCGCTGCTGCCCGTGCCGCCCGTGCTGTATGGCGGCATCGAACGGGCGGTGGACCTGCTCGTCCGTGGCCTGGTCGAACGCGGACACACCGTCCACCTGTTCGCGCATCCCGCGAGCACCACGGCAGGCACGCTGCACCCGTACGGTGTGCCGCCCCACCGGTCGCGCTGGGCGCGGATGCGGGAGCTGGCGCAGGTGGGCTGGGGCGTCACGGCGCTGGCGCGTCACGTGGACCTCGTCCACAGCTTCGGCCGGCTCGCGGCGCTCGCGCCGATCCTGCCACGGCAGGTCCCGAAGATTCAGAGCTACCAGCGCGCCATTCCGTGGGCCGGCGTCCGCCGCGCCGTCCGCGTGTCGCGGGGCACGCTGACGCTGACGGGGTGCTCGGCGAGCCTGTTCGAGCGGGCCGTCCGTGACGACGGCCCCGGCCGGTGGGACGCGATCTTCAACCCGGTCGACACGCGCCTCTATGCGCCGGTGGCGGCGGTGGCGGCTGACGCCCCGCTCGTCTTCCTGGGCCGCGTCGAGTGGATCAAGGGTCCGCACGATGCCATCGCCATTGCCCACCGGTCCGGACGGAGGCTCGTCATCGCGGGGCCGGCCCCGGACGATGCGGCCGAGCAGGCGTTCTTCGAGCGCGAGGTCCTGCCGCACGTGGACGGCGACCGCGTGACCTGGCTCGGCGCGATCGACGACGCGGCGAAGAACGCGCTGCTGGGGCGGGCCGCGGCGCTGCTGATGCCGATCCACTGGGAAGAACCCTTCGGCATCGTCATGGCCGAAGCGCTCGCGTGCGGCACGCCCGTCGTGGGCTACCGGCGCGGCAGCGTGCCCGAGGTGATCCGCCACGGCGTGAACGGCTTCATCTGCGACGGGGCGGATGACGCGGTCCGCGCCGTCGCCCGGCTGCACGAGCTCGATCGCGTGGCCGTACGCCATGACTGCGAACAGCGGTTCGGTCAGGACGTGATCGTGGAGCAGTACCTGGCGCTCTACGCACGGCGTGTCGCGGAGCGGGCATGAGCCGGCAGGCGCTGCTCATCACGCCGCACTTCCCGCCCGACTCCAGCGCCGCGTCGCACCGTGTCCGCCTGCTCGCGCCGCATCTCGATGCGTTCGGGTGGGTGCCGACGGTGCTGACGCTCGAGCCGGACGCCTACGAGGGCGCGCTCGACCCGGACCTGCTGCGCCTCGTGCCCGACCGGATCTCCGTGGTCCGCGCGCCGGCCTGGCGGGCCGCAGTCACCCGCCGCGCCGGCTTCGGCGACCTGGGCCTCCGCGCGCTGACCGGCCTCCGGCGGCACGCCCGGCGGCTGCTCGGCACCGGACGGTTCGAGGCGCTGTTCATCACGACGTATCCGATCTATCCGGCCCTGCTGGGGCCAGGCCTGCGCGCCGCGTACCGCGTGCCGTTCGTCCTCGACGTGCAGGATCCGTGGGTGGGCGCGTGGGGCCGCGACGTCGGCGGCGGCCCCGGCGGACGTCCCGATATCCGCAGCCGTCTCGCGCGCCGCGTGGCGGTCCTGATGGAGCAGTACGTCGTGCGGTCGGCTGACGCGATCACCGCGGTCTCGGCGCGGACGGCCAGCGACATGCTGGGCCGCGTGCCGTCCGCCGCGCCCGTGACCCACGCGGCGCTGCCGCTCGGATTCGAGCCCGCCGACCTCGACTACGTCCGGCGCCACCCGCGTCCGCCCCGGCATTTCGAGTCGTCGCCGGACGCGGTGCACCTCGTGTATGTCGGGACGGTGCTGCCGACCGGCCTCGTCGTCGTGCGCGCGCTGCTCGCCGGTCTGGCGCGCCTGCGCCGCGACCATCCGGCCGCCGGACGGCGGATCCGGCTGCACTTCATCGGGTCGAGCAACCAGCGGCTTCCCGGCCAGCCGCACCGCGTGCTGCCGCTGGCCGCGGAGTTCGGCCTGTCCGACGCCGTGCATGAACACCCCGAACGCGTCGACTACCTCGACGCGCTGGACGCGCAGATCCGCGCCGACGGCCTGCTGCTCCTCGGCAGCACCGAGCCGCACTACACGCCGAGCAAGGCGTATCCGGCGTACCTGTCGGGCCGTCCGATCCTGGCGCTCTATCACCGGGAGAGCAGCGTCGTCGGGTTCCTGCGCGGCTGTGCGGCCGCGGAGGTCCTGACCTATGAGGACCGCGTCGACCCGGACGCCCTGGCGGGTGAGGTGGCGCGCGCGCTCGACCGGCTCGTGCTGCGTGCCCGGGACGGTGCCGCGCCGCCGGCACCAGACGCCGCCGCGCCGTGGTCGGCCCGCGCGGTGGCGGCGCAGCTGGCGCGCGTGTTCGATGCCGTCGCCGCCGGAGGCCGGCCGTGAGCGCCGGGGCCGCGCGGCCGCTGCGGGTGACCGCGGTGATGACGCATCCGGTCCAGTACTTCTCACCGTGGTTCCGCTGGATCACCGCGAATCTCCCGGACGTGACGCTGACGGTGCTCTACGCGGCGGTGCCGCGCGCCGAACAGCAGGGGCAGGCCTTCGGCCAGGCGTTCGAGTGGGACTCCCGGCCGCTTGACGGGTACGCCTGGGAGGCGTGCCGCGAGCCGGACGGGATGACGTTCACGGACGACGCGTTTCTCGGCGTGGATGCGGCCGGCGTCGGCGATCGCATCGCCCGTACGCGACCCGACGTCGTCCTCATCGCCGGCTGGCACTCCCTCTTCCAGGTGCGGGCGCTGGCGGCCTGCAGACGCCGGGGCATTCCCGTCGTCTACCGGGGTGACTCGAATCTGTCGACCGCACCGGCCGGGTTGCGCCGCGGGCCGTGGTACCTGCGGACGTGGCTGCTGCTGCGGCTCTTCCGCGGGTGGCTCGCCGTGGGCACGCGCGCGGCGGAGTACCTCGCGTATTTCTCGCTGCCCGCGGATCGCATCGCGCGATCGCCGCACTGCGTCGACCACGACTGGTTTGCCGCCCGTGCCACCGAGGCCCGGTCGGACGGCCGCCGCGCGCGGGTGCGCGCGGAACTGGGTCTGGCGCCGCAGGACTTCGCGGTGCTGTTCGTGGGACGGCTGGTGGCGGTCAAGCGGCCGCTCGATGCGGTGCAGGCCGTTGCGGGGCTCGGCCCCGGCGCGGTGCTCATCGCCGCCGGGAGCGGACCCCTGCTTGAGGCCGTGCAGGCCGAGGCCCGGCGGCTCGCGGTCCGCGTCGTGACGCCCGGCTTCCGCAATCAGAGCGAGGTGGTGGACCTGTACACGGCGGCCGACGTGCTGGTGCTGCCGAGCGCCAGCGAGACCTGGGGGCTGGTGGTCAACGAAGCACTGGCGTCCGGGCTGCCCTGCGTCGTGTCGTCGGGCGTGGCGGCCGGCGTCGACCTGATTCGCGACGGCGGGAACGGCCGGGTCGTGCCGGTCGGCGACACGGCCGGCCTGACGACGGCGCTGGCGGATGTCCGGGAGGGTCTGGCGACGGGCCGCTACGGCGTCGCGGCGTGCCGGGCGCCGCTGGCGGACGCAGGGTTCCGGGAGGCCGCGGCGGGTCTGGTGACGCTGGGACGGCGGCTGGCGAACGCCGGCGCGGACGGGTCGGAGTCGTTGTATCGTGGCTGAGGAGTCAGGTTCATGCTTGTGCAGCTGACAATCGCGACGGCGGCCGGCTTCCTGATGGGGAGCTGGATGCACGCGGCCTCCCTGGTCACGCTCCTGCTGATCTGGACGCAGCTCCCGAAGCACGAGGGCCCCCCCGTCCTGAAGCTGGCCATGACCGTCCAGTGGGCGCAGGTCAGCGTGGGCCTCTTCTACAGCCGCCTGACCGGCGAGGTCTTCCCGGTCATGGAGACCCGGTCCTACGAGCAGATGGTCGGCATCGGTCTTGGCTGCGTGCTGTCGCTGACGTTCGGTCTGGCCGCGGGGATCCGGATCGTCGAGTCCCGGGCACCGGCGATCGGCGACAGGGCCGAAGAGATCGTCAACCTCAAGTCGCTGCTCGTCGCCTACGTCGCGAGCATCGGCATCACGACCGCCCTGACCGAGCTCTCCTTTTCGCTGCCGGCGATCCGGCAGATTCTGACGGTGCTCTCGATGGGCCGCCTCGCCGTCGTCGCGCTGGTCATGCGCCGGTTCATGCGGCCGCATCCCCAGTGGGTGCCGCTCGCCGGCATCCTGGCCTTCGAGGTCGGGCTCGGCTTCACGGGGTACTTCTCGGGGTTCAAGGAGCCGATGTTCATCTTCGCGCTCTTCCTGCTCGAGGCGTTCGACCGCCGCCGGGCCAGTGACTGGGTCGCGCTGGGCGCCGTCTCCGCCGGTCTGTTCCTGACGCTGACGATGTGGATGGGCGTGCGCGGCGAGTACCGCCGCGAGTACGAAGACGAACTGTACGCATCGTCACGGTCCGAACGCCTCGACCGCATGCAGGCGCTGTTCACGGACTGGCTCGACGACCGGAATTCCGAGCAGGGCAGTGACGTCTGGGCGCTGGTCGACCGCTCGTGGGCGATCTACTATCCCGCGCTCGCCGTCGACCGCGTGCCGCGGATCCAGCCGCATACGAACGGCGCACTGATGGGCGCGGCGCTGCTCCACGCCGTCACGCCGCGCTTCCTGTTTCCCGACAAGGCCGAGCTGATCAACGACAGCGAACTGGTGCGCAAGTATTCCGGCGTCTGGGTCGCCGGGTCCGAGGAGGGCACGTCGATCGCGTTCGGCTATGCCGCCGAGGGCTACCTGGACTTCGGCGTGCCGGTCATGTTCCTTCCGGTGCTGCTGTTCGGCATGGCCATGGGCGCGGTGTTCGCCGGGTTCCTCCGGATGATCCACCACCGCGAGCTGGCGATCGCCCTCGTCGTCTGCGTGTTCTGGTACAACCTCTACCTGTACGAGAAAGCGTGGGCGAAGCTCATCGGCACCAGCGTCGCCACACTCGTGTACCTCGGCGGGCTGACGTACCTGATCGACCGGTACGTGCTGACGGAGAGGAGCAAGCAGGCCAGCAACTTCGTGGGCCTGCCGGCCTATCCGGACCGCTGACGGTGCGGGTGGTTCACGTCAGCGCCTACTATGCGCCGGCGTTCTCGTTCGGGGGGCCGCCGCGCAGTATTCATGGGCTCTGCCGTGCGCTCGTCGAGGCGGGCTGCGACGTCGAGGTCCTGACGACCGATGCGGATGGCGCGGACCGGCTCCCGGCGTCCGTGCGTGAACGGCGGGAGTTCGAGGGGGTGCTCGTGCGGTACTTCGCCCGCTCGCGCCCGTTCCGCATTGCCGGTTCCCGAGACCTGGCGGCGCATCTCGGTTCCGCGGTCCGGCACGCGGATGTCGTGCATATTCACGGTCTGTGGAACCGCGTGGTCTGGGCGGCGGCGCGGAGCGCCCGCGCGGCCGGCGTGCCCTACGTGCTCTCGCCGCGGGGCATGCTCGACGCCGGCTCCCTGCGCCACCACCGCTGGCGGAAGGCGCTGGTCTATCCCTTCGCCGACCGGCCGGCCGTCCGCAACGCCGCCGTCCTGCACGCGACGTCGTCCGGGGAGGCTGACGGAATCCGCCGCCGGTGTCCGTCCGCACGCATCGAGGTCATTCCGAACGGCATCGACCCGGAGCCGCGGGGCGCCGGGCAGACGCGGGAGAGCCTGGGGCTGCCCGCCGACGGCCCGCTCATCGCCAGCGTGTCGCGCCTGCACCCGGTCAAGCGTCTGGACCTGCTGGTTGACGCCTTCGCCGACGTGCGGCGGCGGCATCCCGACGCGCGGCTCGTCATCGCCGGACCGGACGAGCAGGGGCTCCGGCCTTCGCTCGAGGCGCGGGCCGGCGCGGCGGCGTCGGCGATCGTCTGGATGGGACAGGTCGACGAGGATCGCCGCGACGGACTGCTCAGGCACGCCGCCGCGTTCGCGATGTGCTCCGATTCCGAGAGTTTCGGCCTTGCGGCACTCGAGGCGATGCGGGCCGGCGCGCCGGTGCTCGTGACCGACACGTGCGGCTGGCCGTCGGTGGCCGAGGCCGGCGCCGGTCTCGTGGTACCGCAGACGCGGGCCGCCATCGCGGACGGGCTCTCGCGTCTCCTCGCGGATCCGGCGGCGCGCCGCCTGATGGGTGAGCGCGGCCAGGCGCTTGCGCGGCAGGCCTTCGGCTGGCCGGCCGTCGCCGCGCGGTTCACCGCGCTCTACGGCTCCATTCCCCGTTCGGCGGGCGGCCGTTGAGCCGGCAGACGGTCCGCCGGTTCCTGCTGCTGACACCCGGCGCGGGTGGCGCGGACGGCATCTCGACGCTGACGCGTCAGTACATACGGTCGTTCGCCGCGCTGGCGGCCGAGGCGTCCGCGGAGTGTGAGGTGTGGTCCCTCGACGACGCGGCGCCGCCGGCAGGTACGCCTGCCGCGGTGCGCATGCGGTGCGCCGCGCGCGGCCGCCTCCGGTTCGCGTCCTTCGGCCTGACGGCACGCGGCATCGACGCCGGCACGGTCGTGGTCGTGCTGCACGCCCAGCTCCTCCCGGTCACGCTGCCGCTCGTCGCGCGGGGCGCCCGCCTCGTGCCGGTGCTCGTGGGCGTGGAGGTCTGGGGACCGCTGAGCCGGCTGGTCCAGGTCGCGCTCCGCCGCGCGTGGCGCGTGCTGTCGATTTCCCGTGCCACGCGCGACCGCTTCGCGGCCGCGCATCCGGCCTTTGCCGGCCTGGGTGTCGCCGTGTGCGAACCGGCCGTGCCCGACACCGTGCCGCCCGAGCCGGCCGTCGTGGACTTCCCGAGGCCGTACGCGCTGATTGTCGGCCGCATGGCGGCTGACGAACGGTACAAAGGCCATGACGCGCTCATCGACGTCTGGCCGCGCGTCCGTGAGGCGGTGCCGGGCGCCACGCTGGTCGTGGCGGGTACGGGCAATGACGCGGACCGCCTGCGCGCGCGGGCCGGCGAGGGGGTCGTGTTCGCGGGACCGCTGCCCGCCGCCCGGCTGGCCGCGGCCTACGCGGGCGCCGCGTTCTTCGCGATGCCGAGCACGGGCGAAGGGTTCGGGCTCGTCTTCCTCGAAGCGATGCGGGCCGGACGCCCGTGCCTCGCCGCGCCGGGCGCGGCGGAGGAGATCCTGCAGGACGGCGTCAGCGGCGTCATCGTCGACCCGGCCGACCGGCAGCGGCTGCTCGCGGGCCTCGTGCGGCTCTTCACCGACGAGACGTGGCGGGAGGGTCTCGCGGCCGCCGCCCGGCGGACGATTGACGAACGGTTCCGCCCGGAGCAGTTGACGGCGCGTCTCAGGGCCGCGCTCGGGGCAGTGTAAGGTCACAGACGATGGTCGTACTCGGAGTCAATGCGTTCCACGGAGACGTCGCGGCCGCGCTGCTGGTCGACGGGCAGCTCGTCGCCGCCGTGGAAGAGGAGCGCTTCAACCGGATCAAGCACACGGCGGGGTTTCCCGACCAGGCGATCCACGCCTGCCTCACGATGGCGCACCTCACGCCGGGTGAGGTCGATCTGTTCGCCGTGTCCAGGGCGCCGCGGGCGCACCTCTGGCGCAAGGTCCTGTTCGCCGCGCGCCATCGGCCGGACCTGCGGCTCATCACGGACCGCGCGCGCAACCTGGCGGCCGTGGACAGCGTCCACGCGCGGCTGGCGGCCGTCCTGGGTCTGCCCGCCGGCCACGTCAGGCGCCGCCTGCGGCACGTCGAGCACCACCCGGCGCATCTGGCCAGTGCGTTCTTCGTCAGCCCGTTCGAGCAGGCCGCCGTCTGCGCGATCGACGGCTTCGGCGACTTCGTCAGCACGAGCTTCGCCGAGGGCCGCGGCACGCGGCTGCGCCACGACCGCCGGACCTGGTTCCCGCACTCGCTCGGGCTCTTCTATCTGGCGATCACGCAGTACCTCGGATTTCCGCACTACGGCGACGAGTTCAAGGTCATGGGGCTCGCGCCGTACGGCGAGCGCTCGATGACCGACGCGCTCGGCCAGCTGGTCCAGGTTGACCGTGACGGCGGCGTGCGCCTGGACCTGCGCTACTTCCGCCACTGGCGGACCGGCGGGGAGCTGACCTGGGCGTCGGGCGCGCCCGAGATCGGCCAGGTGTTCGACGACCGCCTCGCGGACCTGCTCGGGCCCCCGCGGCGTCCCGACGAGCCGCTGACTCCGCGTCACGAAGCGCTCGCCGCCTCGCTGCAGGCCGTGTACGAGCAGCGTGCCTTCGCGGTGCTGCGCGCGCTCCACCGGCGCATTCCGTCCGATCGCCTGTGTCTCGCCGGCGGGTGCGCGATGAACAGCGTGGCCAACGGCAAGGTGCGCGAGGAGACGCCGTTCCGCGAGATCTACGTGCAGCCGGCCTCCGGCGATAACGGGACGGCACTCGGCGCCGCGCTCGCCGCCTGGCACGGCTCCGGCGGTGCACGCCGGAGCGTGATGACGCATGCGTACTGGGGGCCCGAGTTCACGGACCGCGCGATCGAGGCGGCGCTGGCCGCCCGGAGCCGGGAACTGGCCACACGCGCGACCTGCGAGCGTCTCGACGACGAGGGGGCGCTCTGCGAGTGGGCGGCGTCCGCGATCGGCAGCGGCCTCGTGCTGGGCTGGTTCCAGGGGCGGATGGAGTGGGGCGCGCGCGCGCTCGGCAATCGCAGCATCCTGGCCGACCCGCGACGGGCGGACATGCGGGACATCATCAACAGCCGGATCAAGTTCCGTGAGAAGTTCCGGCCGTTTGCGCCGTCGATCGCGGTCGAGGCCCTCGACGACTACTTCGTCGGGGCCGTGCCGGATCCGTTCATGGTCCAGGTCTACCCGGTGCGGCCGGACAAGCGGGCCGTCATCCCCGCGGTGACCCACGTGGACGGCTCCGGACGCCTGCAGACGGTGTCGCGGGAGACCAACCCGCGCTACTGGCGTCTCATCACCACGTTCGGCCGGATGACGGGCGTGCCGGTCGTGCTCAACACCTCGTTCAACGAAAACGAGCCCATCGTGCATCGCCCGGAGGAGGCGCTCGACTGCTTCCTCCGGACGGACATGGACGCCCTGGCGCTGGGCCCGTTCGCGCTCCGGAAGCGGTGACGAAGCGCGCGTTCGACGTCGTGCTCGCCGCCGCGGGGCTCGCGCTCTCCTGGCCGATCTGGCTGGCGGTGGCGCTCGCCATCCGGCTCGAGGACGGCGGCCCCGTGTTCTTCCGGCAGGCGAGGTACGGACAGCACGGCGTGCCCTTCGACGCGCTGAAGTTCCGGTCGATGGTGGCCACCGCCGGCAGCCGTCCCGCCGTCGCGGCCCTGGCGGACGACCCGCGCGTCACCCGCGTCGGGCGGGTGCTGCGGAAGACGGCCCTCGACGAACTGCCGCAGCTCTGGAACATCCTGCGGGGCGACATGAGCTTCGTCGGCCCGCGCGCGCTCGCGATCACCGAGGTCGAGGCCGGCGGCGACGGCCAGCCGGTCCCGCAGACCGCGCTCCCGGGTTTCGCGGAGCGGCACCGCGTGCGGCCCGGCCTCACCGGGCTGGCCCAGATCTACGC
>JBFWVF010000017.1:0-26467 GCA_050246875.1 Alphaproteobacteria bacterium | reverse complement strand
CCCGCTTCCGAGGGGGTTTTCGTGGAATTTCCGTCGCTTGCGCGGGCGTAGCGGGCCCGATGGCGGCGTGCATAATGGCGCGCAAATGAAGTCGGGGAGAGAACGATGGCGCGTACGTTGATCAAGGGCGGTTGGATTCTGTCGATGGATCCGGGCATCGGCGACATCCGCGGCGGCGACGTGCTGATCGAGAACGACCGCATCGTCGCCGTCGGCCGCGCCATCGCCGCCACCGACGCACAGGTGATCGACGCCAGCAACCGACTGGTCATGCCGGGCTTCGTCAACACGCATCAGCACACTTGGGAAACCGGGCTGCGTGGCACCGTCGCCGACTGGACGGTGGCCGAATACATGCGGAAGTTCCACGCCACCGCGGTGCCGTTGTTCCGGCCCGACGATGTTTACATCGCCAACCTGTTCGGCGCCCTCAACCAGCTCAACTGTGGCACCACGACGCTGTGGGACTGGCACCACTGTAACGCCACCATCGACCACACGGACGCCGCCATCGACGGGCTCGCCGAGACCGGCATCCGCGCGATCTATGGACACGGCACGACAAAGACCGATCCGAAGCCGGGCGAGAAGCCATTCCCCGAAATCCCGCATCCGCGCGACCGCGTCGAGCGCCTGCGCAAGGGCCGCCTGTCGAGCGACGACGCGCGCATCACGCTCGCCATGTGCATCCTCGGGCCGGCGCTCTCCGTCTGGGAGGTGACCGAGCACGACGTCCGCCTGGCGCGCGAACTCGGCCTCATGTGGAGCGCCCATACCGGCGCCTGCGGCGTGCCGGTGCTCTCGCCCGGCGGCATACACAAGCTCGCCGAGATGGGCCTGCTCGGCCCCGATGCCGACTTCGTCCATGCCAACAACTTCACGGACGAAGAGCTGAAAATCGCCATCGATCACGGCTGCTCGATCACCATCGCCGCCGAGTGCGAATACAATTTCGGCCACGGCGATCCCGCGACCCACCGCGTGCTGGCGCTCGGCGGCACGCCAAGCTTCGGCGTCGACGTCGAGGCCAACGTGGCGGGCGACATGATGACGGTCCTGCGCTTCGGCCTGCAGATCGCGCGCGGCATCCAGGCCGAGCATGCGCCGCGGCCGACGCTGACGCTCAAGACCAAGACACGCGAGGCACTCGAATGGGGCACCATCGGCAACGCGCGCGCGCTGGGCATGGACCGCAGGATCGGCTCGCTGACGCCGGGCAAGCAGGCCGACCTCATCCTCATCCGCACCGACGATCTCAACACCTTCCCGGTGCATGACCCGGCCCAGACGGTGATCTACCAGGCCTATCCGTCGAACATCGACACGGTGATGGTCGCCGGCGAGATAAAGAAGCGCGACGGCAAGCTGGTCTACCCGGAGGCGGACATCCGCCGGAAGATGGGCCAGCTCGAAGCCTCGGGCACGCGCATCCTGGAACAGGCCGGCATCCGCTTCTGACCGGCACCGCCCCGCCGCAGCGGGCGGAACGCACACGCCTATCGGTGAGACCGCATGCAGCGCGGCTGGTCCGTCGTCATCGTCCTGTTCCTCGCGCGCTGCGCGCTTGGCTACCAGTACCAGACGGTAGCCTCGGTGCAGGGCTTCCTCGTCGGCGAACTGGGCTGGGACTACACTGCCGTTGGCACCCTCATCGGCCTCTACAGTCTGACCGGCGTGTTCGTCGCGCTGCCGGCCGGCATGATGGGGCGTCGCTGGGGCGACGGCCGCATGGCGGTGCTGGGTCTCGCGCTGATGGCGGCTGGCGGACTGCTGCCCGCCGTCGGTACGAGCTGGGAGATCCAGGCGGCGGCGCGCGTGATCGCCGGCACCGGCGGCATCTTCGTCACGGTGCTGATGACGAAGATGGTCGGCGACTGGTTCGCCGGCGGCGCGCTGGTGACGGCGATGGCCGTGCTGATGAACTCGTGGCCGGTCGGCGTCGGCATCGGCCTCGTCGTGCAGGGACCGCTGGCGGAGGCATGGGGCTGGCAGTCTGTGTTCACCACCTCCGGGCTGTGGAGCGCGGCCGGCATCGCGATGGTGCTGGCGGTCTGGCGGCCGGCGCCGCAAGACGCGCGGCCGGCCGAGGTGACGACGACCCGCCGCACAAGCCTGACACGACGGCAGGTCGTCGCCTGCCTGCTCGCCGGCTTCACCTGGACGCTCTACAACAGCTGCTTCTACGCCATCTTCGGCTTCGGCGCGGCGCTGCTTGAAGCACGCGGCGCCACCCGCATCGAGGCCGGCGCCACGGTCAGCATCGTCACCTGGATCTACATGATCTCGACGCCGCTCGGCGGCGCCATCGCACAGCGGCTCGACCGTCCGAACGCCGTGATGGTGGCGAGCTTCGCGCTGTCGGCCGCGGCGACGGCACTCATGCCATGGACCGACGTGCCGCTCGCGGCGCTGGCCGTCGTCGCGGTGTTCGCCGGCGTGCCGACCGGCGTCGTCATGGCCCTGCCGATCCAGGCAGTCGGACCCGATGGCCGCAATGCCGCCATGGGCCTCTACTATACGGCCCATTACATCGGGCTCGGCACCGTTCCCGCCGTGGCCGGGCTGGCGCGCGATCTGACCGGCGAGCCCGGTGCGCCGATGCTGGTGGGTGCCGTCGCCACGGCGCTCGCCATCGCGATGCTCGCCGCCTTCCGCGCCGTGGCACGAGGTGCCGGGCCCGCCGCCGCGCCGGCATGACCGGGCGCACGGCCCTCGCCATCATCGTGCCGACGCTGGATGCTGCCACGACGCTGCCCGCGTCGCTGGACGCCCTGCGCGAAGCGCATGCGGCGTTCGCGACCGATGTCGTCGTGGTCGACGGTGGCTCCGGAGACGGAACCCCGGCAGTAGCGCGCGAGCATGGCGCCCGTGTCGTGCTCGCGCCGCGTGGGCGCGGCATGCAGCTTTCGGCCGGCGCGGCGGCGGCGAACGGCGAGTGGCTGCTGTTCCTTCACGCCGATACGGTGCTGACCGCCGGCTGGTCGACGGCGGCGCGCGCCTTCATCGCCGGCGGCGCGCACCGGGCGGGATGGTTCCGCTTCCGTCTCGACGACGCGGCGCCCGCGGCGCGGCGCCTCGAAACCCTGGTCGCGTGGCGCTGCCGCGCGCTCGCGCTGCCTTACGGCGACCAGGGCCTGCTGTTGCCGCGCACTCTCTACGACGCGGTCGGCGGCTACCGTCCGCTGCCGCTGATGGAGGACGTCGACCTCGTCCGCCGCCTTGGCCGGCGGCGCCTCGCCGCGATCGGTGCGAGTGCCGTCACCTCGGCGGCGCGGTACCGGCGCGACGGCTACATCCGTCGCACCACCCGCAATCTCGCCTGCCTCGCCCTGTGGCGCCTCGGCCTGCCGCCGCGCGCCATCGCACGACTGTACGGCTGAGACGATGCGACCGCTGCTGCTCGTCTTCGCGCGCGCGCCGCGTTTCGGTACGGTCAAGCGGCGGCTGGCGCGCGACATCGGCCCGCTCGCGGCGCTGGCCTTCCACCGCACCACGCTCGACCGGCTGCTGCGCGAGGTCCGGCGCGACCCGCGCTGGGCGACGGCGCTGTCGGTCACGCCGGACACGGCGGCCGCGGGGTACGCGCCCTGGGCGCGGCACGTTCCCCGGATCGCCCAGGGGCGTGGCGACCTCGGCGCACGGATGCGACGCGGGATGGCGGTCGGCGGCCCGGTGATCGTCGTCGGCTCCGACATTCCGGCGATCCGGCGAAATCACATCGCCGCAGCATTCAGAGCCCTCGGGGCGGCCGACTTCGTGTTCGGTCCCGCCGAGGACGGCGGGTTCTGGCTGATCGGCGCCGCCGGGCGGCGGCCGTTGCCGCGTGGCCTGCTCGCCAGCGTGCGCTGGTCCGGACCGCATGCCCTCGACGACACGCTGGCGACGATTCCGCGCGGTCGGGGCGTCGCCTTCGTCGCTCCACTTGCCGATGTCGACGACGGCGCGGCGTGGCAGCGCTGGCGTCGGGCCGGGCAGGCTCAGGCCGCGCCGCCCTCGGACTGACCCGGATAGGGCTTGAGAGCGTCGTCGAGGTACACGTTGTTCGCGGTCCGCTGGGCGGCGGCGGCCTCGTCATAGAGGAATGGCAGGAAGGCGAAACGCCGCCCCGCAGTCACCGGCACGACCTCGTGCAGAAGCGAGCAGGAGAACACGATCGCGCCGCCGGTCGAGGCCCGCCATGTCTGCCGGCCGAACTCCGGAAAGCGCAAGTCGCCGCCCTCGAACGCCTCGGCGTTGAGGTTGATGGTCACGGCAAAGCGACGATGCGCCGTGCCGCGCGTGGTGTTGTCGCGATGAGGCCGGAACCAGCCGCCGCTGCCGCGATCGTAGGCAGCGACCATGTACCGCTCCATCCGTGTCGCGCGGTACTGAAAGGCGCGCTCCACCGCCGGCAGGAGACGACGGCGGACCCGCTCGAGACAGGCGGTGCGCAACAACGGGTCGGCGATGCTCACGTCGATGCGCCGCTTGAAGCGATGGTCGACGACGAGGACCGTCTTGCCCGCCTGTTCGCGCATGAAACCGGAGTCGGTCTTGGCACCGTTTTCCCAGGTGTCGATCAGACGCTGGCAGAGCACCGGTTCAAAGATGCCCGGCACAACGAGCACCGGCGGAACGGAGACGGCGAGGCGAGCCCATGCGAGGTGGTCGCGCAGGGTCGCGACCAGGGCATCGATTTGCGTCGCCGCGGACGGCGAAACGATGCGGGCGACGATGCGGAGGCCGGCATCGAGGAGCAACGTCGTCGGCGTCGGGTCGACGTTCAACCCATATTGCGCCGCGACCCGGCTGTCGAAATCCCAGACGAGCGAAATCGCCCCGGTCGCGAACGGCTCCATAGCGGCCCGGTCCGATGCGCGGCCGGAAACCCCGACGAACAACGCACGCTGGCCGTCGAAGATGTCGGCCCGCCGGTCGACGGCCTCGAGAACGGCGCGGCGATCGGACTCCGGCGCATTGCCAAAGAAATGAAGCACGACCGGCTGGCCGGCGAGCATGTGCAGCCGCTGCGCCGTCGCCGGCGTCGCATTCTGCACGAACCACGGCGCCGGATCGCCCGGCAGTAGCTCGAGGGACATGAAGGAACGGATCCGAACGGAGGAACTGGGCGGTGTGGCGATACCCGTCTCTAGCCGGAATCGGCGGATGCAAACAGCTGTGCGCTGTGCAGCAGCCGCTCGGCCGGCATCTCGCCGGACAAGGCATAGACGTAGTTGTCGCTGCGCCAGTAGATGAGAGTCAGGTGGCCGAAGACGGCGACCGTGGGCTCGGGCTCGTCGGGTCCCTCGACCGCGGCGACGAACAGCGTCACCGGGCGGCCGTCGCGCGTGCGGTACAGCACCTGCAGGGCCGAGCCGCCGTCCCATGGCACGACCTGCGCGCCGATCAGCGTCAGGGCGCGATCATGGGCGCGCAGGTGCGGGGGTAACAGATGCCCGACGCCCCGCGCCAGAATCGCCGTGAGGCGAGCCGGGTCGGTGGCGACAAGTTGCTGCAGGTCGAGGTTGGCACCGACCGCGGAATCGTGTGCGTCGATCGCCTCCTCGGCCCAGTCCGGCAGGGTCAGGCGCGCGAAGGTTTCCTCCCCGATCGCGCCGATGTCGCCGGCGTGTGCGGCAGCCCATCCGGCGGCGAACAGCGTCGCCCCGACGAGCGCCGCCGCATGGCGGCCGAACAGACGCCGCCGCCGCCCGCCGAGCGCCGCCGCCAGCCGCTCTTCCAGAGCGTGCGTGGTGGCCGGCAGTGGCAGGCTGGCGCGGGCCATCTCCCGCACGATCGCTGCGCGCTGCGCCGCCATCATGCCAAAGCGGGCCGCCAGGGCGGGGGACTCAACGAGCGCCGCCTCCAGCGAGGCGGCCTCCTCGGCTTCCATTTCGCCGTCGAGATAGCTGCCCAGTTCGCTGTCGTCGAATTGCCGGTCCATCGGCTACCTCACGACACGCAGGTGCGGCACGCCGGACGGCAGATCGCCCTCGGCAGGAACGCCTGCAACAGCATCGCGCAGAGCCTGGCGGCCCCGCGCCAGCCGCGACATCAGGGTGCCCACGGGCACGCCGAGAATATCGGCGGCGTCGCGGTAGCCGATCCCGTCGACGGCCACCAGCACGACAGCGGCGCGCTGCTCGTCGGGCAGGCGCGACAGGGCGGCCAGCGTCTGGGTCAGGAAGACGTGCTCGGCCTGGCCTGCCGGCTCGGCGAGGGCCGGCCGCGCCAACGCATCGCCGGCGAGACGCACGGCGGCACGGCGCCGGTTGCTGACCCAGCCGTTGTGGAGAATGGCGAACAGCCATTTGCGCAGGTCGCCCCCGGCGGCAAAGCCGCTGGCGCCGTCGATCGCCCGTAAAAGCGTGTCCTGCACCAGGTCGGCCGCCTCGTCGGGATTGCGCGTCAAGGCCAGCGCATAACGACGCAACTGGTCGACGTGGCCGGCAATATCGTTGCGCAGGTCGTCGGCTGGCATGGGCGGGTTATTCCGTATCGCCGGCGCCCCGGGGGTTAGTGTGGGGCTGGGGCGCCGGCGCACCGGATACAACTCTCGTACCCGAACAGACGACATACGCGCGAGGCCGGATTTTAATCCCGGTGCCGCGCGATCTTTTCGCTGCCGGCTTCGGCCCCTCGAATCCCCGGGGTGACCTTGACGTCGCCCGGCGCCGGGCCTTGGATAAGCGGGTCCGCCGGTCCGTCAGGGACCGGCCAAGCCCGCCCTGGCCCACGGATTTTCATGTCAGACCCGACCGCCGCGCCGCCGCAGCCCCCGCGCCGGCCGGTCCGTCACGAGCATTTCGGCCTCGTTCTCGAGGACGAATACGCCTGGATGCGCAGCGCCCGCTGGCAGGAGGTGATGCGGGACCCGGCGGTGCTGGAGCCGGAGATCCGCGCCCATCTCGACGCCGAGAACGCCTGGACCGAGGCGGTTCTGGAACCGCTTGCCGGACTGCGCCGAACCCTGGTCAATGAACTGCGCGGCCGCATCGAGGACGAGGACGCCTCGGTGCCCGAGCCCGACGGCCCGTACGAATACTACCGGCGCTTCGCCGCCGGAGCTCAGTATCCGGTGTTCTGCCGCCGGCCGCGCGGCGGCGGCAGCGAGACGGTGCTGGTCGACGGCCCGGTCGAGGCCGCCGGCAAGCCATATTTCCGCGTCGCCGACTGCCGCCACAGCCCCGACCATCGCCGCATCGCGTGGACCGTCGACCGCAGCGGCGGCGAGTACTTCACCCTCCTCGTCCGCGATGCCGTATCCGGCGAAGCGGTCGACGCACCGATCGAGCGCACCAAGGGCGACTTTGCCTGGGCCGGCACACATTCGCTCTACTACACGGTGCTCGACGACAACCATCGCCCCTACCGGGTGATGCGGCATCGCCTCGGCAGCGATCCGGCCGCCGATACGGTCGTCTATGAGGAGCCGGATCCGGGCTTCTACCTTGGCGTCGGCGAGACCGAGGACCGGCGCCACGTCGTCATCGCCTCGCACGACCATTCGCAGACGGCCGAGGCGCGGCTGCTCGACGCCCGCGACCCCGACGTCGCGCCATTGCTGGTCGCGCCGCGCGAGTCCGGCGTCGATTACGACGTCACGGTCATCGGCGATCGCCTGATCGTGCGGACCAACTGGCCCAATGCCATCGACTACCGTCTCTGCACCGCGCCGCTGGCGACGCCGGGGCGGGCGCACTGGCGCGAGTTGGTGCGTCATGTGCCGGGCCGGCTGATCCGCGGCATGACCGCCTTCGCCGGCCATCTGGTAAGGCTGGAGCGCGAGGACGGCCTACCACGCATCGTCGTGCGCGCGCTGGACGACGGCAGCGAGCATGCCATCGTCTTCGACGAGGCGGCCTACGATCTGTCGCTGGTACCGGGGTGGGAGTTCGACGGCACGACGCTGCGCTTCTCTTACAGCTCGCCGGCGACGCCGCTGGAGGTGTTCGACTACGACCTCAAGGCGCGCAGCCGCGTGCTGCGCAAGCAGCAGAAGATACCGTCGGGGCATGATCCTGCGCAGTACGTCGTCGAGCGGCTGCACGCCAGCGGTCACGACGGGGCGCAAATCCCGGTCACGGTTCTGCGCCACCGCGACACGCCGGTCGACGGTAGTGCGCCGTTGCTGCTTTACGGATATGGCGCCTACGGCATCTCGATTCCCGCCGCGTTCCAGCCCAACCGGTTTTCCCTCGTCGATCGTGGCTTCGTCTATGCGATCGCACACATCCGCGGCGGCACCGACAAGGGCTTCGGCTGGTACCTCGACGGCAAGCTGGCCAACAAGGAGAACACCTTCCGCGACTTCGTCGCCACGGCGGACCATCTCGTCGCCGCGGGGTACACCGCGGCCGGGCGCATCGTCGCGCATGGCGGCAGCGCCGGCGGCATGCTGATGGGCGCCGTCGCCAACATGCGGCCCGAGCTGTTCGCCGGCATCGTCGCCGAGGTGCCCTTCGTCGACGTGCTCAACACGATGTGCGACGCCTCGCTGCCGCTGACGCCGCCGGAATGGGTGGAATGGGGCAACCCGATCGAGGACGAGGCGGCCTTCCACCGCCTGCGCCGCTACTCGCCCTACGACAACGTGATCGACCAGGCCTATCCCAACGTGCTGGTGACGAGCGGCGTGTCCGACCCGCGCGTCACCTACTGGGAGCCGGCGAAGTGGGTCGCCCGCCTGCGGGACCACAACACGGCCGCCACGCGCATCGCCATGTACATGAACATGGGGGCCGGCCATGGCGGCGCCGCCGGCCGCTTCGACCGGCTCGACGAAGTGGCGCTGGTCTACGCCTTCGTGCTCGACGTCTGTGGGCGTGCCCACGCTTGACAGCGACGCCGCGTAAACGCCCGATTCACAGGGCAAAACGACAACAGGGGGAGGGCGTTCGATGCAGCTCTACAGCTACTGGCGGTCGCTGGCCGCCTTCCGTGTGCGGATCGCCCTCAATCTCAAGGGCATGCCCTACGACGTGAAGACCGTCGATCTCATCAAGGGCGACCAGTTCAGGCCGGAATACACCGCCATCAACCCGCAGAGCGTGGTGCCGGCGCTGGTCGACGGCAAGACGACCCTCTACCAGTCGATGGCCATCCTCGAATACCTCGAGGAGACGCACCCGACGCCGCCGCTGCTGCCGAAGGCGCCGCTGGAGCGCGCCCGCGTGCGCGGCCTCGCCCTCATCCTCGCCGCCGACACGCATCCACTGATGGTGCCGCGCATCCGCGCCTACATCACCAAGGACATGGGCCACAGCCAGGAAGAGCTGCTGACCTGGATCCGCCACTGGTCGGCCAAGGGCCTGCAGGCGGTCGAGGAGCATCTGGCGAGCGAGAAGGAAACGGGCAAGTACTGCCACGGCGACAGCCCGACCATGGCCGATGTCTGTCTGATGCCGCAATGCGTCGGCTCCGGCCTGTTCGGCGTCGACATCGCGCAGTTCCCGACGGTCAAGCGGGTCTTCGACACCTGCATGGCCACACCGGCCTTCGAGCGCGCCCATCCGCGCCACCAGCCCGACTTCGAGCCGGCGGGGCACTGACGCGGGGCCATTGCGCCCTGCTTCCGGCCGGCTAGACTCCCCGCCAACAGCAATACGACAGGGGGAATGCCATGAACGGTCTGCTTCGCACACTGGTCCTCGTCGCCGCACTGGCCGCGGCGCCGGCGGCGCTGGCCGACGAGGCGATGACCGGCACCGTGCTCGACAGGCACATGGCGGCGTTCGGCACCGGCAAGGTCGAGACCATCCTGTCGAACTACGCACCCGACGCGGTGATCGTGACGCCGGGCGGCGCCACGCGCGGACATGCCGAGATCAAGGGCTTCTTCGAGGCGATCCTCGCCGAGTTCGGCCAGCCCGGCGTCAAGTTCGTCGTCGACAAGCGCACCGTCGCCAACGAGGTCGCGCAGATCGTCTGGCGCGCCGAGACGGCGAAGGCGCACTATCCCATCGGCAGCGACACCTTCGTCGTGCGCGGCGGCAAGATCGTGGCTCAGACGGTGGTTTTCGACTCGAAGCCCAAGTAGTCGCCGCGGCGCGCGGCCGGGCGCGCGTCGGCGCCCCAGGCGGCGGTGACGAGGTCGGCGGTGCGGCGGATATGGGTTTCGCTCAGGGCGACGGCGCGGTCGGCGTCGCGGGCCAGCACGGCGTCGAGGATGGCGCGGTGCTCGGCCGGCGCGTCGCGCGGCCAGCGCGCCGAGGCGTCGACGCCGATATAGGCGTAGCGGTCGTAGCGCTCCATCAGCGTGGCGAAGAAGTCGTTGAGGCGCCGCGCGCCGCTCGCCGCCACCAGGCTCATGTGGAAGTCGCGATGGTGGCGCTCCCAGTCCGGGTCGATGTCGCCGCCCGGCGCCGGGCTCAGGCGGTCGACGCGGGCGAGGCGGTGGCCGGCGACGACGACGGCCTCCTCCCACGCCGCGTCGCCGCGCGCGATCGACTGGCGCAGCGCCGTGCCGGCCACCCAGCACAGGGTCTGCGCGAGGTCGGCGAGGTCGGCGAGGCTGACCGGCGCGACGCGGAAGCCGCGTTTGCCCTCGCGCATCACCAGCTCCTCGGCCGACAGGCGGTTGAGGGCCTCGCGCAGCGGCGTCAGCCCGACGCCGTAACGCTCGCCGAGCGGGCCGAGCGGCAGACGCTCGCCGGGCGCGAAGGCGCCGGTGAGGATGTCGCCGCGCAGCCGGCCGTAGATCGACATGGCGAGCGTGCCTTCGCCCTGCATCTGCGCCCTCGCCCCTCCGCGACGGCCGGCGCCACCCCACGGGCGCGGCCGGCCTCTTCCCCGGATAATATATTTTCCTTGGCCCACAGGCAAAAAATATGCGCTAATCGCCGCCAACGAAGCGAACGAAGGCCGCGCGGCACAAGCGTGAGGCGGCGCGGCCGGCAGGGAAGGATCGTGCGCGTGAGCGAGGGCGTGACGCTGGCCGCCGGCCGACTGCTTGTCGGCGACTGTGACCTCGAGATCGTGCGCGGCGGCAGCGGCCGGCCGATCCTGTTCCTGCACGGCTTCCACCCGCTCGATGCCGGCTCGCCCTTCCTCGCACGTCTCGCCGGCGCCGGCGCGGTGCTGGCACCGGCGCATCCCGGCTTCGGCGATTCGCCGCGGCCCGACGGCTTCGAGACGGTCTACGACCTCGTCCAGCTCTACCGCGCGCTGCTCGACGGCCTGCCCGACGAGACGGTGACGCTGGTCGGCGCCTCCTTCGGCGGCTGGATCGCCGCCGAGCTGGCGGCCGCCACGCCGCGCCGCTTCGACCGGCTGGTGCTGGTCGACGCGCTGGGCGTCAAGCTGGGCGACCGCGAGACGGCGGAGATCTTCGACGTCTTCAACCGCAATCCGCGCGAGGTGCGCCGCCGCGCCTGGCACGACCCGGACCGCCACGCGCCCGACTACGACGCGCTCTCCGACGACGCGCTGACGCGCCACGCGCGCGACCGCGAGGCGCTCTGCATCTACGGCTGGGAGCCCTACCTCTACAACCCGCGCCTCGCCGCCTGGCTCGGCCGAATCGCCGTGCCGACGCTGGTGCTGTGGGGCGAAAGCGACGGCATCGCCGCGCCCGACTACGGCCGCGCCTACGCCGCGCGCATTCCCGGCGCGCGCTTCGAGACCGTCGCCGCCGCCGGCCACCACCCGGAGCGCGAGAAGCCCGAGGCGCTCGCCGCCCGCATCCTCGATTTCCTCGGCCGCTGAGCGCCGAGCCGCCCGACCGACAGGGAGAGCCGCGATGGAAGCCTGGTGGCAGTGCGAGGTGCCCTACCCCTATGTCGACAAGGCGGTGCTCGACGCCGCCGAGGCGGTGCGCGCGAGCCTGCCCAACCGCTACTGCGACCCGCGCGTCGCCGCCGACCTGTTCGCCGAGACCATCGACGAATACCTGCTGTGCGACGAAATGGGCGTGAACATCGGCGTCACCGAGCACCATGCCGGCATCAACTCGCTGATCGGCTCCAACCCGATGATGGTCGGCATCCTCGCCCGCCAGACGCGCAAGGCGCGCATCCTCAGCCTCGGCACGCTGATCTCGCTGCGCCGCGAGCCGGTGCGCGTGGCCGAGGAGTACGCCACCGCCGACGTCATCTCGCGCGGGCGGCTGGAGATCGGCTTCGTCAAGTCCGGCGGCAGCGAGTTCGCCTCGGCCAACGCCAACCCGATGAACAACGTCGAGCGCTACTGGGAGGCGATCGACCTCATCGGCAAGGCGCTGACGCAGCAGGACGGCCCGTTCTCCTGGGAGGGCAAGCACTACACCCACCGCCACGTGAACATCTGGCCGCGCCCGTGGCAGGAGCGCATCCGCATGTGGGCGGCGACGGGCGACCCGCACACCGCCGCCGAGGTGGGGCGGCGCGGCATGGTGCACACCCTCGTGCTGCGCGGCATCGACGGCACGCGGCGCGCCTACGCCGCCTACCGCGCGGCGCGCACCGAGGCCGGCCTGCCGCCGGTATCGACCGACCACTTCGCCTACAGCGCCTTCGTCCATGTCGGCGACACCGACGAGGAGGCGTGGCGCTGCGGCGAGAAGCAGCTGTGGTTCCTCAACACCAGCCTCAAGACCGGGCCGCAGATGTCGGTGCTGATGCCCGGCGTGGCGCCGCCGCACGTCGCCGGCCAGGCCTGGCGCACGCGGCCGAAGGCGGCCGGGGCGCCGGCGGGGCAGGGGGATCGGGGTGGTTTCGTCAACGCCGAGAAGGGCGTCGCCTCGGCCGAGCGCAATGCCCAGAAGCTGACCTCGATCACCGTCGAGCAGGCGATGGCCCAGGGCATCATGTTCGCCGGCAACCCCGACAGCGTGGTCGCCCAGATAAGGCGCTTCTACGACGCCGTCGGCGGCTTCGGCCACCTCACCATGGTCGGCCGCACCGGCTTCATGACGCACGAAGAGTCCGAGAAGAGCATCCGCCTGTTCGGCAGGGAGGTGATGCCCCGCCTGCGCGAGATCGCGCCGGTGATGCCGGAGGAGCTGGCGGCGGAGTGAGGGGAGAGGGAAGTGACCAGGGCGAACTTGCGACTACGTTAAACGCCCGCGTATTGGTAAAGGTTCGCGCCCTTTCACTGCCAAATTTAGTAGCATTCGGAGTCAACAGACGACACCACTGTCTGGAAAGCCATGGGATTTTTGTTGGACGGCTACAGCTTGGCCGACGTCACGGTACAAGGCGTAAATTTGCAGCCGCTCGTGGGCGGCTATGAACTGGTGTTCAGCCTTTACTTGACGACATATCCCGCTGCCAATGCTACCCGACGCGCATCCATCCACGGCGCTCGCGTCATCATTAGGTTCAGCAATGGTAAGCAGCAGGCGCTGGGCTTTGCCCGCCCGGAAGGAGTCTTCGATATAGTGGCGCGTCAGTTTCCAGCGAACTCGACCCCCGACCTCCATCTGTACCTTCAGCCCGGTCAGCTCGCAGCGATTGAGTCGCTTCGCAGTGCCGGTGACTTGGAGTTTGAGCTCCTCTTTACTGGTGGCGGCTTGGACGAGAGCGGTCAGCGCCACGTTCAAGAACAATGCCGGATCCATCTGCCACGATCGGACTGGATCAAAAAGCTCGGCGTGGCCGGTGCACGAAACGTGCTTCTGTTGGAAGTGCCGCTCCCGTTGCGGCCACCCTCCGACGAGTGGCATGAAATTGACACCGGCCTACATCGTGCCGAAGAGCAGTATCGTGGCGGCGACTATCATAGCTGCATAGGATCGTGCCGCACGGTAATGGAGGAGATTGGTCACCGCAGGTTCAAGAATGAGAAATGGGCTGCCGAACCACTTGAACGTCTTGCAAACAACCGCAGCGGGATGACCAAGGGAGAGCGGGAAGCCGCTGTGTGGGCCGTCTTGCGGCATTACACGCACCAAGCTCATCACGGCTCAAGCGAAGGCGGAGCGACTACGTACACACGAGGCGAAGCGGAATTTGTCCTAACGCTGACGGCAGCGGCCGTTGCGCGCGCCCACTCGGAGTAACGATGGACCGCCTTTCATAAGCCGGCAAAGTTGGTCGCCTTCTTCGATGTTCTTACACGGAAGCAATATGTTTGCGCCAAAGTGGAAGGCATCAGATGATAGCGACCGACAGCACTGCCATACCGATGTGGCTAAAACTAGGGTAGCAGTGCATTTAAGAAATTTAGGCGGGCGAAAGGCGTAGGAGATACTGAGGTATGAATGACGAAGATCAAGTCACTCCCGGCCTGCAGTGCGATGTTGAGTTAAATTTTTTCGGACCCAACTTCGCCACACTCAATAAATGGGTCGCAGACACATTGCGCAAACTAGCTGACCGCATCGAGAAGGACGAATTTGAATCTGGCTTTCATCCCGTCACCGATAGCGTAGGTAAGCAAGTGGGTGAGATTTACGTCGACTACTATGGATATGACGAGTTGCCTTGATTTATGCCTGATCAGACGAAAGTGGCCGTGCTGTGGTCTCGGCGTCTAGAACTTAGGCGCGCAATTCGTGGAGATCTAACCCCAGTCGTTCCGAAAAGCCCTCGAAGTGGAACGACATAGTGCCGTGATCAAACGGTGAGTCACATCGGTGGATGGCGCGATGATGGTTCGGACAGACAAGAACCAAATTGTGCAACTCATCATCACCGCCACGGGCGAGCCACCGTACGTGGTGCGCCTCACATAGCTCTTCGCCGTAGGTCTTGCGTGGCTGCCAGAGGCACAATTGGCACCTACCCTCATAAAGCCGGCGCAGCTCATTCACATGCTCGCGATCGCGTTTAGGCGCCTGACTGAAGAGATATGCCTTTCTCGCCTCCGCGAGGCCGGAGGGCTCTCTTGTCACGAGTCGTTCTAGCGCTTCTTGATCACCGATTAGAAGCAGGGCTTCCAGTCGTTCCTCTGGCACCAGCCGGGCTCGGGGTTCGGCGGCCAAATGCCGTGCATAGTTCGCGAGACTCTGAGAGTCGGCATGGGATATTCGTCGCACTGCCGCTCGCCCTTGGAATGCTCGACCCAAGAGGTCTGAGTCTGCGCGAACAGACAGAGACTGGATTAAATTCGTTATGTCCGGCTGGCCCTCGGTAGCGAAATACCGTGATCTCGAGAGATCCCCCCAAACGCGGTACCTCCCGTAACGATAGTTCAACGGATTCAGTGTTCGGGCCTTCACAATCAAATGAGCGGCGAGGACGTATCTGCCCGCCTTCGTGCGAGTGAAAGCCCATAGGCTTTCCCCCAGCTGGATCGAGTGCAGTAGAGGGTTGGACTGATTGAGGTGATACCCCACGCCAAAATCGAGGTCTCTTATGTAGTTATCGCCTCGCCAGTAATACAGCAGTGGCACAGTACCCTGACCTTTCACTTATGCTCGGTCTACGCTCGGCTGTGCTAAAATTTTAGCGGGCTGCACTCATCGGTGACGGGCGCAATTGATGTTGTCGATTCTCGATGACAGTAATCTGAGTGACGCAGACAGGAGCCAGAGGTGACAGAATAGCGTGGGCGTCATGACGATTTTCTCACACCGTTCGGCAGCAATGACCGTTCGGATGAGCGGAACGCTCAAGTTCATCCCTGTCGTCCCCCGCGATTGTGACAAAGTTTTACCTTTCTTGCTGCAAAGAACTGCGCAGCCATACCGGTGTCGATAAATTCGAACACCCGCACTTTGGCGTCCAGAAGGGTAGGATACACAGCCTTGCCTGCCGTCCCATTCATTACGATCTTGAAGGTTCCCCCTACCTCTCCGATGGCGACGGCGATCCCGGCTTGTTTGATCGCCAGTTCACCGGACGGCTTAGTTTTCCATCTTGGTGACGAAACGAACCGCTTCATCCGATCTGCGCGCCGGGTATAGCGCTTTAGGTGTTCGCTTGCTTGCGCCGACTCCGTGAGGTTGTCGCAGCAATCCGTGCCGACTTCCATCGCCGGCCACTTTGGATGCACGATCAGATAGAGATATCGAAGATCGGTCCCGCATAACTCGCATTCGCCGACCAAGTCGCCCAAGTCGTGGGAACCTATACATTCCCAACCTCTGCGGGGCATCACCTTCCCATGTTCGGCACCGTGACAGCCTCGGCAAAGCGTCTCGCATTCGTCGTAGAAATATTTCCACGGCTCACGGCCTGCGACATATCGCTTGTGATGGACTTGTAAGATGACGTCATCCGCACGTGACCGACAGCACCTGACGCATTTGCCGCCATCAAGCTTAATCACCTCCTCGCGGAACCTGATCCAATCTATCCGTCTGTAGAGGTTCATTGAATTCGCCGGAATTACAGTCGACTACAGCAACACTTATTTGCATTTTTACCCCGACGTACGAGTCTAGCGGTAGTAAAATGAAATAATGCATATCACCCCCTCTCAGCTCATCGAATACCTGTGATACCCGCCATCGACGCACACTGTGCTGCCGGTGATGAACGACGCCGCGTCGGAGACGAGGAAGGCGACGGTCGCCGCCACCTCCTCCGGGCGGCCGAGCGGGTTGGCGCGGGCGTAGCTGTGGGGTGCTGTGGCGCGGTCGAGGCCGTGCTTGCGCATCTGCTCCTCGACGATGCCCGCGAGCAGCGAGCCCTCGACGTACTGCGGCGAGACGCCGTTGAGGCGCACGTTGTCGCGCGCCACGGTGTCGGCGATGCTTTTCACCATCACCGCCTGCCCGGCATTGGTGATGCCGGAGGGCAGGCGGTCGGCCTGCAGATGCCAGCCGGCCTGGCCGACGAACACCACGATGCGGCCGTCCCGGCGCGCGCGCATGCCGGGCAGCACGGCGGCGTCGAGACGCGAAATGGCGGCCGCGCCGCGGCCCTCTCCGTCGCCTCTAAACGAATGTCTTGGGGAAGAGTGGTGGAGCCGAGGGGAATCGAACCCCTGACCTCTTGAATGCCATTCAAGCGCTCTCCCAACTGAGCTACGGCCCCACACGGGTCTCGGTCTGAACGGCGGGCGTTGGGGGCCCGCCGGCAACGGCGGCGAAACATAGCGACGCCGGCCTTCCGCGCAAGCGCGAAATTGCCGGCGCGCGCGACCTATTCGTCGGCGACGGGCTTGACGTCGACCTCGTCGTCGTCCTCGTCCTCGTCGTCGCCGAGGACGGCGTCGTCGTCCTCGTCGTCCTCGATCTCCAGATCGGGGTCGTCGCCGAGCACGGCCAGCGCGGCCTCCGGATCGGCCACCGCCACGGCGGCGACCTTCTTCGGCTCCTCGACCTCGGCGGCGCGCACGCGGCGCGGCCGGAAATAGCCTTCGGGGTCGTGCACCACGCCGCATTTCGGGCACGAAACCGGCAGGCGGCCCATGTCGTAGTAGTGCACACCGCACGACAGACAGGTACGCCTCGCACCCCATTCGGGTTTCGCCACTTGGTCCTCCGCTCGGGCTGGGCGGGAGCACTTGCCACGTTCCCGGGCCCCTGTCAAAAGCAAACGGCAACGCCCGACCGGCCCCGCGAGTTCCCGGAAATGACCGTCTCCGCCGCCTCCGCCGAGGCCCACCGCGCCACGCCCGACCGCCTCGCCGCGCGCGCCGGCGGGGCGCTCGCCGGGCGCATCCGCGTGCCGGGCGACAAGTCGGTGTCGCACCGTGCCCTGATGTTCGCGGCGCTGGCGGTGGGCGAGACCGTCATCGACGGCCTGCTGGAGGGCGAGGACGTGCTGGCCACGGCGGCCGCGCTGCGCGCCATGGGGGCGACCATCGAGCGCCGCGGCGCCGGCGCCTGGCGGGTGTGGGGCTGCGGCGTCGGCGGCCTCGCGGCGCCCGGCGACGTGCTCGACCTCGGCAATTCCGGCACCTCGGTGCGGCTGCTCGCCGGCATCCTCGCCGGCCACCCGTTCACCGCCATGCTGACCGGCGACGCCTCGCTGCGCCGCCGCCCGATGGGCCGCGTGATCGAGCCGCTGGCGATGATGGGCGCCCGCTTCCAGACCGCCGAGGGCGGCCGCCTGCCGGCCACCATCACCGGCACCACCGAGCTGGTGCCGATGGACTACCGCCTGCCGGTGGCCTCGGCGCAGGTGAAATCGGCGGTGCTGCTGGCCGGGCTGCACGCCGCCGGCCGCACCAGCGTGATCGAGGCGGCGCCGACGCGCGACCACACCGAGCGCATGCTGCGGCATTTCGGCGCCGAGGTGACGGTAAGCGCCTATGCCGACGGCGCCAGCCGCATCACCGTGACCGGCGAGGCGGAACTGCGCCCCGCCCCCATCGCCGTGCCGACCGACCCCAGCTCGGCCGCCTTCCCGGCCGTGGCGGCGCTGCTGGTGCCGGGCTCGGCCGTCACCATCGAAGGCGTGCTGGCCAACCCGACGCGCACCGGCCTCGTCACCACCCTGCAGGAGATGGGCGCCGACATCGCCTGGGCCGGCCTGCGCACCGAGGGCGGCGAGCCGACCGGCGACCTCGCCGTGGCCGGCGGGCGGGCGCTGCGCGGCGTCGACGTGCCGGCGGCGCGGGCGCCGTCGATGATCGACGAGTACCCGGTCCTCGCCATGGCGGCGGCCTGCGCCGGCGGCACCACCGTCTTCCACGGCGTCGGCGAGCTGCGGGTGAAGGAGAGCGACCGCCTCGCCGCCATCGCGCGCGGCCTCGCCGCCTGCGGCGTCGCCGTCGAGGAGGGGCCCGAGACGCTGGCCATCCACGGCGCCGGCGGCCCGCCGCCGGGCGGCGCCACGGTCGACGCCGCCCTCGACCACCGCATCGCCATGGCCTTCCTGGTGCTCGGCCTCGCCAGCCGGCGGCCGGTGACGGTGACCGGGGCCGCCGCCATCGACACCAGCTTCCCCGGCTTCGTCGCCCTGATGGCCGGCCTCGGCGCCGACATCGCGGCCGGCTGAGGTGGCCGTCGTCATCACCGTCGACGGGCCGGCGGGGGCCGGCAAGGGCACGCTGGCGCGGCGGCTGGCGCGGCATTTCGGCTACGCCCATCTCGACACCGGCAAGCTCTACCGCGCCGTCGGGCGCGCCGTGCTGCGCCACGGCGGCGATCCCGCCGACCCGGCGACGGCCGAACGCGCCGCCCGGGCGCTCGACGCCGCCGCCATCGCCGCCGGGGCGCTGGATGACGCCGAACTGGCCTCCGAGCGCGTCGCCGAGGCGGCCTCGAAGGTCTCCGCCGTCCCCGGCGTGCGGGCGGCGCTGCTCGACTTCCAGCGCGACTTCGCGGCACGCCCGCCGGGCGGCGCGGCGGGGGCGGTGCTCGACGGGCGCGACGCCGGCACCGTCGTCTGCCCCGAGGCGCCGGCCAAACTGTTCCTCGACGCCAGCGCGGAGGTGCGCGCGGCGAGGCGCCATAAGGAGTTGCTGGCCCGGGGGGAGGCCAGTATATATGCCCGCGTCCTGGCGGATATCCGGGCGCGCGACGCGCGTGACCGCAATCGGGAGGTTGCTCCCCTGCGGCCCGCGGCGGATGCGTGCGTGATCGACACGTCCGATCTCGATCCCGACGCCGTGCTGGCCCGTGCGCTCGCGCACATTGCGGGCCGGACGACGTCCTGATCATTTCCCGCAGCCGCCGGCCCGCGCTGAACCGTCCGGATGGTCCGGACGGGCGGGTGGAAAGACCGCCGGAGCCAACCGGCCGGCCGGACAATCAAGCACCAAGGAACGATACCGACCCATGGCCAACACCGCTGCCGCAATGCCGGCCACCGAAGACTTCGCCGCCCTCCTCGAGGAAAGCCTCGGCGAACGTCCCTCGCTCGAACACACCGTCGTCAAGGGCAAGGTCATCTCGATCGACGGCGACATGGCGCTGATCGACGTCGGCCTCAAGTCCGAGGGCCGCGTCCCGCTGAAGGAGTTCGGCGGCCACGGCCAGGCGGCCGACATCAAGCCCGGCGACACCGTCGAGGTCTATGTCGAGCGGATGGAGGACGCCTCCGGCGAGGCGGTGCTGTCGCGCGACAAGGCACGCCGCGAGGAGGCCTGGGAGAAGCTGGAGCAGGCGTTCAACAAGAACGAGCGCGTCACCGGCACCATCTTCGGCCGCGTCAAGGGCGGCTTCACGGTCGACCTCTCGGGCGCCGTCGCCTTCCTGCCCGGCAGCCAGGTCGACATCCGCCCGGTGCGCGACGTCTCGCCGCTGCTCGGCACGCCGCAGCCCTTCATGATCCTCAAGATGGACCGCTCGCGCGGCAACATCGTGGTCTCGCGCCGCGCCGTCCTCGAGGAAACCCGCGCCGCCGAGCGCAGCGAACTGGTCGCCAACCTGCGCGAGGGCCAGATCCTCTCCGGCGTGGTCAAGAACATCACCGACTACGGCGCCTTCGTCGACCTCGGCGGCGTCGACGGCCTGCTGCACGTCACCGACATCTCGTGGCGGCGCATCAACCATCCGTCCGAGGCGGTGCAGGTCGGCCAGACCGTGCAGGTGCAGGTCATCCGCTTCAACCCGGAGACGCAGCGCATCTCGCTCGGCATGAAGCAGCTCGAGGCCGATCCGTGGGAGGGCGTCGAGGCCAAGTACCCGGTCGGCGCGCGCTTCACCGGCCGCGTCACCAACATCACCGACTACGGCGCCTTCGTCGAGCTGGAGCCGGGGATCGAGGGCCTCGTCCACGTCTCCGAGATGAGCTGGACGAAGAAGAACGTCCATCCGGGCAAGATCGTCTCGACCTCGCAGGAGGTCGAGGTGATGGTGCTCGACGTCGATCCGGTGAAGCGCCGCGTCTCGCTCGGCCTCAAGCAGACGATGGCCAACCCGTGGGAGACCTTCTCCGAGAAGTTCCCGACCGGCACCGAGATCGAGGGCGAGGTCCGCAACATCACCGAGTTCGGCCTGTTCGTCGGCCTGCCCGGCGACATCGACGGCATGGTGCACCTCTCCGACATCTCGTGGGACGACAACGGCGAGGAATCGGTCAAGGCCTTCAAGAAAGGCGACATGGTCAAGGTCAAGGTGCTCGACGTCGACCTCGAGAAGGAGCGCATCTCGCTCGGCATCAAGCAGCTCACCGGCGACCCGTTCGAGGGCGCGGTGTCGTCCGTCAAGCGCGGCGACGTCGTGACCTGCACGGTGACGGCGGTCAACGACGGCGGCATCGAGGTCTCGACCTCGGGCGGCCTGACCAGTTTCATCCGCCGCGCCGACCTGTCGCGCGACCGCTCCGAGCAGCGTCCCGACCGCTTCGCCATCGGCGAGAAGGTCGACGCCAAGGTCACCTCGGTCGACCGCGCCGGCCGCAAGATCGGCCTGTCGATCAAGGCCAAGGAGATCGAGGAGGAGAAGGAGGCGATGGCGCAGTACGGCTCGTCCGACAGCGGCGCCTCGCTCGGCGAGATCCTCGGGGCGGCCCTGCGCGAGAAGGCGGCGCAGGCGGAAGGCGACAAGGAGTAGCCGCCGGCGGGGTTTCCCCGCCGCGGCCGGCACGCCGGAACGCGCGGCATGACCTGGGACGACGAGATGGCGGCGGCGCGGCGCAGGCTGCGCCGCCGCCTGCTTTTCTGGCGCCTGCTGGCCACGGGGCTGGCGCTGGCGCTTGTCCTCGTCGTCCTGTCGCGCGGCGGCCTGATCGAGCGCGAGCACGTCGCCCGCGTCAGCATCTCGGGCGTCCTGCTGGAGGACGGCGAGCGCGCCGCCGCCATCGAGGCCCTCGGCCGGGACGAGGCGGTACGTGCCGTCATCGTCCACATCGACTCGCCGGGCGGCACGGTCGTCGGCGGCGAGCAGCTTTACCGGGCGATCCGGCGCGTCGGCGAGGCCAAGCCCGTCGCCGTGGTCATGGGCACGCTCGCCGCCTCGGGCGGCTACATGGCGGCGCTCGGCGGCGAGCGCATCTTCGCCCGCGACGGCACCATCACCGGCTCGATCGGCGTCATCCTGCAGGCCGTCGAGGTGAGCGCGCTGATGGAGCGGCTGGGCATCCACGCCGACACCGTCCGCTCCGGCCCGCTGAAGGGCGAGCCGTCGCCGCTGGCACCGCTGTCGGACGCCGGCCGCGCCGCCATCGAGACCGTCGTGAATGACATGTTCGCGTTCTTCGTCGACCTCGTGGCCGAGCGGCGGGCGATGCCGCGCGAGCGCGCGCTGGCGCTCGCCGACGGGCGCATCTATACCGGCCGCCAGGCCGTGGCCAACGGTCTCGTCGACGAACTCGGCGACGAGCGCGCGGCCCGCGAATGGCTGGCGCGCGCGCACGCGATTCCGGCGGAAATGCCGGTGCGCGACGCGGACGTCGAGAACGACGGCGACGCGGTTTCGCATCTGCTCGGATCGCTGGTCGGAAAGTCATTGTATTCCAAGGCACTATCACTTGACGGGCTGGTTTCCGTTTGGCACCCTCGCCTCCGCTGAACCAGCGGGGGTCGTTGCGTTCGCGAATGAGCGTTCGCACGGCGGCGGCTGCGCGGCACGGCGAACCGGGGGGCGGGGACGATTGTCCCCGGCGCGGAGATGACGAAGTCGGAACTGATCGCGCGCCTTGCCGAGCGCAATCCGCACCTCTACCAGCGCGACGTGGAGCGCATCGTCGGCACGATCCTCGACGAGGTGACGGCGGCCCTGGCCCGCGGCGACCGCGTCGAGTTGCGCGGCTTCGGCGCCTTCTCGGTGAAGCGGCGCGGTCCGCGCGTCGGCCGCAACCCGCGCACCGGCGATTCCGTCACGGTGTCCGAGAAGGTCGTCCCCTATTTCAAGACCGGCAAGGAGCTGCGCGAGCGGCTCAACGGCGACTGAGCCCGCGCGCCGCGCCGGCAACGGAGCGGATGCCGTGCGCCATCTGAGCTGGATCGTCACGCTGCCGTTCGCCGCGATCGTCGTCATGTTCGCCGTGAATAACCGCGACCCGGTCGTGCTCGACCTGTGGCCGCTCGACGTCGTCGTCACCGCACCGGCCTTCCTGCTCGTCCTCGGCGCCGCCGTCACCGGCTTCCTCGCCGGCGGCTTCGTCGTCTGGATCGCCGCCATCGGACGCCGGCGCGAGGTGCGGCGGCGCGACCGGCGCATCGACACGCTGGAGCGCGAGGTCGGCAGGCTGCAGGACACGACGCGCGCGGCGCCCGCATCGGGTGCGCGCCTGCCGGCCGTGCAACGCGCCCCCGTGCCACCAGCCGCCGGCCCGGTCTGACCGTCATGCCGGGCCTGCCCGCCGCACCGGTCGCCAGGCTGCAGGCCTGGCTTGTCGACAGCGCGCTGCCCCTGTGGGCGACCGCCGGCGTCGACCCGCGGGGCGGCTTCGTCGAGGCCCTCGCGCTCGACGGCACACCGATGCCGGAGCTGCCGCGCCGCCTGCGCGTGCAGGCGCGGCAGCTCTACGTCTACAGCCATGCCGCCGTGCTCGGCTGGCCCGGCGCCGGCGACGGACCCGATCCGCTGGCCACCGCGCGGCAGGGCTTCGCCTTCCTGACCCGTCACTACTGGCACCCCGAGGGCGGCTTCCGCTTCGCCGTCGCGCGCGACGGCCGGCCGACCGACGACCGCCGCGAACTCTACGAGCAGGCCTTCGCGTTGCTCGCGCTGGCCTGGTACGGCCGCGCCAGTGGCGACCCGACGGCAGCGGCGTGGATCGACCGCACGCTGGCCTTCATCGACGGCGCGCTGGCCGACCCCACGCATGGCGGCTTCCGCGAAGGGGCACCGCCGCCGGCCGACGGCGTACGCCGGCAGAATCCGCACATGCACCTGTTCGAAGCGATGCTGGCGCTGCATGCGACCACCGGCGAGGCGCGCTTCCTCGATCGGGCGCGCGTCCTGTTCGCCCTTCTGCGCGACCGTTTCGTCGATCGCCGCAGCGGCGCGCTGCGCGAGCATTTCGCGTCCGACTGGACGCCCCGCCCGGGCGACACGCTGGAGCCCGGCCATCATTTCGAGTGGACGTGGCTGCTCGACCGCTACGAGGCGGCGAGCGGCGAGCCGACCGCGACGCTGCGTGACGGCCTTTGTGCCTTCGCGCACCGCCATGGCATCGATGATGACGGCCTGGCCTTCGACGGCGTCGCCGCCGACGGCGCGCTCAAGGCCGGAACCAAACGGCTTTGGGTGCAGACCGAGGCGATCAAGGCCGAGCTGACCCGGCATGAAGCCGGAGCGCCCGACGCGGCGGCGCGTATCGAGCGCCTGATCGACGGGCTGTTCGCGCGCTATCTCGCCGCGCCGGGAGTGGCGCCCGGCGCCTGGCAGGACCATATTCGGCGTGACGGCGTCGGCTTCGCCACCAGCGCCCCCGCCTCCTCGCTCTACCATCTGTTCGTGATGGCGAGCGAGGTGGCGCGGGTTGCCGGCGAGCCGCTCCCGCCACGCTGACTGCCGGCCGATCCCGGCACCGCTCTACCCCAGGAAACGATCACCGCCGTGCCCGCCGCCATGTCCGAACACGCCCACGCCAACCCCGTCTTCGTCGCTCTCGACACCGCCGACATCCGTCAGGCCCGGGCCTGGGCGGACGCCGCGCGCGCCCATGTCGGCGGCATCAAACTGGGGCTGGAGTTCTTCGTCGCCAACGGCGGCGAGGGGGTGCGCGCACTGGCGGCACTCGGCCTGCCGGTATTCCTCGATCTCAAGTTCCACGACATCCCCAACACCGTGGCCGGCGCGGTGCGGGCGGCCAGCGGCCTCGGCGTCGCCATGCTCAACGTCCATGCCGGCGGCGGACGGGCGATGATCGAGGCGGCGGTCGCCGCCGCCGGCGAGGCCGGACCGAAGCGGCCGCGCGTGCTCGCCGTCACCGTGCTGACCAGCCTCGACGCCGGTGACCTCGCCGCCGTCGGGCAGGCCGGCACGCCGCCCGACCAGGTGCGGCGCCTCGCGCTGCTGGCGCAGGACAGCGGTGCCGACGGCGTCGTCTGCTCGCCGGCCGAGGTGGCGATGCTGCGCCAGACCTGCGGGCCGAACTTCCTTCTCGTCGTGCCGGGCATCCGTCCGGCGGGGGCCGCCACAGGCGACCAGAAGCGGCTGGCCGACCCGGCCGGCGCGCGCGCCGCCGGTGCCGACGTGCTGGTCATCGGCCGGCCGATCACCGGCGCCGCCGATCCGGCCGCCGCCGCCGCCGCCATCGCCGCGAGCCTTGCGCCGGCAAAGCCATGAGCGTCGCGGCCAAGATCTGCGGCCTCAACGAGGCCGCCGCCGTGCGGACGGCCGTATCGTCGGGCGCGCGCTTCGTCGGCTTCGTCTTCTACCCGCCCAGCCCACGCGCGGTGACGCCGGAACAGGCGCGCGCGCTCGCCGCGCTGGTGCCGCCGGAGGTTAAGAAGGTCGGCCTGTTCGTCGATGCCGACGATGCCGCCATCGCCGCCGCCGTCGCCGCGGCGAAGCTCGACATGCTGCAGCTCCACGGCGACGAGACGCCGGCGCGGGTGATGGAACTGAAGCGCCGCACCGGCCTCGCGGCGATGAAGGTGCTGAAGATCGGCGAGGCGGCCGACCTCGACGCTGCCGCGGCGTATCGCAATGCGGCCGACTGGCTGATGTTCGACGCGCGCCCGCCGAAGGGCATGATCGGCGCCCTGCCCGGCGGCAATGCCGTCACCTTCGACTGGACGCTGCTCGCCGGCCGTGACTGGCCGCTGCCGTGGATGCTCGCCGGCGGCCTCGACGCGGCGAATCTCGCCCGCGCGGTGGCGCTGTCAGGCGCGCGCACGGTGGATGTCTCCTCCGGTGTGGAGACGGTCCCGGGGAAGAAGGACGCGGCGAAGATCCGCGCCTTCCTTGCCGCCGCCGCCGCGACGCCGTGACGGACCTGCTGCAGCTTCGCCCTGTACCCCGCCACGTCTTCGTGGCGATCGACTTCGAGACCGCCAACTACGGCGCCGACAGCGCCTGCGCCGTCGGCCTCGTGCGGGTCGAGGACGGCATCGTCACCGACGAGCTGGCGCTGCCGATCCGCCCGCCCGAGCGCTGGTTCGTGCCGCGCTTCACGGCCCTGCACGGCATCGCCTGGGAGCACGTCGCGGATGCGCCGGACTTCGCCGGCCACTACCCGGCGATCGCGCGCTTCGTCGCCGGCGCGCAATTCCTCGCCGCCCACAACGCCGGCTTCGACCGCAACGTGCTGCGCGCGACGACGGCGCGCTACGGCCTCAGGCCGCTACGCAAGCGCTTCGTCTGCACGGTGAAACTGGCGCGCGCGGCCTGGAACATCCATCCGACACGGCTGCCGAACGTGTGCAGTGTGCTTGGCATCGATCTCGTGCACCATCACGACGCGCTGGCCGACGCCCGCGCCTGCGCCGCCATCGTCGCCCGCGCGCTTGCCGAGGCCCCGGACCTGATCGAACGGGCGCGGATGTGAACAACACTTCCCTCTCCGCTCCCCGCCTTCGGGGAGGGGAGAGGGTCGGGGTGAGGTGAGGGGTGCTACCGCATCACACTCACTCGCGACCTTGAGACCCCGGGCGACGCCCCCACCACACCCAGCCCTCACCGCCCCCAAGGGCGGAGAGGGAAAGAACCAAACAGCACGAACCGCCAACAACGGCATCGGCAGGGGCGGGGTGTTCTCGGGGATGCGCCAGGCCGTCAGCACCGCCGGGCGGTTGGCGATGGCGACGTACCAGCGGCGCACGTTGGGGTAGTCGT
>JBFWVF010000016.1:0-34244 GCA_050246875.1 Alphaproteobacteria bacterium | reverse complement strand
CCGTCGCCGAGTAGTTGCCTGAGGTGTCGACGGCCTTGATGCCGCACACCCAGTCGCCCGGCGGCAGCGCGGCGTTGGTGATCAACGTGCCGCGCGTCACGCTGGTCAGCACGTTGGCGTTGTCCCAGACGAAGGGCGCCGCCATGTAGCGCAGCTCGTAGCCGTCGCGGTCGAGGTCCGGCACCTGGTCCCAGCGGTGCGTCGACAGGGCGCCGTTCTGCTGCACCGAGTAGCCCGAGACGTTCGAGGGCGGCGCGCTCTTCCCGACCACCGTGTGCGTCGCCGCCGCCGTCCACGCCGAGGCGGTGCCGTCGGCGCGCACCCAGCAGAGCTGGTACTCGTAGGCGACGCGGTCCTCGACCGGCATCAGCGAGATCTCGCCGGCGTCGCGCGCGGCCTCGACGGTCTCCCACGGGCCGGCGCCGGCCGCCGGACGGAAGCGCGCGCGCAGCGCCGCGACGCTGGCCTGCAGCCCGCCGGGCCGCTTGACGGTGACGAGGATGCGCGAGGTCCACGAGCCGTCCGGCTCCAGGTACAGCACCGTCCCGCCGGAGCGCGCCGAGATGACCACCGGCACGCCCAGGGCGGCCACGGGCGTCAGGTTGCTGGTGAAGGTGGGGATGCGCCGGCTGATCGTGTGGTCGCCGCTGCCGGCGGTCGTCAGGTCGATCGCCGCGCCGCCCGCAGTGGCCGCCAGCTTGAACGTGCCGGCGGCGCGGTCGCGCACGAAATAGTCGGTCGCGGCGACCAGCGGCGCCGGCAGGCCGCCGGTCGAGACGAGCTGCACGGTGTCGCCGTCGTAGAAGGGATGCGCGGCGATCGCCACCGTGTTGCCCGTGGTGTCGACGTCGCCGGCGGCGAAGTCGCGCGATGCCGTCGCCGCCTCGGCGATCTCCGGCGCGGCCGGCACGAACGAGATCTCGGCCGACAGGTCGGCGCGCGGCCGGATCGCCGTGACGATGCCGTCGATGGTCTCCAGCCCGGCCTCGCCGAAAAGCACAAGGTCGTCGGCCTCCGGCGCGTCGGCCAGCGCGATCGGCGTCGTGAATGTCACCTCATGGACGCCACCCGTCTCGGTGTCGATCGGCACGAGCTGCGACTGCACCTCGCCGTCGTCGGCGACGTGCTGGATGCGCAGGGCGTAGCTGCCGCCCTCTTCCATGACGAGCAGTTCGTCGATAGTGGCGCCCGTGGCGTGGGTGCCGTTGTCCGCCACCGCCTTCAGGCGGCCGGAGGCCAGCCCCACAAGGAGCACGTCGTGGCCGACGCGGATCATGTCGCCGCGCGTGCAGACCACCCAGGCGACGTCGGTCTGCAGGCTGTAGCGCTCCGGGCGCAGGATGGCCGTGGCGAAGTGCTCGCGGCCACGCACCCAGATCTGGCTGGCCTCGGTGACGCCGAATTGTTCGAGCTGCTCGAAGAGGGTGGCGTTCCCCGGCCCGTAGCCGTCGCGGTAGACGATGCGCTCGTCCTGGCGCCAGTCGAGCGCGCGGTTGGGGAAGCGCATGCGCAGCCCGTGCGGCAGGTCGGCGAACACCTTGCTGGCCCGGAAGCCCCACGAGTTGCGCGGCGAGAAGTGCTGCACCGGGGCCGGCCGCGGCTCGTCGATGACGACGCTCCACTTGCCGTCGATGCGCGTCGGCGAGGCCCGCCCGGCCGAGGCGATGTCGCGCAGCAGCTCGCGCGCCGAGATGGCGAAGTCGATGACGGCGTCGAAGTAGAGGCTGCCGTCGGCATTCTTGCCGTGCCAGTCGGCCAGCGCATCGAGGTCGATGCGGCCGTCGGCGACGGGGCGGCCCTGCCCGGCGTCCTGCAGCACGGCGCGGAAGGCGGCGGCGGGGCTGCGGGTGACGCGCGTCACCCACGCCTCCGCGCCGTCGTCCCAGTCGGGCAGGATCGCCCTGGCGATGCCGTTGTACTGGTCGATCACGGCGCGAAGCTGCCCGGTCGCCTTGATGCGCAGCGCCTCGACGCAGAGGCCCGCCTCGGCGGCGATCGGGTAGACCGAGGCGATCGAGCGCAGCGCCGTCCACGAGCAGGCGTCGAAGATCTGCGAGGATTCCGTGTCGGCCGTCAGCCGCGTCAGCCGCACGTCGTACTGACCGCTGGCGACGGTCCAGCGGTGGCCGGCGCGCACGGCCGAGCTGCGCGCCGCCGTGACGGTCAGCACCGTCGCCTCGATCCAGGTGTCGGCGTCCTTGACCGAGTACTCGACCCGGACCTGGACGGTGCGGGAGCCCTTGTTGCCGGCGTTGTCGAAGGTGACGAGGCCCTGCGGGAACGTCACGTCGATCGACAGCTCGTCGGCGGCCGCCTGCGAGGTGCGCGTCTCGGCACCGCCGGCGGCGGTCAGCTCGACGGCAAGGTCCTCCTGGAAGACGTCGTCGGAGAACAGGGTCAGCGGCTGGTTGCCGTCGAGGTCCCAGGCCTCGGCCTCGGTCGCGGCGGCGAGGCCGTTGAAGACAATGGTGTCGCCGGCGGCGATCGCCAGCCCGTCGACCGTGCCGTCGTCGCTGGCGGTCCACCATTGCCCGAACACGGGATCGGCCGGAAAGCCGCCCGCCGGGTCCCACGCGCCCTGGTCGCTGAGCTGCGCCGCCTGGTAGCCGCGGCGGAACTCGCGCTCGACGTCGTCGAAGGCGTCCAGGCTGGTCTCGCCGATGCGGCGGGAGGCGATGTCGAGAGGCCCGATGCCCCAGCAGACCAGCAGCCGCAGGTATTCGTCGTCGCCGACGATCTCGGTCCAGGGCAGCGCCGCCAGCGCCGGCACCGTGCGGTGCTCGCCGAAGACACGCGCCACGGTCTCGAACGGCCGCGCACTGTTGCGCGCGCCGGAGATGTCGTAGGTCGGGCTGTCCCGGCCGGCCGTCACGCCGCCGCGCGATACCTCCGGCAGCTTCGGCTTCGACGGCGGCGCGATGGCGTTGATCAGCTGGTTGCCGAGATAGGTAATGCCGAAGCTGATGACGCCGCCGGCGATCGTCGCGCCCAGGCCGGTGAAGCCGAGCTGCGCAGCTAGCAGCGGCCCCGCGTAAGCGGCCGCCGCGACGATGGCGATCGTCAACAGCGTCCGCATCGGGCTCTTCTCGCCCTCGCCACCGCCGCCGCCGGGGTTGCCGACGCCGGCGATGACTTCGATCAGAACACCCGGCTTCGGCCGCACGCGAGCCCAGTTATTGCGCGGCACGATGTGCCCGCCGATCGATACTCCGCACCAGGTGCGCAGAGCTGGATCGAGGATCGACAGATCAACAATTTCGGCGAGCGTCAGGCCTGCCGAAACTTCAAGGTGATCGGGGGCGAAGCGGAATGGCCGCGGCCGGGCCGTTACCCTAACGATGCCCTCGCCGCAGGCACCAACAGGCTGTAGGCTGACGCCGGCTACGGGGGAGGACGCCATGACGAGGCTCTTAGTCACGATCGCCGCCTTCGGCATCCTGGCGGGTTGCGCCGCAGTGGATCGGCAGGAGATGTCGGAATTCGAGCCCCTCGAAGGAGGCAAGTTTCGCTACGAGGTTGTGGCCGATGTCGTCTATCCGGCCGGCAGCGACAGCGCGGAGACCGAACGCATGGCCTGGCTGGCCACATGGCTCGAAGGCAATAAACTGTGCCCAGCGGGATACGAGATCACAGAGCGCAAGCCCGTGCTCATCCGAGAGGCGCTGCTGGGGCCGGTTCACCGGATTTACTACACGGGTCACTGCAAGGATCACGGCGCCACCTCGACCAGCTCGCGGTGACGCCAGAAGCCAACGACGCGGCGATCGACGCGGCGATCGCGGCGGTAGTCGGCCAGCAGGGCATCGGTGCCGCGCTCTACGTGCAGCAGCTTTCCGGGCACCACGACGACACCGACATGCATCTCGACGGCGCGGTAGCCACCCTCGCCCGGCACGTAGCCCTTCATCAGCACGGCGTCGAACGGCCGCTCGCATCCGGCCTCGACGATGCGCCAGTCGCCGGCGGCGCGGCCGTCGCGCAGCGCCTGGCCGATGCGGTCGGCGTCGAAGCCCGGATACTGCGTGCCGGCGTCCGGCACCGCGACGCCGGCGCGCTCGGCCCAGACCAGGCGCGCCAGACCCCAGCAGTCGCAGCCGCCGCGGTCGCGGCCGTGTTCGAGGAAGGGGATGCCGATGTACTCGGCAACCCAGTCAGGCACGGCCGCCCTCATCGGAACAGCCCCGGAAAGCGCGACGGCGTGTAGGTCAGGAACGGGTAGGGCAGTGCCGTCAGGTCGTCGAGGGTCAGCTCGCCGTCGACCGTCGTCACGTCCCAGTCGCCCTGGCCGAGGCGGAAGTCGGGGAACTCGGCCTCGATCGTGTCCGGGTCGGAACCGAGCACGAGCTGCACCGTCACCGTCGGCGCCTCGCTGCCGGCATCGCGCAGTGCCTGGACGATCTCGCGGTCGACATTGTCGATCGACAATCGCATGCGCGGCAGCGCGTCCTCGCTGTCCTCGACCAGCTCGACCCGGAACGGGTAGCGCTCGAAAGTCTCGCCGTTGGATACGGTGGCCACGCCATCCGAGGTGACGCGCAGCGGCGTGGCCAGAGACGGGTGGTCGATCGTCACCAGCAGGATGAAGGCCTCGCCCGTCTGCGAGGCGAAGACGGCGCGCTTGAAGGCGGCGGAGACCGGCCGGCTCACGGCAGGATCTCCAGCTGCAGCTCGGCGAGCCATACCGTGCCGTCGCCGTCGGGCCGGATCTCCGGGGGCCGCGTGAAACGGAACGTCACCGCGTCGCCGGTGCGCGGGTGCGTCCAGTCGAAGGGCAGCGCGCCATGTTCGAGATCGTCGGAAAAGAACTCGTCGAGGTCGTCGACCTGCTCGCGGTCGAGGTCTAGGCGCACGCTCAGCGGCCGCACCGCGGCGGTGAAGCGGCGGCGCACCTTGGCCGGGCCGGCGTCCATCTCGGTGCGCACGAGGAGGTCAGGAAACGCCTCGCGGTAGCCCTCGACCAGCACGTCGTCCGGCAGCTCGCCCGGCCACTCCGCGTTGGGCATCTCAGAGCCCTCTCAGAGGCTCGGCGCCGCCGAGTTCCTCGATGGCGCGCCGCGTCTCCGAGCCGCGGCGCCGGATCGATTTCGCGGTCAGCCGGTCGAGCTGCACCTCGACGTCGACGCCGCCGCCCGGCCGCGCCCGTTGCCGCGTCGGCACCTCGTTGCCCTGGCTGTCGACGATGCGCAGCACGATCTCGCCGCGGCCGGCGCCGCCGAGCGCGCGCATCTGTTCCGCTGTGAACACGCCCTCGCCGCGCTGCGCGATGATCGGCACCTCGCCCGGCATCAGGCCGGGGAAGCCGCCCTGGTGATAGCGCCCGGCGCCGGCGAAGACGGACGGGTGGACGTCGCGCATGGCGGTCTGGTCGCGGCCGACGATGCCGCCGCTGTGCATCACCGGGCCGGTCTGGCTCTGCCCGCCGCCGAAGACGTCGGTGATGATCGGGTCCCAGTCGTGCGTCTGGGTCCAGTCGAAGATCTTGCCGATCGTCGTGCGGTACTGGATGCGCAGGAACTCGTCGATGATGACGTCGGCCATGTTGCGGGCCGTCTCGCCGAGCGTCTGCATGCCGCGCGCGTAGCGGACGAAGTTGTCCTCGCCGGTGTCGACCATGCGGCCGAGCGCGCCCTCGACCTGGCGCGCCATGTCCTGCGCCTCGCGAGCGTACCGGCGCATGAAGCGGGTGGCGCCGTCGGCCCAGTGCTCGCTGTCCTCCAGCGCCTGCTCCTGGGCGACCTTGATGCGCTCCTGGTAGACGGACTCGACGGCCGCGGCGAGTTCCTCGTAGTCGCGCCGCGCCGGGTCGAGCTGCGCCAGCGTCTCCTTGCGCCAGCGCGCCGCCGAGGCGACCGCCCGGTCGTAGGCGCGCGGCAGCACCTCGGTCATGGCGCGGTTGATCTCTTCCGTCGCTTTCGCGTGGTCGATGCCCGGCGACGGCGCCCAGAAGTCCATCGGGTCCTGTCGCCATGCCGGATTGGCGGCCGCCTTCGCCGCCGCCGCGGCACGCTCCCTGGCGCGATCGGCCTCCACGCGCGCGCGCAGGTCGCGCAGCTGGTCGGCGAGGCTGCCGCCGGCGAGCGTGTCGCTGCCGGCACCGCCGCGCAGGATACCGGCGCCATCGCCGCCGCGCGGCGGAGGCGCCCAGAAGTCCATCGGCTCGGCGTGCCAGGACGGTGGCGGGGCGAAGCCGCGCCGCAGTGCCTCGGCGATGCGGTCCGGCAGCGCCTCCAGCGCGTCGACGACGGCGCGGCCCTGCGGCGACAGCTCGGGCAGGCCGGGCATCCAGTCGCCATTGGTCCGCCGCTCCTCCAGCGCGCGGCGCGCGTCCTCCGGCGTCTGGAACTGCAGGCCCTGCCGGCGCGCCACCTCGTCGAGGCCCTCGATCCCCTCCGACACCTTGTCGAGGCCCCACAGCACCGCCGCCAGCATGGCCAGCCCGCGACGGCCGAACAGCACCGCGCCGATCAGCCCCCACTGTTTCAGCTCGTCGGGCAGCCGGTTCCAACCGTCGATGACGTCGTCGGCGAAGTCGCCGGCGACGCCGACGGCGGGCTTCACCTGGTCCCACACCTCGGCCGTGCCGATCGCCATGTCCCAGGCGACGTCGACGATGCGCTCGCCGAGCACGCGCGCCCGCTCCTCCATCGCCTCGGCGTCGCTGTCGAAGCTCCCGAGCGCGATCTTCACCAGGCTCTTGAGCGTCTCGAACGGCCCGGCGTCCATCACCTGCTGACGGAAGGCAAACCACTTGTCCGACAGCATCGAGGTCAGGCCGGTCCAGGTACGGCCCATGTCGTCGGCCGCGCCGCGGAACTTGCTGTCGACGCGGTTGAACTCTTCGAGGAGCTGCTTGCGCGTCTCCGCCGTCGAGTAGGTGACGCCGGCCTGGAAGCCCAGCATGGCCAGCACGCCGCGCTCGCGGAACAGGTCGGCCGCCGCCGCGCCGGCCGACAGCATGCGCACGACCTGGCCGGTCGCTTCCTCGATCGTCAGGCCCGACGCGGCGGCGAGGTCGCCGATCAGCGGCAGCCACTCGCGGATCTCGTCGACGCCGCCCTTCATGACGCCGGCGAGCGTCGTCGCCGCGCCCATGATCTCGCGATACTCGAACGGCACCCGCCCGGCGTAGTCGGCCGCCTCCTTGAACATGCGGTTGCCTTCGGCCTGGCTGCCGAGCAGGCGGTTGAGGCGGACGCGATAGTTCTCGGCCTCGCTGGCGGCCGACACGAAGGAGGCGGCGACGCGCCCCGCCATGCCGGTGGCGAGCGCCAGCACCGCGAGGCGCAGGGCATTGACGCTGGCCGTGGTGTGGGCGGCGACGGCGCCACCCTTGGCCACGACAGCGTTGTGGCGGTCCCACGGCGCGCGGGCGCGGTCGGCCTCGGCGCCGGCGGTGCGGGCACTGAGCCCCATCTTGTTCAGCTCGGCGGAGCCGAGCTTCACCTCACCGACGAGGCCGCTGCTGTCGCCCTTGAGGCGGACCGTGACGACGAGATCGTTCATCGCGCCGCGCCTCCGCGCGCAGCCGGCGCAGCTCGGCGATCGTCGTGCGTTCGAGCACGCGCAGGCGTGCCATCAGGTCGGCGTCGACGGCGATCGACAACAGCCGCGCCACCGGCTCGACCGCGGCGTAGTCGATGCCCGTCGCCATGCCGTCGATGCCGGCCGTGCGCCACTGCGTCTCCAGCGCGCAGAAGAGCTGCAGCGCCGGCCAGTTCTCTTCCAGCACGGGCAGCGTGTCGGAGATCTCGGCGTCGCTGGCGGTGTCCGGGTGCCATCGTTCGACCAGGTCCTGCGGTGCCCCCATCGCGGCCAGCGCGGCGGCGACGTTGGCGTCGGTGCGGCGGCGTCGCCGCGCGCGTTCTTGCGGCCGGCCGCCGGCTACCCACCAGCGGGCGGCCTCGGCGAGTTTTTTCGCGGGCGTCCGGTGATGGCCTCGCCGTAGGCGGCGGCGAAGGCGTTGCGCACGTAGTCGATGCCGAGCACGCGGCGGATGTTCTCGGGCGTCGGCGGCAACGGCTGGCCGGCGGCGTCGCCGATGTCGGTCGCGCCCCAGCCGACGACGACCTTCGCCAGGGCGGCGCGGTCGGTCGCCGCGTCGAGGCCGAGCAGAGGGCTGTCGAACTCCTCGCGCGGCACGACGCGGAAGCGGCCGGTGATGCGCTTTTCGACGTGCTGGCCGCCGTCGGCCGGGATGCAGATGGTGACCGGCCAGTCGAACTGCGGGCGGTCGTCGATGTTGAACATGAGGGTCCGGTCTCCTGTTCGGGAAGTGGCGCGATGGGGAAAGGCGATCAGGTCAGCGTGAGCACCAGCTCGTCGTAGCCGGCGGTGGTCGGCACCAGGCGCAGCGGCAGGTTGAGCAGCGAAACGCCCTCGCTGTTCTCGCGGTTGATGCCGGCGAGGATCTGCGCCTTCCAGTCGACGGTGATGATGTTGCCGGCGCTGGCGCCGTGGACGAGCTGGCCCGTCTGGGCGGCGCCGCCGGCGAGCGTCCAGAAGTTCTTGGTGCCGATCGCCGGCTCCTCGATGCGCAGCGTGCCGCTGCCGCGCCGCGCGGCCGTCTGCCGCACCGCCTCGCTGTTGATGCGCGAGCGGTACTGGACGGGCACGCCGGCCGACAGCTCCAGCGATTCCATGACGCCGGCGTGGCTGGCGAAGGTGAAGGTCGGCGTGTTGTCGTCCTCGACCGTCAGCTCGGCGACGAAGTCGGAGAAGTCCTGCGTCGGCAACGCGACGGCGGTCGGGCCGGTGTAGAGCGCCAGCGCCTCGACGCGCATGTACGGGATGCCGTGGGCGTTGAAGCGGAAGGTGGCGTTGCCACGCATGCCGGTCAGAAGGTGCTGGATGCCGTCGATGAAGAAGGCGCCGGTCGCGCTCTCGAAGCCGCTGTCGACGAGCGCATAGGTGACGGAGGTGCTCTCGACGACCGTCTCGTCGAAGCCGCAGACGCGGATGGCGACGCCCCAGGCCGGCGCCGTGCCGGCGGCCCCGGAGCCGGCGAGCGGCACGTCGAAGGCCACGGCCACGTGCTTGCCGGCGAGCTTCGCCAGGGCGGCGCCGCCATAGGTGCGCAGCGTCGTGCGGTCGAGCTGGTCGGCCTGCAACGGCGTCAGCTGGAAGTTCTCGACCAGCATCGTGTTGTCGGCGCCGGTCGGCGTCGGGTTGGTGCCGTACTCGCTCTCGATCTTGAGCAGGAAGGCCATCAGCTCGTAGTTGAGCATCGCCTACTCCTTCGGCTTCGCGGCCGGGCGAACCGGCGGGATCGCGGCCGGCGCCGGCGCGGGCACCGGATGGCGCAGCGGGCGGCCGGCGGCGTCACGGCGGCGGTTGCCGTCGCGGTGTTCCTCGGTGCCGGCGACGCGAACGCGCTCGCCACCGGCCTTGTCGGCGCGGTAGCTGCCGCCGCGCCGCGGCTGGAAGGGCGTCTCGGCCATCAGTTCGTTCCCCTGTGGAAGCGGGCGGTCTCGTACTCGGCGAGCCACCAGGCGAAGCCGGTCTGGAAGCCGACGATGCGGCCGCCGGCATAGGCTACGAGGCTGTCGTGGCCCTCCGGCCGCCACCCGACCAGCGCGTCGACGACGGCGAGGTGGACGGGCTCGATCGCGGCGCTGGCCTTGTCGCCGACGGCATCGGAGATCTCGCGCACGGCGATGACGATGCCGAAGCGCACGGTGATGCGCTGGTGCGCCACCTGCGTGGCACGCGCCGGCGGCCCGGCGCGCTCGGCCACCGGGATCACCCACGCGCTCGGCGTCTTGGCTGGCCGCACCTTGCCGTCCATCAGCGCCGCGAAGGAGGCGGCGCCGGCGACGGCCAGCAGGCCCTCGACCTCGGCGAGCCGCGTCTCGACCTGGTCGAGCAGCGCCGTCATCGCACCGCTCCGCCGAGATAGTCGGCGAGAATGTTGCCGATCTCGACAGCCTCGCCGGCGTCGACGCCGAGATAGGGCCGCGCCGGCATGTCGACGACATGGCCGCGGCCGGTCGGCCCGCCGAGCTGGTGGATGGCCGCGTAGACGACGTTCGAGCCGACATCGACGAAGTCGGCGCCGGCGACATGCGTGATCGAGCCCATCAGCCGGCCGGTGTCGACCAGCGTGCGGCCGCCTTCCTCGCGCGCCCGCAGCGACGGCCGCCAGGCGGTGCCGTCGGGCGCCACGCCCAGCTCGAAGCGGCGGATGGTGCCGGCGACCAGCATCGAGCCGATCTCGTCCCACGCCGGCGCCTGGTCGACGGCGCGGCGGGCCAGCTCGGCAAACGCGCGCTGCGCCCGCGCGTCGTCGACGGTGATGCGCTGGGAAACGCCGGCCATCAGAAGCCGCTCATGCGATCGCGGCCGAAGACACGGGCCGGGCCGACGGTCTCGACCTGGCCGTCGAGGGCCGGCGCGTCGTCGCCGTCGTCGAGCGGCAGCGCGGCGCGGCCGGCGGCGATGTCGCGCAGCAGGGCGATGGCGGCGTCGTAGCGGATCTGGGCGGCCTCGGTGGCGCCCTGGCCCATCAGCTCGTAGCGCGCGATGTCGCACGCCTTGTCGACGAGCACCGGCGGCACGGTGGCGAGCGGCAGGTCGTAGCGCCCGCCGATATAGGCGTCGATGAGGTTGTCGGCCGCCGTCAGCGCCGCGGCCACCCTGGTGGCGTCGATCGCACCCTCGCCGTCGTCGGCGAGCTGCAGCAGCTCGGCCTGGCCGAAGCGGGTGACGAGATCGGACTGGGCGGCGTAGCTCATGGGACGGGCCGGTCCTCAAAAGGAGCCCCGGCGGTCGGGACGGACGCCGCCGGGGTCTGTTGTCGTCGTGGCCTCGGCGACCGGCGCCGTCCTCACCGGCCCCTCAAGCGGCCCTCGCTCGCGGGGTATTCGGTTACTTCGCCGGCTTCTTCTCGCCGCCCGGCTTGGGATCGCGGTCGGGCGCCTTCTCGCCGACCTCGACCTCGGTGACGACGAGGTTCGGGTCGGCCTTGAGCGCCGCCAGCTCTTCCTTGGTGAAGTGGCCGGGGGCGTGGTCGACGGCATGGGCCGGGTGGTGGACGCCCGCGCGGCGGAAGCCTGCCTTCGGACGGGCGACGATGCGGATGACGGTGGTCACGTGGCGATGCTCCTCGCGCTGGGCGGCTTCGGCGGGGCCTAGGCCAGCCACGGCACGACGACGAGCGACGCCGTGCCCTTGTAGACGTTGGTGGCGCCGGCCGCGTCGCGCTCGGCGTTGAGGATCTCCAGCGCCTGGCCTTCGAGCGACGGCGGCACGACCAGGTGCGTCGGCATGAGGCCGAGAGGCCGGCCGTAGTCGCCCTTGAGGCCCATCAGCGCCTCGCGCGCGATCTTGTAGTTGGCCTTGTTGAGGGTCTGCTTGGAGCCCCAGGCGAGCTGCCACAAGCCGTAGCCGACGTTGTTGCGGCGGTCGACGCCCCAGACGAACTTCTTCGAGTTGAAGACGTTCTCGTCGGTCTCGGCCGTCATGGCGACGAAGTTCGGCGCCTTGCGGTCCTGGAAGACCAGCGGCTTGATCGCCCGCGTCAGGTCGAGCAGGTACCAGGCCGTGCCGCTGCCGCCATCGGTGTTGGCGACCGACTGCGCGTTGCCGTTGGCGTCGAGCACCGGATGGTCGCTGTCGAAGAAGTACTGGCCGTCGTAGCCGGTGGCGGCGAAGCCGGCCGCCAGAGCGGCCCAGACGAGCTGGTCGGGCTGCGCTGCCGTGGAGCGGCCCATCTCGGTGAACAGCGGCGCGTAGACGCCGTACTGGTCGTCCTCGATGTCGTTGCGGTCGACGCCGACCGTCAGCTCGAAATCCTTGTTGACGATCGCGTAGTCGTGCTGGGCGAGGCCGTGCACGACGCGGTCGCCGAGCCACTCGCGCATGTTCGGCACCTGGCCGAGCCAGCCGTACTTCTCCTCCCGCGTCGCCGACGGCACGCGGGTGGTGATCAGCTCGTACTGCGGCTTGGCCATCGCCAGGCCGCCCTGGAAGCTGGCCTTGAAGCCCTGCGTCAGCAGCGCGAGGTTGGCGCGGTTGACGATGAGGCCGCCGAGGCCGACCGCCGCCCAGGGCGTGTCGGCGAAGGACGGCAGCGCCGCGTGCGCGGACGGCGCGGCGAGGAGCACCGCCGCCAGCACGGCGACGGCGAGCCCGGCGAGGGCGGCGGCGAGAACGTAGCGCTTCATGGCGAGGCGTGCTCCTACGAGGCGAAGGTGATGGCGTCGGACGCCACGAGGCGGCCGTCCGGCATCACCAGGATGAGGTACCAGGTGTCGGCGGCGGCCTCGGTGATGGTGACGTCGATGTCGCCATCCGACTCCGAGACCAGGATCGCCGCCTTGCCGGCGACGAGCGGGATCAGCAGCCCGTCGGTGCCGATCGCCCAGCCGCCCGACGGTGCCGTGCCGGCGATCGTGTCGCCGTTGGCGTCGTCCGACAGGTAGGCGTGGACGGCGCCGCGCACGGCGAGCGCCGCGCCGGCGGCGTTGTTGAGCTGGATGGTGACGTTGATCGTGCCGGCGCCGGTGTTCTCGGCCCCGACAACGATCGTCGGCGTACCGAACTTGCTGGCGTAGGTATCGGCCGCGGCCTTCGGCGTCAGCGCGCGGGCCTCGTCGGTGCCGGTCAGCGCCTCGGCCGCGATCGCCAGCTCGACGACGCCGGTGGCCGAGGCTGTGGCGGCCTGCTTGATGGCGGCGAAGGCGGTGGCGGCGCTGGCGACGTCGGAGAAATTGTTGGCGGCGAGCAGCGCGCCGGAAGGCGACAGCGGCCAGGTGAGGCCCATCATCACCCAGACGCCGACGCTATCGACGTCGACGACGATGCCGGCGACGGAGCGCGCGGCACTGTCGCTGGTCTTGGCCACGGTCTGGTCGTCGACGATGTAGCAGGCGTCGCCGATCTCGGCCGCCGTGATCTCGTCGGCGGCCGCCGAGTTCTTCCAGCGGAAGATGCCGCGGCGGACGCGCACGGTGATGTCGCCGGCGTCGCCGGCGGCATTGTCTGCGCGCTCCTCGAAGCGGCCGACGGCGATCAGGCCGGTGGCGGTGACGCCGGGCTTGGCATTGCCCGAGCTGTCGAGCACGGCCAGCGCGCCGGCGTAGCAGGTGACGGCGGCGGCGACCGGCCAGACGAAGTCGAGACCGTCACGGACGGGGGTGTTGCGATCGGCGGCGAGTGCCATGTCAGGCGGCCTCCTTCTCGGCGGCCTTCTTCCAGGCCTCCTCGGTGATGCCCATCGCCGCGGCGACGGACTTGGCCTCGGCGGTCATGCCGCCGGCGCCGCCGGCCGGCACGGCGCCGGTGACGAGTTCGCCGTCGCGGACGATGACGGGCTGCGCGGCGGCGTAGGCGACGAAGCCGGCGAGATCCTTGCGGGCGTAGCCGAGGGCCCACTCCTTCTGCGCCGGGATGACCTTGCCGTCGGCGATCGCCTTGTCGACGGCTGCCGTCGCCTTCTCCTCCGTTCCGGACTTCTCCAGGGCATCGAGGCGGGCGACGACGAGGTCGTGCTGCTCGCGCGGCACGAACTTCGTCTCGTCGACCGTCTTGTCCGTGGCCTTCGCGGTCGCCGCGGCGACGATCTCGCCGACCCTGGCGGCGACGTCGCTCGGCTTCGCCTTGTCGTCGAGCCCGGCCGCCTTCGTGATCGCGGCCATCGCCGTGGCCGTCGCGGCGGCGGCGGCCTTCAGCTCGCCGACCGTCTTCTTGACGGCGTCGGCGTCGCTGTTCTCCGGCAGGCCGAGGGCGGCCGCCAGAGCCTTGAGCAGTTCGTCCATCGTCTTCCCTTCGTCGCCCGCGCCGGCATGTGCCAGGGCGGTCATGTGGAACGCGGGGTCGTTCGTCAGGCCGGCGCGCAGCAGGCGGATGACCTTGCCGGCCTTGTCGTGGGTGAAGACCGGCGAGATGAAGCGGTGCTCCTTCGCCTGCAGCGCCGCGCGGCCCTTCTCGGTCCACTCGACGCGGCCCCAGATGGCGCCGGCGCGCGCTTCCAGTGCCTTGATCCAGCCGGCGGCGGGCGCGATGCCCGGCGCCGACTTGACCAGGTCGGTGGCGTGGTCGAAGTCGACCACCCAGTCCGACCCGAGCTGGCGCGACGCGGCAATCACTGCCTGCGGGTCGCCAAGCTCGAAGGTGCGGCCATCGTGCGGACGGGCGACGATGCGGCCGGCCGGCACCAGTTCCACCCACTCGGGCGGCTGGCTGCCGTCGGCGACGTCGATCGCGGTGCCCGCGGCGATGAGCGTTTCCGGTTCCATCTGCGGTCCAGGTGGCGACGGGCTTGCCCGTCCCGAACGATTGGGCGACGCTAGGTGCGCCCGCCCGATCCGCACACCCGGACACCTGTCCGGTCAGGCGACGCCGGCGACGGACGCGCCGGGCACCCTCAAACCCCGTCAGGACGTGCCGCTCAGAGGCATTTAAGAGGCCGTGAGAGGCCCGCGGGCCGCGTCAGGCCACATGGGGGCGCCCCGGCGCGCCGAGGCGCCTGTGGCGCGATTTTTCGGGGGGTGAGTCGGCGCCGGTGGCGCGGCGGCGCCGGCGGGCCTATATTCGGGGTCCATCCCGCGCTGAGGGCGTGCGCCCCCTAGCAAGGACGCGGGGGATCGGCCCGGTGGCCACGCGCCGGGCCGTTTGCTTTTCCCTCAGTCGGTCGGACGCCGCCAGGCCAGCGTACCCAGACGCTGGCGCCGGTCGAGATAGGTCTGGCTGCTCGGGTCGTAGGCGGTGATGCCGAACCACCCGTCCGCGGACACGTCGAACAGCACCAGCGCCGGCACTTCCCGTCCCTCGACGGTCCAGCGCGCCATGTAGCGGCGCACCAGCGTGAAGCGGCCGGGCGGATGCTCCGTCCACTGCCACCAGATCTCGTCCGGCGATTTGAGTGTGTCGGCGAGCAGCAGCAGCGAGCGGTGCCGCGCCTGCTTCATCGACTTCCAGTGGCCGGCGCCGGTCTGGAACATGCGTTCGCTGATGATGATGTCCTCGCCGATCGCGTCGGTGAAGGTGACCGGCCGGCCGATCGCGCCGCCGAACTCGCCGAGGAACCGCCGCGCGTAGTCCTCGGGCGCCAGTCCGTCGGGCAGCAGGCGCGAGGCTGGCGCCGGCCGCGGCGCCGGCAGCGGCGGCCGCGCCACCGGCGGCATCGGCACCGGCGCCGGCAGCGGCCCGCTGCGCGGCGGCGGCACCAGGCCGGCGGTGTGGGAGCGGCCGACATTGTAGCCGAAGCCGGGATCGATGCCGGCCGGCACGCGCATACGCTCGCCGGTGCGCTTGTTCGTCCAGCTGCGCGACCCGCCGGGCGGCGCGGCGGCGCTGGGCGCGTAGCCGAAGCGTTCGAGATCGCGGTCGGAGAGCTGCTGGACGATGCAGCGGCAATTCCAGCCGTTCGGCGGATAATGCGTCCGCCACCAGGCATCGTCGGCCGGCAGCACCGTGCCGTGCCAGGCGCGATGCTCGGGCCGCGTGCGTTCGTCCAGGACGGCGACGTAGCGCAGCCACGGCCGGCGCTCCTTGACGCGCTCGATGCGCTCCCAGCGCCCGGCGGCGGCGGCCATGCGTATGTTGGTGTCGTAGATGACGCGGAGTCGGCGCGGCGAGCCGAGCTGCACGACGCGCTCCTCGCCGGTCTGCGGATCGGTCATGCGCGAGCGGCCCCACCATCCCTTCGCCGCGAGCGTCGGTTCGAGCTTCTTGCGGAAGCTCTCGAAGGTCTCGCCACCGGCGATCGCCTCGTCGAGGGCACCGCGGATGTCCTGCAGGATGTCGAGGCGCATCGCCTTGGCCACGGTGAAGGCGCGGCTGTGCTCTTCCTGCCAGGTGTCGCGCCAGTCGAAGCCGAGGCGGTAGCCCTTGGCGCGGAAGAACTGCACCGCCTCGACGGGCGGCAGCGGTTCGAGCGTGACGGCGGCCACGGCTCAGGCCCCGCCCGTGTCGTCCTCGGCATCGCTGAGCGGTGCGCCGACGGCGCCGCCGAGCCGGGCCGCGAACAGGCCGCGCGCCAGCTTCTCGGCGAAGGCGCCGGGGTCCATGCCGCGCAGCGCCTCGGCGAGGCGATCGCGCGCGGTCTCGAGATCGCCGGCCTCGTCGAGGAACTGGTCGAGCCCGCCGACGATCGGCGCCATCACCTCCTCCCAGCCCTCGCCGGCGAGCATGTCGGCGACGAGCTGGTCGACGGCGTCGCCGGAATCGTCCGCCGCGGCCGCCGTCGCCGTTGCGTGCGGCCGCGCCGTGCGGGTATCGGCCGGCGACGGACGGGCCTGGCCCCCGCCGTCGTCGCCGGCCGCCCCCGCGTCGACACCGAGGCCCGGACCGGCCGGCGGCGTCAGCAGCTCGTCGTCGTCGCCGGGCTCCGACAGCCCGAGCTTCTCGCGCACCTCGCGTTGTCCCACCCTGAGGCCAAGCGGCACTGTCTTCGCCAGCGCATCGGCCAGCTGGGTCCGGTCGACCTGCTCCGGCCGGCCGATGACGATCCGCGGATAGGCCTTCTGCGGCCCGAAATTGAGGTCGACGATCGGCCGCGCGAGCTGCTGGGTCAGCACGGCGGAAAGTTGCCGGCAGTCCGAGCGCTCGATGTCGCCGCGCACGTCGTTGTGCTCCTGGCCGACGGCGTGGCCGCCGGCGATGGCATCGGTCGTCGCCGTCTGGCCGAGCACCGCCTTCGAGGTCTGCTGGTCGACGTAGTTGCAGAAGTTCTCGTAGAGCTGCGCGTTGGCGGTCGCGCTGCCGTGGTTGACGAACTCCATCATCATCGACTGTGGAATCATCGCCGCGGCGTCGCTGCCGATGTTGGTCAGCGCGCGCAGCAGCGCGGCCTTGTCCTCGACCGTCGCGCCCGGCCCGTACTTCCCGACCCGGATCGGCTGGCCGAAGATCTCGGCGAAGGTGATCCAGTCCTTCACCGCGTAGTTCTTGAACAGGTACCACCAGGCCACGGCGCGGGCGAGACCGCCGCGGATCGGCAGGCCGCTCTTGGCCTTGTGGAAATGGACGATGAACTTGTAGGGCGCCAGCTTCTCGGTGCCGGAAGCCGTGCGCAGCAGCGGCGTGCGGCCGTCGGTACGGTCGAACTCGAACCACTGCGGCATGCGCCATTCGAGGCGCAGCGGCATCCACTGCGAGGCCGAGGTCTCCCAGACGATCTCGGTGATCGAGAATCCCTTGCCGACGGCGTCGAGGATGTCGACCAGCTCGTCCTGCAGCGTGTCGCGATCGACGAAGGCGCGCACCAGCTCGGCGTGCTTCTCGGCCGCCGCATCCTCGCCGGCCGGCTCGACCGAGATCTCCAGCTGCGAGACCTGGCGCTTCCGCGTGCCGAGCACGGCGAGGTAGTGGAGATCCTTCTCCTCCATCTCCTCGGCCAGTTCGCAATAGGCGATGATGTCGCCCAGCTCGGCGGCGGCGAGCAGCGCGCCGAGGCGCGACGGCGTCAGCCCCTGCGCCGGGTGGCCGCCGACGACCTGGCGGACACCGCCGGTCTCGGGTGCCGCCTGTTCCTCGCGCAGCCGCCTGGTGTCGATCGGCTGGCCGTACTGGTCGAGCAGTTGCGCCATCACCACGCTCCCTTGCTGCCGGACGGCGCGAAGTCGTCGTCGTTGCGCGGTGGTCCGAGGGTGCGCCCGCTGCTCGCGCCAACGCGCTCATCGGTGCGCGGCCGAACGCGCGGCGCCGGCTCGTAGCCGTATTCGATCGCCTCCTGCTCGGCTGCGTAGGCGAGCAGCGCCAGCGAGATCGCGCCGTCGCCGTGACGCTGGCCGCCGCGCGCCGAGCGCATGGTGCGTGCGTTCTCCGGGATCATCGGCACGCCGCGCACCAGCTTCACCAGGCGCAGGTCGTTGACGGTATCCGCGTCGTCGGCGATCTCGATCGTGCCGTCCTCGAAGCGCGTCTTCAGCGGCGGCATGTTCTCGCGGTACCACTCGATCGTCGCCTTCACCTGCTCGATGCGGTCGTGACCGAACACGTCTCCGGCCTCCTCCGACAGCTGCGCGCCGAGGCCGCGCGCATCGAGCGCCGCCTTGATGAAGCGGGGCAGCCGGCCGAAGACGTACTCGATCACCTGGCGCTGCTGGGCGAAGGGGCAGTTGCGCAGCTCGATCGTCAGCGGCACCGCGAGCGTCGGGCCGAGGAGCTGACCGATGTTGACCACCGAGAGATCGCCGGAGCGTGCGAAGTCGCCGCCGGCGAAGGTGAAGGCGTTGCGGTCGAGCGCGGCGATCGGCGGCCCGACCCGTTCCTCCAGCCAGTCATGGACATCGGCCTCGCGCTCCCAGACCGGCGTCGTCCGTTCCCAGCCGTCGGGGAAGGCGCGCGCGACGATGACATGGTGCGCGCGCTGCGCCGTCTTGATCAGCGCGCGCGTCAGCCACACGCCCTCGCTGGCCGCCGGCACGACGTCCAGCTCCTCGGCTGCGTCGTCACCATAGAAGGCGCGGATTTCCGCGACCCATGCGTCCTCGCCCGCCTGTGTCCATGCCTTGCCGGTGACGAGGCAGATGCGCCGGTAGAGCCCCTCCTTCACGGCGTCGTCGAAGGTGACGCGCATCAGCCCGTAGGGCCGCTTGCCGGCGCGCACCTCCTCGACCAGCTCGTTGAACGGGTTGTCCGCGCCGAAGTGGGTGGACAGCACCCACACGCGGCCGCCCCACATGAGCAGTGCCAGCGCCGCCTTCAGCAGGCCGGCGAGATCGTCGTGGAAGGCCGCCTCGTCGACGATGACGAAGCCCTGGCGGCCGCGCAGCGAGCGCGGTCGCGACGACAGCGCGACGATGGCGAAGCCGCTGTCGAAGGCGATGCGGAAGGCCTGGATCTTGCGGTCGTTGTCGTCCTCGAAGACGAACTCCTCGACCGTGCCGACGGCGTGCGCGAAGGCGGACAGGTGGCGCGCCCAGAAGGCGCAGTCGCCAATGAACTCGCGCGCCATGTCGAGGTTGTAGCCGATGTAGAGCGTGTCCATGCCGCCGGCGTCGCGCCCCGCCGCCGAGGTCTCGACGGCCGCCTCGGCCGCCGCCCACGACGCCCCGATGCGGCGAGACTTCTCCAGCACCAGGACACGATGCAGGGCCGTCGAGGCGACCAGGCGCTGCTGGTACGGGATCATCACCGGCGGCGGCAGGGCCGCGGCAAGGGCGTCGGTCGCGGTCATCGGCAGTGCCGCTCGTGGATCGCCTTCGCCTCGCGGTAGGCCCAGCGCCGCAGGTCGATCTCGCCGCCATCGTCGGTCACCAGGTCGGCGAGGTCGTGATAGGCCAGCCAGTCGGCGAGCACGCGCACGCGCCGGGCCGACCGCTCCATGACGCGCTGGCGGGCGCTCGTGCTCACCGCGGCGCCTCCCTGGCGATGCCGAGCACCTTCTCGCGCCACTCGGCGATCGTCGCCGCCGACAGGCCGGCGCCCCTGCCGAGTTCCGCGACCTTGTCGGCCGCCGCCGTCGCCGCCTTCTCTCGCTCGTCCTTGCGCACCTTGCGCTCGCGCTCGGCGTCGAGGGCCTGCGCGGCGACCGCGTCCTTGATCGCGCGGCCGAGCATCATCGCGTCCTTGGCGTCCATGCCGGGCGCTTCCTCGCCGTCCTCGGTCTCGGCGTCGAGGCGGGCCGACAGGTCGCGGAAGACGATGGTCTGGAACATCTCGATCAGCAGCCGCGCCTGCTTGCCCTGCAGCGCGTCGGGGCCGATCTCCTGCGCCAGCGCCTCGGCCATCGCGCGCGAGCGATGCATCTTTTCGGCGACCTTGGCGAAGCCCTGCTGGTAGCGGTGGGCGCTCGACCGGCCGATGTCGAGGCCGATCTCGGCGACGAGGAAGGCGAGGAAGTCGTCGACGCTGCAGACCGGATGGGCGCCGAGGAACTTGTCGACGCGCGCCTTGGTGTCGGCCGGCAGCCGCTCGATCTTCGATGGTGCGGGCATGGGCCTAGCCTCGCGGGCTCGGCCGCTTCACTCCCGGCACGACGGCGTCGCCCCTGGCGACGTCGATGCCGCGCAGCGTGACGCGCGCCACGGTGAGGTCGCCGACTGCCTCTGTCACCGCCAGTCCCTGCTCGGCGAGCCAGGCGAGGTCGGCGCGCACCTGGTCGCGCGACGCCGGCAGGCCGACGCCGTCGAGCGCCTGGTCGAGGATCGATTCGTTGGCGGCATAGCCCGGCGCGTCCGTCAGCAGGCGCAGGATCGACAGGCGGCGATGCTCGGCCTGGATTTCGGCGAGGCTCATGTGGACGTCCTTTCCACCGTCTGGCGCTTGGCGTCGCGGCCGCCGGCCAGCTCGTTCTCGACCAGCTGGCCCATGAGGTTGTCCATGCGCTCGATCGACTTGCTCACCGCCCGCAGCTCGGCGCGCATGCCGACGAACTCGCCGTTCGACATGGCCACCGTCTCGCGTAGCGAGGCGAAGCTCTCCGCCGTCGGCAGATGGCGCAGCTGGCCCTCGGCGTTGCTGAGGCGCTCACCTTGATTGTGGACCTTGTCTTCCAGCGCGCGGGCCTGACGGTTGACCATCGCCGCGATCGACACGCCGAAAGCCAGCAGACTGAGCGCGGCCGTGGCCCATTGCGCCAGCGTGCCGAAATCGACGGTCACTTCGCCCCCCTGACGGCACGGATGATGTCGGCGAGGCCGCCGCCGGCGGCGGCGACGGTGGCGGCGGTGGCGTTGATCGGCCGGCCGAACTGCATCTCGGCCTCGATCGCCTTGTCGCGTTCGCGGCAGCCCATGTACTTGAGGATCACCGCGATGCAGGCGGCGATCGCCGTCACCAGCGGCCCCCAGAAGATCTCCGCCGCCGGCGCCACGTCGGCGATCGCGCCCATCAGCGAGCGGTCGAGCAGCAGCGCGTAGGTCTGGCCGGTCGCGAGTTCCGCAAGGCCGATGCCCCAGCGCGCGCCGTAGTCGACGATCGCCGCCCAGACCATCCACTTGAAGATGCGCGGGAAGGTCTCCAGCACGGTCATGGCGCGGCGCGCGATTTCCGGCCGCGCCGTCTCGCGCAGCCACTCCGCCGAGTTCTCGACCGGCGCCAGCTTCTCGAAGCGCGTGGTGTCCATCGCCTGCAGCGCGCGTTCGTGTTCGAGCGTCGCCAGGATGATCTGCGCCCTGGCCTCGTCGGGCAGCGCTTCGACATGGGCGGCCAGCGCCGCCGGCTCGCGCCGCGCGGTCTCCGGCAGCGCCTCGCCGGTCACCGCCTCGGTGATGGTCTTCGCCGCCTCGAACACGGCCGGCGCGGCGGTGACCGCCTTGAGGAAGAGGCCTGCGAGGCCGGCGAGAAGCGGCACGGGCATCAGTAGTCGAAGCTCGTCTGCGGCAGGCCGACGAAGTCGCGCCTGTCGAGGTGCAGGAAGCCCTTCTTCGCGTTCCAGCCGATCGACCAGCCGAGCGCCCAGGCGGTCGCGAAGAGGATGCCGCGCAGGGTGCCGTCGGTGACCGCCACGTCGACGGCGAGCGCGCCGCGCTGGCCCGGATGCTGGGCGTGGTCGAAGACGTGCAGGGAGCGCGGATGGCCGCCGGCGCCGCCCTCGGCCGCCGGGCGGTCGTTGTGCCGCCTGCAGCGCGCGCCGCTGGTGACCGGCAGCGGCGCGCCGACCAGGTCGCGCAGGCGCTGCAGCTGGTCCATGAAGCCGGGATGGAAGACCGCGCGGCCGCAATGCCGGCAGGCCATTTCCGCCGGGGTGAAGTTCGGCCAGCGCGACCAGTCTTCGGTGGTGGTGGACATGACGCCTCGGGTCCGGTCGAGTGGACCCGAAGATGCGCGCCCCGTCGCCGCGCCTCACACCCGGACAGGTGTCCGGTGGCGGTCGCTGCGATCCATGAGTCGGCGTGACGGCAGCATGACGCGCCGGCGCGGCGCGATCAATCGACCCGATGGCTGCGGCTGTCAGGCGGCACTAGTCCGCGCCGGGGAACAAATCGCTCTGCCGGCCGTCGAGGGCACGGTCGCGCTCACGCCGCACCGTGCGCTCGTGAACGTGCAGCTTGACGGCGATGGCGTTGTTGGAGAGGCCCGCGTCGATCTCGCGGCGCACGGCGGCGCGGATCTGTTTCGACGAGCTGGTCGGCCCCAGCGGGATGAGCAGCTTGCCGCGGCCGAGGCTCTCGGCGAGCTTGCGCGCGCGGTCGAGGCCGACCGCCCGCGCGACCGGCGACGTCCGGCCGATGCGCTCGGGACTCGCCAGGTAGATCTCCGCGCCGCCGAGCTTGCGCGCGAGCTGCAGCGCCCAGGGCCTGCCGATCGCCGCCTCGATGTCGGCCAGCACGCCCGGCAGCGGCACGGTGTCGGGCTGCTCAGTCATGCAAATTTGCACGAGAAAAGCGGTCGACGTTGTTGCCCCACGCCTCCCAGCCAGGCCAGCGCTGCTGGGCGAACAGCTCGACGCGCGGCACGTCGCCCATCAGGGTTTCGAGGCGGCCGTACAGCTCGTCCGGCTTGCGGCTGTGCTCGCGGCGCAGCGCGTTGAGATCGGTCTCAAACGCCTCTGCGAGGCCGCTGTCGAACTCCCGGTCGGTCTCGAACACGCCCTTCACCGGGCGCTTCACGTAGCGCGGGCGGCCGGCGGCGGCGAGCAGGAACGGCTCGGCCCCCGACATGACGACCTTGCCGGTGCCGTAGGCGATCTTGCCGTTGACCGTGCGCTTGAACCAGGCGCCGCCGGTCACGTAGCGGAAGCCCCACGCGCGCAGCAGCTCGAAGGAAAACTCCAGTTGCGGAAAGGTCGACCACAGGCACACCAGGCAATCGGCGGCGGCGAGGTGCTGCACCGGCAGCGACAGCAGCCATTCCCGGCTCATCGTCGGATAGTCCGGCCCCTTGGCGCTTTCGAACGGCGTGAACGATTCCCAGCGCGTCGGCGGGTCGATCAGCATCACCTCGTAGGCGCAGGGGCGCAGCGGATGGAAGAACCACTGTTTCACGTGGACGATCCGCTCGCGGCGGCGGCCGTCTCGGCCTTCGCCCGACGCAGCCACTTGCCGAGGTCCTCGATCGCGCGGTCGGCGGCGGCGCCGTCGGGCAGCAGGTGCGGCACCGTGGCGCCGTAGCGCACGAGGAAGGTATCGAGCCGGGCGTTGCCGCCCGTGCGCATCGCGCCGGCGTCGATCAGCCGGCGCCACAGCGCGCCGATGAGACTGCACTTGGCGGCGAATCCGGCACCGGTCAGCGGGCGCAGCGACGGCGCCTGCGCCTGCATGCGCCACGTCTCCATCATCTGCACCTCGTTGGCCGTCGGCTGGTCCCAGCCGATGCGCGCGGCCCAGCCGCGCAGGGCCTTGATCACCTTGTCGGCCTCGTCGCCGGGCAGCCAGTCGAAGGCGTCGACCGTCACGCCCATGCGGCGCGCGAACTGGAAGATGGCGCTCTCGGCCGGGTCCTGGACGGCGCCGAGGTGGTAGAGGCCGAGCCACAGCGCGCGAATCTTGGCCTGCTGCGCGCCGTCGGCGATGCGCCGCGTGCGCGCGCGCGCCGGCGGCCGGCGCGGACCGGGCTTGTCGGCGAAGCCGAGACGCTTCATCTCGTCCAGGACGAGGCCCAGCTCCTTCGCGGACATCGCCTTCGTCGAGCGCAGGCCCGCGACGCGCGCCAGCAGGTCGCGATAGGTGTCGTCGTCGAGGCCGAGCTTCGACTTGCCGATATGGACCTTGGCCTTGAGGCGGTTGAGGACGAGGTCGCTCACGGTGCCGCGCTCTCTGCGATGTCCAGCTCGGCCGTGGCGGCGATCGCGAGCGCGGCGATCTTCACCAGCCACTTCCGCGTTTCGGCATCGTCCGGCGCGACGAGGGCGGCCGGCAGGATCGAGCGAATGACCAGCAGCGTGGCCGTCGATGATGTGACCGGCGCTCGCTCGCCATCGAGCGCCTCGATGGCGTCGACGATCTCGCCGAGTACGTCGAGCACCGCCATGTCGCGGTTCAGTTCGCCGACCATCACCGCAGGCTCCAGATCAGGCCGAGATTGGCGACGACGTAGCCGGCGAGCATGACCGCCTGCGGCTCCTTGCCCGCCGTCCAGGCACCCACGGCGGCCGCCGCGTACTCGGCCGAGACCAGCCAGACGAGCCAGACGTGCCATTGCGTCATGCCCGCACGTCCCGGCAGAGGCCGCACAGCACCTCGTTGAGATCGCGCGTCAGGAAGAACTTGGAACACGCCTGGCAGCGCCGCTGGGCCGGCTGCGTCAGGAGCGCGCCGCCATGATGCTCGACCGGCCGCGCCGCCATGCCGCGCATCCCGACGGCACGGCCGAGCGCCGCGGCCAGGGCGGCGGCTGCCGTCGACGAGCCTTCCTCGCGGGCGGCGGCGGCGATGGCGCACCAGCCGGCGCCGGTGTCGGTCGCCAGCGCCTTCGCCATGCGGCCGTCCTCGATGTCGTCGCCATGCTGCGCCAGCAGGTCGGCGAGGCCGCGGATCAGCGTCGCGCGCAGATGCCCCGGCTCGTCCCAGGCGCGCACCAGCAGCGTCAGGGTGCGTTCCAGCACCGACGGGCCGTGGCGCCGCAACACGCCCTCCAGCGACGAGATCGCCATCGTCTCGCCGCGCTTCATCTCGCTCGCCGGCTTCGGATAGCGCGCGACGATGGCGCCGGCGCGACCGCACGCGGCAGCGATCGCCAGCGCCTCGGAATCGCGGGCCGCCAGCATGGCGTGGAAGACGTGCAGCGGCGTCACCGTGACGCGATCGCGGTTGAGGGCGGCGAACAGCTCGGCCGCCTCGGCGACGCTCATCTCGGGATAGACGAGGCCGGGCACCTGGGCGATGCCGCGCCTTCCGGCGCCGGCCGTGCGATGCTGGCCGTCGATGAGCGCCCAGCCGCGCTTCTCCGCCCAGCGCATGACAACGACGGCGCCGAATCGCCGCCAGTCGAACTGCGCCGCGATCTTGTCGACCAGCGCCTGGCTGCGGCGCGAGCCGATGTCGCGCTGGTAGCGCTCGTCGACATGGCAATCGACGACGCGCAGCCAGGCGAGCTGCGGCCGCGCGCCCTCGGGCACGCTCGCCGGCACCTCGGCCGGGTCGGGTCCGCCAAGAATAGCGCCGCGCAGTTCGGTCATCGCCGTCTCCCGATCAGTCCCGATAGCCCCAGCGCCCGCTCTGCTCGGCCTCAAAGGCCGTCGGCGGCGGCGCCGGGCGCGGATCGGCGCCGGCCGGCGCCTGTGCCGCGATGAGCGTGCGCTCGGCCGCCTCGCGCTGGCGCCAGGCGCGCAGCCGCGTCAGCGTCTCGAACGCCGTCGCCCTCGCGGCGTCGCTCGACGGCTGGCGCAGCAGATTGCCGAACGCCAGCTCGACATCGACGACCAGCGCGTCCAGCTCGGCGGCGCGCGCGCTCACGGGCGCGCCCCGCGACACGGCGCGCAGTGGCGCGTGTTGAGGTCGCTGGTGGAGAAGATCTCCGCGCAGCCGGCGCAGCGCCTGTGCACTGGCGCCGCGAGGCGGGCGCCGACGACCGGCGACCCTCCCGGCCCGGTGGCGCCCGACGACCGGCGCCGCCGCCGCTTGCCGTGCTTGAGCTGGATTGGCGACGGGCGCTTCTCCAGGCCGAGGCGGTGGGCCTTGCCGATGACGGCGTTGCGCGTGAAGCCTTCGCCCAGGCGGCTGGCGATGGCGCTGGCCGACCGCCCCTCGGTCCACAGCGCGCGCAGCAGGTCGCACGCCCGCTCGCCCCAGACGCCGGCGGTATCGCTGCCGCGTCGGGGGCCAGGGGAGCGCGCCCACCGTTCCCAGTCTTCGTGTACGACGATCGTCATGACCGCGCCTCCACGGGCGGCAGCGGCAGCGGCCGGCGCGACATCAGCCGGCGCTGCGCGGGAAAGATCGGCTCCCAGCCGCGGTCGAGCGCGGCAAGCCAGAGGTCCTCGGCGGCCCAGCCGATGACGCGGACGACGGGCACGCCGCCATCGCCGAGTACCTCGACGATCACGGGCACGGCCGTCATGCCGCCCGCCGCGGCGCCAGGGCGATGCGGCGCCGCGCGAGAACCGTCTCGACGCGCGCCGACAGATCCACCCACTCGTCGACCGACAGGGTGAGCGCCCAGCGATGGTCCTCGTTGCCGCCGAGGCCGATGCTGATCCTGTGCTCGCCGACCGGATCGCGCGGCGAGCCCGACACGCCGACGCCGGCTGCGCCAGCCGTTGTCGCGGCGATCGTCTTGCGCCGGTTCTGCCGGCGATGGAGCCGCTCCAGCATCATGGCCGCGCTCCATCGCGCGGGGCCGGAGTGCCGGCGAGGAATCGGTACCCGGCGGCCGTCATGTCGACGGGCCGCTCGTCCGGCGGCGGACCATCGAGGGCGGCAATCGGCGTCAGGAGGCGGTCGCCGGCCCGCCAGGCGCTGGCGATCCAGCCGTCGCGCTCCAGCGCGTCGGCGATGCGCGCCGCCTCCGGCGGCGGCACGTCCAGCTCCGCCGCCAGCGTGCCGATGGCGACGCCGGCGCGATCGACGGCGGCCAGCTCGTCGATCACCAGCAGCGCGAACAGTTCGTCGGGTGCGAGCTGCGTCTTCATGCGTCGTCCTCCTCGTCGGCCGGCTGGTCGAGCAGGGCGGCGACCAGCTTCTCGACGTCGCCCTGGACCGGCCGGATCACGACCGCCTCGCCCGTCGGTCCGACGTCGACGCCGAGGCGCTTCAGTTCGGCCACGGGCAACTGCCCGAGCGCCTTCTTCACCGGCGACTCCTTGACCTTCACGAGCGCGGCGAAGCGGTCCGGCATGTGCTTGCGGATCAGCGCGACGACGCGCTTGGGATCGGCGAAGGAGAGCGCGCCCGGCCGCTTCTCCCAGCCGACCTTGATCTCGTCGAAGGTGCGGGACTTCGGCTTCTCGAACAGGTCGCGGCTTTCGCCCAGCGCCTCGTCGAGCGCGCGCCTGGCCTTCCACTCGGCCTCGGCGAGGCGGCGGATGCGCGGCAGCCCGCGCTTCTTCACCGAAGCCATGTCCTCGTTGAGTTCGGCGGCGGCGTCGCCCACCGCGCGGCGGCACGCCGCATAGGCGCGCGTGAGCTTCTCGATCTCGGCCATAGTCGCCATGTCAGGTGCCCTTTCCCGGCGCGCGCGGCGCCGTCGATTCCCAGTCCGTGCCGCCGGCGATGACGCAGGTCGCGCCGTCACCGTCGGCGTGCAGCAGCGACCAGCGGCCGTCCGGCCACGCCAGCAGCAGCACGAGGCCGCCATCGCTGGTCGGGCCGCTCGCGGTCGGGTGCCCGCCCGTGCGCTCCACGAGCGTCAGGAAGTCCGCAAGCTGGCCGCACGGCGTCTGTTCGATCGTCACGCTGCCGAGGCCGAGGGCCTGCCCGAGCGCCCGCTCGGCACCGAAGGCGGCGAGCGCGGTGACGGCGATCGCCGCGACCGCGCCGGCCAGCGCGCGGCGCAGGCGCCGCCGCCGCACGCTGCGCGGGGGCCTCATTGGCGCCTCCGGGGCAGTCGACGATCTGCGTCCGCTGCGCGCCGCGCGTGCGTCTCACGCAGCACCGCCCAGTCGACCGCATCCGGCAGCTCACGGATGGCGGCCACCATCACCTCGGCCAGTGCCCGCTCCTGGCCGGGCGCGGCGATGCTGACCGCGATGGTGGCGACGAGACGGCCGCACAACGCGCTGGTGATGGCCGACATTTCGGTAATGTCGGCACCGTCGTCGACGACCTGCTGGAGGATCGGCGTCAGGTGAACGCCGCAGACGTGCTCCAGCGCATCCACCGCGCTGTTGACCCGCGCGGATTTGCGCAGCATGTCGGGCGTGGGAACGAAGTCGCTCATGCCGCACCTCCCGGCGGACGCAGGCGCACGACGTTGGGTGGCAGCGCGCCCGTTCCCGCCGGCACGGGCGGCACGAACTCGAAGCCGCCGAGCGGCACGTCGGCCTCCAGCAGGTCGGCCCGCGTCGCCAGCGCGCCGAGCCGGCTGACCAGCTCGGAAGCCTCGGCCACCGTCGTCCGCCGCCCGCCGAGAAACGCGTCGGTCATGTCGCGTTTGAGCGCGCGCAGGGCCTCGCCCAGCGATGTCCGGGGTGCCGCCATCACGCTGCCTCCGTGTCGGTCGTCAGCCGCGACCAGGCGGCGGCGAGGTGCTTCATGGCGCGCGGTTCGCCGGCGCCGGCGGCGAGCATCGAGGCGAGCTGCAGGCACTTGGTGACGCCGCGCAGCGCGCCCGGCTTCTTTGCCAGCTGGTGCAGGAACTTCCGCTCGTCGGCCCCGCTCACGCCCCACGCCGCGAGCAGCGCATCGACGTCGGCGACGCGCGGGCCGGCGCGCGACACGCGCACGCCGACGCGGCTGTAGATCTGCGCGAAGTTGGCGTTGCCGCGGCCGCAGCCCTGCAGGCGGGCCAGCACCGTCTCGTTGCCGACCAGGGCGATGCCGACGCCGCAGCGGTCGTAGACCGAGCGCAGCATGTCGAGGGCCGGCCCCGTGAGGTGCTGCGCCTCGTCGACGATGATGAGACCGGCGGTGCCGACGACGTGATGCCGGATGGCGCCGGGCAGCCGCGCGGCCGAGCGTTCGACCAGCCGCATCGCGTCGGCCAGCTCGACCAGCATGTTGTTCACGCCCGCCGTCGCCGGGTTCATGGTAGCGAGCCAGACGTTCGGGTTCTTCTTCGCGTAGTGCTGCGCCGTCATCGTCTTGCCGACGCCCGGCACGCCGACGATCACGGAGATCTCGGGCAGCACCTGGGCGAAGCGCAGGGCCTCGGTGAAATCCGCGGCCGTCCGCGTCTCGATGAAGCCCGGCACCGCCGGCACCAGCGTCGCCGTGCGCCTGTTCTCCTTGCGCGAGGCGAGCCAGGTCTCGATCTGCGCGGCGACGCGGTCGTTGTCGCCCTCGTACTTGGCATTGAGCCAGAGGTTGAGCGTGCCGTAGGCGACGCCGGAGACGTCCGAGGCACCCTTCTGGCTGATGCCCTCGGTCTCCATGATGCCCCGCACGCTGGCGCGCAGGGCGTTCTGTTCGTCTTCGCTGTAGGTCTTGTCAGCCACGGTCCGATGGCCTCCTTGCTATCCCGCGATCCCCTCGATCACGGGCCGTCGCGCCCGCCCTGCAGCACGCGGAGGCCGGCGCTGAAGGCGGAGCGGAACTCGTCGTCGTCCATGCGTTCGGGTGCGTCGGCCGGCGCGGCGGCGAGCGCCGTGTTGCCCATCGCCAGCGGCCGGACGACCTTCGCCTCGGGTGTCTCGGGCTCGTCGACCTCGATCGCGGCGAGCATTGCCGCCACCTGCGGCGCCGAGAGCTGGCGCTCCAGCTCGGCCACCTCGCGGGTGGCGCGCAGCCATGCCTTGCGCCTGCCGGCGTGCTGCCGGGCAGCCTCGGCGTCGGCGAAGCCGGCCGCCTCCAGGCACTCGGCCTTGCCGAGATAGCCGCCGTCGTGGCGGTAGACGTGCACGCCGTCGTGCAGGTCGTCGGGATCGAAGCGCAGCGTCAGCGGCTGGCCCATGTGGGCGTGCAGGAACTCGCCCCAATAGCGGTTGCCCAGCAGGCGCACGGCGCCGGTGGTGCGGTCCGCGCGCACCTGCTCGGCGGCGAGCAGGCAGAGGCGCAGCTGCTCGTCGGTGGCCTTGCGGATGGGCGCGCGGGCGTAGCTCGCCTCGAACGCCTGGTCGAAGCTGAGCGTGCCGCCGCAGACGCGGGTCTTTCGGCCGGTGCGCGCGTTGTGCAGCGCGATGCCGGCGGCGACGACGCGGATGAACTCGTCGAGCGCGACCGCCTTCGTGCCGTAGTTCTCCGGCTTCGCCTCCGGGCTGTTGCCGGTATAGGCGCCGTCGAACGCCGCATGCGTGGCGATGGTCTTGCAGAGGTCGCCGAAGGCGCGCTCGATCGGCTTCGACTGGCCGCGATAGGGCGAGGCCCAGTGGATCTGCATGCCGAGAGCGGTCAGCACGCCGACCGGCTCCTCGGCCTTCACCTTGAAGCGGTAGCGCGTCGGCGCGCCGCCGCTGATGTACTTGCTGGCGAAGGCGCGGCCGTTGTCGAGCCACACACGGTCGGGGATGCCGAAGGTCTCGAAGACGTCGCGGAAGGCCAGCCGGACGAGGTCCGTGTTCTCCGAGCGGTCGAGGCGCCAGGCGAGGATGCGATTCGAGTAGAGGTCCTGGATGGCGACCATGATCGGCCGGGCGACGGTGCCGTCCGGCCAGCGCACGAAGACGTCCCACTTGTGGCCGTCGACGTTGACCGCCTCCAGGGCGTGGAACATCGAGCGGTCGCGTTCCTGCGGCGGGTACATCCGCCACAGCGCCTCCGGTCCCTTGCGCCAGTAGGTGACGACGGGCGCCGGCACCTCGCGGTCGAGCCGGCGGGCGAGCGTGCGCTCCGAGGGAATCGACCAGCCCTTCTCGGCGGCGACACGCTGCAGGTCCTCGTAGCAGACCTCCAGCGGGCGGCGACTCTGGTTGAGGTACGCGCCCTTGAAGAACTCCCACGCCTCGGGCGAGCACTCGGCGGTGACGGTGCGGCCGGCGTGGCGCGGCGCCAGCGCCGGCAGCCAGTCGGCGCGGTCGTGGCCGGCGGTGAGGTTGAACCAGGTCCAGATGGTCGTGGCGCCGACGCCGTGGTGGCGGGCGACCGTGGCGACGGCGACGTTCTTGATGACGCTGCCGCGGACAAGCGCCTGCACCGCGTCGAGGATGGCGAGGCGACGGCGCGCCTGCGCCTTCGGCTTGTCTGGCAGGCGCTCGAACCAGTCCCACAGCTCGCCGCTGCCGCGCGGGGTCGACGGCGGCGCCTTGATCGTCGCGGCCGTCTCCTCGGCGACGTGGCGCGCCAGCGCGCGCGAGGGCAGCAGCGCGCGGTGATACTCCCAGCCACCGCCACGCCCCTCGCGGCGGCGGGCCAGCGGCCGCTGGCCGTCATGCGCCTCGCGCCAGTTCTCACGGTCGGCGATGCGGTTGACCGCGCGCACCGTCGTCGGAAAGTCCGGCAGGCGCAGTTCGGCGAGTTCGCCGGCGGTGTACCACTCGTTCATCGCGCACCGCCCTTCCACTGGCGGCGCGCCGCCTTGCGGCGGGCTTCGAGCGCCTCCAGCTGGTCGGCGCAGATGGCCTCCTCGACGGCGCCCAGGTACTGGCGCGGGATGGCGACGAACTCCGTGCCCTCCAGCAGCGCGTTGACGACGCGCAGGTCCGGCACGGCGGCGAGGAAGGCGATCAGCTTCGAGACGGAGAACTCGTTCTCGGCCGAGGGCGCGGTGCAGCGATCGAAGGCGTGCCGGCCGAAGTCGCGGCCGAGGTGCTCGACCATCGCCGCGTGGATGGCGTCGCGGCTCTTGCTCGACTCCTTGATGGCCTCGGCGATGGCCCGCGCCATCCGCACCCGGTCGCTGTGCGCACGGACCCGCGACGGGTCGAAGCGGGCGTCGATCTGCGGCGGAGCCCACGCCAGCAGGTCGAGCGTCCCGGTGTCGCGGCGCGGACGGGCCATCAGAGCTGCCCCGCCTCGAAGCCGTCGACGACGCCGATCTCGCCGAGGAACTCCATGAACGCCGTGCGCGCCGGCTTGCCGGCCCGCTTCCAGGCGTCCTGCAGGCGCTGCAGCTGCGCGTCGCGCTCGCGCCGGGCTGGCCGCTTGCCGTCGAGGGTGGCCGCCGCGGCCTTCACCGTCGTCGCGCTGTCGGCGGCCAGCACGGCCTTGACGATGGCCTTCTGCTGGGCGGGCGCGTAGCGCGTGAGGGCGTAGAGGTCGCCTTCGCGGGTGGTCAGCGACGTGCCGGCGATGAGCGCCTTCACGTCCGGCGGGATGAGCCGGAAGATGCGCAGCGCGCGCTCGACCGTGCGATCGCTGCGCCCCGCCAAAGCCGCGGTTTCCCGCGTGAATTTCAAAACCGAATCTTTGCGCTTTGATTTTTCGGCGTTGAACGCCGCGCTCCGGCGGTCGCCGCCCCGGCTCGCCAGCTCCGGGAACAGCTCCTCGAAGACCGCATGGCGCTCGCCGATGAAGATGGCGCGGTCGTAGGGCGTCAGCTCGTGCCGGCGCAGGTTCTCGTCGATCTCGACGATGCGGAACTCAAGCTCCGGCCGGTCGGTCTCCGGTTGCCAGATGTCGGCGCGGATCGTCTCCCACGGAATCTCGGCCGCGCCGGCGTACCTGTGCCCACCCGCCAGCAGCAGGTGCCGGCCGCCCTTCTTCCGCTCGGCCACCGCGACCGATGTGACCTGGCCTGTGTCGAGGAAGGAGCCCTTGATCTCGGCGACCTTGACCGGATCGACCCGGCGCAGGCGCTGGCCCACCTCGATGCCGGTCAACGGCACATGCTCGGTACGCAGGTACTTCACGCGGCGCGCCTCCGAAAAACGCAACGGCGGCGGACGTCGACCGGAGGATGGGCTCCGGTGACGCCGCCGCCGTCGCACCCGGCCGGCACGACGACGCCGCCGGCGGGATAGGGCGATGCGGGCCGGCTGTTCATGCCGCCCGCGCGTTTTGACGGTGGCCGGCCCGTGGCCGGCTGCTATTCTTCTGGCCGGTCGAGCGGGTGCGGTTGCCGTCCCGGTCGTACCAGTCGGGCCACAGCTCGTGGACGGATCGCCCAAGGTAGGCGGCCACGGCGCGGTTGCCCGTCGGGTGCGGCTCGGTCAGCGCCTTGTGCACCGTCGAGGGCGAGACCCGGTTGCGGCGCGCGAGTTCCGACAGGCTGATGCCTGTCTTGCGCACGGCGGCCTTCACGTCCTCCGGGTGCCAGTTGCGCGGCATCCGCGTCCTCTCGTCCGGGGCGGCCCTGCAAGGCCGCCTTTGTTCGGCTGGGGATCATCCGAAACACGATAAGGCTAAACCTGTATTCGGGTTCGTCGCAAGGTCGAAAATCGGTCCATGTTCAAAAACGGGTCCGAGGATGGCCACGGGTGGAAATGCGGCGCTAGCTCAATGGGTTGCCGGGAAGTCGGACTCTATGAGCGAAGATGGACCAGGGAGTCCGAGTTTCAGGGCGGAACTTGGACTCCGGCTCCGCGAGGTCGAAAACAGGTTCAGGAACCGCGCCGACGCGGCGGCGGCGGCCGGCGTGGCCAAGTCCAGCCTGCAGCGGTGGATTGAGGGGAAGTCCGACGCCTCGTTCGAGGGGTTGGCGCGGCTCGCCGAGGCATCCGGCGTAAGCCTCGACTGGCTCGCGCGCGGCCGCGGCGACATTGACGCCGGCGGCAGCACGCCGAGCAGCGCGGTCGCGGATCGGAAGGTGCCGTATGTATCGGAAAGAACGGCGGAATTCGTGTTCGTGCCGCGCTACGATATTCGGGCGTCAGCCGGGCCTGGCGCCTGGCTGGACGACGAGCACATCCTCGATCACATGGCCTTCCGCGCCGACTGGGTACGGCGCACGCTGGGCGCAGACCCGCGCCGCCTGGCGCTGATCGCCGCCGTCGGCGATTCGATGGAGCCGGTCATCCGCGCCGGCGACCTGCTGCTGGTCGACACCTCGGTCGACCGTATCGTCGACGACGCCATCTACGTCATCGGCATCGACGACACCGTCATGGTCAAGCGAATCCAGCGGTTCTTCGGCGGCGCCGTGACCGTGAAGTCCGACAATCCGGCCTATGTCGAGCAGACCCTCGACCGCGCCCGCGTCGACCAGCTCCACGTCGCCGGCCGCGTCCGCTGGATCGGCCGGCTGATATGAAGCCGGTCACGTCCATGCTGACTGTGGTGACGTTTATCGCGTTGATGGCGGCCGCGAACGCCGCGGAGCTGCCGAGTTGTGGCGAGTTCTCGGAGAAACAGACGACGCCTGGGGCATCGCCCGAATGCGCGCCGCCCACGATGCCGAACAATCTTGCCTTCGAGGTACTTCATGGCAAGGTCCCGGTCGTAAAGTACGGCTTCGAATATTATGTCGTACTGCCACGCTCCGAGTGGAACACGATCGAGATCGGGCAGGTTTGGTTCCTGCTGACTTCCGTCGTTTCGGCGATACAGTCGCTCTACGGTGAAAACTCGGCCGTCTGGCTGATCGTCAAACCGCAGACCGCGCGCGACGCCACCGCGCTGACGCTCGCGGACCCGCCGCCGCACCTCCTCGTGGCGCGCGCGCGTTACGCCTGGCGCGGTCAACGAATTGAAGCGCCCGCTGGCCACTTCGCCAAGCCGTACGTCCTGATCGTCTATGGCGTTCCGCCAGACGCCTCTGAGAGCCCCGTGAGAGGCCGCGACGACGGTCCATCATGACTCCCGATTCAACTGGCGCCGCCGCGCCGACCGGGGCCGACTCCCGATTCATCCGCGCCGCCGCCGACCGCCCGGAGACCCCATGTGTCCCGCCACATCCCGCGTCATCCCGCCAAGTCCCGCCTCACTCCCGGACCATGTGTCGGTCAACAG
>JBFWVF010000015.1:0-36094 GCA_050246875.1 Alphaproteobacteria bacterium | reverse complement strand
CCGTCGCCGAGTAGTTGCCTGAGGTGTCGACGGCCTTGATGCCGCACACCCAGTCGCCCGGCGGCAGCGCGGCGTTGGTGATCAACGTGCCGCGCGTCACGCTGGTCAGCACGTTGGCGTTGTCCCACACGAAGGGCGCGGCCATGTAGCGGATCTCGTAGCCGTCGCGGTCGAGGTCGGGCACCTGGTCCCAGCGGTGCGTCGACAGCGCCCCGTTCTGCTGCACCGAGTAGCCGGAGACGTTCGAGGGCGGCGCGCTTTTTCCCTCGACCGTGTGCGTCGCCGCCGCCGTCCAGGCCGAGGCGGTGCCGTCGGCGCGCACCCAGGCGAGCTGGTACTCGTAGGCGACGCGGTCCTCGACCGGCATCAGCGAGATCTCGCCGGCGTCGCGCGGCGCCTCGACGGTCTCCCACGGCCCGGCGCCGCCAGACGGGCGGAACCGCGCGCGCAGCGCCGTCACGCTGGCCTGCAGGCCGCCCGGCCGCTTGACCGTGACGAGAATGCGCGAGGTCCAGGAGCCGTCGGGCTCGAGGTAGAGCACCGTGCCGTCCGAGCGCGCCGAGATGACGACGGGCACGCCCAGGGCGGCCACCGGCGTGAGGTTGCTGGTGAAGTCCGGAATGCGCCGGCTGATCGTGTGCGTGCCGCTGCCGGCGGTGGTCAGGTCGATCGCCGCGCCGCCCGAAGTAGCCGCCAGCTTGAAGGTGCCGCTCGCCCGGTCGCGCACGAAGTAGTCCGTAGCGCCCGCCAGCGGCGCCGGCAGGCCGCCGGTCGAGACGAGCTGCACCGTGTCGCCGTCCTGGAAGGGATGCGCCGCGATGGCCACCGTGTTGGCCGTGGTGTCGACGTCGCCGGCGGCGAAGTCGCGCGAGGCGGTGGCGGCCTCGGCGATCTCCGGCGCCGCCGGCACGAACGAGATCTCGGCCGACAGGTCGGCGCGCGGCCGGATCGCCGTGACGATGCCGTCGATGGTCTCCAGCCCGGCCTCGCCGAACAGCACCAGGTCGTCGGCCGCCGGCGCGTCGGCCAGCGCGATCGGCGTGGTGAAGGTGACCTCATGGACGCCGCCCGTCTCGGTGTCGATGGGGACAAGTTGCGACTGGACGGTGCCGTCGTCGGCGACGTGCTGGATGCGCAGGGCGTAGCTGCCGCCTTCCTCCATGACGAGCAGCTCGTCGACCGTGGCGCCGGTGGCGTGGGTGCCGTTGTCGGCGACGGCCTTGATGCGGCCGCTGGCGAGGCCGACGAGCAGCACGTCGTGGCCGACGCGGATCATGTCGCCCCGCGTGCAGACCACCCACGCGACGTCGGTCTGCAGGCTGTAGCGCTCCGGGCGCAGGATGGCCGAGGCGAAGTGCTCGCGGCCGCGCACCCAGATCTGCGCCGCCTCCGTGACGCCGAATTGCTCCAGCTGCTCGAACAGCGTGGCGTTCCCCGGCCCGTAGCCGTCGCGATAGACGATGCGCTCGTCCTGGCGCCAGTCGAGCGCCCGGTTGGGAAAGCGCATGCGCAGCCCGTGCGGCAGGTCGGCGAACACCTTGCTGGCGCGGAAGCCCCAGCTGTTGCGCGGCGAGAAGTGCTGCACCGGCGCCGCGCGCGGCTCGTCGATCACGACGGACCACTTGCCGTCGATCCGCGTCGGCGAGGCCCGCCCGGCCGAGGCGATGTCGCGCAGCAGCTCGCGCGCCGAGATCGCGAAGTCGATGACGGCGTCGAAGTACAGGTCGCCGGCGGTGTTCTTGCCGTGCCAGTCGGCCAGCGCGTCGAGGTCGATGCGGCCGTCGGCCACCGGCCGGCCCTGGCCGGCGTCCTGCAGCACGGCGCGGAAGGCGGCGGCCGGGTTGCGCGTCGGCCGCAGCACCCACGCCGCCTCGCCGTCGTCCCAGTCGGGCAGGATCGCCTTCGCGATGCCATTGTACTGGTCGATGACCGCCCGGAGCTGCCCGGTCGCCTTGATGCGCAGCGCCTCGACGCACAGTCCCACCTCGGCGGCGATCGGGTAGACCGAGGCGATCGAGCGCAGCGCCGTCCACGAGCAGGCGTCGAAGATCTGCGAGCTCTCGGTGTCGGCCGTCAGGCGCGTCAGCCGCACGTCGTACTGGCCGTTGGCGACGGTCCAGCGGTGCCCGGCGCGCACGGCCGAGCTGCGCGCCGCGGTCACATTGAGCGTCGTCGCCTCGGTCCAGGTGCCGGCGCCGGTCGGGCTGTACTCGACCTTGATCTGGACCGTGCGGCTGCCCTTGTTGCCGGCGTTGTCGAAGGTGACCAGCCCCTGCGGGAAGGTGACGTCGATCGACAGCTCGTCGGCGGCCGCCTGCGAGGTGCGCGTCTCGGCGCCGCCGGTCGCCGTCAGCTCGACCGCGAGGTCCTCCTGGAAGACGTCGTCGGAGAACAGCGTCAGCGGCTGGTTGCCGTTGAGGTCCCACGCCTCGGCCTCGGTCGCGGCGGCGCTGCCGTTGAAGACGACGGTGTCGCCGGCGGCGATCGCCAGCCCGTCGACCGTGCCGTCGTCGCTGGCGGTCCACCATTGCCCGAACACCGGATCAGCCGGGAAGCCGCCCGCCGGGTCCCACGCGCCCTGGTCGCTGAGCTGCGCCGCCTGGTAGCCGCGGCGGAACTCACGCTCGACGTCGTCGAAGGCGTCGAGCGCGGTCTCGCCGATCCGGCGCGACGTGATCTCCAGGGGCCCGATGCCCCAGCACAGCAGAAGGCGCAGATACTCGTCGTCGCCGACGATCTCGGTCCAGGGCAGCGCCGCCAGCGCCGGCACCGTGCGGTGCTCGCCGAAGACGCGCGCCACGGTCTCGAACGGCCGCGCGCCGTTGCGCGCGCCGGAGATGTCGTAGGTCGGGCTGTCCCGGCCGGCGGTGACGCCGCCGCGCGAAACAGCCGGCAGCTTCGGCTTCGACGGCGGCGCGATGGCGTTGATCAGCATGCCGCCGAAAAGAGTGATCGCGCCGGCTGCAATCGAAGCCACCCCGATGGATGCGCCACCGATCGAGATCGTGCCAAGTGGCAGGCCGCCGACATAGATCGACGCGGCGATGACAGCGATCGTCAGGAGCGTCCTCATGCCGCTCTTGCCGCCCTCTCCCTCGCCGCCGCCGCCGAAATCACCGAGGCCGGCGACGACGCTCACGGTGACGCCCGCGCGCGGCCGCACGTATCGCCAGGCTTCGCGCGGCACGAGCCGCTCGTTGATGGCCACGCCGGCCCACTTGCGCAGCGCTGGATCGGCAACGGCGAGATCCACGATCTCCTGCAGGGTGCGGCCCGTGGGAACGGCGAGGTCGATGTGCGCCGACCTGAACGGATGCGGCTTCGCCAGGACGGAAACCTCGCCGCCCGGCGCCGGCCGGGCTATCCTGCCGCTCTTCGCAAGGATGGGGGGCGCCATGCGCCGGTTCGCTTCAGTCATCGCTGCGCTCGCGCTCGCGGCGTGCACCACCGTGCCGGACCGCTTCGAGGCAGCGCCCGAAACCGGCCCCTACGAAGTCGGCGAGTGGAAGTACAGCGCACGCGTCCTTCCGCTCGACGCCGGGACCTACGATGTTTACGTGCTGACACTTCCAAAGATCGGCTGGGGCGGTTCCGCCTTCGATCAGCAGGCACGCTTCGTTGAGGCGGCGCGGATGAGCCTTGCCGAGACCTGTGCCGACCCGCGGCCCGAGATCGCCGCGTCGGCCTCGGCTTCGCCCATGTTTTCTCCCGTCGCCATGATCGTGCGTCTGCGTTGCTGAGCTAGACACCGCACAGCTCCCGGTGCCGCCAGAAGCCCACGACGCGCCGGCTCAGCCTGCGGTCGCGGCGGTAGTCGGCGAGGCAGGTGTCGATGCCGCGCTCCACGTGCAGCAGCCAGGCCGGCGTGACGACGACGCCGACATGCAGTTCGACGGCGCGGTAGCCGCCGCTTTCGCCCGGCACGTAGCCCTTCATCAGCACCGCATCGAGCGGCCGTTCCTCGCCCTCCGCGACGACGCGCCAGTCGCCGGCTTCGCGGCCGTCGCGCAGCGCCTTGCCGATCAGGTCGGCATGGAAGCCGGGATAGTCGGTGCCGGCATCGGGCACCGCGAGGCCGATGCGCTCGGCCCACACGAGGCGCGCCAGTCCCCAGCAGTCGCAGCCTGACCGGTCGCGGCCGAACTCTCGGAACGGGATGCCGACATACTCGGCCACCCAGTCGGGCACCGCCGCCCTCATCGGAACAGCCCCGGAAACCGCGACGGCGTGTAGCTCAGGAACGGGTAGGGCAGCGCCGTCAGATCGTCGAGCGTCAGCTCGCCCTCGACCGTGAGGGCGTCCCACTTCACCTCCTCGAGCCTGAACTCCGCGAACTCGGCCTCGACCGTGTCTGGGTTTGAGCCGAGGATGAGCTGCGCGGTGACCGTCGGCGCCACCTCGGCCGCCTCGCGCAGCGCTTGCCCGATCTGCCGGTCGACGTTGTCGATCGTCAGCCGCATGCGCGGCAGCGCGTCCTCGCTGTCCTCGACCAGCTCGAGGCGGAACGGGTAGCGCACGAAGGTCTCGCCGTTCGACACCGTGTCGGCCCCGTCGGACGTGACCCGCAGCGGCGCCGCGAGCGTCGGATGGTCGATGGTCAGCAGCAGGATGAACGCCTCGTCGGTCTGCGAGGAGAAGGCCGCGCGTTTGAACGCTGTCGAAACCGCCCTCACGGCAGGATCTCCAGCTGCAGGACGGCGAGCCACGCCATGCTGCTTTGCGGCCGCGGCTTGGGTGGCGCGGTGAAGCGGAAGGTGGCGGCGTCCTGGGTGCGCGGGTGCACCCAGTCGAAGGGCAGCGTGCCGCCCTCGAGCGTGTCGTTGAAGAAGGTGGCCAGCGTCGCCACCTGCGTGCGCGTCAGCGGCACCGTCACCTGCATCGGCACGACGGCGGCGGTGAAGCGCCGCCGGACCTTCGCCGGCCCGGCGTCCATCTGGGTGCGCAGCATGACGTCCGGGAAGGCCTCGTCGTAGCCGTCGAGCAGGACGTCCTGCGGCAGCGTGTCGGGCCACTCGGCATTGGGCATCTCAGATGCCCCTCAGCGGCTCGGCGGCGCCCAGGTTCTCCAGCGCCTGGCGCGAGGCCGAGCCCCGCCGGCTGATGTTGCGCGCCGTGATCTGGTCGAGCATGACCTCGAACTCGGCGCCGCCGCCCGGCCGGGTGCGCTCCCGTGTGGGCACCTCCTTGCCCTCGCCGTCGATGATGCGCAGCACGATCTCGCGCGGCCCGCCCATCGCCCGCATCTGCGCCGGCGTCAGCACGCTCTCCTCCTCGCGGATGATCGCCGGCAGCTCGCCCGGCATCAGCCCCGGCAGCCGGCCGGAGTGGAAGCGTGGCGCGTCTGCGAAGACCGCCGGGTGGACGTGGCGCCAGTTGCCCGTGTTCTCGCCCGGTCCGCGGCCGCTGTGGGCGAGCATGCCGGCGTTGCCCGTCTCCGGCACGAAGATCGTGCTCCAGTCGATGCCGGAAAGGCTCTGGGCGAGCGGGCCGGTGATGTTCTGCCGGATCGCGATGCGGGCGAAGTCGGCGACGATGGAGTCGACCAGGCTGCCGATTTCCAGCTTGCCCTTGGTGACGAAGGAGACCAGCGCGTCCTCGGCCGAGCGGAAGCCGCTGGCGATGCCCTGCTCGGCGGCCTTGGCGGCGTCTGTCGCCTCGCGCGCATAGTCGCGCAGCCCGCGCTTCATCCCGTCGGACCATTCCCGGCTGTCTTCGAGCGCCCGCTCCTGCGCCTCCTTCATGCGGTGCTGGTAGATATGCTCGACCTGTGCCGCGAGCGCCTCGTAATCCTCCTTCACCGGGTCGAGCTGGGCCAGCGTCTCGGCGCGCCAGCGCCGGGCCGCCGCCGCCGCGCGCTCGTAGGCCGTGGGCAGGGTCTCGTCGACCGTCTCGGCGATGTCCTCGGCCGCCTGCCTGTGGCGGCGGTCGGCTTCCTCGGCGTCCTCGACCGTCCTGGTCAGCTGCGCGCGCAGCCGGATCAGCCGCACGATCTCCTGCCCCTCGCGCGACATGAGGGTGACGTTGGCCTCGCGCAGCGCGGCGTCGATCTCGTTGCGGATCTCCGCCTCGGCGACGCCGTCGCCATAGCCCTTCCAGGCGACGGCCAGCCGGTTGAGCGCGTCGATCTCGGCTTCCAGCCCGTCGCGGGTCTTGGCGTACTTCTTGTCGATTTCGGGCGGCGGGCCGGCGTCGGGCCGCCGGGTGCGCAGCTCGTCGAGCCCGGCGGACAGCTCGTCGCGTTCCTTCCGCAGGGCCGCGAGCTGCTCGCGCAGCGCGTCGATCGTACCGCTGCCGACGGCGTTGCCCCCGTCGCGTACATGCGCCTCGAACGTCGCCTGCTTCTCGGCGATCGTGGCTTCCAGCCGTTCGATTTCGGTGGCGATCGCCGCATAGCGTTCCTGCGCCTCGCGCAGCAGCTCGGCGCCGGCGTCGCGGGTCTGCGAGCGGATGCGCAGCAGGATCTCGGCCGTGGCGCCGGCCGTGCGGTTGTAGCGGTCCTGCGCCTCGGCCGCGCTGCCGACATTGCTGGCGAGCAGGGCGAAGCCGGCGGCGACGGCCGTGACCGCCAGTCCGATCGGGCCGCCGAGGAAGCTCATGGCGCCGCGCAGCCCCATCATCGCGATCGTCGACGCCTGGGAGGCGGCGGCGCCGGCGATGAACATCCGCTGCTCGGCCGTCAGCGCCGCGATCGAGGCGCCCTTGGCGGCGACCAGCGCCCAGGTGCCAGCGATGGCCGGGCCGAGCGCGCGGGCGACGTAGACCGTGCCGATGGCGTAGGCCGCGGTGAGCGTCGCCGTCGTCAGGTCGCCGAAGTTGCGTGCCACGAACTGGATGGAATCGGCGAGCGCCGCAGCGGCGCCGCCGCCACGCTCGCCGATCTCCTTCTGGAAGGCGTTGCCGATCTGCTTCGCCGCCTGTCCGATCGACACCGGCACCCGCTGGAATTCCTGCTCGATCTCCTCCGACTTGGCGAGGATGGCATCGAACACGACCTTGGAAGTCAGCTCGCCCGCCTCGGCCATCTCGCGCAGCTTGCCGATGCCGACGCCGAGGTTGTCCGCGATCGCCCGGGCGACCTCCGGCAGCTGCTCCATCACCGAGCGCAGCTCCTCGCCGCGCAGCTCGCCCGAGGCGAGGCCCTGCGAGAGCTGGATGATGGCGTTGCGTGCCTCCTGCGGCGCCGCCCTACTGATCACCGCCAGCTTGTTGATGCTCTCGGTGAACTGCAGGATGTCGTGGAAGCCGCGGCCGAGTTCGTTGCGGCTGCGCGCCACGCGCTCGTAGAGCGTCACCGTGGCGTCGAGCTCCGCCCGGCTCTCCTGGGCAACCTCGAACAGCCGCTCCTGGACGTGCGCGGCTTCCTCCTCGCTGTCGGTGACGTTGCGCACGCGGCCTTCCAGCAGGCGCCAGGCGTCGGCCTCACCGATGATGGCCGTCGCCCCGCGCAGCCCGAGATAGGCCGCCAGCACGCCGCGCAGCTCGCCGAAGGCGCTTCCGGCCAGGCGCGCGCCCAGTGCGGCCTGTCGCGTGTTGCGGTTCAGGTGCTCGACGTCGGTGCCGGCGGCGCGGGCCGCGCGGCCGACATTGCCGGTGGCGGCCGCCTGCTGCGCCAGCGAGCGCGACGCCGCTCCCGCCTGGGCGGCGGCACGGCCGGTGGCGGCGCCCTCGGCGTCGACGCCGCGCGCCGCCTGCTCGGCTGTCCGCTGCAGCTGCGAGAGATCCTCGCGGGCGAGCTTGATGACGCCGCTGAACTGGCCGGCGTCGCCGGTGAGCGTGATGCCGAGGGTGATGTCGCTCATTTCACCGCCCCCTGAGCTCGATCAGCGCCCGCGTCGCCGCCCGCTCCATGACGCGCAGGCCCCGGTGCACCTCCGGCGTGATGGCGATGCCGATCGCCTCGGCCGCCGCGCGCACGCCGGCGTAGTCGAGCCCGGCCGGAACGGCGTTGGCTCCGGCGTAGCGCCACTGCGTGTCGGCGGCGATGAACAACTCGACGATCTCCCGGTTCTCCGCGAACACGGCGAAGGGCTCGACCTCGCCGTTCCAGGTGTCGACGACCTCGGCCGGTGCGCCCATGCGGGCGAGCGCCTCGGCGAGCTCGCTGTCGGGCTCCCGGCCTGGCGCCGCTACGCCGGCCCAGCGGCGGGCGGCGTCGGTGAGTTTTTTGTTCGCGCCCCGGCCTGCGCCCGGAAGAAGCCGTCGACCAGCGCCACGCGCACATAGGACCAGCGGCAGGCCGATTTCAGCGCCTCGGCCGTGAACGGCACCGGGACGCCGTTCTCGTCGAGCACGTCGTCGCCCCAGCCGGTGACGACGGCGGCCAGCATGGCCGCGTCGTCGGGCTGGCGCAGCGCCTCGTCGATCTCCTCCTGCGGCAGCACGCGGTAGCGGACATGCACCGTGTGCGGCGTCGTCAGTCCCTTGTCGGCCGGCACGCCGATCGTCACCGGCCACAGCACCTCGGGTTTTGGTTCGAAGCGGAACACGTCGGGCGGTCTCCTATTTGACGGTGAGCTTGATCTCGTCGTCGCCGTCGCCGGTCGGCACCGGGTTGAGATCCATCACCAGGTGCTGCACGCCCTCGACCTCGGAGTAGCGGGGGTTGCTCAGCTGCACCTGGCCGGCGTCGAGCTGGACGATGTTGCCGCCGCTGGTGCCGTGCACCAGCTGCAGCGCCACCTCGGTCTCGGCCTTGGCCACGGAGAAGAAGTTCTTCGTCCCCAGCGGCGGCGCCTCGATCGTCACCTGGCCGGCCGGCGCGCGGTCGACGATGTCGACGCTCTCGCCGTTGTGGAACTGGCGGAAGACCACGGACTGGCCGAGCGTCAGCGTCAGCTCGCGCAGCTTCGCCGCGTAGCCGTCGAGCGAGAAGGTGTGCGAGTGCGCCGGCGTCGACGGCAGCGGCTTCTGGAAGTCGCTGAAGTCGGCGGTCGGCAGCGCCGTCGCCGACGGATCGGCGTGGATGCCGAGCAGGCTCGTGCGCAGCATCGGCACCTGGCCGGCCCGCCAGACGAATTCCGGGTTGCCGCGGGCGCCGAGCATCTTGTGCAGCACGCCGTCCATGTTCCAGTAGACGGTGACGCTCTCCCAGGCGGCCGAGACCGGGTCGTACTGCGCGTCCGTGTCCGCCGTCAGCGTCTCGGCCAGCCCGCCGGCGCGCAGCACCGGGCCGTACATCGGCGCGGAGCCGGCGGCGCCGGCGCCCGCCAGCTCGACCTCGAACTGGAAGCCGACATGCCGGCCGGCGATCGGCCGCACGGCGTTGCCGAGGAAGCCGCGCAGCGGCCGGCGATCGAGCGCCGTCTGCGGGTTCGGGTCGAAGCTGCCGTTGAAGGCGAGGATGGCATTGGCCGCGCCGGTCGGCGTCGGGTCCGTGCCGTATGTCGTCTCGGGCTTGATGAGGACGACGTTCTTTCGCCACAGGTAGGGCATGGCCTACTCCTTCTCCGCCGTCTTCGCCGGACCCGCCGGCTTCGCCTCCGGCGCCGGGGCGGCCGGCCGCAGCGGTGCCGACTCCTTCGTCCGCGCGACAAGCGTCGGCTTGTCCGTGGCGTTCTTCCTCGTGTAGCTGCCGCCTTCGCGTGGCATGGCTCGCTCCTACTGGTAGTGGCGGGTGGTGAGCAGGCCGCGCGCCGAGTGGCACAGCACGCCGGCGAACATCACCGGCCCGGTGTCCTCGATCTGCAGCCCCGCGGCATTGTCGACGATGGTGGTGGCGACGACGCCACCCAGCGTCTCGTCGGCGCGGAAGGCGTCGACGATGGCGTCGATGCGGTCGTCGAAGTCGAGCTCGCTTTCGTCGGCGTCCTTCAGGCTCATGTAGCCGCGGACCTGCCAGCGGGTGTCGACGACGTAGCGGCCGATGGCGGCCTGCCGCTCGCGCCGGCTGATGCGGCGGACGATCCAGCCTCGCACCTGCCCGTCGGCGACATACAGCTCCTTCAGCTCGCCCAGGCGCTCGGCGTAGCGCTCGTAGGCGTGCACGACACCGACGTCCGCGACGCCGGCGATGATGGCGACGATGGCGTCGCGGATGTCCTGGTGCGTCGGCGCCGTCATCGCGGCGATCCCTCGGCCAGGCGCTCGACGATGCGCTGGTGCGCCCGCGCCATGATCGCCTCGACCTGCGGCCGGTTGGCGTCGAAGCCGGTGCGGAACATCGCCGCGCCTTCGGTGCCGCGGGCGGCGATCTTGCGCTGCACGGCCCAGCCGATGCGCTCGGCCTCGGCGCGGTCGACGCCGAACTTGGCCCGCGCCCAGTCTATCAGCGGCCCCACCGGCGGCCGGTGCGGCCGCGTGCCGAGCTCGACCGGGAGCGCGTAGGCCAGCGCGGTGCCGACGACGCCGATCACCTGGTCGGCGAGGATCTCCGGCTCGCGGCCGGAGATGCTGCCGCGCAGGCCGGCATCGGCGCCGACGCCCGTCGGCGTGCGCTCGCGCACCTCGCGCTCGAGCAGCAGCGTCGCCTCGAGGACGCCGGTCGCCAGCTCCTCGAGCACCATCTCCGGCGCCTGCTCCCAGGCGGCGCCGAGCAGCGCCACCTCGGTGACGTCGAGATGCATCGCGAAGGCGCTCACCGCCACCTCCGGTCGCGCATCCGCAGGCCACCGTCGCTGGCACGCGGGTCGAGGTCGACGACGATGCCGGCGGCGACCGCCTTCTTCGGATCGAGCCCGAGTTCGTCGAAGTAGCGCTTGCGCATGGCGGCGGCGCGGCGCGCGTAGTCGCCCGACTTGCTGCCCGGCGCCACCGCATCGGCCTTGATCGTCGCGTCGGTCGAGCCGGCGTGGAACGCCGCCAGTTGGTCGAGCAGCAGGGCGGCCGCCCAGCAGGTCACCGCCTCGCGGTCCGACGCCGGCACCGTGTCGGTCTCGGCGTCGACGACGTGGGCGATGGTATAGCTGGCGCGCACCGTGGCGCTGGCCGGCAGGGCGTCGGCGAGCATGATCTTCGTGGCGGCGGGCGTCTCGTAAAGGCGCCAGTCGGCGCGCAGGGCCGGCGGCACGGCGCCGACCGGGTACTCGAGCGTGACGAGACGCGAGAAATCCGTCTCCCAGCCCTCGGGCAGGTCCAGGAGATGGCCGCCGGCGCCGCTGTCGAGATCCTCGACGGCCGTGCGCGGACGGTCCTTGGCGTAGCGCGTCACCGCCAGCGCGATCGCCGCGTCGCGGTCGGCGGTCGCGATGCGGCCGCTGTCGTCGCGCACGAGGTCGTCGGCAAGGCTCTGGTAGTCGGTGAGCGCCATCGTCTCCGGGCCCCCCGGCGCCAGGGCGGCGGCGCCGGGAACTCGGTTTCGGCCTCACCGGTCGCGCAGCCGCCCGCCCGCGGCCGCGCCGGTCGCGGCGGACCGTCCGGTCCGCCGCCCGGCCGTGGGATCAGGTTCGGACGAGCGTCAGCAGGACCGTGATGTCGTCCCAGGTCGGGTTGGTGCCGGTGATCGCCAGGTTGACCGTGATCACGGCCTCATCGGCCAGCACGGCATCGGTGACGGTGCCCTCGGCGACGGTGCCGGCGGTGACGGCAATCGGGTCGTCGAGGATGGTGGTGCCGGCCTCGAGCACGTCGACCGTGAGCGTCGGGGTGGTACCGCCCGAGGCGCGCGCCGTGGCCGAGACGCCGAGCACGCGCGCCGGGAAGGGCAGCTTGAAGCGGACGACGGCGGTGACGTCGGCGGTGCGCTGGCCCTCGATCGAGAGCGGCACCAGGACGACGCCGGGGATCGCCACCGGCACGTTGGTGGTCGCCGCGCGGGTGTCGCTGGCGACGAGGAAGATGCCGCTGGCGAGGGCTGCCACGGCGGCGGCGAGCAGGGTGATGATCGAGAGCTTGCGCAAGGTGGGTTCCCTTCGATGCCCCGGCGGCGGGACGCAGGCCGCCGCCGGGGTCTTCATCGCTGCCTCCGGTGACGCCGCCTGTCCGGCGTTCACCCTCGACGGCCTCGGGGTGTATCCCGTGATCGCTGACCGCTCAGGTCACCACGTTCTTCTGGAAGGCGCGGTAGTCGGTGACCGCGCCGCCGAAGATGTGGCGGATCTTGTAGGTCAGCTTGTCGTGGCTGAAGAGCGAGCCGGACGTCGGGTTGTCCTGGACGAACAGCTCGGGCTCCTCGTTGCCGTCGAGGAAGCCGATCTCGATGCCGGGGATGTCCATCGGGTCCGCGGCCAGCGCCCAGTCGTTGGCATCGGTCCAGTACCAGACGGGCAGCACGTCGAGCGCCAGCGAGCCGATGAACGTCTTGTCGTTCTCGGTCGAGCGGCGGAACAGGTTGACCGCCGTCTCCTCGAGGTCGGAGGGAACGAGCAGCGACTTCGGGCCGATGCCCAGCCGGTCGCCCGAATCCTTCTCCGTCAGCTTGAGCATGCGCAGGCGCGCCGCCGCCAGCGACGTGCCGTCGAGCGCGGCCGAGCCGAGATTGCCGTGGTCGGCGTGGAAGAAGTCGACGCTGTCGTAGATGACCGGGTTGGTCCGCACGAAGTCGAGCACGAACTTGGCCAGGGTGCGCCGCGACGCGCGCGACAGCTTCACCGGGATCTGGCGGATGACGCCGACGTCGTCGTTGCGCACCATCTCCAGCGTGATGTCCTCGGTGCCGCCCTTCTTCGAGATGGCGTAGGTCGCCTCCTCGTCGGTCGGGCTGGTCAGCGCGAGGTAGGGCGCGCCCTCGGCCACCGCCGGCAGGTCGCCGTAGCCGCCGTAGCGCGTGCGGTGGTTGGTGCGGAAGTCGGTGATCGGCACCACGTTCACGATGCGCCGCCAGACGTCGTAGACGGCGGGCGTGCGATAGTCGGCGACCAGGCGGCGATGCACGGCGTCGCCGAGCACCTGGTCGAAGGTGCCGCTGGCCAGCGACTCCCGCATCAGCGCCTCGTCGCAGTCGCGCGAACGGCCGGTGACGCGGTGGTCGCCGGTGATCGCGGCGTAGCACTCCTTGAACGAGACCACGCTGCGGTCGGCCGGGTCGAAGAAGGCGTCGAGCATCTTCTGGACCTTCTCGGCGCGGTCCTCGCCCGGCTCGATGCGCGGGAAGTCGAGGGCGACGCGGCCGCCCTCGGCGAAGCGGGCGAGGTACTTGCCCTCGTCCTCGATCGCCGTGTCGACCTCGGCCTCGGTGAAGCGCTCGCGCTTGGCGAAGTCGGCGCGGATGCGCTCCTTCGCCGGCGCCGGCAGCTTGCTGTCGGCCAGCGCCTCGCGCAGATGCGCGCGCGCCTCGGTCTGCCGGACCAGCGCCGTCGCCTCGTCGCGCGACAGGCCCGCGGGATCGCCGTCCCCGGCGGCCGCCTCGCGGTAGGCCGCCTCGATGGCCTCGTCGTCCTCCCAGTCGAGCCCCTTGGCCAGGTCCGGCCGCTTGGCCTCGATGAACGTGCGCATGCGATCGCGCAGCTTCATGTCGGTGTCCTCGTCGTTGAGCGCCTCGATGAGACGGATGACCTGCCCGCCGGCGCCCGGCTGGACGATCAGGTCGACGCTTCGGACCTCGCGGAAGGCGCCGGCCACGCGTACCGCCTGGCCGCCGATCTTTCCCGCCCGCGCGGTGCCGACCACGTCGATGGAGAAGCCGAACAGGTCGGCCATGCCGCGCTCGACCGCCTCGCGGAAGCGGCCGGCGACGTCGCCGGCGGCCTCCAGCAGCTCGAGGGTCGCCTGCAGCTCGCCGCTGTCGGGCGCCTTGCCCTCGACGAAGCGCGGCTCGACCAGGCGGCCGATCAGGTTGCGGAAGTCGCGGCCGCCGCCCTCGAGGTGCACCTTGTCGGGCTTCACGAAGACGCGGCAGCCGTCGAACAGCGGCGCCGCCTCGCGCAGCACCGCGTCCGGATAGTAGTTGCGGTTGCCGGACAGGCCGGCGCGGATGACCCGTATCAGCCAGCGCCCGCCCTCGCCGGCGTTGGCCGCCTCGACGAACGGGCCGACCCCGGCCTCGCGCAGCTCGGTCCGCGCCACCGGCCGGAACGTCTCCATGACCTCCGTCGGGTTCGCCAGCACGATGCCGGCGCCGTCCTCGCGCCAGTCGTAGCGCACCAGCTTGTCGGCCTGGTTGACCACCACCTGGTCGGGGAAGAGGGCGACGACGTAGGCCCAGGCGTTCTGCTCGCCGGTGAGCTTCAGCAGCTCGCGCAGCTTGGCCTCGACCCGCCGCATGATCTCCTGGTAGCTGCCGGCCGCCGCCTCGCGCAGCGCGACCTCGCCCCAGATGCCGGTGCGGGGCAGCGTCACGCCGTGACCTCGTGCTTGTGGCCGTCGATCGTGACGGCGATGAGCCGGCCGTCGCGCACCGCAAAGGCGAGGATGTCCTCGCCCTTCGCCGGGCGCAGCTCGGTCTCGTAGACGCCCTTGTTGACCACCGGAGCGCCCTTGACGCGGCGGACCACGCGCACCTGCGCGCCGATCTTCGCCGCCACCTGGGCCGCCGTCAGCGGCTTGTCTTCGGTCTTCTTCGCCTCGTCGGCCATCGCGTCCGCTCCGCTTCCTCGCGCCGGGCTTGCCCGGCCGAACCGATTGGGCGACGCTAGGGGCGGCCCGGCGATCCGCACACCCGGACACCTGTCCGGACACGGAGCGCCACCGCTCGACGCGCCGAGGGCCGCCCAACCCCGCACAGACGTGCCTTTCAGAGGCGTTTAAGAGGCCGTGAGAGGCCCGTCGGGTGCGTCGGGCCACACTCACCCACCCCCGGCGGCGCGGGGCGCCTGTGGCGCGATTTTTCGGGGGGGTGAGTCGGCGTGATGACGGGAAGGCTGGCCAGCTGGGCACGCGGCATGCGACGCGACGCGCTGGCGCTCTATTTTGCCTGGGGCCATCCTCGCGTGCCCTGGTACGCGAAGGGTCTGGCGCTGGCGGTCGCCGCCTACGCCCTTTCCCCGATCGATCTGGTGCCCGACTTCATTCCCGTCCTCGGCTATCTCGATGACCTGATTATCGTGCCGCTGGGCGTGCTGGTCGTCGCGCGGCTGATCCCTGCGGAGGTGATGGCCGAACTGCGGCAGCGGGCCGAGGTGACCATGGCCGGTCGTGCTGGTCGCGTCGCGGCGGCGGTCATCATCGCCGTGTGGATGCTCGTGGCCATGCTCGCCGCCTGGCTGGTCCTGTCGCCCGTCGGGCGTTGAGGCGTCGGGCCGGTTGGCGCTATAGTCGCCCCCGGCGGTCGTCCTAGTCACGGGAAGGAGCCTGGGCGGCCTCCCTCGCCCCGACCGCCGCTACTGCTCCTCGACCCGCAGGATCTCGCCGCGCCGCCGCAGGCTGCGCCGGCGCTGCTCGCGCGAGCGGTGCAGCGAGGTGAGGAACAGTTCGCCGCCCTCGCCCGTGCGCTTGATGGCCGCCTCCCACAGCCGGCCGCCGGCGTCCCGGGTCACCAGCACCAGGTCGCCGTTACGGTCGCGGATGGCCTCGCCGCGATCGATCATCGCCTGTACCTGGCCGTAGGCCGCCTGCGTGACCTCCCGGTGCTTCGCCTGCTTCACCACCGTTGGCCGCGACACGCTGACGGTCGCGGTGCGCGCGCCGATCGCCTGGGCGAGACCTCCGGGCAGCCGTGCCACCGGCACCGGCGCGGCGCGGCGGCCGGCCAGCAGCGCGGCGAGCTCCGGGCTGGTCGCCGCCGGCGGCACCGGCACGGCATCCAGCGCCTGTTCGAGCGCGCGCTTGGCCGGGCTCAGCGCCACTTCCTGCCGGCTGAAGGGCTGCCGGCCCGGCTGGCGCATGTCCCAGTGCTCCATGTAGGGCAGCGAGCTGCAGCCGCAGTTGACCGTGGCGGCCGCCGGCGCGTCCGGGTCGCGCGGGTACATCAGCGCCACGCCGCCGACGCGGTAAGGCTCGTCGACCTCGCGCACCTGGCCGTCGGCGGCGACATGGTCGATGCGCGCGTGGATCTTGCCGCTGCGCCGCCATTGCTTCTTCAGGCCCGGCAACACCGTGGCCGCCTGGCTGTAGCGCGCCTGGCCGGCCGCGGCATGGGCGCGGCCGAGCTCGGTGCGCACGATCGTGATCACGCGCCGGCGCCCGCCCTGGGCGCCGCCGGAGCGCAGGATCTGCGAGATGGCGCTCGCCGCCTCGCCCGGTCCCTGCGCGCCGGCGAGCACCAGGCCCAGCTCGGCGTTGATCCGGTCGGCGAGCTTCACGGTCACGTCGCGCATGCGGCCGGTGAGGAAGGTCTTCATCGCCTCGAGCTGGCGCGTGTCGATCGACGGCAGGATCGCCGACAGGCGCACCTGCGGTCCGCCGCCGGCGGCCAGGCCGGCCTCGACCGGGCGGTCGAGCATGTCGACGCCGGCGAGCCAGGCGCGACCGACGCCCTGCTGCACGGCCGCGCCGCCGTCGCGCTCGAAGGTGCCGAGCGCGGCGCGCACGGCGTTGCGCGCCTCCGGCAGCAGGAACGCCTGGAACTCGCTGGCCGGCCCCGCCAGGCGCGCGCTGATGCGGGTTTCGGCCTCGCGCAGGATGCGCGCCACCTCGCCGGCGGTGTCGCGCTGGATGGCGGTGAGGCGGCGCTGCTGGCGCCGGCGCTCGGCGCGGAAGGCGCGATCGCGCTCGCGATCGTCGGCCACTTCTCAGCGCTCCGCGGCGTCCGCCGGATCGTCCTCGGGCTCGTCGTCCTCCGGCAGGCCGGGGAAGCTGTCCTCCTCGCGCCGCTTGGCCGCCTCCTCGCGCGCCGCCGCCAGCTCCTCCTCGGCGTCGAAGGACACGCCGAGGCGCTCGGCAACCGTCTGGACCAGGCGCACGGCCAGCGCCTCTGATATCAGCCCGCGCTCGACCGCCAGCGCCGCCGCGGCGACCGCCTGCTGCAGCGCCGACGCGTACTTGCTGATGTCGCGCGCCGACAGTTCCGGGAACTCGGCCATCGGCTGCAGCTTGTCGTCGAGTTCCGCCGGGTCGAAGTCCGACTTGCCGGACGGGTCCAGGCGGCGGCGGATCACGTAGTAGGCGACGTCCTCGAGGATCGCCCGCCACTCCTGCTGCTCCATCGAGAACAGCTTGAGCGTCGGCTCCGCCATCTCGGCCGCGGTCGCCCGGTTGACGTCGCCGCCGCCGCCGAACCAGTGCTCGGGCACGCCGGCGCCGCCGAGGATATGGTTGCGGAAGAGCCGCATCGCCGTCGCCGTGTCCTCGGCGTTGAGCGTCGGCGCCAGCGCCTCCCATGCCTCGCTGTCGTTGTGGACGCGCAGCGAGCCGGGATTGGGCGGCACGATCTGCCGCGCCCGCGCCTCGACGTCCTCGCGCGTCGCGCCCTTCAGCGTCACGTCCCACATGAAGGCGCGCAGGAAGCCTGCGCGCTCGAGCTCGCCGAACAGCGTCTGGTCGTAGCCGTCCATGTAGTCGATCTGCGCCAGCAGGTCGGAGCGGCCGCGCCGCCCGCCGGAGACCAGGTTCTTGGCGTAGTAGAAGCACTCGCCGTCGGCGAAGGAGGCGCGGATCGCCTGCGTGCGCGCGGTGAAGATCGACTCCGGCCCGTTGACGATGACGCGGTAGCGCCGGTTGCGGCCCTTCGTGTCGCGCACCGTGACGATGCCGATCGGCTGCTCGGTGTTGTCGGGGTCGACGACGACGGTCTCGATCAGCTCCGGGTCGAGATAGCCGAGGCGCACATGGCCGCTGACCTCGTTGACGAAGGTCGGCCAGCACTGCTCGCCGTAGAGCTTGTACTCGCGCACCTTGCGGATGAGCTTGCGGTCCATGGCGTTGATCGGGTCGCGCCAGAAGGCGTCGAGCCAGTCCTGGGCGTCGTCGTCCTCGACCGTCAGGCGCACGCCCTCGGCCAGCAGGAATGCCACCGTCACCTCGACCAGCCAGCGCGCCAGCAGGTTCGATTCCCACAGGTGCAGCGCGAGCTTGCGCATGCGCGCCTGTGTCATCGGCGAGAGATCGCGCTTGGCGTCGCCGGAGAGCTTCCGCCAGCCCTCGTCCTCGTCGATCGTGCGTCCGGCGGCCTCGCGCAACGCCGTCGTGTTCGCGGGCGCGCGCACGCCGCCGAGCTGCCGCAGCAGCCAGTCGTTCAGGCTCACCCGCTCCTCCGTTCGAACACGCGCTGGCTGCCGCGCACGAACAGCCGCGCCTGCGGCCGCTCGGCATAGGCCTGCGGCAGGTAGGTCGACGGACCGGCCTCGACCGGCTCGCCGAAGGCCGGCTCGAAGGCCGTCTCGGCCGAGGCGAGGCCGAGCATGCCGGCCCAGAAGCGGTCGGCGTGGCCCTCGCCGTCGCTCTCGGCGCGGATGCGCACCGCGCCGGTGGGTCCGACGATCTTCTTCGGCTTGTGCAGATCCGCGCGCAGCGCCCGGTCGCCCGCCGGGATGCGCGCGCGGCGGTCCTCGAAGCGCTGCTTGCCGGCGGTGGCGATGTCGAGCGGCCGCGAGCCGGCCATCAGCACGCCCTCAACGCGCATGGCGCCGTAGCGCCGCATGGCGTCCTCGACCGGCTTCTCGCCCATGCCCGTCTGGTCCATCGCCAGGCGGACGACGCGGTAGCGCTCCATCAGCTCGTCCAGGGCGGCGTCCTGCTCGGCGAAGGTCTTGCGGCGCAGGGTGACCAGCTCGCGCGTCCACAGCACGTCGCCGACCTCCTCCCACACCCACGCCACCCAGAGGGCGCGGCGCCGCGCGATGTCGTTGCCGATGAAGCACGGCCCGCCGGCATAGAGCTCCGGCCGGCCCGCCAGCTCGTGCTCGACGGCGAGGATCAATTCATAGTCGAGCCAGGCCGACGCCGCGTCGAGCCAGTCGAGCTCGTACTCCTGCGCCCACAGATCCTCGTCGGCCATGCCGGCGCGCAGCTCGGCGACGTTGCGCGGCAGCCCGTCGGCCACCGCCTGGTAGATGTCGACCTTGTGGCGGGACCAGGCGCTGTCGTCCGACGTCATCAGCTCGTGGAACTTGTTGCCCTTGCCGTTCGGGGTCGAGACGACGCGCAGCTTGAAGCCGGCGGAGATGACCGGGAACAGCGCGCCCCAGATGGCGCGGCTGTTCTGGTGGAAGGCGAACTCGTCGAGGAAGACGTTGGCCGAGAAGCCGCGCGCCGTGTCGGGGTTGGCCGGCAGCGCCGTGATGCGCGAGCCGTTCGGCATCGCCACTTCGAGCGCCTTGTAGCTGACGCCGCTCTCGGCCTTGAAGTCGTATTCGAGGTTCTCCAGGGCGAGGCCATAGGCGCGGGCGTGGCGCTTGACGCCTTCCTCCATCGCCTCCTTCGCCTGGCGTTCGCCGCGCGACAGGATGACCCAGCGCGCGCGGTTGCCGTGCGCCTCCGCCTCGAAGCAGTCGTCGACGACCTCCAGCGTCGTGGTGAAGGTCTTGCCCGTCTGGCGGGCGAACATGCCGATCTTGAAGCGCGAGCGATCGAGGAACCAGCGCTGCTGGAACGGGTAGAGCTGGACCGCGGCGCTCATGCGTGGCGCCCGTGGATGGCCATCGCCTCGCGGTACGCCCAGCGCCGCAGATCCGTGTCCGCGATCGCGTCGTCGGTGACGATGTCGGCGAGGTCGTGGTAGGCGAGCCAGTCGGCGAGCTGGCGCACGCGCCGCGCCGACCGCTCCATCACGCGCTGCCGCGTGCTCGTGCTCACGTCGCCGCGCCCGGCTTCGGCACGATGCCGTAGACCTGCTCGCGGATGATCCTGAGCGCCTCCGGCGTCAGGCGCACGCCCAGCTTCTCCGCCTGCTCGCCGGCCGCCTTGACCGCCCGCTCCGCGGCTTCCTTCGCGACGCGCTCCGCGATCTTGGTCTCGAAGTCCTGGCTCAGCCGCGCCGACTGCGCCAGCTCCTTGATCGACTTGCTGAGGAAGTAGAAGTCCTGCGACGACAGCGTCTCGCCGTTCTCGATCTTGCTGAGGACGTCGAAGATCAGGCCGCCGAGGGTTTCGACCAGCAGGCGCCCCTGCTTGCCCTGGACCGCCGCCTCGCCGAGGTTCTTCGTCACCGCCTCGGTGATCTCGCGCCGCTGCCGCAGGCGGGCAGCCACGCGCTCGAAGTCCTGCTGGTACTCGTGCGCCGTCGACCGGCCGATGTCGAGGCCGATCTCGTCCGCCAGCCAGTCGCGGAACTCGTTGACGCCGCGCGGCCGCTCCGCGAGGAACTCGTCCACCCGCTTCTTGGTGTCCGCCGGCAGGCTGGCGATCATCCCGCGCTTGCCCATCAGCGGCCCCGCGTGCGGCGCGTCACTCCCGGCACGGACGCGTCGCCGGCGGCGACGTCGCGGCCGTGCGACGTCAGCGTGGCGACGGTGATCTCCTCGCTCAGCTGGTCGAGCTCGACGAGACCCTGCTCGGACAGCCACGACAGGTCCGTCAGCACCTGGGCGGCGCTGGCGCGGAAAGCCGGGCCGCGGTCGTTGAGGGCACGGTGCAGCACGCTGTTGCTGGCCGACTCATGGATGTCGGCGGCCAGCAGACGCAGGATCTCCGCGCGCCGGTCCTCGGCCTTGATGTCGGCGATGCCACTCACGATCCACGCCCCCGCAGTTCGTTCTCGACGAGCTGGTCGATGGCCGCCGCCACGCCGTTCACCCGGTCGCGGATGCCGTCGAACTTGGCGTCCATCGCCTCGACCTTGCCGTCGAGCCGCGCCAGCGACTGCGCCAGCGCGGCGACCATCTCGCGCGTCGGCAGATGCTCCAGCTCCGACTCCGCCCGCGCGAGCCGCTCCGCGTGTCCCGCCACCGTCTCCTTCACCGCGCTGATGCGGGCATGGACCAGCGCCAGCTCGCTTTTGCGGGCGGCGCGGACGTTGCCGACGATCGAGATGATGACCGCGACGGTCGCGGCGCCGGCGCTGGCCCACTGGGCCCAGGTGCCGGCGCTGATCAGCAGGGGCTCGCTCACTTGCTCCCCCGTACCGCGCGGATGATGTCCGCGAGGCCTCCGCCGGCGGCGGCCACCGTCGCGGCCGTGGCGTTGATCGGCCGGCCGAACTGCATCTCGGCCTCGATCGCCTTGTCGCGCTCGCGGCAGCCCATATACTTGAGGATCACCGCGATGCAGGCGCCGATCGCCGTCACCAGCGGCCCCCAGAAGATCTCCGCCGCCGGCGCAACGTCGGCGATCGCGCCCATCAGGGACTGGTCGAGGAGCAGCGCGTAGCTGTTGCCCGTCGCCAGCTCGAACAGGGTGATGATCCAGCGCGTGGCGTAGTCGACGGCGGCGCCGAAGATCATCCACTTGAAGATGCGCGGGAAGGTCTCCAGCACGGTCATCGCCCGCAGCGCGATCTCCGGCCGCGCCGTCTCGCGCAGCCACTCGACCGAGCCCTCCACCGGCGTCAGCTTGGCGAACCGCTCGGTGTCCATCGCCTGCAGCGCGCGCTCGTGCTCGAGCGTCGCCAGGATGATCTGCGCCTTCGCCTCGTCGGGCAGCGCCTCGACATGGGCGACCAGCGCCGCCGGCTCGCGCTGCGCGGCCTCCGGCAATGTCTCGCCGGTCACCGCCGCGGTGATCGTCTTCGCCGCCTCGAATACGGCCGGCGCGGCGGTGACCGCCTTGAGGAAGAGGCCCGCGAGGCCGGCGAGAAGCGGCAGGGGCATCAGTAGTCGAAGCCCGTCTGCGGCAGGCCGACGAAGTCGCGCCTGTCGAGGTGCAGGAAGCCCTTCTTCGCGTTCCAGCCGATCGACCAGCCGAGCGCCCAGGCGGTCGCGAAGAGGATGCCGCGCAGGTGCCCGTCGGTGACCGCCACGTCGACGGCGAGCGCGCCGTGCTGGCCCGGATGCTGGGGGTGATCGAAGACGTGCAGGGAGCGCGGATGGCCGCCGGCGCCGCCCTCGGCCGCCGGGCGGTCGTTGTGCCGCTTGCAGCGCGCGCCGCTGGTGACCGGCAGCGGCGCGCCGACCAGGTCGCGCAGGCGCTGCAGCTGGTCCATGAAGCCGGGATGGAAGACGGCGCGGCCGCAATGCCGGCAGCCCATTTCCGCCGGGGTGAAGTTCGGCCAGCGCGACCAGTCTTCGGTGGTGGTGGACATGACTCCTCGGGTCCGGACGAGCGGACCCGACGATGCGCGCCTCGACTCCGCGCCTCACACCCGGACAGGTGTCCGGACTACCGACGTTCGGGAGGGCTTCGGCCCTGCCAAATGCCGAGCTGCCGTTCGGCGGCAAGCCGTTCCCACGTGGCGTACAGCCTAGCAGCCGAGTCCAATTGCTTGCGCATAGGCCCCTCGTGGCGACCGGCGCCGTGGGTGAAGTGCCGGTACATCACGGCAACTCCGCTGCCCAATTGTTCTAGCGCCAAGTCGAGCACCTGGTCGTTGCGATACGGCGCGTTGCAGATGGCGACAAGGCGTTGGTATCGGTCACGGTCGACGACCGTGCAGGTCACAATCTTGTCCGCGATGACGCGGTCGAGCTCGGCGCGCGCCCAGGCTCCGTATGGCCAGTCCTTCATCTCGGGCGCCTCGATTCCCCACAGCCGGACGGTCTGTCCGTCGACCAGCAGCGTGTCGCCGTCCAGGGCTACGGCCTCGCCCGCTATCGTCGCTCCGGGCTTGATGTCCGCCGCGGCGGCCGGCGCGGTCAGCAGCATGGCGAGGACAATGGTGAGGAGTCGATTCACGGCGCGTCAGCGTGAACGCCCGATGGTCACCGGTCAACCTGCGCCGAAGAGATCGGCCTGCCGGCCGTCGGCCAAGCGGTCGCGCTCGCGCCGGACGGTGCGCTCGTGCACGTGCAGCTTCACGGCGATGGCGTTGTTCGACAGGCCGGCGGCGATCTCGCGGCGGATGGCGGCCCGCCTCTGCTTCTCCGTCGAGGTCGGGCCGAGCGGGATGAGCAGCCTGCCGTGGCCGAGGGCCTCGGCCAGCTTGCGTGCGCGGTCGATGCCGATGGCGCGTACGACGGGCGAGGTGCGTCCGATGCGCTCCGGCGTGGCGAGGTAGATCTCCGAGCCGCCGAGCTTGCCGGCGAGCTGCAGCGCCCAGGGCCGGCCGATCGCCTCCTCGATCTGGCCGAGCACGCCCGGCAGCGCGACGATGTCGGGCGCGTCAGTCACACCGGCGCCTTCCGCGTATGGCCCAGCCACACCGTTTCGATGCGCGTCACCCAGACCGTGTGGCCGTGGACGTCGGCGTGGCGCTGGGCATTGGCCGCCGCCAGCCGGCCGGTCCAGATCGGCGCGAGCGCGTCGCCGCCCGTCTGGCAGACGACGCAGCCGGCCGTCGTCCGCGGCGGCATGACCAGGCGCGGCCGCGCCGTGCGGAAGAGCGGCAGGATGGGGCGCCGGCGGACGCTCACGATCGCGTCTCGTCGGTTGCCGCCGCCGCGTAGCGGTCGACGTTGTTGCCCCAGGCGTCCCAGCCGGGCCAGCGCTGCTGGGCGAACAGCTCGACGCGCGGCACGTCGCCCATCAGCGTTTCGAGGCGGCCGTACAGCTCGTCCGGCTTGCGGCTGTGCTCGCGGCGCAGCGCGTTGAGGTCCGTCTCGAACGCCTCTGCGAGACCGCTGTCGAACTCCCGGTCGGTCTCGAACACGCCCTTCACCGGGCGCTTCACGTAGCGCGGCCGGCCGGCGGCGGCGAGCAGGAACGGTTCGGCCCCCGACATGACGACCTTGCCGGTGCCGTAGGCGATCTTGCCGTTGACCGTGCGCTTGAACCAGGCGCCGCCGGTCACGTAGCGGAAGCCCCACGCGCGCAGCAGCTCGAAGGAGAACTCGAGCTGCGGAAACGTGCTCCACAGGCACACCAGGCAGTCGGCCGCTGCGAGGTGCTGCACCGGCAGCGACAGCAGCCATTCCCGGCTCATCGTCGGATAGTCCGGCCCCTTTGCGCTTTCGAACGGCGTGAACGATTCCCAGCGCGTCGGCGGGTCGATCAGGATCACCTCGTAGGCGCAGGGGCGCAGCGGATGGAAGAACCACGTCATGCGCGCGCCTGCGGGAAAGCGGCCACCTGCGGGATTCGAACCCGCGCAACGCACGGGTGCGACCCGTGCGCCCCGAGATGCTGCAGGTCGCGACCCCACAGCATCGCTCGGCTCCGATGCGTCGGCGCTCTACCAGGCTGAGCTAAGGTGGCCATCGGATGTTTCACGTGACGCTCAACTGGTTTTCCTGTTGTCGACAACAGGCTCCGGCGCCGTGGTGTGCGGCGGCCCGTAGAGCCGGCCGGTGCGCGCCAGCGCCTCGTAGGCGCGGTAGTCGTGGATGACGAGGCGGTAGGCGCAGCTCGGCCGCGTCACGCAGCGGCCGCGGCTGCCCAGCTCGTCCGGCGCCGGGTGCGGGTCCGATGCGAAGGTCGGCGGCACCGGCAGGCGCTCTCCGGCGTTCGGGCCCTCGGTCAGCTCGTACTCGACGATCGACGGCCAGCCGACGCGCGCGCCGACCGTCACCGCCGCCGCGTCGAGTGTGGGTATGGTGACCAACCTCGTGCCGGCCCTACCGCGCCTGCGCTTCATCATCCTTCGCCTCCGTCTTCGCCCGTCGCAGCCACTTGCCGAGATCCTCGATCGCCGCATCGGCGGCGGCGCCGTCGGGCAGCAGGTGCGGCACCGTCGCGCCGTAGCGCACGAGGAAAGAATCGAGCCTGGCGTAGCGGCCCGTGCGCAGCGCGCCGGCGTCGATCAGGCGCCGCCACAGCAGGTCGATCAGCGAGCACTTCGCGGCGAATCCGGCGCCGGTCAGCGGGCGCAGCGACGGCGCCTGCGCCTGCATGCGCCATGTCGCCATCATCTGTACCTCGTTGGCCGTCGGCTGCTCCCAGCCGATGCGCGCGGCCCAGCCGCGCAGCGCCTTGATCACCCTGTCGGCCTCGTCGCCGGGCAGCCACTGGAAGTCGTCCACCTTGACGCCCATGCGGCGGCAGAACGCCCACATCGCCGCCTCGCTGTCCTCGCGCGCTTCGCCGAGGTGGTACAGCCCGCGCCACATGGCACGGATTTTCTCCTGCTGAGGCCCGTCGGCCATGCGCTCGCCGCGCCGGTTCCGGCGCGCCCGGCGCGGGCCGGGCCTGTCGTCGAATCCGAGGCGCTTCATCTCGTCCAGGACGAGCCCCAGCTCCTTCGCCGTCATCTTCGCCGACGAGCGCTTGCCGGCGACGCGCTGCAGCAGGGCGCGATAGGTGTCGTCGTCGAGGCCGAGCTTCGACTTGCCGATATGGACCTTGGCCTTGAGCCGGTTGAGCACGAGGTCGCTCATGCCGCCACCAGCTGGCGCAGGACGTCACGCACGGCGTCGTCGCCGATGATCCAGAGCCCCTGCTTTCCGCGCATCGGCACGGGTTTCGGGAGACGATCGACCCGATCGAACATCCACGCATATCGGCCGGGCGCGTAATTGCCGAGCGAATGCTCAAGAGGAGACAGACGCTCGATGAAGCCCCGCTGCTCAGTCTGGGCGCAGCCGTGAAAGCGGCCGACGCCGATCACCGCACCGCGCGGCAGCGCGTCGAGGTCGAACAGCGGCTGCAGCGTTGCCCGGTCGCCGCCGCGCTCCTCGAGGAACTCGGCAATGTCGAGGAGCGCCTGCGTCTCGTCCCGATGGTTGCGCCGCGCGGCCGCATGGATGGCGATGCGCTCGCAGGTGCGCGCCCGCACGTTCCAGCTGCGCGTCTCGATCTTCTTGAGCCCCAGCGCCATCGCGCTCGCCCAGGGCTGCCACAGGGAGATCGCGCGCATCACCGCAGGCTCCAGATCAGGCCGAGATTGGCGACGACGTAACCGGCGAGCATCGCCGCCTGCGGCGCGTGGCCCTCGCGCAGCGCCGAGGCGGCGGCGAGGCCGTACAGCCCGGTCACCGTCCAGAGCAGCCAGCCGGTCACAGCCGCACCTCGCGGCACATGGCGCACAGCACCTCGTTCAGGTCGCGCGTCAGGAAGAACTTCGAGCAGGACTGGCAGCGCCGCTGCGCGGATGTCGTCAGAAGCGCACCGGTCTCGCGCGGCCCGAGGCTGGTGAACTCGGCCGAGGCGCCGCGAATGCCGGCAGCGCGGCCGAGGGCGGCGGCCATCGCCGCAGCGGCGGTCGAGGTGCCTTCCTCGCGGGCCGACGCAGCGATCGAGCACCAGCCGGCGCCGCTGTCGGCCGCCAGCGCCTTCACCATGCGGCCGTCCTCGATGTCGTCGCCGTGCTTCGCCAGCAGGTCGGCGAGGCCGCGGATCAGCGTCGCGCGCAGATGCCCCGGCTCGTCCCAGGCACGCACCAACAGCGTCAGCGTGCGCTCGAGGACCGACGGCCCGTGGCGGCGCAGCACCGCCTCCAGCGACGCGACCGCCATCGTCTCGCCGCGCACCATCTCGTGCACGGGCTTGGGGTAGCGGGCGACCGAGGCGCCGGCGCGCTCGCAGGCGGCGGCGACCGCCAGTGCCTCCGAATCGCGGGCCGCGAGCATGGCGTGGAAGACGTGCAGCGGCGTCACCGCGACGCGGTCGCGGTTGAGCGCCGCGAACAGGCCCGCCGCCTCGCCGATGCTCATCTCCGGATAGACCAGCCCCGGCACGTGCGTGATGGCGCGGCGCGCGGCGCCAGCCGTGCGATGCTGGCCGTCGATGACGGCCCAGCCGCGCTTCTCGGCCCAGCGCATGACGACGACGGCGCCGAATCGCCGCCAGTCGAAGTGCTCGGCGATCTTCTCGATCAGCGCCTGGCTGCGGCGCGATGTGATGTCGCGCTGGTACCGCTCGTCGACGTGGCAGTCGGCGACGCGCAGCCAGGCCAGCTGCGGCCGCGCGCCCTCGGGCACGCTCGCCGGCACCTCCGTCGGGTCCGGCCCGCCGAGAATCGCGCCGCGCAGCTCCGTCATCGCCGTCTCCCGATCAGTCCCGATAGCCCCAGCGCCCGCTCTGCTCGGCCTCGAAGGCCGTCGGCGGCGGTGCCGGGCGCGGGTCGGCGCCAGCCGGCGCCTGTGCCGCGACGAGCGTGCGCTCGGCCGCCTCGCGCTGGCGCCAGGCGCGCAGCCGGGTGAGTGTCTCGAAGGCGGTTGTCCTGGCGGCGCCGCTCGACGGCTGGCGCAGCAGGTTGCCGAACGCCAGCTCGACGTCGACGACCAGCGCGTCGAGCTCGGCCAGGCGCGCGCTCATGGCCGCGCTCCGGCACCGGCGCGGCAGGGCGTGCAGTGGCGGTGGTTGAGGTCGGCGGTGACGAAGATCTTGCGGCAGCCGGCACAACGGCGCTGCGCCGGTTCCGGCAACGTGGCGCCGATGACGCCACCATTGGGCGACGCGCGCGGCAGGCGCACCTGGTGCGGGGCATGGCCGCCATTGCCGATTGGCGATCGCCGGCCCGGCAGCCCCAGCCGGCGGGCCTTGCCGATCACGGCGTAGCGCGAGAAGCCGTTACCGAGCCGCGCGGCAATGGCGCTCGCCGACAGCCCCTCCGCCCACAGCGCGCGCAGCAGCTCGCAGGCGGGCTCGGCCCACAGGGCGCCGGCGTCGTGGTCGAGGCCGCGCCGCGCGCCAGGAATGCGCGCCCAGCGCTCCCAGTCGTCGTGAATGACGATGGTCACGGTGCCACCTCGACAGGCGGCAGCGGCAGCGCCCGGCGCGGCATCAGTCGACGCTGTGACGGGAACAGCGGTTCCCAGCCGCGGTCGAGCGCGGCGAGCCACAGGTCCTCGGCGGCCCAGCCGATGACGCGGACGACGGGCACGCCGCCGTCGCCGAGCACCTCGACGATGACGGGCGCATGGATCACGACACGGCCTGCTGCGCGTCGGCGAAGCACGCCACGAAGCTGCGCCCGGCCGTCGTGACGGCCATCGGCCGCTCGTCGACCGGCGCCAGCAGCGGCGGCGTGACGACGCGGATGCGGCGGTCGCCATGCGCCGCCTCGTCGGCGACGTGGCCGGCGCGCGCGAGGCCGTCGACCATCGCGGCGACGTCGAGCGCCGGCAGGTCGAGCTCGCGGGCGATCTCGAGCAGCGACGGCGCGCGGCCGTCGGTCTCCGCCAGTTCGCCGGCGACCGCCAGCAGGTCGAGCTCGTCGGGCGTCAGGGTCTGTGCCAGGTCAGCCATTGTCGTCGTCCTCCTCCTTCGCGGCCTCGCCCAGCAGGGCGTCGACCAGCTTCTCGACCTCGCCGTCGACCGGCTTGATCACGACGCGGTCGCCGGTCTCCTCGACGGTCACGCCGATGCGCTTGAGCTCGTCGACGGTGAGGCGGCCGAGCGCGCTTTTCAGCGGCGTCTCCTTGACCTTCACGAGGTCGTCGAAGCGGTCGGGAAAGTGGCGGCGGATCAGCTTCACCACCTGCGCGGCATCCGCGACGTGGATCTCGCCCTTGCCCTTGGCCCAGCCGACCTTGATGCCGTCGAAGGTCATCGACCGCGGCTTCACGAACAGCTCGGGGTGCGCCTCGAGCGCAGCGTGCAGCGCGCCGTGCGCCTCGGCGGCGCGGGCCACCGCCTTGCGGATTTCAGACAGGCGCCGGCGCTTGAGCTCGGCGAGATCGGCGAGCAGCATCGACACCTGGTCGGCGAGCGCGCCGCGCTTCGCCGCGTAGGCGCGCGCCAGCTTCTCGATGTCGGCGATCGTCGTCATGTCAGGAGCCCTTTCCCGGCGCGCGCGGCGCCTCCGCTTCCCAGTCCGTGCCCGATGCGAACACGCAGGTGGCGCCGGCGCCGTCGGCGTGGAGCAGCGACCAGCGGCCGTCCGGCCAGACGATCAGCAGGACGAGCTCGCCCTCGTCGGTCGGCCCGCTCTCGACGGGACGTCCGCCCTTCCGGGCTGCCAGCTGCAGGAAGTCGTCGAGCTGCCCGCAGAGGGTCGGCTCGACGGTCATGCTGCCCTGGAAGAATCCCTGGCCCAGCGCACGATCGGCACCGGCGGCCGCGATGGCGGTGACGGCGATCGCCGCGGCCGCGCCGATCAGGACACGGCGCAGCCGCCGCTGACGCACTTTGCGAGGTGCCCTCATGCTGCGTCTCCCGTGCTGGGGGCTGCCGGCGGCACCGGCCGCAGGCCGAGACGCTCGGCCGCCTCGAGGGCCGAGCAAATGGCGACCACCTGGTGCTGCGACAGCGCCATCGCCGCGCGCAGCGGGTTGGCGGAGCGCGCCACCTTGCGCGCCGCCACCAGCGTCTCCTCGGCCGTCAGCGGCTTGAGCCACTCGGGCCACGGCACGCTCGCCGGCGCGGGGGTGCCGTCGGCGACGCCGAGCTCGGTGTCGGCGAGGCTGGGCTGCGCCGTCATCGTCACTCTCCCCGCCGGCCGTGCCGGCGCGTGAAGTCGAGGGTGGTCACGTTGCCGGCGGCAGGCGGCGCCGCGGCGGGCGCGAGCTCGAAGCCGGCGTCGGCCAGCTCGACCCGCGCCTCCAGCAGGTCGGCACGCGTCGCCAGCGCCTGCAGGCGCGCCATCGCGGCAGTGAAGGCGTCGAGGTCGAGCCGGCCGGCGGCGACGGCGTCGACCATCGACTGGCGCAGCGTGCGCAGCTCGCTGCCGATGGAGGCGCGGGGCGCGGCCATCACTCGGACACCTCGCCGGCGGTCTGGCTCGCCCAGGCCGTCTGCATGTCCAGCAGCGTGCGGGGCCGCCGGCCGGCCAGCAGGCCGGCGCTGCGCAGGCACTTGGTGACGTTGCGCAGGGCGCCGGGCTTGCGCGCCACGGCGCGGAGGAACGCGACCTCGTCGGCATCACTGACGCCCCAGGCGCGGATCAGGGCGTCGATGTCGGCGGTTCGCGGCTTCGCCTGCGTCACGCGGTGGCCGACGCGGCTGAACAGCTGCGCGAAGCTGGCCTCCCGCGCCCGGCCCTCGAGGCGGGCGTAGACCGTCTCGTTGCCGACCAGCGCGATGCCGACGTCGTGCGCGTCGTAGAGCGAGCGCAGTTCGTCGAGCGCGTCAGGCCGAAGGTGCTGCGCCTCGTCGATGATGATGAGGCCGCCGGTGCCGGAAATCCGTCGCCCGATCGCGCGGGCGAGCTTAGCCGCCGAGCGCTCGTCGACGCGCACGGCGGCGGCGATCTCCTGCAGCATGAGGTTCACGCCCGCCGTCGACGGACGCATCGTCGCCAGCCAGACATTGGGGTTGGTGGCGGCGTAGTGGCGCGCCGTCTTCGTCTTGCCGATGCCGGCGGCGCCGGCGATCACCGAGATCTCCGGCAGCAGCTGCGCGAAGCGCAGCGCGGTGGCGAAGCCCGACGCCGACCGCGTCTGCACGAAGTCCGGCTCGGCCGGCACGACGGCGGCGACCCGCTTTTTCTCCTCGCGCGACGCGAGCCAGATGCGGACCTTCTCCGTGATCGGGTCGTTGTGGCCCTGGTACTTGTCGTTGAGCCACAGGTTGAAGGTCTGCGGGTTGACGTCGGCCTCGCGCGCGATCGCCGCCTGCGTCAGCCCCTCGGCCGCCATGACGGCGCGCACCTGGTTGCGCGCGCCCTCGTGGTCGCTGATTGCGGTGGTGGTGTCGGTCATGGTACGTGGTGCTCCTTCCATCCGATCCTGTGTTCAGGGGGCGCGGCCGTTTCCACCGGCCGCGCCCTCAGTCCGCGCGACCGCCCTCCAGCAGGGTCAGCCCGTGGTTCAGAGCGGCCAGCCGCTCGTCGTCGCTCATGATCTGCGGTGCCGCTTCCGGGGCGGCGGCGATGGCCGTGTTTCCGAAGGCGAGCGGCCGCAGCACCTTCGCCTCCGGCGGCTCGGGCTCCTCGACCTCGATCGCCGCCAGCCGCGCCGCCACCTGCGGCGCCGACAGCTGACGCTCCAGCTCGGCGACCTCGCGTGTCGCGCGCAGCCATGCCTTGCGCGCGGCCGCCTGCTTGCGCGCGTCCTCGGCGTTGGCGAAGCCCGCCGCCTCCAGACAGTCGGCGAAGCCGAGGTAGCGGCCGTCGTGGCGGTAGACGTGGACGCCGTCGTGCAGGTTGTCCGGGTCGAAGCGCACCGTCAGCAGGTCGCCCAGGTGCGCGTGCAGGAAGGCGCCCCAGTAGCGGTTGCCCAGCAGCCGCACCGAGCCGTGCTCCCGGTTCGCCCGCACCAGCTCGGCCGCGAGCAGGAACTCGCGCAGCTGCTCCGGCCGCGCGCGGCGGATCGCGTGCTGGGCGTAGGAGCGCTCGAAGGCCTGGTCGAAGGAGAGCGTGCCGCCGCAGACCTTCGTCTTGCGCCCGGTGCGCGCGTTATGCAGCGCGAGCCCGGCGGAGGCGACGCGGATGAACTCCTCGAGCTCGACGGCGCGGCTGCCGTAGTTCTCCGGCTTCGCCTCGGGGCTGTTGCCGGTATAGGCGCCCTCGAAGGCGGCGTGGGTGGCGATCGTGTTGCACAGGTCGCCGAAGGCCCGCTCGATCGGCTTCGACTGGCCGCGATAGGGCGAGGCCCAGTGGATCTCGATGCCGAGGCCGGTCAGGATGCCCACCGGCTCCTCGGCCTTGATCTTGAAGCGGTAACGGTTCGGTGACTGGCCGGTGAGGTACTTGCTGGCGAAGGCCCGCCCGTTGTCGAGCCAGACGCGGTCGGGGATGCCGTACTGCTCGAACACGTCCTTGAAGACCAGGCGCACCAGGTCGGTGTTCTCGGTTCGGTCGATGCGCCAGCCGAGAATCTTGTTCGAGTAGAGATCCTGGATGGCCACCATGATCGGCCGCGCGACGGTGCCGTCGGGCCAGCGCACGAAGACGTCCCAGCGGTGGCCGTCGACGTTCACGGCCTCGAGCGCGTGGAACATCGTCCGGTCGCGCTCCTGCGGCGGGAACATGCGCCACAGGGCTTCCTTGCCCTTGCGCCAGTAGGTGACCACGGGCGCCGGGAGCTCGCGCTCGATGCGCCGGCGCAACGTCTGCGCCGATGGCACCGTCCAGCCGGCCTCCGCCGCCACGCGCTGCAGGTCGTCGTAGCAGACCTCCAGCGGGCGGCGGGACGGGCTGAGATAGAGCTCCTTGAAGAACTGCCACGCCTCGGGCGCGCATTCGGCGGTCGCCGTCCGGCCGCTGTGCTGCGGCGCCAGCAGCGGCGGCCAGTCGTCGCGCGCGTGCCGCTCGACCTGGCCGAACCAGCGGTAGATGCTGGAGGCGCCGACGTCGTTCTGCCGCGCGACTTCCGCCACGGCGACGTTCTTGGCGAGACCGGCCCTCACCAGCGCGTCGACCGCATCGAGCAGGGCCACGCGCCGCTTCGCCACCGCCCGGCGCTTCTCGGGCAGGCGCTCGTACCAGTCCCACAGCTCGCCGATGCCGCGCTCGTCCGCCGCCGGCTCCGCCGCCACCCGCTCGGCCACCTCGTCCGCGACCAGCCGCTGCAGCGCCCGCGCTGGCAGCAGCGAGCGGTGATACTCCCAGCCGCCGCCGCGTCCGGCCCGCCGGCGGGCCAGCGGCGCGCCGCGCGTGTCGCGCTCCTCGCGCCACTTCTCGCGCTTGGCTACGCGGATCACGGCGCTCTCGGTCACCGGCAGGTCCGGCAGGCGCAGCGCGGCGAGCTCGGCGGCGGTGAACCACTCCGTCATGGCCGCGCGCTCCGGCGTACGACGCGCAGCTGCAGGTCGAAATCCCGGTCGATCTCCTCGGCTTCCTTGTGGGCATGCTCGCGGCGTTCCGCCTTCTCGCCGAGCCGCACCCACTCAAGAAACCGGTCGGCGATCACGGAATGGCCTATGAGCTCGGCCACCACCTGCAGCGGCCGCGCGTCGCCGGTTACCTGGACAAGCGCCGCCAGCCGGACGAAGGAGATCGAGTGCTCCTCGCGCGCCTCGCTGGCGTAGCCGTCGAGCATGTTTTTCGACACGCGTTCGCCGAGGTACTCGCTCATCAGGCGCGCCACCTCGGTGCGGTCGATGTCGCTGTCGCGCAGCGTCTCCGCCACCGCGCGCGCCACCTTCACGCGCAGCGTGGCGGCGCGCACCCGATTGTCGTCATACCGCCGCACGACGCCCTGCCAGTCGAGCAGGTCGAGCGTCCTGTCGTCGCGGCGCCGGCGGCTCATTTGCACTGGCCCTCGTCGAAGTCCTCGACGACGCCGATCTCGGTGAGGAACTCCATGAAGGCGACGCGCGCCGGCTTGCCCGCCCGCTTCCAGGCGTCCTGCAGGCGCATGAGCGTGAGGTCGTGCGCCGACCGCTGGGCCGGCACGCGCTTGTTGTCGAGAGCCGCCGCCGCCACGCGGACCGAGGGCGCCTTCCCCGACAGGACCGTGTCGACGATCTTTCGCTGATGCGCGTGGCTGTGCCGCGTGAGGGCATAGAGCTCGCCCCGGTTGCCGGCCAGCGGTGTCCCCGCCAGCCGCTCGCGGACCTGCCGGTCGAGCAGCCGGTAGATGCGGCAGTAGTCCTGGATCGAGCGCTCGGAGAGGTCGATCCGTTCCGCCGTCTCGCGGGCGAAGGATGCAAGCGCAACGATTGCGGTTGCATCACTTTCCTCAATGGAATCAAAGCCCCGCCATCTTTTTTGCGCGCCGGCGGGGCCCCGTTTCGTCTCCGGGTGCAGCTCCTCGTAGACCTCCTGCCGGCGGCCGATGAAGATCGCCCGGTCGAGCGCCGACAGCTCCCGGCGGATCAGGTTCTCGTCGATCTCGTGCAGCAGGCATTCGAGGTCGAAATCGACCGTCTGCTCGAGGGCGAAGATCTCCGCCCGGATGGTCGGTCGGCCGAGCAGCCGGACCGCCGCGTAGCGGTGCGCGCCGGCGGTCAGCCGGTAGCGCGGCCCCTTCGCCTTCACCACCCGGTGGGTGACCACCTCGACGGGCGTCTTCTGGCCGATCCTGGCCATGCTCTCGGCCAGCCCCGCCACCCAGCCCTCGTCGACCGGCCGCAGCCGGTCCGTCACCTCGATCTGGTCGAGCGGTACGTCTTCTGTGCGCAGGTACTTCACGCGACGCTCCTGCTGGAAACGCAACGGCGGCGGACGCCGGCCGGGGAGTGGGTCCCGGTGACGCCGCCGCCGCTGTCCCCTAAGCTCGGCGTTGCGACACAACCGAGGGGGGAACCCATGAACTTTTCCGTCGCGCCGCAATCCACCATCACGTTCGTCGCGAACGGGCTGGTTCGCGTGAGCACCCGATGCAGCTTCGGCGAGACAGCCGAAGCGGACGAGTACGTGGATCTGGACGTGGTGGTGGCCATTGCGCCCGAGACCACGCTCACTGATTTGCAGCGTCTGGCGCTGACGAGGGCGGCTGACCTGCTGCGCCAGTTCGCCGCTTAGGCCGCACCACGAGGCGCGTGTCGGCGACGCGGGTGACCTCGACCGCCTCCCAGCGGGCGGGATCGAACGCGTAGCTGCCATTTTCGCCGGCGAAGACCACGTCCCCGGCCTCCATGGCCGCCGCCCACGTGTCGAAGAGTTCGTCGAGCAGCGCCTGCAGTTCGAGCAGGCGCAGCTGGTCGCGCGCCCGGCGCATCGATTCCGCGTGGGCATCGGCCCTGAAGGAGGCCGGCTGGGGCTGTCCCAGCGCGGCGCGCTGGCCCGGCGTCAGCACCGCCTCGCCCGGCTCCAGGACTGTGGCCGTTCCGGCCGCCGCCAGCGCCTCGGTGAGCGCTCGGGCGAGCTTCGCCGCCTCCCGCTCCAGGCTGGCCTCATCCGCGCCCAGCAGGGTGTCCAGGGCCGCGACCAGAGCCTGCGCCGATGCTCGGGAATGCCGGGCGCCGCGCGCCTGCGCCAGCGCCTTGGTCATCGTCCTGACGGCGGCCAGCTGCTTCGGCAGCCGGTCGGGCGAGGAATCGCTCATCGGGAGCTCCTTGGTGCAAAGGGAGAGAAGGGGCGCCCGAAAGGGTCGCCACCGGCGGGCGCCGCTACGCTGCCCGGCAGGCTGGGGGAGGTGTCGGCGCCGCCCGCGGCGTTAAAAAGGGGTTCGCCCTCTCCAGGCCGACTGTTCATGCCGCCCTGCCGTTTTGACGGTGTCCGGTTCCGGACGCCCTGCTAGATTGGCCGGCGGTCGAGCGGAGGCGGTTGCCGTCGCGGTCGTACCAGTCGGGCCACATCTCGTGGACGCTCCGCCCCAGAAAGGCGGCGATCACGCGGTTGCCCGTCGGGCGCGGCTGCTTGAGCGCCTTGTGGACGACCGAGGTCGAGACACCCTTGCGGCGCGCCAGCGCCGACAGGGTCGTGCCGGTCTTCCGCACGGCGGCCTTCACGTCCTCCGGGTGCCAGTTGCGCGGCATCCGCGTCCTCTCGTCCGGGGCGGCCCTGCCAGGCCGCCTTTGTTCGGCTCGGGATCGTCCGAAACAGGACAAGAGTAAACGTGATGTCGGTCACGCGACAAGCGGAAAACCGGTCAGAGTTACGAGATGCCGTTTACCTGCCCGCCAGCGCCGTTTTTTGCGATTTTTCAACGTGATAGAGGGAACTCTGACCGCCGACGGGAACTCTGACCAGTCGGTCAGAGTTCGTGACGCGAACTCTGACCGATTTCTCGATCGGCTCCGGACGGTGTTGGGTGAGGAAAGCGCTCGGAGGTTCGCTAAGCGAGCCGGAATTCCGACCAGCACCTTTCAATCGATCCTTGAGGGCGGAAAACCGAACGTTGACAAGCTCGTAGCCATCGCGCGCGCGGGCGGCGTCTCGATCGCGTGGCTCGCCGCGGGCGAGGGCCCCATGCGCGCCGGGCCGGAGTCGCCGCGGTCGGTGGCGGAGCCGGCTGCGCCCTACGACGCTGGAAATGCTGGCGAATTCGTCTTCGTGCCGCGCTATGACATCCGCGCCTCGGCCGGGCCGGGCGCCTGGCTCGACCAGGAGCGCGTGCTCGACCACATGGCCTTCCGCGCCGACTGGGTGCGCCGCACCCTCGGCGCCGATCCGCGGCGCCTGGCGCTGATCGCCGCCATCGGCGACTCCATGGAGCCCGCCATCCGCGCCGGCGACCTGCTCCTCGTCGACACCGCGGTCGACCGCATCGTTGACGACGCCATCTACGTCATCGCCGTCGACAGCACGCTGATGGTCAAGCGAATCCAGCGCTTCCTCGACGGCGCCGTGACCATCAAGTCCGACAGCCCCGCCTATGATCCGCAGCACTTGCCGCCCGAGCGCGCCGCCGGGCTCCACGTCGCCGGCCGCGTCCGCTGGGTCGGCAGGCTCATCTGAGAGGGTTTTAAGAGGCCCATGAGCGCCGCCCCCGCGACTCCCGTTTCAAGTGTCAGAAGCGCCCCGCGATGCCGCGACTCCCAAATCGAAGCCGCCCCGCCGCCGCCCCATGCCGACACCCCCGAACCCCGCAGCACTCCGCCGATCCGTCCGGCCTCATCCGCCCCAGTCCGGGCCAGTCCGGGGACTCCCAATACAAGTGTCAGTCAACAC
>JBFWVF010000014.1:0-50486 GCA_050246875.1 Alphaproteobacteria bacterium | reverse complement strand
CTCTCCGCCCCTCCAGGCGGAGAGGGCAGGGTGAGGTGGGGGTGTTACCCGGCACCTGCGTCCGCGGCGCATCCCCATCCTTCGACAGGCTCAGGATGAGGACGTGGGGGAAGGCGTGGCTGCGCGACGGACCACTCAATCATGCATCTCTGCTGCCGGCGCGGGTACGCGCTTTGGGTACCTGCGCCATCTTCGCTGCTCCCCGCATCCTCATCCTGAGCTTGTCGAAGGACGAGGATGCCGGCGAGGTGGTGGTGCAGCGAGTGGCGTTGCCCCGCCGCGCACTCACCTCTCTCCGCTGCCAACACTCGCGCGTACCTTCGGCGCCACCTGCTCGACGAAGCGCGCCAGCGAGCGGGCGCTCTCGGCGAAGGTGAGGTCGCCGAAGGCGAAGCGGCAGACGAAGTAGTTCACCCCCGCCGCCTCGATCTGCCGCGCCACCTCGGCGGCCACCGTGTCGGGCGCGCCGGCGACGAGCTGGTCGCGGGCGCGCGCGGTGGCGAAGTCGCGGGCGTAGACGCCGGGGCTGGTGCCGTTGCGCTGCCACAACCACTCGAAGCTGTCGAACCACTGCCCCCAGGCCTCGGCGGCGCGCGCCTCGGCCTCGGCGTCGGTGGCGCCGACATAGATGTGCCGCGCGATGCCGAGGCGCGGCAGGGGTGCGTCGCCATGCGTCGCCGCCCAGACGCGGCGGTACTGGTCGGTGGCGCTGCGGGCGACGGGGCAGGGCGCGTTGGAGATGACGTTGACGGCGTTCTCGGCCGGCCAGCCGGCGCCGTCGGGCGTGCCGACGCCGTACCACAGCGGCGGGTGAGGCCGCTGCACCGGCGCCACATGCAACGGCACGTCGCGGTAGGTGTAGAAGCGCCCGGCATGGTCGACGCGGCCGTCGCGCAGGCCGGCCATGACGATGCCGAAGGCCTCCATGTACATCGCCTGCGCGTGCGCCGGGTCGAGGTCGAAGGCCGCCACCTCGTAAGGCGACACGCCGCGCCCGATGCCGACCTCCAGCCGCCCGCCCGACAAATTGTCGAGCATGCAGATCTCCTCGATCAGCCGCAGCGGCTCGTACATCGGCAGGCAGAACACCATCGCCCCGAGGCGGATGCGCCGCGTGCGCTGGGTCGCGGCGGCGAGGAACACCGCCGGCGACGGCGCGAGGCCCAGCGGCGTCGCGTGGTGCTCGGCGAGATGCCAGCAGTGGAAGCCGGCGGCGTCGTAACGCGCGATCAGCCGCAGCCGGTCCTCGTAGACATCCGCCGTCGCCGCGCCCGGCCGCCGGTCGAGATGGTCGAACACGCCGAACGACAGCATGCGTACCCCCTGTGGGTGGCGAGTCTAGCAGGGCCGGCGCGCGTCACCGAGGGTCCGCCTCGCCCTTCGACAGGCTCAGGGTGAGGCTACCGGAAACGTGGAATGGCTCGGGCCAACGCATGCAACCTTCGCGACGTCATTCCCAAGTCCTCATCCTGAGCTTGTCGAAGGATGGGGACCGCACGACGGCACCGTCCGCGCGGGGCGCATCTCCAGGCGATCAGGCCGACCGGCGCGGCTGCGCATCCGGCCGCCGGGGCAGGCGCAGGATGTCCGCGCCGGCCTTGCCCTCCGCTACCCGCAGATCGTAAGCGCTCTGCAGGTTGAGCCAGAAGGCCGCCGAATTGCCGAACCAGTGGCCGAGGCGAAGCGCCGTGTCGCCGGTCACGGACCGTTTGCCCTGGACGATTTGCGTGATGCGATTGGCCGGCACGTCGATCTGGCGGGCAAGCTCGGTCGGCGTCACGCCGAGTTCGTCGAGTTCGTCGGCGAGAATTTCGCCGGGATGGATTGCCGGGCGGGTCATCGTCAGGCGCCTTCAGTGATAGTCGACGATCTCGACATTCATTGGTCCCTTGCCGCCGCGCGGCCATTCGAAGCACAGCCGCCATTGCGCGTTGATGCGGATGCTGTATTGCCCGGCCCGGTTGCCCTTCAGCGCCTCCAGCCGGTTGCTCGGCAGCGCGCGGAGGTCGGCCAGCGTCGTCGCGGCATCCAGAATCTCCAGCCGCTTGTACGCCTGCCGCGCGAACGACCGGAAATCTCCGACATCCTCACCCGCCGCGAATCCTCGCGTGCGCCGGTCGCGATAGCCGAGGATCATGCCAATAGAAGGTAGAGCTGATGACGTTGTACGTCAAGCGTACAGAACATCTCGCGACGTTTCGCCGTCCGCGCCGTCCGTCCGCTCAGATGCGCCCGTGGCAGTGCTTGTATTTCTTGCCGCTGCCGCAGGGGCAGAGCGCGTTGCGCTGCACCTTGCCCCAGGTCGACGGGTCGCGCGGGTCGACCTCGGCGGCGGCCGGGCGGCGCGGGCGGGTGGCGACGGCGGTGTCGCCGTTGCCGCCGTCCTCCTCGCCGCCGAAGCCGAGCGACGGGCGCTCCTCGCGGCCGCGCGGCGCGGCGGGCGGCGCCGGCAGGTCCTCGGGCACGTTGACGCGGATTTCGAGATGCGCGAGCACGGCGGTCACGCTCTCGCGCAGCCGGCCGAGCATGGCGTCGAACATGTCGAAGGCTTCGCGCTTGTATTCGTTGAGCGGGTTCTTCTGGCCGAAGGCGCGCAGCCCGATGCCCTGGCGCAGGTGGTCGAGGCGCAGCAGGTGGTCCTTCCAGTGCTGGTCGAGGAGCTGCAGCAGCAGGCTCTTCTCGGCCATCCGCATCAGCTCGGCGCCGTAATTGGCGTCCTTCGCCGCCATCTTCTGCTCGACCAGCTTGCCGAGGCGCTCGCGGATCTCCTCCTCGGCGATGCCCTCTTCCTTGGCCCAGTCGGCGACCGGCACGTCGAGGCCGAAGACGCGCAGCGCCTCCTCGTGCAGGCCGTGCACATTCCACGTCTCGGAGAAGGTGCCGCCCGGAATGGCGGTGGCGACCATGGCGTCGAGCACCTCCTCGCGCATGCCGGCGACGGTCTCCGACACGTCGGGCGTGCGCATCAGGTCCTTGCGCTGCTCGTAGACGACCTTGCGCTGGTCGTTCATCACGTCGTCGTACTGGAGGAGCTGCTTCCTGATCTCGAAGTTGCGCGCCTCGACCTTCTCCTGCGCCTTCTCGATGGCCTTGTTGATCCACGGATGGACGATGGCCTCGCCGGGCTGCAGGCCGAGGCGCTTCAGCATCGTGTCCATGCGTTCGGACCCGAAGATGCGCATCAGGTCGTCCTGCAGCGACAGGAAGAACTTCGAGCGGCCGGGGTCGCCCTGGCGGCCCGAGCGGCCGCGCAGCTGGTTGTCGATGCGCCGGCTCTCGTGGCGCTCGGTGCCGATGATGTAGAGCCCGCCGGCGGCCAGCACCTTCTCCCTCGCCACGGCGATCTCGGCGGCGATGGCGTCGCGCCGGCGCTTGCGCTCGGCCTCGTCGGTGATCGCCGCCAGCTCGGTGCGCACGCGCATCTCGAGGTTGCCGCCGAGCTGGATGTCGGTGCCGCGGCCGGCCATGTTGGTGGCGATGGTCACCGCGCCCGGCACGCCGGCCTGGGCGATGATGGCGGCTTCCTGCTCGTGGTAGCGGGCGTTGAGCACCTGGTGGCGGATGCCGCGCTTCTTCAGCAGCGCCGCGAGGTGCTCCGACTTCTCGATCGACACCGTGCCGACGAGGCAGGGCTGCTCGCGTTTGTGGGCGTCCTCGATCAGCGCGATGATCGCCTCGTACTTCTCGTCGAGGCTGCGGTAGACCTCGTCGTGCTCGTCGACGCGCACCATCGCCTGGTTGGTCGGGATGTCGATGACCTCGAGGCCGTAGATCTGCGCGAACTCCGCCGACTCGGTCATCGCCGTGCCGGTCATGCCGCCGAGCTTGGGGAACAGGCGGAAGTAGTTCTGGAAGGTGATCGAGGCGAGCGTCTGGTTCTCGTTCTGGACGCGCACGCCCTCCTTGGCTTCCAGCGCCTGGTGCAGCCCGTCGGAGTAGCGCCGGCCCTCCATCATGCGGCCGGTGAACTCGTCGATGATGATGACCTTGCCGTCCTTGACGATGTAGTCGGTGTCGCGGCCGAACAGCTTGTGCGCGCGCAGCGCCTGGTTGACGTGGTGCAGCAGCGAGACGTTGCCGATGTCGTAGAGGCTCTCGCCTTCTTGCAGCAGCCCGTCGGCGACCAGCAGCCGCTCGACCGTCTCGACGCCCGGTTCGGTCAGCGTGACCGCGCGCACCTTCTCGTCGCGCTCGTAGTCCTCGTCGCCGAGGCGCGGGATGACCTTGTCGACGGCGACGTACTGCGCCGAGGAGTCCTCGGCCGGGCCGGAGATGATGAGCGGCGTGCGCGCCTCGTCGACGAGGATCGAGTCGACCTCGTCGACGATGGCGAAGTTGAAGTCGCGCTGGACCATCTCCTCCAGCTGGAACTTCATGTTGTCGCGCAGGTAGTCGAAGCCGAACTCGTTGTTGGTGCCGTAGGTCACGTCGGCGGCGTAGGCGGCACGGCGCTCGCCGTCGTCGAGGCCGTGGACGATGCAGCCGACGGTGAGGCCGAGGAAGCGGTAGACGGTGCCCATCCACTCGGCGTCGCGGCGGGCGAGGTAGTCGTTGACGGTGACGACGTGGACGCCCTTGCCCTCGAGCGCGTTGAGGTACACCGGCAGGGTGGCGACCAGCGTCTTGCCCTCGCCGGTCTTCATCTCGGCGATCATGCCGTTGTGCAGCACCATGCCGCCGAGCAGCTGCACGTCGAAGTGGCGCTGGCCGAGCGTGCGCCGCGCCGCCTCGCGCACCGTGGCGAAGGCTTCCTCGAGGATGGCGTCGAGCGTCTCGCCCTTGGCGAGGCGCGCGCGGAACAGGTCGGTGCGGCCGGCCAGCTCGGCGTCGGAGAGCTTCTGCACGTCCGCTTCCAGCGCGTTGATCTTCGCCACCCGCGGCTGCAGGCGCTTGAGATAGCGGTCGTTGGCGGAGCCGAGCAGGCTTTTGAAGACGGTGCCGAGCATGCAATGTCCCCGGTGGTCCGGGCCGGACGGCAAGGGGCCCCGGCACCGCCGGGCGCGGCGGGCAAGGTACCCGCCGGCGGCCGCCGGCCCCGTTCATATGGGGCGCGCGCGGCGCCGTTCCACCGCGGCGGTCCTCTCTAGGGGGGGCGGCCCCGCCCTGTCAACGGCGGGCGGCGTCGCATCCCGGGCGACCTTGGCCCTTGAGTGCGGCGGGGCGGCGGCGCATGGTGGCGCGCCTGTCGCCGTCGGCCCGCATGCGCGCGCCCGGCCGCATTCCGCCGGCAGGCCAGCGGAGGTTTTCCAGCATGCGCTTCGTGGCAATCGCCGTCGCCCTCGCCGGGGCGCTGGCCGCCGGTGCGGCCGTGGCCCAGCAGACCCCGGCGGCGCCGCCGCAGCAGACTCCGGCGGGGCAGACGCCCGCCCAGCCCCCGGCCGCCGCCCAGCCGGCCGACCCGGTGGCGGCCCGCGTCGATGGTTTCGAGATCCACCAGTCCGACGTCGCCGGCGCCTTCGCCCGCCTGCCGCCCGACGTGCAGCAGTTGCCGCTGCCGCTGATCTACCCGCAGATCCTGCAGCAGCTCGTCGGCTACCGCCTGCTCACCGTCGAGGGCCGCAAGGCCAAGCTGCAGGACGACCCCGAGGTCAAGGCCCGCGTCGCCCGCTTCGAGGACACGGCGATCCAGCAGCGCTATCTCGAGAAGCTGATCGACAAATCGCTCACCGACGCGGTGCTGAAGAAGCGCTTCGACGAGGCGATGGCCGGCCGGCCCAAGGAATTCGAGGTGCGGGCGAGCCATATCCTGGTCGAGACCGAGGAGGCGGCGCGCGCCGTGCTGGCCGAGCTGGCCAAGGGCGCCGACTTCGCCAAGGTGGCGCGCGAGCGCTCGATCGACGGCTCGGCGGCGCGCGGCGGCGATCTCGGCTTCTTCCGCCACGAGCAGATGACCGAGCCCTTCTCCAACGCCGCCTTCGCCATGAAGGAGGGCGACACGACCAAGGAGGCGGTGCGCAGCCGCTTCGGCTTCCACGTCATCAAGGTGACGGGCCGCCGCGAGGCGGCGCCGCCGACCTTCGAGGACGCGCGCGACGAACTGGCGCAGCAGGTCGCCCGCGAACTGGTCATGGCCGAGGTCGACAAGCTGAAGGGCGCGGCGAGGGTCGAGATGTTCAACATCGACGGCACCAAGCTCGACCCCGCCGCGCCGCCGCCGCAGTCGATGCCCGGCACCCCCGCCGGCCCCACCCGCCCCGGCGGCATCACCCCGCTGCGGTAGGACGGGCCCGGCGGCCGCACTGTCCGCCGCCAGCGCTGTCCCTCCTCACCCCTTCCCTCTCCTCCCACGGGAGGAGGGGGCACGCGAAACCCTCTCCGCCCCGTGGGGGGAGAGGGTGGCGAGCGCAGCGAGCCGGGTGAGGTGGGCCGGCGCGATGCCGGCCCGCCCGCACGGCCCCGCCCGCACAGCCCCGCCCGTACTGCCCCGCCCCGCCACTCCCACCCGGTTGTCGGCGCGGGGGCGGGCAGGCTAGACAGGGCGCGGTCGTCGACGCGAGCAAAGAGGTCGTCATGGCGGGCAAGGCGCCCCTGCCGGTATCGCCGCTGGCCCCGGCGCGGTTTCCCTCACTCGGGCCGGTGGCGGGTGTGCGCCTCGCCGGCCTGCATGCCGGCCTCAAGCTGCGGCCCGGCGTGAAGGATCTGATGGTCGCCGTGCTCGACCCGGGCACCACCATCGCTGGCGTGCTGACGCGCTCGAAATGCCCCTCGGCCCCGGTCGACTGGTGCCGCGCCAACCTGCCGCGCGGCAAGGCACGCGCCATCGTCGTCAATTCCGGCAACGCCAACGCCTTTACCGGCAACGCCGGCGACACCACGGTGGAGCGCACCGCGCGCGCCGCCGCCGCGGCGCTGAAGTGCCGGCCGGCCGACATCTTCATCGCCTCGACCGGCGTCATCGGCGTGCCGGTGCCGCCCGACCACATCGGCCGGCACGTCCCCGCCGCCTTCGCCGCAGCGCGCGCCGACGGCTGGGCCGACGCCGCCGCCGCCATCATGACCACCGACACCTTCGCCAAGGGCGCGCAGGCCACCGCCGTCGTCGGCGGCAGGAAAGTCACGATCGCCGGCTTCGCCAAGGGCTCGGGCATGATCGCGCCCGACATGGCGACGATGCTCGGCTTCGTCTTCACCGACGCGAAGGTGCCGGCCGAGGTGCTGCGCCGCCTGCTGCGCCGCGCCGCCGACCGCACCTTCAACGCCACCACCGTCGACGGCGATACCTCGACCTCCGACACGGTGCTGCTCTGCGCCACCGGCAAGGCCGGCAACCGCGCCGGCGCGCAGACCGACTGGAAGGATTTCGCGCGCGCGCTGGAAGACGTGTGCGGCGACCTCGCGCGCCAGATCGTGCGCGACGGCGAGGGCGCGCGGAAGTTCGTCACCATCAACGTCAAGGGCGCCGTCTCCGCCGCCTCGGCGCGGAAGATCGGGCTGTGCATCGGCAACTCGCCGCTGGTCAAGACGGCCATCGCCGGCGAGGACGCCAACTGGGGCCGCATCGTCGCCGCCGTCGGCAAGGCCGGCGAGCCGGCCGACCGTGACCTGCTGGGTATCGCCATCGGCGGCGTGCCGATCACGCGCGCCGGCCAGCTCGTGCCCGGCTACGACGAGACCCCCGTCGCCGCCCACATGAAGGGGCAGGAGATCGTCATCGACGTCGACCTCGGCCTCGGCCGCGGCAAGTCGACCGTGTGGACCTGCGACCTCACGCACGGCTACATCGACATCAATGCCGACTACCGCAGCTGACACCGGCTGTGCGGCCGCCGACGGCTCGGCCTTCGCGCGGCATTTGCCGGTCGTCCTCGTCGTCGCCGTGGCCCTGCTCGACGCCGACGGCCGCGTGCTGCTGGCGCGCCGCCCTGAGGGCAAGCCGATGGCCGGCCTGTGGGAGTTTCCCGGCGGCAAGGTGCAGGAAGGCGAGACGCCCGAGGCGGCGCTGATCCGCGAGCTCGCCGAGGAACTCGGCATCGACACGCGCGCGAGCTGCCTCGCGCCCGTCGGCTTCGCCAGCCACCCCTACGCCGACTTCCACCTGCTGATGCCGCTCTACGTCTGCCGCGTCTGGCACGGCACCCCCGTCGCGCGCGAGGGCCAGACGCTGGCCTGGGTCCGCCCCGCCCGCCTCGCCGACTACCCCATGCCCCCCGCCGACGTCCCCCTGGTCGCGCAACTGCGCGACCTGCTGTAGGCGGCGCCGCTCTCTCTCCCTCTCCGCCTTAATTTTTCTTCCTCTCCCAAAGGGAGAGGGCTTCCGCCGTCAGCGTCGCAGGCCGCGTGAGCGGCCGAGACGCCTACGGCGGAAGGGTGAGGGGTTACGGACGCGAAGAACGGCCACCCGCGTAACCCCTCACCCTTCGCGCCCAAAGCTCGCTGCGCTCGCCAGGGCGCAAAGCCCTCTCCCGATGGGAGAGGGGAGAACCTGAGGATCACGCGCTCCCGCGACTCCCTCTCCGCGCCCCGCGTGCGGGGAGGGGAGAGGGCCGGGGTGAGGTGAGGGGCGTTACCCGCCGCTCACGCCGTCGCCGGGTAGGTCACGCGCCAGGTCCACGCCAGCAGCGCCAGCAGCACGACGAACAGCGCCGCGGCGCTGAGCCCCAGCGACCAGTGGATGCCGATGATACCGCCGCCGAAGCCGATGGTGATGCCGCTGAAGGTGCGGAAGCCCAGCGCGCCGACGTTGAACAGGCCGATGGCGCGCCCGCGCATGTGCGCCGGCGCCGCGAGCTGGGCCAGCGTGCGCGCCATCGAGACGAAGGCCAGCTCGAAGAAGCCGGCGCACAGCAGCAGGGCGATCGCCACCGTGTAGTCGGCGACGACGGCGAAGCTGCCGATGGCGGCGCACCACAGGATGGCGAGGATGACGGCGGTGCGCGGCTGCGTCGCCAGCAGCTGGCGCGCCTCCAGCACGAGGCCCGCCAGCACGGCGCCGGCGGCGTAGGCGGTCAGCAGCAGCGTGTAGCGGAAGCCGTCGAAGCCGAAACCGAAGTCGCGGGCGAATTCCGGCAGGTTCGGGTGGTAGCCGACGCCGACCAGCGCCGCCGACAGGCCGGCGAGCAGCGTCATCGCCAGCACCACCGGCACGCCCGAGATCTGCCGCAGCGTGGCGAACAGGTCGCGGTAGGAGGTCATGCGGCCGCTCGCCGGCCGCGCCTCGGCGCTGCGGCTCCAGGCCGGGTTGCGCACCAGCCAGAGCAGCAGCGGCAGGTAGATGGCGGCGTTGACGACGATGCCGGCGGCCGGGCCGAGGTTGATCAGCAGCGCGCCGCCGACGGCCGGCCCCATCAGCATGCCCAGCGTCAGCGACGTCGCCATCAGGCGGATGCCGCTCTGCAGTTGCCGCGTGCCGACGATCTGGTGGATCAGCACCTGGCTGGCGGGCGCCCACAGGGCGCCGGCGCAGCCATGGGCGATCAGCAGGATGCCGGCGTGCCACTGCTGCAGGCTGTCGGTGGCGAACAGCAGGCCCCAGCCGAGCGACACCGCCATGAACAGCGCCATGCCGATCTGGATGATGCGGCGCGGGTCGAAGCGGTCGGCCAGCGCGCCGGCCCAGATCGAGCCGAGCAGGAACGGCACCCAGTGCGAGATCACCGCGAAGCCGGCCAGCGCCGGCGAGTCGAACTTGGTGAAGATGATCCAGTAGCTGATGGCGTGCTCGACATGGTCGGCCATCATCGCCAGCGCCGCGAACAGCAGGTAGGTGCGCGCGGCGGGATAGCGCAGCGCGGCGTAGGAGCGGCTGTCGGGCGCCGGGTCGCCGGCACCGCCGGGAGTGTCGCCTGAAACGGGAGCGTTCATGAATCCGTACCGGCCGGCACGGCCCCGACCTCGGTCGGGGCCTGCGCGATGTGTGGGACGCAAGGCGCCCGGCCCCCGGACTTTCGTCCGCTGCGGACCCGCGCTCCGGCGCTGGTTACGCCGTTTCGCGCGGTTCAGGCAAGAAGGCGGGACGCGGGGCGCCCGAGCCCCGCGCGGCATGATGCCTCCCGCGCCACCGCCACCCCGCCCGGCACCTCCCCGCCCGCCATTTTTTCACCTCTCCCGGAGGGAGAGGGCTTCGCGCCTTGGCGAGCGGAGCGAGCCTAGCGCGCGAAGGGTGAGGGGTTGGGGACGGTGCAGGACGGGGCGCGCGTAGGGCAGCCACATCGGTTCCACTGGAATTTCTAGAACGCGAATGTCCAATTTGCGCCCGGGTCGAGGCTGTGATCGAAAGCGCGGGAGTTCTCCAGAATGTTGGAAATGGCATTAGCTTCGTCGTCGTTCAGGACACGGCGGGGTGGCCAGAGGATCGAGCGATCCTGCGGGGGCCAGATTTGAAACACACCCTCGGTTTCGCGGCCCCGGAAGATTTCAATGGCAGGCGAGTCGCTGCTGACAACGCAGAACAGGACGCGCCCGAGGCCGAAGGTAGTCGCCTGCGCGTAGTGCGGCGCAGCGCTCGGGCGGCTGACGGGCGCATCGCTTAGCCCCACGCGGCTCTGGTAGATCGACAGATCGCGCCACTTCTTGCCGCCATAGGCGGCGATCCAAACAAACCACTTTTCTGACGGAGGCGTCATGTTGGCCAAGAGCCAAGAGCGAGCTTCTTGCGGAATGCCCGAATCGATAGGCTTGGAGTGCTCGACCACCATCGCGGTTTTTGCCGCCCAGGTGGCGAGCACACTTTGCTCGGCGGGCGGAAGGTTCGAGCGGTCGCCCACGATCAGAGGTGGAAGGGCGCTCCTCGCCCGATCTTCGAGTCCACTAAGGCGTTCGTTGTTGCACAGGCGACAGAGCACCAGAAGCTTCTTGGAGCCGACGTGACCCTGTCCTTGTGTCCATTTTTCGCGAGCCGGCCGCGGGCCCGATTCGTCGGGCCACTCGATATAGAAGGACTTATGAGTTGTCGTTTCGTCGCGCGGAAAGAATTTCTTTAGCCATTCGCCAAAGATATGTTCTTTAGTGATGCGACTGCCGCTGTTACCCCCGCAAAAGATGCAGATACGGCGACTACGGGCGTCCTTGGAAATTGTGTCTTTGGGCATAGCGTACCCCGTTGGCGAACCGGACAGCCAAAAACTCCAATGAGCAGGAGCACGGTCGGCCCCTACTCAGGCCGTTCATTACGCTCTCTCAACTGAATCCTAGGAAAATTTCAATGAAAAGAATGAATCGAAATCCAAGTAGAAGTTGAACGTAAGCGTTGGATCGCGGCTAGGCGTCGATGCCATACGCGATCGATATAGCGATTGCGACAAATTGGGCTAACGCAGAGATTCCGGCGCAAAAGGCCGCTATGGCGCTCAATTGGCTCTGTTTGTGCAATCCTCTCGTTAGCAGATCCAAATCGTCCGCACCGCTCCCGAAGTCGATTGTTTCAATCGCCTTTGGTAGTTTGGCTCGCAAAGACAGGAACCAAAACACGGCCGCTGCAAGCGCGAACACGGCTGAAACTGTTTGCGCTGCAATCATTGATGAGCCCCCAAATTCCCGCCTACCCTGGCGAATGAATGCATTAACATGAATTTCTAGGATCACGTCTCCCGCCCATCACCGTAACCCCTTACCCTTCGCGCCCCGCCCGCCTCGCCGACTACCCCATGCCCCCGCCGACGTACCGTTGGTCGCGCAGTTCAGGGATTTGCTGTAGGCGCAAATGATCGACTTTTCCCTGCAGACATCCCTTGATCCGGTAGCCTTGTTTGCGGCGATTCTCGCAGCGGCCAGTTTAACATGGCAAGTGGTTACGTACTTAAATGCCGGAGGACGCCTGAGAATTCGGGTGTCACTAGCGCTAGAGCTAGTGACTGGTGTCCCGGTTGGGGAACAGAAAATTAGGGAGTTCGTCGCAGTTTTTATCACAAATACAGGTGATAGACCGCTTACAGTTACAAAATGTGAATTCGTAACGTTTCGATTCCCGATATGTAGATATATTCGATTTTATCAGACACACTCTATTCTTGTGTCGGCCCACGAGGATAATATTCCCCATAAATTGTCTCCTGGAGAAAGCGTTACCGTCCGGTATTTCGTGGAAGAATCACTGCGCCATTTTCTAAAAAGACGCATCACATATATTGCTATTTACGATAATATTCACCGCCGCCCGTATCTTAATAAATCTCCATTCCTCAAAAAGCATTACTCAATATAGAGAGTACAAGGTGGAATTCCGCCAGCATGGGAAGGAAGGTCCAACGGATCGTCGAAGCGGCCCTGGTCGAAGACATCGGCCCGGTGACGGCTCAAGACTTGGTCGGAATGCCGGAAGACACTTGGGGTCTGTTGCGCGACCGGATCACGGACCGCAGACAGGGCAATGATGGCATTATCGCCCGTTGCCTAGCCTGCAACGGCAACGTCTACATCAGGACAGCGCGGCGACGCGGCGTCAGCCTTCCCCTGTTCGCACATTACAGCGGCAACGATCCGAACTGCCCATGGCATCACGGCCGTAACTTGGCGCCCGACGATGTTCGGGCAGCTCAGTATCGGGGTCGGCAGGAATCGGATTTCCATCGGATGATGTGCGAGCAAGTGGCGGCACTCGTCGCCCTCGACCCGCGTCATGCTAGGCATACGGTGGCGGAGTATCTGCCGCCGACGGAAACGGCACATGGCCGCTTCCCAGATGTCTATGTCGAGTGGCGAAGCTTCGGCGCCTTCGCTATCGAATTCCAGATGTCAAACACCTTCCAAACGGAGATTTCGGCCCGCTGCAAACACTATGAACGAGAAGGGATACCGCTGCTTTGGATTTTGTTCGGTGTCGACACGAAGGCCCAAGTGCAGCAGAGCTTCCTCGATGTCATTCGCCGACATCGGGGGAACGCCTTTGTCCTGGACCCGGCCGCGGTCGCGGCTTCGAAGGAGCAAAGCACGCTCGTTTTGAGTTGCTATCTGCGGAGCGGTAGTACCTTCGACCCGCCGCGGCTCGTTCGGTTCGACAAGCTGACCGTCCCGAGGTCGAAGCTCCCTTATCTTGAAGATCGGATCGTGGCACCGCTCCTCGCGGACATTGAACAGCGACGCCGGCCGTGGTTCAGCAGCCTCTCCAAATGGGACCATGAGACTCCGTTGCACGGCCTCGAACGTACTCAGAGCTTGCTTGTGGCGGCGGCCTTTTCGATCGTCGCGGCGGCCAACGGGACGGACCGCAACTATGCGAGCGGACACCAGAACATCCGGGGGATGCTCAATACCTACCTGCATGCCGGCACCTTCGGTGGCTACACCGATTTGCTGACGCGATTGATAGGGAACACGGCAAAGGCCGGACTGCTCAAGACCAAGGTCGGAGAGCATCTACGTCGCTACCGGAGCAAGGCTCAGGCGGACGAACGGTCGCAAGAATGGTCGATGCTTCGACACCTCTTGCCCGAAGCGCTCGATCCCATAGTCCGAGAGGAGCTGAAATATCTCGACGCGCTGCCGGTCTGGGCGAGTCCTGAATGACGCACAAAACGGCCGGACACCGGTGACAGTGCACTTTCTGCCTATGTCACTGGTTTCGGCCGCGTCATGCCGACGGAATTACTCCCGCGGCACCGGCACCGCCACGCCGCCCGGTGTCTCGCCGCCCAGCGCGCGCCAGACGATCGACAGGGCGGAGGCGAGCAGGGCCCAGCCGATGAAGGCGATGGCCTGTTCGCCCAGCGCCACGAGGAAGAACAGCGGCAGCGTCGCGTAGAGCGTCTCCGGCCCCAGCGCGATGGCGAGGTTCAGCTCGAAGGTGAGCTGCAGGGCGAGCATCGGCAGCACGGCGGCGAGCACGATGATGAACAGCGCGCCGGCGCGCCCGCGCGTCATGCGCCACGAGCGCTGCAGGTTGCACGGCACGTCGATGGCGGTGGCGGGAAAGACCATGGCGAGGCGCATGACGACCAGCGCCGTCACCATCCACAGCAAGAGCGCGAACAGCCCGGCGCTGCCGCCGCCGGCCGCCGACAGCACGGCGCCGCCGATGCTGGCGGCGAGCACGCCGCCGACCCACACCACCACCAGCGCGATGAGGCCGAGCTGCACGACGCGCGCGAGGAAGCGCCAGTGCCGCCCGCGCCAGGCCAGCGCCGAGGCCACCGTCGGCCGCTCGTCCGGCAGCAGCGTGCGGCGGTACCACGCCACGGCGAAGAGCACGCCGAAGGAAATCCAGACGAGGCCGAAGGCCAGCATCACCATCATCGCCGTCGACAGGTCGCCCTGCAGCGCCGCCATCGCCTCGGGTGCCATGTCCGGCGTCGGCCGTGCCTGCATCACGCGGCGCAGCGTCGGGATGAACGGGCCGAGGATGGCGAGCTGCGCGAAGGCCGCCGCCAGCGCCGGCAGGTAGGCGAGCAGGAACAGATCGCGGCGGCTGTTCCACACGTCGCGATAGGCGGCGGCGATGGTGGCGAAGACCTGGAGCGGTTGCACGTTACCCCCTCATCGCGGGCGTTCGCCCGTCGTGTGTTCGGTGCTGCCGAGCGCGTCGGCGAGGCGCGCCGTGGCGCTGCCGCGCGGTTTCGCCCGCGGCTGCGTCGGCGCCGGCGCCCAGCCGGCGAGCCAGACGATCTCGAAGGTGGCGCGCACGCGGCCGTCGTCGGTCGCATGGCGGGCGGCGTACTCGGCCACCATGCGCGCGAGCGTGGCGCGCCGCGTCGGCGTGCGCCGGCGCAGCGCCAGCGCGTTGCCGGCGCCCATCGCGCGCAGATCGCGCATCAGCGCCAGCGCGTCGGGATACGTGACCGTGATGGTATCGAGGTCGGCGACCGGCAGCGCGAAGCCGGCGCGCTGCAGCAGCCCGGCCGCCATGTCGAGGGCGACGAACGGCGCCACGCGCGGGCCGGCGCCGTCCTCTTCGGCGATCTCGGCGGCGAGCCAGGCGTCGCGCAGCTCGGCCAGCGTCGCGCCGCCGAACAGCGCCGCCAGCAGCAGCCCGTCCGGCCTGAGCGCGCGGCGGAGCTGCGCCAGCGCCCCGGGCAGGTCGTTGGTCGCGTCCAGCGTGCAGACGCTGGCGACGAGGTCGAAGCTGCCGTCGGCGAAGGGCAGGGCCTCTTCATCGGCCGCCACGGCGGCGAGCCCCGCCGCCCGCGCCCGGCGCACCATCGCCGGGGCAAGATCGGCGGCGACGACGCCGCCGACCTGCCCGGTCGCCAGCAGCGCCCGGGCGAGCGCGCCGTCGCGGCAGCCGAGGTCGAGGGCGCGCGGGAAGTCGCGCTTCACGTCGCCCAGCCGCTCGACCAGGCGGTCGGCGATTTCGGCGAAGAGGAAATCGGCGCGGTCGAGCGTCGCCGCCGCGCGGTTCCGCCGCAGGCGCACCAGCGCGCGGTCGAACGGGGCCGGCACGGGGCCGGTGGCGGGCGGGGCGGGCGTCGACATCGCTTCTATATGACCCGGCCGGCCAGCCGGGGAAAGGCGCTCGCCGCATCGATTGACAACAATGACGGTATCGCATGGCAATGATGGCCATGTCGTATGGCGTTCGATGGCCCGGCGATGACGTGCTTTCCCCATTGCGGCGGGCCGCCGGCCGCGTCCTCGATGCCCTGCTGCCGCCGCGCTGCCTCGCCTGCGGTGCCGGGGTGGGCGAGGGCGGCGGCGTCTGCGCCCCCTGCTGGGCCGCCATATCCTGGCTCGGCGCGCCCTGCTGCGCGGCCTGCGGCCTGCCCTTCGAGTGGGACCAGGGGCGCGACGCCGTCTGCGCCGAATGCGCCCGCCGGCCGCCGCCTTGGCGCCGCGCCCGCGCCGCCATGCGCTACGACGACGTCGCCCGCCGCCTCGTCCTCGGCTTCAAGCATGGCGACCGCACCCACGCCGCGCCGGCCTTCGCGCGCTGGCTGGCGCGCGCCGGCGCCGAGCTACTGGCCGACGCCGACCTTGTCGTGCCGGTGCCGCTCAACCGCTGGCGGCTGGCGCGGCGGCGCTTCAACCAGTCGGCCCTGATGGCCAACGCGCTGGCGCGGCTGCTGGCGCCCGCCGGCCCGCAGGCCCTGCCCGACGCGCTGGTGCGCCACCGCCGCACGCGGCCGCAGGGCGGCCTCGGCCGCGCCGGCCGGCGGCGCAACGTCGCCGGCGCCTTCGCCGTCCATCCGCGCCGGGCCGCCGCCATCGCCGGGCGCCGCATCGTGCTGGTCGACGACGTGCTGACCACCGGCGCCACCGTCGGCGAGTGCGCCAGGGTGCTGCTGCGCGCCGGCGCGGCGCGGGTCGACGTGCTGACCCTCGCCCGCGTGCCGGCACCGTCGGGCTAGGCCGGCGGCGGCCGGAGCACTGGCGCGCCACCGGCCGGCGACCTACATTCCGGGCGCGAACCAACGGGATGGCCGCCATGGCGAAGGTCGAGATCTATACCGGCATGTTCTGCGGCTACTGCGCCGCGGCCAAGCGCCTGCTGACGCAGAAGGGCGTCGATTTTCAGGAGATCGAGGTCGACGCCGAGGCCGGCCGGCGCGAGGAAATGGTGAAGCGCGCGGGCGGCAAGCGCACCGTGCCGCAGATCTTCATCGACGGCGAGCATATCGGCGGCTGCGACGACCTCTACGCCCTCGACCGCGCCGGCGGCCTCGATCCGAAGCTGGGTCTCGCCGCGCGGTGAGCCGCTTCCGCGCCGCCCTGCTGCAGATGAACGCGGCGGCCACGCCCGCCGCCAACATCGCCGCGCTGCGCGACATGGTGCCGGCCGCCCGCGCCGCCGGGGCCGACCTCATCTGCACGCCGGAGAACACCGGCATGCTGGAGCCGGACGAGGCGGCCAAGATCGCCAAGGCGAAGCCCGAGGAACGGCACGAGGTGCTCGCCGCCTGCCGCGAGCTGGCCCGCGAGACCGGCGCCTGGCTCGCCGTCGGCAGCCTCGCCGTGCTGCACGAGGACGGGCGACGCATCTGGAACCGCAGCTATCTCCTCGCGCCCGACGGCGGCATCGCCGCGCGCTACGACAAGATCCACCTGTTCGACGTCGAACTCGACGTCTCCTACCGCGAGTCGCGCACGGTGGCGCCGGGTGGCGCGGCGGTGTGGGCCGACACGCCCTGGGCCCGGCTCGGCCTCACCGTCTGCTACGACCTGCGCTTTCCCCACCTCTACCGCGACCTCGCGCGCGCCGGCGCCGGCGTGCTGCTGATCCCCTCGGCCTTCACCGTGCCGACCGGCGAGGCGCACTGGGAGGTGCTGCTGCGCGCCCGCGCCGTCGAGTGCGGCGCCTATGTGCTGGCCGCCGCCCAGACCGGCGAGCACGCGCGCGGCCGCCGCACCTGGGGCCATTCGCTCGCCGTCGATCCGTGGGGCAGGGTGATCGCCTCGCTGGGCAGTGAGACCGGTATCCTCACCGTCGACATCGACACTGCCGAGGTCGACGCCGCACGGCGCCGGCTGCCCTCGCTCGACCACGACCGCCCCTATACGCCCCCCGCGAAAGGCAAGGCCGCGGCGGAGTAGGTTTTCAACTCGCCCACCAGGTTTTTCACCTCTCCCTCAAGGAGAGAAAGACGCGGCGTGCAACCGGGCCGTCGCGCGATCGAAGGGCGGCCGCACCGCCGCGATGCGCTGCACCATCGCCGGACGCGGATGGTCGATGCGGCCATCCTCGAACGCGACGACCTCCAGCGTGCCGCGCGCCATCTCCAGCAATTCCCCGGGGCGAAGCAGGAAGTCGGGGTTGCGCGGCCGCCCGAACGCCTCGTTGCCGGCGGCGAAGGTCTCCCACAGCAGCGCGCCGCCGGGCGCCAGCGCCGCCAGCAGGGCCGGCACCAGCGGCCGCCACAGGTAGTTGGCGACGACGATGCCGGCGAAGGTTCGGCCGGCCAGCGGGAAGGGCGAGCCGTCCTCGAGGTCGGCGGCCAGCGCCTCGATGCCGGCGACGCCGCCAAGCGCCGCCAGCGCTTCCCGGTCGCGGTCGACGGCCGTCACCGGATGGCCGCGGCCGGTGAACAGGCGGGCGTGGCGGCCGCGTCCGCAGGCGAGGTCGAGCACCGGCCCGCCCGCCGGCACCAGCCCGGCGAAGCGCGCGATCCAGGGCGACGGCGTATCAGCACTCGGGCCGGCAGAGTGCCAACGATTCTCTTGCATTCGGCGGCAAAACCCACATCTTTGCGGAACGGTTACGGTTTCCGCGGGTTCATGGACGGACGCGCATGATCAGTTTCACGTTGCGCTGCGGCAAGGACCACGAGTTCGAGGGCTGGTTCCGCTCCTCGGACGACTACGCGCGCCAGAGGAAGAAGAAGCTCGTCGTCTGTCCCGCGTGCGGCGACACCGGCATCGACAAGGCGTTGATGGCCCCGGCCGTGGCGACGCGCGGCGGCGACAGTGGCGAGGCGACGCCGGCCGAGAAGATGGCGCGCATGATGATGGCGATGCGTGCCATGCGCGGCTTCGTCGAGAAGAACTTCGACAATGTCGGCGAACAGTTCGCCGAGGAGGCCCGCCGCATCCATTACGGCGAGAGCGACGAGCGGCCGATCTACGGCGATGCCACGGCCGACGAGGCGAAGGAACTGATCGAGGAAGGCATCAAGGTCGGCCAGATTCCGTGGATCGAGGAAACCGAGAACTGAGGCCTATGCGGGCTTCGTCGCCGTGCAGAAGTAGTTGACCGACAGTTCGCCCGGCGCCTCGTGCCAGCGCCGCGCCAGCGGGTCGTAGGCGAGGCCGCACAGTTCCACGGGGGACAGGCCGGCGGCGCGCAGCGCGCGGACCAGTTCGCCGGGTTTGACGAACTTCTTCCAGTCATGCGTGCCGGCCGGCACCCAGCGCAGGATGCGCTCGGCGGCGACGATGCCGAGCGCATATGACTTCGCTGTGCGGTTGATCGTCGACAGCACCAGCATCCCGCCCGGCGCCAGCATGGCGGCGCAGGCGGCGAGGAACGCCGGCAGGTCGGCGACGTGCTCGACCACCTCCAGCGCCAGCACGATGTCGAAGCGGGCGCCGGACGCGGCCAGCGCCTCGACCGTGTCGTCGCGGTAGGCGATGGCAAGGCCGCCCGCGGCGGCATGCGCGCGCGCCACGGCGAGCGTGCCCGCCTCGGCATCGAGGCCGGTGACACGGGCGCCGAGCCGCGCCATCGGCTCGGCCACGAGGCCGCCGCCGCAGCCGACGTCGAGAAGGGCGAGGTCGGCGAAGGGTTCGATGCTGCGCGGGTCGCGGTCGAAATGCCGCACCAGGCGATCGCGAACCCAGGCCACGCGCACCGGGTTCAGGCGGTGCAGCGGGGCGAAGGCGCCGTGCGGGTCCCACCACCCTTCGGCGTGGATGGCGAAGCGTGCCACCTCGGCGGCGTCGGCGGTGCCGCCGGCCGGCGGGGGAACGGGCGTGGCGGCGCGGCGGGCGGTGCGGGCGGCCATCGGTTGTCCTGCGTTCGCGTGCGCGGGGGCGCGGCCGGGCGGGTGCCTTGCCCCGTCCGGCAGGCTTGAGTATGGATAGCCTGCCCGGTGCGAACAAGGCATCGCCGGCAGGCCGCGCGGCCGCCGGCGCCGGGTGACGACGGGGTTTCAATGGCGCGCATCGTGATGAAGTTCGGCGGCACCTCGGTGGCCGACCTCGACCGCATTCGTGGTGCCGCCGCCAAGGTGAAGCGCGAGGTCGAGCGCGGCAACGAGGTCGCCGTCGTCGTCTCGGCCATGGCCGGGGTGACCAACAGCCTCGTCGACCTCACGCGCAAGGCGAGCCCGCTGCACGACGCGCGCGAATACGACAGCGTGGTGGCGACCGGCGAGCAGGTGACGAGCGGCCTCATGGCCATCGTGCTGCAGTCGCTCGGCGTGCCGGCGCGTTCGTGGCTCGGCTGGCAGGTGCCGGTGGAGACCGACAACGTCCACGGCAAGGCGCGCATCACCGGCATCAAGGGCGACGAATTGGTACGCCGCATGGGCGAGGGCCAGGTCGGCGTCGTCGCCGGCTTCCAGGGCATCGGTTCGGACGGCCGTGTGACGACGCTGGGGCGCGGCGGCTCCGATACCACGGCGGTGGCCATCGCCGCGGCGGTGGGCGCCGAGCGCTGCGACATCTATACCGATGTCGATGGCGTCTACACGTCGGACCCGCGCATCGTGACGCGGGCGCGCAAGATCGAGCGCATCACCTACGAGGAAATGCTCGAAATGGCCTCGCTCGGCGCCAAGGTGCTGCAGACGCGGTCGGTCGAGCTGGCGATGATCCACGGCGTGCGGGTGCAGGTGCTGTCGAGCTTCGACGAGCCGGTCGGCAGCGACATTCCCGGCACGCTGGTGGTGGATGAGGGCGAGATCATGGAACATGAGGTGGTGAGCGGCGTGACCTACAGCCGCGACGAGGCCCGCGTCACGCTGGTCGGCGTCAAGGACCGGCCGGGCGTGGCGGCGACCATCTTCGGCGCGCTGGCCGACGCGGCGATCAATGTCGACATGATCGTGCAGACCGCCGGCACCACGCGCAAATCGACCGATCTCACCTTCACCGTCGCCATGTCCGACCTCGACCGCGCGCTGTCGGTGCTCGACGGCATCCGCGACGAGGTCGGGTACAAGGACGTGCGACCGGATTCGCGCGTCGCCAAGGTGTCGGTCATCGGCGTCGGCATGCGCAGCCATGCCGGCGTCGCGCAGCGGATGTTCTCCGTGCTCGGCGAGCGCGGCATCAACATCCAGGTCATCTCGACCTCGGAGATCAAGATCAGCGTGCTGATCGCCGAGGAATTCACCGAACTGGCGCTGCGCGCGCTGCACTCCGCCTACGGGCTGGACGCGGCCTAGGCGCCTGGGCAACCCGGAGGCGTGCGGGGGCGCACGTCGGCCGGATCCGACGGAACGGACGGCGCGGGCGGCGGGCCCGCCGCTTGCATGCGGCGGACGGACGTCGCATGGAGGGCCGGGAGACCCGATGGTCGAGCAGACCGCGACATGGAGCGGTTCGCGCCGCCTGCTGCGCCGGCTGCGCGACATGATGGCCGGGCCGGGCACCGCGCAGGCCCGGCTCGACGCTGTCGTGCGTCTGATCGCCCGCGACATGGTGGCGGAGGTGTGCTCGGTCTACGTCCGCCGCGCCGGTGACGTGCTGGAACTGTTCGCCACCGAGGGCCTCAAGCCCGAGGCCGTCCACCGCACCCGCCTGCGCGTCGGCGAGGGCCTTGTCGGCGAGATTGCGCTCGGCGCGCGCGGGCTCGCGCTGGCCGACGCCCAGAGCCATCCCTCCTTCGCCTACCGCCCCGAGACGGGTGAGGAAATCTACTCCTCGCTGATGGGTGTGCCGGTGCTGCGCGGCGGCCGCGTGCAGGGCGTGCTGGTGGTGCAGAACCGTACCCAGCGCAACTATCAGGAAGAGGAGATCGAGGCCCTCGAGACGGTCGCCATGGTGCTCGCCGAACTGGTCGCCGGCGGCGAGCTGGTGAGCAGCGAGGAGGCCCGCCTCGGCAACGACGCCACCCTGCCGATGCGCCTCGAAGGGCTGGCACTGGCCCCCGGGCTGGCACGTGGCACGGCCGTGCTGCACCGCCCGCGCGTCGGTGTCGAGCGGCTTGTCTCCGACGACCCGGAGAGCGAGCGCCGTCGCCTCGCCGTCGCCGTGACGGCATTGCAGGGCCAGCTCGATGACCTGCTCGATCGCCCCGACATCGCCGTCGACGGCGAGCACCGCGACGTGCTCGAGGCGTACCGCATGTTCGCCCACGACCGCGGCTGGCTCAAACGCATCGACGAGGCGATCCTCTCCGGCCTTACCGCCGAGGCCGCGGTGCAGAAGGCACAGGACGACAACCGCGCGCGCATGGCGCAGGCGACGGATCCGTATCTGCGCGAGCGCCTGCTCGACCTCGACGACCTGACCAACCGCCTTTTGCAACATCTCGTCGGCCGCGCCGGGCCCGACGCGCCGGTGCTGGCGCCCGACACGGTGCTGGTCGCGCGCTCGCTCGGGCCGTCGGAACTGCTCAACTACGATCCGGCGCGGCTGCGCGCGGTGCTGCTGGAGGAAGGCTCGCCCACCGCGCATGTCACGATCGTCGCGCGTTCGCTCGGCGTGCCGCTGGTCGGTCGTATCGCCGGCCTGCTCGAACGCGTCGAAAGCGGCGACGCGCTGCTCGTCGATGCCGATGCGGGTGTCGTCTACCTGCGTCCGGCCGACGACGTCGTCGCCAGCTTCGAGGCCGCGCTGGCCGCCCGCACCTCGCGCCAGGCTGCCTACCAGGCCCTGCGCGACCGCCCGGCCGTGACGCGCGACGGCCGGCGGGTGTCCCTGCAGCTCAATGCCGGCCTGCTGGCCGACATGGGGCGGCTCGCCGATGTCGGCGCCGACGGCGTCGGCCTCTACCGCACCGAGATTCCGTTCATGCTGCGGGCGACCTATCCCTCGGTCGAGACGCAGACGGAGTTCTACCGCCGCATCCTCGATGCCGCCGAGGGCAAGCGGGTCGTGTTCCGCACGCTGGATGTCGGCGGCGACAAGCTGCTGCCGTATTTCCACGGCACGCCGGAGGACAATCCCGCGATGGGTTGGCGGGCGGTGCGTATCGCCCTCGACCGGCCGGCAATGCTGCGCGGGCAGCTGCGTGCGCTGATCGCCGCGGCCGCCGGGCGGCCGATCGCGGTGATGTTTCCCATGGTCGCGCAGGTGGCGGAGTTCATCGCCGCGCGCGACATCCTCGACATGGAGCTGGCGCGCGCCCGCGCCGAGGGCCGGACACTGCCCGAGCGGATCGAGTGCGGTGTCATGCTGGAGGTGCCGGCGCTCGCCCTGCAATTGCCAGCGCTGCTGCCGCGCATCGACTTCCTCTCCGTCGGCTCCAACGATCTGGTGCAGTTCCTGTTCGCGTCCGACCGCGCCAATCCACGCCTCGAAGGGCGATACGACGTGCTGGCGCCGGCGGTGCTGCGCCTCGTGTCCACCCTGGTGGCCGACTGCGCCGCGGCCGGCGTGCCGCTCGCCGTCTGCGGCGAGATGGCCGGCGACCCGGTGGCCGCGATGGCGCTGGTGGCGCTCGGCGTGCCGACGCTGTCGATGGCGCCGGCCGCGGTCGGCCCGGTCAAGGCCATGGTGCTGTCGCTCGACGCCGGGGCGCTCGCCGGCTACCTGTCGACCCTGCTGGCTTCGCCCGCGTCGAGCCTGCGCGGTCGGCTCAGGGCCTTCGCGCGCGACCACGATATTGCCATCTGAGGTGCGTTTTCCGGGGGCTCGCGGCAAACTCTGGCTAAATCGTTGAGAAAATCAGGCCAAAGTATTGCAGGGGAAGCACCCTTTGCGGTAGTAACGCGAGAACGACAAACACGGGCCGAATATTCGGAAGCTTTGAAGCATCTTCCTGGACAAACGCCCGACGCGGCATCTCCTGGCCCGGATGCCGCGGACGGCCATGGCGCCCGTTCGGGGCGTCACGACGGTCTGGACGGCCCGATGGTACGGTTGAGCCCACGTTCATTCCGCGTTCTCGATGACGCCGCGCGGCCTTCCGCCGGCGCCGGGGACCATGTCGGCCTCGTCCTGCGCGAGGCCCGCCTCAACGGCGGCCACGAACTCGGTCAGGTCGCGACCGCCCTGCGTATCCGGCATGCCTATCTCGCGGCGATCGAGGACGGGCGCTTCGACGCCTTGCCCGGTCCGACCTACGCCGTCGGCTTCGTGCGTTCCTATGCCGAGTATCTCGGCCTGCGCCCCGACGTGCTGGTGGAGCGCTTCAAGGCCGAGGTCGACGGCGTCCGCGCCCGCCAGGCGCTCGATTTTCCGACGCCGATGCCGGAGGGCCGCTTTCCCGGCGGCGCCATGCTCACGGTCGGTGCCATACTCGCCGCGGCGGTGTTCGGCGGCTGGTACTATCTCGATCAGCACGGTCGCCTGACCTATCCGCGCATACCGCAACTCCCGGCCGCGACCGCGGCGGCGCCGGTCAAGCCGGCCACGCCGTTCGTCGCCGCAATTCCGCCGCGTGGCCCGGCCCCGGTGACTCCGGCCGCGGCGCCGCCGGCAACGGCCGTGACATCCGCCGTGGCGGCCGTCGTGCCGGTCGACAACGGGCGCGTGGTGACGGAAGCACCGCCGGTGCGTGACCCTGCGACGCCGCTCGTCGTACCGCCGTCCCGCCCTGAAGCCGCTGCCGGCGAGGAGGACGAGCCGGTCCCGGCGGCCGGTCCGGTCGCCGAGACCATTCCGCCCGAGGCTGCCGACGCCGATGCGGCCGAGGTCGACGCCGGAGCCACCAGCCCGACGCCCGCGATGGCCGCCACGAACGCCATTCCGTCGCCCGCGCCACCCGTCGAGACGGTGACGGCAGCCGCCCCGGTTCAGGAACCGGTCGCGCGGCCACTGCCCGTGGTGCCGGTGACGGACCCCGCCGCGACCGCGCCGTCCGGCGCCGCGGCGGCACCCCCCGCGGCAACGCCGCCGGCGGCGCCGATCCAGCAGGCGGCCGTGCCGCCGCCGCCGCAGGCGCCCGGTCCGGTGGGCGAGGCGGGCCGCGTGCTCGGCCGGGTCAACCACGATGCCCGCATCGTGCTCAACGCCACTGCCGATTCCTGGGTGCAGGTGCGCGACGGGGCGCAGAATGTGCTGTTCACCCAGATGCTGCGGGCCGGCGACAGCTATCGCGTGCCCAACCGTGAGGACCTCGTGCTGCTCACCGGCAATGCCGGCGGCCTGATCATCGCCGTCGACGGCAGCCCCGTGCCGATGCTGGGGCCGGAGGGCGCGGTGCTGCGGAACGTCCGCCTCGACGCCGGTGCCCTCAAGGCCGGGACGGCGACGCGATAGGAATTCCTGTGTTCGTTGGGACTTGAATCTGGCCGGCCACGACCCACATTTAATTAACTCTATGAGGAGGGTTGGCAGAGCGGCTTATTGCAGTTGATTTAAAATCTTCCGGACGCATTCACGTCCCGCGGGTTCGAATCCCGCACCCTCCGCCACTTGCCCCCGCGAATGCGTTCTCCTGATCCGGCTGCGGCCGGATTTTTCCGTTGTTTTCAAGGGTTATGCGGGAATGGCTGTTGACTGACGGCTGCGCCACAGGCCCGGAAGCGTTCTCTCGGAGCCGATATTCTCCCAATCTGTTGACTACAACGATCCAGTGAACGGCATCAAAACCTTGTTATTAATCACATTTTTCGTAAAGAATATTCGAATTGTTCGCTGTTCATTTTGGGCCGATGCTTTGCCGAAACCTATCAAAATCTCCGTCGCTCTGTAGTACCGCCTCCCGCGTTCTCTTCGGCGATCACTTCTAATTCCCCAATTCCGGTCTCAATAGCACCACTGCGGAGCCATGCCGTTAGGAGATCAGCTGCTACTCGAGTCTGTTGGGGCTTCCTTAGCGCGCACTCCCAGACCGTTGCCACGCGCCAACCCGTGTGAAGCAGAATGGCGCGAACTGCTCCGTCTCGCGCTATGTTCGCGCCGAATTTTGACTGCCAAAATTCCGGACGCGTGGACGGGCTAGTAGCATACCGGCAGGCCGCATGGCGGTGCCAGAAGCAGCCGTGCACGAAGACGACCGCATTGTACTTCGGAAGAGCGAGATCGGGCCGCCCTGCAATGTTCGTCGCATGCACGCGAAAGCGGAAGCCGCGCGCATGAAGCGCCCTTCGGAGCGCCATTTCGGGGTTCGTGTCCTTGCCCCTGATCCCGGCCATCATTCGGGAGCGGGTTTGCTTGTCGACGATATCCGCCACGAGCGTCCTGGTCTTCGATACGAAAGCTAGTATAGACAGTCTGGACAAAATCGTCAGGAGCCTGATTTGTCAGCCAAATTCGGCGTTGTTGATCTCTTTGCCGGTCCAGGCGGGCTGGGGGAGGGTTTTGACTCCTTCGTCGAAGAAGGGCGTTCGCCGTTCCGCATCCGCATATCTGTCGAGAAGGAGGCATCGGCTTATCGCACGCTGACTCTACGCGCATTTCTGCGTGAACATCGAGAGCGGCACAACGCGCTGCCAAAGCAGTTCATCGAATTTCACGCTGGGCTAATTCCCGAGCCCGTTTGGGCTTCCGTGGACGCGGAATCCTGGAGAGCGGCGAACAAGGAGACGCTCGGCTTGGAATTGGGCTCCGAGGCTGCGGCGGTAGCACTCGACGTGGCGGTTGCGCGGCTGCGGCGCGATTTTGACGATACGATCCTGATCGGGGGGCCGCCCTGTCAGGCCTATTCGCTCGTAGGTCGGGCACGTTCAAAGGGCAAGCGCGGCTACGTCCCGGAGCAGGACGAACGCCATTATCTATTCCGCGAATATATCCGTGTCCTCGATCAGCTACGCCCGGCGGCGTTCGTCATGGAGAACGTCAAGGGCATTCTCTCATCGACTGTTGAAAGCCGGCTTGTGTTCGAGATGCTGGTGGAGGACCTGTCCTCGCTCGGCACAGGCCGCGGCCATCTCTACGAACTACGGGCCATTCGGGTCGAGGACGGTCGGGCAAGCTTGCAGACGGCTTGGAAACCATCTGATTTCATCGTGCGCGCGGAAAACTTCGGGGTCCCGCAGCGCCGTCATCGCGTTATCATCGTTGGAATACGGACCGATCTCGCGCCCGGCGCATCCGGGGTTAGCGTCAATATTTCTGGCGCGACGCGAACGGTTGCAAATGCAATCGGCAACCTCCCTGCGCTTCGAAGCGGCCTAAGCGGCGGAAATGACGGTGAGGTCGCATGGCGCGACACGGTAGTCGACTCGGCGAAGCTTCTTGCCGCAACTCTTTGTCGCAGGGAGGACAGCCAGCTCCGGAGTTCATTTTCGAAGCTGGCAAAGCGATTGAAGGCAGCAGCGCCGATTGCGCGAGCGTCAGCCGCGCTGCCGGACGGATACGGAACTGCAACCGACGAACTGGAACGCTGGCTCGCACGGCCAGAGTTGCGCGCCATTGCCCAGCACGAAACCCGCGGACACATGGCATCTGATCTCGGGCGATATCTGTTTTCCGCCACGTTCGGGGAGGTGCAAGGGTATAGCCCGAAAGCCGCTGACTTCCCCCTGATCCTGAGCCCCAATCACCGCAACTGGCATAGTGGAGTTTTCAACGATCGGTTCCGAGTGCAGCTTGCAACCGAGGCGTCCACGACTGTAACCAGCCACATCTCAAAAGACGGGCATTATTTTATACACCCCGATCCGATCCAATGCCGGAGCCTGACCGTGCGAGAGGCGGCACGGCTACAGACCTTCCCCGACGATTACCTGTTCCTCGGAAACCGGACACAGCAGTATGTCCAAGTTGGGAACGCCGTGCCGCCATTTCTTGCGCGGCAGATCGCTGCCCTCATCTACAAATCCCTAACAAAGTCCGGTCCTCACCCGAGTTGACTGGCTTGTAACGCAATCCTATTCGCGCCAGAGTACTTTGCTATCGCGCTTCTGAATGTTGCTGATGCGTTGGGGGGGGGGGGCACCATTTCAAGACGGGCAGATGCAACACCTCACGCTGCAGCCCTGATCGAGGGATTGCGGGATCTCGGCTATTCCCTCGAAACTGCGATCTCCGACATTATCGACAACTCAATTACGGCGGGAGCGCGACAGATACAGGTCATCACCGAAACGTTTTCGGAGGAACCGTTCATCGCCGTGGTCGACGATGGCGGAGGAATGACCGAAGCAGAGCTCGTGGCGGCGATGCGCCCGGGTAGCAGGAACCCGCTTGCAACGAGAGACGAGCCGGATCTGGGCCGATTCGGCCTCGGGCTGAAAAGCGCCAGCTTTTCTCAGTGCCGAAGGCTTACGGTGGTTTCACGGAAATCTGGCATCACGTCTGCCGCAATCTGGGATCTCGATGATGTTGCGCAGCGTAACGAATGGACCGTGCAGCTGCCGGACTCCATCTCTGCAATTCCCGGTATCGATCACCTCGGACCGACGGGAACGCTCGTCCTGTGGGAAAAGCTCGATCGCTTGAGCGGAGGTTACTCGCATAATGCGGCAAAGCGCGCGGAAACCATAAACCAGAGGATCGCCGAAACCGAACGGCATCTGCGTCTCGTCTTCCATCGTTTCATGGAGGATGCGAAGCCACTCCGTATTCTGTTGAACGGACGTCTTCTGCGGCCACTAGATCCCTTTGCTCGAACGAATCAGGCGACAATTCCCGATCCAGAAGAAAAGCTGACGCTGAACCGTGGTGACGTGGAAATCCAGAGCTTCACGCTCCCTCACCACAAGCAGACGAGCAAGACTGACTGGGAGGACGTTGCCGGCCCTGAGGGCCATCTGAAATCGCAGGGGTTCTATCTATACCGAGGACGACGCCTCATCATTTACGGAACGTGGTTCGGACTTTGCCGTCAATCCGAACTGACCAAGCTCTCTCGAGTCAGGATCGATATTCCGAACAGCATGGACGCCGACTGGAAGATCGACGTCAAGAAGTCTTCCGCGCAGTTGCCTCCCGTCGTCCGTGACCGCCTCAGGAAAGTTATCGAACGCATCCAGGATGCTTCGAAGCGGACGTATCGTAAACGTGGGCAGAAGCTTGTAGATCAAGAGCGCCTGCCCATGTGGCATCGCGTTCAGGCAGACGGGCAGATCCGATATCGCCCCAACGTAGAACATCCCGCATTCGCGGAGTTTGCCGAAAGATTGCCTCAGGATCTGCGGCGCGGGTTCTTCAATTGCATCGCGCTGGTAGGGGCGTCGCTACCTATCGAAACTCTGCATGCCGATATGGCTGGAACAGCCGAGGAGATCGTTCCTGATCGCGTGGATGAGGATACTCTGACGCAGGCTGTGCAGGCGACGCTGTCGGTTCTCCTCGGCGCCCGCAAAGACATCAAGGAGATCTTGTCGCTGATGAAGGACGTCGATCCGTTTCGATCGGCGTGGGAAGACACCCAGCGCATCATCGCTGCGACGGTCGAGGCGAAGGAAGCAAAGTGAAACCTCTGCTGAGCAGCCTGGAAGGCATGACGTCGATGTACATGGCGTCGCAAAAGGGGCCCCACACGGCCGCGTCCATCCGGGACATCATTGCCCAGTTGCGTGTCATGCCGATGTTTGTGGGTCAGATCGAAGATGACGACGCGGAGGATCTCGCCCGACTCATCGAGGAAAAGTACGGCATCAGCATGGGCCTCGGTGCCATTGTTGATGCCGAGGACTTCCGCCCTTGGCTGCATGACGCCCGGATCAATGACGAGGTCGGCGATTTCTACTGGAGCCGTTACCGGAAGCTTCTGAACTTGAAAGGTCTTCCCAAATCAGTAATCGACGCTACGGACGAGGTAACCGATCGGGTCTTGGACCGTTTGGGTGATCCGAAAAACTTGAGCCGCTGGAGTCGCCGCGGCATGGTCGTGGGGCACGTCCAGAGCGGGAAGACCGCCAACTACACGGGACTGATCTGCAAGGCGGCGGATGCAGGCTATCGCCTGATCGTGGTGATTGCGGGCATCCACAACAACCTGCGAAACCAGACCCAGGCGCGGATCGACGAGGGATTCATTGGCCGTGACACCGGACGGCTGGCCCATGCCAACAAGGCGCAGCGGCAGAAGATCATCGGGGTGGGCACATTCGATCAGCGCGAGTTCCCAGTCTCGCTGACCAACACCCTGCGCGACTTCAACAAAGCCACTGCGACCACGAACACCAGCCAGATCGGTCAGTACAATGTCCCCGTCGTGCTGGTGATCAAGAAGAACTCCAGCACACTGAAGAACTTGCTGGAATGGCTGAAGGAACATTCTGTCCATCAGGGAACCCAGATGGTCAGCCAACCAATGCTTTTGATCGACGACGAAGCCGACAACGCCTCGATCAACACTGCCTATGCCCGGGATGAAGTCACCCGCATCAACGGGCGAATCCGTGAACTGCTCTCGCTGTTTCATCGCAGCTGCTATGTCGGTTATACAGCCACGCCCTTTGCCAACATCTTCATAGACCCGGACACGGATGACGAGGCGCTGAAGCAGGATCTTTTCCCGCGCCACTTCATCATCGGTCTGGACGCGCCGTCGAATTACTTCGGCGCGCAGAAAGTATTCCTCGACGCCCGTGATCGGCACGTTCGCCTGATCGACGACAACGAGGATGTCCTGCCGATGAAGCACAAGATCGACCACCCGGTCGATGTTCTACCGGACAGCCTCACCCGGGCAGTGCGCGCCTTCATCGTCGCCCGCGCCATCCGCAATGTGCGGGGCCAGCAGGCGTCGCATGCCTCGATGCTGATCAATGCATCGCGTTTTACGGATGTTCAGGGGCGGCTGCGGTCAAGGGTGGCAGATGTTGTCGGCCGTATCAGGGACGCGGTTGTGGTTGATGGCGGCAAGGGACGTGCGGCCCTAAGGAACCCGGAGATCGCGGCCCTCCACGATATTTGGAAGGCGGAATACGCAGACGCCGACGGCGCTGGCTGGCCCGAGGTGCAGTCGCGGCTGCACGAGGTCCTGATTGTCGCAAAGGTTGTTGAGGTGAATGCGTCGAAGCGGTCTCAGCCGCTCGACTATGACCAAGGTGGCGAACATGGTGTGACGGTCATCACCGTTGGCGGCTTCTCCCTTTCGCGCGGGTTAACCCTGGAAGGGCTGACGGTCAGCTACTTCCTGCGAAATTCCATGATGTACGACACGCTCATGCAGATGGGGCGCTGGTTCGGTTATCGGCCGGGGTATGAGGATCTTTGTCGCGTGTGGATCCCCGCGGACGGCGTGGGCTGGTATGCCCACATCCATGAAGCGATGGACGACCTGCAAGCCCAGTTGAAGCGCATGGAGCTGGTGAAGGCCACACCGGAACAGTTCGGGTTGGCTGTTCGTAGCCACCCAGAGTCCCTGATCGTGACCGCCCGAAACAAGATGGGGACTGGTCGCGAGTTCCCCATGAAGGTCGGACTGGCAGGCAAGCTGGTCGAGACAACCCGTATACGCAGCGATCGCGAGCAACTGGATCGGAACCGAAAGGCGGGGGAGGGTCTGGTTGTAGCCATTAGAGCCCGCGGCCTGGCCGAGGAGCGTCCGTCCAGGGGCATCCTCTATAAATCTGTCCCCGTCGATCTGGTGCGGGACTTCCTGCGGGTGTTTCGCGCCGATGCGGCCGATCCCCTGACAGATCCGCGGCTGATGAGCGATTACATTGATGCCCGTGCGGAAACCGAACTGAAGGAATGGGACGTGCTGTTCGCCAGTGCCCAGAATGCAGCTGCAAAAGAGCACGAACTGGCAGGGATTATGATGCGAGCCTTCGGCAGATCGGTCGGCGAGGGCGATCTTCGCCAGGGTGTGCTTGCGATCAGTGGCACAAGCAGGCGGGTTGGCTCACCTGGCGACGAGCGTGTCGGCCTGACCTCGGACCAGATCGAGACCGCGATCCGCGACTTCCGCGAAACACGCATCCGAGAAGGCAAATCGGTTCCCGAGACCCTTCCGCCCCGCATTTTCTGCGAAATTCCGGGACGACGTCCCCTGATCATCCTTCGCTTGGTCGACCCTACGATTCCTGACGAACTGTCGGCGAAGGCGCCGGGTCTCATCCTAGCGTGGAGCATCTGCTTCCCCCCCTCTGACATTCAAGGTGGCACGGTCGAATACGTCGTCAACACGATCCGCATGCGCGAGATGTTCGGCGAGGAGGAAATCGAGGAGGAGGCGCTCGGTGATACCGAATGACACGCCATGGTCCGGTCTCGAGGCTGGAAAGGTCGACACACGGCGGGTTTCAGCCTCTGCGCGGTGGAACTGGTTCTGGGCGGTGATGCCACGCGCCGATGTGGCGCTGGTGCTGCAACTGGGCGATCTGCCGAAACCGACACCCGATCTGCCCAAGCTCCGAAACCTCGAAGTCCGGTTCCAGACACTGCCGGGTGGGCCGATCCTCTACATCCGGCTGAAGGACAACGCGCAGCTGGAGCTGTTCGAAACTCTCTGTCGCGACGTGATGGCCGCGGTTGAGCTTGCCGAATCCGAGGCCGAGGCATTGGAGCGTGCCATCGGGCGCACCTTCCGGTGGCATTACCTCTTGCGCGGCGGGAAGCTGGGCGTCCTGTCGGAGGAAGCTCAGAAGGGCCTGATCGGCGAGATAGAGGTTCTGAAGCTGCTGATTGCGGACATCGGCTCGAAACCGGCTTTGACAGCGTGGACGGGGCCATCCGGCGCGCCTAAGGATTTCGAGCTCAAAGCCGATTGCATTGAGGTCAAGGCCAGAAGGGGGGCGTCGCAGCCCTTTGTGAAGATCACGAACGAACACCAGCTTGCAGATGTGCCCGATCGCCGCCTGTGGCTGGCGATTCTAGCTGTCGACAAGGTGCAGCCGCCACATGGCAGGACGTTGACGGAGTACGTTTACGAGGTCACCGAACTCCTCGAACGGACCGAGCCGTCGGCCATCATGGACTGGGATCTGCACCTTGCCGATGCGGGATACGACGTGTTGCACGACTATTCGGCATGGCGCTGGATTGTTTCGAGCCCGGACTTTCATGCGGTTGCTAAGGGCTTCCCGCGGATAGCCGCTCCGGTGCCGCTCGGCGTGTCTTCCGTTTCCTATGCCCTAGCTTTGTCTGCCTGCACCCCATTCCGGACCGACTGGGGTGATGTATCGGCGAAACGAGCCGAAAGGGCCCAGCCATGAGTGAACTCGAGGAATATCACCAGAACCTGATGGCCGACATCCGCCGCGAGGCAGATGCCAGTGGGATCTTCCCGGTCGAGGCCTTCTTCGACCGGATGACAGAGCGGCTCACGGAGGCGGGCGAACTTGAGGTGGCCGACCGGGCCTTCCACCAGAGCGGTGAAGGCGGCCAGAGGATTAGGATAGACGGATACGCAGGCGATCCGCGTGACAGCGGAGGTGTCCTCGGGCTGATCGTCTGCGACTTCGTCGACAGCGACGAGGTCCAGAGCTTTGGCAAGGGCGACGTTCCGCCCATTCTCAATCCGCTGATCCGGTTCCTGAGAAAGGCCAGGACGGAAGAATTTCGTGATTCCCTGAACGAGGTTAGCCCCGCCTTTCAGGTTTCGGACCTGATCATCACGACCTGGTCGCAGATCACAAAGGTCAAGCTGATCCTGATTTCCGACCGCCAGTATATCGGCCGCGACGACACGGTGAAGCTGGCTGAACTCGGTGATGTGCCGATCACTTGGTCTGTCTGGGATCTTGCCCGCTTCGAGCGGTTCGACCGCTCGGGTCAAGCCCGCGAGGACATGGTCATCAACTTTGCGCAGGATTTCGGCGCGCCCCTCCCGGCCCTGAAGGCGTCGCAGTCGGGGGCGGCCCTTGAGAGCTATCTGCTCGTAGTGCCGGGCGAGCAGCTAGCAGCCATCTACGACAAATGGGGTGCTCGCCTTCTCGAGGCCAATGTCCGTTCGTTCCTGCAAGCTCGGGCCAAGACGAACAAGGGCATCCAGAAAACCATCAAGGATGAGCCCGAACTCTTCTTCCCCTACAACAACGGACTGTCCGCCACGGCCGACGCGGTTTCCTGCGTTCGGACGGATGACGGTCTGGCGATCGCTTCCATCAGCAACCTCCAAATCGTGAATGGCGCACAGACAACAGGATCGATCCACGCCGGGCTGAAATCCGCGAAGGATCAGCTTCCCCAAGTCTTCGTCCAGATGAAGCTGACGGTCGTCCCCCCTGACCGATCGGAGGACATCGTACCGAAGATTTCAGAGTACGCGAACACCCAGAACAAGGTAAACGCAGCCGACTTCTTCTCGAATCATCCTTTCCACATCCGGATCGAGCAGTTCTCGCGCAGCGTGATTTTTGCCGCGCGTGCAGAGGAACGCCATGACAGCAAATGGTTCTACGAGCGCTCTCGCGGGCAGTTCATCAATGCGCGCAGCCGCCTGACGCTCGCCCAGCAGAAGAAGTTCGATCTGGAGTTCCCCAAGGCGCAGCTCTTCAACAAGACTGATCTGGCCAAGTTCGAATATTCGGCCGCCGGACATCCCCACATTGTTTCCAAGGGCGCGCAGAAGAACTTTGCCGAATTTGCCAGAGAGATTGGCGAAGCTTGGTCAAAGAGCGACACAAGGTACGACGAGCTCTGGTATCGTCGGCTCATCGCTAAGGCCATCATCTTCCGCAAGCTCGAGGCAGAGGTGCCAAAACAGCCATGGTATGAGGGGGGCTACCGCGCGAACATCGTTACCTACGCGTTGGCGAAGGTGTTTCATGACGCTAACGGCGAAAAGCAGGTGCTCGACCTTGACACGATCTGGCGACGTCAGGCGGTTTCTGAGCCCCTTCAGCGCGCCCTGCTCCTCGCCGCGGCCGAGGCCAATGACGTGATCACCCATCCACCGGCCGGCGTGCGGAACATGTCGGAATGGGCCAAGCAACAGGCCTGCTGGAATGGGCTGAAAGGGCGCAGGCTGGATTATGGCGACGAGTTTGATGGCTGTCTGGTGTTGCACGAGACGGCCCGTACTAACGAGCGCGACGAGAGAAAGAAGAAACGCGAGATCGCGGGAATTTCCGCCCAATCCGAAGTTGTAAAGCGTGGCCCAGAGTTCTGGCGGGAAATTCTGAGGCGAGGCGTCGCGGATCGGAAACTCACTCCGAAAGATCAGCAGATCCTTCAGGTCTGTACTTCGATGCCACGCCAAGTCCCCAGCGAACTCCAGTCGAAGCATGCCATCATGGTTCTCGAACGAATGAAAGAGCAGGGGCTCTTAGTTGATTGAGTGTCTGATTTGCTCGATGCGCGAATGGCCGCAACGTTTCGACGCATCGTCAATATAAAGTCTCCTTCTGCCTCATCCATATGTCCGGGAATGGCTCCATCAAGCGCGCCAGCGTCAAGATCTCAGCGGCGCGCCCATTCAAAATCGAATCGACGATCTCCGGAGAAAGCAGAGTGAGCCGGAGCACGCGACTGACGTAAGAGGAGTTTATTTGCTCAGCATCGGCGATGTCGCGCACGGTCAATCGCCCACTGCTCTCAAGCATTCTCCGCCACCGGAATGCCCGCGCCAGCGCCTTGACCAGCGTGTTGTCGATGCGCGGTCGCGGTGGTGCCCAATCCGATCCCTCCGGCGCCACGACGACCTTCCGACCGCCGCGCCTCCGCAGCACCATCGGCACGCGGACGGTGACAGTGGCGCCGTCGGACGAGATGGTGACGCCGCCGGTCATGCCGCCCGCGCTTCGACGGGTTGCGCCGCGACGTCGCGAGCCAGGCTCGCAAGGCCATCGACCCTGATCCGGATGTCGATGCCGTCGACACCGACCTCGACCCGCTCGACGAGGAGCTGGACGATGCGTGCCTGCTCGGCAGGGAAGAGTTCGTTCCATAGCGGGTCGAGGCTCACGAGAGCGTCCCGCACCTCGGCCTCGGTCAGCCCGGCAACGTCGCCCCTGGCGGCGCGCCATGTGCCGACGATGATCTCCGGCTGGCGCAGGATGCCCCGGAGCTGGTCGATGACCGCCGTCTCGATCTCCGCGGCCGGCACGCGGCCGACCGGGCAGGCGTCCTTGCCGTTCTTCAGCACGGACTGGCTGACATAGTAGCGGTAGAGCCTCTGGCCGCGCCGCGTGTGCGTCGGCGTCATGGCCGCGCCGGTCGGGCCGAAGATGAGGCCCTTCAGCAGCGCCGGCGTCGCCGCCCGCGTGCGCGCGCCCCGCTGGCGCGGGCTCTGCTGCAGAATGGCGTGGACCCTGTCCCACAGGGCTCGGCTGACGATGGCCTCGTGCTCGCCGGGGTAGGAGGTGCCCTTGTGGATGGCCTCGCCGACATAGACCCGGTTGTTGAGCAGCTTGTAGAGGAAGCCCTTGTCGACCGGCTTGCCGCGTCGCGTGGTCACGCCCTCGGCACGGAGGGCATTGGCCAGCACGGTGGCCGAGCCGGTCTCCACGAACCGCTCGAAGATCATGCGGACGGTGGCCGCCTCGGCCTCGTTGATCAGCAGCTTCCGGTTCTCGACCCGATAGCCCAGCGGAACGAAGCCGCCCATCCACATGCCCTTGCGGCGGCTGGCCGCGAACTTGTCGCGGATGCGCTCGCCGATGACCTCGCGCTCGAACTGGGCGAAGCTGAGCAGGATGTTCAGCGTCAGCCGGCCCATGGAGGTGGTGGTGTTGAAGGACTGCGTGACCGACACGAATGTGACGGCGTTGCGGTCGAACACCTCGACGAGCTTCGAGAAGTCCATGAGGGACCGGCTGAGGCGGTCGATCTTGTAGACCACGACGACGTCGACCAGCCCCTCATCGATGTCGGCGAGGAGACGCCGCAGGGCCGGGCGCTCCAGCGAGCCGCCGGAGAAGCCACCGTCGTCGTACCGGGTGGGAACCAGCACCCAGCCCTCGGGCCGCTGGCTGGCGACATAGGCCTCGCAGGCCTCGCGCTGGGCGTCGAGGCTGTTGAACTCCATCTCAAGGCCTTCCTCGGAGGATTTCCGGGTGTAGACCGCGCAGCGGAGCTTGCGGACGACCCGGTCGGGGGAGCGGGTCACTGGCCGGCGCCCGAGCGGCGGATGCCGAAGAACACCCAGCCGTTCCACCGCGTGCCGGTGATGGCGCGGGCGACCGAGGACAGCGACTTGTAGGGCCGGCCCTGCCACTCGTAGCCATCATCGCGGACGGTGACGCAGTGCTCGACGCCCTGCCATTCCCGAATCAGGCGCGTGCCCGAAATGGGGCGGTCGTCGGTGCGCTTGCGGCGCACATCAATCCTGCCGCCGTCCAGTTGCTCGCCCAGTGCCTCCAGCCGCTCGATCGTCTCGGGCTTCAGGCCGCCATAGGCCAGTTCCTGAATCCTGTAGGCGAGCCGGCTCTCCAGATAGCGCCGGTTGAAGGCCGGCGGCTCCCTCTCGAACAGATCCCGCCACTGCTGCTTCAGATCGGCGGTCGGCGTCGTCTTCAGGGCCGCCAGGCGGGCAAGGACGTTGTCGGTCACGCGGCGTTCTCCGTCCGAGTCGGTGCCGACACATGACCGCGTTGGTCGGGCGGGAAGTCCACGAAACTGTCCCCGCCGGGGCGGGATAGTTCGTTTGACTGCCGGGCCCGCAGCCGCACCAGCCCGCGCGCCAGGATCGCCGTCACCTCGGACAGGCGCTCGTCGGTCGTCATCAGGGCAGGGTTCAACGGGTTCATGGTGCGTCGCATGGCGTTACGACGCAGGTTGATCACGCCTGAGCGGTCTGCGGTAGAAAAACCCGGTACTCAGCGTGGTGGAGCGACGAACATCGAAGCGCAGCGAATATCCAGCGTCTTGTGGGGCCGGATGGGACGCCTACAAACCTAAGTTCCCGACGCGCGAATCGAGACGTTTCCAGCCCCTGAAGGTCCGTGCGAGAACCCCGGAGACACCAAGTAGCCATCAAGTAGAGCTTAAGTGAGGCCATCCCATCGTGGCTGGCGTCACTTACCCACAGACTTATCCTCAAATGACGACACGACTCGGGCTCTTTCAAGAATTTCAACTGCTTGTAGCGGCTACAGGAGTGAGTGGACTGTAGGTATGCCTCTTAAAGAGGGTAGTCCAACTTCTCCCGCAGCCGCCCAATCCCCTGGCCGGCGCGCGAGCCCCGAAAGGATTGGTAATGGCATCAGTGAAAGCGTTCATTCGCAACACCCCGGCTCTGACCTTGAAGGCGTACTTCGATGCCCAGGGCATCGCCCTTACGGAGCCGGTAAATTGGAACGGCGAGGAAGGTGAGATCGTCCGTCCGCTGCTCAAGGCCGTGGACAAGATGGATTCGAGCACATTGGCGCAGGTTCAGCAGGACACTGATCGCGTCGCGGCGCTGGCGGGCGAAGCCGGGCAGGCAGCGCTCTATGGCGCTTCCAGGAATCGTGAGGAACTCGAAGCGCTGAAGAACGGGCACGAAAGGGCGCTGTGGACCTTTCTTCGCGATCGCGTGACGTTCGAGCGCGCCGAGGAGATTCTCTTCACTGATGCGCGCCGGAGGACACGCGTGTGGGATGGCTTCATCGGTCCGGACAATCTCTCCTTGCGGTGTGACGCCGATCACATTGCGAGGTTCGAAGAGGCGGTCAAACAGCATTTCAACAGCCGGCATGTGCATGTCGATACCTTCGAGCGTGTTCGCGTTGGGGGTGAAGACAAGCTCTACGATCTGGTGCAGGCGACCGTTTACCGGGATGGACCGCTCGATGCTCGGCTCGAGTTCGTGGACGAAAAGCTCGACCGGCCAGTGCGGCAGTTGGCCATCGAAGCTACTCTGACCTATGAACCGAGCACCGGTGTCATCGAGGTGATCGCGGGTGACCGTGAGAGCCGCGAAGGCCTTGCCCGGATGTTTGCCGAAAAGCTGCTGCAGGCCGAGTTCACGCAGGAGCGTGTTCCGCTCCGGCGCTTCGATCCGTCGTTCCTGCTGAAGCCATTCGATTTCCCGACCGATCCGGAAGACGGAATTTCGGGCGTCGTGGTCAACAACATGCGGCTCAAGCCGATCGATCACGTGGGCGAACGCGTCACGCTCGAATGCATGCGGGACGCCGCGCGCACGATCTGGGACATGGTCCGGGAGCGCATTGGCAGCAGCGACAGCGACCTGGGCGGCTGGGTGATCACGCAGGTGAAGCTGACAATCCACTTCCACGCGTCTGGCACCAGCCGCCGCGGAAACTCGTTGCCGCTGACGATCATCATGCCGCATGGCTGCAATCTCAAAGACTGTACCGACCGCGAGCGGCTGATCGGTGACAAGTACCTCCGCCGCTGGGGGTTCCTGAGTGAAGCGTGATGCCCTGTCCGGGCTCGACAGCAAGTCGTTGAGCCTTCTGCTGTGCGTGCTTGAAACCGAAGAAAGCGTCATCGCCGGCTCGGTGATCGAGGATCACCATTCGGTTGCCGGGCGTGCCTTGATTGATGCCGGCCTCCTCGTTCCCTCGGGATACGAGGAGGTCGACGCATCGCAGGCAGATCACGACGATGCACCCGTTCCGTTGCGCCGCCTCGATGACGGCGGGTTCGGCTATTTCAGTCCGGCGGCGGGGTGGGTGAGAGTTCCTGCGAGCCGGCTCACCCGGTTCCGGGTGATGCCGGAGCAGCTGGCGCAAACGCTGGGGGTGCAGTTCGGCATTCCCCGCGGAATGAGCACGATGACACTGGTCGCCGGTCACCTGTGGGAAATCGGTCCAGCGAGGATCGGTCGCCGACGTCACGCGACCACGATTCTGTTCGGCCGCCGTCTCGGGCATCAGGCGATTTGGCGTCAGTGTCGGGAAGCACTCCTGGCTCGGCCATCGGCACAGCCTCGCGTTCTGCTCACAAGCACTTCCCGCGAACGGATTGAGGACGCCCTTCCCGGCGGTGTTCGCTGGGTCTGGCTCCCCGATATCCTCGTGTTCGGCGGCGGGTTGAGGATCGACAAGGAGATCCTGTCGGCTCGCCTCGACGGCATGACCCCGCGCCAGCCCGCGGGGCCGGTCGAGGTTTTCGGAGACGGCAAAGAGGTCCGTCTTTTCGGACGTGTGTTCCGCATTCCGAAGGGCGTCCAGCAGCGTCGCATCGTTTGTTATCTGCACCAGCAGCTTCTCCTGGGCATTCGGCGAGTGCCTCCCGACAAGATCGTTGTGGAGCTCGATCTCCCGCCCAAGGCGCGCATACGGGACTATTTCAAGCGAAGTCCGCTCTGGGGTGCCCTCCTCTCGGAGAAAGACGGCATGATTGGCTTCTGCCTGGACGACGAGCAGGACGCCTGACGCACTGTCGGCAGGCAGGAATCTCTATTCACCCTTCCATTCCCCCTCCAGCGCCCCCGATCTCCCCCTGCGCACGGACGCATCTTGCACCGCATGACTGCGATGCAATTCGAAGGCGCGTCCATGACCACCCGGCACTTCAACCAGATTGATCTGTCCCGTCGCTGGAACGTCAGCCCGCGCACGCTGGAACGCTGGCGCTGGCTGGGCCAGGGCCCGGCGTACCTCAAGATCGGCAACCACGTCGTCTACCGGCTGGAGGACGTGCTGGCCTACGAGGAGCAGCAGGTCCGTAAGACCGAGACCGCGCCGCTCCCGACCATGGTGTTCACCGATCATCCCGGTGCGCGGTGATGGTCATGACTTCCGATGCCAAGCGCGACGATCGGGAAGGCACAACGCCGGACCGGACCCCGTCGACCTTCCGCCGCGTCGGCGATGTCGCCGCCGAGATCGTGGCGAAGCTCAAGGAACAGCGCACGAAGGAGGGCAGGTGACATGGCGGGCATGTCGTGGTTTCGGCTTTACCCGCGCGACTGGTTGACCGGTACGCGCACGCTGTCGGTGGAGGCGCGGGCCGTCTACTTCGACATCATCGCCCTCATCTACGAGCACGGCGGGCCGGTCGCGTACGACGAGCAGGAGCTGAGCCGGATGCTCCGGGTTCAGGTCCGTCGGCTGCGCCGCGTGCTGGACGAACTGACCCGGCGCGGCAAGCTCACCATCGAGAACGGCACGATCTCGAACGCGCGCGCCGGTCGCGAAATCGTGGCGGCGGAAGTCCGGGCACAGAGGGCGTCGGAAGGCGGAGCCGCGCGGGCCGCAGCGGCCCGCAAGCCCCGACCGAAACGCGAATCAGATCGCAATAATATGCGAGAAAATCTTGCGTTCGAGGGTGGTGGTATTGAGCAAAATCAACCGCTTGACCAGTGCCAAGCAGGGCCAGAAACACAGAATCCCCCTGTAGTCCCCCAAGCCGACCAGACGCCACAGGCCCTCTACGTCTACCAGGGTGACGTCGTGCGCCTCACGCCCGACGACTTTGCCCGCTGGCGCGAGACGTTCAGCGCGATCCCCGACCTGGTGGCCGAGTTGCGCAGCATCGACCGCTGGTGCGTCGCGCACTGGCCGACCGGCAGCACGAAGCGGAAGCGATGGTTCAAGGCCGTCGCCGGGATGCTCGACAAGTCCAATCGCGAACACCTGAACCGGCGCCGGGCCGAGCCCGAACCTCCGTCCACGTCGGCCGAGTATTTCCGCGAACTCGACGAAGGGACGATCCACTGATGGCGCCTGTCTCCGACCAGCTGCGCGCCGTCGGCATCGTGCTGCGCCGCCACGAGCCCGGCACCCGCAAGACCACCTGCCCGCAATGTTCACACCTGCGCCGCAAGCGGGCTGAAGCCTGTCTGTCCGTCACCATCGAGCCCGGTCACGCGGTCTGGCACTGCCACAACTGCGGATGGTCGGGCGGCATCAAGGAACACGGCAATGGCCCTGAGCGAAACGGCCGCAGCATGGGCAAAGGCCCGCGGCATCAGCGCATCGACCTTGGCGCGGCTGAACGCCGCCAGCGGTACGGTTCCCATGCCTCCTGATCACCAGCCCTGCGAGGTCATCGCCTTCCCATACCGGCGTGGCGCCGAGACGGTGAACGTGAAATACCGCGCGCTGTCGACGAAGGCGTTCCGGCAGCGCGAGGGCGGCGAGCAGAGGTTCTTCAACCTCGACCGCGTGCTCGGTGCCGAGGCCGAAACCGTCTACGTCGTCGAGGGCGAGCTCGACGTCTGCGCGATGGTCGAGTGCGGCTTCCCTGTCGAGAGCCTGCTGTCGCCGCCGAACGGCGCCCCGGCACAGGCTTCGGCCGCCCCGGACGAGCAGGACCGGTATCGCTACGTCCGGGACGCGCTGGGGGAGGGGCTGTCCCGGTTCCGCCGCTTCGTGCTGGTCACCGACAACGACCCGCCCGGGCAAGCGCTCCGCCAGGACCTCGTGCGCCTGCTCGGGTCCGCCCGCTGCTGGTTCGTCGACTGGCCCGCCGGCATCAAGGACGCCAACGATGCCCTGCTGCGCTGGGGTGCGGCGGACACGCGGCTGTTCATCGAGGACTCGGCCAGGCCGTGGCCAGTCGAGGGCCTGTACCGGCTGAGCGAACTGCCCGAGCCCGAGCCCATGACCGTGTGGCGCCCGGGCTTCCCCGAGTGGGAGTCGAAGCTCGCCTTCGCCCCCGGCACCGTGTGCGTCGCCACCGGACATCCGGGCCACGGGAAGACGACGCTGCTCACCCAGTGCTGGTTCAACGTGGCGAGGGATTACGGCTTCGCCATCGCCATGGCGAGCTTCGAGACGCGGGCGAAACCGCACCAGCGGCGCAACCTGCGCCAGTTCATGTACGGCCGCCTCGACCGCACCCTCACCGACGAGCAGATCGCCCATGCCGACCGCTGGATCGACGAGCACTTCCTGTGGATCGAGCACCCCAACCGGCGCCCGACCATCAAATGGGTGCTCGACACGGCCGAGGTGGCGGTCGTCCGTCACGGGGCAAAGGTGCTGTCGATCGACCCCTGGAACCGGCTTGAGTCGAGCCGTCCCGACGGCATGCGCGAGACCGACTACATCAGCCAGTGCCTCGACGAGTTGCTCGACTTCGCCCGCCAGATGCGGGTCTGCGTGCAGGTCACGGCGCACCCGGCGAAGGCGATGGAGTTCGCCCAGCGCAAGAGCCACCCCGTGCTGGAGGACATCGCCGGCTCGAAAGCGTGGGACACCAAGGCCGACCTCGGCCTCTGCGTCCACCGCCCGGTGGTGTTCAAGGATGGCCAGCGGCAGACCGAGGCGCAGCTCTACGTCCTGAAGAGCCGCTTCGAGGAGCTCGGCTACCCGTGCCGGCTCGATCTCGAGTTCGACCTGGCGCAGGGCCGGTTCCGATCCGTCGATTACCGGACCGCCGCCGGCGTCGCCGCGTGATTGCCCCATCCCGACAGCGAGGTTCACGACCATGGCCAAGCGCAAGATCAAGCCGGCAATGTTGGAGCGGGACGAGACGCCCGCCTGGCGGCAGGTGGTGGAGTTGTTCGCGAAGGCGCTGGAACTGCGCGAGCACGACGCCGTCGACCGTATCCGCGGCGCCATGACCCGGGAGCAGGGCCTCGCCCGCACTGCCCTGCAGCGGGCATCGGCGGCACGACGCCGTGACGGGCGCGTCGCTGACCGCCATGCCGCAGTAGCAGCCATTCACGACAGCCATGCCGACGAGCTTCGCGTGCTGCTGGCCAGCCGCCGTGGCCGGAAATGGACGCCGCGCGGTGAGAACGATGTTGACCGGGGCACGCCGGAGGTGGCGCTCAAGCCCGCCGTGCGCGACCCCGTCTATGGACTGGGCGAATCGGGGAAGCTGACCGAAGCGCACATCAATGCCGCCGACGAGGTCGCACGCCTGTACGAGCGCCTCACGATCGGCCTGTGGGGCTCACGGCGTGGCGGACTGCCGGATGCGGCCGGTCGGCCGCCGAAGGCGAGGAGGGCAGCGCCGTCGACGCCGCTGTCGGACCGTGACGCTCAGTTGATCAGCGACGTCTACCGGCCGTGGACCGAGAAGTGTCGCAGCGTGGGCTACATCGTCGACACCAGTCGTGGTCCGCGCAAGGTGCAGCACGACATGGATGCGTTGTTCGACATCGTCGTGTTCCGCATGCCCATCAAGGCGACGGCATCGCGTCACAGTCTCGGCTATCGCCGCCTGGAACGCTCCGTTCACGAAGCGCTGGAGCTGTATCTCGACATGCGGCGCAAAATCAGGACTGACCGACGCGGCGCCGAAGATTAATGTTCGTGTCTAAGATCGATCACGAGCGCCCGCCCGGAACCCCCGCGGCGGGCGTTTGCATTCGATGGGTAAGGACAGTCCGTTACGCCACAGCGACGTCTATTCAAAATCCCGACAGATCTAGCCCTACTAGCGTTTGGAAGCAGCTGTCGCACACCTTGGGGATTGGCCTTTGAGGACCGCTCTCAGGGTCCGGTAGAGATTGAATTTCGCTTTGAGCAACTCTAAATGACACCGTGTTGTTCTCGTCAAAGAACATGGAAATCGGATGATTATGTTCGGGACAGTGTGCGATGACTGACATACTGGTGCCTCCCCCTGATCAAGGTGAATCGACTGTAGTCGGGGGTCCCTACCATCCGCAACCTATGCGGGGGGGCGACGCCCGATAGTCCGCTAGCGACAGCCCGTGAATCCGCGTTACCAGTTACCACCCTGCAGGGCAGGCCGCGTCGCAAAATATGGCGCAGTTTCAAATGCTTGTGCGCCACGCGGGGTGGTAACTAACCCCTGGTAACCTGGCGCTAGTTACCACCCTGTCCGGTTACCAGTCACCACCCTGCCTGCTGGTTACCACCTGGGTCCGGTTACCACCCCGCTGCGGGTTGCGCCGGAGCGCCATGCGCGGTCGAATACAGCCCCCATGCTCCGTGCCCTCACCGCCGCGCTCGTGCTCGTGTTCGCCGTCCAGCCGCTGCCGGCCGGCGCCAGCGACGTGGTCGGCCGGGCATCGGTCATCGACGGCGACACGATCGAGATTCGCGGGCAGCGGATTCGGCTCCACGGCATCGACGCGCCGGAGAGCGCGCAGGTCTGCCTGCGGCCAGCCGGTGCGCAGTGGCGCTGCGGCCAGCAGGCGGCACTGGCGCTGTCGGACCGGATCGGCCAGGCGACAGTCGCGTGCCGGCGCACGGACACCGACCAGTACGGCCGCATGGTCGGGATCTGCCTGAAGGGCAGCGAAGACCTCAACGCCTGGATGGTCGCCGCGGGCTGGGCTGTCGCCTATCGCCAGTACTCGGCCGACTACGTCTCGGCGGAGGATCGGGCCAGGACGACCGGCGGGAACATCTGGTCGGGCCGCTTCGTGATGCCGTGGGACTGGCGCCGCGGCGAGCGGATCGTCGCAGCCGCCCCGGCCGCCGGGCAGCGCGACGGCTGCGACATCAAGGGCAACGTTTCGAGCAACGGCGAGCGCATCTACCACGTGCCGGGCGCCCGCGATCACGCCCCGACCCGGATAGACGAGAGCAAGGGAGAGCGCTGGTTCTGCAGCGAGGCCGAAGCGCAGGCGGCAGGTTGGCGCCGGTCGCAACGGTGACCGACGAACTGGATATCTGGCGAGCCGCCAAGCTGCTGGTCGACCGGCACGGCAGCGAGGCACCGATCCACGCCGGCATGCGAGCCGATGAGCTGCTCAATGAAGGCGACGTCGAAGGCCAGCGCATCTGGCTGCGCATCGTGAAGGCCATCGACGAACTCCTGCGCACGCGCGGGGACGACCCTCTGCACTGAACGGCCCGGCGCCGTTCGTTCCGACAGGACATGCGATGCCCGAGAACGTCCACAGCGTCGAGCAGTGGCCGGTCGGCCGTCTGTTGCCCTACGCCGCCAATGCGCGAACGCATTCGGACGCGCAGGTGGCGCAGATTGCCGGCTCGATCGCCGAGTTCGGCTTCAACGTGCCGTGCCTCGTCGACGAGCGCGGCGTGCTGATCGCCGGACACGGCCGGCTTCTGGCGGCCACGAAGCTTGGCCTCGAATCCGTCCCGGTGATCCGGCTCGGACACCTGAGCCCGGCGCAGGCCCGCGCCTACCGCCTGGCGGACAACCGCATCGCGCTCAACGCCGGCTGGGACGAAGAGATGCTGTCGGCGGAACTGGCGGCGCTCGGGGAGGAGAACGTCGACCTCGGCCTGCTCGGCTTCGACGACGACGAACTGGAGCGCCTGCTCACCGGCGGTGCAGACGACGGCGGCGATCCCGACCAGGCGCCCGAGCCCCCGGTTGTGCCGGTAAGCCGGCCGGGCGATCTGTGGATCTGCGGCGGGCACCGCGTGCTGTGCGGCGACGCCACGGTGCTCGACGATGTCGAGAAGGTGCTGGGCGGCGAACTCGCCGACATGTGCTTCTGCGACCCGCCCTACAACGTCAACTATGCCAACTCGCCCCAGGACAAGCTTCGGGGAAGGCACCGCCCGATCCTCAACGACGCGTTGGGCGAGGATTTTGGCGCCATGCTGCATGTTGCCTGCGTCAACATCCTCACCGTCACCAAGGGCGCCATCTACATCTGCATGTCGTCCTCGGAGCTGGACACGCTGCAGCAGGCGTTCCGTACGGCCGGGGGTCGCTGGTCGACCTTCGTCATCTGGGCCAAGAACACTTTTACGCTCGGCCGCTCCGACTACCAGCGCCAGTACGAGCCGATCCTCTACGGCTGGAGGGACGGAGCCGATCACTACTGGTGCGGCGCCCGCGACCAGGGCGATGTCTGGTTCTTCGACAAGCCGGTGCGCAACGATCTGCATCCGACCATGAAGCCGGTGGGTCTGGTCGAGCGGGCGATCCGCAACTCCTCGAAGAGCCGCGACATCGTGCTCGACCCGTTCGGCGGCTCGGGAACGACCATGATCGCGGCCGAGCGGGCAGGGCGCAGGGCCCGCCTCATCGAACTCGATCCGAAATACGTCGACGTCATCGTCCAGCGCTGGCAGGACGCTACCGGTGGTCAGGCAATCCACGCGGACGGCCGCCCCTTCAGCCTCGCTGCCGCGGCATGAAGCAGTCCCGCCTGATGTCGCTGGTCGAGGCCACGACCAATGTCACCGTCGGCTTCGTGCTGGCGCTGGCGACGCAGATGGCGCTGTTCCCCGTGTTCGGGCTCGCCGTGACTCTGCCGCAGAACATGATCATCGGCTCGGCCTTTACGGCGGTGTCCGTCGTGCGCAGCTATCTGCTGCGGCGGCTGTTCGAGGGATTGCGGGTCCGGGCCAAAGGCCTCCACCCGTGAGCTCGTCCTAGGGCAGGGCCGCTATGCAATCGGCGTCATCATTCCTGGGGCTGTTGACGCGCCGGCTTACCGCATGAATGACGAGATCATCGGTATCGTATGGCCTCAGCAGCGCCGCCGCGGCATCGGCATCGCCGCTCATCCATGTCCCGAAATCGCCAGGCGCCAGCAACACGGGCATGCGGTCGTGCAGGTGGCGGATCGCCGGTGCGGCGTCTGTGACCACGATGGCGAAGGAGTCGATGGCTTCTCCGGGGCCCTTCGGCTCCCAGCGTTCCCACAGCCCGGCGAAGGTCATCGGACGGTCGCCGTCGAGCCGGAAGTATGAAGGCTGCTTGCCGCTCTCCGTCGCCTGCCACTCGTAGTAGCCTGAGGCGGGGACGAGGCAGCGCCTGTGCCGGAACGCGTCGCGGTAGGAAGGCTTGGTCCGCACCGTCTCGGCGCGGGCATTGATGGTCGAGTAGCGGCTCTCCGGACCGGGTGACCAGTGCGGCACGAGGCCCCAGCGCAGCATGGCGAGTTCACGCCCGCCATCCGGCGTATTCCGAACCACCGGCGCGCGCTGGGTCGGCGCTATGTTGTAGCGGGGTTCGAGGTTGGGTGCGTAGTCGGTGGCCGTGAGATCGTACAGTTCGACGATCTCGCGCCATGTGAGGTGGTTGGTATAGCGGCCGCACATGGCGCCACCTTATCGCGAATCCGGCGGATTAGCTGGCCCGGAACGAACAATCGGGACCGTTGGTTTCGCAAGGAAGTGCGTGGCGACGACAGATACACTTTCGGATAATCAACAAGGATCGATGCCTTTACAGCGGAAGTCTGGACCTCTAATTCGTCGCTGGTCGCACTTCAGAACGACCAAGGACGTAAAGAATGCCCCGCGGAAAAAAGAACGGTCTCGACGAATCCGCCCTCACAAAGGGCCAGCTGCGCAAGCTGAACGCGCTGCGCAAATCGGTCGGTCCCGAGGTCGGCGAGCGGGCCTTTTCGGAATGGCTGGCGATGCAGCCCGAGGCATCCGCAGGAGCGGATACCGATCCCAATGCCGAGGCCATTGCCGAGGCGGTGTGGACGCTGATCGAGAAGCACGGTGTGCGTATCCCGCGCGGCGGCTACGTCGTGCGGCGCGGACGCGGTCGCGTTGTGGTCGAGTTCGCCCGCGAGGAATAACCCCGCCGGAACGCGCAACGCCGCCGGTTGTGATGCCGGCGGCGCTGCTGTTCGTGCGTGATGTCAGCGCGGCAGGCTGACGAAAAATCCCTCCTTGCCGGAGGAGCCGAAGAAGGCGCCGGGGCCGTTCCCTTCGTAATCACACGAGGGGTAGAGCACCGTGCCGTCGTCGAGCACGAGGGCCGGCACCTTCGCCTCGGTTGGCCAGCCCTCGGTGTCGAGTTCGGCCGGTGACATCGCGCGGATCGCCACGATGCGGCGGCCGACGATCGGCGCGGGAAGCTTTGCCATCGTCGCCTCCCTCAGTCGGCGATGCGGTAGACGCGACCCCGGCCCTCGACCTTGGCCGAGGTGACGTCGAGACCGAGCCGCTTCTTCAGCGCCCCGGCCATGGCGCCGCGCACCGTGTGGGACTGCCAGTCCAGCGCCTCGACCATCTCGGCGATGGTGGCGCCCTCGCGCCGCCGCAGCATGGCGATCATTCGGGCCTGCTTGCTGTCGGCGCGCACCTTGCGCGGCGGCTTCGTCATGCGGATGGGGCGCTGCTTGCCCTTGGCGGCCGGCTCGACGCCGACCGCGCGCATGCCGTCATCGGTGATGACCAGCGTGCCCTTGCGGTTGCGGGCGAGGCCGGCACCGGTGAGTGCCGCGATGATCTTGGTGCGGGCGCCGCCGCGCAGCGTGTCGGGCCAGCGGATGGCGCGGTCGGCGCAGGTGGCGGCGAGTTCGAGAAGCGACTTCTGGGTCGCGGTGAGCTTGTGTTCCATGGTCGGGCTCCGTGTCGGCAGGGCGCGGGGATCGCGTCGCTGCTACGACCCCGAGCCCCGCCCTCCGTCGCCGAGGCTTCGGAGGGTCGGGGCGGGGTGGAGCCGGGGCGCCTCAGGCGTCGGCGATGTCGCGGACGAGGGCGATGTCCTCGGCGCGGGCGTGTTTCATCCAGCCCAGCCGGTTGGCGGTGATGAGGCGGCGGCAGGCGGCGATCACCTTCTCGTCGCCGGCATCCTTCGCGGCTTCGAGGACCTGCCAGACCATCGTCATGCGCGGGGGCTCGGCGGTGCGGGTGGCTGGGGTGCGGGGCATGGCGGTCTCCGTCATTGGTGACGTCATACATGCTCCGCTTCGGCCCGAACCCAAGCGGCAAGTGCATCATTTGATTGCTAATTCGAGGGGCGGAGGACGCGACCGTGGGAGTCTCGATCCGCGCCTATGCCCGCCATCGCGGGGTCAGCCACGTCGCCGTTCTGCGGGCGGCAAAGGAAGGGCGCATTCCGCTCGAAGCGGACGGCACCGTCGACCCGGCGAAGGCCGATGCCGCCTGGGAGGCCGGAACCGATCCGGCACAGTCGCGCCCGGCCCGCACATCCCGTTCACGCGCGCGCCCGGCGCCGGAACCGCCCTCGCGCGAAGCGCCGCGCGAGCAGGCGTTGCCGGGCAGCGGCGTCAACTTCGTCCAGGCACGCACCGCGCGCGAGATCGCCATGGCGCATCTCGCGCGCCAGAAGCTGCAGGAGCGGCGCGGCGAGGTGACCGACCGGGCGCGTGCGACCGCACTGGTGTTCCGGCTGGCGCGCGAGGAGCGCGATGCCTGGGTGACCTGGCCGGCGCGCATCGCCGCGGTCATGGCGGCCGAGATCGGCACCGGCGCGCATGCCTTGCAGACTGCGCTGGAGCGCCATGTCCGTGCCCACCTCGCCGAACTCGCCGAGGTCCGACCCGAGTTCCGGTGAGGGCTTCGAGGGCGCCGACGAGCTGCTGGCGGCGTGGCGTGACGGGCTGGCGCCCGACCCGCTGCTCACCGTGTCGGAATGGGCCGACCGGCATCGCTGGCTGAGCCCGCGCGCCTCGGCCGAGCCGGGACGCTACCGCACCGATCGCACGCCGTACATGCGGGCGATCATGGACGCGCTGTCGCCGGCGCACCCGGCGCGTCGCGTCGTGTTCATGAAGGCCGCGCAGGTCGGGGCCACGGAGGCCGGCAACAACTGGATCGGCTACGTCATCCACCATGCGCCTGGGCCGATGCTGGCGGTCCAGCCGACCGTCGAACTGGCCAAGCGCTTCTCGCGCCAGCGCATCGAGCCGCTGATTGCCGAGAGTCCGGCGCTGCGCGAGCGGGTGCGTCCGGCACGCTCGCGCGATGCCGGCAATACGGTACTGTCGAAGGAGTTCCCCGCCGGGCTGCTGGTGATGACCGGCGCCAACAGCGCCGTCGGCCTGCGCTCGATGCCGGCGCGCTACCTGTTCCTCGACGAGGTCGATGCCTACCCGCCCTCGGCCGACGATGAGGGCGATCCGGTCGCTCTCGCCGAGGCGCGCACGCGCACCTTCGCCTGGCGCTCCAAGGCGTTCCTCGCGTCGACGCCGACGGTGCGTGGCCTCTCGAAGATCGAGCGCGAATACGAGGCTTCGGACCGCCGCCGCTACTTCCTGCCGTGTCCTCGTTGCGCGGCGATGCAGTGGCTGGCCTTCGAGCGGCTGCGCTGGGAGAAGTCCAAACCCGAGACCGCGCATTACGAGTGCGAGGGCTGCGGGCAGCACATCGAGGAGCACCACAAGACCGCGATGCTGGCGGCGGGCGAGTGGCGGGCGACCGCTACCTCGGCCGATCCCGGCACCATCGGCTTCCATCTGTCCTCGCTCTACGCCCCCGTCGGCTGGTTCTCATGGGAGGACATCGCGCGGGCCTGCGAGGGCGCGCAGGACGACGAGGCGCGGCGGGGGTTCAAGAACAGCGTTCTCGGCGAGACCTGGGAGGAGCGCGGCGAGGCGCCGGACTGGGAGCGGCTGTTCGAGCGGCGCGAGCCGCGCGTCCTCGGCATCGCCCCTCAGGGCGTGCTGTTCCTCACCGCCGGCATCGACGTGCAGCGCGACCGCATCGAGGCCTCGGTCTGGGGCTGGGGCCGCGGCAAGGAGAGCTGGCTCGTCGACCACCGCGTGCTCGAAGGCGATACCG
>JBFWVF010000013.1:7500-88731 GCA_050246875.1 Alphaproteobacteria bacterium | reverse complement strand
CCAACGTCCGGTCGACCTACCAGAACTGGGCGGCTGCCGCGGAACTGCGCCAGAACGCCGAGTTCGAGTCCTTCCCCTATGGCGGCATCGTGTTCCACAACTACCAGGGCACCGACGATTTCGACGACGGCGGCACCGAGGGCACCGAGATGTTCGGCATCCCCTCGACCAAGGCGAAGTTCTTCCCGGTCGGCGCGCCCGGCGTGTTCGATGCCGCGTGGTCGCCCGGCGAATCCTTCGACTTCGCCAACACGCCCGGCCTGCCGATGTACGGGATGATCGTCCGCGACCTGCAACGCAACCAGTGGGCCCAGCCCGAGGTCTACTCCTACCCGCTCTTCATGTGCACGCGGCCGGCCATGCTGCAGCGGGCGAAGCTGGCGTGATCGCCGGCTTTGCGCGCGCCTAGCGACCCGAAGCCGACTGGATCGACGGGCAGGGGGCCGAGCCGAAAGAACAGTAGACACAGCAATCGCCGGCGAGGGGCCGGAGATTCGCACCACAGTCCCTGCAATCGTAGCTCACGAGGCAGAAGTCGGTCGGCATGATCGCGTCGGCGCGCGAGCCGCATTGGGGGCATGTGATGGTTGATCGTCGCTCAACGATGTCCATGCCCTCTCCTGCGCCGCCGATGCTGGAGCGGTCACGATACGCCGCGCGTATGCGTGTTGCCAGCCGGATAGCCGGCTTCCCGGGCGGGCTCGTCAGTGCACTTTACGTGGCCGGCCGCGGGCCTTGAGGCCTCCCCGTCGCGACCGGGCGACTCGCGACAGCATCGCCTCGATGCTTTCGCGTCCAATGTCGTCGGCATCGAAGGCGTCCCCGTACCAGTCGAGCATCTCCTCGTGCCCGGGATGGTCGGGCCGGGCCATCGCTTCGAGGAACGCCTGATAGCCCAGCGGGCCGCCGCAATCCTCGGGCGGACAGCGACGCGCGCCGTCCACGAAGACCGGGTAGTCGATCCCGGGTTCCGCCGGACGCACGCTTTCGATGACGATGGCGTGCCGCCAGTCGTCGCCAAAATCGTAGAGGTATTCGAAGCGGTCGACGCCGCGCTCGACCAGCGTCGCGAGCTTGGTGTTGGCGGCATCGGAAATCTCGGTGTCCAGTCCGTAGACATCGGGTTCGCCGTAGCGGTGTTCGCCGACGCGGAACGCATACAGGTGCCGGTCGAGCCAGCCCATGGCGCCCTGGATGGTCTCGTGCAGACGTCGCAGCGTCAGGCTCGCCGGCACGAGGACGCGCCGCCAGACGGGCGGTGAGACATCCAGCAGAGTGATCCTGAGCTGCAGGAGGTCGGTGTTCCTGAGCCTGGCCGCATTCATTTCCTGCCTGCGGGCCGGTGGCCGGTGAAGGTGCTTCGCGGCACCTACCAACGATAAGGGTTCCACATGTCCGTCGACTACAGCAACGCCGTCAAGGATGCCCGGCTCGCAGTGGTGCGAGATGTGATCGACGCCGACACCGATCCCGGCAAGATCGAGATCGGCACCGCCGGCATGGCTGCGGTGCTGGCCACGATCCCGCTGGAAAAGCCCTGCGGGACGGTCGCCGGCCAGACCCTGACCTTCGATGCGCCCGTCGAGGGGACGGCGTCGGCCGCCGGCACCGCCGCCGAGGCCCGCATCAAGGACGGCGCCGGCAATGTCGTCGTCTCCGGCCTCACGGTCGGTCTTGCAGATGCCGACGTCGTGCTCGGCAGCATCACCCTCTCGGCGGGCCTCACGGTCCGCATCGAGAGCGGCTCGATCGCGCACGCCTGACATGGCCACGCTCGCCGACATCCTCGCGCGCAAATGGCCGGGCGCGCGCTGGTCGCTGCGCGGCGACGACTATGCCTCGCTCCGCTGGGCCGAAGACGCGCCGTGCCCGTCCGAGCAGGATATCCGCCGCCACGCCGCCGAGGTCGACGCGGACATGGCGGAGGACGCGAGAGCGAAGCAAGCGCAGGCAGAATTGCTCGGTGAGCCGGGAGCGCTGCTTCGCATCGTGGCTGAACTCGCCGCCGCCATCGCCGACCTGCAGGCGCAAACGGGCCTCGCCGATCCGGCGCGTCAATCCGCCATCGCCGCGCTGGAGACGCGCCTGCGGGACCCCCGGAATTAATCCGTGGCCGGTCCGTGGTATGCCGAGAACCTGCCACTCGGCGCGAAGAGCAACGATGCTGTCTTCACCGACATCGTCGCGCTGGAGATTCCCGACGCGCCGGCCGACAGCGATGTCCTGCTCGTCTGGTCGCTCGCCGGCGGGACCTCCTCGACGTCTCTGGCGGCGCTCTACCGCCTGCACCATGACACAGCAGCAGCGGTGCTCGGCGAGAACGAGTTCGAGGCCAGGGAGGCTTCCGCCCCGGTCGACGCCTACAGCGCCCATGGCATCGCGCGCTGGCAGACCGGCGGGACGCCGGGCAGCAACATCTTCTCGATCGAGTTCGCCACCGGCGGCGCCAACAACGCCCGCCATGAGAATGCCCGCCTGCTGGCCTTCGTGCTTGGAGTAGGGGATCGCTACGCCGAGGACGCCGACTACTTCGTCACGGTCACCGACAGCGGCACGTGGGAGCAGGCCCTCGAACTGAATATCACGCCGGCGACGACCGGCGATTACCTTATCCTCGCCAATGCCGATCTGCGTTCGGTGCTGACCACCGGCTACGACGTGCGCGTCGTGGTCGACGGCGTCCCGCAGCCGACGTTCCGGCACTTCTCCAAGGACGCCACCTTCTTCAATCCGTGGTCGACGCTCCTGCGCGTGGCGCTGGAAGGCGGCGTCGAGCACACGATCGCGCTGGAGTTCAAGACCGGCTCCGGCACGGCCAACACGACGCTGCGCCGGCCATGTCTCGTGGCCCTGCGCGAGGATGCCTTCGGCTTCGTCCACTACGCGGAAGCGCGCGAGCGGGTCGCCGGCACCGAGAACACCTTCCAGACGCATCTAGCCAGCGCGCCGGACCTCGCGGCCGGCGACTACATGGTGCTGGGATCGTACTGGTTCGATGCCGCCAGCTCGACGGTCTCCTCCTTCAGCCGGCTGACCGACGACAGCGCAGTCGCCAGCCATCACGAGTTCGAGAGCCCGTTCTCGGTCGGCAACATGGCGGTGCTCACCGCCTGGCGGGTGGAATACGAGGCCGGCGCCCGGCCGCTCGCGATCGAGCGGCGCAGCGAGACCACCGGCACCACGACCGGCATGGCCGAAGCGGCGATCCTGGTCTTCCAGCCGCCGGAGGCGGTGGTCGCCGGGTCGCTTGCGGCGGCGGAAGCCCCGGACGGCCTCTCCTTTGTTGGTGACGTTCAGGTCGGCGCCACGCTTGCCGTTGGCGAGCAGCACGACGGGACGGTCTTCACTGGCACGCTTAGCGATGCCGGTGCCCTCGCCGTCGCCGAGCATCCTGATGGCGCCGCGTTTGCCGGCGTCGTGTCGGTTGGAGCGGTCCTGGCCGCCGGCGAGGAGCCGGATGCCGTTCAGATCGACTCCGCGGTCCTCGCAAGCGGCACCTTCCAGGGGTCGGAGGCGGCGGATGTCGGCGGTTTCGGAGCGGAGGTTGTCACGTCAGGCGTGCTGGCGGTGGCAGAGACCGGGGACGTGATGGATCTGCAGGCGATCCGCTATCGCCGCATTCTCGCGCGCGCGTCCTTGCACGGACGCCGCGGCGAGGTCGGCGCCGTGATCGGCCGGCAGGCCCGGGTGCATCTCCTGGCCGTTCGCGCGCGCATCGGGCTGAGCGGACGGGTGGGGTGAGATGGCGCACGTTGAGCGCAACATCGTCCTGCATGCCGGGGATGATGTGGAGATCACCGTCGACGTCTTCGATGCCGACAACCAGCCCCTCGGGCTTGAAGGCGCCTCGGTGACCTGGGCGGTTGCCGAACGCGATGCGGGCGCGGAGCGCGTGATCACGAAGATCTCTCCCGGAGGTATCTCTTTCGGTGAGGAGCCCAACCGCTTCGTCATCGCCATTGCCGGCGAGGACACCGCCGGGCTCTCCGGTCGCTATCGCCACCAGGCGCAGGTGACGGACGGCGCGGGCAACCGCTCGACCGTGCTCAGCGGCATCCTCAACGTCCTGCCGACCATCCTCGGAGAGAGCGAATGATCGACTTTGCCGGCATGGTCGAGACCTGCTTCGACACTTTCGGCGAGACGGCCGTCTACACGCCGCGGCACGGCGCTTCGAAGACCGTGCGGGCCATTCCGGAGCGCGCCGACGATGTCGCCACCTTCGGCGAGACGCGCATCCATGCGGAGACCGCTGTTTTCAGCGTTCCCGTTGCCGACATTGCCGAGCCGGCATCGGGGGACGAATTGCTGCATGGCGGTATGACCTACGTCGTGCAAGGCGAGCCGGTCCGCGATGCCGTGCGGCTGGTCTGGCGCCTCGATACACGACCGGCCGCCGTCGACGAGTAGTGGCCGACGATCTGCGCCTGCAGGCCGCCGTCGTCGGCGACCTCGCGGCCTTCATGCGCGACGAGGTCACCCGCGCCGAGCGCGCGGTCGGTGCCGGCATCGCGGCGGCGGCCACTGGTGTCAGAGCCGACCTTCGCCAGCAGGTGCTGGCGGCCGGGCTGGGCCAAAAGCTCGCCAACACCTGGAGCCGACCCAAACTCTATCCGCCGGACGGCAAGAGCATCCGCGCGGCGGCGCTGGTCTACAGCAAGGCGCCGATGCTGATCGACGCCTTCGACCGTGGCGTGACCATCCGTTCGAAGGACGGATTCTGGCTCGCCATCCCGACCGCCAACACACCTGCGCGCGGGATCGGCGGCAAGCGAATCTCGCCGGCGACCTGGCCGGACATGCGCTACGGCAAGCTGCGCTTCGTCTACCGCGCCAATGGTCCTTCGCTGCTGGTGGTCGACGGCGTGCGGGCGTCCTTCGTCCGGGCCACCGGTACCCTACGCGGCTTCCGCAAGGCCTCGGCCGGCGCCGTGGCCAAGGGGAGGGGACTCACGACGGTGGTGATGTTCCTGCTGGTGCCGCAGGCGACGCTGCGCAGCCGTCTCGATGTCGGGGCCGTCGATCGCAAGTGGCAGGCGCTGCTGCCCGACCTGATCGTGCGGGAGTGGAACCGGCAATGAGCAGCGTGCGCGAGACCGCACTGTCGGCGCTGATTGCCGCCCTGTCAGTCCTGGAAGAGGGCGAATTTCCGCCGCGGGTCGAGCGCAACGCCGTGCTGCCCGAGAAGGTCGGCGCCGGCGGCCTCGTCATCCTGCGCGACGGCGATCCGGGCGAGCCCGAGATCACCCTGTCGCCGCCGCGCTATCATTACGAACACGAGGCCCGCCTCGATCTCGTCGTCCAGCCCGTCCCGGCGACTGTGCGGACAGCCTCGCTCGATACCCTTGCCCGCTCGGTCGCCACGGCTCTCGCGGCCGATCGCACTCTGGGCAGCGCCGTCGACTGGCTCGAATGGTCGGCGCCGCAGACCAGCGATCTCGCCGTGGACGGGGCCGGCGCCATCGCCGGTGCCGTGGTCACGGTCACGCTCTTCTACTCGACCCCCGATCCCCTCGCATAGGAGACCGCCGTGGCACGCGCCTATGGCATCCGGGCAGCGATGCTCGGCCAGTACGAATCCGTCTATGGCACGGCGCCGGGCGGCAACTACATGCGCCTGCCCTTCGTCCAGTCGAACCTCGGCGCCGAGCAGGGCCTCATCGAGGACGATCTGCTGGGGGCGGGGCGCGATCCGGCCGATCCGATCCGCGATGCGATCAGCAACACCGGTGAGGTCACCGTGCCGGTCGATTTGCGCGATATCGGCTTCTGGCTGAAGCTCGCTTTCGGCCAGCCCGCGACCGCCGAGCCGGAGACGGACGAGTTCGTCCACACGTTCGAATCCGGGTCGTTCGACCTGCCCTCGGCGGCAATCGAGATCGGCCATCCCGAGGTGCCGGCGTTCTTCATGCACACGGGCGTGCGCGCCAACGGCATCAACTTCACCTTCGAGCGGCGCGGCGGCGCCAGTGCCGTCATCCCCTGCATCGCGCAGGGCGAAGCGAAGGCCGGCACTTCCTCGGGCGGCACCCCGACCGAGCGGGTCCACACCCGTTTCAACCAGTTCCAGGGCTCCGTGGCGCTGGGCGGCGCGCCGCTTGGCAACGTGACGCGCGCAATCGCCAACTACGCCAACAACCTCGAAGTGATCGAGACCATCCGTCCGGACGGTCTGATCGGCGGGGCCGACCCGGTGCGGGCGGCGATAACCGGCACGCTCGATGTGCGCTTCGCCGACACCGTGCTGCTCGATGCCGCCACAGCGGGCGACCCGGTCGAGCTGGCCTTCGCCTGGGCCATCGCCGAGGTTGGCTCGCTCACCATCGCCGTGCCGCGCGTCTTCCTGCCGAAGCCGAAGACGCCTGTCACCGGGCCTGGCGGCATCCAGGCCTCCTTCGACTGGCGCGGCGCACGGGACGGCGAGGACCCGATGGTCACGGTGACGCTGGCCAACGATGTGGAGACGTACTGACATGATCCGGCTGTCGAAGGGCCGCGCCGCGGGCGAGCCCTACTGGATCGAGTTGTGGCCGGAGGGGCCGCGCCTGAAGGTCCGGCCGCTGACCTCGGCCATGGTGCTCGGCGCGCGCTTCGCCGCGGGTGGTGCCGAGGCCGCGCCGGGCGAGCGTACGGCCACCTTCGTGAAGGCACTGGCGCGCGTTGCCATCGTCGACTGGGAGGGCATTGCCGGCGAGGATGCCGCGCCCGCACCGGTCGAGCCCGAGGCGATCGACGCCGCCTTCGATCTCTGGCAGATCGCCGAGCGCTTCCAGGACAAGTACCTCGCCGCCGAGGAATCCCTCGGCCTCGTGGTCGCCGAAAAAAACGCCTGAGGGCCCGCGCCGCCTGGCACCACGGCGGCGGGCCGGAGTATTGCGCGGGCTGTGCCGACATGGGCTTCGCCTGCGCCTCAGATGCCACCGGTCCGGACGGGACGCTGTGTCCCTATGTCGAACATGCTCCGGCGACTGTCGAGGGCTGGGAGGCCTGGGATGTCGCCGAGCGATGCGCCGGGCAGCTGCGCATCGCGCTGTCTGGCCACGTGCTAGGGCTCGACCTTGCCGTCGCCTTCGCGGTCGGTGCGGCGCTCGGCTGCGATGCGCGCTGGCTCGCGGAGTTCCTGCCCGAGATCGAAGCGGGAATGGTGGACGGTATGCGGCACAGGGATGAAGGGCCGCCGAGGGGCGCTCATCTGCCGAAGTAGCGCCATGCCAGCCAGGCCGCCAGCCCGATGGCGGCGACCCAGACCAACACGATGACGATCGCCGCTGTGCGGCTCACCGGACGCTGCTGTGCCGCCGTGGCCGTGGCGCGATGTTCGGCCATGATCGCCGGCGGGATCAGGCGCACGACGAGCAGGATGCCGAGCGGAATCAGGATGACATCGTCGAGATAGCCCAGCACCGGAATGAAATCCGGAATGAGGTCGATCGGCGACAGCGCGTAGGCCGCAACCGCGATGGCCAGCGCCTTCGCGTACCAGGGCACGCGTGGATCGCGGCCGGCGAGATACAGCGCGTGCACGTCCCGCCTGACGACGTGCGCCCAGGTCTTCAGACGAGTCTTCAAGCCGGCACCCCGCGGCAAAACCCGAGCACATTCCCGCTCCCGCGGTTCCGCCACCATACCGGCGACAGCGAGGATTGCCGATGAGCGAACGCAATGTCGCCGTCCGCCTGTCGGCGCAGGGCGGCGAGCAGGTGAAGGCGACGCTGACCGAGGTCGGCCGCGCCGGCTCGGAGGCGCTGGCGCGCATCGAGCGCGCGAGCAAGCCGGCCTCCGCCGGTCTGCACGCGCTCGATGCTGGCAGCCGGGCAATTCAGGGGTCGCTCGGCGGCTGGGCCGGGCGTCTCGGGCCGGTCGGCTCGGCCATGACGGCGCTGGGACCGGCCGGGCTGGCTGCTGCGGCCGGTATCGGCGCCGTGAGCGTTGCCCTCGTGCGCGGCGTCATGGATGCCGAGGAGCAGGAGCGGGTCTTCAGCCGCCTCGATGCCGTGCTGACCGCCACGGGGCGGGCAGCCGGGCTGACGCGACGCGAGCTCGAAGCCTTCGCCGAAGCGCGCGAGGCGGCGACGCTGGCCACGGCCGAGGAGGTCGGCGAAGCTTCGGCAATCCTCGCGACCTTCCGCTCCGTCCAGGGCGAATCCTTCACGCGCGCGATCACTCTTTCGCAGGACCTCGCAACGGTGATGCGCACCGACCTGCGCAGCGCCGTGCAGCAGGTGGCGAAGGCGCTGGAGGAGCCGACGACGGGCCTGACGGCCCTGCGTCGCTCGGGCGTGTCGTTCAGCGAGGCGCAGCGGCGCGTCATTACGGATCTCGTCGAGACCGGCCGCACCGCCGAAGCCCAGCGCATCATCCTCGACACGCTGGAGCGACAGGTTGGCGGCACGGCCGAGCGGGAAGCGTCGGGCCTGACGGGCGCCGCGAACCGCCTGTCGGATGCCTGGTCGAACATGCTGAAGGAGATCGGCAGGACCCCCGGCATTGCCTCTTCCGCCGGGTGGGTCATGGGGCGCCTGGCCGGCGGGCTTGAAGCCCGCACGCAACAGATTGCCGGTCCGTCGGCCGGAGAAAGGGTGGTCGCCTTCGACCGCGAGATCGCCGAGGCGCGCGAACGGCTGGAGATCAACCGCGCTTCCGGTGCCGGAGCGCGCACGCAGGCGCTGATCGAGCAGGACATTGCCCGGCTGGAGGCCCGCCGCGACGCCATCATCGCCGAAAGCCGCGGGGCCATGGCGACGGTCGAGGGCGAGCGGGCCGCGGCTGCGGCCGGGCAGGCGGACGCGGCCCGCGAGCGCGCCCGCGAGGCCGTGACCACGGCCATGACCGCCATCGAGAAGGACCTCGACAAGCTGCGGACGGAGCCGGCCGAGCGGATCGCGAAGGTGCGGGCCGAACTCGAGGCCGAGCGCGCGCGGCTGGAAGGTCTGCGCACGCAGGGTGCCCCCGACGACGATGTCGACCGGGGCATCGCGGCGGCCGAAGATCGCGCCCGCCGCCAGATCGACGCCATCGAAAAGCCCGCCCGCGAGGCCTCGGAGCGGCTTGCCGCAGCCAATGCGAAGATCGTCGACGACCTGAAGCGTCAGATCGCCGGCGTGCTTGATGAGCGGCAGGCTTTTGTCGATGCGCAGCTGTCCCGACTGGCGGCCGACGCGCCGGAGGTGCAACGCCAGCAGGTCGAGGCGCTGGCCACGGCGTTTCTCGATGCGAAGCAACGGGTGGAGGATTTCAACGCCGCCCTCGAGCGTGAGGACGCGCTCGTGGGCGAGGGCACGCGGCTCAAGGAGATGCTGCGCACGGCGACCGAGGTGCATGCCGACGAGGTCGAGCGGCTCAACGAGCTGCACGCCGCCGGCGCCATCGATGCCGAGACATACGATCGTGGCCTGAAACGTGCCGGGCAGACATTGCGGGCGGCGACCGACGAAGGCCGGCGCGGCGCGGAAGCAATGCGCGCGCTCGGCCTGACCTTCTCCAGCACCGCCGAGGACATGATCGTCAAGGGCGCGCAGGCGCGCGAGGTGCTCGCTGGCCTCCTGCAGGACCTCGCCCGGATCGCCACGCGGCGCTGGATCACCGGCCCCGCGTTCGCCTGGGCCTTCGGCGGCGCCGAGGGCGGCGGCTTCCTCGACACCCTGTTCAGTGCGAAGGGCAACGCCTTCGATGCCGGCCGCCCGATCCCGTTTGCGCGCGGCGGCGTGATCGATCGCCCGACGCTGTTCCCGCTCGACGCCGGCCGCTCTGGCGTGATGGGCGAGGCCGGGCCCGAGGCTGTGATGCCGCTCTCGCGCCTGCGCGATGGTCGCCTTGGGGTGCTGGCTGCGGGCGGCGGCGGCAACAGCTTCGTCGCCAATATCAGTGTCACTGTGAATGCCGGGCAGCGCGCAGGAGCCGAAACGGACATGGCGCTGGCCGTGCAGATTAGCCGCGAGGTGAAGCGCGAGCTGCGCGCGCTGTGGGCCGAGGAACTGGTCGAGCAGCAGCGCCCGGGCAATCTGCTCGGCGGCGGCATCGTTGCGTGACCGAAACCTTCGCGCCTCGCGCGCCGTCGTACACGACCGCCCGGACGACGCGCGCACGCGTGCTGCGGGCGGGCTTCGGGGACGGCTACAGCCAGCGTGCCGGCGACGGGCTGAACTGCGTGATCAGCAGCTGGTCTGTGGTGTGGAATGCGCTCGCACCGGAAGAGGCCGACTACATCGACGGGTTCCTCACGGCGCGTGGCGGGCATGAGTCCTTCTCGTGGACGGCGCCGGGCGAGGACGAGGCGCGACTATGGACCTGCGAGGCCTGGTCACGGGCGCCGCAAAGGGCGGGTGGTTCACGCGCCAGCATGACTGCGACGCTGGAAGAAGCGCGCGATCTGGAATGAGTGACGCTCAGCGTGCGGACGGCCTTTCCGCACAACGACTGCGGCACGAAATGGCTGCCAGGTTTTCGCGCGCTGCTCCGCGGCGCTGCTTGCAGACAGAACGCGGATCACGAGTATGTGATCTGCAACTGACGTGACGTGGCGCAAGGAAGCCGGCTCGTCTAGGCTGACAGTCGCTGTACTGGTGCATGTCAGTGGCAGTAGAGGATACCGTGATCCGGCCCGCTATTCTGGTGGTTGAAGACGAACCGATCATCCTCGATCTGCTCGGCGATATCCTGGCGCGGGAGGGCTATTCGATCGTGCCGGCCGGCGGTGTGGACTGCGCCGTCGAGGCTGTCCGGTCCATGCGCTTCAACGCCGCTGTACTGGACATCCATTTGGGGGGCGGGACAGTGCTCCCGGTGGTCGACGAGCTCGTCGCCTCGGGAACACCGGTGATCTTTGCCTCGGCCTATTTCGGCGAGCTACCTCAGCAGTACCGCCATATTCCCTTGCTGAGGAAACCGATCAGCCTCGACGGGCTCCTCGCGTGGCTCGCCGCAGCCGTGCGCCGACGCGACTAGCCGAACGCGTCCGGCGGGCCGCCTGCGCGATCGCTTCAGGACCAATTCATGCCATTTCCTGCGAGTGTCCAGGCGCCGAGCGTCGGGCGCCTCGTCGTCCTGTTCGACCTCGACCTCGCCCCGCTCGGCGGCGAGGTCTTGCGCTTCACCAACAACGTCGATGCCGGCGGCGTGGCCGTTCAGTGGCGCGCCCAGACATATGTGCCGGCCGAGTTCGATGCTGACGGCTTCGAGTGGTCGGGCAAGGGCGCGCTGCCCAGACCGCGCCTGCGCATCTCCAACGTCAACCGCGTCTTCTCCGCCGCGATCGTCGAGTTCGCCGACCTGCTGGGCGCAAGGGTGACGCGCTGGCGCACCTTCGAGCGCTATCTCGACAACGGCGCCGAACCCGATCCCGACGCGCATCTGCAGCCCGACATCTATGTCGTCGAGCGGAAGGTGGCGCAGAACAAGGTGTACGTAGAGTTCGAGCTGGCCGCGGCGATGGACCAGCAGGGCCGGAAGCTGCCGGGCCGGCAGGTGCTGCGCGGCTACTGCGGGCATCGCTATCGCCGCTGGGATGCCGGCGAGGCATCGTTTGACTACCAGCAGTCAACGTGTCCGTTCGCAGGGGCGGCGATGTTCGACCGGCAGGGTAATGCCACGGCCGATCCGGCGGCGGATGCCTGCGGCAAGCGGCTGTCCGACTGCCGCCTGCGCTTCGGCGCGGCGCCGCTGCCGACGCGGGCTTTCCCCGGTGTGGCGCGAACGCGCGTGTGATGCTCGGCACCGGGGTGACCGACGCCGCGCGGGCGCACGCGCTGGCGGAGCACCCGCACGAATCCTGCGGCGTCGTTGTCGGTGGACGCTACATCCCCGTGACCAACTCCGCCGACGAGCCGTGCGCCGGCTTCGTCATGCCGCCCTCGGCGTGGATCGAGCACGGACCGGTCGAGGCGGTGCTGCACAGCCACACCGACGGCTCCGACTGGCCGTCCGCCGCCGACATGCGCGGACAGATCGCCAGCGCCGTGCCGTGGGGCATCGTTGTCACCGATGGCCGGACAGCCGCGTCACCGTTCTGGTGGGGCGACGGCGTGCAGACGCCGCCGCTCGTCGGTCGGCCGTTCCGTCATGGCGTGACCGATTGCTACAGCCTCATCCGTGACTGGTACCGGCTCGAACGCGACATCCTGCTGCCCGACTTCCCGCGCGACCCTGACTGGTGGCTTGCCGGCGGCGATCTCTATCGTGACGGCTTCCCGCGTGCGGGTTTTGTCCAGCTGCCGGCCGGAGCCGCGCACGAGCCCGGCGACGTGTTCCTCGGGGCGCTGCGCGGGCGCGTGCCGCACCATGGCGGCATCTGGCTCGGGCACGGACTCATCCTGCACCACCTCGAACGCCGCCTGTCGCGCCGCGAGCCGCTCGGCGGCTGGCGCAAATTCGTTACCCACTGGCTTCGCCACGCCCCATGACCCTTCGCACCGTGCACCTCCATGGCGCGCTCGCCGGCCGCTTCGGCGCGCGCCACCGGATTGCCGTGGCCACGCCCGTCGAGGCCTTCCGGGCACTCGCCGTGCTGCGGCCGGGGTTCCGGCAGGCGGTGTCGGACGGCGCCTTCCGCATCGTGCGCGGCGATCTCTACGGCGGCATCGATCTCGACGGCGAGACGCTCGGCCTGCGGCTGGGTACCTGCGACCTGCATGTCGTCCCGGTGCTGGCCGGCGCCGGCGGGCGCGGCACCGGCAAGATCATTCTCGGTGCCGCCATCATCGGTCTCGCCGTATGGGCAGCCCCGGCGGCCCCGCTGGCGGCCGGCGGACTGGAGGGAGCGGCTGCGAGCGGGCTCGCCGCTGAGGCCTTCACCGCCTTCGGCACTTCGGTGACCTGGGGCAATATCGCCGGTGTCGGCGTCGCCATGGCGCTGGCCGGCGTCTCGCAGATGCTGTCGCCGCTACCGCGCGTGTCGGACTATGCGCTGCGCGAGCGGCCCGAGGCGCGGCCCTCCTTCCTCTTCAACGGCAGCCTCAACACCAGCGAGCAGGGTGGGCCGGTGCCGCTCGGCTTCGGGCGCTTCCGCGTCGGCAGCGTCGTCGTCTCGGCAGGGCTGGCGGTGGAGCAGATCTGATGACCCTCGTCCTTGCCGGTCGCGGTGGCGGTGGCGGCAAGGGCGGCGGGAGCGCCACCACCGGCCGCGTGCCGGTCGAAGACCCCAATACCCTGCGTTCCCGGGCGACCGCCCGCGTCGTCGACCTCGTCTCCGAGGGCCCGGTCGTCGGACTGGTCGACGGGGCGAAGTCGATATTCTTTGACGACACTCCGCTGCAGAACGAGGACGGCAGCTTCAACTTCCAGAACGTCGCCTGGAGCACGCGCTCCGGCGAGCCCGACCAGGAGCCGATCCCCGGCTTCGCCGATGTCGAGGCGACCGTCGCGGTCGGAATCGAGGTCACGCAGGCGGCCCCGGTCACTCGCACCCTGAGCGATCCCGACCTCGATGCCGTCCGGATCATCCTGCGCATCCCGGCGCTGACCCGGCAGGACACCGCGACCGGCGACATCCGCGCGACCTCCGTGCGCATCGCCATCGACGTGCAGCCGGACGGCGGCGGTTTTGCCGAAGTCGTCGATGACACCGTCACCGGCAAGACCGTCAGCCCCTACGAGAGGGCCTACCGGGTGGCACTGCCGCCGGGTGGAGCGCCATGGACGGTGCGCATGCGGCGCATCACGCCGGACAGCGACGCCGCCACCGTCACCGACAAGACCTTCTTCGCCGCCTACGTGACCATCGTCGACAACCGGCTGGTCTATCCCGACAGCGCCCTGGTCGCCCCCGCCGTCGACGCCCAGGCCTTCGGCGGGCGCGTGCCGGCCCGTGCCTACGAGATGGATTTGCTGATCCTCGACGTGCCGTCGAACTACGACGCCATCGCGCGGAGCTATGACGGCGACTGGGACGGTACCTTCCAGCAGTCCTGGACGAACAACCCCGCCTGGGTGCTCTACGGGCTGCTCACCAACCCCCGCTGGGGGCTCGGCCTCGACCAGGACGCCGTCGACAAGTGGGAACTCTACCGCATCGCGCAGTATTGCGACGAGGCGGTCGAGGACGGCTTGGGCGGCGAAGAGCCCCGCTTCACCTTCAACTACGTCGTCAACCACGCCGAGGACGCCTACGCGCTGGTCCAGGCGGTGGCCTCCTCCTTCCGCGGCATCGTCTACTGGGCGGCGGGCACGGTGGTGGTCACCGCCGACATGCCCGAGGATCCGGTGGCGCTGGCGGCACCGGCGAATGTCGTCGACGGCCGCTTCGACTATGCCGGCTCGGGCCTGAAAGCCCGCCACACCGTGGCGCTGGTCACGTGGTTCGATCCCGAGGACGGCTATCGCCCGGCGCCGGAGATCGTCGAGGACGCCGAGGGCATCGAGCGCTTCGGTGCCCGCGAGGCGCATGTCGTGGCCATCGGCTGCACCTCGCGCGGCCAGGCGGCGCGCGCCGGGCGCTGGCTGCTCGACAGCGAGAAGCACGAAACCGAGACCGTCACCTACCGCGCCGCCTGGGACCACGCGCAGCTGCGGCCCGGCAACATCGTCGCCGTCGCCGACCCGGCTTATGCCGGCGTGCGCTTCGGCGGGCGCCTTGCCGGCTTCGATGCCGGCACATCGACGGCCACCCTCGACGCACCCGTCGTTCTGGGGGCAGGGGAGAGTTACACCCTGTCGCTGGTGCAGGCCGACGGCACGCTGTTCGACGCCGCCGTCACCAGCCCCGCCGGCGAGACCGCAACCCTCACCCTGGCCGATGTTCCGGTGGAAGCGCCCGTCCCGGGCGCCATGTGGGTGCTGACGGGCTCGGACGTGGCGCCGCGGCTGTTTCGTGTGGTCGCCGTGCGCGAGGTGGAAGCGCATCTCTACGAGGTCACCGCGCTGGTCCACGACCTGGGGAAGTACGACCGCATCGAGCAGGGCCTCGTGCTCGACCCGCCATCCTTCACGGCACTGCCGACGGGGCGGCTGGTTCCCCCGACCGGCATCTCCGCCATCGAGTACCTCTACCGGATCGGCCCCGGGCTTCGTTCGGCGGTGACGGTGTCGTGGACGGCCTCGCCCGATCCGCGCATGATCCTGTACGAGTTGCAGGCGCGTCCCCCGGAAGCCGAGTACCGGCCGGCCGGCACGTCGGTCACCACCTCGGTCGACCTGCTGGATGTGGCCGAGGGTGTCTGGGCCTTCCGCGTGCGCGGGCTCGATGCCGCCGGCCGGCCCTCGCCATGGGCCGAATTGCCGGGCTTCCTCGTCGCCAGCGTCGCCGGCACGCCCGCCGATGTGACCGGCTTTGGCGCCACCGTCATCGACGACATGGCGACGCTCGCCTGGGACGAGTCGTCGGACCTTCGCGTCGTCCACTACCGCATCCGCTACTCGCCGCAGACCGACGGCGCCAGTTGGGGTAGCGCGGTCGTGCTGGTCGATCGCATCGCCGCCACCTCGGTGCAGGTGCCCGCCACCGCCGGGAGCTGGCTCATCAAGGCCGTCGGGCCGACGGGGAAGGAGAGCGCCAACGCCGCGCTCATCGTCAGCACCGTGGCGCTGGTCCAAGGGCTCAACGTCGTCGAACTGGTCGAGGAGGCGCCGGCCTTCGCCGGCGACATGGACGGCGTGGAAGCGGCCGACGGCGCGCTCCGCCTGGAGGAAGGTGACGGAGCGTTTCCTCCGGACGGAGTCTACGGCTTCGCCGGCGCCGTCGACCTCGGGTCCGTATACACCTCGCGCCTCACCGCGGGCCTGTCGGCGTATGGCGAGGACATCGCCAACGTCATGGCGTCCTGGCCGACGCTGGCCAATGTCGAGACCCTCTCGGGCGCCGATCCTTCGTCGTGGTCCGTGGCGATCGAGATGCAGGCGACTGCCGACGATCCGGAGGACGCGGAAGCCGCGTGGTCCGACTGGCGCCGCCTTGTCATCGGCGACCACACCGCCCGGGCGTTCAGGTTCCGCGCCGTGCTGGCGACGGCACTGCCAACCGTGACGCCGGTGGTGGAAGCTCTCTCGGTCGAGATCGACATGCCGGACCGCGTCGTCGCCGGCGACGACCTTCTCGTGCCGGAGGAAGGGCTGGCCGTGGCCTTCGATCCGCCCTTCCTCGCGCTGGCCGGCATCGGCATCGGCGCCCAGGACCTCGCCACCGGCGACCGCTGGGCGATCACCGACAAGGGTGCTGCCGGCTTTACCATTCGCTTCTTCGACGCCGGCGGCACCCCCGTCGCGCGCACCACCGACTACGTCGCCAAGGGCCATGGCCGCCTGGTCGCGGGAGCATAGGCATGTCGCAATCCGATTTCGGCACCATCAACCCGGATACGAAGTCCGGCGCGCAACTCGCCGCCGACCTCAACGACTGGCGCGACGCCGTGCACTCCGGCCACCGCGGTGCCTCGCGTCCCGCCTATGCCGTCGCCGGCATGCTGTGGATCGACGATTCCGCCGGGGCGGTGTGGTTCATCAAGCGCTGGACCGGCACCGCCGACGTGGTCGAGGCGAGCCTCAACACCACGACGGGCACGCTGCTGCCGTACCGCGCCGGAGTGCCGCTTGGCACCATCGCCACGTTGGACGAGATTGCCATCGGCGACCTTGCCGACGGCCCCGCCGACCGCTTCCTCGCCACCGACCCCGCCGGCGTGCCGTCCTGGCTGCCGGCGTCGTCGCTGCCGCCGGGTCCGGCGGGTCCCGAGGGCCCGACCGGCCCGACTGGCCCGGCGGGCGACACGGGCCCCACGGGGCCGACAGGGCCCGCGGGTCCGCCAGGGCCTCCCGGCCCGCCCGGCGGTGGTGGCCCCTCCTGCGCCTGCTTCCCGGGCGAGGAGACCGTGCTCATGGCCGACGGCCGGGAGCGTCGCCTCGACGAGGTGAGGGTCGGCGACCGTGTCGCCTGTCATTTCAACGGCAGTGCGCCCGTGCTCGCCATCCGCCGCGGGCGTGTCGCCGGCAACCGCATGTTCCGCCTCAACGGGGACCTCATCACCACCGGCGAGCACGCCTTCTGGTCCCCTCTCCGTGGCTGGCTCGCCTGCGATGTCGCCACCCAGAACACGGGCCGCGCCCGCGAGCCCTGGCGCTGGTGCATCGTCGACGGTCTCGGCACTCCCGGCCTGCTTCACATCCCGCAGGGCTGTGTGGCCCGACGCATGGTCGTCGGCGACCGCATCGCCGTCGGCGATGGGGTGGTCGAGATCCGCTCGATCGAGGAGATCGTCCTGCCGGACACAATGCCGGTGTTCACGCTGGTGACCACCAGCTCCATGATCATCCATGGCGGCGTGGTGGTCGACGGCTGGGCCGGCGGCGACTTCGCGCGTCCGCTCGCCGCCGACCTCGACCGGCGCCTCGCCCTGCTGCGTGGCCTCCCGGTGGAGCGGCACGGGTGAACGCCGAGGCCGACGTCGCCGACATCTGGCGGCGCCTCGTCGAGTACGACCTCGCCGATGTCGAGCGCTGGTATGCCGAGAAGAACGGCCTGCCGCGCTCGCACGCGATCGAGGTCAGTCAGGAATTGAGGCGGTATTTCCTGCTGTGCTGGATCGACCGCGACCGCCAGCGCAACGGCATGACCGACTGCCCGGTCGACCGTTTCTGGCACTTCTTCCTGCTGTTCACACCCGACTACCGGCGCTTCTGCGAAGCGACGGTGGGATTCTTTATCGATCACAATCCGGGCCTCTACTGGCGCCCCGAGATGAACCCCGAGGCCAGGTGCCGGCACCTGGCCTCGGCCCGGCTCTACGCAGAGACCTTCGGGACGAAGCCGCCGCGCCGCTTCTGGCAACACGTTGAGGCGGATGCGACAGCACCCGCGGTCATGCCGGGGTCGCTCTGCGGCGATGCCGAACTGCTGACGCCCGATGGGCCGAGGCTGGTTCGCGACGTGCAGCCGGGCGATGTCGTGATCTCCGCCGATGGCGAGATCACGCGCATCGCGTATGTCGCCGCCTGGCCGGTCGCCGACATGTCCTGCCTGCGCTACCCGGGCCATGACTGGTTCCTGACGGCAAACCTCGTCCTGCACGCGGGGCGCGGACAGCGTGTTGCCGTTCGGCCGGACCTGGCGACCGCCGCCGACGGTGTCCGCTTCCTCGCCGACGGCACGGACGGCGTGCGGCCCCTGACATGGCGCTACGCGCGCGATGGCTTCGCCGACTGGCCCGCCAGCGGCCTCGTCCCGCACGCGCCGTCGCCGCGCGAAATGGTCTGGTTCATCGCCGCGCCGGGCGGGTTCCGCATCCGGGGCGGCCTGCGCGTCTTCGGCAGCATGGAGGCCCCCGCATGAATCTCGTTCACCTCACCGCCGCCTCGCATTTCGCCACCATCGACGGGATCGAGAAGGGGTACTCAATCGCCCGCGAATTGCTTCTGACCCGCGGCGTGTGCGAGCTCTGGTTCGATCTGGACGCGGGGCAGGGACACGAGCTGCTGCCGGACGGCACGCGGCGGGCGATCGACGCCGTGCCGCTGATGGCTGAGCTGCGCCGCCTGTGGGACGACTGGGAGCGGCCCGGCGTCACCTGCACGCCGTGGCAGGGAGGCCATCGCATCTATGTTCATGGCCGCAACGGCACATGGTATCGGCGCGGATCGCTTGACGACTTCGCCGTCGAGTTCGGCGAGGCCTTCGAGTTGCCCTCTGGCCGCATCGCCCGATTCTGGTACCCCGGCCACGCCCACTACCTCATGCGTCCCGACGGCACGCTGGTCGAGGCCGACGATTCCTGGTGGGAGCAGGGCGCGCGCATTCTTGCCGCCGTCGAGGCCGGCGCTCGTCCCGAGCGGCCGGCGCGGAATTACCCCAAGCGGGCAGAGCTGCCCGCCCTCGCGCCACGTTGACCGGAGGCTCGATGTACCGCACTCACGTCGTGGTCCCCGGCGCGCTCACTGCGGACGAATGCGCCGCCCTGCGCGCGCTCGAACGGTCGCTGGAGTTCCGCGCCGGGACGGTGTCGTTGGCGCGTGCCGAGCACCCTGAGACACGCCGCTCGCGCGTGGCTTGGCTGCGGCGCGACGAGGAGCGCTTCGCCTGGCTGTTCGCGCGCATTGACCGCGCGCTCGCCGCGGTCAATGCACAGCACTTCGATGTCGACTACGCGCCGCAAGGATGCGCGGCGCTGCAGTATTCGATCTACGACGCGGGCGAGCAGGGGCACTACGCTGCGCACATGGACGACTTCCTGCCGGCGACGTGGCCCGACGCGCGGAAGCTTTCGGTCGTGGTGCAGCTGAGTTCGCCCGACGAGTACGAGGGCGGCACGCTGAGGTTCCGCGACCTCGCCGATCCGTTACGCAAGGAAGCGAGAGAACAGGGGACGGTCATTGTATTTCCATCGATCCTGTACCACGCGGTGGAGCCCGTCTCCGTCGGCACGCGCTGTTCGCTGGTCGGCTGGTACAGTGGGTCCCCGTGGCGCTGAATCGAAACGCCGCTAGCGCGCCGACAGCGAGGACCACCTGACGCCGCCGTCTACCGACACGGAGATCGACTGGAGGCCCGTCTTCGGGTCGTGTGTCGCCGCGAACATCTTCGGATCGATCCCTGTTCCGACGGCGAGGTGCAGTACGTAGCCGCCGTGCACCTGCGGCGTCAGTATTTTCCACTCCGGGTCGGTTGTGGTGCGCCTTGCCAGGCCCACTCCCACGACAAATGCATAGAGCGCGCCGTTCGAGGCGTGAACCAGGGTTGCGGTTTGGCCGGCCGCGAACTCCGCTGCCCATCGGGTTCCCCCCGAATCGCCGCGTAGCAGGCCGGTCCGCGTAGCTGCGTACACGACCTCGGAATCCGTTGGTGACACGGCCAGATCGAACGTATCTGGCGGCAATGGACCGACGGTTCGCCATGTCCTGCCGGCATCGTCGCTTCGCTGGAGCCCATTGTAACCGCCGTACAACACGTTCGGCGCACTGCGACTCACATCAAGCTGGTGAAAATCCACCGGACCTCCGACGCCGTCGGCGATCTTCGACCAGCTCCGGCCGCCGTCGCTGGACTTGATGACGCCAAGGTTGCCCCCTGCCGCGGGGTGGCCGCTGGCGAACAGGATGGAGGCATCGGCCGGATGGGGCGTGAAGCCCATGAAATCATCCCGCCGCTCGGAGACGGGCTCGACAGTCGCGGTATCGAGGCGCAGCGCGTGCAAACCGTGATGCGTAGCGACCAGAAGGCGGCCGCTATCGGCGCGGTCGACTGCGAGTCCATGGATGTGCGTTGACTGCAACAGCTGGTTCAGGGGCATCCCTGCCTGGGCGCGAGCGGCCGGCGGTGCGACGAATGCCACCGCAGCCGCGAGCAGGGCCGAGAGGCCCAATATCAAGCGAGGACGGATCATGGTGCTCCTTTCCGAGGCGCTGCCCACCAGAAGGAGAGGGCCGGCAGCACGATCCATTGGGCGATGGGAGTGAGCCCGGCGTTGATCACCGGAATGACCGGCATCAGGTCGCGATAGGCCCAAGTTTCCCGGACCTCCACGTTCAGCCATTCGCTGAAAACGGTGTAACCGAGACCGACGATAACGGCGACGATTGCTACACGACGATAGCTGGCCTGCGGCCAGTAGCCGCTTCCGAGCACGGCTAACGCTGCCACGAGCGCACTCGTCGCGATCAGTATGTCTCCGCCAGTGCAATGAACGGCGGCAAACACGATGTCGCCTGGACTGCCGGTGTTCCACAGTGTGTAAAGCGGTGTATGGGCGAACTCCCAGACGAGGTTGCCAAAGGCCATGGCGAGGAGGTAGCGCCTCAGCGTGGGAAGCCAGCGTCCTTGTGCCGGACCGGACAGCGAGACCATGGCGGCACTCATCCGTCGACACGGCACGCGAGGGAAGACTGCTCACGGACCATTTCGCCTCCCTCGCATACCGGTGACAGAGCGGAGATCCGGCTGAACGACTCCGGGAAGAAGCACCAGCGGGACGATCAGCCGAATCGCGCTCGCACTCGCACCCCTCGCGATTCTACTCGGCGAGCTGCCGGAACAGGCCGGGATAACGGTTGAAGGCAAGCTTCTGCACAAGTGAGCCGTCAACGGTGACGATTTCAGCCGTGATATTTCCATCGGCAGCACTCGCAATCTTGCCGATTTTCAGCCGCGGGTTCCCCTCCTGCTCCAGCCGCTTCTCAAGAAGGGCGCGAACGCGCTCGGGCGTCATTTCCGTCGGCCTTTCGTGAGGGACGCCGCCGAGCACCGCGGTTCCCATCATGGCCTGCATGTCCATTGCCTGGCGTCCACCCATCATCTGCATCATCGGGCACATCATCATGCCTTGTCCCATGCTGCGGTCAGGGCGGCCTTCGCCCTGCGTGCCGCCTCGCATTCCTGTCGGAGGGGTTTCGGCACCTGTCGCGGCTGGCGGAGCCGTCTGCGTCTCAGGCGGGTGATGGTCGTCGGTGTTCTGAGGGCCCGACTGTGCAAGGGCGGCGGTGGTCGTGCCCAGCAGCAACATGGCGCCGAAAAAGAACGGAAGCGCAGTGTTCATTCTCATGGCTTGTGCTCCTCGATCGTAATAATGGCCTCTCGGGATGCCCTGCCTGCGGTCGCGCTGGCTCATCGGAACACATCTCTCAACCGGTCCCAGATGCTTCGGCGTGTGCCGGCATCCGTATGGCTGTCGTTCACCAGCGCATTCAGAAAGAGCACCATGTTGGTGGGCTCGAAGCGGAGCCCATGAAAGTTGGCGCGCCAACGTCCATACTTGTCGATGATGTGGGTCACGATTCCATGGGTCTGATACGAGCCGTCGGCGCTGCGGTCGAAGCGATGGCCAAACCGTTCGGCAAGGCGCCGTGTCACATCCTCGGCATCGTTGGGACGGACCGTTAGGAAGAGCCAGTTCGCCGGATCGAAGCCGTGATCTTCGCCGTAGGCGGAGAGGACGTCCGGAGTATCGCGGAGCGGATCGGTGGTGATGGCGACGAATCGAACCGCCTCGCGCATCGGCGTCCGGTTCACCTTCTCCTGAACGAGGGCGATGCGGTCGGCGTGCAGCGGACATATGTCCGGGCAGTGCGTATAGATGAAGAACAGCACGACGACCTGGCCCCGGAGATCTCCCAACGCGACGCGCCCGCCCGCTGCGTTCAGCAGATCGAAGCCGGGCGTCGTTGCGTCCAGAGCCTGAAAGTATTGCTCCCGGCTGCCGAGCATGTCCTGCAGTTCGCCAACCGAATGAGCAGCAGCTGGCACGTTGACGGCGGCTGCCACGAACATCCCGAAAATGGCCGGGGGCAACGCGGCGGATAGCCATCGCCTCGCGCGGTGCTCAGTCATCGCGGCGCGCGCCGTCTGAAAGGAACAGGTATTTGACGAGCGCGGCGCACCCCAGCACGAGCAGCGCGACGACGAGCAGTCCAACAAGTCCGCCCGCCAGCATCATCCACCCCGAATCCGCCATGGATCCCATCATCTCGATTTCTCCTGTCCCAGCCGGGTCTGGCGCTCGCGGATATGCGCCGGCCAGCGGCTCTTGATGAACGCCAGCACCGCACGGATCTCGGCGTCGGTGAGCACCCCCTCGAAAGCCGGCATGTCGCTTTCGTAACCTTCCGGAGCGTGCGGCGGCTTGAGGCCGTGCTTCGTGATGCGAAAGAGTTGCTCGTCCGAATGGTGCCAGGTGTGGCCGCTCATGTCGTGCGGCGGCGCCGGCAGCCTGCCGTCGGCCTTGCGGCTGCGCCAGTCGGGCTGACCTTCGAGCCGGGCCCCGTGGCAGCTGGCGCAGTGCTGTTGATAGAGAGGTTCTCCACGCGCTATCGCCCGCGTCCCGGCGTCGATGGAGCTGTCCATGTAGATGATCATGCCGCCGGCAAACCCGAGGCCGACGACAAGAATCAGTGCCCCGACGATGACCATTCCCGTGCGTGCGCTGATTTTCCGCATGACCCGCTTCTGCGTACTCCCAGGAAATCGTGATCGGGCGGCACCAGAGCGCCGCCCGACCCACGTTCAGAACCAGAACCTGATGCCCGTGACGCCGGCGAGGCTGTCGGCCGTCTCGCCATGCGCGCGGGCAAGATCGGCTGTCTCGCCCAGCTTGCGCTCCCAGTGGACGCCGACATAGGGCGCGAACTCGCGGGCGAACTCGTAGCGCAGCCGCGCGCCGAGCTCGATCGCCCGCAGGCCGCTTCCCTGCTCGATCGCGCGGTCGCCGCTGAGCGCCAGGTCGATTTCGGCGGCCGGCTGCAGAACAAGACGCTGGGTGAGATACCAGTCCGTCTCGGCCTCGAACCGGCCCGACACCTTGCCATTCTCGCTGACGAAGGCGAAGGCCTCGACTTCGATGAGGTACGGCGCGACCCCGGCGATGCCGACCGCGGCGTAGCTCCGCTCGGGCCGCGGCCGGAAATCTTGCCGCAGTCCGGCGCGGATATCCCAGAAATAGTCGGTCAGCCACGAGTAGAGGGCTCGCACCTCGGCGCTTTCCAGCGATCCGTTACGGACCTGTTCGCCCTCCGTCTCAAGGCGGAAGCGCTCGTAATCGCCGCCCCACCAGGCCTCCGCCTCCCAGGCCACGATGTCGTTGCCGTCCTGCCAGCGATATTCGAGCCGGTCGACGAGCACCTGGCTCCACCGGCCGTCGTGCATGGGCTCGGCTGCGCGCGCTTCCCACGTGCCGGCGCCGAGCGTGGCGACGACTGCGGCAATGATGATGCGCGGTGCCTTCATGGCCGTGCCTCCGTGCCGAGGCTCGCCGACTGCCGCTGCACCACCACCTTGCGCATCATGCCCGTCTCCATATGGAAGAGCAGATGGCAGTGGAAGGCCCATTCGCCTTCGGCATCGGCCGGGACGTCGACATCGAACGTCGTGCCCGGCTTGATGTTGACGACGTGCTTCAGCGGGTTTTTCGCCCCGTTGCCGACGTCCGGCAACATCCACATGCCGTGCAGATGCATGGGGTGGTTCATCATCGTCTCGTTGATGAAGCGGAAGCGCACCCGCTCGCCGAGGCGCAGCACGATCGGCTGTGCTTCGGAGAATTTCCGGCCGTTGATCGACCAGAAATAGCGCTCCATGTTGCCCGTCAGCCGCATCTCGACGACGCGGTCGGGTTCCTGCGCGGGGAACGGGGAACCCAGCGCCTTGAGGTCGCGGTAGGACAGCACCTTCGCGCCGGGCGGCGCACCGACATCGTGCGCGATCGTGTCCGATACGGTGCCATGTCCCATGGCGGCGTGATCGGCCGCGCCCGGCGACGGGCCATGCCCCATGGCAGCGTGATCCATCGCCGGAGGGGTTGGCATGGCACCCTGGGCCGGGGCGGGGGCGGCTGCATGTCCGCCGTGGTCCATCTCCATCGGCGCGACATGGCCCGGAGCATCCGTCTCCGGCGCCGGCGTGCCCCTGTCGAGGCCCGTAGACCCGAAACTCGATCCCATGTCGGCCATGGTCAGTACGGCGCGGGGGCGGTGTTCCGGCAGCGGCCCCGGATCGGCGTCGGCCCTCGTCGCCAGCACGGCACGCGCGAAGCCCGCGCGGTCCATCGACTCCGCGAGAACCGCATAGGGCTTGTCCTCACTCGGGCGGACAATCACGTCGTAGGTCTCGGCGACGGCGATGCGGAACTCGTCGACCGGCACCGGTTCGACGTTGTTGCCGTCCGCCGCGACGACCGTCATGCGCAGGCCCGGAATGCGGACATCGAAGTACGTCATCGCCGAGGCATTGACGAAGCGCAGCCGCACGCGTTCGCCGGGCGCGAAGGACAGCACGGGGCTCTGCCCCGCCGCGGCGCCGTTGGCGAGGAAGGTGTATCCCGTCACGTCGGCGAGGTCGGTCGGGTCCATCCGCATCTCGGCCCAGTCGAGGCGGTCGTTCCAGATCGCCGCGCGTTCGGCCGGGTCTTTCGCATTTGCCATGTCGCGGAAGAGATCGGCGCCCGTGCGACGGGCAAAGTTGTAATAGCCGGGGACGGCCTTCAGATTGGCGATGACGCGGCGCGGATCCTCGTCGGTCCAGTCGGACAGCACGATGACGTGCTCGCGGTCGGCGCGGAACGGCTCGCGCCCGGCCGGCGTGATGACGATCGGCCCATAGACGCCGGACTGTTCCTGTGTGCCAGAGTGGCTGTGATACCAGTAGGTGCCGCCCTGGCGGACGCGGAACCGATAGGTAAAGGTCTCGCCGGGCGCGATGCCGTGGAAGCCAGGGCTGATGCCTGGCACGCCGTCCTGGCTCGGCGGCAGCAGGATGCCGTGCCAGTGGATCGAGCTGGTCTCCTTCAACCGGTTGGTGACGCGCAGCTCGACATCCTCGCCCTCCCGCCAGCGCAGCAGCGGACCCGGCACCGTGCCATTGACGGTCATCGCCGTGCGCTGCGTGCCTCCAATATCGATGGTCGTCTGGTCGATGGTCAGTTCATAGACGCCGGCCGTGGCGAGGCCACTCGGCAGCGACAGCACGACCGCGAGCATGGCAGCACGCGCGAGCCCGCGGAGTTGCATTGCATTCATGGCTCTGTTCCCCCGGTCAACGCGTCATGCCGATGCGGCCGACCATGCCGGCGTCGTAATGGCCCGGCAGGTTGCAGGCGAACTCGAGATCGGTGGCGTTGGGGAAGGTCCAGACCACCTCGCCCCGGCCGCCCGGCGGAACGAGGACAGCGTTCGGATCGTCGTGCATCATCGGCTTGCCGTCGGCGCCCATGTGGCCGCCATGCATCTTCGTTTGGTCGATGCCGGTGTCGGTGATGACGCCCTGCGCGGCCATGGCCTCCATCTCCTTCTGATGGACGGCGTGCATGGCAGCCGTGCCGATATTGAATTCGTGCAGCACCTTGCCCGTGTTGGAGATGACGAAGCGGACGGTTTCTCCCGGGCGCACGGAGATGCGCTCGGGTTCGAAGAACATGTCGCCGAGCTTGATTTCGATGGTGCGCGTATTTGGGCCGGCCGTGCCGGGCTTGCCGATGGCGGTCGCCTGCACATGGCCGGGGGCGGCGTGGGAAGCGGAGGCCAGGGCGACGGCGCCGGCGACTGCGGCGGCGAGCAGGGCTCGGCCACTGAATGACAGTTTCATGGTTTGACCTTCACGAATGGATGAACGACGGCGCACCGCATCACGGCTTGCGCCGGATCGCGATCGCGCGCGGATCGGGAGGATTGGGCCGGCCCCGGACACAACGGTCCGGCGGCGCGTCCGACTATGTCAGGCTGACATGGCGCGGGGAGGACGTCGAAGCGGTTCGGCCGCCAGTCCTCCGGTGCCCTGCGTCGGCATTGCACCGATGCGCGATGACCCTGTCGCCGGCCAGGGCGATACCCAGACCGTAAGGAGCGCGGCGCCGCCGCAGGCCATGGCACAGCAGCTGTCGTTGCGGTGGCATTCGTCCGTCGCCGAAGACGCTTCCAGCGTGGCGGCGCCGGTCTCCACCGATACGGCCCGGATATGGTAGGTCATCCCGGAAACGTGATGGTCCGAATGATCGCCGTCGGCAACGACGTGATGGCCGGATTGTTCGGCTGTGCCCGCAAAGGCCGATCCGGCAATCGATATCGCGAACAACAGTACCAGCGACGCCAGCACGGCAAGTACCCCGCGGGAAAGCACGCGGGTCTGGTCGATGCTCATGCGGATCGTCGGTACGATTTGCATCGACCTGTTGTTCGTCCTGCCGCGGGGTTGGCCACGCAACTTAGCAATATCGGGAGGCGGCGGAACGCCGTCAAGTATGGCCCGTTCCGCCGCTCCGAATTGCCGACGCCGTTCGGCCTTCCAGCCCGGCATCAGAGTTTCACTGCCCGCAGCCGTGCGGCGTTGGTGATGACGCTGACAGAGGACAGCGCCATCGCCGCCGCCGCGATGATTGGCGACAGCAGGATGCCGAAGACCGGGAACAGCACGCCGGCCGCGACCGGTACGCCCAGCGCGTTGTAGACGAAGGCGAAGAACAGGTTCTGACGGATGTTGCTCATGGTCGCCTGCGACAGGCGCCGTGCCCGCACGATGCCGTTGAGGTCTCCCTTGAGCAGTGTCACGCTGGCACTCTCCATGGCAATGTCGGTGCCGGTGCCCATGGCGATGCCGACGTCTGCCGCGGCCAGTGCCGGTGCGTCGTTGACGCCGTCGCCAGCCATCGCCACGACCCGTCCCTCGCCCTTGTAGCGTTGGACGACCGCGCTCTTCTGGTCGGGCAGCACCTCGGCCTCGACATCATCGATGCCAAGGCGCCGCGCGACGGCCTTCGCGGTGGTCCAGTTGTCGCCGGTCAGCATGATGACGCGGATGCCCTCGGCCTTCAGCGCGGCGAGCGCCTCGGGCGTGGTCGCCTTGACCGGGTCGGCGATGGCGAAGACGCCCGCGGCTCGACCATCGACCGCCATGAAGATGGCCGTGGCACCGTCCTGGCGCAGCCGCTCGGCGGCATCCGAAAGCGAGGTCACGTCGACGCCATGCTCGCCCAGGAAATTGGCATTACCGAGAAGGATCCTGCGTTCCTCGACGGTGCCCATTGCGCCACGTCCTGTCGGCGAATCGAACTGCTGTACGGATGCCAGGATTAGGCCCTCTGCTTCTGCGGCCTGAACGATCGCGGCGGCCAGTGGATGCTCGCTCGCCCGCTCGACGCTTGCGGCGAGCCGCAGCACCTCCGTCCGGTTGAAATGCTTCGCCGTGACGATTTCCGTGAGCGCCGGCTTGCCCTCCGTGAGCGTCCCTGTCTTGTCGACGATCAGTGTGTCGACCTTCTCCATCCGTTCCAGCGCCTCGGCGTTCTTGATCAGCACACCGGCCTGTGCGCCGCGCCCGACGCCGACCATGATGGACATTGGCGTCGCCAGCCCCAGCGCGCAGGGACAGGCGATGATCAGCACCGCCACGGCGGCAACCATTGCGTATGAAAGGCGAGGTTCCGGCCCCCACACCGACCATGCGGCGAAGGCAAGGACCGAGATGGCGATCACCGCCGGCACGAACCAGCCAGAGACCTGATCGGCCAGTCTCTGGATCGGTGCACGGCTGCGCTGGGCCTCGGCGACCAGCTGAACGATGCGCGACAGCATCGTGTCACGACCGACGCCGCGGGCCTCGATCACCAGACTTCCCGATTGATTGACCGTACCGCCGATCGCTGTGGCGCCGGCTTCCTTGGTCACTGGCATCGACTCGCCGGTCACCATGGATTCGTCGACGGCACTGCGCCCGTCGACGACCTCGCCATCTACCGGCACCTTTTCGCCGGGCCGCACACGCAGGCGGTCGCCGACCTGCACGAGGTCGAGCGCAACCTCCTCGTCACTGCCATCGGGCAACACACGACGTGCTGTCTTGGGCGCAAGGTCGAGGAGGGCCCGGATGGCGCCGCTCGTGCTTTCCCGGGCGCGGAGTTCCAGCACCTGTCCCAGCAGCACCAGAACGGTAATTACCGCCGCGGCTTCAAAGTAGACGGCGACCGAACCGTCATGGCCGCGGAAGGCGTCGGGGAAGGTGCCGGGAACGAGCGCCGCCACCATGCTGTAGATCCATGCGGCACCGGTGCCGATGGCGATCAGCGTGAACATGTTGAGGTTGCGCGTGACCAGCGACTGCCCGCCGCGCAAGAAGAAGGGCCATCCCGCCCACAACACCACGGGCGTTGCCAGCGCCATCTGGACCCAGTTCGAAATCTGCCGCGGCACAACGTGGTCCAGCCCGGTCAGGTGCCCGCCCATCTCCAGCGCGACCACGGGCAGTGCAAAGACGAGCCCGATCCAGAAGCGTCGCGTCATGTCGATGAGTTCCGCATTCGGACCGGCCTCGGCGGTCACCAGCAGTGGTTCCAGCGCCATGCCGCAGATGGGGCAGGAGCCGGGTCCGATCTGCCGCACCTCCGGATGCATGGGGCAGGTGTAGGTCGTTCCGTCCGGCACCGGCTCCTGCGGCGCCCGGGCCTCTGCGGGCGACAAATACCGTTCCGGGTCCGCCAGGAACTTGGTCCGGCAACCGGCCGAACAGAAATAGTAGGGGTGGCCCGCATGTTCGGCCCGGTGCTTCGCGGTGTGCGGATCGACGCTCATCCCACACACCGGGTCCTTCACCCGGTGGTCTCCCTCCCCATCGGCCTTCGACACCGCGCCATGGGCAGGGCCGGCCCCGTGGCTCTCGGATCCATGTCCATGGGCATGGCAGGCCGACGTCGATCCGTCCTGCGGCTTTGCATGCCCTGCGGGGGCAGCGGGCGTCCCGGCCATCTCGAATCTCCTGTGTGCACTGGCGTCAAATCGCGACTGGCCTGTGTTCTGGACCTTCCAGCGATGGTAAGGTCAAGCGACTTCGGAGGCGGCCATGAACATCGGTCAGGCGGCGAGCGCGACAGGCGTGTCGGCCAAACTCATTCGCTACTACGAGAGCATAGACCTGATCCCGCCTTCGGCACGGCGCGAGAGTGGCTACCGCGATTATGGGCACGCCGATATTCACCGCCTGGCCTTCATAAGGCGGGCGCGGCGTCTGGGGTTCTCGATCGATCAGATACGCGATCTGCTGAGGCTCTGGAGCGACCAGAACCGCAGCAATGCCGAGGTGAAGGCCATCGCACTGGCGCATGTCGACGAGCTGAAGCGCAGGGCGCGAGAACTGGAAGAGATGGCCGGTGCGCTGACGCATCTGGCCGCGGGGTGTGACGGCGATGGTCGGCCGCATTGCCCCATTATCGACGGACTCGGAGGTGCCGGTTCCGAGATCGACGGCTCGAAGGGTGTTGCCCCAGGTTCGAGGAACACTGGCCTGACGTTCTGAGCCAGGGTGGTCACCGACCCTGCCGTGGAGGTCTGAAAACGATCGCCCGCGATGACCAGAGAATGTTACCCGTAGGTTGGCACGTCCGTCCGGGTGAAACGGGAACCGCCGGGGAATTTGTACGTTTCAGCCCAGTAGATTGTGGTCGACATCAATGCCGATCGCCCCACCCGAGACTGCGAGAGGGCAAGCCATGTCCTATCCGCGCTTCGCCGCGATGATCGGATTGTCTACCGTCGTCATGTTCGGCCTCATGTACCTGAATACTTATGCACTCGATCACGTCACATATAGCCAAACACGCACCTGGATGGCAGTGGTGATGGGCGCAGCGATGGCGATCGTCATGCTCGCTTTCATGTGGTCCATGTACAGCAACGTCCGGGCAAATATCGCCATCATCGCTGCGAGCGTGATCGCCTTCTCGGGGGCCCTGTGGCTGGTCCGCAGCCAGGAGACTGTCGACGAAGTCAGTTATATGAAGGCGATGATTCCGCACCATTCGATAGCTGTCCTGACCAGTGAACGAGCATTGATCCGTGACCAGCGCGTTCGGCAGCTGGCCGATGAAATCATCGAGGCGCAACTCCGGGAGATCGCGGAAATGAAGAGGTTGATCGCCGAACTTGAGGCGAATCCCGTCCTCGAGGAAGCGTCTCGTCTTCCCCCATCTGGAACGCGCGCGGGGCCGGCCGCCAACTAACTGACTGCCTCAACTGCTGCTAGCGCCCAAGGATGACGAGTGGTCGGCATCCCGCCGCCGTGGCAGGTCGTGCAGCGCTCCCAGTTCAGCGTACCGATTCGGCGGTAGGATCTGCCGCAGGTGATGAGCGGCTACAGGCAGCGGTGCATTTAAGTGGAGAGTGTTGGAACCCGGTTCCTCTCCCTCCGCCATAGGCCGGCCACAAATATGTGTGCCGGCCTTCCGGTTTCCGGTCGGCGCTTGCACCCGTCGCCCGGCGCATGCTAGGCGCGGGACCGCGCGCCGGGCTCCGGGGCGCCACGAGGATGGCCCGCCCATGAGCGTACGTCCCTACCGCGACGTCGAGCGCCGCAAGAGCCGCCGGATCATGGTCGGCGACGTGCCGGTCGGCGGCGGCGCGCCGATCACCGTCCAGTCGATGACCAACACGCCGACCAGCGACGCGCAGGCGACGCTGGCCCAGGTGCGCGCGCTGGAGGCGGCGGGTGCCGACATCGTGCGCGTCTCCTGCCCCGACGAAGCGAGCACGGCGGCGCTGGGCGAGATCGTGCGCGGTGCCCGCGTACCGATCGTCGCCGATATCCATTTCCATTACCGCCGCGCCATCGAGGCGGCCGAGGCCGGGGCCGCCTGCCTGCGGCTCAACCCCGGCAACATCGGCTCGCGCGCGCGGGTGAAGGAAGTCGTCGACGCGGCCAAGGCCAACAACTGCTCGATGCGGATCGGCGTCAATGCCGGCTCGCTGGAGCATCACCTGCTGGAGAAGTACGGCGAGCCCTGTCCCGAGGCGCTGGTCGAAAGCGCACTCGATTCCGCGCATCTGCTGGAAGACCTCGATTTCCGCGAGTTCAAGATTTCGGTCAAGGCGTCCGACGTGTTCCTCGCCGTCGCCGCCTATCAGGGGCTGGCGGATGCCTGCGACTACCCGCTGCACATCGGCATCACCGAGGCCGGCGGCCTGCGCGCCGGCACGGTCAAGTCGGCGATCGGCCTCGGCAACCTTCTCTGGGCCGGCATCGGCGACACCCTGCGGGTTTCGCTGTCGGCCGACCCGGTCGAGGAAGTGCGCGTCGGCTATGAGCTGCTCAAGTCGCTCGGCCTGCGCCGCCGCGGCGTGACGGTGATCTCATGCCCGTCCTGCGCGCGCCAGCAGTACGACGTCATCGAGACGGTGCGCGTGCTGGAGGAGCGTCTCGCGCACATCACCACGCCGCTGACGCTGTCGGTCATCGGCTGCGTCGTCAATGGCCCGGGCGAGGCGCAGATGACCGACATCGGCTTCACCGGCGGCGGGCGCGGCACCCATCAGGTGTACCTCGCCGGCCAGCCGGCGCATCGCCTCAAGGACGAGTCGATCGTCGAGCACCTCGTCGGCCTCGTCGAGGCCAAGGCGGCCGAGATCGAGGCGGCCAACGCCGCCGCGGCTGCCGCCAGGCCCGCCGATGGGGGCGCCTTGCCCTCGGCGGCGGAATAGCACCCGAACCAGCGACACCGGCATGGCCCGCCTGCAGCCCGTCCGCGGCACACGCGACCTGTTCGGCGCCGAGGCGCTGGCGCACCTGCATGTCGTCGAGACGGCGCGCGAGGCGGCGTGCCGCTTCGGCTACGCGCCGGCGGCGACGCCGGTATTCGAGTTCACCGAAGTGTTCGCGCGCACGCTGGGCGAAACCTCCGACATCGTCACCAAGGAGATGTACACCTTCACCGACAAGGGCGGCGACAGCCTGACCCTGCGGCCCGAAGGCACGGCGGGCGTGGCCCGCGCGGTCATCTCCGGCGGCCTCGCCAACGAGTTGCCGCTGAAGCTGTTCTACGCCGGCCCGATGTTCCGCCACGAGCGGCCGCAGAAGGGCCGCCTGCGCCAGTTCCACCAGATCGGCGTCGAGCTGCTCGGCGTGCCGGAGCCGTCCGGCGACGTCGAGGTCGTGGCGCTCGGCGCCGAGGTGCTCGAACGGCTCGGCGTGCGCGCGGCGACGACGCTGGAGATCAACACGCTGGGCGACGGTGAGAGTCGCGGCGCCTACCGCGACGCGCTGGTCGGCTACCTGTCGGATCACACCGCGCGCCTGTCGGCCGACAGCCGCGAACGCCTCGGGCGCAACCCGCTGCGCATCCTCGATTCCAAGGACGAGGGCGACCGTGCCGTGATCGCCGATGCGCCGTCCTTTGCCGACTACCTGACGCCGGCGGCGCGCGATTTCTTCGCCGCGGTCCGCGACGGGCTCGCTGCCCTCGGCATCGACCACACGGTCAATCCGCGTCTCGTGCGCGGCCTCGACTACTACTGCCACACGGCCTTCGAGTTCACGACGACGGCGCTGGGCGCCCAGGGCACGGTGCTGGCCGGCGGCCGCTACGACGGCCTGATCGAGACCATGGGCGGGCCGGCGACGCCGGGCGTCGGCTGGGCCGCCGGCATCGAACGGCTGGCGATGCTGCTCGAGGCGCCGCCCGCCCCGCCGCGTGCCATCGCCGTGCTGCCGCTCGGGCCCGCCGGCGAACGCCGCGCGCTGGTGCTGGCGGGCGAACTGCGCCGCGCCGGCCTGGTGGTCGAACTGGCCTACCGTTCCGGCCTCAAGCGCGGCCTGCGCCGTGCCGATCGCATCGGCGCGCGCGTCGCGGTGCTGCTCGGCGACGACGAACTGGCGCGCGACGAGGCAACGGTGCGCGACCTCGACACCGGCGAGCAGGCGGCGGTGCCGCTGGCCAGCCTCGCCGCCTACCTCGTCCGCTTCCGCTAGCGACCGGCATGGGCGAGCCGACCGCACCCGGGACCGGGGCGGTGGCGGAGCTCCTGGTCGTCGGAGCGAGCCACCGTTCAGCCGACAGCGCCCTGCGCGACCGCCTCTTCGTGCGCGAAGGCGATGTCGCCGGCTTCCTCGCCGACCTGCGCGCGCGGGGCGTGCGGCAGGCCCTCGTCCTGTCGACCTGCGACCGGGTCGAGGTCCATGCCGGCGATCCGGCGCCCGACCGTGCCGCCGGCGCCATCGCGGCTGCCCTCGCCGCGCACGGCGGCGTCGCTGACGGCGAGCTGGCGCCGGCGCTGCGCCGCCTCGATGGCGTCGATGCGCTGCGCCATGTCTTCGAGGTGGCGTCCTCGCTCGACAGTGTCGTCGTCGGGGAACCGCAGGTGCTCGGCCAGCTCAAGGAAGCCCATCGCCTCGCGCGCGCCGCCGGCATCGTCGGCTCCGAACTCGAGGGCGCGCTGCAGGCCGCCTACGCCTGTGCCAAGCGGGTGCGCAGCGAAACCGCCATCGCCATCGGCCCGGTGTCGCTGGCGGCGACGGCGGTGCAGGTCGCTCGCGATCTGCATGGCGACCTCGCTTCGGCCCGGGCGCTGCTGATCGGCGGCGGCGATGTCGGCGCGCTGCTGGTCGACCAGTTCCGTCTTGCCGGGATCGGACAACTCACGGTCGCGGCGCCGAGCGCCGCGCGCGCCGCCATCGCCGCGCGCCGCCATGGCAGCGCGGCCGTCACCTTCGACCAACTCGGCGCGGCACTGGCGGACGCCGACATCGTCGTCGCCGCGGCCGGAACCGGCCGCTGGCTGGTCGATCGCGCGGCCGTCGAGCGGGCCTTGCGCCAACGCCACCAGCGACCGATCTTCCTCATCGATGCCGGGCTGCCCGGTGATATCGAGCCGGCCGTGGATTCGCTGGAAAACGCCTTTCGTTACGATCTCGACGACCTCGACCGCGTGGCGCGGGCTAGCCGCGCGGGACGGGCCGAGGCTGCCGCCGCCGGTGCGCGCATCGTCGACGAATGTATCGACCTGTGGTCGGACGACCGTGCGGCGCGCGCCGCGGTGCCGCTGCTGGCGGCGCTGCGCGGACATTTCGAGGCGGCGCGCCGCGACGTGCTGGCCCGCGCCGGACAGGCCGATGCCGCCGAGGCGACGCGCCTGCTGGTCAACCGCCTGCTGCACGAACCCTACGCCGGGCTGCGGGCGGCGGCCGCGTCGGGTATGGAGCCGGAGGCGATGGCGGCGATGGTGAAGCGGCTGTTTCCGCTCGATGCGGCGGATGCGGACGATGACGGGGAGAACGGCCGGTGAGCCTCGACAGCAAGCTCGAACGCGTGCTCTCGCGCTACGACGAGTTGACCGCGACGATGTCGAGCGCGGCGCCGCTGGAGCCGCAGACGCGCGCGAAGCTGGGACGGGAGTACGCCGAACTCGGACCGGTCGTCGCTGCCGTGCGCGAGCTGCGGACCAAGCGCAGGGAACTCGACGACCTCGCCGCAATGGCCGAGGACCAGGATGCCGACGCCGAGATGCGGGCGCTGGCGCGCGAGGAACTGCTCGCCCTGGAGGCGACGCTGCCCACGCTCGAGCGCAATGTGCAGCGCATGCTGCTGCCGAAGGACGAGGCCGACGAGCGCAGCGCCATTCTCGAAATCCGCGCCGGCACGGGCGGTGAGGAAGCGGCACTGTTCGCGGCCGACCTGTTCCGCATGTATCAGCGCTATGCCGAGGGACGCGGCTGGAAGGTCAACCTGATCTCGGTCAACGACACCGGCATCGGCGGCTACAAGGAAGTCATCGCGGAGGTCGTGGGGCGCGACGTGTTCTCGCGGTTCAAGTTCGAGTCCGGCGTGCACCGCGTCCAGCGCGTGCCGGCGACCGAGGCGTCGGGACGCATCCACACTTCGGCCGCGACGGTGGCGGTGATGCCCGAGGCCGAGGACGTCGACGTCAACATCGCCGACAAGGACCTGCGCATCGACGTCTACCGCGCGTCCGGCGCCGGCGGGCAGCACGTCAACAAGACCGAAAGCGCGGTCCGCATCACCCATATCCCGTCCGGCATCGTCGTCACCCAGCAGGACGAGAAGTCGCAGCACAAGAATCGTGAACATGCCATGCGCGTGCTGCGCGCGCGCCTGTACGAAATGGAGCGCGAGAAGCGCGACAGCGCGCGTGCGGCGCAGCGCAAGGGGATGGTCGGCAGCGGCGATCGCTCCGAGCGCATCCGCACCTGGAACTTCCCGCAGAACCGGGTCACGGACCACCGCATCGACCTCACCCTGTACAAGCTCGACCGGCTGATGGAGGGCGAGGGGCTCGACGAACTGATCGACGCGCTGGTCGCCGAGGACGAGGCCGCCCGTCTCGCGGAGGAAGCGTGAGCGTCGCGGCCGGCCAACTGCCGACCGTGGCGGCCGCGCTCGCGGACGCCACGACGCGGCTGGCCGCCGCCGGCGTCGAGGATGCGCGGCGCGAGGCCCGGCTTCTGCTCGCCGCCGTGCTGACCGGCGGCATGACCGCCGTGGTCGCCGGCGCCCGGCGGGCGCTGACCGAGGGCGAGACGCACGACTACACGCATTTCGTCGACCGTCGTGCCGCGCGCGAACCGGCCGCGCATCTGTTCGGCCGTGCCGCCTTCTGGACCCTGGATCTGGCCGTCGACGCGCGCGTGCTGGTGCCGCGCGCCGACAGCGAGACGCTGGTCGAGGCGCTGCTCGAGGTCCGTCCGCAGGGAAAGGCGGGAGCCGGCCTGCGCGTTCTCGATCTCGGCACCGGCTCCGGCTGCCTTGCTCTCGCCCTCGCGGCCGAGTGGCCCGGCGCGCGCGTCGATGCCGTCGATGCCAGTGACGACGCGCTCGACGTGGCGCGCGCGAATGTCGCACGACTCGGCCTTGGCGGCCGGGTCGCGTGTCACCGTGGCAACTGGGGCGCGGACATTGTCGGTTCGTACGATGTCATCGTCGCCAACCCGCCCTATATAGCGAGTGCCGAGATCGCGGGGCTGGCGCCCGAAGTGGCGCGGTTCGAGCCGCGCACGGCACTCGACGGCGGGCTCGACGGACTCGACGGTTATCGCGCTCTCATGCCCGATGTGGCGCGGTTGCTGGCATCGGGCGGCGTCGCGGCGCTTGAGGTCGGCGCGGGCCAGGCGACCGGCGTGGAAAGCGTCGCGAAGGCCGCCGGGCTCGCGCCTGCCGGACGGCGCCGCGACCTCGGCGGGCATGAGCGGTGCGTGTTGCTGACTTGCAACTGAGTATAGGAAATCGACAGATTTCCCTTGGCATTAAGGCGGCGCCATCATAGGGTTTGATTGCCGAACGTGCTGCCCCGCGCCGAATCGTGCTTTGGCATGAGGCGACCGCAGCACGGCCAGCTTCCCGGATTGAGGCTGTCAGCCCGTGCCGCGAACGAAGGTCGCGGACCCGGGTTGGATGCCGAGGGCGTCCGTCGCCTGGCGATGGACAAGGACCGGGACCGGTGGGGCGGGGGGCACAACGCCCATCCCCGGAACAAGGTACAACCGGCGTGTTCGGAGAAATGCGACAGAATCCCAACGGCAAGCGGTCGCGCGGCCGCGGCGGGCGCAAGGGCCCGAACCCGCGCGCTCAGGTCTTCGACAGCAACGGGCCGGGCGTGCGCGTCCGGGGCAATTCTGTCCAGATCTACGAGAAATACCTGCAGCTGGCGCGCGATGCGTCGTCCAGCGGCGACCGTGTCGCGGCCGAGAACCTGCTGCAGCATGCCGAGCACTACTACCGCCTGATGAGCGCCTTCGGACCGCGTGAGGGCTTCGACCGGGACGGCAACCGCTCCGGCGGCGAGCGAGGCGAGGACCGCGACGGCGAAGGCGAGCGCTACGGCGACGTCGACCGCTTCGAGTCGGCGCGCGGCGAAGGTGACCGCTTCGGTGGCGGCGAGCGTTACGACGGCGACCGCCAGCGTGACGACCGCCCGCGCGATGACAGGCAGCGTGACGACCGGCCGCGAGACGACCGGCCGCGAGACGACCGGCCGCGAGACGAACGCCGCGGCGACGATCGCCAGCAGCGCGACCGCGACGACCGTCCGCGCGAAGACCGCCGCGACCGTGACGACCGCCAGCGCGACGATCGTCAGCGTGACCGCGACGAGCGCCGCGGCTTCGAGCCGCGTGGCGGCAACGGGCGCGGCGATCACAGGAACGACCAGCGGGGCGAGCGGGGCGGCGGCGAGGACGCGCTGCCGGCACGCTACCTGCCGCCACGCGACGCGGGCCGCGTCGACGCGGCGCCTGTCGAGGCCGACGAGGCTGACGAGCCGGCACTCGCCGTCGTGCAGGAGCTGCCGGAGCCGGCCGAGGAGGCCATCGCGCCGGTCGCCGCACGCGAGGAGGAGGCCAGCGCGAACGGTGGCCGTCCGCGTCGCCGCCGGCTGCGCATCCGGCACGGCGAGGAGCGGCCTGCCGAGGGACGTGAGGAACAGGATCCCGCCGCCTGACGCTGTTAGGAGGGCCGGTAAGAGGGGGCTGACGTCGGCGTGTACAGGTGGTTCTGCCGCCTCACGTTGTTCGTGTGTCTCTCCGTCACGGCCGCGCTGCCGTCGACGCATGCGACCGAATTGACGCTGCGCTCCGGCTGGTATCTGTGGGATCCCTATCAGTACCTCGAATCCCGCAACAATCATCAGACCCTGACCGGGCTCGACATCGAACTCGTGCGTGCCATCGCCGCGCGCGTCGGTGTCGAGGTTGCCTACGAGCGGGTGGCGTGGCGCCAGCACCTCGCCGACCTCGCGGCGGGAACGCGCCATATGGCGGCGGGTGCGACCTGGTCGCCGGAGCGCGCCGAATACGCCTGGTTCTCCATTCCCTACCGCAGCGAGACGAACGTTCTCTACGTGCCGGCGGGAAAGCTCGGGCTGTACGGCTTCCACGACGTCGAGGGCATGCTGGCGCACTTCAAGGCGATCGGCTTCCGCCTCGGTGTCGTCGATGGCTTCGTCTATGCCGACCCGCGAATCAATGACTGGATCGCCGATCCGGCCAATGCCCCGCGCCTTGTGCACGTCGGCGACGAGTATGCCAACCTGCGCAATCTCGCCGCCGGTCGCATCGACGGCTTCCTCGCCGACCGCGTCGTCGCCGCCACCTCGGCATGGCGCGGCGGCTGGCGGCAGGTCGCCGACGAGCATCCGCTGCGCATCTCGGTGCCGATCCACCTGATGTTCAGCAAGAAGTCGGTCGATCAGGAAACGGTCGCCCGGTTCAATGCGGCGATCGAGGAGATGCGCGAGACCGGGCACTTCAACGGCATCGTCGCCGACTACGTGTTTCCGGTCCTGTTGGCGCAGACGATGGACCGCGGATGGTTCACCGTCATCGACCTCGCGGCCATCGTCGCCTTTGCGCTGTCCGGCATCGTGCTCGCCTACCGCGGCCGCTACGACATCTTCGGCGCCCTCGTTCTCGCTGCCATGCCGGCGGTTGGCGGCGGCCTGATGCGCGACCTCGTGGCCGGGCGTTCGCCGCCGGCTGTCGTCGCGGAGCCGGCCTACCTGCTGCTCGTGTGCGTCGTCGTCGGCATCGGGTACGTCGTCCTCAAGTCGCTGCCCCGCATGCTGCATGCCGATAGCGACCGATCCGGGCGCGTTTCCGCCCGCATGGGCCAGGTCTTCAACTGGACCGTCACGGTCTGCGATGCGGCCGGCCTCGCCTTCCTGACCGTCGTCGGCGTCGTGGTCGCCGTCGCCACGCGTCTCGAGCCGTTGTGGCTGTGGGGGGCGGTGCTGGCCATGCTCGGCGGCGGCGGTGGCGGCATCCTGCGCGACATCGTCCGCCAGGAACGCGACATTCCGAGCCTCAAGGGCGAGATATATCCCGAGATCGCCCTCTTCTGGGGCTTCCTGCTGTCGCTGTATCTCGTCTGGCAGACGCGCAGCATCGACCCCGACTACATTTTTCTCGGCATCCTCGTCACCATGGTCGGCGCCTTCCTGACCCGCATGGCCGTCGTGATGCTGCGCCTCAAGAGCCCGCTCTACGGCTGACGTCGCCCCTTGTGTTGCGCTTCGGCAACACCAATATCCGTGCTGCAGGACCACCGCGCGCCGGCCTTCGGGTGCGACCCTGCCTTTCGTTAACCGGCGGATGCCACTCTCATCGGGTCCGCCAGCCCGTCCTGCCCGCCAGGGGGGACCGACGGAGGGGACATGAACGTCGAGAAATTCACCGAGCGTGCGCGCGGTTTCCTGCAGGCGGCCCAGGGGCTGGCCCAGCGCCGCGGCCATCAGCAACTCACCGCCGAGCACCTGCTCGCTGCACTGTTCGAGGACAGCGAGGGCTTCTGCGCCGGCCTTGTCAAAAGCGCCGGCGGCGATCCGCGCCGCGCGGTCGCTGCCGTGGACGCGGCGCTGGCGAAGCTGCCGAAGGTCGAGGGTGCCGGCGCCGGACAGGTCTACCTCGCCCAGGATCTTGCCCGCGCCCTCGACAACGCCGAGCAGATCGCGACCAAGGCCGGCGACAGCTTCGTCACCGTCGAACGCATCCTGCTCGCCCTCGCGCTCGCCAGCGGCACCGCCGCGGCGAAGGCGCTCGCCGATGCCGGCGTGACACCGCAGGGCCTGGAGCGCGCCATCGCCGAGGTGCGCAAGGGCCGCACCGCCGACAGCGCCGGCGCCGAGGACCAGTACGAGGCGCTGAAGAAATACACGCGCGACCTCACCCAGGCGGCGCGCGACGGCAAGATCGACCCGGTCATCGGCCGCGACGAGGAAATCCGCCGCACCATCCAGGTGCTGTCGCGGCGCACCAAGAACAACCCGGTGCTGATCGGCGAGCCCGGTGTCGGCAAGACCGCCATCGTCGAGGGCCTCGCCCAGCGCATCGTCAACGGCGATGTACCTGAAAGCCTCAAGGGCAAGCGCCTGCTGTCGCTCGACCTCGGCGCGCTGATCGCCGGTGCCAAGTACCGCGGCGAATTCGAGGAGCGGCTGAAGGCCGTGCTGCAGGAGATCGGCTCGGCGGCCGGCGAGGTGGTGCTGTTCATCGACGAGATGCACACGCTGGTCGGCGCCGGCAAGGCCGACGGCGCGATGGACGCCTCCAACATGCTGAAGCCGGCGCTGGCGCGCGGCGAGCTGCATTGCGTCGGCGCCACCACGCTCGACGAGTACCGCAAGCACGTCGAGAAGGACGCGGCGCTGGCGCGGCGCTTCCAGCCGGTGTTCGTCGCCGAGCCGACCGTCGAGGATACGATCTCGATCCTGCGCGGCCTCAAGGAGAAATACGAGGTCCACCACGGCGTCCGCATCACCGATGCGGCGCTGGTGTCGGCGGCGACGCTGTCCAACCGCTACATCACCGACCGCTTCCTGCCGGACAAGGCCATCGACCTCGTCGACGAGGCGGCCTCGCGCCTGCGCATGGAGGTCGACTCCAAGCCCGAGGAGATCGACGAACTCGATCGCCGCATCATCCAGCTCAAGATCGAGCGCGAGGCGCTGAAGAAGGAAAGCGACCCCGCCTCGCGCGAGCGCCTGGAGAAGCTGGGCAAGGAGCTGGCCGACCTCGAACAGAAGTCGGCCGAGCTGACGCAGGTCTGGCAGGCGGAGAAGGAAACCATCTCCGATGCCCAGAAGCTCAAGGAGGAGCTGGACCAGGCGCGGGTCGAGCTGGAGCAGGCGCAGCGCGCCGGCCGGCTGGAACGCGCGGGCGAGCTCGCCTACGGCGTCATCCCGGGCCTCGAGAAGAAGCTCGCCGACGCCGCGGACGGCGCGCAGCACCGCATGCTCAACGAACAGGTCGGCGAGGAGGACATCGCCGGCGTCGTCTCGCGCTGGACCGGCATTCCCGTCGACAAGATGCTCGAGGGCGAGCGCGAGAAGCTGCTGCAGATGGAGGCAGCGCTGGGGCGCCGCGTCATCGGCCAGAAGGAGGCGATCGCCGCCGTCTCAAACGCCGTCCGCCGCGCGCGGGCCGGCCTGCAGGACCCGTCGCGGCCGATGGGCTCGTTCATGTTCCTCGGCCCCACCGGTGTCGGCAAGACGGAGCTGACACGGGCGCTCGCTGCCTTCCTGTTCGACGACGAGCAGGCGATGGTGCGCATCGACATGTCGGAATACATGGAGAAGCACGCCGTCTCCCGTCTCATTGGCGCACCTCCCGGCTATGTCGGCTACGACGAGGGCGGTGCGCTGACCGAGGCCGTGCGGCGCCGGCCGTACCAGGTGGTGCTGTTCGACGAGGTCGAGAAGGCGCATCCCGACGTCTTCAACGTGCTGCTGCAGGTGCTCGACGACGGCCGCCTGACCGACGGTCAGGGCCGCACGGTCGATTTCCGCAACACCCTGATCGTGATGACGTCGAATCTCGGCGCCGAGTTCCTCGCCGGCATGCCCGAAGGCGCCGACAGCGATTCGGTGCGCGGCCGGGTGATGGACGTGGTGCGGGCGCACTTCCGGCCGGAGTTCCTCAACCGGCTGGACGAGATCCTGCTGTTCCACCGCCTGACGCGCGAGCACATGGCGCATATCGTCGATATCCAGGTCGAACGGCTGGCGAAGCTGCTGGCCGACCGCAAGGTCGGGCTGGAGCTGGAGCCGAGCGCGCGGGCGTGGCTCGCCGATCATGGCTACGACCCGGTATACGGCGCACGGCCGCTCAAGCGCGTCATCCAGCGCGCCCTGCAGAACCCGCTGGCGATGATGCTGCTGGAGGGCCGCATCCGGGACGGCGAGACGGTGCATGTCGGCGCCGTTGGCGATCAGCTGGCGATAAACGGCGAGACCCTCGACGCCATGGCGGCAGAGTAGACATGCGTGACGCCGGCGCCCGTCCACCGCACAAGAGAGCGGTAGGGCGCCGGCGTTATCTCTGGACAGCGGTTGCTGTACTGATACTTGCATTGCCGGCAATGGCGGCTGCGGCAGTTGGCGCGGTGGCCATCTTCGGACCAGGCGACGCTCTTGGCCGGGCTGCCGCCTGGGGTGTCGGGCTGCCGCAGGGCGGCGGCGATGAAAGCGGGCGCTATCGCGCCTACTTCGACGGGGATGCTCCCACTCGCGGCCGGATCGACGAACGCTTTTCGCAGGTCAGCGATAGTCTGCGCGACACGCGGGTCATATTTGTTCCGTCTTGGCTGAGCGATTCCGCACTTCCGTCCGTCGCCCTCGGAGGGTCGCTCGGTTACATGGCAGGAATTTCGGACGGGCTCGCGCGCGAAGGAATAGTTCTCGAAATTGCCAGCGTTGAGACGGAAGCTGGTGTCGCGGCCAATGCCGCGCACTTGGCGGCCCTTGTTGGCACAGATGACCGGCCGCTCTGCTTTATCACGCACAGCAAGGGCGGGCTCGATGTCCTGGAATACCTGCGCACGTCAGCGCCGGGGGAGCGGGCTCGCGTGCGCTGCTGGCTGGCCCTGTTGGCGCCATTCGCCGGTTCTCCCGTGGCGGACCTCGTTGCCGGTACGCCCGGTGTGAAGGACGCCGTCGGGACGGCCTTGTCGGCGCTCGGCGGCGACGTGCAGTCCCTGTACGATCTCACGACATGGTCGAGAGCGGCGTATCTCGGCGCCCACAAGGCCGCGATCACGCAGATATTCAGCGATGTCCCAACTCTCTGTGTTGCGGGTTACGTCGACGATCCCGGACCGTTCTACCGGCCGGCCTCGTGGACTTGGCCTGCCATGACGTGGATGCGCGCCGGCGCGATCCCGAATGACGGGCTTGTGCCGGTGCGCTCGTCCACAGCGCCATGCCGTCGCTTCGTCGTACTTCGGGATATCGACCACACCGCGCTCGTTGCACCGTCGATATATTCAGGCCTGGATCAGGCAGCCACGATCAAACTTCTGCTGTATCTGGCGCTGGTCCCGCGGGACGCGAACTGACGGCCTCAGGAGTTGCCCAACTCTGCCCGCCCGTGCGGGGCGTCGAGGTCAAGGGCCGGGCCCCTGGCGACGATGCCGTGCGGGTTGATCGCACGATGACTGCCGTAATAGTGGCCCTTTATGTGATCCATGCGGACGGTGCCGGCGATGCCGGGCGTCTGGTAGAGGTCGCGCAGGTAGCCCGACAGCGCCGGATAATCGACCAGCTTGCGCAGGTTGCACTTGAAATGCCCGTGGTAGACGGGGTCGAAGCGCAGCAGGGTGGTGAACAGGCGCCAGTCGCTTTCCGTCTGCCTGTCGCCGACCAGCCAGCGATGCGCCGACAGGCGATTCTCCAGCCAGTCGAGCGTCGCGAACAGCTCGGTTACCGCTTCCTCGTAGGCTCTCTGCGTGCGCGCGAAGCCCGTCCTGTAGACGCCGTTGTTGACCGCGCCGAACACGCGCGCGTTGACGCTGTCGATCTCGCCGAGCAGCCCGGGCACCGTGTAGTGACGCTCGGGATGGCGTGCCACGGCGTCGAAGGCGCCGTCGAACATGCGGATGATCTCGGACGATTCATTGCTGACGATGGTGCCCGTCTCGCGGTCCCACAGCACCGGCACGCTGCAGCGGCCGGTGAATTCGGGGTCGGCGGCGAGGTAGACGTCGCGCATGAACCGCGCGCCGTGCAGCGGGTCCTGCAGCACGCCGGGGCCATCCTCGAATGACCAGCCGTCCTCGAGCATCAGCCAGTGCGTGACGGACAGCGATATCGCGTCCTCGAGCCCCTTCAGCGCGCGCAGGATCAGCGTGCGATGCGCCCACGGGCAGGCATAGGAGACATAGAGGTGATACCGCCCGGCCTCCGCCTTGAAGCCGCCGTTGCCTGACGGGCCGGGGCTGCCATCCGCCGTCACCCAGTTGCGCCACGGCGCCTCGGCGCGCCGGAAGCGGCCGTCGTCGGCCTGCCGTAGCGCCCGGTCGTCGACGATCCACTTGCCTTCGACCAGCATGCCCATGGGCGTCCCCTCGTTGTCGGTGACATGGACAACATGCGGTCGATCGCCGACGGCGGCAACCCCGTGCATCGGCTCCGGGGACGTCAGCCGGCGCGCGCGTCCTCGAGGATCATCGCCGCGCCTTTCTCGGCGATCATGATCGTCGGCGCGTTGGTGTTGGCCGAGGTGATCGCCGGCATGATCGAGGCATCGACGACGCGCAGGCCGGCGATGCCGTTCACGCGCAGGCGGGGATCGACCACGGCTTCGGTGTCGGCGCCCATGCGGCAGGTGCCGACCGGGTGATAGCTGGTCCAGCCGCGGCGGCGGATGTGCTCGGCGAGGCCGGCGTCGTCGGTGCAGTCGGGACCGGGCTCGCGTTCCTCGGCGACGTGGCGGGCGAAGGGCTCGCGCGCTGCGACGTCGCGCAGGGTCTTCAGACCCGACAGCAACGTCGCCAGGTCGGCCGGGGCCGACAGATAGTTGGGCTGGATGGCCGGCGCGACGAACGGGTCGGGCGAGACGATATGCACCGTGCCGCGGCTCTGCGGGCGCAGCAGCGCCAGCACCAGCGAGCAGCCCGGCCAGGGGTGCGTCGGCCCGCCGATGCGCTCGGCCGTGAACAGCATCAGCATGACCTGCACGTCGGGCGTCGGCAGCGCCGGATCGGTGCGGAAGAAGCCGCCGCCGACCGAGGCGGCCATGGCCAGCAGGCCACGCCGGAACAGCGCGTAGTTCATCCCGGCGGCGATCTTTCGCGGCAGGCTGTGCTGGAGATCGTTGAGCGTGAAGCGCTCGCGCGCGCGGTAGGCGAGGCGGCCGTTGTAGTGGTCCTGCAGGTTGGCGCCGACGCCGGGCACGTCCATGACCGCCGCGATGCCGTGGCCGCGCAGCAGGTCGGCCGGCCCGATGCCGGACAGTTGCAGCAGCTGGGGCGAGTTGATGGCGCCGGCGGCGAGAACGACCTCGCGTCGCGCATACGCCGTGCGCGACGTGCCGCCCTGTCGGTAGACGACACCGGTGACGCGCCGGCCATCGAGCAGCAGCCGCGTCGCCTGCGCGCCGGTGGCGATGGCGAGGTTGGCCCGCCGCCGCGCCGCGCGCAGATAGCCCGTGGCGGTGCTGCTGCGCCGGCCGTGCCGCGCCGTCTGCTGCCAGTAGCCGAAGCCCTCCTGCCGCGTGCCGTTGAAATCCGGATTGCGGGCGAAGCCCGCGGCCTCCGCCGCGGCGATCAGCGCGTCGCACAGCGGATGGCGGTCGCGCGGGTCGGACACCCGCAGCGGCCCGCCGACACCGTGCATGGCGTCGGCGCCGCGTTCCTGGTCCTCGGCGGCCTTGAAGTGCGGCAGGACGTCGTCCCAGCCCCAGCCCGTGCAGCCGCGCTGGCGCCAGTGGTCGTAGTCGGCGGGCTGGCCGCGCAGGTAGACCAGCCCGTTGATGGCGCTGGAGCCGCCGAGCACCTTGCCGCGCGGCTGCAGCAGCCGGCGGCCGGCGACGCCGTCGCCCGGCTCGGTCTGGTAGAGCCAGTTGACCGCCGGGTTGGTGAAATGGCGGGCATAGCCGATGGGCACGTGGATCCACGGGCTGCTGTCGCGCCCGCCGGCCTCCAGCAGCAGCACGCTGTGACGCCCGTTTTCGCTCAGCCGGTTGGCCAGCACGCAGCCGGCGCTGCCGGCGCCGACGACGACGAAGTCGAAGCTCTGCCCGTCGTCCATCGCCGCGCTCAGGCCGCGTCCTGGAGGATCATGTCGGCGCCCTTCTCGGCGATCATGATGGTCGGCGCATTGGTGTTGCCCGAGGTGATCGCCGGCATGATCGAGGCATCGACCACGCGCAGGCCGCCGATGCCGCCGACGCGCAGGCGAGGGTCGACGACGGCATCCGGGTCCGGCCCCATGCGGCAGGTGCCGACGGGATGGTAGCTGGTCCAGCCGCGCCGGCGGATGTGCTCGGCGAGCGCGGCGTCGTCGGCGCAGCCCGGCCCCGGCTCGTGCTCGACGACGATGTGGCGGGCCAGTGCCGGCCGGCGGGCGATGTCGCGCAGCGTGCGCGCGCCGGCCAGCAGGGCCGGCAGGTCGGCGGGCGCCGTCAGGTAGTTGGGCTGGATCAGCGGCGCGGCCAACGGGTCGGCCGAGGCGATCTCCACCGTGCCCCGGCTCTGCGGGCGCAGCAGCGTCGCCATCAGCGAGAAGCCGGGCCAGGGATGCGCCGGCTCGCCGACCTTGTCGGTGGCGAACAGCATCTGGAGAACCTGGATATCGGGCGTCGCCACCGCGGCGTCGCTGCGCAGGAAGCCGCCGGCCGGCGCCGCCGACATGGCCAGCAGGCCACGGCGGAACAGCGCGTAGTTCAGTCCTTCGACGACCTTGCGCGCGAGGCTGTTCTGGAGGTCGTTGAGGGTGACCGGCTGCTTCGCGCGATAGGCCATGCGGATGTTGTAGTGGTCGTGCAGGTTGGCGCCGACGCTCGGCCGGTCCGCCACCACGGCGATGCCGTGACGGCGCAGCAGCGCGGCCGGCCCGATGCCCGAGAGCTGGAGAAGCTGGGGCGAGTTGTACGCGCCGGCGGCGAGGATCACCTCGCGCCGCGCCGTGACAATGTGCAGGGCGCCGCCACGGCGATATTCGACGCCCGAGACGCGGCGCTCCTCGAACAGCAGTCGCGTCGCCTGCGCGCGCGTCGCGATGGCGAGGTTCGGCCGCCCGCGCGCCCGCCGCAGATAGCCGGCCGCGGTGCTGCACCGGCGGCCCCGGCGCGTCGTGCTCTGGAGGTAGCCGAAACCGTCCTGGTCCGTGCCGTTGAAGTCGCGGTTGTGCGGATAGCCCGCCTCGCCCGCGGCGGCGACGAGGGCATCGCAGAGCGGGTGCGCGTTGGGCACGTCGGCGACGGCGAGCGGCCCGCCGGTGCCGTGGAATTCGCTTTCGCCGTGTTGCTGGTCCTCGGCGCGGCGGAAATACGGCAGCACGTCGTCCCAGCCCCAGCCGGCGCAGCCGCGCTGGCGCCAGCCGTCGTAGTCGGCCGGCTGGCCGCGCAGGTAGATCATGCCGTTGATGGCGCTGGTGCCGCCCAGCACCTTGCCGCGCGGCTGCAGCATGCGCCGGCCGCCGATCGCCGCGCCCGGCTCCGTCTGGTAGTTCCAGTTGATGGCGCGGTGGTTGAACAGGCGCGCATAGCCGACGGGCAGGTGAATCCACGGGCTGCTGTCGCGCCCGCCGGCTTCGAGCAACAGGACGGTGTGGCGGCCGTTCTCCGTCAGCCGGTCGGCCAGTACGCAGCCGGCGCTGCCGGCGCCGACGACGACGAAATCCACTTCCTCGAGCGGTTCCACAGGGTACGTCCGGTTTGCGGGCCGGGAGTGAACAGGCTCACAGGCACCGCGCCGCCGCGCAAGTCAGGATTGACCCCGCATGATGCCGCCCGCGACTATCGGGCGTCGCCCGATGATGGAGGTGCCAATGCGTGCGTTCGTCCGGGGTGCGGTGTTCCTGCTGGCCTTCATTCCGGCCGCCGACGCCGGCATGGCGGTGATGCCGCACAGTCGCGCGCTCGTCATCGGCAACGCCGGGTATGCGGCCCAGCCGCTACGCAACGCGGCGGGCGACGCGCGCGCCGTGGCCGACCGGCTGGAGGCACTGGGCTTTGCCGTGACCGCGCAGGCCGATGCCACGGCTGCCGCGATGAACGCGGCCATCGGCACGTTCGCGGGCGAGATCGGCGAAGGCGACGACGTTGTCGTCTACTACGTCGGCCATGGGGTGCGGCTGCGCGGCATCGACCTGCTGGTGCCGGTCGATGCCGATCTTGCGAGTGACAATCTCGAGTCCGTTCTGCTGCTCGGCGGCGGCGTGCCGGTCGACACGGTCGTGCGGCTGCTCGCCGGACGCGGCGCGCGCACGACACTCGTCATGCTCGATACCAACTTCGTCGAGACCAGCGCCGTCGGGGGGCGCTGGCCGGTGCGCCCGGCCACGCTGGAACCGGGGATGGTGGTGTCGCTCGCGGCCGAGCCCGGTACTTTCGCGCAGGATGGTCCAGCCGGTGGACGCGGCCCTTACACGGCAGCTCTGCTGGCCGCGCTCGATGAGCCCGGCCTGACCGTGCGCCAGATCCTCGCCCGCGTCGCCGATGGCGTGCGCGGGCTGACCGGCGGCAACCAGCGGCCCGTCGCCGACGGCAGGGCCAGTCCGCAGACGGTACTCTATCGCCGCCTTGAACGCTGATCCGGGGCAGCCCGGAGGCTGTCGCCCACGGCGACCGCCTTACCGCGCCGCCGCGGCCGAAGCGCGCCGGGCCTGGGCGCCGCCCTTGGTCGGCGACGTCCGCTTTTCCATATAGGCGTTGACGGCCTGGTCGATCTGTTCGAGCTGCTCGGCGAAGAAGTGATCGGCGTCGGCGATCAGCTTGAGGTCGATCACCACGTCCTTCTGCTTCGCCACCTTTTCGATCAGCGTCTCGACGCTCTGCTTCGGCACGAGGTTGTCGCGTGCGCCGTGGACGATCAGGCCCGAGGCGGGGCAGGGCGCGAGGAAGGTGAAGTCGAACAGGTTGGCCGGCGGCGACACCGAGATGAAGCCGCTGATTTCCGGCCGCCGCATCAGCAACTGCATGCCGATCCAGGCGCCGAACGAGTAGCCGGCGATCCAGCAGGCCGGCGCGTCGGGATTGGTCGACTGCAGCCAGTCGAGCGCCGAGGCGGCGTCCGAAAGTTCGCCTTCCCCGCGATCGAAGGAGCCCTGCGAGCGGCCGACGCCGCGGAAGTTGAAGCGCAGCGTGGCGAACCCGCGTCGCGTGTAGAGCTGGTGCAGCGCGTAGACGACGCGGTTGTTCATCGTGCCGCCGTGCTGCGGATGCGGATGCAGCATCAGCGCGATCGGCGCGTTGGGTGTCCGCGCCGGGGTATAGCGGCCCTCGAGCCGACCTTCCGGGCCGTTGATGATGACCTCGGGCATGGGGTCTCCTGAGCGCCTCCGACAGGCTCCGCCGGCGGCATATCCGATCCGGGCACTTGCCCGGCAAAGTGGCGGGATTGGCCGCCCCCGGCGTCAAACTTGACCGCCGGGGTCGGGTATCCTATATCCCCCACAGGTTTCGCCAGGGCGCCGGATTGCGTTGGAATTCAAGCGCTTGCCGGCGGCTGTATAGCACACAGATGGTCATGCCCTTCAAGCGACTCAAGGACGAGATCGACGGCTATCTGGCGCGCGACCCCGCCGCCTCCTCCCGTCTGGTCATCCTGCTGACCTATCCGGGCCTGCACGCGGTGCTGTGGTACCGCCTCGCCAACTGGCTGTGGCGCCGCCGCCTGATCCTGCTTGGCCGCCTGACCTCGAACTTCGGCCGGCTGTTTACCGGCATCGAAATCCACCCGGGCGCCACCATCGGCCGGCGGCTGGTCATCGACCACGGCATGGGCGTGGTCATCGGCGAGACGGCCGAACTGGGCGACGACGTGACGCTCTACCATGACGTCACGCTGGGCGGCATCGCGCCGTCGATCGACAGCGCGGCGCAGCGGAACGTCAAGCGCCATCCGACGCTGGAGGACGGGGTCATCGTCGGCTCCGGGGCGCAGATCCTCGGACCCATCACCGTCCATCGCAATGCACGCGTCGGCGCCAACGCGGTCGTCGTCAAGGACGTGCCCCAGGGCTGCACGGTGGTCGGCATCCCGGCCAAGCCGGTGCTCAGCGCCGGCTGCAGCGCCGACGAATTCACCGCCTACGGCACACCGACCGACGACCTGCCTGATCCGGTCGCCCAGCGCCTCGGTGCGCTGTTCGAGCAGGTCAACGCGCTGCACGCGCGGATCGGCGAACTGGAGCGGGAACTGGAGGACCTGTCCGGCAGGGCAGGGCCCGGCGGTGCGGTAATGGACGATGGCAACGAACCGGCGATGAAGCCGGCGGAATAGGTTCCAACGCAGGGCGTGGCGCAGGCGCGGCAGGCGCGCGTCACGGTTTTGGCGGGAGAGGACGATGAAACTCGGCACCAAGGGCCGCTACGCCGTCATGGCGTTGGCCGATATCGCCGTCGCGGGCGGCGCCCATCCGGTACCGCTCGCCGATGTGGCCGAGCGGCAGGACATCTCGCTCGCCTACCTCGAACAGCTTTTCGCCAAGCTGCGGCGTGCCGGCCTGGTGCGCAGCGTGCGCGGTCCGGGCGGCGGCTACGTGCTGGCCCACCGCCCCGACGATGTCCGCGTCGCCGACATCGTCGCCGCCGTCGACGAGACGATCCGCGCCACCCGCTGCCATCCCGCCGGCGCCAAGGGCTGCCTGCCCGGCAGCGCGCGCTGTCTGACTCACGACCTCTGGGAGGAACTGGGCCACCAGATCCATCTGTTCCTCGCCTCGGTGACGCTGGCCGATGTCGTCGCCCGGCGCGTGCTGGGCGCCGCCCGTCCGGCCGAGCCGGGGGCCTTGCGCGCACCCGAGGCTCTGGCCGCGCAGTAGCCGGACGAGAGGACACAAGGACAGCCGATCGTGCACGCCTATCTCGACCATAACGCGACGACGCCGGTGCGGCCCGAGGCCGCCGCCGCCGTTGCCGAGGCACTGGCGCGGGGCGGCAATCCCTCGTCCGTCCACCGCTTCGGCCGGCTGGCACGGCGCGCCGTCGAGGAGGCGCGCGAGGTCGTCGCGGCGCTGGCGGGTGCCGATCCGGCCGGCGTCGTGTTCACCGCCGGCGGCACCGAGGCCAACAATCTGGCGCTCACCGGCGCCGGCCGGCGGCGCGTTCTGGTGTCGGCCGTCGAACATGCCTCCGTTCGCGAGGCGCGCGACGATGCCATCGCCATACCTGTCGATGCCGAGGGCATCGTCCGCCTCGACGCCCTTGCCGACCTGCTCGCCGCGGACCCGTTGCCGGCGCTGGTGTCGGTGATGTGGGCCAACAACGAGACCGGCGCGATCCAGCCGGTTGCAGACGTCGCCGCGCTGGCACGCGTCCATGGCGCGCTGTTCCATTGCGACGCGGTGCAGGCCGCCGGCCGCCTGCCGCTCGACATGAGCGCGGCCGGCATCGACCTCATGACGCTGTCCGCCCACAAGCTCGGCGGCCCGCAGGGCGCCGGTGCGCTGGTGCTGCGCGACGGCATCGAGGTCGCCGGGATGCTGCGCGGCGGCGGCCAGGAGCGCGGCCGCCGTGCCGGCACGGAGAACGTCCCGGCCATTGCTGGCTTCGGCATGGCCGCCGCGCTCGCCGCAGGATCGCTGGCCGACGAAAGCGCGCGCCTCGCGGCGTTGCGCGACCGCCTGGAAGCCGAGGCGCGCGCGCGCGTGCCGGCCGCAACCATTCACGCGGCGGCGGCCCCGCGCCTGCCCAACACATGCTGCATCGGCCTGCCGGGCCTGCGGGGCGAGGTGCAGGTTGTGGCGCTCGACCTCGCCGGTGTGGCGGTCAGCGCCGGTGCCGCCTGTTCTTCCGGCAAGGTCGCGCCGTCGCATGTGCTGGCAGCGATGGGGCTGGATGCCGCGGCGGCTGGCGAAGCCATCCGCGTCTCGCTCGGCTGGACCACGACCGATGCCGACATCGATCGCTTCCTCGATGCGTGGACGGCGCTGGCGGCGCGGCACGGTGCCGCCCCGCTGGCGCGGAACGTGGCGTGAGGCGGCGATGAGCAACGCAGCGAAGCCGATGCCCGTCTATCTCGACAATCAGGCGACAACGCCGGTGGACCCGCGCGTGCTCGACCGCATGCTGCCCTATTTCAGCCAGCACTTCGCCAACCCGGCGTCGATCCAGCACGCCGCCGGCCGCGCCGTCGCCGACGCGGTCGAGGCGGCGCGCGGCGAGGTGGCGGCGCTGCTCGGCGCCGACGAGCGCGAGATCGTGTTCACCTCGGGGGCGACCGAGGCCAACAACCTCGCCATCAAGGGTGCCGTCCGCTTCGCGCGCCGCCACGGCCGCGGCGACGGCATCGTGACGCTGGAGACCGAGCACAAATGCGTGCTCGAAAGTGCCGCCGCGATGCAGCGCGAGGGCGCGCGGCTGACGGTGCTGCCGGTCGGGCGCGATGGCGTTGTCGATCTCGAGCGTCTCGCCGCCGCCATCGACGACAGGACCGCCATCGTCTCGGTGCTCGCCGCCCACAACGAGATCGGCACCGTGCAGCCGCTGGCCGAGATCGGCCGACTGTGCCGCGCGCGCGGCGCCCTGTTCCACACCGACGCCGCGCAGGCCGCCGGCAAGATCCCGCTCGACGTCGAGGCGATGAACATCGATCTGCTTTCGGTCTCGGCGCACAAGCTCTACGGCCCCAAGGGCATCGGCTGCCTCTACGTGCGCCGCCGCCCGCGCGCGCGGCTGGAGGCGCAGATGGACGGCGGCGGCCAGGAGCGGGCGATCCGCTCGGGCACGGTGGCATCGCCGCTGGTGGTCGGTTTCGGCGCGGCGGCGGCGATCGCGCGCCGCGAGCTGGCGAGCGAGGCGTCTCGCCTCGCCGCGCTCAACGCGCGCTTCCTCGCGCGGCTGCGGGCGGCGCTGCCGGACATCGCGGTGAACGGCCACCCGACGCAACGGCTGGCCGGCAACCTCAACCTCGCCATTCCCGGCGTGGCGGCGGCCGAACTCGTGCTGGCGCTGGCCGAGGATGTCGCGCTGTCGACCGGCTCGGCCTGCACGTCGGCCGAGGTCGAGCCGTCCTACGTGCTGCGGGCGATCGGGCTCGACGAGGCGACGGCGAAGGCGTCGTTCCGCGTCGCCGTCGGCCGCTTCACGGTCGAGGCGGAAGTGGACTATGCGGCCGACCGCATCGTCGAGACGGTGGCCGCCCTGCGGCGCGGCGGTGCGTCGCACGACGCCCGCGCGGCGGAATGAGCATGTCAGTGGAGACGGTTTGATGGCGGCAAAGGCGGAAACGGTTGCGCGGGTCGAGGCGCTCGGCGAGCAGTATCGCTGGGGCTTCGTCACCGACATCGACGCCGACCTCGCGCCGAAGGGCCTGTCGGAGGACATCGTCCGCTTCATCTCCGAGCGGAAGAACGAGCCCGCCTGGCTGCTCGAATGGCGGCTCAAGGCCTACCGCCACTGGCTGACGATGAAGGAGCCGGCCTGGCAGAAGCCGAAGTACCCGCCGATCGACTACCAGGACGCCTACTACTACGCCGCACCGAAGCAGCGCAGCGGGCCCAAGTCGCTCGACGAGGTCGACCCCAGGCTGCTGGAGACCTACGCCAAGCTGGGCATCCCGCTGAAGGAGCAGGAGGTGCTGGCGGGCGTCGAGGGCGCGCCGGCCATCGCCGTTGACGCGGTGTTCGACAGCGTCTCGGTCGCCACCACCTACCGCCGCCAGCTCGAGGAGCGCGGCATCATCTTCGGCTCGATCTCGGAGGCCGTGCAGACGCATCCCGAGCTGGTGCGGAAATGGCTCGGCTCGGTCGTGCCGTATTCGGACAACTATTTCGCCACGCTCAACAGCGCGGTCTTCACCGACGGCTCCTTCGTCTACATCCCCAAGGGGGTGCGCTGCCCGATCGAGCTGTCGACCTATTTCCGCATCAACCAGCGCAACACCGGCCAGTTCGAGCGCACGCTGATCGTCGCCGAGGCGGACAGCTACGTCAGCTATCTCGAAGGCTGCACGGCGCCGCAACGCGACGAGAACCAGCTCCACGCCGCCGTCGTCGAGCTGGTCGCGCTCGACGATGCCGAGATCAAGTATTCGACGGTGCAGAACTGGTACCCGGGCGACGCCGACGGCAAGGGCGGTATCTACAACTTCGTCACCAAGCGGGGCGCCTGCCGGGGCCGCAACTCGAAGATCTCGTGGACGCAGGTGGAGACCGGATCGGCCATCACCTGGAAGTATCCATCCTGCATCCTTCAGGGCGACAACTCGGTCGGCGAGTTCTTCTCGGTCGCCATCACCAACAACCGCCAGCAGGCCGATACCGGCACCAAGATGATCCACATCGGCGCCAACACGCGCTCGCGCATCATCGCCAAGGGCATCGCCGCCGGCCATTCCGACCAGACCTACCGCGGTCTCGTCCGCATGCAGCGCGGTGCCGCCGGCGCGCGCAACTACACGCAGTGCGACAGCCTGCTGATCGGCCCCGACTGCGGCGCCCATACGGTGCCCTACATCGAGCAGGCCAATCCGCGCGCGCGCATCGAGCACGAGGCGACGACCAGCCGTATTTCCGACGACCAGCTCTTCTATTGCCGCCAGCGCGGGCTCGATCCCGAGGCGGCGGTGACGCTGATCGTCAACGGCTTCTGCCGCGAGGTGCTGCAGAAGCTGCCGATGGAGTTCGCCGTCGAAGCGCAGAAGCTCGTCGGCATCAGCCTGGAAGGCAGCGTCGGCTAGGTCGGCGACTGGATGCAGAAGGACAAGATGGCGCTTCTCGAAATCAGCGACCTGCACGCCACCGTCGACGGCAAGCCGATCCTTGCCGGGCTCGATCTGTCGATCGGCGCCGGCGAGGTCCATGCCGTGATGGGCCCCAACGGCTCCGGCAAGTCGACCCTGGCCTACACGCTGGCCGGGCGCGACGGCTACGAGCCGACGGCCGGCGGCGTGGCCTTCGAGGGGCGCGACCTGCTGGCGATGACGGCGGACGAACGCGCGCGCGCCGGCATCTTCCTCGCCTTCCAGTATCCGGTCGAGATTCCCGGCGTGACCGGCATGACCTTCCTCAAGACGGCGGTGAATGCCGCCCGCGCCGCGCGCGGCGAGCCCGAACTCGACGCGATGGAGTTCCTGCGCTTCGTGCGGGCAAAGGCGGCGACGCTCGGCATCGGCGACGACATGCTGAAGCGCGCGGTCAACGTCGGATTCTCCGGCGGCGAGAAGAAGCGCTTCGAGGTGCTGCAGCTCGCCACGCTGGAGCCGCGCCTCGCCATCCTCGACGAGACGGATTCCGGCCTCGATGTCGATGCGCTGCGCGTCGTCGCCGACGGCGTCAACGCGATGCGCGATGGCAAGCGCTCGATGCTGGTGATCACGCACTATCAGCGCCTGCTCGACCTTATCGTGCCCGACCATGTGCATATTCTGGCCGGCGGGCGCATCGTCCGTTCCGGCGGACCGGACCTTGCCCGCGAGGTCGAGGCGTCCGGCTACGGCCCGCTGCTGGCGGCGGAGTGACCGGGCCCGTGGCGACACTCTCCGACATGGCCCCCGTGCCGGCCCTGCCGGCCCGCAAGGCCGAATACTGGCAGTACAGCGGCGTCCAGCGGCTCGATCTCTCGGCCTTCCGCCCGGCTGCCGCGGGGCCGGCCGTTTCCGTCGACGCGCTGCCGGCGGCGCTGGCCGTGCCGGCACCGCGCGCGGTGCTGGTCAACGGCCGCTTCAGCGCTGCCCTGTCGGCCCTCGACGGCCTGCCCGATGGCGTCACCGTGCGCGGCCTCGCCGCCGCGCCGGGCGCCGGCGCGGTTTCGCCCGCGCCGGGCACGCTCGCCCGTGCAGACGCCTCGCCCTTCGTGGCGCTGGCCGATGCCGGCCTCGACGATGGTGTCGTCATCGATGTCGCCGACGGCGTCCGCATGGTACCGCCGTTGTCCGTCGTGTCGCTCGGCCGCGAGGTCGACGGCCCGGTGATGTTCCATCCGCGCCTGCTGGTGCGGCTCGGCCGCGACGCCGCCCTGACACTGATCGAGCACCACGCCGGCACCGGCGCCTGCCTCGCCAACCATGTCGGCGAGATCGTGCTGGGCGACGGCGCCGGTCTTGTCCACGCCCGCGTGCAGACGGACGACGAGGCCGCCGGCCGCAACATGTCGACGCTGTTTGTCGAAGCGGCGGCGCGCGCGCGCTACGACGGCGCGGCGCTTCAGGCCGGCGCCGTGCTGGGACGCCACGAGGTGCATCTGCGGCTGGCCGGCGAGGGTGCCGAGGCGCAGCTCGTCGGCATCGCACTGGCCGATGCCGCCCGCGTCGCCGACGTGACGGCCTTCGTTACCCATGCCGTGCCGCGCTGCCGTTCGCGCCAGGTCTTCCGCGCGGTCGCCGGCGACGAGGCGCGCGCCGTGCTGCAGGGCAAGGTGCGTGTCGACAAGGGCGCCGACGGCACCGACGCCCACCAGCTCCTGCGCGCGCTGCTGCTGTCGCCGCGCGCCGAGGCCGATGCGCGGCCGGAACTGGAAATCTACGCCGACGATGTCGCGTGCAGCCACGGCGCCGCCATCGGCGACCTCGATGCCGACCAGCTCTTCTATCTCGCCGCGCGCGGCATCCACGAGGCCGAGGCGCGGCGCCTGCTGGTCGCGGCGTTCGTCGAACAGGCCGTGGACGCTATCCCCGAAGGCGCGGCGCGCGACGCCGTCGCCGCGGCTGCGCATGCCTGGCTCGCGCGCAAGGCGGAGGTCGGGGCATGAGCGGCCCGGCGACCGCGATGCGCGCGCCCGGCACCAACACGCCCTACGACGTGGCGGCGGTGCGTGCCGATTTCCCCATTCTCGCCCGGCCGGTCTACGGCAAGCGGCTGGCCTTCCTCGACAGCGCCGCCTCGGCGCAGAAGCCGCGGGCCGTCATCGACGCGGTGCAGCGCGTCTATGGCGAGGAATATGCCAACGTCCATCGCGGGCTCTACTTCCTCTCCGAGCGCGCCACCAACGCCTTCGAGGACGCACGCGAGACGGTGGCCCGCTACATCGGCGCCGAACATCCGCACGAGGTGATCTTCACCCGCAACGCCACGGAGGCGATCAACCTCGTGGCGTCGAGCTGGGGCCGCACCAACCTCGCGGCCGGCGACGAGGTGCTGATCACCGAACTGGAGCACCACGCCAACATCGTGCCGTGGCAGATGCTGGCACAGGAGAAGGGCATCGTGCTGCGCGTAGCGCCGATCGCCGACGACGGCAGCTTCGTGGCCGACGCCTTCTACCGCCTCATCGGCCCGAGAACGAAGCTGGTCTCGGTCGCGCATGTCTCGAACGTGCTCGGCACCGTGCTGCCGGTGGCCGACATCGCCGCCGCGGCGCATGCCGCTGGTGCGAAGGTGCTGATCGACGGCTGCCAGGCGATCCAGCACATGACCGTCGACGTGCGGGCGCTCGGTTGCGACTTCTACGTCTTCTCCGGCCACAAGCTCTACGGACCCTCCGGCATCGGCGTTCTGTGGGGCCGCGAAGCCATCCTCGAGGCCATGCCGCCCTACATGGGCGGCGGCGACATGATCGAGCGGGTCAGCTTCGACGGCACCACCTTCGCCGGCCTGCCGCACAAGTTCGAGGCCGGCACGCCGGCCATCGCCCAGGCCATCGGCCTCGCCGCGGCCATCCGCTACGTCGAGGGCCTCGGGACCGCGGCCATCGCCGCCCACGAGGCGGCGCTGCTGGCCTACATGACCGACGCGCTCGCGGCCGTTCCCGGCCTGCGCCTGATCGGCACGGCGCCGGACAAGGTCTCGGTGGTCTCGCTGTCGGCGGATTTCGCGCATGCCTTCGACATCGCGGCCATCGTCGACCGCGAGGGCGTGGCGGTGCGGTCCGGCCATCACTGCGCCCAGCCGCTGATGGCGCGCATGGGCGTCGAGGCGACGGTGCGGGCCTCGCTCGGCCTCTACAGCGACCGCCAGGATGTCGACCAGTTCGTGACCGCGCTCGAAAGGGTGCGGCGGGTGCTCGGGTGAGGCGATGACGACACTGGCCCGTCTGGGGAAATTCCAGCACTTCGTCGACGATCTCGCCGGGCTCGACGACGAGATGCGCTTCGAATACGTCCTCGACATGGCGAAGAAGCACAAGGACGACCCGTTTCCGCCCGATGCGATGAACGATGAGCATCTCATGCACGGCTGCATGTCGCGCGTATGGATGCTGCATGACATCGATGAAGACGGTCGCCACTGGTTCCGCGGTCACAGTGATGGCGCCATCGTCAACGGTCTCGTCCACATGATGACCGAGAGTTTCAGCGGCCTGACCGGCGAGGAACTGGCGGCGCTGACCATCGACCAGGTACGCCGGCTCAATCTCGGCGCCATGACGACCCAGCGCCAGGTCGGCATGATGGCCATGCTGAAGCACATGCAGAAGCTCGCCCGCCGGACCGGAGACGCCGCGCGATGAACGCCGACGGCCCGACCCTCGCCGATTTCATGCCTGGCGCCGCCGCGCGCGCTGCCGGCGACGGCGATGTCAACGGCCGGGCCGGCGAGAAGCTGCCGGCCGGCACGCCGGTCGCCGACCGGGCGGCCATCGTCGCCGCCCTCAAGACCGTCCACGACCCCGAGATCCCCGTCGACATCTGGGAACTGGGGCTGATCTACGACCTCGACATTGCGCCGGACGGCGACGTGGCGGTGGAGATGACCCTTACGGCGCCCGCCTGCCCGGTGGCCGGCGAACTGCCGCAGATGGTGGCCGATGCCGTGGCCGGGGTCGACGGCGTGGGGATCGCGACGGTCCGGCTGGTCTGGGACCCGCCGTGGACGCAGGCGCGCATGTCCGAGGAGGCAAGGCTTGCCCTCGACATGTTCTGAAGGGGTGTTGGCGACAACGCCGACGGGCCTATATTGGTGGCAAGGAGCGATGTGATGCCGGGCGCCATCCTGACCCTGACCGAGACCGCCGCCTCGCGCGTGAAGGCGCTGATGGCGAAGGCGGATTCGGACGTTATCGGCCTGCGCGTCGGCCTCGCCAAGCGCGGCTGCTCGGGCATGGCCTATGTCGTCGAATACGCCAAGGACCAGCGCAAGTTCGAGGAAGTGATCGAGGACAAGGGCGTGCGCGTCTTCGTCGACCCGGCGGCGACGATGTTCCTCATCGGTGCCGAGATGCACTGGGAGGAAGACCGTTTCAGCGCCGGCTTCACCTTCCGCAATCCCAACGAAAAAGGCCGCTGCGGCTGCGGCGAGTCGTTCCACGTCTGAACGGCGCCTGGCGCGAAGGCGGGGGAGTGTTCCGGTGCCGCGGGTAACGTTCATTGGCCGCGACGGGGTTGCGCGCACGGTCGAGTCCTTCCGCGACCGCACGCTGCTCGAAATCGCACACCTCAACGACATCGACATCGAAGGCACCTGCGGCGGCTGCATGGGCTGCGCGACCTGTCACGTCGTCGTCGATCCGGCATGGTTCCCGCGCCTGCCGCCCAATCGCTTCGCCGAGGAGGAGGAGGACATGCTGGCGCTTCTTCCCGAGCGCACGCCGACCTCGCGGCTCGGCTGCCAGATTTCGCTCAGCGACGACCTCGACGGCCTCGTGGTGACGCTGGGGCGCGTCTGGTGAGCGCCGCCGCGCCGCCGGACTACCTCACCGCCGACAGCCTCTTCGTGCGCCTGCGCCACGCCACGGGCGACGGTTGGCGCGACTACGTCGAGCATCCCTTCGTCGCGGGCCTCGCCGCCGGCACGCTGCCCGAAGCGGCCTTCCGCCACTACCTGCAGCAGGACTGGCTGTTCCTGCTGCATTTCGCCCGCGCCTACGCGCTCGCCGGCTACAAGGCGGGGGACCTCGCCGAACTGCGCGACGCCTCGGCGAAGCTCGCCGCCATCCTGAGGGAGACCGACCTGCACGTGACGTTCTGCGCCCGCTGGGGCCTCGACGAGACGGCGCTTGAGGCCCTGCCGGAAGCGCCGGCGACGCTCGCCTACACCCGCTTCGTGCTGGAGACGGGGCTGCGCGGCGACCTGCTCGACCTCTATGCCGCGCTGGCGCCGTGCACGGTCGGCTATGGCGAGATCGGCGCGCGCCTGCTGGCGGGCCCGCCGTCCGCGAGCAATCCCTACGCTGCGTGGATCGAGGCCTATGGCGGTGCCGAGTATCAGGACGTGGCGCGCGACCACGTCGCCATGCTCGACCGACTGTGGCAGCGCCGCGCCGCTGGCGGTCGACTTGACCAACTCGCACGCGTCTTCGCCGAGGCAACCCGCCTAGAGGCGGCGTTCTGGCAGATGGGGATGGACGCGGGCTGACAGGCCGTGCCGGGGCGACTCAGCTTCCGCCCGCCTCGAAGCCGACCACGTCGATGGTGATGTTCTCGTTGGCGTCGCGCAGCCGGCCGTCGTCCCACAGGGCGGGCTCGGCCGGGCGACCGCGCACGACCGACCATTGCTCCGCCGGCAGGCCGGTCGCCGCCATGCCGGCGCGCGCCTGGGCGTAAAGCTCGTCGGTGGTGAAGGGCTGCTCGCGCGGCAGTTCGACGGTCGTGCCATGGACGGTAACGGCCAGCCGCCAGCCCGAAAGCCCGTCGAGGGCGCGGACGATGCGGCGCGTGAGTTGTGTCACCTCGCGCTCGGCGCGGGTGTCGCGGTTGGTCTTGAGCACGCCGCTGACGCGGATGCTGAAGGCCAGCGGGCCGGTCATCAGGCGGTGGCCGTCGAAGCGGAACTCCTCGGCCAGGCGCACGGTCGCGTCGTCGCGGGCGGCGGACTTCGGCAGGTCGACGCTGCGCGCGGCGAGCGCGTCGTAGCAGGCCAGCCGCTCGGTCGGGTCGGCGACGGTGACGCAATGCGCAAGGTCGGCGCGGGCGTCGGCCTGCGCCGGAGCCGCGCCGAACGCCACGGCCAGCGCCAGCAGCAGGGCGGGCAGCACGGTCCCGGGCGCGATGCGGGCCGCCGGGGCCATCGGGCTCTCCTCCGTCGTGCCGGGCCGTGTCGCCCGGCCGTTCGCAGGCAGGATACATGGCCGCTCCCGCCGGGCATAGGCGCAGGGTCGGGACCGGACGGGCGGGCCGCGGGCGTTGCGTCGCGGGCCCGGCTGCCTGTATTGACCCGGCCATGGACGCCACCGCCGCCCGTGCCCTGTTCGCCGGCCTCGCCCCCGGCACGCGCGTCGTCGCCGCCATGTCCGGCGGCGTCGACAGCGCCGTCGCGGCCGCGCTGGCGTATGCGGCGGGGCTCGACGTCGTCGGCGTCACGCTCAACCTTGCCGAATATCCTTCGGCCGCGTCGCAGGGCGCACGCACCTGCTGCGCCGGCCGCGACGTCTACGACGCGCGCCGCGCCGCCGACGCGATCGGCATCCCGCACTACGTCTTCGACTGGTCGGAGCGCTTCCGCGCCGAGGTCGTCGCGCCCTTCGCCGCCGCCTACGCCGCCGGCGAGACGCCGGTGCCGTGCGTCGCCTGCAACCGCACGGTCAAGTTCCGCGACTTGCTGGGGCTGGCGCGCGAGCTGGACGCGGCGGCGCTGGTGACGGGCCACTACGCGCGCCGCCTCGAAGGGACAGACGGGCCGGAACTGCACCGCGCCGTCGACACCGCGCGCGACCAGAGCTGGTTCCTGTTCGCCACGACGCGCGCGCAGCTTGCCGCGCTGCGCTTCCCGCTCGGCGGCTTCGAGAAGGCCGAAGTGCGCGAACTGGCCCGCGCGGCCGGCCTGTCGCTCGCCGACAAGCCCGACAGCCAGGACATCTGCTTCGTGCCCGACGGGCGCTACGCCGATCTCGTCGAGCGCCTGCGGCCGGAGGCCGGCGAGCCCGGCGACATCGTCGACCTCGCCGGCCGCGTGCTGGGTCGTCACCGCGGCATTGGCCGCTACACCATCGGCCAGCGCCGTGGCCTCGGCATCGGCGCGGCGGATGACGGCGCGGAGCCGCTCTACGTGGTGCGCCTCGACGCCGCCGCGCGGCGCGTCGTCGTCGGCCCGCGCGCCGCGCTCGGGGTCAACCGCATCGCCGTGCGCGAGGTGAACTGGCTGGGCGCCGGCGAGGCGCCGCCGGCCGGCGGCGTGCGCCTGACCGTGCGCCTGCGCTCGGCCATGGCGCCGGTGGCCGCGACAGTGGCGGACGCCGGGGCCGGCGGCGCTACCGTCGTGCTCGATACGCCCGAATACGGCATCGCGGCCGGGCAGGCGGCGGTGTTCTACGACGGGCCCCGGTTGCTCGGCGGCGGCTTCATCGCTGCAACCGAATGGGTCGCGGCGCGCGCCGCCTGAGGCGATCCGGCGGCGTTCGACAGCGCCCGTCCGGCCGGTCTACCATCGCGCCGCGAAGGCCGGGAGTACCGGCCGCGACGCCCAGACGCGAGGGGATCCGCCATGCTCAAGACGCACAATCCGCCCACCATCGCCCCGCCGGCCGGCGCTTACAACCACGTCGTCGAAGTGCCGCCGGGCGCGCGCTGGGCGTACCTCGCAGGCCAGGTCGGCATCACCCTCGACGGCGTCGTGCCCGACGGCTTCGACGCGCAGCACGAGCAAGTGTGGAAGAACTGCATCGCCGGCCTCGCCCATGTCGGCATGTCGGCGAAGGACATCGTGCGCATCACGCTGTACGGGACGGATGCCGAGTTCATCAAGAATGTGATCCCGGTGCGCGTGAAGCACCTCGGCGATCACCGTCCGGGCTCGACCTGGCTGGTGGTGAAGGCGCTGGCGCGGCCCAATCTCCTCTGCGAGATGGACATCATCGCCGCCAAGGTCGACTGAGTCGGCGGGCGGGCACGGCCTTTGCCGTGGCCCGCCCCAACCGCTGCAATGACCGACACCGTCGACTGGCGCTTCCGGCGCGGCGGCTGGCCATGGCTGTTCATGGTCGCCGGCGCGCTGATCCTTGCCAGCAACCACGTCATCGGCCGCTTCTATCACGCCGAGCTGCCGGCGATGGGCCTCGCCTTCTGGCGCATCGCCATCGCCGCGCTGGTGCTGCTGCCGTTCGTCTGGCGCGACGTCGCGCGCGAGTGGCGGGTGATGCTGCGGCACTGGACGCTGTTCGGCACGCTGGCGGTCGGCGTCGTGCCGCTCGGCACCGGTGCTGTCTATCTCGCCTACCAGTACACGACGGCAATGAACGGCGCCGTCGTCGCCACCGGTCAGCCGATGATGACGGCGCTGCTGGCGCTGTTCCTGTTCCGCGACCGGCCGGCGCCGGTGACCGTGCTCGGCATCCTCGTCGCGGCGGCGGGCGTGCTCTATGCCGTCGCGCGCGGCGACCCCGCCGTGCTGCTGGCGCTGACGCTCAACCCCGGCGACCTCATCATGCTGGCGGCGATGGCCGGTTTCGCCATGCACAACGTCTACCTGCGGCGGGTGCCGAAGACCTTCTCCCAGCCGATGATCCTGTTCTCCGTGCAGATCTATGGCCTCGTCGTGATGCTGCCGATCTACATCGCGGAGTCGATCTGGGTACGGCCGATGCCGCTGACCTGGGAGGCGGCGGGTGTCGCCGTGTGGGTGGCGGTGGCGGTCGGCGTCGTCGCCGTCGGCTTCGTCAACACGGCCGTGCTGGCGCTCGGCGCGACCGTCGCCAGCGCCAGCAACTACATGCGCGCCGGCTTCACGGCGATCCTCGCCATCGTCGTACTGGGCGAACAGCCGGCGCCCTACCACGCTGTCGCCTTCGCCCTCATTGTCGCCGGCATCTGGCTGATGAGCCGCGGCCGGCGGCGGCCGCCAGGCGCCGTCGCGAGCGCTCCGTCCGCCCCGGCCCGGCCGGCTTGACGGCCGCCGGGCCGCCCCCTATACCCGCGACCCGCTGGTGGCGGAGTAGCTCAGCGGTAGAGCAGGGGAATCATAATCCCTTGGTCGGGGGTTCAAATCCCTCCTCCGCTACCATCAATCCTCGACGACATCTTTGGATCGGCTGGCCGCCCGCCTCGCAGGCGCGGCTTCCGTGCCGCCACGCGGCGGTCTATACCCCGCACCCCATGAGCATGGCCGATTTCGATTTCGAGCTGCCGCGCGCGCGCATTGCCACGCATCCGGCGCGTCCGCGTGACGCCGCGCGCCTGCTGCTGCCCGGCGCCGTACCGCAGGACCGGCATGTGCGCGACCTGCCGGAGCTGCTGCGCGCGGGCGACCTGCTGGTGGTCAACGACACGCGCGTGGTACCGGCGCGGCTGGCGGGACGGCGCGGCACGGCCAAGGTCGAGGTGACGCTGCACAAGCTGGAAGGGGAGGGGCGATGGCTCGCCTTCGCCCGCCCGGCGAAGCGCCTGGCGCCAGGCGACACGCTGGACTTCGGCGAAGGCTTCGGCGCGACCGTTGCGGCGAAGCACGAGGCGGGCGAGGTGCTGCTCGATTTCGGCATGCCGACGGCCGCGGTGCTGGCGGCACTGCACCGCCACGGCACCGTGCCGCTGCCGCCCTATATCGAGCGGCCGGGCGGCGCCGTCGAGGATGACGTGTCCGACTACCAGACGCTGTTCGCCGCCCGCGAGGGTGCGGTGGCGGCACCGACCGCCGGCCTGCACTTCACGCCCGGACTGCTGGCACGGCTGGAGGACGCCGGCATCGGCGTCGCGCGGCTGACCCTGCATGTCGGCGCCGGCACCTTTCTGCCGGTGCGCGGCGACGACCCGGCGGCGCATCGCATGTACGCCGAGACCGGCGAGATCTCGCCCGCGACCGCCGAGCGCATCAACGCGGCCCGCGCGGCGGGCGGGCGCATCGTCGCCGTTGGCACCACGGTGACCCGTCTGCTGGAAGCGACGGCGCGTGACGACGGCGCGGTCGTGCCCTTTGCCGGGGACGTCGATCTCTACATCCGGCCGGGCTATCGTTTCCGCGCCATCGATGGGCTGATGACCAATTTCCACCTGCCGCGCTCGACCCTGTTCATGCTGGTCTGCGCCTTCGCCGGCACGGCGTTCATGCGTGCCGCCTACGCCCACGCCATCGCCGCCGGCTACCGCTTCTATTCCTACGGCGACGCCATGCTGCTGTGGCGGGACCGGCCATGAGCGGATTCGGCTTCACCCTGCTGGCGACCGACGGTGCGGCGCGGCGCGGCCGCGTCGGGACGGCGCATGGCGCGATCGACACGCCGGCCTTCATGCCCGTCGGCACCGCCGCCACGGTCAAGGCGATGACGTGGGATGCGGTGCGCGCGACGGGTGCGCAGATCGTGCTCGGCAACACCTATCATCTGATGCTGCGCCCGGGCGCCGAACGCGTCGCGTCGCTGGGCGGGCTGCACCGCTTCACCGGCTGGAGCGGGCCGATCCTCACCGACTCCGGCGGCTACCAGGTGATGTCGCTGTCCGAACGCCGCAAGATCGACGAAAGCGGCGTCGTCTTCGCCTCGCACGTCGATGGCTCACGCCACCATCTCACGCCCGAGCGCGCGGTCGAGATCCAGAACCTCCTGGATGCCGACGTGACGATGGTGCTCGACGAGTGCACGCCGTTCCCGGCGACGCACGAGGACGCGCGCCTGTCGATGGAGCGCTCGATGCGCTGGGCGGCACGCTGCCGCTCGGCGTTCGTCGTGCGGCCCGGCTACGGCCTGTTCGGCATCGTCCAGGGCGGCGTCTACCCGGACCTTCGCGCGGCGTCGGTCGAGGCGCTCGCCGGCATCGGCTTCGACGGCTACGCGGTCGGCGGCCTCGCGGTGGGCGAAGGGCAGGCGGCGATGCTGGAGGTGCTCGACGCGACGGTGCCGTTGCTGCCGGCCGACCGGCCGCGCTACCTCATGGGGGTCGGACGGCCGGAGGACATCATCGCCGCCGTGCGCCGGGGCATCGACATGTTCGACTGCGTGCTGCCGACCCGATCGGGCCGTACAGCGCAGGCGTTCACCCGCCGCGGCACGCTCGGCCTGCGTAACCGCCGCCACCTGCACGACGAGCGCCCGCTCGACGCCGGCTGCGCCTGCCCGGTGTGCCGCCAGCACAGCCGGGCCTACATCCACCATCTCTTCCGCGCGGGCGAGATGCTCGGGCCGATGCTGCTGACCTGGCACAACCTGCATTTCTACCAGGCGGTGATGGCGGAACTGCGCGAAGCCATCGCCGCTGGCCGCTTCGAGGCCGCCGCGACGGCACTGGAACGCGACCTCGCGCTGGGCGACATTGACGCGACGGAAGACCCGCTGGCGGGCAGGAACGGTGCCGATGGCTGACAGCATCTACGATGGCCTGAAGCAACTCGGGCACAAAAGCGACCTGCCGGCCTCGCCCGGGGCGGCGGTACTCGACCGCGTGGCCAACCCGCATGGCGGCGAGCGCTATGTCGTGCGCTTCGCCTGTCCCGAGTTCACCTCGCTGTGCCCGATCACCGGCCAGCCCGACTTCGCGCATCTGGTCATCGACTACATACCCGGCGACTGGCTCGTCGAATCGAAGTCGCTGAAGCTCTATCTCGGTGCCTTCCGCAATCATGGTGCCTTCCACGAGGACTGCACCGTCGGCATCGCCAAGCGTCTCGTCGCCGAGTTGTCGCCGCAATGGCTGCGTATCGGCGGCTACTGGTACCCGCGCGGCGGCATCCCCATCGACGTCTTCTGGCAGACCGGCGCCGCGCCCGAGGGCGTGTGGATTCCGCCGCAGGAGGTCCAGCCCTACCGTGGGCGCGGCTGACGCCACGCCGGCCGACGTCCGGCGCGCCATCGCGGACCGCGCGCTGGCGGAGGGATTCGACGCGGTCGGATTCGCCCGCGCCGAACTCGGCGAGGAGACGCGTCGACGCCTGTCGACATTTCTCGCCGAGGGCCTGCATGGCGACATGGGCTGGCTCGAGGCCAAGGCCGACCGGCGCGGCGATCCGCGCGTGCTGTGGCCGGACGCGGCGACCATCGTCGCGCTCGGCCTGTCCTACGCGCCCGACGCCGACCCGCTGCCGGCGCTCGAACGCCGCGACGAAGGCGTCGTGTCGGTCTATGCGCGCGGCCGCGACTATCACCTCGTCGTCAAGAAGAAGCTGAAGGCCCTCGGCGGCTGGATCGCGAGGGAATACGGCTGCGGCGTGAAAGTGTTTGTCGACACCGCGCCGGTGATGGAGAAGCCGCTCGCGGCCGCCGCCGGCATCGGCTGGCAAGGCAAGCACACCAACCTCGTCTCGCGCGCGCACGGCTCCTGGCTGTTTCTCGGCGAGATCTACGTCACGCTGGACCTGCCGCCCGATGCGCCGGAGGAGGACCATTGCGGCACCTGCCGGCGCTGCCTCGACGCCTGCCCGACGGATGCCTTTCCGGCGCCCTACCGGCTCGATGCGCGGCGCTGCATTTCCTACCTCACCATCGAGCACGCCGGACCGATCGACGAGTCCCTGCGCCCGCTGATGGGAAACCGCATTTACGGCTGCGACGACTGCCTCGCGGTCTGCCCGTGGAACCGCTTCGCCCGGCCGACTGACGAGACTGACCTGCTACCCCGCGCTGAACTGACCGGGCCCAAGCTGGCGGCGCTGGCCCGCCTCGACGATACCGGCTTTCGGGCGCTGTTCAGCGGCTCCGCCATCAAGCGCATCGGCCGCGACCGCTTCTTGCGCAACGTGCTCATCGCGCTCGGCAACAGTGGCGACGCCGCGCAGGCGCCGGCAGCCGAGGCGCTGCTCGACGACCCCGCCTTCGTCGTGCGCGACGCGGCGCAGTGGGCGCTGGCACGGTTGCGCGGCGGCCCGCTACAAGGTTGAGCGGCAAACAAGAAGAAAGCGGACATCATGGAGGATACTCTGCGCCGGCGGCGCCTCGCCGAGGGCCTGGTCTTTCTGGCGGGCTTCGCGCTGTGCGTGCCCGCCGCTAACTGGATGATCGGCAATCTCGGCACTGTCTGCGTGCCGGACGGGCCGTGCCTCGTGCCGGTCGCGCCGGGCCTGATGGCGCCGAGCGGCGTGGTCATGGTCGGCCTCGCGCTGGTGTTGCGTGACCTCGTGCAGCGGCGGCTGGGGGCGTGGTGGGCGGTCGGCGCCATCGTCGCCGGCGCTGCCCTGTCGGCGCTGGTGGCGCCGCCGGCGCTGGTCGTCGCCTCGGCGGCGGCCTTCCTGCTGTCGGAGCTGGCCGACTTCGCCGTCTACACGCCGCTGCAGCGCCGCCGGCTGGTGCTGGCCATGCTGGCGAGCGGTGCCGTCGGCCTCGTCGTCGACAGCATCGTCTTCCTGCACCTCGCCTTCGGCAGCCTCGACTTCCTCTGGGCGCAGGTCGTCGGCAAGGGCTGGATGCAGCTCCTGGCCATCCCCTTCATCGTACTGCTGCGCCGCCGCGACGAACGGATCGGTATGGTACCGGCCTGAGGCCGTCTTGGCGCCGGGGACGTACCGGAGCAAGATCGTCGTTCTCGACGATCTTGCGAACGGGAGGACGCCACCGATGGCCCTGCGCCGCCTCAATCCGAAATCCGTACCGCCGCCCGCCAATCTCTACAGCCATGCCATCGAAGTGCCGGCCGGCGCCCGCTGGCTCTGGCTCGCCGGGCAGGTCGGCGCCCGACCTGACGGCACCGTGCCCGAAGGCTTTCAGGAACAGCACCGGCAGACATGGAAGAACGTGCTGGCGATCCTCAAGGAGGCCAACATGGGCGTGGAGGACATTGTCAAGGTTGTCGTCTACGCCCGCAACGAAGCGGATGTGAAGTACCTGCGCGAGGGCCGTGCAGAGTTCGTCGGCCAGTACTACCCGGCCTCGACCTTCTGCGTCAGCGGCCTCGCCCGGGCCGAATGGGTGGTCGAGATGGACGTGGTCGCCGCGAAGGTCGACTGACGGAAGTTTCCACCGGTGGAAAATTTGGTCCTGCATGCCCATATGTAGTGCCGGTTTCCACTTGCGGGAGCGGCGCGTGGCTGACGACGATCTGTACGGCGTTCTCGGCGTCAAGCGCGATGCCTCGGCGGACGACATCCGCAAGGCGTGGCGCAAGCTCGCCAAGACGCTGCATCCGGACCTCAACCCTGGCGACAAGGGCGCCGAGGATCGCTTCAAGCGCGCCCAGGGGGCGTTCGACATCCTCGGCGACCCGGACAAGCGCGGCCGCTACGACCGTGGCGAGATCGACGCCAGCGGCGCCGAGCGGCCGGAGCGCCAGTTCTACCGCCGCTATGCGGACGCGGGGGCCGGTCAGGAGTACCGCTCGCACGCCGGCTTCGCCGATTTCGGCGACATGGGCGACGTCTTCGCCGACCTGTTCCGGCATGCCGGCGCGCAGGGCGGTGGCCCGCGCGGTGCCCACGGCCCGTTTCCCGGACGGGACCTTCACTACCAGCTCGAGGTCGAATTCCTCGACGCTGCCAACGGCGCGAAGCGGCGGATCACCATGCCCGACGGGCGCAGCCTCGACCTGTCGATACCGGCGGGCATGCGCGATGGCCAGACGCTGCGGCTGGCCGGGCAGGGCATGCCTGGCTTCGACGGCGGCAAGGCCGGCGATGCACTGGTCGAAGTGCACGTCCGTCCGCATCCGCTGTTCCGCCGCGACGGCGACGACATCCACGTCGAGTTGCCGGTGACCCTGGGCGAGGCGGTGCTGGGCGGCAAGGTGCGGGTACCGACTATCGGCGGCGACGTCACACTGACGGTGCCGTCCGGCGCCGGCAGCGGCACCCGGTTGCGGCTGGGCGGGCGCGGTGTCGCGCGGCCCGGCGGCGGTCGCGGCGACCAGGTGGTGACGCTGAAGGTGGTTCTGCCCGAACGGCCCGACGAGGAACTGAAGCAGTTTCTCGCCGGCTGGCAGGCCCGCCATCCCTACGACCCGCGTGCCGGCATGACGGGAGGGGGCGATGTTCGCTGAAGACGAACTGCTGGCCCGCTGCGCCGGGCTGACGCGGCGCGACCTGCGCCGCTTCGTCGCCGCCGGCTGGGTGCGCCCGGGCCGCCGCGAGGGCCGCATTGTCTATCGCGCGATCGACGTCGCGCGCATCGACCTGATTCTCGACATGCGCCGAGACCTCGGCCTCACCGGCGAAGGACTGCAGGTGGCGCTCGATCTGATGGACCAGGTCTATGGCCTGCGCTGGCAGCTTCGCCGGCTCGCCGCGGCGGTCGAGGCGCAGCCGCCCGATGTCCGCCGCGCGATCGCCCGTCACCTGGACGCCGGGCCGCCGGACGCCTGAGGCACGGCATCGGAGCGGATCGAAAGGCGCGGCCTCGCCGGCTGACGTGGTAGGTTTCGCCCGAGGGAGCGGGCCATCGTGCGCCGCTCGCACCGGGGGGCGTCGTGACCGGCCGTATCGCGGGATTTGCCATCCGTCTTGCCGTGAGCGCCGGCCTCGTCTGGTTCGCCGTGCGCGACGTGGACGGCACGTTGCTGGCCGCTCGCGCGACGACATTGGCGCCGGGATGGGTGGCGGTGGCCTTTGCCTTCGGCATGATGGTCAATGCGCTCGGCGTCTGGCGCTGGTCGATCGTCACTCGCAGGGTCGGCGCGCCCCTGTCGGCATGGCTGGCGGGCCGCCTGTTCTTCATCGGCCTGTTCTTCAACCAGACCCTGCCGTCGAGCATCGGCGGCGATGCCTTTCGCGTGGCCCTGGCCTGGCGTGCTGGCGCGCCGCGGGCGGCGTCGGCAGCGGGCGTGGTGCTCGACCGGTTGATCGGCCTCGCGGGCCTCGCGCTGCTCGCCGCGCCGTGCCTCGCGCTGCTCGCCGGGCGCTTTACGGACGCGACAGCGTGGTGGGGCGCGGTGGCTCTGGTCGGCGCGGTCTATGCGGCGCTGGTAGCATTCGGCTTGCTCGTCGGGCCGCTGTCGCGCCTGGTCGTCCTCTGGCGGCGGACACGGCCGCTGGCGCAGTTCGGTGACGGGATAGGGACGCTGTTGTCCGATCCCCGGACTGGCGCCAAGGCGATAGCCCTGGCGTTGGCAGGGCACATGCTCACCGCCGTCGTTGCTGTCGCCCTCGCACGCGCCATGGATTTGCCGCTCGACAGCCTGGCGACGGCGACCGTCGTGCCATTGCTGCTGATCGTATCGCTGGCGCCCTTCACGCTGGCCGGCTGGGGGGTGAGGGAGGGGGCTGCCGTGGTCGCCTACGGCGCCCTCGGCCTTGGCGCTGCGGACGCGGCGGCGCTGTCGGTCGCCTTCGGCGTCACCTGGGCGGTGCTCGGCCTGCCCGGGGGTGTCCTGTGGCTGCTGGGACGGCGCCGTGGCGCGATCATTCCGGCCGGCAGTAGTGATCGAACACGTGCGCCATCCGCTTGTTGAAGGCGCGGGTGATCGTGCACGGCTCCGTCGGCGGAAAGGCCAGCGACGGGTGAGTCATCAACGGCGACCGGCTGTCGAGATTGATCGCTGTCGACGCGACGACGAGCAGCGCCGCGCAACCGATGGCGAGTGCGCGCACGCGCCGTGGCGCCGTCCTGGCGAACAGATGCTGGACGGCGACGGCGCAGCCGAGCACGGCCAGCATCTCGACGAAGACCGGATAGATCGGTTGGCGGCGCAAGGATGCCAGCACGTCGATGCCGAGGGCCAGCAGGATCAGCGCGAGCGGCAGCATGGCGCGCCGCCAGCGGCCACGCAGCAGGTCGATGGCTGAAGCGCCGAGACCGATCCAGATGCAGGCACCCCAGACCAGCGTGCGCCATTCCAGCACCTTGCCGGCCAGCACGAACCAGACGCCGTCCAGCATGCGCAGGCCGAGGGCCACGGCGTCGAACTCGGTACCTGACAGGTAGCCTTCACCGCTCGCGGAAACGCCCTCGCCGACGAAGCCGAGCTTGACGTCGATGAAGTAGAGCGGCCCTTCGATGTTGACGTAGCTGGGATGCACGTAGTGCAGCAGATGGGCGATGCCGAGGCCGGCGAGAAGCGCGCCGACGGTTGTCGCCGCGATGCCGGGAACACCGGTCCGCAGCCAGTAGACCACCATGTTGGCAATCGCGAAGCCGGCAAGCGCGACCTGATAGCCCATGATCTTGAAGCCGTTACCGTCGAGTATCTGCCATATCTCGTAGAGCAGCGGCATTGCGGTGACGAAACCGAAGAACAGCCATGCCGGCCCCATGTCGGCGAGCTTTTCGAAGTAGTCGTGATCGTGCGGGTCGGGGTCATCGTCCGCTGCTGGCAACACAAACTGTGCCAGAAGGAACAGCGCGAAGACGGCCGGAACCGTCTGCAGCTTCGCCTGGATCGACAGCCAGGCCAGCGCCGCGGCGAACGCGAGGCGGAACGGCAAGCTTACGTCCCAGCGCCGCGCCAGCAGCAGCGCGCCGGTGGCGGCGAGGTAGAAGAAGGCGCTCGGCAGGTCGGGACGGATGAGGTGCAGGTTGACCGCCAGCCCCTGGCTCACTGCGAACACGGCGGTCATGGCGATCGCCGCCGGCCAGACCACCATCCGGCGCAGGACCAGATACACCGTGAGGGTCATCGCCACGCCGAAGACCAGCATCAAGACGCGGCCCGCGGCGATCAGTTCGGCGAAGCTCTCCTCCCAGGTTCCGGCGGCCTGCAGCGTAGCGAAATCGGCGATCGCGACGAGGCCGAAAGCCTCGTAGAGACGGAACCAGGCCGCCAGGGCGAGATAGAGCGGGTATGCCGTGAAGTCGAAATTTTCCTGCGGCAGGCCGGTGTTGAACAGCAGTGCGTTGTAGACGGCGATGAAGTCGTGATCGGGCGTAATTGTCCAGGGACGGCCGAGGGCGCTCGCCAGCGACGGCACGGCGGCCAAGGCGCAGACCATGAGGACGCAGACGACGCGGACGACGTCGACCCGGCCCGCCAGCAGGGATCGCCGCGTACTCAGGGGCGGCCGCGGCCACACGAGATCGCGGATGCCCGGGTTCGGTTCGTGCATGCCTCGCCCTGCCGGAACCGCCGTCGCGAACCCGCTCGGGATCGGTCGCGACCACTATCATGTCGATCATCGCGCTCGCAATCGAGCCCGATCCGCCGGATGCCCGCGTGGTAGTCTTCAGTCGGCCGCCTGTTGCGACGGGCGCGTGCAACTCGTGGGGGCGGTGCGCTGCAGATGACAAGCGAGTTGCATCGGCATGTACCGGTCGCGCAGCTCGATCGGCGCAGGATCGTCATCGTCGGTGCGGGGCCGACCGGCCTGGGTGCGGCGAGCCGCCTCGTCGAGCATGGCCTGACCAACGTCACGCTGATCGAGCGCGCCGACATCGCCGGTGGCCTTGCGGGCTCTGAACGCGATCCGGCCGGCTTCACCTGGGATTACGGCGGCCACGTCCAGTTTTCCCACTACGATCATTTCGACCGGCTGATGGACGATCTGCTCGGCGGCGAGTGGCTGCATCATCAGCGCGAGGCGTGGATATGGATGCGTGACCGCTTTATCCCCTATCCGTTCCAGAACAACGTGCGCCACCTGCCACCTGTTGAGCTTCTCTCATGTCTCGCCGGATTCCTCGCGGCACGGCGCAAGCCGGCCGCCGTGCCGGCCAATTTCGAGGAGTGGATCCGCGCAAGTTTCGGCGCCGGCGTCGCCCGGGCTTTCATGCTGCCGTACAACTTCAAGGTCTGGGCCTGGCCGGCGCGTGAACTGTCGGCGCACTGGGTCGGCGACCGGGTCGCCGCGGTCGACCTGCGCCGCGTCCTCGCCAATTTCGTGCGCCGGCGCGACGATGTCGGCTGGGGACCGAACAGCACGTTCCGCTTTCCAGTGGCGGGCGGGACCGGCGAGATCTGGCGGCGGCTGGCCGCGCGTTTTCCGGCGGGCACGATCCGCTACGGCGCGGAAGTGGCGCGCATCGACACGTCCGGCCGTCGGCTGCACCTCGTCGGTGGTGGCAGCGAGGACTACGACATCCTGATCTCGACCATGCCGATCGACGATTTCGTGGCGCGCTCGGATCTCGACGAGCTGCTCCCGGCGGCGGCGCGCCTGCGCCGCTCGACCGTGCACGTCGTCGGCGTCGGCCTCGCCGGCCCGATGCCGGCGACTTTGCGCAGGAAGTGCTGGATGTATTTCCCGGAGCCGGAGGTGCCTTTCTATCGGGCCACCGTGTTCTCGAACTATGCGCCGGCGAACGTGCCTGAGCCTGGCCGCCAGTGGTCGTTGATGGCCGAAGTATCGGAGTCGCCGGCGAAGCCGGTCGACCGTCCGGGTCTCGCCGACGCCGTGGTGGCCGGCATGCGGCGGTCGCGGCTGATCGGGCCGGACAATGCGATCGTGTCGCTGTGGCAAAAGACCCTGCCGCACGGCTATCCGACCCCGTCCCTCGAGCGCGACGCGGCGCTGGCCGTCCTGCACTGCGCGCTTGAACGCCGCCATATCTACAGCCGTGGCCGCTTCGGGGCATGGCGCTACGAAGTGTCGAATCAGGATCATTCGCTGATGCAGGGCGTCGAAGTCGTCGACCGGCTGCTGACCGGCGCCGCCGAGCCGACGCTGGGCGATCACCACGCGGTCAACCGGCCGCGCGGGACGACGGTGCGCTAGCATGCTCAGCGTCGTCATGCCCGCCTACAACGAGGCCGACATCATCGCGGCGAACGTCCGTGACTGGTACGTCGGCGTCGTCGCGCCCCTGGACGATGCGGAACTGATCGTCGTCGACGACTGCAGCCGCGACGCGACCGGCGCGATCCTCGACGATCTCGCACGCGAATGCCCGGGCCTGGTCGTTGTCCATCTGCCCCGCAATGTCGGCCACGGTCCGGCGTTGCGGACCGGGCTGCTGCGCGCGCGCGGGGACTGGGTGTTCCACACCGACAGCGACGGCCAGCACCGCGTGACCGATTTCTGGTCGCTGTGGGAGAGGCGCGACGCCTTCGACTTCGTATGCGGCATACGCAGTGTGCGGGCCGACGGACCGGTCCGCTGGGTAGTGTCGACCGGGCTGCGGCTTGCCAATCTCGGTCTTTGGCAACGCTGGGTGCCGGATGCCAACTGTCCGTTCAAGCTGATGCGCCGCGAGCCGATGCGCGACGCGCTGGCGTTCACGGCGCGGGACGATTTCGCCCCGATGACGTCCATCGAGGTCCTTGCGCGCCGGCTCGGTTGCCGCGTCGATCATGTGCCGGTGCCCCAGCTGCCGCGACGGGGCGGCTCGCCGTCGCTGGCCAGCGTGCGCCGGCTGGCGCGTGTGGCATGGCTTTGCGCCGGCCAGCAGATCGCGGTCCGCCGCCGCTGGGGGCGTGGTGAAAGACTGGCGGCCGACGACGCCGGCTAGGGCCGTGGCCCTGCGTCTGATAGTCTTCCGCGCGCGACCCGCCCGGGAGAAGGCCATGACCGCCACGCCGCTGACCATCCGCCTGCATGCCGCCGACAATGTCGTGGTGGCGCGCGCCGACATCCTGCCCGGCACGACCTTGCCGGGTGTGGGCGCGACGACGACGGCAACGGTGCCGCGCGGCCACAAGATCGCCAGCGCCGCCATCAAGGCCGGCGCCGACGTGCGCAAGTACAACCAGATCATCGGCGTGGCCACGGCCGACATCGCGCCCGGCGACCATGTGCACGTCCACAACTGCGGCATGGCCGATTTCGCGCGCGACTACGCCTGGGGCAGCGAGGCGCGGCCGACGGACTTCGTGCCGGTTGCGGAGCGCGCAACCTTCCAGGGCTACCGGCGCAGCGGCAACCGCGTGGGGACACGCAACTACATCGGCATCCTGACCACCGTGAACTGCTCGGCGACCGTCGGGCGCTACGTCGCCGATGCCTTCGCCCGCTCGGGCGAACTCACAGACTACCCCAACGTCGACGGCGTCTCGGCCTTCGTGCATTCGACCGGCTGCGGCATGGCCGGAGCGGGCGAGGGCTTCGCCAACCTGCAGCGCACGCTGTGGGGCTTCGCGCGGCACCCCAACTTCGCCGGCATCGTGATGGTCGGGCTCGGCTGCGAGGTCAACCAGATCCCGTTCCTGCTCGAGGCCTACGGCATCAAGCCGGGGCCGACCTTCCAGACGCTGACGATCCAGGAGACCGGCGGCACGCGCAAGACGGTCGACGCGGCGATCGAGCACATCCGTGCCATGCTGCCGATCGCCAACGAGGCGCGGCGCGAGACCGTGCCGGCGTCCGAATTGACCGTGGCGCTGCAATGCGGCGGCTCGGACGGCTATTCCGGGATCACGGCCAATCCGGCCCTCGGCGCGGCCGTCGACCTGCTGGCCCGCCACGGCGGCACCGGCATCCTCTCCGAGACGCCCGAGATCTACGGCGCCGAGCATCTTCTCACGCGCCGCGCCGTGTCGCGCGAGGTCGGCGAAAAGCTGATCGAGCGCATCCGCTGGTGGGAGGACTACACCGCGCGCAACGACGGCAACATGAACAACAACCCGACGCCGGGCAACAAGGCGGGCGGGCTCACCACCATTCTCGAGAAGTCGCTCGGCGCCGCCGCCAAGGGTGGCACGTCGAACCTCACCGGCGTCTACAAGTACGCCGAGCCGGTGACGAGCAAGGGGTTCGTGTTCATGGACTCGCCGGGTTACGACCCGTGCTCGATCACCGGTCAGGTCGCTTCGGGCGCCAACCTCGTCACCTTCACCACCGGCCGCGGCTCGGTCTACGGCTGCAAGCCGGCACCATCGATCAAGCTCGCCACCAACACGCCCATGTTCGGCCGCATGGAAGAGGACATGGACGTCAATTGCGGCCTCGTCGCCGACGGCGAGGCGACGGTCGCGGAGATGGGCGAACACATCTTCCGCCTGATGCTCGATGTCGCCAGCGGCTCGCGCTCGAAGTCCGAGCTTCAGGGCTTCGGCGACAACGAGTTCATTCCGTGGCAGATCGGCGCCGTCATGTAGCGGCCATCGCGCGCCGCGCCAGCTTTATACCCATGCGCGCGAGCGTGCGGCGCGGCCCGGTCAGGTGGCGGCGGAACAGTTCCTCGGTGGTGGCGCCGCTGGCGAAGGTCGCCATCAGGCGCGTGCGCAACGGACGTGCCTGTAGCAGCCGCCAGGCGATGCCGAGCGACGGGTAGAAGGCGTCGGCCGCGCGGGCACAGAGCGCGAGGTCGCGCTGCACCGGCGCAAGTGCTTCCACATAGGCGGCGGCGGCGTCCGGCGCGCGTCCGGTGCGCGCCGCAAGGATGGCAGCGGCGGCGGCGCGGCCGCTGGCGACGGCGTTGTGGATGCCCTCGCCGAACAGGGCCTCGGCCATGCCGGCCGCGTCGCCGGCCAGCAGCACGCGCGGGTGTGAAGGCCGATAGTGCTCGCCACCCATACCGAGGGGAAAGCCGCGGATGTCCTCGACACGGTGGGTGCCGAGCCGGTCGCGGGCGTAGGCGATGAGGGCCGACTTCGACAGCGTCGTCTCGCGGGCGAAGCTGCCGATGCCGACATTGACGTGATCGGCCTTGGGAAACAGCCAGCCATAGCCTCCGTCGACGCGCCCGAGATCGAGCGTCAGGGCCGGCCGGCGTCCGATGTCGCCGAGCGGCACGATGCCTTCGAGCGCGAAGGCGTGGCGGAAGCCGTTGTGTGTTCCCGCGAGCGCACGGATGCGGCTGTTGGCACCGTCGGCGCCGACGAGATGACGGGCGCGCAGCCTGGTGCCATCGTCGAGCGCGAGGGTCACGTCATCGAGGCCGGGTTCGAGCGCGTCGATGGCACCGATGCGAAGGAAGCGCGCGCCGGCGTTGCGTGCGGCGTCGAGCAGCAGCGCGTCGAGGCGTTCGCGCACGGTCATGGTGACGATGGGGCCGGGGGCGGCGGCGTGCACCTCGCGGCCGGCACCGAAGGCGAACACCGCCTCGTCCTCGCGCGACTCGACGACCGGGGCAATGTCGACGGCGAGGCGGGCGATCGTCTTCTGCGTCAGCCCCCCCGCGCAGACCTTGGGCCGGGGAAAATCGGCCCGGTCGACGACGAGGACGTTGACGCCGGCACGCGCAAGGTCGAGCGCCGCCGACGTTCCCGCCGGACCGGCCCCGACGACCAGCACTTCACAGTCGGGTGGCGTGGGCATTTTTGCGTTTCCCCGCCGCAATGATGCGCCGGTCGGCGTCGCCGCGAAAGTGACAACGCTTGTCCGGTTGCATCGCCACTGGCTAGGCTGCCGGACATGGCTGTCGACGACATATCCGGCCGAGTGGCTTTGGTCACCGGCGGTGGACGCGGCATTGGCCGCGCGATTTCTCTGGCACTGGCGCGCGCGGGCGCGGCGGTCGCCGTGAACTGGGTGGCCAACGAACGGGCGGCGGCCGATACCGTCGCGGCCATCGCTGCGGGCGGAGGCCGCGCCGAGGCAACCCAGGCCGACGTTTCCGACGAAGCGTCCGTCGGCCGCATGGTCGCTGCCGTCGAGGCGGGCCTGGGGCCTGTCGACATCCTCGTCAACAACGCCGGCGGCGGGCCGGTACTGACGATCGAGGAAACGACGGAGGCGGCGTTCGTCGCCAGCTTCGAGCAGAATCTCAAGTCGGCCTTTCTCGCCACACAGCGCGTCCTGCCGGGAATGCGCGAGCGACGCTGGGGGCGCGTGATCATGATCGGGTCGGGCGCGGCGCGTGCCGGCGGCCGTGTCGGGGTCCATTACACGGCGGCCAAGGCGGGGCTCGAAGGCATGGCGCGAGCCTACGCGCTGCGCCTCGCGCCGGAAGGAATCACAGTGAACACCGTGGCGCCGCAGGCCATCGTCACCGACATGCTGCCGGTCGGCTCCGACCCGTCGCGCGTGCCGGTCGGTCGCTTCGGCACGGCCGAGGAGGTGGCCGAGGCCGTCGTCACGGTAGCCCGCACGGGCTTCATGACCGGCCAGACGATCTACATCAACGGCGGCACCTTCTACACATGAGGGCGCGGCAATGACGCCAAACGACATCGTTGGGCGGGTCGCCCTCGTGACGGGGGCGAGCGGCGGCATCGGGCGCGCTATCGCCGCGGCGCTGGCGAGCGCCGGCGCGCATGTCGGCGTTCACTGGAACACGGGCGCCGACGGGGCGAAGGCGGCGGTGGCCGCGGTCGAAGCGGCCGGCACGCGGGCCCTTTCGGTGCAGGCCGACCTGCGCGACGCGGACGCGGTCGACCGCATGGCGGCGGCGGTGGAGCAGGGGCTCGGTCCGGTCGACATCCTCGTCAACAACGCCGGCTGGGGCTATGTGAAGCCGTTCGCGCGCGTGACCATGGACGACCTCGACACGGCGCTGACCGACAACCTCAAGACGGCCTTCCTCGTCACCGAACGGCTGTCGCCCGGTATGCGCGAGCGCCGCTGGGGCCGCATCGTCTTCTTCGGCTCGATCGCCGCGCGTACCGGCGGGCGACTCGGCGTCCACTATGCCGCCGCAAAGGCGGCGGTCGAGGGCCTTGCCCATGGCTACGCCCAGCGCCTCGTCGGCGACAGCATTGCCGTCAACTGCATCGTGCCCACGCTGATCGCCCATGCGCGCGGCGCGCCGCCGGTCGACCCGACGACGGTGCCGGTGCGCCGGCACGGCAGCGGCGAGGAGGTCGCCGCTGCCGTACTGCTCGCGGTGCGGACCGGCTTCATGACCGGCCAGTCGCTGCACCTCAACGGCGGCACCTACTTCACCTGAACGGGCTGGTTGGCCTCACGTCAGCTTGCCGCGCCGGTCGTGCGCCTGCTGCAGCCACGGCGTCCTCGCGGGAGCCCGGCGGGAGCCATCGACCGGCAGCCACTCGCGGTACCACGCCACGGCGTCGTCGAGGCCGGAACTGCGGCCGGGTTCCTGGTAGAAGCCGAACTGGTCATGGTTGTAGGCAATGATCTTCTTGGGCTCGTGCGCCTTGGCGTAGCCCTCGTAGATCTGGTCGATCGGATGGATGACGTCGTAGCCGCCGGCGGTGACGATCAGCAGCGGCCGCGGCGCGATCATGTGGATGAGATCCGAGGCATTGAACTCGATGATCTTCTCCATCGACTCCATGGCGATGTCGAGGCGGTGGGTGCCGACCGAACTCAGCCATTGCTCGACCAGCTCGACATCGTCGTCCGAAGGCATGGCGCAGAACTCGCCCTCACTGCCGCGACAGACCACGTTGATTCGCTCGGTCGTCTTGCCGGCGGCGCGGCGGCTGCGGTCGGCGTCGATGTGGTCGAGCAGGTCCTCCCACTGGATCGCCGTACGTAGCGAGCGCATCCATTTGCGGGCATTCATGATCGGCACCTGCGAGACGACGCACTTGACGCGGCGGTCCCAGGCGGCGACGGCAATGACGATGCCGCCGCCGAAACTGGTGCCCCAGATGCCGATCTGGTCGGCCATCACCTCGGGACGACCCTGCAGGTAGGTGATCGCCGCCTTGTAATCCTCGATCTGCCACTGCGGGAAAAGCCGTCCGCGCGGCTCGCCGTCGCTGCGGCCGAAGGTGCGGTAGTCGATCGTCAGGACGACGTAGCCGGCCTTGGAGAAATGCTCGCCGTGGATCTGCAGCACTTCCTTGACGCCGCTGAAGCCGTGGCCGACGACGATGGCCGGGCGGGGATGGCGGGCGTCGCAGCCCTCGGGAATGAACAGGTCGCCCTTGCACGCAACCCCTTCGCTCATGAACGTGATTTCCTGCATGGCGTGTCCTCCTTGCCTTCTTGGCTTGGCCGGCACTCTAGCGGACATGAACGGCGCGGACGCGTGAGGGGCCGCAGTCGTGTTCATGTGTTGAAACGGACGTACGGATCAGGCGGGCCGCGGCCCGCATCGCCGCTAGATTGAGCCGAGGCTAGGAAGGGAACCGCCATGAAAACCATCGATTTCACGCCCGCCGACATGGAAAAGCGCATCGCGCGCGTCGATCGGATCAAGCCCAACAAGGCCGAGTTCCTCGAGCGCACCGGCCTGCCCCAGGAAGCGTACGAGCACATCTCGGCGAAAAGCATCTTCCTGCTGATGGCCAAGCCGAAGGAGGCCAGCAAGTCGAACAGCCAGCCCGCCGTCGACGGCCCGGCGGGAGCCTCGATCTATGTCGTCGAGACGCCGGCGAAGGACGGCCCGGTGCTGCACGCCCACATGCGGACCTGGGAAACCTTCATGCCGCTGACCGGCCGCTATCGCTTCGATTACGGCCGCGACGGCAAGCACCACGTCATCGTCGAGCCGTTCGAGCTGATCTCGGTGCCGCCGGGGGTGATCCGCAAGTTCACCAATGTCGAAGACCACACGGCCCGCATGATGGTGATCATCCAGGGCGAGGACGATGGCGCGGCGCTGAACGACATCACCATGCCGCCCTCGGTCGGCGAGGAGATCGCTCGCCGCTGGGGCGCCAAGTCGCGCGCGACGCTCGAGTCGATGGGATACAGCTTCGACGCCGATATCGAGGAGGCGCGGGCGGCGGAGTAGCGCCGGAGGGCCGCCGCGGGCGGCCTGTTCCGGATATTCATGAGACCTGGGCGGCGGCCGGTGGAGGCCGCCGCCCGTCGGCCGGACTAGGTACTCTCCGTCCTGCCCCATCGAGGCGACGGAGCACCGCCATGCCGCCCAAGGCCATCCTGCCGACACCCGATCCGGCGACGACGCTGTCGACGGAGAATCCGCGCTTGCGCCGCTTCGTGCGTACGCTCGACGCCGACATGGCCTATGTCGATGTCGGCGAGGGCGATCCCATCGTCTTCCTGCACGGCAATCCGACCAGCTCCTTCCTGTGGCGCAACGTGGCGCCCTGGGTCGAGGGCCTCGGCCGGGTCGTCGTGCCGGACATGATCGCGCATGGCTGGTCGCAGACCTCGCCGCGCGAGGCCTACCGCTTCGCCGACAACATCGCCTATTTCGATGCCTTCTTCGAGGCGCTGGGGCTGACGCGGAACGTAGTTCTCGTCCTGCACGACTGGGGCGCCGCGGTCGGTTTCCATCGCGCCGCGCGCTTC
>JBFWVF010000013.1:0-2500 GCA_050246875.1 Alphaproteobacteria bacterium | reverse complement strand
GGGTAATACCCACTGGAGGACCGAACCCACGCCTGTTGAAAAAGTCGGGGATGACTTGTGGCTAGGGGTGAAAGACCAATCAAACTCGGAAATAGCTGGTTCTCCGCGAAATCTATTTAGGTAGAGCGTCACGTCTCACCGCTGGGGGTAGAGCACTGGATGGGCTAGGGGGACGCGAGTCTTACCAAACCTAACCAAACTCCGAATACCAGCGAGTGCAATCGTGGCAGGCAGACAGTGGGGGCTAAGCTCCATTGTCGAGAGGGAAACAGCCCAGACCGCCAGCTAAGGTCCCCAAATAACGGCTAAGTGGGAAAGGATGTGGGAAGGCCATGACAGCCAGGAGGTTGGCTTAGAAGCAGCCATCCTTTAAAGAAAGCGTAATAGCTCACTGGTCTAAACAAGCCGTCCTGCGCCGAAGATGTACCGGGGCTCAAGCCGTTTACCGAAGCTGCGGGTGCGTGCTCTGCACGCACGGTAGCGGAGCGTTCCGTAGGCCTGTGAAGGCGTCCCGTGAGGGGCGCTGGAGGTATCGGAAGTGCGAATGCTGACATGAGTAGCGACAAAGAGTGTGAGAAACACTCTCGCCGCAAGCCCAAGGGTTCCTGCGCAAGGTTAATCCGCGCAGGGTGAGCCGGCCCCTAAGGCGAGGCCGAAAGGCGTAGTCGATGGGAACCAGGTCAATATTCCTGGGCCCGCTGGAAGTGACGAATGCCGAAAGCAGTTTGCCCTTACTGGATTGGGCGGGCTGCCTGGGTGTTCCAGGAAATAGCTCCAGCGTATGGACCGTACCCTAAACCGACACAGGTGGGCTGGTAGAGTATACCAAGGCGCTTGAGAGAACGGTGTTGAAGGAACTAGGCAAATTGCCCTCGTAACTTCGGGAGAAGAGGGCCCCTCCGCTGGGCAACCAATGGAGGGGGGCACAGACCAGGGGGTAGCGACTGTTTACTAAAAACACAGGGCTCTGCGAAGTCGCAAGACGACGTATAGGGTCTGACGCCTGCCCGGTGCCGGAAGGTTAAGAGGAGGGGTGCAAGCTCTGAATCGAAGCCCCGGTAAACGGCGGCCGTAACTATAACGGTCCTAAGGTAGCGAAATTCCTTGTCGGGTAAGTTCCGACCTGCACGAATGGCGTAACGACTGCCCCACTGTCTCCAACACCGGCTCAGCGAAATTGAACTCTCCGTGAAGATGCGGAGTAGGCGTGGTCAGACGGAAAGACCCCGTGCACCTTTACTACAGCTTCGCAGTGGCATTAGACAATGGATGTGTAGGATAGGTGGGAGGCTATGAAGCCGAGGCGCCAGCTTCGGTGGAGCCAACCTTGAAATACCACCCTTCTGTTAGCTGATGTCTAACCGAGGCCCGTGAACCGGGTCCGGGACCCTGCGTGGCGGGTAGTTTGACTGGGGCGGTCACCTCCCAAAGAGTAACGGAGGTGCGCGATGGTGGGCTCAGGCTGGTCGGAAACCAGCTGCAGAGTGTAATGGCACAAGCCTGCCTGACTGCGAGACCGACGGGTCGAGCAGAGACGAAAGTCGGCCATAGTGATCCGGTGGCTCCGCGTGGAAGGGCCATCGCTCAACGGATAAAAGGTACGCCGGGGATAACAGGCTGATACCCCCCAAGAGTCCACATCGACGGGGGTGTTTGGCACCTCGATGTCGGCTCATCACATCCTGGGGCTGGAGCAGGTCCCAAGGGTTCGGCTGTTCGCCGATTAAAGTGGTACGTGAGCTGGGTTTAGAACGTCGTGAGACAGTTCGGTCCCTATCTGCCATGCCAGTACGAGACTTGAGAGGATCTGTCCCTAGTACGAGAGGACCGGGATGGACGTACCTCTGGTGGACCGGTTGTCGCGCCAGCGGCATAGCCGGGTAGCTAAGTACGGACGGGATAACCGCTGAAAGCATCTAAGCGGGAAACCCACCTCGATACCAGGTCTCGCTGAGAGCCGTGGAAGACCACCACGTTGATAGGCCGGGTGTGGAAGCGCGGCAACGCGTGAAGCTTACCGGTACTAATCGCTCGATCGGCTTGATCGACGTCGTCGCGTGCAGCGGCAAGGTCCGCGCGCCCGCGCATTTGTCACCTCATGGGTCGCAAGACCCCGCTTCCGGCAATCCCGCCCCGCGGCATCCTCGCCGCGCCGGCGGGCATCGTCGTGCCCCGCGTTGGCACGACCTGGTGGTCCTAGCGAGGGGGTAACACCCGATCCCATTCCGAACTCGGCCGTGAAGACCCTCAGCGCCGATGGTACTGTGTCTTAAGGCACGGGAGAGTAGGTCGCCGCCAGGTCTTGCGAACGCAGGGCCACGATGTAGCCGTCCAGCCTTTTCACGATGCCGCGCCCGGCGCACCGCCGGACCGCGGACGACCCTTCGCCGCCGCACCCGCGTGTGCCACGCGAACACCTCTGACGCGGGGTGGAGCAGCCCGGTAGCTCGTCAGGCTCATAACCTGAAGGTCGCAGGTTCAAATCCTGCCCCCGCAACCA
>JBFWVF010000012.1:0-118509 GCA_050246875.1 Alphaproteobacteria bacterium | reverse complement strand
GGCAACGATGCCGTCTCCGGCGGGGCCGGCGACGACACGCTCTACGGCGACGGCATGGGTGGCGGCACCCTGCCGCTCGCGGTGCCGAGCCAGATCACCGACCTCGCCGGCCAGTCCGGCTTCCAGGCGGTGGTCACCGGCCTGCCGCCCGACGCCATCCTGTCGGCCGGCAGCCCCGGCGCCGGCAACACCTGGGTGCTCGGTCCGGGCGACCTCGAGAACCTGACCGTGACGCTGCCGGAGGGGGTCACAGATCCGGTCGACCTGACGTTCACCGCGACGGCCGGCAACGCCTTCAACTACGAATACAATTTCAACGGCGGCGACAACGGCTTCACCTACGTCGACAACGCCTTCCGCGGCGCCTACCAGTCCTACTACGCCGAGGGCGACTGGGACGACGACGACGGCGTCAACGACAGCGGCAGCCTCGAGATCGAACTCGGCGGCCGCAACGACAGCGACGTCTATGGCATGTCGGGCGGCTGGCAGACGACGATCGACCTCGAGGCCGAGGCGCCGGCGACGCTGACCTTCTCGTATTACATGGACATGGACTGGTCCTACGAGAACAACGAAGTCTCGCAGATCCTGGTGTCCATCGACGGCCAGCTCGTCGGCCTCAACGGCAACGACTACGTCGTGCAGCTCGCCGGCGGCGGGTCCACCGGCTGGCAGACGGTCACGCTCGACCTCGGCTCGCTCGAGCCGGGCGAGCACACCATCGTCATCGGTGGCTGGAACAACTACAAGACCGAGGAATCCGAGGAGACCGAGATCCGCATCGACAACGTGCGGATCAGCGGCAACTCGACCGTGCAAGCCACGGCGGACGTGACCGTCACCCCGGTCGTGACGAGCGGTGACGACACGCTCGACGGCGGCCTCGGCAACGACACGATCTACGGCGGCCTCGGCAACGACATCCTCGACGGTGGCGCCGGCAACGACACGGTGGACGGTGAGGCCGGCGACGACCGCGGCGTCTTCGTCGTCGGCGAGGGTAGCGACGTCTACGACGGCGGCGTCGGCAACGACACGCTGGTGATCGAGCTGACGGCGGCGCAATACGCCGATCTCGACCTGCAGGCCGAACTGCGCGCCCTCGATACCTTCATCGCGGCGAACGCCGACGCGAACGGCGACGCCGGCCCCAGCTTCACGTCCAACGAACTCGGCCTCTCGGCGAGCAACTGGGAAGGCCTTGAGATCCGCGTCGACGGCGTGGTCACGGAACTGCTCTACCCGCTGTTCGACGAGGGCAACAACGCGGTCGACCTCGATGCGGTGGCATCGGGCACGTATCTGTCCGGGACGCAGTACGATGCCGGCGACGGCAACGACACGGTGTGGCTGCCCTCCGACGCGGTCGAGGCCGCCCAGGCGGGGTACAGCGCCGCCAACACCTTCCTCGGCGGCGCCGGCAACGACACGATCACGGGCCGCGGCCTCGACGACTCGATCGATGGCGGCAGTGGTAATGACATCATCGACGGCGGCGCCGGCAACGACACGCTCGTCGGCGGCCTCGGCAACGACACGCTCGACGGCGGCGCGGGCAACGACTCGGTGTCCGGCGGGGCCGGCAACGACACCGGCATCTTCGTCGTCGGCGAGGGCACCGACACCTACGACGGCGGCACCGGCAACGATACTCTGCGCGTCGAGCTGACGGCCGCCCAGTTCGCCGACCTCGACACCTATTACGACCTGGCCGGCCTGCGCGACTTCATCACCGCCAACGCCGACGCGGGGACGGACTCCGGTGCCAGCGCGACGTTCAGCGAACTCGGCATCACGGTCTCGGACTGGGAGAACCTGGTCATCGTCGTCGACGGGCAGGTCACGACCCTGCTCGATCCGCTGTTCGACCACACCTCGAACACCGTCAGCCTCGACGATGTCACCGCCGGTAGCTACTTCGACGGCACCCAGTACAATGCCGGTGCCGGCGACGACGTGGTGGTGCTGGCCAGCAGCATCGGCGAGGCCGACGCCGCCGGGTTCGATCCCGAGGTGACCTTCTACGCCGGCGCCGGCAACGATACCGTCACCGGCCAGGGCCTCGACGATCTCGTCGACGGCGGTAGCGGCAACGACACGCTCGGTGGCGGCGGTGGCGACGATGTCATTGCCGGCGGTACCGGCGACGACGTCATCACGGGCGGTGCCGGCAGCGATACACTCGACGGCGGCGCCGGCAACGACGTCATCCGGGGCGACGGAACGGGCGGCGGGACGACGCCGGTCACGGTGCCGACGACCATCCTCAACCTGGCCGGCCAGGAAGGCTTTTCGGTCACGATTTCCGGCCTGCCGGAAGGTGCGACGCTGTCCGGCGGCACCCAGGGACCGGGCAACGTCTGGACGCTCGACGCGGGCGACCTCGACGATCTGGAGGTCACGCTGCCCGGCGGCGTGGATGAGCCGTTCCAGCTCTATTTCGACGCGGCGGTGACCGACACCGTCACCCAGAGCTTCGAATTCAACGGCGGCGACGAAGGCTTCGATTACATCGACAACGCCTTCCGCGGCACCAACCAGGGCAGCTACGCCAGCGGCAACTGGGACAGCAATGACGGCCTCGGCGGCAGCGGCGACATCGAGGTGGCGCTGGGCGGCGTCAACAACAACACCATCAACGGCATGTCGGGCGGCTGGCGCCTGAACTTCACGACCGACGGCGAGGGCCCGGCGGAGGTGACGTTCTGGTATCGCCTCAACGCGAACACCGCTTATGAAAGCGACGAGTACAGCGAGGTTCTGGTGTCGATCGACGGCCAGCTCGTCGGCGCCGGCAACAACGATTACGTCGTCCGCGTCTCCGATGGCGGGGATACCGGTTGGCAGCAGATCACTCTCGACCTCGGCGACCTTCCTGCCGGCTCGCACTCGCTCATCCTCGGCGGCTACAACAACAGGAAGACCGAGTCGGCAGAGACGACCGACATCGACTTCGACAACGTCACCCTGTCGCGCAGCTCGACGACGAGCGTCGAGGCTTCGGTCACGGTCGAGCCTGTCGAGGCGACTGGCAACGACACGATCGTCGGCGGTGCCGGCGACGACTGGCTCGAGGGCGGTGCCGGTGGCGACACGCTGAGTGGCGGCGACGACGACGACGTGCTGTGGGGCGACATTGCCGACACGGCCGGCGGCGCCCATGCCGGCGACGACGAGCTCTGGGGCGGCGCCGGCGACGACCGGCTGTTCGGCCAGATCGGCGCCGACGAGCTGTGGGGCGGCGAGGGCAACGACATCACCGTCGGCGGCACGCTCAACGATATCCTCGACGGCGGCTCCGGGCGCGACCTGCTGATCGGCGACGACACGGGCGACCTCACGGCGCAGCTCACCGCATCCGGTGCCGTCGCCTCCGATGGCGCGATCGATGTCGCGGCCATCCTCGGCCAGAGCCAGTTCGCCGACTTCCTGATGCTCGATGCCGAGTTCTATCAGGGCGTCACGGTCGATACGGCCGGCCAGACCGAATTGGACGGCCAGGCCTACAGCGCCGCAGGCGCCGGCCTTGTCGCCACATCGCCGTCGGGCAGCGTGACGGTGTCGGCGGACGATCCGCAGCTCTATGCCGACATGCGCGCGGGCGATTTCACCTCGTCCCAGGGCCCGCAGTCCGGCACGATCGACCTGCCGACGGCGGCGGGCGGCACCTTCAGCTTCGCCATCACCGGTGCGGCGACGGTCAGCGGCGCGGCGGCCGGCGTCGGCGGCAGCGATGTCGATGCGCTGGCCGGCGGCGCCGACGGCGACCTGCTGTTCGGCGCCCTCGGCAATGACGCGCTATGGGGTGGCGGCGGCAACGACCTGCTGCATGGCGGCGTCGGCAACGACGTGCTCGCCGGCGGCACCGGCGCCGACGTGCTGCTGGGTGGCGCCGGCAACGACGTGTTGATCTTCACCGCCGACCTGACGCTGGGCACCGGCTACACGGCGACGGCCCAGGGCAGCCCGGGCGCATCCGGCAATGGCGCCAGCGTCGACCTCAGCAGCCACGGCGTCGCGTGGGACGTGTTCGTCGGCGGCGCCGGCACGGATACGCTGGTCGCCACCGACGGCGACGACGCCATCCTGCTCGATGACTCGACCAGCCCGTTCTACGACGGCCTTTCGGGCCCGCGCATCCGCGACATCGAGATCATCGATGCAGGCGAGGGCAATGACGTCGTCAACCTGACCAGCACCAACTTCAGCTACGGCGATGTCGTCGTGCTCGGCGGCGCCGGGGCCGATACGCTGTGGACCAGCGCCGGCAACGACATCCTCGATGGCGGCTCGGGCAACGACCGCCTCGACGGCGGCGCTGGCAACGACCTGCTGATCGGTGGCTTCGGCGACGACGACCTCGTCGGCGGCGCGGGCGCCGACATCCTGTTCGGCGACGCCTTCACCGGTGTCGGCGGGGCGGCGGGCAACGACACGATCGACGGCGGCGCCGGCAACGACATCATCGTCGGCGGCCTCGGCTCCGACACGATCTGGGGCGGCAGCGGCAACGACATCATTGTCGGCGACTTCGTCGGCGAGTTCGGCCTCGACGGCGACGACGTGATCTGGGCCGGCGACGGCGACGACATCGTTTCGGGCGGCGGCGGCGACGACACCATCGACGGCGGCGCCGGCACCGACACCATCTTTGCCGGCAGCGGCAACGATACCATCCGTTTCAGCGCCGATGCCTCGGCGGCTGCGGTGCTGATGGTCAACCCGGACGATGGCGAACTGTCGGTGTCGCTGACCGGGCGCACCCTGACTTGGGACGTGATCGACGGCGGGAGCGGCATCGACACGATCGAGGCAACGGCTGGAGACGACGCGATCTTCCTCGATGCGGCCAGCTATACGGCACTCGGCGAAGGCCTTGGTGGTCTTCTGGGTGGCCTCGGCGGGCTCCTCGGGCTCGGCGATGCTCCGTCCGGGCCGCGGCTGATCGACATCGAGGTGATCGACCTCGGCGCCGGCCATGACGTGCTCAATCTCACCAGCGCCAACTACACCTTCGGCGACGTCACGGTCGACGGCGGCACCGGCAACGACGTCATCTGGACCGCCGCCGGCGACGACACCATTTACGGCGGCGACGGAGACGACCAGATTTCGAGCGGCGCGGGCCTGCAAGACCGCATCTATGGCGGCGCGGGCAACGATATCATCCGCGATCTCGACGGTGTGATGGAGGCCTATGCCGGCGAGGGCAACGACATGATCGTCGTTACCTTCAGCGAGCAGTGGGACGACGACGGCAATCCGCTGACCGATCCGCAGTCGATCAACCGCGTCAGCGGCGGCACGGGCTCCGATATCATCGTCATCACCGCGTCCAACCTCGGCTTCCTCATTGCCCTCAACGCCGACGAGTCGATCGCCAGCGAACAGGACGGCGACGACGACGTGACCCTGCTGGGCGTATATGCCCAGGCCAACGTCGATCTCGGCGGCGGCGCCGACATATTCCGTGGCGGCGACGGCAACGACATCGTCTATGGCGGCGAAGGCGACGACGTCATCTACGGCAATGGCGGCGACGACGACCTGTTCGGCGGCGCCGGCAACGACTACCTGAGCGGCGGCGCCGGAGCGAACATCCTGGAGGGCGGCGACGGCGACGACGATCTCCGAGGCGGCGGCGGCGCCGACATCCTGCGCGGCGGCGCCGGCGCCGACCAGCTCCGGGGCGGCAGCGGCAACGACATCATCTACTTCGATCCCGGCGCGTTTGTCGTCACGCCTTATGGCTCGGGCTATACCAGCGACGACGCCTTCATCTCCGGCGGCGGCGGCAACCGCGACCAGTTGATCGGTACCGCGGGCAACGACGTCTTCGACCTCAGCGAATCACGCTGGGACGGTCCGACGGGCGGTATCGAGATTTTCCGCGCGGGCGGCGGTGCGGACTATATCTCGCTGGGATTTGGCATCATTACGGCGCAGCTCTTCCTGTTTGCGGACGCTGGCGACGATGCGATCAATGCCTTCTACGCGGTTACACCGACTTACGACCTGTCGCACATCAACACGTCATTCGACGAAGCCGATGGCAGCTGGACCGTTACCTACACGCGCTCGAACGGCAGCTCCCGGACTGTCGAATTGACGATCGACGACATTCAGGCGAGCGTCGGCAGTGACATCGGCAACTGGGATCCGTTGTCCAAGCTGAAGAACGTCTTTACCGGCAATCCCAACTTCGTCAGCGCGCAGTATCTTGACGGCGGCGACGGCGTGAACACCGTGTGGGGTTCGCAGGGCACCGACATCATCTTCGGCGGCGTCAACGACACCGATCCCAACGCCGACGACTTCGACGACAAGCTGTATTCCGGCGGTGGCGACGACATCCTTGTCGGCGGTGCCGGCTACGACGTCTATTACTTCGGTCGAGGGTGGGGCGACGACCTCATCATCGACGGCAACACCGACACTCTTGGCTGGGATTCGATCGCCACCCGGGCTCCGTTCAACGTTGCCGCCAATCCCTATGCCAACAGCCTCGTGATCTTCGAGGGCTTCACCAACTTCGAAGGCCAGGACTCGACGATCGATCTGACGAAGGCCGGTATCACGTCCGCCTTGCTGGGCGATGCCACCGGCGTACGGTTCACGAACAACAACGATGGGACGTGGACCATCGCGTTCAACGATGGCAGCGGGTCCATCACCTTCGCCGGCGCCGAGATCACCGAGATCGAACTGCACCAGACCCAGGCGGGTATCAACACGCAGTTCGTCTTCAACAACGGCGGCACAGTCGGCAACTACGCCGACGACACCTACGACCAGATCTGATCGTCCCGGTCGCGTCGGCCGCGCGCGGCGTCAGCGCGAAAGCGCGGCGACGCCAGGCAGCGTTCGCCCTTCCAGCCATTCGAGGAAGGCGCCGCCCGCCGTCGACACGTAGGTCAGTGCCTCGACCGTCCCGGCACGGCGCAGCGCCGCCACGGTGTCGCCGCCGCCCGCGACCGACAGGAGTGTGCCGCCCGCGGTGAGGCGGGCGACCTCGGCCGCCACGGCAGTCGTTGCCGCATCGAAGGGCGGCGTCTCGAAGGCGCCGAGCGGACCGTTCCAGACGAGAGTATGCGCCTCGCCGAGGGCGGCGAGGATGGCGGCGACCGTCGCCGGACCGACATCCAGGATCATCCGGTCGGCCGGCACGGCGTCGATGGCCACGGTGCGGGTTGCGACGCCGGGCTTCAGCGCCTCGGCGACCACGGCGTCGACGGGCAGCAGGATGCGGGTCCCGCGCGCCGCCGCGCGGGCGGCGATGTCGCGCGCCGTCGGCGCCATCTCGTGCTCGCACAGCGACTTGCCGACGGCCACGCCCTGGGCCGCGAGGAAGGTGTTGGCCATGCCGCCGCCGATGACGAGGCAGTCGACGCGCGAGACAAGGTTGCCCAGCAGGTCGAGCTTGGTCGACACCTTGGCGCCGCCGACGATGGCAACCACCGGCCGCTTCGGCGCGCCGAGTGCGGCTTCGAGGGCCGACAGTTCGGCCTGCATCAGCCGCCCGGCCGCCGCCGGCAGCAGACGGGCGACGGCCTCGGTCGAGGCATGGGCCCTGTGGGCCGTGGAGAAGGCATCGTTGACATAGAACTCGCCGTGCGTGGCCAGTGCCTGCGCGAAGGCCGCGTCGTTCGCCTCCTCGCCGGTGTGGAATCGCAGGTTCTCCAGCACGAGGATGCCGCCCGGCGGCAGCGCCGCGACGGCCGCCGACGCATCCGCGCCGATGCAGTCGAGCGCGAAGGCGACCGGGCGGCCGAGGACCTGTCCCAGGGCCGCCGCGACCGGTGCGAGGGACATCGACGCGACCTTCTTGCCCCCCGGGCGGTCGAAGTGCGAGGCGACCACCACCCGGGCGCCCCGGTCGGCCAGTTCGACGATGGTCGGCGCCAGCCGTTCGAGGCGCGTCAGGTCGGTGACGCGTCCGTCGGCCAGGGGAACGTTGAGGTCGGCGCGCAGCAGGACGCGCCGGCCGGCGACCTCGAAATCGTCGATGGTGCGAAAGGCGGGCATGGCGGGCTCTCGTCAGTCGGCCGCGGGACGGCGGGCGGCCGCCGATGAAGCACAGCGCCCGGCCCATTGCAACGGCCGGCGGCGATGGCCCGAGCGCCGGGCTTTGCGGCGCGGCGTGGCGGCCCTAGACTGGTACCCGCGACGGACGGTTCGCCGCCGCGAGCCGCGCCGGGGCTCGTCCCGCCCCGGTCGCCCCCGAGGCCCGAGACTGCGACCCGCCCGATGATCGACGAAGCCGAAAGCCTGATCGACAGTCCGACCGTCGGCCTGAAGCGCTGCCGGCACGGCATGATGATGTATCCGCTGCGCGATCCGCATGTCGGACCCTCGCTCGACCGCTATGGCGAGTACAGCGAGGCCGAGGCGCGTCTCATCGAACAGCTCGTCGAGCCGGGCACCACGGCGGTGGAGATCGGCGCGCATGTCGGTTCGCTGACCGTGCCGCTCGCCCGCCGGGTCGGGCCGCGCGGCCGCGTCGTGGCGCTGGAGCCACAGCGCATCCTGTTCCACATGCTGTGCGGCAACCTCGCCCTGAACCAGCTCGCCCAGGTCGATGCGCGGCAGGCGGCGGCGGGCCGCCGCGTCGGCACGGTGCGTGTGGCGCCGGGCGACTACGCGCGCGGTGCCTCGGCAAACATGACGCCGCTGTCGGCCCGCGACGGCGGCGAGGCGGTGGCGCTCGTCACGGTCGATTCGCTGGAGCTGCCGGTCTGCCATTTTCTCAAGATCAATGCCGACGGCATGGAAAGCGACGTCATCGCCGGGGCGGAGGAGACGATCTACCGCGATCGCCCGTTCCTCTATGTCGAGAACGAGCGGCCGACCCAGTCGGCGGCCCTCATCCGGCGCATCCTCGATCTCGAATACCGGCTCTACTGGTACCTGTCGCCGCTGTTCAGCCCGGACAATTTCTTCGCCGAAACGCGCAATGTGTTCGAGCGCGTCGTGTCGGTGAACATGCTCGGCATACCGGCCGAACGGCCGCAGACCGTCAGCGGCGGACGCGAGGTGACCGGGCCGGCGGACCGCTGGGATTTCCCGGCACAGGGCGACGACAGCTGACGCGCCGGATCAGGCGCTGCCGCGCCACTCGCGCCAGAGGCCGAGCTTCTGCTGCATCGTGCGGTCGGAGAAGCTGAACAGCACGGCGTCGCCATCCGCTTCGAGACGGTGCGTCGTCCAGCCCGGCACGGCGAAGTGATCGCGCGGTCCCCAGGCAAGCGCGCGGGCGTCGTCGCCCTCGCCGACGACGAGGCGGCCCGTGCCCTCGACGACCGAATAGACCGCGTGCTCGGTCGACCGGCAGGCCGCCGAGCGGAAGCCCTTCGGCAGGAGTTGCAGGAAGGTCGACATCGTCGGCATCGCCGGCCCGCCGGTCAGCGGATTGATGTATTCCATCTTGATGGCGAAGCAGGGGTCGGGATCCTGCGTGCGTCGCATCGTCTCCAGCGCGGCGCGCGACTCCGCGTAGGGATAGGAGAAGATGGGCGAGGTCGGTGCGGCGTAACCGTCGCCGACCGGGCGCATGTTGGCGCCGTAACGCGCCCGCGTGTAGCCGGCCGGCGCGTTCGACGGAAAGCGCGGCTCCGGGTACGGCTCGGCGAAGGTGGTCGCCGTGAAATGGACGACCGGAATGTCGAGCCCGTCGAGCCACACCATCGGCGCGTCGCTGTCGTTGCCGTGGTCGTGCCACGTCCATGAGGGGGTGATGACGAAGTCGCCGGGCGCCATGGTCACGCGCTCGCCGTCGACCGAGGTATAGGCGCCGCTGCCCTCGACGATGAAGCGCAGGGCCGACGGCGTGTGGCGGTGCGCCGGCGCCACTTCGCCCGGCAGGATGAGTTGAAGGCCGGCATAGAGCGTGTCGACGGCCTGCGAGCTGCCGCGGAGCGCGGGATTCTCGAGGATCAGGACGCGGCGTTCGGCTTCCGCCGCGCTGATGATGCCGCCCGACTCCATGATGAACGGTCGCACGTCGGCATAGCGCCAGAGATGCGGCGCGGCGCGGGTGACCGGCGCCCGGGCCACCAGCTTGTGCAGCACCTCCCACAGGGGCGCCATCTCGACGGCGCCAATGCGCTGGTAGAAGTCGGCGCGGTCGGCGGCGCTGCCGTCGGCTGCCATGGCGGGCCTCCCGGTCGTGGCGTCGGGGCGGAGATTGGTATTCCCGCGCCGCGCCGTCAACGGCGCGCCCATGCCGTCAGGTCTGCGGCGCCTCGCGGGTATGCAGGTACAGCCGGTGCCGGTCGAGCGACAGGGTGGGCAGGTAGTGGTGCACCTCGTCCTGTTCGACGACATTGGCCATCAGTGCGTCGAGGAGCAGCACGCGGTCGTCGAGCCAGGCGGCGGTGACGGCGTGCTGGCGGTTGCGGCGATTGTCGACCAGCATCACCACGCGCAGGCGCTGCGGGTGATAGCCGAGCGCCGTCAGCAGCTTGTACTTGGCCACCGCGAAGTCCTCGCAGTCGCCGCCGTTCTCGAGGAAGGCGTCGACGTCGGCCCAGTAGTCGCCGACGCCGTAGTTGACGCTGTCCTCGACCCATGGCGTCTGGTTGACGAAGCGGTTGACGATGGCGAGGCGCTGGAAGGGATCGAGCGCGCGGGCCGCGGCGATCGTCGCCGACCAGTGGCTGCCGGCCGCCTCGGCCTCCGGCACCCATTGCCGGATCGCGCGGGCGAGCGCGCCGAGGGCATTGTCGGAGGCGGGCCGGTCGAGCACCTTCGCGCGCGGCAGGCGCGACTCCGGCCGGCCGATGTAGCGCTCGACGGTGTGCAGCAGCGGCCGGTAGCGGTCCGGCGCGGTGGCGGCGACATCGGGCGGGGTCGCTGCCAGCAGCCGGCCTGGCGTGCCCAGCAGGCCGGCGCCGGCCGCGAGGCCGATGCCGAGCTTCGCCAGAAACGTCCTGCGGTCCGTCACGCCCGTCCCCCTGAAAGCCGGCGCACAGTCTACCACCCTCGCCGCGCGCTGCCGAGTGCGCAGACGGCGGCCGGCCGGGAGCGGATCACGCACCGAGCTGTTCGGCGGCGGCGAGCAGGAGGGCATCGGCACCGGCCGCGGCGGTCAGGCCGAGGCCGAAGGGCAGGCCGTCGACGACCGTCAGCGGCGCCGACAGGGCCGGCATCCGCCCCAGCGGCGCGAGCCCGTTGATCGGCTCGTTGGTGTCGCGCAGGACGTCGTGATCGGCGGTCGACTGGCCGCGGCGCGGCGGCAGGCAGGGCGACGCGGGCATCGCCAGCAGCACGCCCCCGTCGAGCAGCGCGTCGAGGCGGTCGACGATGCGTGCGCGGTCGGCGTGCGCCCTGGCGAGGGCTTCGTCGCCGATCGCGCGGCCGAGCGCGAAGCGATGCTTCACCGTGTCGCCGAGGCGCGGGTCGCGGGCCTCGACCCAGGCGCGGTTGGACTCCCATGCCTCGCGGAAGCGTATGGTTCCCATCACGCGGCCCCAGGCGCGCATGCCGTCGAGCCCGGGCAGTGCCGCCAGCCGGATCGGCTCGGCATCGAGTCCGAGGCGTTCGGCGGCCGTGGCGATGGCGGGCCGCAGGGCTGCGCGCAGGGGCTCGGACAGCAGTTCCAGGGCATCCTCCGCGACAAGCAGGCGGCGCGCGCGCGGCGCGGCTCCGGGCGGCAGCAGGGCGCGGCCGACGCGGGCCAGCATCGCGGCGTCGCGCGCGAACCAGCCGACGGCGTCGAAGCTCGGCGCGAGCGGCATGACGCCGTCGAGCGGCACCAGCGACGGCGAGGAGCGCAGGCCCCACAGGCCGCAGAAGGATGCCGGCAGGCGGATCGAGCCGCCTGTATCGGTGCCGAGCGCGAAGTCGACCAGCCCGGCGCCGACTGCTGCCGCCGATCCCGACGACGACCCGCCGGGAACATGGTCCGGCGCGGCACTGTTGCGCGGCGTGCCGTAGTGCGGATTTTCGCCCGTCAGCCCGTAGCAGAGTTCCTCGAGGATGGTCTTGCCGACCAGCGTGGCGCCCGCCGCGACGAGGCGAGCGATGGCCGGCGCCGTCGCGGTGGCCGGCGGATGGGCGTCGCGCCAGTCAGGATTGCCGCCGCCGGTGCGATGCCCGGCGACATCGAAGCAGTCCTTGGCGGCGAAGGCGAGACCGGCGAGCGGTCCCGTGCCGGCCCCTTCGAGCCGGACGGACGTGCCGGGTACGAAGGCGTGCGCGGTATCGTCGATCATGGCGAGTCCAGCTTCATGGCGAGGTCCAGCAGCATAGCGTCGTTGCCGGCGGCGGCGGCGAGGCCGAGGCCGAGGGGACAGTCCTCCGCCGCCGCCAGCGGCGCGCTGGTCTGCGGCAGGCCGGCGAGGCCGCTGACGCAGGACAGTCGTTCGTTGGTCTGGCGGATAAGATCGTTCACCGACGGATCGTTGTTGCGCGGCGGGGCGATGCCCGGCGCCGCCGGTAGCAGCAGGACGGCGTTGCCCGCCAATTTCGTGGCGATGTGGCGGGCGGCGATCGCGCGCTGCGCGACGGCGGCGTCGTGCTCGGCGCGCGTCACCTTGGCGCGCGCGGCGAAGCGCTCGGCGGTGAACGGCCCGAGGCGCGCCTGCGTCGCGGTCATCCAGGGCCCCAGCGCCTGCCATGCCTCGTAGCCCCAGACCGTGCGCAGCGCCGATGCCCAGCCCTCGAGGCCCGGCAGTTCGGCGCAGTCGGCGATGTCGATCTCCTCGGGCTGCCGGCCGAGCGCGGCGGCGACGCGGCCGATCGCCGGGCGCAGCGCCGCGCGATGCGCGTCCGAAATGCGCGCCATCGAATCGCGCGCGACGAGCAGCCGCCCCGCCGGTGCCGGCGCCAGCCCGCCGAGCAGAACCGCGCCAACGCGGGCGAGCGTCGCGGCGTCGCGGGCAAACCAGCCGACGGCATCGAGCGACGGAGCCAGCGGCATGACGCCGGTCAGCGGGATCGCGCCATGCGTCGGACGGTGGCCCCAGAGGCCGCAGAACGACGCGGGCGCCCGCACCGAGCCGCCGGTGTCGCTGCCGAGCGCGAAATCGACGAGGCCGGCGGCGACCGCGGCCGCCGAGCCGGACGACGAGCCGCCGGCGACCCGTCCGGGCGCGGCGGCGTTGACGGGCGTGCCGTAGAACGCATTCTCGCCGAACAGCCCGGTCGCGAACTCCTCGGTGACGGTCTTGCCGGCGAGCGTCGCGCCGGCCGCGAGCAGGGCGGCAACGCAGGGCGCATGCGCCGCGGCGGCGCCATGTGTGGCGAGCCAGTCCGGGTTGCCGCAGCCTGTGACGGTGCCGGCGACGTCGATGATGTCCTTGACGGCGAACGACAGCCCCGCGAGCGGACCCGTGGCGGCCCCGGTGACGCGCGTGCGGGGGCCGGGAAGGAAGGCGCCGGTCGTATCGTCCATGTTCACGCCCTCCGTTCGGTCGGGCCGATCCTGCCATCGCGCGGATGCCCGCATAAAGGCCGTTGCCTACTCGACGATGTGTGCCAGTGGCAGGGCCGTGCGGTACGATACCTGCTTGAGCGCGAAGGACGACTTGATGCTGGCGACGCCGCGGATGCGCGTCAGGCGCTCCATGAGGAAGCGCTGGAAGGCGTCGATGTCGGGGGCGACGACGCGCAGCAGATAGTCGGCGTCGCCGGTCATCAGGTAGCACTCCATCACCTCCGGCCGGGCCGCGATCTCGCGCTCGAACTCGGCCAGCGCCGTCTCGATCTGCTTCTCCAGCGTGACCTGGACGAAGACCGAGACCGGCAGGCCGATGGCGCCCGGGTCGAGCAACGTGACGTAGCGGCGGATGACCCCGGCCTCCTCGAGATGCCGCACCCGCCGCAGGCACGGCGACGGTGACAGGTGCACCTCGCGGGCGAGTTCGGCGTTCGGCGTGCGGGCGTCCGTCTGCAGGCGCTCCAGGATACGGCGATCGGTTCTGTCGAGGGCGATCGGCGGCATGTCGTGCTCCGGATCGGTAGGGTCTTGGCATATCGTTGCGCCATCGGGCCCGAGAATCGCCGACAACGCAATCCCTCGCCCGGCTCCGGGTGCTACAGTCCGCCGGTCGCCTGGACGCGCGACCCCGAGGAGACCGCCATGCCCGCCCGTACCCGCCAGGCGCCCGCCACGTCGCGGCGCAACCTGCCCGAAGCGATGCCCGGCCCGGACGACATCCGCATGCTCGAGGAGATCGAGCGCAAGGTGCTGTGGCTGTCCTCCTGGATGATCCACAACGCCAACCACGTGCGGCCGTCGCGCGACGGCCTCAAGGTCGGCGGCCACCAGGCCTCCTGCGCCTCCTCGACGACGCTGCTGACGGCGCTCTATCTCAACGTGCTGGACCCCGAGGATCGCGTGGCGGTGAAGCCGCACGCCTCGCCGGTCTTCCATGCCATCCAGTACCTGCTGGGCCGCCAGTCCCTCGACCAGCTCCAGCGTTTCCGCTCGCTCGGCGGTATCCAGTCCTATCCCTCGCGCACCAAGGATGCCGACGACGTCGACATCTCGACCGGCTCGGTCGGCCTTGGCGTCGGTTGCTCGCTGTTCGCCTCGCTGGTGCAGGACTATGTGCGCCTGCACGGCATGGTCCCCGAGGGCCAGCCGCGCCGCCGCATCGTCTCGCTGCTCGGCGACGCCGAGCTCGACGAGGGCAACGTCTACGAGGCCATGCTCGAAGGCTGGAAGCACGATGTCCGCAACGTCTGGTGGGTGATCGACTACAACCGCCAGAGCCTCGACGGTGTCGTCCACGACGATCTGTTCCAGCGCATCCGCGACTTCTTCGGCACCGTCGGCTGGAAGGTGATCGAGCTGAAGTACGGCAAGCTGTTGCAGGCCGCCTTCGAGCGCCCGGGCGGCTCGGCGCTGCGCAAGTGGATCGACGACTGCCCGAACCAGCTCTACTCGGCGCTCGTCTTCAAGGGCGGCGCGGCCTGGCGCGAGCACCTGCAGCGCGATCTCGGCACGGTCGCGGTCATCCGCGACATCCTCGCCGAACACGACGACGACGCGCTGCACCGGCTGATGACCAATCTCGGCGGCCACGACATGACGGCGGTGCTGGAGGCCTTCCACGCCGTCGAGGACGACACTCCGCATTGCTTCATCGCCTACACGATCAAGGGCTTCAACACGCCGCTGGCCGGCCACAAGGACAACCATTCGGGCCTGATGAACCCGGACCAGATGACGGCCTTCCGCAAGCAGCATCGCGTCAGCGACGGCGAGGAGTGGACGCCGGCCGCCGGCCTCGACGTCGCTCCCGCCGAGCTGTCGGAATTCCTCGGCCGGGTCCCCTTCGGGCAACGCCCGGCGCCGGAGCGCCGCGCGCCCGCCATTCCGTTCGAGCCGCTGCCGACGCCGCGCGCCGACCGCATGTCGACGCAGGAAGCCTTCGGCCGCATCATGAACGACGCCGCGCGCCGCAAGGACGAGCTGGCCCGCCGCATCGTCACGACCACGCCCGATGTGACGGTCACCACCAACCTCGCCGGCTGGGTCAACCAGCGCGGCCTGTTCCGGCGCGAGGAAGTCGCCGATGTGTTCCGCAAGGAGCGCGTGCCATCGGCCTTCAACTGGTCGATGGGCCCGGACGGCCAGCACATCGAACTCGGCATCGCCGAGAGCAACATGTTTTTGCTGCTGGCGGCGCTCGGCCTGTCGGAGCAACTGTTCGGCGCGCGCCTGCTGCCGGTCGGTGCGCTCTACGATCCGTTCATCTCGCGCGGTCTCGACCAGCTCAACTACGCCTGTTACCAGGATGCACGGTTCATGGTCGTGGCGACGCCGTCGGGCGTGACACTGGCGCCCGAAGGCGGCGCGCACCAGTCCGTCTCGACGCCGCTGATCGGCCTCGGCCAGCCGGGCCTGACCTCGTTCGAGCCGGCCTATGCCGACGAGCTGGCCGCGCTCATGACCTGGAGCTTCGGGCATATGCAGGCCGAGAAGGGCGGGTCGGTGTACCTGCGCCTGTCGACGCGCCAGATGGACCAGCCGAAGCGGATATTCGACGACGCCCTCGCCGCCGCAGCCATCGAGGGCGGCTACTGGATGGTGCCGCCGGCGCCCGGCGCCGAACTCGCGGTCGTCTACACCGGCGCCGTGGCGCCGGAGGCGCTCGCCGCCCACGCCGCGCTGGTCGAGGACATTCCCGGTGCCGGCCTGCTCGCCGTCACCTCCGCCGACCGCCTGTTCCACGACTGGCAGGCGGCCCAGAAGGCGCGCCGTCAGGGCGAGGCCGCGGCGCCGTCGACGATCGAACGCCTGCTCGGGCGGCTGGCCCCGGATGCCGGTCTCGTCACGGTGCTCGACGGCCACCCCGCGACGTTGGCCTGGCTCGGCTCGGTTCGCGGTCACGACCTCGCCGCGCTGGGCGTGCAGGCGTTCGGCCAGTCGGGCGACCTGCCCGATCTCTATCGCGTCTACGGCATCGACAGCGACGCGATCATCGATGCGGCGGCCACGGTGGTCGGCCGGCGCTACGCCCGGCACGGCCTCGTCGCGCTGCCGCAAGCGGCCGAGTAGCGCCTAGAAACAGCTTGGCGTCAGGCGGTCGTCGTCGATCGGCTGCAACTTGCCGGTTTCCGTCAGGCGCTGGCGGAGAAAGTCCAGCAGGTCGCCACGATCGACGGTCGCGGCGCGGCCGAGCATGTCGTAGCCGTCGCCGCCGCGGGCGAGAAATTCGTTGGTCGCGACGACGTAGTTGGCGCCGTGTTCCAGCGGCTTGCCGTTGATCGTCACGCGGCACACACGGGCGCCGGGGCGTCCGCCCGGGTTGTAGCGCACGGACATGCCGGCGAAATGCACGAAGCGGGGTCCGCCGACGGAGGTCGGCCCGAGGCCATGCTCGAGCAGCAGCATGAGCCGCCGCCCGGTAATCTCCAGGGTCACGATCCGGTTTCGGTAGGGCAGCGCTGTCAGCAGGTCGCGGACGCGAAATTCGTCGCCAGGCCCGAAGGTCTGATCGCCGCGGATCGCACCGGCATTCAAGACGGCCACGTCGGCGCCGGCGGCATCGCGCATGGCCTCGGTGACGAAGGCGGCAAAGCCGCTGGACCGGTTGCGGACGTTCGCGCGCAACGTGTCGAAGGCCCCCGCGACAGTCGCCAGCGGCTCGTTCAACTGGCGGCCGAAAACGGCGTAGTACTGGGCCAGCACGATGTCGGCGAACCGATCGGGCTCGATGCGCGCCGTGTCGCGGACACGGACGTCCACGCGCCAGCGGACGATCGCCTCCTCGTGCGCGGCCTCGAAGAACTTGTCCGGGTCGAATTCCGCCACCGCGTCGTCGCCGGCCTGCGGCGCGGTGGGCGTGGACACAAGCTCGCGCATGACCCGTTCGAGGTACAGATCGACGACGGGGATGCGATTGCCGCCTTCGCCCGACCGTGCGAGGACCGTGCTTCCGACCGCCTCGACTGTGAGGGTCGAACTGTCTGTCGGGCCCTGCGCATTGAATATCAGGTCGGCGGCTCCGCGCGCCCGGATGGCAGAGAGGACGCTCTGCTCCAGATCGGTCAGGGCGATGACGATGTCGGCGCCGTCGGCGCGCAACTCGCCGGCGACGCGCTCGGCCGCGGCGACCGGATCTTCGATCACCAGGTCGCCGGGCGACGAGATCAGGCTGGTTTGCGGCGGCAGCAAGCCCATGAAGCCCAGGCGGTACCCGGCAACCGCGACGATCTGGCGTCGTACCGTCCCGGCGATGGGCGAACCGTTGCCCGCGCGAGCGTTCGACATGACAACGGGAAAGCGTGCCTCGGCGAATCGCAGCGCAGCCGTTCCGCGTCCGAGGTCGAACTCGTGGTGACCGACACCCATGATGGTGATGCCGAGGCGATTCAGCATGTCGATGGCGTGGGCACCGCCATCGATCGTGGAGAACAGCGACGGGGCGAAGGCGTTGCCGGCATGCACGACGATCACGTTGTCGCCGTTCGACCGCTCGTCCTCGACGATGGCCGAAATCCGCGCATAGCCGCCGCGTCCATCCTGCTCGAAGATCCGCTGGGTATCGCCGAACGGAACGATGACGATGTGTTCCCGATCGCGAATTTCCCCGTCCTGGTCGGCATTGGCAGCCGGCGACATCCCTGCCAGCGCGATCGCGAGGCCGAGTACAATTCGAAGTAGAAACAGTCGATTCATTTCAATCCCCCGTCGTGGTAGCATAACCCAAACAGGCGGAGGAATTCGATGCCTGCACGCTGGATGTGCGCTGCGCTCGTTACACTGGCGATGTCAGGTGCGCCGGCAACCGCTCAGACTTCGACCGGTAGCGCGGCCAAGCCCGAGTTCATCGAAAGCCATGGCGAGGTCAATATCATCGGCGGCCGCAAGATTCTCTATCGCGATTTCAGCCGCATCTCGAAGTGGGAACGGGTGCGCCCGCGGGTGGACCGCGATGCCACGATCGACGATCCCAATCTCGGCCGCTGGGTCGGCTGGGCGCACGGGCTTCGAGAACTTTCGCCGGCCGAGCGCATGCGCGCCATCCACGACGCCGTCCAGCAGAAGTTCCGCTACGTCACCGATTCCACCAACTGGGCCAAGCCCGACTACTGGGAGACGCCCGAGGAGATCGTCGAGCGCGGGGCGATGGATTGCGAAGGCTTCGCCATCTTTAAGTTCTTCCTCGCCGTCCATGCGGGGATCGACCCGGAGACCATGCTGGTGCTGGCCGGCGTCATTCCATCGACACGCGAGGGTCACGCCGTGCTGGTCTCGCGAGTCGACGAGGGCGGTCGGGACAGCTTCTACATCCTCGACAATCGCCTGCGGCACATGCTGGCGATCGAGGATGCCGGTGACCTGGTGGCCGCCTTCTCCGTCGACCCGGATCGCTATCTGGTCTATCTGCCGAACAAGGACCGTCGCCCGGTGGCCGCGAAGTAGTGTCCGTAAAGTAGCGGCGGTCGCCCGCGCGCCTTCGACCAGTCGCTGCACCCCGGCACAAGGTGCCTACATCGCCGCGTCAGCGCCGCCACGACACCCTCGTGTCAGGCGGTGAGAATGAATCGCAGATGATGCGATTGTTTCATCCTCCGCCCGGTCGTGTGCTAACCTCAAGCCGATTGCAGGAGGAATTCGATGCCTGTCGGCCGGATGCTGTCCATCCTTGCGGTCACCGCGACGATCGGCGCCGGCCCGGCGATCGCCGAGGCGCAGACGCAGACAGCCAATGCCGGCAAGCCTGAGGTCTTCGAGGAGTTTTCCGACGTCAACATCATTGGCGGCCGGAAGATGCTCTACCGAGACTTCGCCCGTATCTCGAAGTGGGAACGGGTGCGGCCGGAGATCGACGCCAACGCGAAGATCGAGGATCCGAAGGTCGCCCGGTGGGTGAGCTGGGCACGCGGCCTGCGCGATCTGGCGCCGATCGAACGGCTGCGCGCCATCCATGACGGTGTCCAACAGAAATTCCGTTATGTCACCGACACCACCAACTGGAACCAGCCGGACTACTGGGAGACGCCCGAAGAGATCGTCGAGCGCGGCGCGATGGATTGCGAGGGCTTCGCCATCTTCAAGTTCTTCCTCGCCGTTCATGCGGGCATCGACCCCGAAACCCTGATCGTGCTGGCCGGAGTCATTCCCTCGACGCGCGAGGGACACGCCGTTCTCGTGACGCGCACCCGGGATGGCGAACGAGACAGCTTCCACATTCTCGACAATCGCCTGCGCCACATGCTGGCGATCGAGGACGCCGACGACATCGTCGCCGCGTTTTCGGTCGATCCCGACCGCTATCTCGTTTACCTCCCCAACAAGAACCGCCGGCCGGTCGCCGCGCGCTGACGCGAAGCGGCCGTCGGTCGCGGCAGATCGCTAGCAGGCCGGCGCGATGCGGGCGTCCTTCAGCGGTTCGATCAGGGCGGTTTCCTCGAGGTGCTTCGTCAGCGTTTCGATCAGGTCGCCGCGATCCACGGCGTCGGCGCCGGCGCTCTTGAGATACTCGTAGCCGCCGCCGCGGGCGAGAAAGTCCGTCGTCGCGATGGTGTAGCTCGCGCCCGGATTCAACGGCTCGCTGCCGACGAGGAACTGGCAGATACGTTCGCCGACGGGACGATCCGGGTCATAGAGAACGCTCATGCCCGCTACCTGCAGGAAGCGCGGGGTGCCGATGCCGTTGTCGGCGATGCTGCGTTCGAACAGCCCGGCAAGGCGCCGGCCGGTCATCATGAAGGTGACGACACGGTGGCGCACGGGCAATGCGGTGAGCAGGTCCCGGTAGGTGTACGGCTCGTCGCGCGCATAGGCCCGGTCGGGCCGGAAGACGCCGGCATTGATGAAGGCGATATCGGCGCCGGTGCGCTCGAGCATGGTATCGGTGACGAAATTGGCGAAGGCGTTCTCGTTCGACTGCAGGCTGGCCCGCGCCGTGTCGAACGGATAGCCGACGATGGCCAACACCTTGTTCAACTGCCTGCTGAGTATCGCGTAGTGCTGGGCGATGACGATATCGGCGAACTTGTCCGGTTCGATCCCGGCCGTATCGCGAAGTCGCACATCGGTTCGCCACTGGGCGACGACCTCTTGCGACAAGGATTCGAAGAAGCGCTCGGGGTCGATGCTGTCGGGGTCGATGTCGCCGTCCGCGCCGAGAGCCGGCAGCGGCATCGTATCCCGCGTCAGCCGTTGCAGGTGCAGGTCGATGACCGGGATCTGGTCGCCGCCCTCCATGAGGCCGACCGCGACGCCTTTGCCGTTGCCCTCGATGCGAAACTCCGACTCCCGGCCGGCGGATTGCGTGGCGACGACGATGTCGGCGGCGGCGGTGGCGCGCAGGCGGGCGATCTGCGCCCGGTCGAGGTCGACGAGCGCCACGACGACGTCCGCGCCCGCGTCGCGCAACTGCCGCGCCATTTCCTGCGCGGTGGCGACGGGCTCGTAGATTTCGACGTCGCCCGGGGTTGTATCGTCCATCAATGCCGGGCCAACGAGGCCCATGAACCCCAGCCGGTAACCCGCCACTTCAAGTAGCTGCCAGCGGGCGGTACCGGGGAAAGTCGTGCCGTCCCGGCGCAGCAGGTTCGACAGGACGATCGGGAACCTGGCTTCGGCGAACCGGCGGGCGGCGATGTCCGGTCCGAAGTCGAATTCGCGATGGCCGGGCGACATGATCGTCACGCCGACCCGGTTCAGCGCGTCGATCGCATGGGCGCCCTCGTCGATGGCGGAGAAGAACGATGGCGACAGGGCATTGCCGGCATGCGCGACGATGACGGGCAGGCGGCTGCCGCGCTCGTCCTCGACGATGGCCGAGATGCGGGCGTAGCCGCCGCGACCATCCAGTTCGAGCAGTCGCTGCGTGTCGGAGATCGGCACGATCACGACCCGGGCTTGATCGGTGATCTCTCCGGTGGCGTCCGCATCGGCCGCACGAAGCGGAACCACAAGGTTCGCGGCGACCAGAGCCATGGCCAGCAGGCGCATCGATTGCGTCATCGTCCCCCCCCTTCGGAGCAGCCGCGTGCCACGGTGCGACAAATGGCGGATCGAGGCAAACCCGGATTTCCCCGCCTTCGCGCGTCGCTGGCCCACGCGCCGGCGACGCCACGCGGCGACCGCCGGGCTGGCCCGATGTGGCGGGCGGTTGCTATGGTCCGCCTTCCGCGATCCGGAGGCCGGCGGTGGCTGGACTGAAGCTGGGTGTTCTCGACCAGTCGCCGGTGCGTGCCGGCGGTACCGCGGCCGATGCGCTGGCCGAGACCGTGCGCCTCGCGCAGGCGGCGGAACGGCTCGGTTACGGCCGTTACTGGCTGGCCGAACATCATGGCACCGACGGCTTCGCCGGATCGGCGCCGGAGGTGCTGATCGCCCGCGTCGCCGCGGCGACGGAGACGATCCGCGTCGGTTCCGGCGGCGTCATGCTGGCGCACTACAGCCCGCTCAAGGTGGCGGAAAACTTCCGCCTGCTGGAGACGATGTTTCCCGGCCGCATCGACCTCGGCATCGGCCGCGCGCCCGGCTCCGACCAGGTGACGGCGGCGGCGCTGGCCTACGGCAACCCCGTCGGCATCGAGTACTTCGCCACCCGCATCGCCGACCTCGCCGCCTTCCTGCGCGGCGAGCGGCCGGTGACCGAGGCCTTTGCGCAGGTGCGCGCGACGCCGGCGCCGGAGGGGCCGCCGGAGATGTGGGTGCTGGGATCGAGCGACCAGAGCGCCATCTACGCCGCGCATTTCGGCATGGGCTTCTCCTTCGCGCATTTCATCAGTCCGCACGGTGGCGACGCGGTGATGCGCCACTACCGCGAGGCGTTCCAGCCGTCGGCCTGGGCCGCGGCACCGGTCGGCAACATCGGCGTCTTCGTCGTCTGCGCGCCGACCGACGAGGAGGCCGAGCGGCTCGCCGCCAGCCGCGACCTGTGGCGGCTGCGCCTGCAGTTCGGCCAGCACGGGCCCTACCCGACGGTCGAGGAGGCGCTGGCCTACGACTACTCGCCGCGCGAGCGCGCCATCGTCGAGGCCAACCGCGCCAACCGCATCGCCGGCTCGCCGGCGACGGTGAAGGCGCGGCTGGAGGCACTGGCGATGGCCTACGAGATCGACGAGATCATCGTGCTGACGATCGTCCACGACCCGGCCCTGCGGCTGCGCTCCTACGAGCTGCTGGCGCGCGAGTTCGGCCTCGCGGGGGCCCGGGCGGCGGCTTGACCTCAGCCCGCCGGCCGCACCGGCAGGTAGGTGCCGAGCCAGTCGCGCACGGCGCTGCGGGCGCGCGTCGAGGCCGTCGAGAAGGGGAAGTGGTCGACGTCCGAGAACAGCATCAGGTCGCAGGGCTGCCGGGCGTGCGCGAACAGGCCGAGCGACTGTTCGGTCGGCGTCACCGAATCGTTGGCAGCGTGCAGCAGCAGCAGCGGGCGCGGCGCGATGGCGCCGACGACGTTCTCCGCCGTGAAATCCATCATCGACTGCGCCGTCTCGGCGGGAAACTCCATCACCGCGCCGGCGGCGAGGTTGCCGCGCAGATGCTCGGGAATGGGCACGATGTCCCAGCGTGAGACCATCAGCGACCGGCCCGTGCGTGCGCGGTGTCTGGGACCTTCCGCGAGGATGTCGGTGAACCGCTTCCAGGCCTCCGGCGTCGGGTGCTGGCCGCGGAACTTGCGCTCGCCGTGTCCCCAGCCGCAGGACGAGATCACGGCGGCGATGCGCGTGTCGGTGCCACCGGCATAGACGGCGACGGCGGCGCCGAAGCTGTGGCCGACGACGCCGATGCGATCCGGATCCACGCCCGGCTGCGTGGCGAGCCAGGTCAGCGCATTCTTGGTGTCCTCGACCTGTTCGAGGCAGATGACGCGACCGAACTCGCCCTCGCTGTCGCCGCAGCCGCGCATGTCGAAGCGCAGGGCGACGTAGCCCCATTCCTCCAGCAGGTGCGCCACGGCGACGGAGGTGCCGCCGTCCTTGTTGGTGCCGAAGCCGTGCAGCACGAGGAAGGCCGGCCGCCTGGCGTCGCCGCCGGCATCGTCGGGCCGGTGCAGGATGCCGGCCAGGCGCAGGCCGTCGGAGGTGAAGCTGATCGGCGTCTGCATGTTAGGCTCCGGCGAGGCCGCGACGGCAACGAGCCTAGCAAGGAGGGGCGGGGATGGCGAACGACGAGGTGGTGATTCCGGCCGACCGGCTCCAGAGCTTCACACGCGACATTCTCGCCGCCGCGGGCACACCGGCGAAGCGCGCCGCGCTGTGGGCCGAGGTGCTGGTCTGGGCCAATCTGCGCGGCACCGATTCGCACGGCGTGCTGCGCATCCCGCGCTACCTCGAGTGGATCGCCGACGGCACCATCGTGCCCGCCGCCGAACCGCGCCTCGTGCGCAGCACGGCGGCGACCGCCGTCATCGACGGCGCCGGCGCGCCCGGGCCGATCGGCATGGTGCGCGCCTGCCAGGAGGCGATGGCGCTGGCGCGCGACGCCGGCATCGGCTGGGTGCAGGCGCGCGACCTTACCCATGTCGGGCCGCTCGGCTGGTACGCGCGGCACATCGCCGAGCAGGGCCTCGCCGCCATCCTGCTGCTCGCCTCGCGCGGGCCGATGGCGTGGCCGGACGCGCAGGGCATCGGCTCGGCGACGAGCCCGCTCGCCATCGCCATTCCGGCCGGCAAGGGCCGCGTCCATGCCGTCGACATGTCGACGACGACGGTGGCCATGGGCAAGGTCAGCGAGGCCGGCGACGCCGGCAGGCCGATTCCCGACGGCTGGGCCGCCGACGCGCAGGGACGGCCGACCAACGATCCGGCCCAGGTGGCGATGCTGCAGCCGCTCGGCGGCTACAAGGGCGCGGCGCTGTCGTTCATGATCGAGTGTCTCGCCGGCGGCCTTGTCGCCAACTCGATGATGGTCAACGCGCTGACGAAGCGCAGCCCGCGCGTCTTCCACCAGAACTGTGTCGTCGCCGCCGTCGACCCCTCGGCGGTCGGCGATCCGGCGGCGTCGGCCGCGGAGATCGCCGCGCTCGGCGACGCGATCCACGGCCTGCCCGCGCTGCCGGGCACCGAGGGGCCGGTGCTGCCCGGCGAGCGTGGCGACCGCATCGTCGCCGCACGGCGGCGCGACGGCGTGCCGCTCGCCGCCGGCACCTGGGCGAAGCTCGGCGAGGCGGCGGCGGCGCTCGGCGTCGGCGTGCCGTCCGTACGCTAGACCGGGGCGCTAGATCGGGCGTCCGGTCTTCGGATCGAGGCCGAGCAGGCGGGCGGCGTTGCCGCCCTTGATCAGCGCCCGTTCGGCATCGGACAGGACACCCTCGCTGTCGACGAAGCCGACGGGATCGGGGTCGGCCATGTCGTAGGGATAGTCCGTGCCCAGCAGCACGCGCTGCGCGCCCCACGCCTCGACAAGATGGCGCAGCTGGAGACGGTCGAAGGCGACCGTGTCCCAGTGCAGCATCTTCATGTACTCCGACGGCGGCCGGTCGATGTTGGTGCGGCAGTCCTCGCGGTACTTCCACGGATGGTCGAAGCGGCCCCAGTAGTGCGAGGCGTAGCCGCCGCCGTGCGCGACGCAGATCTTCAGGCCCGGATGGCGCTTGAGGTAGCCGTCGTGGACGAGGTAGCCGACGGCGAGCGCCGATTCCAGCGGATGGCCGATGGTGTTGACGAAGTAGTGGTCGCGCATGCGTGCGTTCAGCGTCGTGCCGATCGGATGGATGAAGATCAGCACGCCCAGCTCCTCGACGCGGGCGAAGAACTTTTCCAGCCCGGCGCGCGTCAGCTCCTTGCCGGCGATGTTGGTGCCGATCTCGACGCCGCGCATGCCGTGGTCCTTCACGCAGCGGTCGAGCTCGGCCACCGCCATGTCCGCGTCCTGCAGCGGCACGGTGCACATGCCGACGAAGCGGTCGGGGTGCGCCGCGACGATCTCGGCGATGCGGTCGTTGGCGACGCGCGAGGTGTCGCGGCCGAGCCCCGGCTCCTTGTCGTAGTTGTAGTGCGGCGGCGCCGGCGAGATGGCCTGGATGTCGACGCCGTCATGGTCCATGTCGCGGATACGCAGCAGCGGATCGGTCAGGCGTGGCAGCTCGCGGCGCTGCTGCTCCATGTTGATCTGCGTCGTCAGGTCGGCGGTCGGCGGCAACTGGTGCCGGCCGATGCTGATGGCGTCGGTGCCGATCATCACGTCCACCGCCGGCACATGCACATGGCAGTGGATGTCGACGGCGAGGGTCTTGCGGCCGCGCCGTGTCAGCACGGTGTGGCCGCCCTCGGCGGGCGCCGCGTGCGCGTGCGGCCCGCAGCGATAGAGCATGGCAGTCATGGCTTCCGGCTCCCCCGTTCAGACCGGCTTGCCGGTGCGCGGATTGAGGCCGAGCAGGGCGGCCGCGTTGCCGCCCTTGATCGCCGCGCGCTGCGCCGCCGTCAGGCCGCCGGTCGAGTCGACGAAGCCGACGGGGTCGGGCTCGGCCATGTCGTAGGGGTAGTCGGTGCCCATGATGACGTGGTCGGCGCCCCACTGCGACACCATGCTGGCGAGCTGGTGACGGTCGAATACGACGGTGTCGAAGTAGAGCTTCTTGATGTACTCCGACGGCGGCCGCTTGATGTTGACGCGGCAGTCGTCGCGGTACTTCCACGGATGGTCGAAGCGGCCCCAGTAGCCCGGGATGTAGCCGCCGCCATGGGCGATGCAGATCTTCAGGCCGGGATAGCGCTCGAGGTAGCCGTCGTGCACGAGGTAGCCGACGGCGAGCGCCGATTCCAGCGGATGGCCGATGGTGTTGATGAAATAGTGGTCGCGCATGCGCTCCGAGGCGGTGGTGCCGATCGGGTGCATGAAGATCAGCACGCCCAGCTCCTCGCAGCGGGCGAAGAACTTTTCCAACCCGGCGCGCGTCAGGTCCTTGCCGGCGATGTTGGTCGAGATCTCGACGCCGCGCATGCCGAGGTCCCTGACGCAGCGGTCGAGTTCGGCGACGGCCATGTCGGGATTCTGGAACGGCAGGGTGCAGAGGCCGACGAATCGGTCGGGATGCTGGCCGCAGACCTCGGCGATGCGGTCGTTGACGATCTTCGCCGCGTCGCGCGCGAGGCCGGCGTCCTTGTCGTAGTTGTAGTGCGCCGGCGCCGGCGAGATCGCCTGGATGTCGATGCCGCAGCGGTCCATGTCGGCAAGGCGGACGGCGACGTCGGTGAGCTGCGGCAGGATGCGCGTCTGCTGCTCGGTATTGATCTTCGTCGTCAGATCGTTGGTCGGCGGGAACTGCCGGCGCCCGGCCGAGATGGGATCGCCGGAGACGACCACGTCGGCTGCCGGCACGTGCAGGTGGCAGTGGATGTCGACCGTCAGGGTCTTGCGGCCGCGCCTGGCGCGCACGCTGTGGCCGCTGTCGGCGGCGGGTGCATGGGCATGGTCATGGCCCCAGGGCGTGCAGCGAAACAGCATGTCGGCGTCTCCGGCGGTTTCTGGTCTTGCGCGGGCGAATGCCGCGGATGAGGGAGGCGGACTATCACACGCGTTTCCGCGGCCGCCAACCCTGCTCCCGGCCCACTGGACCGGCGGTCCGGTTGCGCTAAGTTAGCCGCCGCGCCGACTCCGCGCGGCCGGGGAGGATTCTCATGAGTGCAGGCAGTTTCGGCATTTCCCAGCCCGTCCGGCGGGTCGAGGACGCAAGGCTTCTGGCCGGCGGCGGCCGCTACTCGGACGACACCAGCCTGCCGGGGCAGGTTCATGCCGCCTTCCTGCGCTCGCCTTTCGGTCATGGCGACATCCGCACCCTCGACGTTTCCGCCGCGCTGGCGGCGCCGGGCGTGCTCGGCGTGTGGACGGGCGAGGACCTCGCCGCCGCGGGCGTCGGGCCGATTCCCAATGTCGCGCCGCTGCCGTGGTGGGACGGCCGGCCGCTGACCGTGCCGCCGCGTCCCGCGCTGTCGCGCGGCCGCGTGCGACACGCCGGCGAAGCGGTCGCCATCGTCGTGGCCGAAACCCAGGGGCAGGCCGAGGATGCGCTCGACCTCATCGTCTTCGACGTCGACGCGCTGCCGGCGGTGGTCGATCCAGCCGAGGCGGTCGCCGACGGCGCGCCGGTGCTGTGGGAGCACGCGCCCGACAACGTCGCGCTCGACTGGCGGGCCGGCGACTTCGCCGCCGTCGACAAGGCGATGGCCGGCGCCGCGCATGTGGTGAAGCTGCGTCTCGCCAACAACCGCCTCGTCGGCAATCCGATGGAGCCGCGCAGCGCGCTCGCCGCCTACGACGCCGGCAGCGGCCGCTACACGCTCCACACCGGCTCGCAGGGCGTCTCGGTGGTCAAGGCGATGCTGGCCGAGCCGGTGCTGAAGGTGACGCCGGACAAGCTTCATGTCATCACCAACGACGTCGGCGGCGGCTTCGGCATCAAGACGCAGGCCTATCCCGAGTACGCGGTGATCCTGTTCGCGGCGAAGGCGCTGGGGCGCCCCGTGAAGTGGCGCGGCACGCGCGCCGAGACCTTCCTCGCCGACAACGCGGCGCGCGACGGCGTCATCGACGGCGAACTGGCGCTCGACCGCGACGGCCGCTTCCTCGCGTTGCGCGTGGACCACGTGGCGGCCATGGGCGCCTACCTGTCGGCGCACGGCACGGCGGTGCCGACGCGCAACGTCGCCAACTGCCTGCCCTCGGTCTACACCACGCCGGCCATCAGCTACCGCGTGCGCTGCGTCTACACCAACACGGCGCCGATCGGCCCGTATCGCGGCGCCGGACGGCCGGAGGCCGCCTACATCGTCGAGCGCCTCGTCGACGAGGCGGCGCGCGTCACCGGCATCGACCGGCTGGAACTGCGGCGGCGCAACTTCATCGTGCCGTCGGCCTTCCCCTACAAGACGCCGATCGGCCCACTGCTCGACAGCGGCGACTTCAATCCGATGCTCAACCGCGCGCTCGACCTCGCCGACTGGAAGGGCTTTGAAGCGCGCCGCGCCGAGGCGGCGAAGGCCGGCAGGCTGCGCGGCATCGGCCTCGCCATGTTCCTCGAAACTGCGGGCGCCTTTCTCACCGAGACGACGGAAATCCGCTTCGCCGGCGACGGCACCGTGCGGGTGGCGACGGCGGCGCAGTCGAACGGTCAGGGCCACGCCACCGCCTTCGCCCAGGTTGTCGCTGACCGCCTCGGCGTGCCTTTCGAGTCCATCCGCATCGTCGAAGGCGACAGCGACGTGGTGCCGGTCGGCCTCGCCTCGGTCGCCTCACGGTCGATGTTCATGGCCGGCTGCGCCATCGCCACCACCGTCGACGCGGTGATCGAGAAGGGGCGCGCCGGCGCCGGCGAGGTGCTCGAGGCGGCCTCGGCCGACATCGAGTTCGCCGACGGCGTCTTCCGCGTCGCCGGCACCGACCGCGCCATTCCCGTGCTTGAACTGGCAAAGGCGCTGCGCCGTCGCGGCGGCCTCGCCGACGAGGCGCCGGGCGGCCTCGACTCGAAGGAAGAATACAAGGCGCCGGAGCAAACCTTCCCCAACGGCTGCCACATCTGCGAGGTCGAGATCGATCCGTCGACCGGCGTGACTGCGGTGGTCAACTACATCGCGGTCGACGATTGCGGCGTGGTCGTCAATCCGATGATCGTGCACGGTCAGGTGCACGGCGGCGTCGCCCAGGGGCTCGGCCAGTGCCTCGGCGAGCACTGCGTCTACGACGGCGACGGCCAGCTCGTGACCGGCTCGTTCATGGACTACCAGATGCCGCGGGCGACCGACATGCCGCCGATGCGGCTGGCCTTCCATCCGGTGCCGTGCCGCACCAACCCGCTCGGCGTGAAGGGCGCGGGCGAGGCCGGCACGACCGGCGCCCTGCCGGCGGCGATGAACGCCATCTGCGACGCGCTGGCGGCGCGCGGCATCACGCACATCGATGCGCCGGCCACGCCGCAACACGTCTGGGCGGCGCTGGCGGCGGCGTAAGGCGGCTACGCCGCCAGCACCTGGCAGCGGCGCAGCAGGCGCGGCTGGTCGGGGCCGTAGTCGGCGACGGCGTTGTGCAGGGTGCCGATGGTGTCGATCAGCAGCACGTCGCCCTCGTTCCAGTGATGGACGTGGCGGTATTTCGCCTGAAGCTGGTGGGCGAACAGGATGTCGAGCAGGGCGTCGCTCTCGTCCCGTTCCATGCCGTCGATCCGCACCGTGTAGCCGGGATCGGCGAACATCACCTCGCGGCCGGTAATCGGGTGCGTCAGGAGGATCGGGTGGGACACCGGCGGCTTCGTCGCGCGCTGTGCTGGCGTGAGGGGCGGCCGCGTGCTGCCCTTCTCGGCCCGCATCATGTCCCAGAACTTCGCGAAATCGTGCGTCGCCGTGCGGCCCCCGATGCGCGCGCGGATGTCGGGCGGTAGGTCGGCGGCGGCGGCCTGCATGTTGGCGAACTCGGTGTTGCCGAGCGGCCGGCCGTGCGCCCGTGGCACCGTCACCGCGTGCAGCACGTTGGCCAGGGCCAGGGTCCGGCTGTAGGACAGGTCGGTGTGCCAGCCCTGCCCGGCGTCGGCGAAGCCGATCGGCCTGCCGTCCACGACGATGTTGGACAGCACCATGATCTCGGGGACGCCGGGCACCTGATGGCTGCCGGCGACATTGATCTCGAGCGGCCCGAAGCGCGCGGCGAAGGCCCTGTGCGCGGCGGGCTCCAGCGACTGGCCGGGGACATGCAATACGCCGTAGGCGCCGAGCGCCGCTCGCAGGGCGGCGATGTCGGCATCGCCCAGGGGCTGCGACAGGTCGATGTCCTCGATCCGCGCGCCGAGCGCACCGCCGCCCGGTACAATCCTCGCCATCGCCAACCTCCGTCCCCCATTCCGGCGCCTTGCGTGGCGCGGCGCAAGGGGTCAGGGCGCGTCCCAGGCGCGCGGGATGAGCAGATTGCGGTCGCGCAGGGCCGTCATGTAGGCGGCGAGCACCTCGCCGGCCGGCAGGCCGCGCGCGGCGAGGCCCTTCGCCCAGTCCTGCGCCACCGGGGCCAGGGCGGCGGCCCAGGCGGTGCGCTCGGCGCGGGTCGGTTCGCGCAGGTCGAGGCGCATGGCCTCGCGGTCCTCGCCGGCGCGCCGGCAATGGAGGTCGGCCACGGCCGTCGCGTAGTCGTCGGCGGCGGCCCGCAGTGCCTCGGCGACCACGGGCGGCAGGTCGGCGAGACGCCCGGTGGCGATCGTGAGGGCGGCGACCGGCATGGCGCCGAAGTCGAGCCGCGTCAGGTTGCCGGCCTTGTCCTGCAGGTCGAAGCTGCGGATGTAGGTCGTCTCGGCAACGATGCCGTCGACCAGTCCGTCGGCGATGCTGGCGCGCGCCTGCCGTCCGGTGAGCGGAAAGATCTTCACGCCGACCCCGTCGAACCAGCGAGCCACCGGCGCGCGGGCGACGAGGCGCAGGCCGGCGAGGTCGGCCGGCGTCGCCAGCCGGCGCGTGGTCAGCAGGTTGAGGCTGTCGACGACGGCGCTGGCGAGATAGGTCTGGCCGGCGGCGGACCACGCATCGCGCATGGCCGGCTGGCCGGCGTGCAACTGGTCCTGGATCTGGGCCTGGGTGCGGCAGTCGACCGGGCCGAACGGTGCGGCCCAGGCGACCAGTTGCAGCGGCAGGCGTTCGGCCTCGTCGAGCAGCGGCACGAGGCCGATATCGGCCAGGCCGTCCTCGACGGCTTCGAGCACGCCGGCCGCGCGCGCGATCTGGCCGTCCGGCCGATGTACCCATTCAAGCCGGGGCGCCCCCTTGGTCGCCGCCAGCCGCCGGTCGGTTTCGGCGGCGAGGGTGTCGACCAGTTGACGCACGGCGGCGCTCGCCGCCGGCGCGCCCGCGACGACGGTGAGACGCAGTTTCTGCGGCGCCGGCCCCGCTTGAGTCGGCGAGGCCAGTGCGAGCGCCGCCGCCGCGGCGATGGCGCATGTGATGCGGCGCGGGAGCGCCGTCGCCCGTTTCCGGCCGCGCGTGGTGTCGGTCTGTCTCATCGCGGGGCCGAGTGTCCGGGCAAAGGGTAAACGCCCCCTTGCCGCAAGGCCGGCGCGCATGCGCTGATAGGCGGAACACAGCAATCAGCCGATCGGGGGATCGCGATGCGCGCAGCCTGGTACGAACGCAACGGGCCGGCCGAGGAGGTCATCAAGGTTGGCGACATGCCGACGCCGGAGCCCGGCCCGGGCGAGGTGCGGGTGAAGGTGGCGTGGTCCGGCCTCAACCCCACCGACCTGAAGGCGCGCACCGGCTTCCTCGGCCGCAAGATGGCCTACCCGCGCGTCGTGCCGCACCAGGATGGCTCCGGCGTCATCGACAAGGTCGGAGCCGGCGTCGCGGCCGGGCGTGTCGGCGAGCCGGTATGGCTCTACCTCGCCCAGGCCGGCCGCCCTTATGGCACGGCGGCCGAATACATCGTCCTGCCGGAGAGGTTCGCCGTCCGTATGCCTGCGGGCGCGCCCCTGTTGGGCGGCGCCTGCATCGGCGTGCCCGTCCGCACGGCGCACCGTGCGCTGTTCACCGACGGTCCGGTGACGGGCAAGACGGTGCTGGTGCAGGGCGGCGCCGGCGCCGTCGGCAACTATGCGATCCAGCTCGCCAAATGGGGCGGCGCGGCCAAGGTGCTGACGACCGTGAGTTCGCCGGCGAAGGCCGACCTCGCCGCCAAGGCCGGCGCCGACGTCATCATCGACTACCGCAAGGAAGACGTCGCGGCGCGGGTGATGGCGGAGACGGGCGGCGGCGGTGTCGACCACATCGTCGAGGTCGCCTTCGGCAAGAACATGCCGGTGACGCTGGCCGTGCTGCGGCCGTTCGGCGTCATCGCGTCCTATGCGTCGGACGCCGAGCACGAACCGAAGCTGCCCTACTACCCGCTGATGATTCGCAACGCCGTCATCCGGCTCGTCTACCTGTACGAGGTGCCAGCCGACTACGAGGCGCGGATGGCGGAGGATATCGCGGCCTGGCTCGTGTCCGGCAAGGCCTTCCACGCGACCGCGAAGGTGTTTCCGCTCGACCAGGTCGCGGCCGCCCATGCCTACCTCGAATCCGGCGCGGCGTCGGGCAATGTGATGATCGAGGTGGCCGGCGGCTGAGGCCTCCAGGCGGCGTGCCGCCAGCCGGCCCGTGCGCTGATCGACGTCGGCAACGACAACTGGAAAGGACGGGGGGATGCGCGCTGCCTGGTACGAGCGCAACGGGCCGGCTTCCGAGGTTCTGCAGGTCGGCGAGATGCCGACGCCCGAGCCCGGTCCGGGCGAGGTCCGCGTGAAGGTCGCCTGGTCGGGCGTACACCCGACGGACGTGAAGCGCCGTGCCGGCTGGCGCGGCCAGCGGCCCGGCTTTCCCCGCATCGTTCCGCATCAGGACGGCTCGGGGATCATCGACAGTGTCGGCGCCGGCGTGCCGGCGTCGCGTGTGGGCGAGCGCGTGTGGCTCTTCGACGCCCAGTCGGGCCGCGCCTTCGGCACGGCTGCCGAATACGTCGCGCTGCCGGCCAGCCGGGCCGTGGCGCTGCCGGACGGTGTGCCGCTTCTGGCCGGCGCTTGTGCCGGTGTCGGCATCCGCACGGGGCACCGCGCCGTCTTCGCCGACGGGCCGGTCGCTGGCAAGACGATACTGGTACACGGCGGCGCCGGTGCCGTCGGCCACTACGCCGTGCAGCTCGCAAAGTGGGGCGGCGCGCGCGTCATCAGCACCGCCGGCACGCCCGAGAAGGTGGCTGCCGTGCGCGCGGCTGGCGCCGACGTCGCCATCGACTACCGCAAGGAGGATGTCGCGGAGCGCGTGCTGGCGGAGACCGGCGGTGCCGGTGTCGACCGGATCGTCGAGGTGGCGTTCGGTGCCAACCTGCCGATCACGCTCAAAGTGCTCAAGGAATTCGGCATCATCTGCAGCTATGCCTCGGACGCCGATCCCGACCCGGTGCTGCCGTACTACCCGCTGCAGGCAAGGAATATCGTCATCCGCCTGATCGTCCTGTACGCGGTGCCGGAGGATTACCGCGCACCGATGGAGCACGATATCGCGGCCTGGCTCGCCGGCGGCGGCGCGACCCATCCGATCGCCGCCACCTTCGGTCTCGCCGAGACGGCGCAGGCCCATATGCTTCGAGAGTCCGGCAAGGCGACCGGCAACATCGTCGTCGAGGTCGCCGGCGGCTGAGGCCGCCGGGCGCAGGACGACAACAAGAACAAGGAAGCCGTCCCGATGGACTACGTGAATCTCGGTCGCACCGGCCTGATGGTCAGCAAGCTCTGCTTCGGCTGCATGTCGTTCGGCGACCCGAGGATCATGCCGTGGGTGATGGAGGACGCGGAGGCACGTCCCTTCTTCCGGCGCGCCCTCGACGCCGGCATCAACTTCTACGACACCGCCAACGCCTATTCGCGGGGCGCCAGCGAGGCGATCACCGGCCGCGCGCTGATCGACTTCGCCGGCCGCGACAACGTCGTCATCGGCACCAAGGTGCAGATGCCGATGGGGCCGGGGCCGAACGACCAGGGCCTGTCGCGCCGCCACATCATGGCGTCGATCGATGCCTCCCTGAAGCGTCTCGGCACCGACTACGTCGACCTGTTCATCATCCATCGCGCCGATCCGCGCACGCCGGAAGAGGAGACGCTGGACGCCCTCAACGACGTCGTGCGCGCCGGCAAGGCGCGCTACCTCGGCGCGTCCAACCTGCCGGCTTACAAGCTCGCCCGCATGCACCAGACCCAGATCCGCAAGGGCTGGGCGCGGTTCGTGAACTACCAGATCCACTACAACCTGATCTACCGCGAGGAAGAGCGGGAGCAGATTCCCTACTGCGTCGACGAGGGCATCGGCATGACGACCTGGAGCCCGACGGCGCGGAGCTGGCTGACCGGTGCCAAGCGCGGCGACACGCCACGCACCGAACTGGACCCGCTGCGCGAGGTCTACGGCAAGCCGAGCGACGACGCGGTGATCGCGCGCGTGGTCGAACTGGCGGGGCGGCGCGGCGTGAAGCCGGCGCAGATTGCCATCGCCTGGCCGCTGCACAAGCCGGGCGTCGTCGCGCCGGTCGTCGGCGTCACCAAGATGTACCAGCTCGACGAAGCCATCGCCGCGCTCGACGTGACACTGTCGCCGGACGAATTGGCATGGCTGGAGGAGCCGTACCAGCGCCACGAGATCGTCGGCCACGTCGCGCGCATCCCGCCGCGTCCGGCCGCCTAGGAGGAGCGGGGTGGAGTACGTCAATCTCGGCCGCACGGGGTTGATGGTCAGCCGGCTCTGCCTCGGCTGCCTGTCCTTCGGCTCGCGCAAGGTCGTGCCGTGGGTGGTCGAGGAGGCGGAGGCGCGGCCGTTCTACCGGCGCGCGCTCGACGCCGGCATCAACTTCTTCGACACCGCGAACAGTTACTCCCTCGGCGTCAGCGAGGAGATCACCGGCCGTGCGCTGGTCGACTACGCCGGCCGCGAGAACGTCGTCATCGCGACCAAGGTCTACACCCGCATGGGGCCGGGACCGAACGACCGCGGCCTGTCGCGGCGCCACATCCTGCAGTCGGTCGACGCGTCGCTGAAGCGGCTGGGGACCGACTGGATCGATCTCTACAATGTGCATTGCTACGACCACACGACGCCAGAGGACGAGACGCTGGAGGCGCTCGACGCGGTGGTCCGCGCCGGCAAGGTGCGTTACCTCGGCGCCTCCAACCTCAATGCCCGCTATCTCGTGCGCATGCACCAGAAACAGAAGCATCGCGGGCTGGCGCGCTTCGTGAACTATCAGGTGCACTACAACCTGATCAATCGCGAGGAAGAGCGCGAGAACATCCCCTATGCGGTCGAGGAGGGCATCGCGCTGACGCCGTGGAGCCCGCTGGCGCGCGGCTGGCTCGCCGGCAAGCAGCCCGAGCAGACGGTGCGGGCACGCACCGACGGCACGCGGATCAATGCCTACGGGTCGGCCAACGACCTCGCCGTCATCGCCCGGCTCGACGAGGTGGCGCGCCGCCACGGCGTGCCGCCGGCCCAGGCGGCGATGGCCTGGATGCTGGCGAAGCAAGGCATCACGTCGCCGATCGTCGGCGCGACGAAGATGGCGCATCTCGAGGATGCCATCGCCGCGCTCGCCGTCGCGCTGCCCGGCCCGGACATCGCCTACCTTGAAGAGCTGTACGAGCCGCACACGCTCGTCGGCCTGACCGTCAACGAGCCGTTCTTCATGGCGCAGAAGGCCGCGGCGGAGGCGGCGGCCAAGTGGGGGGACAAGGTATGACCATGCCAGATGCCGCCACACCGGCGGGAAAGACGGCGTACAAGCGCCGCGCCGGCGTCGGAATCGAGATGACCGAGACCGAAATCGCCGGCTGGGTGGCGCGCTTCGCCGATCTCGGCGCCGATCCCGATGCCTTCCGCGACGCCAACGACCCGTCGAGGCGGCTGAAGATCATGTGGGCGATCTCGCCGGAGAACGGCGGCGGGCCGGCTGCGATCTCCAAGCCGCATCCGTTCCACATGTCGTACATCGAGAGCGAGCCCGGCCATCACCCGGTACTGCACTATCACGAGTATGCCGAGGTCTTCATCTGCCTGCGCGGCCAGTACACCATCCACTGGGGCAACGCGGGCGAGCACAAGGTGGTGCTCGATCCCTACGACGTCTTCTCGGTGCCGCCGCGGCTGATGCGGTCGGTCGAAAACACCGGCAGCGAGCGTGGTCTCGTCATGGTGCTCTACGGCGACGTGGCCGACCCGAACGGCGGCATCCGCGTGCCGCAGTCGGTCATCGACGCCGACCGCGCCTCCGGCCGCGACATCTGAGCGGGGCGGTCATGGAGTACGTCAACCTCGGCCGCACGGGGTTGATGGTCAGCCGCCTGTGCTTCGGCTGCCTCGCCTTTGGCACCCGCGACGTCGTCGGCTGGGCGCTTGGCGAGGACGAGGCGCAGCCTTTCTTTCGCCGTGCGCTCGATGCCGGCGTCAATTTCTTCGACACGGCGGACGCCTACTCGGTGGGGGCGAGCGAGGAAATTACCGGCCGCGCTCTCCTGCGCTATGCCGGCCGCCACAACGCGCTGATCGCCACCAAGATCCATGCCCGCATGGGGCCGGGACCGAACGACCGCGGCCTGTCGCGCCGACGGGTCTTCGCTGCCGTCGATGCCTGCCTCGCGCGGCTGGGGGTCGACTGGATCGATCTGCTCAATCTGCACCGCTACGACCCGACCACGCCGGAGGAGGAGACGCTGGAGGCGCTCGACGCTGTGGTGCGGGCCGGCAAGGTGCGCTACCTCGGCGCCTCCAATTTCCGCGCCTACCAGTTCGTGCGCATGCACCAGACGCAGAAGCATCGCGGCTGGGCGCCGTTCGTGAACTACCAGGTCCACTACAACCTGCTGAACCGGGAGGAGGAGCGCGAGAACATCCCCTACTGCGTCGAGGAGGGGATCGCGCTGACGCCGTGGAGTCCGGTGGCGCGTGGATGGCTGGCCGGCACGACGGCGGGCGCCACGGACCGGGCGCGGTACGACCCGCTGCGCGACTATTACGGGTCGTCCGCCGACCTTGCCATTATCGACCGTGTCGGCCAGGTCGCCGCGCGGTGCGGGGCCAGGCCGGCGCAGGTGGCCATCGCCTGGATGCTGGCGAAGCCCGGCATCACCGCGCCCATCGTCGGTGCCACGAAGATGTATCAGCTCGACGATGCCGTTGCCGCGCTCGATCTGCGCCTGACGGAGGACGACATCGCCTGGCTCGAAGAGCTGTATATGCCGCGTCGCCCGGTGGCGCTGGAACTGGGTGACCCGCGCGCCATCACGCGCGGGCCCCTCGCGGCGAAGTCCTAAAGCTCCGCGCGCACCAGCGCCGCGCCCAGCGCCAGCGCCCGCATCTTGCCCGTTGCGACGCCGCGCGCCATCGGCACCATGCCGCAGTTGGTGCAGGGGAAGACGCGGTCGGGCGTCGTGTGCTTCAGCGCCGCGCGCAGCGTGCCGGCCACCTCCTCGGGCGTCTCGACCGTCTTCGTCGTCACGTCGATGGCGCCGACGAGGACGTCCTTGCGGCCGCCGAGCGCGGCGATGACGTCGAGCGGTACGCGGCCGCCGGCGAATTCCAGCGAGACCTGGTCGATGGCGCTGTCGGCCAGCGCCGGGAAGGTCAGGCGGTACTGGTCCCAGACGTTGCCGAGGGTCTGCTTCCAGCGCAGGTTGGCTTCGATGCCGTAGCCGTAGCAGATGTGGACGATGGTCTTCGCGCGCAGCCCCTCGACGGCGCGGTTGAGGGCCTTGATGCCCCAGGTTGGCACGGCGTCGAGGTAGACGTTGAAGGCAGGCTCGTCGAGCTGGATATAGTCGGCGCCCGCCGCCTCCAGCTCACGCGCCTCGGCGTTGATGATCTCGGCGAAGGCCAAGGCGAGGGCGGGGCGGTCGCGATAATGCTCGTCGGCGAGCGTGTCGACGATGGTCATCGGTCCCGGCATCGTCACCTTGAGGCGGCGGGCGGTATGGGCGCGGGCGTAGACCACCTCGTCGCGGTGGATCGCCGCCGGGCGACGGATCGGGCCGGTCACCGTCGGGCAGTCGGCCTCGTAGCGGTCGTTGCGGATGCCGATGCGCGTCTTCTTGTTGAAGTCGATGCCCTCGATCTTCTCCAGCATGCCGTGCACGAAATGCACGCGCGACTGTTCGCCGTCGGTGACGATGTCGATGCCCGCTTCCTCCTGGTCGGCGATGGCGAGCCGCACGGCGTCGCGTTTGGCCTCGGCGAGGCGCGCGGCGTCGTCCGTCGCCCAGGGCGCCCACAGGACCTCCGGCTTGGCAAGCCAGGACGGCTTCGGCAGGCTGCCGACGATCGAGGTTGCGAGCATCCTGTATACCTCCCCGCGCGCGTGACCGGGGCGGGTTGCCGGCCGCGCTGGCGCCGTGGTCTGATCCCGCCAACGCCGCGACGATACAACGGGGAACGCCATGACCAAAGCCGCTGTGCCCGCCGGCTGGCCCAAGGACCGGCCGCTCGCCGTCTGCGTCGACATCATGTGCGAGGCGTGGACCGACGACTCGGCGCCGGGTATCGGCCCGATGGGCAATCCCCTGAAGCCCGGCTTCGAGGACACGCAGGCGCGGACCTGGGCGCTCTACGGCATGAATGTCGGCGCCTGGCGGCTGCTCGACATCGTCAAGGACCTGAAGGTGCCGGCGAGCGTCTACGCCAGCGGCATGATCGCCGAGCGCTGGCCCGACCTCGTCAAACGCATCCTCGCCGATGGCCATCCGCTGGCCACGCACGCCTGGGCACAGAACATCTACCCCGTCTACCAGAAGCGCGAGGAGGAGGAGGCCGACCTCGTCCGCCAGCTCGCGGCCTTCGCGAAGCTCGGCCACCAGCCGCGCGGCTTCGCCAGTCCGCGTGGGACCAACAGCCCCAACACGCTGGAACTGCTGGCCAGGCACGGCTTCCGGTGGACCATCGACCGCTTCGACCAGGACACGCCCTATCTGGAGCAGACCAAGGCCGGCCCGCTCGCCGTGGTGCCGTTCACCATGGAGGTGAACGACCTGCCGCTCTATGTGCGCTACGGCAACGTGCCCGAGGAGTACACGCGCGTGATGCAGCGGGTGCTCGATCGCTACGAGACCATCGGGCGGCCGCCGATGATCCTCGACATCACCGCCCATGCCCATGTCTTCGGCCGGCCGGCGGGCGCCATCGAGTACCGTGCCGCGATCGAGGCGGCGAAGGCCAGCCCGCACGTCTGGTTCACCACCCACAGCGAACTCGCCGATCTGGTCTTGCCCGCTTAGGGTATGGGCGACGCAATGCGCGGAGAAACCCTCTCCGCCCCTGGGGGGCGGAGAGGGCAGGGTGAGGTGGGGGTGTTACCGAGCATGTCGACGTTGCCAACGAATTTGCCGGTAATCCCCCCACCTCACCCCACCCTCTCCGCCCCCGAGGGCGGAGAGGGAAGCGGCGGGCAAACGCCGCAGGAGGTGGTCGCGCGCGCCGCGGCGCTCGTCCCGCTGCTGCGCGACCGCGCGGCGGAAACGGAGCGGCAGCGCCGCCTGCTGCCGGACGTGCGCGCGGCCCTGCACGAGTCCGGCCTGTTCCGCATCATGCAGCCGCGCTGGGCCGGCGGGCTGGAGCTGCCCCATCCGGTGCTGGTCGACGTCGCATCGACGCTGGCGCGCGGCTGCCCGTCGACGGCGTGGATCTACGCCAACATGACCATCCACGCCGCCATGGTCGGCTACTTCGAGCCGGCGGCGCAGCGCGAGATCTGGGGACCGTCCGTCGACACGCTGGTCTGCATGTCGGTGATCTGGCGCGACGGGCGCGCGCGGCGGGTGGCGGGCGGCTACCGCCTGTCGGGCCACTGGCCGTTCTGCAGCGGCATTTCCAACAGCGAATGGCACATGGTCGCGGCCATGGTCGAACCCGACGCGACGATGGAGCGGCCCGAGGCGCGGCTGTTCCTGCTGCCGCAGGGCGACTACACCGTGCTCGACAACTGGCACGTCATGGGCCTCGCCGGCAGCGACAGTCGCGACGTGACGGTCGACGACGTCTTCGTGCCCGAATACCGAACGCTGGCTGACGCCGCGACGCAGGGCCGCGAGGCGCCGGGCAACGTCCTCAATCCGGCTCCGGTCTACCGCATCCCGATGCAGGCCGCCGCGCCACCTACCATGGCCTCGATCGGCCTCGGCACGGCGCAGGGCATGCTGGAACTGTTCGTCGACGAAATCCGCACCCGCACGGCACGCTACACCGGGCGCGGCATGGCCGGGCTGCAGACGATCCAGATCGCCGTCGCCGAGGCGGGCGCGCGGCTCGACACCGCGCGCCTCGTGCTGCGCGGCAGCGGCGAGGAAGCGCTAGCGATCGCCGCTTCGGGCGGTGTCCCGGACCTCGAAACACGCCTGCGCTGGCGACGCAATGCCGGCTTCGGCACGGCGCTGGCGCGCGAGGCGGTCGACATCCTGCACCGCCGCACCGGCGGCGGCGGTCTCTACGAGGCGAAGCCGCTGGCAAGGCTGTGGCGCGATTTCCACGCCGTCACCGCCCATGTCGCCTTCAACCTCGATGCCGCCGCCGGTCTCTACGGCCGCCACATGCTGGGGCTCGACGTCAACCTGACGCCATGACCCGCTAGCGGGCGTTTCGCCGCGCACGGGTATGGAAGACGCTCGCCAGCAGCAGGAAGGCAAGGGTGAATCCGGTGAGCGCCGCGACATCGGTACCGGCGCCGAAATGGCCGGGCTCGCCGAAGCCCAGCCGGATCAGATCGGCGGCGTAGGACAGCGGGGACAGCGGCGCGAGCCACTGGCCCCATCCCGGCATGGCGGCATGCGGAACGAAAACGCCGCTGATGAACATCAACGGCAGGCGCACGAGGTTCGACAGCATCATTACCTGCGCCGGCGCCTGCGAAGCCGGTGCCGCCATCAGCACGCCCAGCGTGGCGAACGCCGCGGCGCCGAAGCCGATGCCCAGGATGAGGCTGGCAGGATCGGCAACACGGGCCGCCGTTACGGCGAGGCCGACGGCCATTGGCACCAGGGCGAGGACCGTACCGAACGCGGCACCGGCCAGCGTGTCGCCGGCGAGGATGGCGCCCAGCGAGGCCGGGGACGTGACCAGCCGCTCGTAGGTGCGCGCCTGTCGTTCCCAGGGCGTCACCAGCGGGCTGATCGCCGAGGCGGTGAAGAACAGGGCGATGGCGACGATGCCCGGCACCATCGCCTCGACCGGCATGGAACGCCCGGCAGCGAAGGCGAGATAGAAGAACAGCGGCAGGATGATGCCGAAATTGATGACCGGCGGCTTCAGGTAGTAGACGACCGCGTTCTTCCTCGCGATCACCCAGGCCGCGTGCGCCTGCCGGGCGAGGCGTGCGACGGTATCAGTGCCGTGCGGCATGGACGTCGCTCCCCGCCGTGCGCGTGAGATGCAGGAAAACATCCTCGAGGCTGGGGGCCAGCGTGGCGATCGCCTCGATCCGAACCCCGGCCGCCGACGCGCGCATGGCAATGCGCTGCGCCGCGTCGCCCGGGGCCGGCGTGTAGAAGCGAAAACCGTCGGCCAGTGTGACGATCTCGCCGTCGTCGCCGCCAACCAGCGTCACGGGATCGACCGCCGCGCCGGCGAACCGCACCTCTACCGAACGGCGCGACTGGATGGCGGCACGCAGGGCGCGCGGCGTGTCGACGGCGGCGATACGGCCCTTGTCGATGATGCCGACGCGATGGCAGAGGGCGTCCGCCTCGTCGATGTTGTGCGTGGTCAGGAACACCGTGGTCCCGCGCTCGCGGTTCAAGCGCGCGACCACGTCGCGGATCAGCCGCGCGCTGGCGACGTCGAGGCCGCTCGTCGGCTCATCGAGGAACAGAGTCGCCGGGTCGCTGACCAGTGCCATGCACAGCATCAGCCGCTGCCGCAGGCCCTTGGAAAGCTGGCGCCCCGTCTGCTTCAGCCGCTGGTCGAGGCCGAAGGCCTCCAGCAGTTCCCGGCCCCGCGCAACGCGGCGGGCTCGCGGTACGCCGTGCAGCTCGGCCATCAGCATGACGTTCTGCCACACGGTCATGTCGGCGTAGACATTCGCTTCTTCCGGCACGACGCCAATCTGCGCGCGGGCGGTGCTCGGCTCGCGCGTCACGTCGTGGCCGCCGAGCAGGGCGGCGCCAGACGTCGGCGGAATGAAGCCGGTGAGCATCCGCACCGTCGTGCTCTTGCCGGCACCGTTGGGCCCGAGAAAGCCGAAGACCTCGCCCGGCCGCACGGCGAAATCCACCCCGTCGACCGCGACCGTTGCGTCGAAGAGGCGCGTCAGTGCCCGCGCTTCGATCGCGAAACCGCTCTCCTGCATGGCCGGTGCCCTGTCCTGTGTGGCGTCCGCTAGTGCCGCAATTCGCCGCGAGCGATGGCCAGGTGGTGCGGCTGGTGATGGGCACCTGTAGCCATGATGCCGATGAAGCCGAGCGCACGGATACGGACGGCCTCGGCATCGTTCCGGCCGATCACGGTCAGCCGCGCGCCGTTGGCCGTGGCTTCACCCGTCGCCAGCCAGGGACCGGTGGCCGTCAACTCCGCCGCGTGTGCCGGAATCATCCGCCGGATCGCCTCGCGTGTACGCCCGGTTCCGGTGACATCGATGGCGACGCCTCCGTCGATGTCGCGCACCCGGGCCACGGCGCGCAGGGTGACCTCGTTCATGTCGATCAGGTGTTCGCGCAATGCCGCGAGATCGACCCGCGACCAGTCGGTCGCCGGGTCGGCCGCGAGGATGGCGACGATTTCCTGGATGATGCCGAAGGCATCCTGTCCCGGCAGCGTCGGCAGGACGGCGTTCGTACCGGTGGCGTGGCCGGCTGTCCCGTGATGGGCCGCCTGGGCGGCCGCGGCGAGGGGCAGGATCGCCAGCGCGGCGATCAGGCCAAAGTGCGCCCGGCGGGCGAACGGGGGCATCGGGGACCTCGCGGTATGTTCATCCGGGTGTCCTCATGCCACGGTCACCGGGCATCGCGTATGATCCTGATCATGCATCGGGCCGCATGACGAGAGTGATCGTCCGGCCGCGCCGGCGGACCGCTCCGTCGGCCTGCAGGGCCGCGAGCGTGCGGTAGAGGGCTTCGTGGGTCAGGCCGATCTCGGCGGCGAAGTCCTTGAGCGTGCCCGGAAGCGTGACGTTGCGGGCGCGCGGTCCGGCAGCGAGCGCCAGGGCATGCAGCACTCTTTCCCGCGCCGCCCGGATGTTCCGTAGTTCGAGACGGGCGCGCATCGACTGTACCTGGCCGGCCAGCGCGGCCATGAAGGCGATGGCCGTCGCTGGGTCGTTGCGCAGTGCGGCGCGTACCGCGTCGGCCGCATAGACACGGACCGACGCCGCTCGCGTGGCGATGCCGTCGCAATGATAGTGCGGCGAGAACAGCGACGCCTCGGCGAGGCCTTCACCGGGACCGGCGCTGAACAGCACGAGCCGATGGCCGCCGGCGTCGTGGCGGACGAGTTGCACGCGCCCGCTCTCGACCTCGAAGATGGCGCGGCTCGGATCGCCCTGATGGAACAGCACCTCCCCGGCGGCGAGGCGACGCACCGGCGCTGCCTGCCGTACCGATGCCGGCAGCCAGTGCGGCCGGGCGTCCGCGCGGTTCGCCCCGGGCTTTTTGCCGGAGCCGGTCAGATGCAGCGTCCGCCGTCGACCTCGAGGCAGACGCCGGTGACGAAGGCGGCCTCGTCCGAACACAGGTAAAGCGCGGCGTTGGCCATGTCCGAGGGCTGGCCGAGCCGGCCCAGCGGCACGGTGGCGCGGAAGGCGGCGCGCCGTTCGGGCGTGTCCTCGCCGAGGAAGGTCGGCAGCAGCGGCGTGTCGGTGGCCACCGGGGCGATGGCGTTGGCGCGGATGTTGTCGCCCGCCAGTTCCACCGCCATCGACTTGGTCAGCGTCACCACCGCGCCCTTCGAGGCGTTGTACCAGGTGAGATTGGGGCGCGGCCGCAGCGCCGCCGTCGAGGCGACGTTGAGGAAGGCGCCGCCACCCTGCCTGCGGAACACCGGGATCGCCGCGTTGGTGGTGTGGTAGAGGCCCTTCACGTTGACCGCGAAGATGCGGTCGAACTGGGCCTCGGTCACCTCGGTCATCGGCCCGCCCTTCTGGGCGTAGCCGGCATTGTTGACGACGATGTCGAGGCGGCCCCATTCGGCCAGCGCGCGGTCCACGGCCGCCTGAACGTCCTCGCTGCTGGTTACATCGCCGGCCTGGAACACGGCGGCGCCGTTGGCGGTGACGATCGACCCGGCGACGCGCTCGCCGCCGGCGACGTTGATGTCGGTGACGAGGACGCGGGCGCCCTCGCGCGCGAAGGTGCGCGCGATCTCCTCGCCGATGCCCGATCCGCCGCCGGTGACGATGGCGACCTTGCCCGCCAGACGCATGCAATCCTCCCATTCCGTCGGCCGGCACTCTATCGGCCGGCGGGATTGGCGGCCAGAGCGTGGGCACGATTGCCCCGGCTGTGGTTGCGCGGCGCCGGCCACGCTGCCAGATTTCGCGCGGACTCGCCGAGGGGAACGGAATGGCCGGCCGCCGCAGGATACTCGTCACCCGCAAGCTCACCGACGCCGTCGAGGCGCGCCTCGCCGAACTGTTCGATGCGACCCTCAATCCGGACGATCGCCGCTATACCCGCGCCGACGTGATCGCCGCCGCCGCCGGCCACGACGCCATCCTGCTGTGCACCAGCGAGCCGCTCGATGCCGGCGCCATTGCCGCCCTTCCCGACAGCGTGAAGGTCGTCGCCACCTTGTCGGTCGGCACCGACCATGTCGACGTGGCGGCGGCGAAGGCGCGCGGCATCGCCGTGCTCAATACGCCCGGCGTCCTGACGGACGCCACGGCCGATGTCGGCCTGCTGCTGCTGCTCGGCGCCATGCGCCGGGCGCGCGAATGGTACGAACTTGCCGTGTCGGGCGGCTGGCAGGGCTTCACCCCGACGCTGCTGCTCGGCGTGCAGATGACCGGCCGCCGCCTCGGCATCCTCGGCATGGGCCGCATCGGCCGTGCCGTGGCGCAGCGGGCGCGCGCCTTTGGCGCCGAGATCCACTACCACAATCGCTCGCGCCTGCCAGCGGACCAGGAGGCCGGAGCGACCTACCACGCCGACGCCGACGACCTGCTCGCGGCGAGCCAGCTTCTCGTGCTGTCGGCGCCGGCGACGGACGAGACGCGTCGGTTCCTCAATGCGCGCCGCCTGGCGCTGCTGCCGAAGGGCGCCATCGTCGTCAACATTGCGCGGGGCGACCTCGTCGACGACGACGCGTTGGTCGCGGCGCTGCAGTCCGGCCACATCGCCTGCGCCGGCCTCGACGTCTACAATGGCGAGCCGCACCGCATCGATCGCCGTTACTGGTCGATGCCCAACGTGTTCATGACGCCGCATATCGGCAGCGCCACCATCGAGGCGCGCGACGGCATGGGCATGATCCTCGTCGACGGCTTCGTCGAGCTGTTCGCCGGCCGCGCGCCCGCCAACAGGGTGGTCTGACGGGCTACAGCGCCGCCGCAACCTTCGCCAGCGGTGCGGTCCAGCCGATCAGCGCGTTGGACGAACGGATCATCTCGATCGTCGCCTGCCGGAACTGCGGATAGTAGCTCGCCGTGCAGTCCTCGACGAGCAGGCAGTCGTAGCCGCGATCGTTGGCCTCGCGGATGGTCGACTGCACGCAGACCTCGGTCGTGACGCCGCAGACGATCAGCTGTTCCGTGCCGAACTGCCTGAGCGTGTCGTGCAGGCCTGTGGCGTAGAACGCACCCTTGCCCGGCTTGTCGATGACGGCTTCGCTGGGCAACGGCTGCAGTTCGTCGATGAAGTCGCTGCCGTACTCGCCGCGGATGAGCAGCCGGCCCATCGGCCCGGGATCGCCGATGCGCAGCTTCGGGTTGCCCCGGCGCAGCTTGGCCGGCGGGCAATCGGAAAGGTCGGGCCTGTGCGTTTGGCGGGTGTGGATGACCGGCAGGCCGCGGGCGCGGAACAGGTCGACCAGCGACACCACGGCGGGCACGATCGCTTGGCAAGGCGCGACGTCGAGCCCCAGCGATGCGCCGTAGCCGCCCGGCAGCACATAGTCGCGCTGCATGTCGATGGCCAGCAGGGCGACCGTTTCCGGCCGGAAATCGAACGGGTAGGGGTTGGCGTCGATGCTCGCCACGACAGTTCTCCCGCCAGCTGTGCCGCGCCAGTATAACCGCCGTCGCCAGGGGCGGCCTTGCGGCCCCGCCGCCCGTGCCGGACAATCGCCGCCCCGTGATCGGGAGAGGAAGCATGAAGACGCGCGCCGCCGTGCTGGTGGAAATGGGCCGCAAGCGCCCCTACGCCGAGAGCCGTCCGCTGGAATTGGTCGAACTCGATCTCGAGGCGCCGGGGCCGGGCGAGGTGCTGGTGCGCGTCGAGGCGGCCGGCCTCTGCCATTCCGACCTCTCGGCCATCGACGGCAACCGGCCGCGTCCCGTGCCGATGGTGCTGGGCCACGAGGGCGCCGGCGTCGTCGAGGCGGTCGGCACGGGTATCGGGCCAGACGACCTGGCGCCGGGCGACCACGTCGTCATGGTCTTCGTGCCCGGCTGTGGCGCCTGCGTGCCCTGCATGGAGGGCCGGCCGGCCCTGTGTACGGCGGCGGCGAAGGCCAATGTCGCCGGCACGCTGATCACCGGCGCGCGTCGCCTGTCGTGGAACGGCAAGCCGGTCAATCACCTCGTCGGCGTCTCCTGCTTCGCCGAGCGTTGTGTCGTCTCGCGCCGCTCGCTGGTCAAGGTCCACAAGCGCCTGCCGCTCGACAAGGCGGCGCTGTTCGGCTGCGCCGTCATCACCGGCGTCGGGGCGGCGCTCAATACCGGCGGGCTGAAGGCCGGGCAGAAGCTCGCCGTCGTCGGCATGGGCGGCGTCGGCCTCAACGCGCTGCTCGGCGGGCTCGCCGCCGGCGCGTCGCAGGTGGTGGCGCTCGACCTCGATCCGCGCAAGCTCGAACTGGCGCGCCAGCTCGGCGCGACGGCCGCCTTCGACGCGCGCGCCACCGATGTCGTCGAACAGGTGAAGGCGGCGACGGGCGGCGGCGTCGACGTGGCGGTGGAGACGGCCGGTGCGGCGCCCGCGGTCGAACTCGCCTATGCCGTCACGGCGCGGGGCGGCACCACGGTGACCGCCGGGCTCGCCCATCCCGACCGCAAGGTCTCCGTGCAGCAGGTCTCGCTGGTCGGCGAGGAACGGACGCTCAAGGGCAGCTACATGGGCAGCTGCGTGCCGGCGCGCGACATCCCGCGCTACATCGCGCTGAACGAGGCCGGCCGGCTGCCGGTGGAGCGGGTGCTCAGCGACTACATCCGCCTCGACGACATCAATGCCGGCTTCGACCGTCTGGCCGATGGCGCCGCCATCCGCCAGGTCATCCGCTTCGGCTGATCCCGGACATGCCCGACAGCGAGCGCACGGCATACGCCGCCATCCCGTCCGTCGACCGCCTGCTCGCCCTGCCGGCGGTGGCGGCGCTGGTCGCCGAGCACGGCCGCGTGCCGGTGACCACGGCGCTGCGCGCCGAGCTCGCCGCCTTGCGCCGTGCCGTGGCGGCGGGCGAGGCGGCCGTGGCCGGCGATGACGCCATCGCGGCGCGCGCGGCGGCCGCGCTGGCCCGCGCCGCCGTGCCGTCGCTGCGGCCGGTGTTCAACCTCACCGGCACAGTGCTGCACACCAATCTCGGCCGCGCGCCGCTGCCCGAGGAGGCGGTGGCGGCCATCGCCGCCGTCGCGCGCGGCGCCGCCAACCTCGAATTCGACCTCGCCAGCGGCAAGCGCGGCGAACGCGACGATCACATCGCCGACCTGCTGCGCGAACTGACCGGGGCCGAAGCGACCGTCGCCGTCAACAACAACGCCGCCGCCCTGCTGCTGCTGCTCAATACGCTGGCGCGCGGCAAGGAGGTCGTGGTCTCGCGCGGCGAGCTGATCGAGATCGGTGGTGCTTTCCGGCTGCCCGACATCATGGCGCGGGCTGGCGCCAGGCTGGTCGAGGTCGGCACGACGAACCGCACCCATGCACGCGACTACGAGAGCGCGATCGGCCCGAAGACGGCGCTGCTGCTCAAGGTCCACACCAGCAACTACCGCATCGAGGGCTTCACGGCGTCGGTCGATGAGGTGACCCTCGCCGGCATCGCGCGCAAGCACGGCATTCCCTTCGCCTCGGACCTCGGCTCGGGCAGCCTCGTCGATCTCGCCCGCTGGGGCCTGCCGCCGGAACCGACGGTGACGGACACGCTGAAGGCCGGCGCCGACCTCGTCACCTTCAGTGGCGACAAGCTGCTCGGCGGGCCGCAGGCCGGCCTCGTCGTCGGCCGCAAGGACCTGATGGCGCGGCTGGCGAAGAACCCGCTCAAGCGCTCGCTGCGTCTCGGCAAGCTGACCATCGCCGCGCTGGCCGCCGTGCTCGCGCTCTACCGCGATCCCGACCGCCTCGCCGCCCGCCTGCCGGCGCTGCGCCTGTTGGCGCGGCCGCAGGCCGACATCCGCGCTGCCGCCGAGCGCCTGGCGCCGCGCGTGCAGGCGCGCCTGGGGCGCGACTGGACGGTGGCGGTGGTGCCCTGCGCGAGCCAGATCGGCTCCGGCGCGCTGCCGGTCGAGGCTTTGCCGAGCGCCGCTCTGGCCATCCGCCCGGCGTCCGCCAAGGGCGGCGGGCGCGCGCTCGACCGCCTGGCGGCGGCGCTGCGCGGCCTGCCGGCGCCGGTGATCGGCCGCATCGCCGATGGCGCGCTGCTGCTCGACCTGCGCGTGCTCGAAGACGAGGCCGGCTTCCTCGCCACCCTCGCCGCGCTGGATGCGCCGGCATGATCATCGCCACCGCCGGCCATATCGACCACGGCAAGACCGCTCTGGTGCGTGCCCTGACCGGCGTCGACGCCGACCGCCTGCCGGAGGAGAAGCGGCGCGGCATGACCATCGATCTCGGCTTCGCCTACACGGCGCTGCCCGACGGCACGGTGCTCGGCATCGTCGATGTGCCCGGCCACGAGCGCTTCGTGCGCGCCATGGTCGCCGGTGTCGCCGGCGTCGATACGGTGCTGCTGATCGTCGCCGCCGACGACGGGCCGATGCCGCAGACGCGCGAGCATCTCGGCATCATCGACCTGCTCGGCATCTCGCGCGGCGTCGTCGCGCTGACCAAGATCGACCGCGTGCCGCCCGAGCGCGTCGCCGAGGTGAGGGGGCAGATCGAGGACATGCTGGCGCCGACCGCGCTGGCCGGATCGCCGGTCTTCCCGGTATCGGCCATCGCCGGCGACGGCATTCCGGAACTCTCCGCGCATCTTGCGGCCACGGCGGCAGCGCTGCCGTCACGTTCCGCCCGCGGTGGCTTCCGCCTGTCGATCGACCGCGCCTTCACGCTCGCCGGCGCCGGCCTCGTCGTCACCGGCACGGCCTATTCGGGGCGCGTCGCCGTCGGCGATCGCCTGATGCTGAGCCCCGCCGGCATCGAGGTGCGGGTGCGCGGCCTGCACGTGCAGGACCGCAAGGCCGAGAGCGGCCAGGCGGGCGACCGCTGCGCCGTCAACATCGTCGCCGCCGGGCTCGAGAAGGCCGGCATCACGCGCGGCGACTGGCTCGTCGCCGCCGACCTGCACGCGCCGACCGACCGCGCCGACGTGCTGGCCCGCGTGCCGGCTGACGCGACGCGCGTCTTCGCCGACGGCACGCCCGTCCACCTGCATCATGGCGCCGGCGACATTCCGGCGCGCGCCTGGGTGCTGGGCGGGCCGAGCCTCGCGCCCGGCGGCGAAGGGCTGGTGCGCCTGGCGCTCGACCGTCCGGCCGGGCTGCTCGCCGGCGACCGCTTCGTGCTGCGCGACCAGTCTGGGCGGCAGACGCTGGCCGGCGGGCGCATCGTCGATCCGTTCCCGCCGCCGCGCGGTCGGGCGCGCAGCGACCGTCTGGCGGCGCTGGCGGCATTGGCCGAAGGCGATCCCGCGACGGCGCTCGCGGGCCTGCTCGATGCCACGCCCGGCGGCGTCGACCTCGATCGCTTCTTCCTGGCGCGCAATCTCGATGGCGCCGCGCGCGACGCCCTGATGGCCAGCGTGCCGATGCAACGGGCCGGCGGCGTGGCGCTGGCGCCGCGCCACTGGCAGGATCTCGGCACCCGCCTGCTGGCGGCACTGGCGATGGCCCACAAGGGCCAGCCGGATCGTCTCGGGCCGGATGCCGGCACGCTGCGGCGCACCGCCGGCGGTCCCGCCGGCCCGGCCGTCGTCGCGGCGGTGCTCGACGCGTTGCGGGGCGAGAACAAGGTCGACGCGACCGGGCCGTGGTGGCGTCTTCCGACGCACAGGCCGGCGTTGCAGGCCGCCGACGCCGCGCTGTGGCGCGACATCGAGCCGCTGTTCGAGGCCGCCGGCAACGCGCCGCCGGTCGCCAACGAGATCGCCAAGCTGCTGCGCGCGCAGCCCGAGCGTGTCATGTCGGTGCTGCGCCGTGCCGAGCGTCTCGGCCTCGTCGTGCGCATCGGCCGCAACCGCTTCGCGCCGACGGAAACCGCCGCGCAATGGGCGCGGACGGCGGAGCGGCTGGCACGCGCAGGCAATCTGCAGCCGACGAATTTCCGCGACGAACTGGGCATCGGCCGCAATCTCTCGGTCGAGATTCTCGAGTATCTCGACCGCGTCGGCATGACCCGCCGCGAAGGCGAGGGAAGGCGCCTGCTGCGCCCGGCGTCCTCTCTGCTCGCCGCCGCGCAACAGCCGGAGGTTGCCGGATAGGACGCCTTGCACCGGTGCAGGGCGTAACGGACCTACAGGGAGACTGAGCATGAAGACGGTTCAGGCGATGCTGGCTGAAGCCGAAGCCGCGGTGCCGCGCATCAGCCCCGACGACGCCAAGGGCCTGGTCGGACGGCCCGACGTGCTGTTTCTCGATGTCCGTGAGTCGGCCGAGATCGCGGCCTCCGGCAAGGTTCGTGGCGCCGTCGCCGTGCCCAGGGGCCTGCTCGAGTTCCGGGCCGATCCGGCCTCGCCGCTGCATGACGCGGCGTTCGATCGTGCCAAGACGATCGTCGCCTACTGCGCGTCGGGCGGCCGCTCCGCGCTCGCCGGCAGGACGCTGAAGGACATGGGCTACGCCAACGTGCGCAACCTCGGCGGCTTCAAGGGCTGGCTCGATGCCGGCGGCGAGATCGACAAGGGCTGAGCGTTGCCGGTCGCCAAAGAGATCGCCAAGCTGCTGTGCGCCGAGCCCGAGCGCGTCATGTCGGTGCTGCGCCGTGCCGGGCGTCTCCGCCTTGTCGTGCGCATCGACCGCAACGTGTCTGTCGAGATACTCGAATATCTCGATCGCGTTGGCATGATCCGTCGCGAAGGCGAAGGACGGCGCCTGTTGCGGCTCGGCCGTTCACCCTTCTGGCCGCCGTCCAGCTGCCCGAAGTCACCGCCTAGCGCCAAAGCGGCCCTAATCTTTAGGCGGAGCTGAAATATCTTCTACTTGCACGGATAGGTAGCAGTATGCGTAATTAAGCGCGGGGGGCGCCGAATTGCCAATCCAACAAATTCACGCATTCCTTGTAAGCCCGGGAAAAGCTCGGCGGGAAAAGATCGCTGTCAGCGGAACGGCTGTTCCGCTGTCTGGTAATCTATTCAAACTGTTAAATGGCATTTACGAGAGATCTGAAGAGGAATGCGATATCCACATAAATTTTCGTCCGACCTCAGAAGGGGAGCAGAAAAACGAGTTTCGGTCCCTCCTTGTTAAATATCTGAGCGACCTAAGTATTCCATCAGCTCAAACTATCGCTGAGCGTCTGCAAGATATGACCGACCGTCGATCTGGATTGGGGTTGCTTTTTCTGATCTCAGGGAGGGAGGCTGATCAACATAAAATAGTGATATCTCGCTTTCCTACTGATAGTGCAATCCTCGTTGACGAAAAATCGACAGAGTTTACTGTGGAGTTCCTTGAGCGGGTTTTCATGAAAAATAAAACTTCCTATAAGGCGGCTCTTTACAATGATTCATCACTTAAGCGTGGCTTTTGGCGAGGCAAAGCCGTCGATAGGCAGATTAGCAACGGAAACGACCACCTGTCCGATTATTGGATAAGAAATTTTTTAATGTCCGAGTTTGTGACGACAGCTGCGGCTGGCTCCCGTCGGCTAGGAATCGCACTACGTGACGCGGTGAAGAAAGCTCCTATGGAAGTGAAAGAAGAACTCATCGCCGCAAGCAGGTTGGCGAGAGGGTTGGGCGGACAGAGCATAAGTATTATTGGATTTGCGGAGCGGTTTAATCTTTCCAAGGAAGCGAGGGGTGCCCTGATTAGTGAGTTAAAAAATCCAGAAATCGCCAACGAGGTTTTCCAATTGGATGTCGCAGAGTTCGGAAATTTCGTTGCGTATAGGTCAGTCGAACTAGACAACGGCGCGCTTATGACGGCCAAGGCGTCAGAGTTTGAAAAAATATTTGATAAGAAATACGAGGATGGATCAAAGAAAAATGTCGTATATACCACGAAGGGAAAAGTTATAGATGATAAACTCAAGTCTCAGCGCTGAATACATCGAGGGTGAATACAGGAGAAGGCGCGAATCTGCTTTAATGCCAATTGCTGAGGCGCTGCGACAGCATATTGAAAGCTTTTTAGTTGGCTGTCCTAGAATAGATCGTGTTTCATCGCGATCTAAAGGTGTAGAAAGTTTTGTCGCCAAGGCGATGAAGGAGGAAGATGGTAAGCGAAAGTACATCGATCCATTCAATGAGATTCAGGATCAAATAGGATGCCGAATCGTAACTTTTTATCTTTCAGATGTCGTTAGGATTGATAAAATTATAAAGAAATATTTTCGCACGATAGAGCACAGGCGCCATATACCTGAGTCAGTTTGGAAGTTTGGCTATTTTGGTTATCATCATATATTGATTTTACCAAACGACGTAATAGACAGGAAGATTGATCGAAAATCGGTCCCAAGTTTTTTTGAGCTCCAGATAAAGACTTTATTTCAGCACGCTTGGTCTGAGGCAGAGCACGATATCGGCTATAAGTCGGGAGTGGAATCTCTGGATGACGATCAGAAAAGACGATTGGCCTTCACTTCCGCACAAGCGTGGGGGGCCGACGATATTTTTGACAAGCTATTCGCGGAACATAATAGTTAGTTTCAATTCTATGATCTATGTGTAAGCCTTTCCACGGCTGGGACACGGCTGGGAGCAGGGCAGGCGTGTGCCGATGTCGCAGCGCGCATTCTGCTCCGCGTGATGGAGCGCGACCCGCAGGCAGTCGAACGGGCGCTCATAACTTCAGTAGACGATTGACCTTCGGATTTTCTGTAAGTTTCAGAGGTCCATTCTTAACAGAACGGGATTATCCCCTTGACGCACGGGACCGCGATTCGGCCCTTAAGCCCCAACAGTTTGATGGTTATATCGACAGTTTCGATATAAGCGCCGTCCGATCCATCGGGCGTTTGATTTAACAACGCCGTTTAACGCCCCGTTTTGGGACAAAATTCCCGTGCGTTGTACCGTTGTATTTGCCGATGGACTCTGCCAGAGTCCGTCGCATGACGAACCTGCCCACCAGCCTTCAACAGCAGCTAGAAGCCAAGCGGCGCGCGGTCGAATCGGCGCGTCGTTCGGTCATTGCTGCGCAGAAGCGCGTTGAAACCCTAGAGGCCGAACTGCGCGGCTTCGAGGAAGCAACGAAAGTCCTCCTTGGCGCGGATCAGGAGCCCGTTGTGCAACCTGAGCCTGCGCCATCTAGCGCCGGCTCGGATCGTCGTAGAGGCTTGTCCGAGCTATGGAAATCTGTCATCGCGGCCATGTCGGCCCGATACCCGCGCGACTTTTCGTTGTCAGATATTGAGAGGCTGTGCGCTCAGTACGGAACTCAGACACAGAAAACAACCATCCGCTCGCAAATGCATATTTACAGCGAGCAGGGCCTAGTCGAGCGTACAATGCCCGGACGGTTTCGAGTTACCCCAACAGGAGCCGTCGCTGCCGGTGTGCAGCTAGACGCGGAGCCTAGCGGGAATCAGACGGGAGGAAACGAAACGGCGGACGACCACGAATCGTCCGCCGCTTCAGCATCCTGAGTGTGTCGCGTGAACCAGCCTGAGAACTGCCACGCGCACAGAGCCCTGACGAAAGGAGGCGAGGCCATGGTTCGTAACATACCGCCAGCCTTGTTAGGCTGATCGGGGCCGCCGCCCTGATGCTCTTTCGAGCGTCGGGGCGGCGTCTCCTCCGCCGGGACGCATGATAACCAACCCGGACAGGCTAGGCCAGATCATTGTGCGGTGCGGTGTTTTCTCGTTGACACCGCCGCGCGGCCGGACTCATTTTGCCTTCATGAGGCACAAGACCCGGCGGAAATTTCGTGTGTTGACCGGCTCGCCGGCAAACACATCGTCGTCAGCCCTAGCGCCCGTCCCCGTTGAATGCACCGGCTCGCACCTACCCAACTCCATGCAATGGAGCCGGCGCATGCACGCCATCGTCTTTGACCTGGATACCGAACTTCTCGACAAGCACCACCCTGGTAGCTACGGGCGCAATGCCTATGAGGACATTCGACGCGTTCTTGAAGAGCACGGCTTTGAGCGCCAACAGGGAAGCGTCTACTTTGCCAGCTCGGACAAGATCGACGCCGTGAAGTGTGTGCTTGCAGTTCAAGCGCTTGTGGCGAAGCACCCTTGGTTCCGCACCTGTGTTACCGACATTCGGATGCTGCGGATCGAGGACAACAACGATCTGATGCCGGCCGTTGGCGATTATGTGCTGCCGCTGGCGCCCAGCGCTGCCGCTGAGTGAGAATGTTAACGCTCGCCCAAGCCATCAAAGAAGGGCGCATAGCGGAGTTTGTTGCGCAGGAGGAGGCCCGCGGCGTCGGGCCGGCGGATAGCGCCGACCTTGATGCCGCATTGGGCCGATTGATCAGACAGCGCCGATCAGAAGATCGAACATCGCGTTCTGCATCGCCCGATGATTTGAGCGGAAAGCGAACTCGTTGAGATAACGGTTCATGTGCCGCTCCGACACATGGATATGTGTCGACGTTACCGACTGCTTGAACACCCGCCAGAACGACTCGACGCTGTTGACGTGGTGCACCGCGTCGTGGCGATAGTCGTAATGGGCATAGTCCTTCTGGCCGTGCGCGACCGTGCCGTGCTTGTAGCCGTCGCCGTCCAGTAAGCCGTAACTCATCAGTTCATCGGTCGACACCAGCGAGCCGGGCTCGACGTTGCGAAGCGTCGCCTCGCGAAGCGTCGACTTCTTGATGTTCGGGATCACTTCCGCCGCCATCCGGCCGCCACGCTCGACCATGCCGAATACGATGGTCTTGCCCGGCGCGCCGCGCCCGCGCTTGCCACCGCTGCGCCGGCCGCCGACATACGCCTCATCAAGTTCGACGTGGCCGCGCAGCATGGCGAAGCCATCGGCCTTGTTCATCAGGTCGCGGATTTGGTGGCCCATCCGCCAAGCCGTCTTGTACGTCACGCCAAGCTGACGCTGCAGTTCCTTGCCGCTGACACCGTGGCGCGTCGTGACGAACAGGTAGATGGCATAGAACCAGAGTTGCAGCGGGGTCCGGCTATCCTCGAAAACCGTCCCGGCGCACGGGTAGACGTGCGCGCCACAGGCCGCGCAGGAGAACGCCTTGCGCTTCGCCAGCCGATGAAAGGTCGCGTCCTTCCCACAGTGGCCGCAGACGTGACGGAGCCCGTAGCGGACTTCCATCACATGCAGGAGGCAAGCGTCCTCATCAGGGAAACGCTTGAAGTAGTCGCGGACTGTGAGTTTGTCGGACATGATCGGTTCCCTTCGACACCCTCAATATAGGGAACCATCGTACGTGCTTCAAGGGGATAATCCCGTAACAGAAACGCTATAGCGTCGGATTCTTTCTGGAACCAGAAGATATATCCCCAATAATAGCATTCGACACGCCACTGGCCACTTGATGTCTCTTCCGCAATTCTGAATCCCTCTTTGTAGCGATGCCGGGGCAGCGCCGCTCTTTTCCAATGAGGCGGTACAGTCACTTCCGCGCCTGCCGCATCGCCTGCCAGATGCGCTCCGAGGTCGCCGGCGTGTCGATATGCGTCACGCCGAGCGGCGCCAGCGCGTCGAGGATGGCCAGCGTCACGGCGGGGAGGGCGCCGACCGTGCCTGCCTCGCCGGCGCCCTTGACGCCGAGCGGGTTGGTCGGCGTCGGCGCCGGGTTCGAGACCACCGTCACGTCGCACAGGTCTGCGGCGCGCGGCATGGCGTAGTCCATGAACGAGCCGGCCAGCACCTGGCCCGTCGCGGCATCGTAGGTCTTGTCCTCCATCAGCACCTGGCCGATGCCCTGCGCCAGCGCGCCGTGGATCTGGCCCTCCAACAGCAGCGGGTTGAGCACCGTGCCGACATCGTCGACGACGACGTAGCTGGCGAGCCGCGCGACGCCGGTGTCGGGATCGACCTCGATCTCGCAGACATGGCAGCCATTGGGGAAGTTGCCGGCCTCGGCCTTGTACGTCGCCGTCTCGTAGAGGCCCGGCTCCATGCCCTTGGGCAGCTTCGCCGGGTTGAAGGCGGCGCGCGCCACCTCGTGCACGTCGACGCCGCGGTCCGTGCCGGCGACCATGAAGCGGCCGCCCTCGAAGGCGATGTCGGCCTCCGCCGCCTCCAGCAGGTGCGCGGCGATGCGCCGTCCCTTCTCTATCACCTTGCCGGCGACCATCACCAGCGCGCCGCCGCTCATCGCGGAGGAGCGAGAACCGCCGGTGCCCATGCCGAAGGCGACCTTGTCGGTGTCGCCCTGGATGAAGGCCAGCCGTGCCGGATCGATGCCGAGCCGGTCGTGGAGAATCTGGCTGTGCACCGTGTAGTGGCCCTGGCCGTGATGCACCGAGCCGGTGACCAGCGTCGCGTCGCCGCCGGCATCGAAGCGCAGCTCGGCCGTCTCGATGGTGGCGTCCGCTGCCTGCTCGATGGTGTTGGTCACGCCGATGCCGCGCAGCACGCCGCGCCCTGCCGCCTCGGCTCGGCGGGCAGGGAAGCCGGCCCAGTCGGCCAGCGCCAGCGCCTTTTCGAGGTTGGCGTCGAAGTGGCCGCTGTCCCAGGTGTAGGTCAGCGGCGTCCTGTAAGGCATGGCGCTGGCGGGAACGGTGTTCTGCCGCCGCAGGTCGGCCGGGTCGCGGCCGAGCCGGCGCGCCGCGAGGTCGACCAGCCGCTCGATCATGTAGGCCGCCTCGGGCCGCCCGGCGCCGCGGTAGGGCGAGGTGCAGTGGGTGTTGGTCAGCATGCCGGAGATGGCGACGTGGATCGCCTTCGTCGTGTAGGTGCCGGCGACCGAGCCGATGTTGACCACCGGCGGCAGCGCGCCGCGGAACGACACATAGGCGCCGAGATTGGCCCAGCTGCGGATGCGCACGGCGAGGAAATTGCCGGCCGCGTCGAGCGCCAGCGCCGCGTCGACGATGTTGTCGCGGGCATCGTCGTCGCTGATATGGCTCTCGCTGCGCGTGGCAATCCACTTGACCGGACGGCCGACGCGCCGCGCTGCCCACAGGACGAGGATCAGCTCGGGATAGACCGAGCCGCGCAGGCCGAAGCTGCCGCCGATATCGCCGGTGACGAGGCGCAGCTTCGTCTCGGGAATCTTCAGTGTCGTCTCGGCGATGGCGTTGCGGAACAGCCACGGCCGCTGGAAGCCGGTGTAGAGCGTGTAGCGCCCGGTCCCTTCGTCCCAGTCGCCGATGGCGCCGCGCGGCTCCATGGCGTTCGCCGTGATGCGGTTGATGACGAGACGCTGCTCGACGACATGCGCGGCACTGGCAAACGCATGATCGACGGCGGCCTTGTCGCCGGCCTCGTAGTAGTAGGATTCGTTGCCCGGGCAGTCGTCGTGCAGCACCGGCGCGCCGGGCTGCGCCGCGTCGAAGGCGGAGACGACGGCCGGCAGTCCGGCGTAGTCCACGTCGACCAGTTCGGCGGCGTCGCGCGCCTGCTCCGGCGTGCGCGCCACCACCACGGCGACCGGCTGGCCGACGACGCGTGCGCGTCCGACGGCGACGGCGGGGCGGAACGGCACGAACATCGGCCGTCCGTCGCGGCGCTTGTAGGCGGCCATCGAGGGTAGCGAGCCGAGTCCGTCCGCCGTGTAGTCGTCGCCGGTCAGCACCGCCAGCACGCCGGGCGACGCCTGCGCGGCGTGCGTATCGATCGCGCGGATCGCCGCGTGCGCGTGCGGCGAGCGCACCACCGCCATCCAGGTCTGGCGCGGCAGGTCCATGTCGTCGAGGTAACGACCCTGGCCGCGTAGCAGGCGTGAGTCCTCGCGCCGCGGCACCGGCTGGCCGACCGAAAACTCACCCATGACACCCAGCCTCCCCGCGCTCTTGTTGGCCGGCAGTCTAGAGGATGACAGGGGCGCGCGGCACAACCGTGGCACGAGCAGGCCGCGCCAGTCCGGGCGCTTCATTGTCAGGAGAATCCAGAAAAATTGAACGAGATATTTATTTGGTCTTGGTGGTTGAAAATACTTTGATTTCGCACCATTTTACTAATCTATCCATATACTTTTCAATAATTGAACGGAGCGTCGCATGTCCTACAAGAAATTCGACACGGAACGAGACGCCCCCGGCAAAATCAAGCCTGTGGACAAGTACAAGGCCGTCCCCGCCGCTGCGCCGCCCGTAACCGCGCCCGTGAAAGGCCCGGCCAAGGCGACGCCGACCGCCAAGTCCTGACGTCGGGCACGGAGGGGGCAAGCCCCCTCCGGCGCGCGTCGAGGGGCCTGCAAGCAACAGCCGGGAGACGATCGATGACGGTGCGCACAAGCACAAGGACCGTGACCTTCGGGCGGCCCTTCGCCCTGGACGGGTTCGACGAGACCCTGCCGGCAGGCGACTACACGGTGGAAACCGAGGAGGAACTGCTGGACGGCCTCTCCTTTCCGGCCTGGCGGCGGGTCCTGACGCTGCTTCATCTGCGCGTGGCGTCCGGCCGGCCGGGCCTTGGCGGAAGTCTGACGATCGACCCGACCGTTCTCGAAGCCGCGCTCCGGCGCGATCGCGAGGTCCCGCTTCCCGCGTTGGCAAGTGGCAGGGGCGATGCCGGTACGAATCGGCATGGCCCGGCGGGACCGTCGTCATGAGCAGCATTCCGCACATTGACGGCATCGACGATCCGGTCACGCCCCTGGACCCCAGGTCGCGGCGTTGCCTGCGGTGCCAGACCGTTTTCGCCAGCCAGTGGGCCGGCGAGCGCATCTGCGGCCGTTGCAAGGGCACCACCGCGTGGCGGTCGGGCACGCCGATGCAGACTCCGTCCGTCGGCAGGCGCCGGTAGCGGCGCGGACCGACCTTTCGGCACGGCTGCGGCACGAAGGCCGTGCCGCCGCGCCGGTTGATCGCGCCCGCCCCGCCCCCCTATTGTCCGCCCGTGCTGGAAGGGAACCGCACCCCGGTGGGGCGCCCGGACTTCAAATCCGGTGGGGCGCGTGTGGACACGTGCCCGGTGGGTTCGACTCCCACTCCTTTCCGCCAGTCCCCGCCGGAGTTGTCGCCCGCATGAACCGTCCGACCGTGCCGATCCGCACCGACATCGTGCTGGTCGGCGGCGGCCATGCCCATGTCGCGGTGCTGCGCCGCTTCGGCATGCGGCCGGAGCCGGGGGTGCGGCTGACGCTGGTCGCGCGCGACGTCGAGACGCCCTACTCGGGCATGATCCCCGGCCATTTCGCCGGTCACTACACGCGCGCCGAATGCCATATCGACCTCGTGCGCCTGGCCCGCTTCGCCGGGGCGCGGCTGGTGCATGCATCGGCCACGGGGCTCGACCTCGCCGGTCGGCGCGTACTGGTCGACGGCGGCCGCCCGCCCGTGGCCTTTGATTTCGTCTCCCTCGACACCGGCTCGACTCCCGATGCCGCGGCGATCCCGGGCGCGCGCGAGCATTGCGTGGCGGTCAAGCCGATCGACGGACTGCTGGCGGCGGTCGCGGACTGGGAACGCGATCTTGCCCGCGGCACGGCGCCGTTCCGCCTCGCCATCATCGGCGCCGGCGCTGGCGGCACGGAGCTGGCGATGGCGCTGCAATACCGGCTCGGCAAGATCGCCGGCGCGCGCCTGTCTGTCGTGCTCGCCGATGCCTCGGCCGAGATCGTGCCGACACACAACGCCGCTGTCCGGCGGGCGCTGACCCGGGCGCTGGCCGATCGCGATATCGCCACGGCGCTCGGCCATCCGGTGCGCGCCGTCGCGGCGGGCCGCATCGAGCGCGACGGTGCCGCCGGCATCGCCTTCGACCGCGCCATCCTCGTCACCGGCGCCGGCGCGCCGGAGTGGCCCGCCGCATCCGGGCTGGCGGTCGACGGCAAGGGCTTCGTGCGTGTGGCGACGACGCTGCAATCGGTCTCGCATCCGGGCGTGTTCGCCGCCGGCGATCTGGCGTCGGTCGAGGGCCGCGCCCTGCCGAAGTCCGGCGTCTACGCCGTGCGCGCCGGGCCGGTGCTGGCCGACAATCTGCGCCGCGCCGCGACCGGCCGGGCACTGCGCCCGTGGACGCCGCAGCGCCATGCGCTGGCGCTGATCTCGACCGGCGAAAAGAGCGCCGTGGCTTCGCGCGCTGGCATCGCCTTCTCGGGCGCTGCCATGTGGCGTCTCAAGGACTGGATCGACCGTCGCTGGATGCGCCGCTACCGGCAGCTTCCGGCGATGGACGCGGGCAGCGGCGCGGACGGTGAGGCGGCACTTGCGCAGATGCGCTGCGGCGGCTGTGGTGCCAAGATTCCGGCGAGCGTGCTGCGCCGCGCGCTGGCCCGCCTGCCGGCGCAGGCGCGCGCCGACGTGCTCGCCGGCCTCGACGCGCCGGACGATGCGGCGATCATCGCACCGCCGCCGGTGGGCGAGGTGCTGGTGCAGACGGTCGACCAGTTCCGTGCCTTCGTCGACGACCCGTACCTGTTCGGCCGCATTGCCGCGCTGCACTGCCTCGCCGACATCTGGGCGATGGGGGCACAGCCGCGCACCGCGCTCGCCACCGTCGTGCTACCGGACGGTCCCGCGGCGAAGCAGGAGGAGGACCTTGCAGCGCTGCTCGGCGGCGCGGCGGCGGCGCTGGCCGAGGCCGGCGCCGTGCTCGTCGGCGGCCACACCGGCGAGGGCGCCGAACTCGCCTTCGGCCTCGCCGTCACCGGCCACGGTGTGCCCGACCGGCTGCTGCGCAAGCGCGGGCTGGTGCCGGGCGACGCGCTGGTCCTGACCAAGCCGCTCGGCACCGGCATCGTGCTCGCCGCCGACATGCGCGCGCGCGCCGAGGCGGCGTGGGTCGCGGCCGCGATGGCCTCGATGCTGCGCCCGGTCGGCCCGGCTGCCGCCATCCTCGCGGCGCATGGCGTGCGCGCGGCGACGGATGTGACCGGCTTCGGCCTCGCCGGCCATCTCGGCGAAATGCTGGCGGCTTCGGGCGTCGACGCCGAACTCGACCTCGCCGCGCTGCCGGCCCTGCCCGGCGCGCGCGCCCTCCTCGGCGAGGGCATCGAGAGCACGCTCGCGCCGGCCAACCGCGCCGCCGTCTATGAGGCAATCGGCGATCTCGCGGCACCCGGCGCGGCGCTGCTGGTCGATCCGCAGACCTCCGGCGGTCTCGTCGCCGGCGTGCCGGCCGATCACGCCGGGGCCTGCCTCGTGGCGCTGCATGCGGCGGGCGACGCGCACGCGGCCATCGTCGGCCGCGTCGTGGCGCGCGCCGGCACGGCGCCGGCCATCACGGTGAAGGCCTGATACCGCGCCTCAGCCGTGTTTCGTGTGGTGGCGCTGGCTCATCGGCACCATCGCCGACAGGGCGAGTTTCCTCAGCACCGGGTCGTCGCACTCATAGGCCCAGTCGCGCACGGCGACGAGCAGCTTGCCCAGCGTCGTCTCCGCCCACATCCAGTTGAGGATCTCGATGTCGGTGGCGCGGTGGTCGGGCCGCGCGATCGCCGCCTCGATGTAGTACTGGCGCAGGTCGTCGGCGCGCAGCTTGTAGGCGATGCCGAGCGGCTTCATCGGGTCCGGGTTCGGCGTCGCGTCGAGATGGACGGCGAAGGCGGCGAGGAAGCGCGCGATGTCCTCCGGCGTGCTGTTCGAGAGGCCGAAGGCGGTGCGGCCGCGCCGCCGCCGCGAGTCCTCGTACCACGGCCGAAGCAACGCGATCTCGCCGAGCAGCGCCTGCTCGATCGCCTCGCTGTCGCTGAGGTTCGCCGCCGGCGGGGCGAAGCTGACCGGACAGGCCCAGCCGTGCCCCTCGGCCTCGCTGCCGGGTGGCAGATCGGGAAAGTCCTCCAGCACGGGCCCGGCCGGGCGGTTGAACAGATCGAGGCAGTCGCGCAGCACGCGGCGCTGGAAGTCGGGCTGGTCGGGCCCGCCGAACGGCCGGCCCAGTTCGAACGGCACGAACAGCGCGCGCGGCGGCCTGATCTTCTCGGTGTGCGAGCGGATCAGGCTCAGCGAGGTCGTCGGGACGCCTTCGTCTTCCAGGTAGTGTGCAAGCCCGCCCACGGCGCGCGTGCAGGCCGGTCAGACCGGGCAGAGAACGACGGCGTCGACCCTGTCCTGCCGCAGGATGCCGGCGAGGTCGCGGGCCACCGGCTCCATCAGGTTAGGGGGCACCGCGCCGACGAAGGAGTAGTGGCGGCTGGCGATACTGGCGAACAGGCCCGCGTCGCGCAGTTCGCGCAGACGGTCGAGCGGCAGCATCACGTTGACGTCCTGGTAGAAGCCGGTGCGGTCGAAGTTCGTCGACACGTGGCTGATCATCAGTTCGGACGCCGGCGTGTCGTCCGGGATGACGCGGTAGCCGGGGTCGTAACCCTCGAAGCGGCGATCGTCGCGGAGATGCAGGCCGGCGGTGCTGACCAGCGCCACGCGACGCTCGGCGAGCGGCGGACCCTCGGCCCAGGGCGTGCGGTCGAACTCCGGCATGTCGAGATTGAGTAGCTGTTCCCGGATGTAGCCGGGAAAGTCGCGGACGTGGACCATGGCACCTCGCGGGCTGGCGGCCGTCTTCTTCGCGCCCAGCGTAGCATCCCGGTCGCCGCGCGCGCTGCGCCGGAAACGCAACGGGGCCCGTCGTTTCGCGACGGGCCCCGCGCGGTACGCTTCGCGTCTCCCGTGGCCTAGCCGTGCTTCGTGCGGAAGCGCTGGTGGCCGGGGACGATGGTGGTGGTGGCGAGCACCTTCATCTGGGGATCGTCGCGGTCGAGCATCCAGTTGCGGATCTCGATCAGCACCTTCCCCAGCATGGTCTCGCCATACATCCAGTTGCCGAGCTCGACATCGCTGGTCTTCGTGCCGGGCCGCGCGATGGCCGCCTCGGTGTAGAAGTAGCGGATGTCGTCGGCGAGGCGCTTGAAGCCGACGGCGAGCGACAGGCCCTCGACCGGCGGTGCCGCCTTGTCCTCCTCGACCACCAGCTTGGCGAGGAAGGCGGCGATCGCCTCGGGCGTCCAGCCGGAGATGCCGAACGCCGTGCGGCCGTTGCGCCGTCCCTTGAACTCCTCGTACCACGGCCGCAGCAGGGCGATTTCCTGCTCCAGCGCGCGGCGCACGAGGTCCTCGTCCGACAGGTTCTCGACCGGCGGCGCGAGGTTCACCGGGCAGGCATAGCCGTAGCCTTCCTCCTGCTCGCCCGGCGGCGGGTCGGGGAAGTCCTCCAGCACGGGGCCCGACTTGCGGTCGAGCAGGCCCAGCAGGTCGCGCAGCACGCGGCGCTGGAAATCCGGCTCGTCCGGCGCGCCGAACGGCCGGCCGAGCTCGAACGGCACGGCCAGCGCCCGCGGCGGACGGATCTTCTCGGTGTGCTTGCGGATCAGGCTGATGCCGACCGTCGCGATGCCTTCGTCTTCGAGATAGTGTGCAAGCCCGCCCACGGCGCGCGTGCACTGCGGTCAGACGGGGCAGAGAACGACGGCGTCGACCCTGTCCTGCTTCAGCAGTCCGGCGAGATCGCGGGCCACCTTCTCCATCACGTTGGGCGGTGTCGCGCCCATGAAGGAGTAGTGACGGCCGGCGACCGAGCCGATCTCCCCGGCGTCGCGCAGCTCGCGCAGCCGGTCGATCGGAAACGCCGTGTTGAGGTCCTGGTAGAAGCCCGAGCGGTCGAAGTTCATCGACAGGTGGCTCATCACCAGCCCGTTCATGTCGTAGTCGTCCGGGATCAGGCGATAGTCGCCGGCACCGGGCGTGAACGGGGCATCCTCGCGCCGGTGGAGGCCGGCGGTACTGATGAGGGCGACCCGGCTTTCGCGCAACGGTCTGGCATCGACCCAGGGGGTGGTGTCGAACGTCGGCACCTCCTGGTTGACCAGCGCGTTGCGCAGATGCTCGGGCATCTCGCGCAAATGAACCATGCATCCTCCAACTCGTCGGGCCCCGGACTGCCGGCAATGGCAGCCGGGTGGCCGTCGCTGCCGGCAGGATATACCGGCGCAGCCGCTTTGCCGACCGCGCCGCCGCTTCACAACTGCCGTGCCGCGCGAGGCCATGTTTCACCGGCCGAGACATCGTCACGGCCGATCTAGGGCAACGGCGGGCTCCCGGCCGAAGGTTGTGGTGGCGAAGGTTGCAACCCGCGTAGACTTCCGCCGCGCGTCGAACGCGGCGCCCGGGGGGGCGCTCTTCGCCGGCGGGACAAGATCCGGCGACCTGCGCATGCAGGCAGCACAAGGAGGGGAGGAACTCCGATGACGAAGGCACCGAACTGGGTTCTGGCGGCCGCTGTGGCGACGCTGACGCTGGCGGGCGGGGCGGCTTCGGCCGCCGAGATGCAGGGCGACGGGCAGGCTTGGCTCGAAGGCAAGCTCGACTACGAGAAGTTCACGGTCACCTACACCGGCGAGCCGATCAAGCTGCGCTATGCCTCCTACGTCGCGGCGACGGCGCCGCTCGAGAAGGCGATGATCACCGGCCTCAAGCGGCTGGAGACCATCACCAAGGGCAAGATCGTCTTCGAGACCTATCCCGGCGAGTCCCTGCACCCGCAGCGCCAGGGCTTTACGGCGGCGCGCGACGGCATCGCCGACTACACGGCCTGCTTCTCGATCTACGAGCCGAAGAGCTTCTCCCTGACGCAGATGCTCACCCTGCCGTTCAAGTTCGAGAATTCGGTGATCGGCACCGCGGTGTTCAACGAACTCTATCCCAAGTACTTCAAGAAGGAGTTCGACCAGCAGGGCGTCTATGCCGGCCGTCTCACCGTCACACCGCCGTACAACGTCATCGGCAGCAAGCCGCTGCGCACCATCGCCGACTTCAAGGGCGTGAAGGTGCGCCTGTCGGCGGGCATCCAGGCGCAGATCATGCAGGCGCTCGGCGGCATCGCGGTCAACGTGCCGTCGGCCGAGGCCTACACCTCGCTGCAGCGCGGCGTGGTCGACGGCGTCGCCATGAACGACCCGGCGCTGCAGACCTTCAAGCTGCACGAGATCAGCAAGTATCACTCGGCGGTCAGCCTGTTCGCCGTCGACCTCGAATACTGTCTTGGGCCGAAGTGGTTCGACGCGCTGCCGGCCGACCTGAAGAAGGTCGTCGCGGACTTCATGCAGGGCTACGCCGCGTACATGGCGCAGGGATTCTACGAACCCGAGGGCGAGACCGCGCTGAACGCCTTCAAGGCCAAGGGCGTCGAGCTGATCCGCCCGACGAAGGAGGAGTTCGCGGTCTGGCAGAAGGCCGTCGCCGACATCGACGGCGAGTACGTCGCCGGCCTCGAGAAGGACGGCAAGCCGGGCAAGGCCGTGCTGGCCGACATGAACGCCGCCATCGCCAAGTACGAGAAGATGGACTGGAAGGCGATCATGCGGCAGGCGGTCACCCAGCCGGTCCAGGGCATCGTCGGCAAGTAGCTTCGGCAGCGGGTCCGGGCGGTCGTCCGCGCGCTTGGGCGCGGGCGACCGCCGGCATGCCCGCGACACCCGCGCGGACGCCCGCAAGAGGCGCGGTCGCGGGGGACAGTGTCCGGGGGAGGGAGTTCGTCATGCTCAGGCTCGTCGACGGCGTCGTCACGCTGTTGCACCGGTTCGGAGCCCTCATACTCATTCCGATGCTGACGGCGATCATCACGGTCGATGTCGGCCTTCGCTATCTCCTCAACGACCCCATCGTGTGGTCGATCGAGGCCAACGAGATCCTGCTGCTGTGGATCTTCTTCGCCAGCCTGCCGTTCGTCACGCGGCACGGCGGCCACATTCGCATGGAACTGATCCATCGCAAGTTGCGCGGCGCGGCGCGCTACGCCGCCAACCTCGTGTGGTGCCTCGCCGGCCTGTTCTTCTCGGTGCTGCTGACGTGGCGCGTGTTCGGCGAAATTCCGCGCATGATCGCGGTCGGCGAGGCGTCCGACTACATCAGCTTTCCGACCGCGCTGGTCTATGCCTTCGTCGGCGTGGCCGGCGCCCTCATGAGCGTCATGTTCGTCGTCGTCCTGATCCTCGGCCCGGATCGCGTCGGTTCGCACAGCGGCGACCCGGATGCACGCATCGCCGCCGGTGACAACGCTGGCGAGAGGGCCTGAGCATGGATCCGCAGACCATCGGCTGGATCGGCATCGCCATCATGCTGGCGCTGATCGCCATCGGCGTGCCGATCGCCTTCTCCATGGCCATCGTCGGCATCGGCGGTACCTGGGTCATGGTCGGCCTCGTGCCGGCGATGAGCCAGATCTCCATGAACGCCATCGAGCGCGGCAGCTCGTTCACGCTGGTGGCGATCCCGCTGTTCATCCTGATGGGGCAGCTCGTCTATCACACAAGGATAGCGGTCGATCTCTACGACTGCGTCGAGAAGTGGTTCGGGCGCCTGCCCGGCGGGCTGGCGATCACGTCCGTCGCCGGCTGCGCCGGCTTCGGCGCCGTCACCGGCTCGAGCGTTGCCGCGGTCGCGACCATCGCGCCGATGTCGATGCCGGAGATGCGACGCTACCGCTACGACCCCAAGCTGGCCACCGGCGCCATCGCGTCGGCCGGCACGCTCGCCATCCTGATTCCGCCGAGCGTCATCATGGTCGCCTACGGCATCTGGACGGAAACCTCGATCGGGCATCTGTTCATCGCCGGCATCGTGCCGGGCATCCTGCTGGCGCTGATGTATGCCGCCTATATCTGGGTGCGTTGCATCATCAATCCGGAGATGGGCCCGGTCGGCCCCGCGCATAGCTGGTCGGAACGTTTCGACTCGCTCGGCAAGCTGCTGCCGATCATCGCCATCTTTTCCATCGTGCTCGGCGGCATCTACTTTGGCGTCTTCACGCCCAGCGAGGCGGCCGGTATCGGCGTGTCCGGCGTGCTGCTGGTGGCCGGCGTGATGGGCCGGCTGCGCTGGCCGGGGCTGCGGCAGGCCCTGCTCGACAGCGCCTACACCAGCGCCATGATTTTCGCCGTCATCGTCGCCGGCCACATCATCGGCGCCTTCCTCGTCGTCACGCACTTCACCGACAGCATCATCGGCGCCATCACCGACGCCGGCCTCAGCAAGTACGTCGTGCTGGCGCTGTTCGTCTGCATGTACCTCGTTCTCGGCGCGGTGCTCGATGTCTGGGGCATGCTGATCCTCACCATCCCCTTCGTCTTTCCGGTGATGGAGGCGATGGGCTTCGACCCGGTGTGGTTCGGCATCTTCGTCGTCATCATGACGGAACTGGCGCTGATCACGCCGCCAGTCGGCATCAACGTCTACGTCATGCAGAACATGGCGCCCGAGGTGCCGCTGCAGGACATCTTCATGGGCGTGACGCCGTTCGTGCTGGTCACGCTGGCCTTTGTCGTGCTGCTGGTCGCCGTGCCCGAACTGGCGCTGTTCCTGCCGAAGCTCGCCTTCGGCTGACAGTCCGAGGCCGATCCGGCCGCGCCGCGCCGCCGGCGCGCGGCGCGGCCGGTGTCCCGTCGCCGGCACATCCGGCCGCGGGAGGCCTGCCGCCATGATCTTCGAACTGCGTACCTACACCCTCCATCCGGGCAAGCTCGGCGAATACTGGCGCGCCTACGAGGAGGGCGGGCTTGTGGCGCAGGACCCGCGCCTACGCGACCACCTGCTCGGCTACTTCCAGACGGAACTGGGACCGCTCAACCAGGTCATCCATTTCTGGAAGTACGCCGACATGGCCGAACGCGAGGCGGTGCGTGGCGCCAACGTAGCGCGGCCCGACTGGCAGGCGCATCTGGCGCGCATCCGCCCGCTGATGCAGTCGCAGGAAGCGAAGATCCTGGTGCCGTCGCCGGTGCCCGGCATGGCGCCGCTGGCCGGGCGGTGAGGCGGGCCTAGAAGCGGCGCATCTCCTCGGCCGTGACGCCGGTGCCGGAATCGTCGGCGTACTTGCGCCAGTTGCGAATGTAGACGAAATCGGGCTGGTGCAGCGCCGCGACCGACGGGCGTTCGAGCATCGCGGCGAGCCAGGCGCGGATGTTGGCGCACTCCTCGGGAATCTCGAAGCCGCGATAGTGGGCGACGGCCGGCAGGCGCTCGAAATGCGGGAAGAAGGTGAGGTCGACCAGCGACAGGCGGCGGCCGAGGAACCACGGCCCCTCCTTGCGCTTCGCCAGGGCCTCGCGCTCGATGAACAGCAGCGACTCGCGCAGCAGCCGGGCGCGCTCGGCGCGGTCGGCTGGCGACTGGGCGAGTAGCAGCTTGTAGACGAAGGGGGCGAAGCGGACGTTGGCGTAGTCGATCCAGATGCGCGCCTGGGCACGCGCGGCCGGCGCGCGCGGCAGCAGCGGCGGCTCGGGAAACTCCTCCTCGAGGTACTCGTTGATGACCGAGGATTCCCAGATCACCGTCTCGCCGTGGCGCAGCACCGGCACCTTGCCGTAGGGCGACACGGCGCGGAACCAGTCCGGCTTGTTCTCGAGATCGACCTCGGTGACGGTGTGCGCGATGCCCTTCTCGGCCAGCGCGAGCCTCGTGCGCTGGGCGTAGGGGCAGGTCGAGGCACTGATGATCTCGACGGCGGGCATGGCGTCCTCCGTGACGGCACCTTGTTTCGGCCGGAAGGTCGTTCGGTCCCGGCTGCCGGTCAAGCCGAACCGTTCGTGCCCCATATCCTGTGCCGGCGGGGCAAACCGGGCGGTCACGCCTTGCCGAGCGCTGCCAGCACGCGCGCGGGCGTGATCGGCGTCGACGTGACCACGGCGCCGAGCGGCGCCAGGGCATCGTTGACGGCGTTGAGCACGGCGCCCGGCGCGCCGGCCGTGCCCGCCTCGCCGGCGCCCTTGGCGCCGAGTTCGGACTCGAGCGTCGGCGTCGAGACGTGGCCGACGGCGATCTCCGGCATCTCGGCGGCCATCGGCACCAGGTAGTCGGCCATGGTGGCGTTCGTCAGGTTGCCGTCGGAGTCGTAGCGGCATTCCTCGAACAGCGCCATGCCGAGGCCGGTGACCGTCGCGCCCCGCATCTGCTCGTCGACCAGCAGGGAGTTGATGACGGTGCCGCAATCCTCGACGCCCCAGTAGTCGAGCACGCGCACGAAGCCGGTCTCGACGTCGACTTCGACCTGCACGCCGTGGAAGCTGTTGGTGAAGGCGGCCGGGTATTCGCGCGGCACGTAGTGGCGTGTGGCCATCGGCTCGGCCTGGAAGCCCTCGGGCAGCGTGTCGGGGCGGAACCAGGCGATGCGCGCCACTTCGGCGAGCGGCATGCGCTCGTTGCCGGTCGCCGCATCGACAATGTTGCCGCCGCGGATGTCGAGCCCGGACGGATCGGCCTGCAGCAGTGCGCCCGCCACCGCGACGACGTTGTGGCGCAGTGCCTTGGCGGCGCGCAACGTGGCCTCGCCGGCGATGCCGGCGCCGCCCGAGCCGCCGGCGCCCCAGCCGACCGGCACGTTGTCGGTGTCGCCGGTGACGACGCGCACGCGGTCCATGGTCGTGCCGAAGGCCGAGGCGGCGATCTGCGCGATCACCGTGTCGGAACCCTGGCCCTGCTCGGTGATCGACGCCTGCACGATGACGAGCCCGGACGGGTCGAGCCGCGCGGCGGCGCCGTCCTGCGAAGAGATGCGCGCGCCGCCCTGGCCGTAGGTGGCGGCGCCGGGATTGGTCAGTTCGATCAGCGCGGCGAAGCCGAGGCCGCGATAGATGCCTTTCTCGCGCAGCCGCGCCTGCTCGGCGCGCAGCTTGCCATAGTCCATCATCGCCATCAGGCGGTCGATCGACTTCTCGTGCGACAGGCCCTCGAAGTGGACACCGGTGAGGCTCCTGCTCGGATGCGCGTCGTCGGGGATGACGTTCTTCCGCCGCACGTCGATGGGGTCGAGCCCGAGCGCGCGGGCCGCCGATTCCACCAGCGTCTCGGTGACCGCCGTGGCGACGGGATGGCCGACGGCGCGGTACTGGCTCATCGGCGTCTTGTTCTGGAACACCACCCGCGTGCGAGCGCGGTAGGTCTTATGCTTGTAGGGCCCGCCCGTGTAGTTGAGCACCTGCAGCGCCTCGACGGCGCTGGTGCGCGGATACATCGAGTAAGGGCCGACGCCGGCGAGGTCGTCGAGCCAGTAGCCGAGGATGGTGCCGTCGCCGGCCATCGCCAGCTTGCCGTGAACGATGTGATCGCGGGAATGGATGTCGGTGGCGAAGCCTTCCATGCGGTCGGCGATGAACTTGACGGGACGCTTCGCCAGCAGCGACAGGGCCGCGGTGCCGATCTCGTCCGGGTAGAGGTGGCCCTTGATGCCGTAGGCGCCGCCGACGTCGCCGCAGACGATGCGGACGTTCTTGCTCGGGATGTCGAGGTGGCGGGCGAACAGGTCCTGGACCATGTGCGGCGCCTGGTGCGAGTGGTAGCACGTCAGGCGGTGCTCGGCGGCGTTGTAGTCGGCGAGGATGCCGCGCGGCTCGGGCGTCACCCCGGTATGGCGGCCGAAGGTGTAGCTGTGCTCGACGACGGTGGCGGCCTCCGCCACGGCACGGTCCCAGTCGCCGTGGTCGTGGCGGGCCTCCAGCGCGATGTTGTCGCCGAGCTCGGGGTGGAGGACCGGCGAGCCCGGCTCGGCCGCCGCCGCCGGGTCGGTGAAGGCCGGCAGCACTTCCCAGTCGACGACGATGGCTTCGGCCGCGTCCTCGGCCTCGGCGCGGCTTGCCGCCAGCACGGCGGCCACCGGCTCGCCCTGCCAGCAGGCGCGATCGATCGCCATCGGGTACTGCGTGCTCGACTTCAGGCCCTTGAGGTGGTTGAGCACGCCGACCCACGGCTTGCAGACGGCGGCGAGGTCCTTGCCGGTGAAGACGTGCGTGACGCCGGGCATGGCGCGGGCGGCGGCGGTGTCGATGGCCTTGATGCGGGCGTGGGCGTAGGGCGAGCGGAGGTAGGCCGCATGCACCATGCGCGGCAGCTTCACGTCGTCGGCATAGCGGCCACGGCCGGTGACGAGGCGGCGGGCGTTGGGGCGCGGCAGCGGCTTGCCGATGAGGCTGTCGGGCCGCTCGAGGATGCGGTCGTGCGCGGAGTCCGCCATTTTCTTTTCCTCCCCAGGGCCCGGGAGCGTAGCGATGCGCGGCACATCCGCCAAGCCGGCTGCCGCCCACCGGCCGATCGGGGTGGTCGAGCGCCGTCCGGCCGGCTATAGCCTTGCGCGGGCCTCGCCGGGCCCCTCGCAGGCAGAAGGAGGTGCGCCATCGCATCGCGCGGCAGGACGACGGGTGCGGACCAGAGCAAGCTGCTGATCCGCCCGGCACGGTTGGCCGACGTGCCGGCCATCGCGGCGCTGAGCCGCAAGATCTACGCCCCCCACCCCTGGCACACGCAGCGCCAGGTGAGGGCGCAGATCAACAATTTCCCCGACGGCCAGTTCGTCGCCGACTATGGCGGCGACATCGTCGGGCACTGCGCCACCTTCATGATCGACGGCGATGTCGCTCTCGCGCCGCACACGCTGGGCGAGATCAGCGGCGGCGGTCTCGCCTCGCGGCACGATCCCCACGGCGACTTTCTCTACGGCATGGAGATCAGCGTCGATCCGGACTTCCGCCGCCTGCGCATCGGCCAGCGCCTCTACGACACCCGCAAGCGCCTGTGCCAGGAGCTGCGCCTCAAGGGCATCGTCTTCGGCGGGCGGATGCCGGGCTATGCGCGCCGCCGCCGCAGCTTCCCGGACCCCGCCGACTATCTGGCGGCGGTGGCGGGCCGGCAGGTGGCCGACGCGGCCATCCGCTTCCACCTCGCCAACGGCTTCGAGTCGATCGGCGTGCTCGCCGACTACGATCCCGCTGATGGCCCCTCGGGCGGCCACGCCACTCACATGGTCTGGCGCAATCCGCTCTATGTCGGGCCGGAGGATCGCGCCGACGGCGAGTCGGCGCTGGGGCCGCCGGACCGCGTGCGCGTGGCCACCGTGCAGTTCCAGATGCGCGGCATCTCCCGGGTCGAGGAGTTCGGCGCCCAGATCGAGTACTTCGTCGACGTCGCCTCGGACTACCGCTGCGACTTCGTCGTCTTTCCCGAGCTGTTCACCCTGCAGCTGCTGTCGCTCGAGCCAAAGCCGCTGCCGCCCGACGACGGCGTCGCCAAGGTGACGAGCTACACGGAGTGGTTCGAGAGTTTCGTGCAGCCGCTGGCGATGCGGTACAATATCAACATCGTTGCCGGCTCGCATCCGACGCGGGATGCCGACGGCGGCATCCGCAACACCGCCTTCGTGTTCCTGCGCGACGGCACCAGTCATCGCCAGGAGAAGATCCACCCGACGCCGGACGAGCGCTACTGGTGGAACATCGTCGGCGGCGATGCGGTCGATGTCATCAACACCGACTGCGGCCCGGTCGGCGTGCTGCTCTGCTACGACGCCGAGTTTCCCGAGCTGGCGCGCCACCTCGTCGACCAGGGCGCGATGATCCTCTTCGTGCCGTTCTGCACCGACGAGCGGCGCGGCTACATGCGCGTGCGCTACTGCTGCCACGCGCGGGCGATCGAGAACCAGTGCTACGTCGTCATGTCGGGCGTCGTCGGCAACCTGCCGAACGTCGAGAACATGGACGTGCACTACGCCGAAAGCTGCATCATCACGCCCTGCGACGTGGCCTTCGCGCGCGACGGCATCGCCGCCGACACCGCGCCCAACACCGAGACCATCGCCTTCGCCGATTTGCGCCTGTCGGATTTGCGGACGGCACGGTCGGGCGGCGCGGTCCGCAACCTCCGCGACCGCCGCTACGACCTCTACAGCCTGGTCTGGAACGACCGCCGGCCGGCGCTCAGCGCGGCAGCCGGTCGAGGAAAGCCGCCAGCGCGCGATTGAACGCCGCCGGTTGTTGCATGTTGACGAGGTGGCCGGACGGGTCGATCTCGACGTACTCGGCGTGCGGCATGCGCTTGTGCATCTCGCGCATGCCGGCGGCCGGCGTGCCGATGTCCTGCGCCGCGGCGATCAGCAGCGTCGGCAGCTTCACGTCGCGCAGCCGCTCGAGATAGTCGAGCGGCAGCATGGCGCGGGCGCAGGCGATGTAGCCGTCGCGGGTCGTCGCGCGGGTCAGCTCCTTGGCGCGGGCGATGACCTCGGGCCGGTCGCGCTGCGCGTCGGGGGTGAACCAGCGCGCCGGCATGATCTCAGACAGCGCCCGTGGCCCGTCGGTCTCGGCGATCGAGATCTGCTTGTGGGCGAAGGCGCGGAAGGTCTCGTCGGTCTCGGCGCGCGTGCAGGCCAGCACCAGCCCGTTGACGCGTTCCGGGTGCTTCAGCGCCAGCGCCTGCCCGGTCATGCCGCCGATCGACAGGCCGACGAAGTGGCTCTTGCGGATGCCGAGCGCGTCCCAGATGGCCACTATGTCGTCGGCGAAGTCCTCGAGCGCGTAGGGACCGGGCGGCGTCGCGCTCTTACCGTGGCCGCGACGATCATAGCGCAAGGTGCGATAGCGGTCGGCGAATGCGGGAATCTGGTCGTCCCACAGCGGCAGCGAGGTGTTGAGCGAGTTGCAGAAGGTCAGCCACGGCGCGCCCTCGGGGCCGGCCAGCTCGACGTTGAACCTGATGCCGCGCGCGACGACGTCCATGCGTCCGCTCCCTCAGCCGGCCGCCACCGAGGGCCGGGCGACTTTCGCCTTCTCCAGCGCCGGCAGCACCTTGCTGCCGAACGTCTCGATCGACTTCAGCACGGCGGCGTGGCTGGCACGACCCACGCTCATGTAGAGGCCGATATGCACGGCCTGCGTCGCGGCGACCTCGGCGGCGAGCTTCTCGGCCACCATCTCCGCGTCGCCGATGGGGTTGTTGGCGAGGATGTCCTCGGGCGACATCTCGCCGGAGAAGCCCTCCTCGGGCAGGAAGGCGCCGGGCAGCGCCGTCTGGCCCTGGCGCAGGTAGCGCGACTGGCGGAGCTGGTAGCGGGCGTTCTCGGCGTAGGCCAGCGCCTCGGCCTTGCTGTCGGTGACGAAGCCGTAGCGCAGGATGGCGAGGCGCATCTTCGCCGGGTCGTGGCCGGCGGCGCGCCACGACGACTCGGCGTCGCGCCGCACCTGCACCAGCGTGTCGACCGGCCGGCCGAAGCCGGAGGCGAACAGCGTGTAGTCGTTGTTGGCGGCGATGGCGCAGGATTCGGGGCTGTTGCCGGCGAACCAGATCGGCGGCCGCGGCCGCTGCGCCGGCAGCACCGACAGTTCGGTGGCGGGAAAGCTGAAGTGCTTGCCCGCGTACTCGATGAAGCCGGTCGACAGGCCGCGGTCGAGGATCTCCAGCATCTCCGTCGTCATCTCGCGCGACTGCTCGAGGGTGACGCCGAAGCGCACCAATTCCTGTGCCTGGTAGCCGGAGCCGACGCCGAGGACGAGGCGGCCGCCGCTCATCTGGTCGGCGAAGGCGACCTCGCCGATGAGGCGCGCCGGTTGGTAGAGGCAGCCGAGCACGACCGAGGTGCCGAGCCGGATGGTCTTCGTCACCGCCGCGAGGTGCGCCACCATCATCAGCGGCGAGACGGTGAGCGAGTAGTTGGAGAAATGGTGCTCGGCGAACCAGGCGGTCGAGAATCCCGCCTGCTCGCCGAGGCGGGCGTGCTCCGTCGCCTCGCGGATGACGGCGCCGATGTCCTTGTCGCGGTCGCGTCGGCCGAGCAGGCCGAACAGGCCGAAATCGGTCATGGGGTACCTCCCGCTGCTGTCGTCGCCTGCCGGGCGCGCTCGGCCCGCCGCTCGCGCCGCGCGAGCCAGGCCGTCGCCGCGATGATGATGGCGCCGCCGATCCAGGTCCACAGCCCCGGCACCTCGCCGTAGGCGATGTAGGCGAGCAGTGCCGCGACCGGCAGGCGCGCGTAGTCGAACGGTGCCAGCAGCGAGGCGTCGGCATGGCTCATGGCGCGCGCCCAGAGGAACAGGCCGGCCGTGCCCGTCAGGCCGATCGCCACGCCGACGGCGAGCGCCTGCCAGGTCGGCGTCACCCAGACGAAGGGGCAGGCCGCGCCCATCACCACCAGCGACCAGAGCGTGGTGTGCAGGCTGATGGTGAGCGAGCCTTCGGTGCGCGTCAGGCGCTTGGTGATCAGCAGGCCCGCCGCCATCTGCATGGCGCCGGCCACTGGCAGCAGGATCGCCCAGGTAACGCCGTTGGAATCCGGCCGCAGCACCACGAGGGCGCCGGCGAAGCCGACGAGCGTGGCGAGGATGCGCACCGGCGAGGCGCGCTCGCCGAGCAGCAGGATGGCGAAGACGGTGGTGAACAGCGGCACGGTGAAGGTCAGCGCCGTCACCAGCGCCACCGGCAGCACGTTGACGGCGTAGATCAGCGTCAGCGCCCCGGTGGCGTTGAGCGTGCCATTCAGCATGTTCAGCGGCAGGCGGCGCGTGCGCAGCACGCCCGCGCGCCGGCGCAGGGCCAGCGGCGCCATCAGCACGGCGGCCGACAGGAAGCGCAGGAAGGCGATCTCGATCGAGGGCACGTCCGCCGTGCCGAAGCGGACGAGGGTATGGCTGGTGGCGAAGCTGGCCGCGCCGGCGGTGAACAGGCCGGCGCCGAGGACGGCGTTGCCCGTGGCCGCCGGCACCGCGATGGCCGGGCGTTCCTGCGCGATGCTCATGCCGTGGCACTCACCTGCCGCCGCGCTCGTTCGGCGCGGCGTTCGCGCTGGGCGAGGTAGATCGAGGCCACGGCGATGATCGCGCCGCCGACCCAGGTCCACGGGCCCGGCACTTCGGCGTAGACGAAGTAGGCGAGCACGGCGACGAAGGGCAGGCGGGCGTAGTCGAACGGCACCATCACCGAGGCGTCGGCCAGCGTCATCGCCCGCGCGGTGAGGAAGATGCCGATCGTGCCGAGCGCCGCCATGGCCAGCGCGATGCCCAGCGTCGACCATGCCGGTGTCGTCCACACGAAGGGCAGGGCGAGACCGGCGAAAACGCTCGACCACAGTGACTGGTGCATGAGGATGGTCAGCGGCCCGTCGGTCCGCGTCAGGCTCTTGGTCAGTAGCATGGCGCAGGCGAGCTGCAGCGCGGCGGCGATCGGCAGCAGCACCGGCCACGAGACCTGCGCGAAGCCCGGCCGCACGATGACCAGCACGCCGGCGAAGCCGACGACGACGGCGGCGGCGCGGCCGAAGTCGACCTTTTCCTTGAGCAGGATCGCGGCGAGCAGCAGCGTGAACATTGGCACGGTGAAGTTCAGCGCCGTGGCATCGGCCAGCGGCAGCAGCATCAGCGCCCAGAAGATCGTCAGCGTGGTCGAGGCGTTGAACACGCCGCACAGCATCTGCTTGCCGAGCTGCTGCGTGCGCATCTGGGCGAAGCGGTGGCGCAGGGCCAGCGGCAGCAGCAGCAGCGCGCCAAAGGCGAAACGGAAGAACACCACCTCCAGCGCATGCACGTCGGCGATGGCGAAGCGCACGATGGTGTGCGTGCCGGCGAAGCAGGCCGCCTGCGCCACCATCAGCATGGCGCCGAGCACCACGTTGGTGGCGACGTGCGGCGCGGCGTTCGTCGCCGGGCTCATCGTCCGGCCTCGCCGGCGACGGGGACAGTCGGACGGCGCATGGCGACGGCCTCGCGGTGCATGATGTAGGCGGCGGAGCCGGCGATGACGAGGCCGCCGCCGATGGTCCAGGCGTCGGGCCACTCGCCGAAGGCGACGAGGCCGAGGGCGACGGCGAAGGGCAGGCGGGCGAAGTCGAGCGGCATCACGGCCGACGCCTCGGCGTGGGCCAGAGAGCGGCTGAAGGCGATGTGGCCGAGCGTGCCGCACAGCCCCATGGCGACGCCGACGGCGAGCAGTTCCCAGCTCGGTGCCGTCCACAGCACGGCATAGGGAACGGCGGTGAAGAAGGTAAGCAGCGCCGACAGCGTCAGCACGACCGTTCCGGCAGACTCGGTCCTCATCATTGTGCGCACCACCAGCGTGTTGCAGGCGATGGTAGCGGCGCTGCCGAGGGCCAGCAGGCAGCCGGACGAGATCACTTCGACGCCGGGGCGCAACACCAGCAGGACGCCGGCGAAGCCGACCAGCGTCGCCGTCCAGCGCCGCGCGCGGACGATCTCGTGCAGCACGATGGCCGCCAGCACGGTGGCAAACAGCGGCGCGGTGAAGTTGAGCGCGACCGCCTCGGCGAGCGGTAGCAGCGAAACGGCGCCGAACCAGCACAGGGTGCCGATGAACGACATCGAGCCGCGGAACAGGTGCAGGCGCGGGCTCTTCATGCGCAGTGCGTCGGCGCGCCCGTGCAGCAGGAAGGGCAGCATCATGACGAAGCCGAAGGCGGCGCGCATGAACGACAGCTCGAACACGTGCGCGAACGCGCTGCCATAGCGGACCAGCGCCGACATGGCGGCGAAGAACGCCGCCGCGGCGATCATGTAGAGCGCGCCGCGCAGGGGTGCGGCGGCAGCCTGAAGGGTCTCACCGGCGGGCATGGCGGGCGAGCTTACTCCGGCCGGCGTCGCGACGCTGCGCGGCGCCTGCATGTGTGCCCTGCGGCGGCGGTCGCCGCGGGCACGGGGCGGAATGTCAGCGGGCGGCCATGCGGAGGGCGCCGTCAAGCCGGATGACGGTGCCGTTGATCAGCACGTTTTCGGCCAGATGCAGCACCAGGCGGGCATACTCCTCTGGCCGGCCGAGGCGTTTGGGGAACTCCGGCTGCTCGCGCAGGCTCTGCTGCGCGGCCTCGGGCAGGCCGAGCAGCATCGGCGTCTCGATCAGGCCCGGCGAGATGGTGTTGACGCGCACCCCACGCGAGGCGAACTCGCGGGCCGCCTGCAGGGTCAGCGCGACGATGCCGCCCTTGGACGAGGCGTAGGCGGCCTGGCCGATCTGGCCCTCGAAAGCGGCGACCGAGGCGGTGTTGACGACCATGCCGCGCTCGCCGTCCTCGCCCGGCTCGACGTTGTACATGTCGAACACGGCGAGGCGCATGAGGTTGAACGAGCCGGTCAGGTTGATGGCGATGGTGCGCTCGAAGTCGGCCAGCGGCATCGGTCCGTTGCGCCCGATGATGCGGCCGACCGTGCCGACGCCGGCGCAGTTGATCAGCACCTGCGCGATGCCATGCTTGTCGCGCGCCGCCTTCACCGCGGCTTCGGCGCTGTCCGAGGACGTGACGTTGCATTCGACGGCGATGCCGCCGGTCTCCGCCGCCACCGCGCGCGCGCCGTCCATGTTCACGTCGAGGGCCGCGACCTTCATGCCGGCGCGGGCGAGGTGACGCATGCACTCGGCGCCGATGCCGGAGCCGCCGCCGGTGATCAGGGCGGCTTTGCCCTTGACGTCCATGTTTCCTCCAGAAATCGTCCGCCGGCCTTCGTGGTCGGGACCGGGCAGCAAGGTTTTAGGGCTTCGGCGAGGCAATCTCAATCACCGCGCCGGAGGGGCGCTGGCCGAGGATCCAGCCCTCGACCGTGCGGATCAGCGGATGGTCCGGCGCACCCTCCGGCCGGTTGCCGCGCAGGATGTTGAGCATGCCGAGCAGGCCGACGGTGGCGTCGAAGGAGTCCTCGCCCTCCTTGCGCGGGCCGTAGCCGTCGTCGATCGCGGCGGCGGCCTCGGCCGACAGGCGCAGCGACAGGCCGCGGGCGACGGCGCGCAGGCGCGGCGCGTCGGCGGCGCGGTCGGCCTGCCGGCGCTTGGAGCGGCGGCGGTCGCGGATGCCGAGGTCAAGGTGGTGGTAGATCTCGCCCGGATAGGTCTCGGCGACGATCAGGCCCGGCCGCGCCAGCAGCGCGGCGAGCGGGCCGTCGAAGGGCCAGATGTGGATCTGGCGGGGCCAACGCCGCCGCGCCGGCGCGATGAGGTCGCGCCAGCCGCAGATCGCCGCCTTGCCGACCTGGTTGCCGCCCATCGTCCAGAACAGCGGCGCCGCCGCGGCGCGGCCCTCGCCGAGATCGCAGTAGCGGTGCAACGCGGCGAACGCATCGACGCCGAGCGCGTCGACGAGGTGGTGGCGCCGCGTGCCGCCGGGACGGGCCGGATAGAAGGGGCGGCCGAGGGCGATTTCGGCGGCCGTGGTCGCCGGATCGTAGAATTGCCGCCAGCGCCCGGTGCCTGCCGAAGCCAGCCAGTCGAGGAAGCGGTCGATGCCGGCCCGCGCCGCGTAAGCCGCGGGCAGGCCGATGGGGAAGTCGACGCCGAGCAGGACGGTGCCGCCGCGGGCCTCGGCGAGCAGGCGCGCGGCGAGGTCGTCGACGTCGCCAGCCTCGATCGCCGGTGCGACCGTCCAGGTGTCGTTGCGGCGGCGAGCTATGGCGATACGGCGGCCGACGGGACGAATCGACCAGTCGGCGTGCGCGACGATCTCGGGCGGCGTCAGCTCGTCCACCGCAGCGTCGTCTCGGGCACCGGATTGACGAAGGGGCGGCCATCGACGCGCGACCGCGCCCAGTCGCGCTTGAGGCGGTAGTACCAGCGCGCCTGGGTGTCGGCGTCGTTGACCAGCATGAGGGGCGGGTCGTGCGCCAGCCCCTCCTGCTGCAGCACCACGACGCGGCGGTCCTGGCCGATGAAGGCGCGCGCGAACCCGGCGATGACCGGCTTGAGCGCGGTCAGCAGTGCCGGCGTCCACCACAGCATCTGGTGGACGATCGTGCGGTTGGCATCCACCGGGGTGACGCAGGTCAGCGACAGCACCTGGTGGCGGCCGGCGATGACGTGCTCGGTGCGGATGCCCGGCAGGCGGAAGGCGATCTCGGTCTCGGGCACGCCGCCGAGCAGCCTGTAGGCCAGCGAATTCGACGACGGGCGATGGCGCAGCATGGCGAAGCCGAGGTCGACCGGGCCGAAGCGCTTGGCCTTCTCATGTGCCGTGCCGCCCGGCCGCCACCACCAGCTGCGGTGCACGTAGGGGCCGTGCGCCGGATCCATCAGGCCGACGACCGCATGGTCGACGTTGCAGGGGAAGTCGGAGGTCAGAACGAGGCGCGGCTTGCCCGAGGCCACGTCCGGCAGGCGCGGCGGCGGCACGTCCGTCGCGTCGGTGCCGGCGAACACCCAGACGCAGCCCTGCGCCTCGTGCACCGGATAGCGGCCGCAGTTGATGCGCCCGAGATTGAGGCGCTGGCCCTCGACCAGCGACGGCACGGCGGTGCAGGCGCCGCTGCGGTCGAAGCGCCAGCCGTGGTAGCAGCACTCGACCTCGTTGCCGTCGAAGCGGCCGTGGCGCAGCGGGATCGCCCGGTGCGGGCAGATGTCGCGGAGCGCGAAGGCGGCGCCGTCGGCGGCGCGGCAGAACAGCATCGGCTCGCCGGCGATGGTCGCCGGCCGCATGGCGCCGCGCGCCAGCGCCGCCGACGGCAGCGCGAAGTACCAGGCGTCGCGCAGCAGTCCGCCGGGCTCGCCCGAGCGGGCCAGTGCGTCGGCCTGGGCCGCGGCACGGCCGCGCGGCGGCGCGACGGCCAAGGCGTCGTCTTCTGGGGCGGTCCTGTCGGGGGCGCCGGAGTCCATCCCGGCCTTATACCCCTGCCGGCCCGCCGATGCACCGCGACCCTGCGGCGCGGCCCTCAGAGCTTCCGCCGCTCCTCGACCAGCGCGCCGGCCGAGAGCATCGCCTCGATCTCGGCTTCCGAGTAGCCGTGCTCGGCGAGGATGGCGCGGCCGTACTGGCCGAACTTCGGCGGCGTCGAGCGGATCGAGCCGGGCGTGCGCGAGAACTTGATGGGGATGCCGGCGCCCCGGTACCAGTCGTGCGACGCCGCCATTTTGCGGTGGATGGTGTGGTCGTTCTCCAGCACCTGGGCGACGTTGCGCACCGGCCCGGCCGGCACGCCGGCCTCCAGCAGCCGCCTGCACAGCGCCTCGCCGTCGTGCCCGGCCAGCGGCCCCTCCAGCGCGGCGCGCAGGGCCGGCAGGTTGGAGATGCGGTCGCTGTTGTTGCGGAAGCGCGCGTCGTCGGCCAGTTTCGGCGCGCCGATCTCGGCGCACAGGCGGCGGAAGGAGCGGTTGTTGCCGCAGGCGATGAAGATGTCGACGGTCTTCGTCGGGAACTTGTCGTAGGGCGCGAGGTTGGTGTGCGGGTTGCCGGTGATCTGCGGCACCTTGCCCGACAGCGTGTAGTTGGGAATGTAGGGGTGCATCAGCGACACGGCGCAATCGTAGAGCGTCATGTCGATGAACTGGCCCTTGCCCGACCGCGCGCGCTCGTGGAGCGCCATCAGGATGGCGTTGGCGGTGTAGAGGCCGGTGCCCATGTCGACCATGGCGATGCCGACGCGCGTCGGCACGCGGTCGGCGGCGCTGCCGTTGACCGACATCCAGCCGGCCATGGCCTGGATCACGGCGTCGTAGCCGGGCAGGCCGCCCATCGGCCCGTCGGCGCCGAAACCGGTCAGCCGGCAGTGGATCAGCTTCGGAAAGCGCGCGGAGAGCTGGCTGTATCCGATCTCCCAGCGCTCCAGCGTGCCGGCCTTGTAGTTCTCGACGAGGACATCGGCGTCCTCGAGCATCCGCAGCAGCACCGCGCGCGCCTCCGGTACGCCGAGGTCGAGGCCGATGTTGCGCTTGTTACGGTTGAGCCCGATGTAATAGGAGGCGTCGCCCTCGTGGAACGGCGGTCCCCAGTCGCGCGTCTCGTCGCCGTGCGGCGGCTCGACCTTGATCACGGTCGCGCCGTGGTCGGCGAGCATCTGCGTGCAGTACGGCCCGCCGAGCACGCGTGTCAGGTCGACGATCTTGAGGCCCGCGAGCGCGCCGGCCGATGGTGCTTCCTCGGTCATTTCACAGTCCGCTGACGGATGGGAACAGGTCGATCTCAGGCCGCCGCCGCCACATTCCAGACGCGCGCGGCGAAAGCGGGGTAGGTGCGGGCAATCTCGCCGGCGACCCTTCCGCGCATGAGGGCCAGCGTCACGGCGTCCGGCACGGCCGTTTCTGGCACGTCGCGGGGGACGTCGTAGTCGAAGCCGGTCTCGGCGCGCACCTCGGCGGCGGTATGGCCGGGATGGACCGAGGCGAGGCGGAAGCGGTGGCTGTCCTTTTGCCAGGCAAAGACGCAGCGGCCGGTGACCAGCGCGTGGGGGCCGCCCGGACGATAGACGTTGGGCGCGCTCCAGCCGGGCGCTGAGATGTAGTCGACCCGCGGCACCAGCACGCGCGGCGTATGCTCCTCGCGGAACAGGATGACGCGCGGCACGAGGAAATAGAGGTAGGCCGAACCGAAGGAGCCGGGGAAGCGCACCTTCGGCCGCGCCGGGTCGCCGATGCCGACGAGGTTGATGTTGGCCTCGCCGTCGATCTGGCCGCCGCCAAGAAAGAAGGCGTCGATACGGCCCTCGGCGGCGCAGTCGAACAGCTCCTTGCCGCCGTCGGTGAAGGCGTTCTCGTCGACGGCGCCGAGGATTGAGACCGCCGGCCGGCCGCCGCCGCGCGCGCGGGCCAGCAGCGCCGCCGCGCCCGGGATGGGCGACGAGGCGCCGACCGCGACATGGTTCAGGCCATCCAGCATCGTCGCCACGGTGGCGATCAGCAGTTCCTCCGGCCGGCAGGCGGGCGCGCTCATTCGGCGGCCCGCGGGCGCGGCAGGGCCTCGTCGAGCCAGGTGCGGAAGCCTTCGTCGGTGCGGGCCGTCTCGACGTAGCGGCGCAGCGCCGCCTCGTCGGGGCCGTAGACGCGGCGCAGGCCGAGCGGCTTCATGCCGTGGCGCGCCTCGGCGACGGCGGAGACGTACAGCGCCGGGATGGTGCCGGCGGCGGTGGCGTCGTCGTCCAGCAGGTCGCCGTCGACGATCTCCTCGACCGTCACCAGCGTCGCCTTCGCCGCATGCGCCATCAGCATCAGCTCGCGGCGCACGCCGATCCACACATTGCCGGCGCGGTCGGCCTTGGCGGCATGGAACAGCGCGACGTCCGGCCGGATGGCGCGGATCATCAGGATGGGGTCGTCGTCGGCGAACGGATTCTGTCCGAGCTTCCAGTCGTCGCGGCCGACGGCGAGGTCGGAGCCGATGATGCCGCGCAGCGGCATGAAGGGCAGGCCCTTCTCGGCCGCCTGCAGGCCGGCGTGGATGGCCGGACAGGTGCCGTCGACCATGCGGATCGCGCCGGCCTTCATGGCGGCGGTGAAGCGCGGCGCCGGGCCGTACTCGCCGATGGTTACGGCCGCCGCCTCGATGGTCGCGACGCAGCCGGCGCCGACCAGCCAGTCGCCCTGGAAGCCGGTCGACGGCACGCCGACAAGGTGCAGGCCGCGCACGCCGCGCGCGATCAGCGCCAGCGTCGCCGCCAGGGCCACGCCGCTGTAGTCCGGCGGCACGGCGACGACGGCGCCGTCCGGCACGCGGGCGGCGAGGGCGTCGAGGTCGAGCAGGTCGGGGGCCATGGTCAGCGCTTCCTGTTCCCGCCCGTCACCACACCACAAACGCCGGGCTTTGGGAACGCCGCTACTGCGCGGCGGCCGCGGAACCCTGTGCCGCCAGGGCGTTGTTCACGGCGGGGATGACGTCGGCGCCGAAGCGGTCGATCGAGCGCATGATCTCGGCGTGGCTCATGCCGCCCATGGCCATGATGAAGCCGAAATGGCGCGGCCCGGTCGCCTCGATCTCGGCGAGGATCTTGTCGACCACTTCGGCCGGGCCGCCGATCGGGTTGCGCCGCGCGATCTCCTCGGGACTGGCCTCGCCCTGGAACGGCTCCTCGGGCAGGAAGGCGCTGTCGAGCGCGGTCTGGCCCTTGCGCAGGAAGCGCGACATGCGGAGCTGGTACTGCGCGTTGTCGGCGAAGCGCAGGGCCTCGGCGCGGTCGTCGCTGACGTAGCCGAAGCGCAGCACGCCGTAGTGCATGTCGGCGGCCCGGCGGCCGGCCTCGCGCCACGCCGCCTCGTAGTGGCCGCGTACGTCGGCCAGCACCTTGATCGGCATGCCGAAGCCCGACGAGAACAGCGGGTAGCCGTGCCGCGCGGCGAGCGCGCAGGATTCGGGGCTGTTGCCGGCGAGCCAGATCGTCGGCCCGCTCTTGCGGAATGCCGGCACGGACAGTTCCGTGCGCGGCAGGCTGAAATGCCGGCCGTGGTACTCGACGACCCCCTCGGCGAAGGCCAGGTCGAGGATATCGAGCATCTCGTCGGTGCGCTCGCGTGCGTGCTCGAGATCGACGCCGAAGCGCGCCAACTCGTGCGCCTGGTAGCCCGAGCCGACGCCGAGGACGAGGCGGCCCTCGCAGAGCTGGTCGGTGTAGGCGACCTCGCCGACGAAGCGCGCCGGTTCGTAGAGGCAGCCGAGCACGACGCCGCTGCCGAGGCGGATGCGGCTGGTGGTCGCCGCACAGTGCGCGATCATCAGCAGCGGCGACGGCGTCAGCGAGTAGTTGGAATAGTGGTGCTCGGCGAACCACGAGATGCCGAAGCCAGCCTGCTCGGCCTGTTGCGTCTGGCGTACGGATTCGCGGATGAGGACGCCGGGGTCCTGGTCGCGGCCGCGGCGGTTGACCAGATTGAAGATGCCGAAATCCATCGCAGGCCTCCGGGCCGCAGCCCTCAGGGTATGACGCGCAGGTCGCGGATGCGCTGGAGCTGGCGCGTCATCGTCTTCTCGGTGTCCTGCCAGCGGTTCCAGCCAGCGCGCCGGGCGGCGCCCATGTGCGCCATCTGGTCGTACTCGGCGCCGAGCGCGAAATCGAGGTAGTTGAAGTTGGCCAGTTCCGGCAGCTTGAGCTGCCGCAGGCCGTGGCGGGCGACGATCTCGTCCCACACCGGCCCCTTGTCGGCCATCATCTCGCCGATCCGCAGCGTACGCAGCGGCCCGACCTCCATGCCGAAGAACGCCGCCAGCGTCGGCCAGACGTTCGACCAGCGCAGGATGTCGCCATTGGTCATGTTGAAGGCCTGGTCGGCGGCCTTCGGGTCGGTCGCCGCCCACTCCATCGCCTCGGCCAGCAGGTCGACGTCGATCATGTTGTAGATGGCGGTGAAATTGCCGGGCTTGCCGGGGAAGGACAGCGGCAGGCCGAGATGCTTCGAGATCACCGCATAGCAGGCAATGGCGTTCATCAGGTTGAGCGCGCCGCCGACGGCGAAGCCCCAGACGCCGTGCGGCCGCAGCGCCGACCAGGTCCACGCCTTGCCCGCGCGGCGCGCGACCAGCCAGTCCTGCTGCGCGTGATAGAAGTTCGGCCCCATCGGCCGCTGGTCGTCCTCGCGTGTCGGCGTCGGGAACGGGCCGATCGAACTGCCGTACCACTTGTTGCCCAGCATGAGCTGGACGTGGGCGAGGTTCTTCGCCGCCGGCTCCAGCCCGTCCATCAGGTTGGCCAGCATGCCGACATTGGTTTCGGATTCGCCCTGACGGGTCGGGCGCGGCGAGTAGGCGCAGTAGAACACATGCGTTACGTCGCCGAGCGCACCGAGCCTGGCGCGGCTCTCGGCGGGGTCGAGCAGGTCGACGCTGACCAGCCTGGCGCGTGTCGGGAAGTCGGGCTTGCGCCGCGCCAGCGCGACGATGTCCCAGGAGGGATCGCGCTCCAGCCGCTCCAGCAGACAGCGCCCGGTGATGCCCAGCGCGCCGGGAATGAGGGCGGTGCGGCGCGCGGTCATGGAATGATCCTCCGCTGGCGCAGGCGCGCGAGCTGGTCGGTCAGCGTGAGCTGTGTGTCCATGAAGTCGTGGAAGCCTGCGGCACGCAGCGTGTTGAGATCGGAGAGCTGGTCGAAGTCGTTGGCCAGCACGTAGTCGATCCAGTCCCACTGCACGAGGTCGGCGATGGTGTGCGGCACGAGGCCGTGGCGCTTCACGAGCGCCGCCCAGACGCCTTCCTTGTCGGCCATCATCTCGGCCAGCCGCATCTGGCGATGCGGGCCGGTCGGCATGTCGAAGAAGCGGGCGAGCACCGGCCATAGCCGGTTCCAGCGCGTGTAGTCGCCGTTGGTGATGTTGAAGGGCCGGTCGGCCGCCGCGGGCGCGGTCGCCGCCCACAGCATGGCCGCGCCGAGCATCGTCGTGTCGGTCATCTGGATGGCGCGGTCGTAGAGCCCGGGCTTGCCCGGCCAGGCCAGCGGCAGGCCGAGTTCGCGCGAGACCAGCGCGAACACGGTGAGGCCGGTCATCAGGTTCATCACGCTGCCGAGCGACGGGCCCCAGATCAGGTGTGGCCGCAGGGCCGACCAGGTCCAGCGCTTGCCGACGCGCCGCGCCGCCAGCCAATCCTGCTGGTCGTAGTAGAAGTTCGGCGGCATATGGCGCGGGTCGTCCTCGCGCGCCGGGTTGCGATACGGCCCGAGATGCACGCCGTACCATTTCGCGCCTTGCATGAGCTGGACATGCGCCAGCTCCGGCGCCGCGTCCTCCAGCGCCATCACGAGGTTCTTCAGCATGGCGAGGTTGGGGCCGACCTCGGCGGCTGGCGAGCCCTGTGGCGCGTAGGCGTTGTAGAAGACGTGGGTGACGGCGGAGAGCCCGGCGAGCTTCGCCCGGCAGTCGGACGCATCCAGCAGGTCGACGGCGACGGTGCGCGCCCGCGTCGGGAAGTCGGGCACGCGCCGCGTGAGAGCGACGATGTCCCAGTCGCCTTCGCCTTCGAGGCGCTCGACGATCGCCCGCCCGGCGATGCCGAGGCCGCCGGCGACGAGCGCGGTCCTGCGCGCCATGCGTGGCCTCTCCCCTGTCTGCTGGCGGCGCGGAGCCTAGTCGTCCCCGGCCCACCGCGACAAGCCGGGCCGGTGGGCCGTATTCCGATCAGCGAAATACTTGCGCGACCCTTCATGCCATGCCGCAATGTCGCTGGGCGGAGCCGCGCAGATGGCCCGCCGGGGGGAGGGTCCGTATGTCGTCGCACGCGCCGTCGCCGCCCGAGATCGCGGTTCTCGGTCGTCCGAACAGTTATATCGGCCGCTCGGTGCCGCGGCCGAACGCCAGGCGGCTGGTCGCCGGGCGCGGCAAGTTCGTCGACGACGTGCGCTTGCCGCGCATGGTGCATCTGGCATTCGTGCGCTCGCCCTACGCGCACGCCCGCATCCGCTCGATCGACACGGCAGCGGCGAAGGCGATGCCCGGCGTCGTCGCGGTCATCACGGCGCGCGAACTGGCCGGCGTCATGGAACCCTGGGTCGGCGTGCTGACCCACATGAAGGGCCTCAAGTCGGCGCCGCAGTATCCGCTGGCGCCGGAGCGGGCGACCTGGCAGGGCGAAGCCGTCGCCGCCGTCGCCGCCGCCACCCGCGCCGAGGCCGAGGACGCCGCTGCCGAGATCGTCGTCGACTGGGAGGAGTTGCCGGCCGTCACCGACCCGGAGACGGCACTCGATCCGGCGACGCCCGTCATCCATCCCGAACTCGGCGACAACCTCGCCTTCGAGAACCGCCACGACATCGGCGACGTCGACGACGCCTTCCGCCGCGCCGCCGTGGTGGTCGAGCAGACCTTCCACTTCGCCCGCCACACCGGCACGACGCTGGAGCCGCGCGCCATCGTCGCGGACTGGAACCCGGACGAGGCGAAGCTCACCGTCTACATGTCCAGCCAGGCGCCGCAGATGATGCAGGGCATCATGGCGAAGCATCTCGCCATTCCCGAGGCGTCCGTGCGCATCATCTGCAACGACGTCGGCGGCGGCTTTGGCCTCAAGGTCCACACCTACGCCGACGAGATGGCCGCGGCGGCCATCGCCCGTGTGCTGGCGCGGCCGGTCAAGTTCGTTGCCGACCGCGTCGAATCCTTCGCCACCGACATCCATGCCCGCGCGCATCGCGTGAAGGGCCGCATGGGGCTCGGCGCACAGGGCGAGCTGATGGCGATCGAGATCGACGACCTCACCGGCATCGGCCCCTATTCGGTCTATCCGCGCACCAGCGCGATGGAAGCGACGCAGGTGCTCAACTTCACCGGCGGCCCGTACCGCTTCGCCAACTACCGCGCCCGCGTGCGCGCGGTGTTCCAGAACAAGACGCCGATGTGCCAGTACCGCGCCGTCGGCCACCCCATCGCCTTCACCGTCACCGACGGGCTGCTGGAGGAGGGCGCGCGCCGCCTCGGCCTCGATCCCGTCGAGGTGCGGCGGAAGAACCTGTTCCCCGACGACGCCTACCCGGCGCGCGGCGTCACCGGCATCCTTTTCGAGGGGCTGTCGCACCACAAGTCGCTCGACAAGCTGGTCGACATCTCGGCACTGGCGACGCTGCGCGCCGAGCGCGACGCGCTGCGCGGCAAGGGCGTCCATCGCGGCATCGGCATGTGCGCGATGATCGAACTGACCAACCCCGGCCCCGCCGCCTACGGCATCGGCGGCGCCCGCATCTCCTCGCAGGACGGCACCGTTGCGCGCCTCGACGCCTCGGGCCGGCTGGTCATCCAGACCAGCGCCACGGAGCAGGGGCAGGGCGCCGAGGCGGTGATCGCCCAGGTCGCAGCCACGGCGTTCGGGGTCTCCATGGACGACGTGCGCGTGGTGACCGGCGACACCGACGTGGTGCCGACCGGCGGCGGCACCTGGGGCTCGCGCGCCACCGGCATCGCCGGCGAGGCGACGCTGCGCGCCTGCGTGCAGTTGCGGCGCAACGTGCTGGAGATCGCCGGCGGCCTGCTGCAGGCGGCGCCCGAGACGCTCGACATCCGCGAGGGCCGCATCGTCGACGAGGCGACGGGCACCGAGCGCATGCCGATCGGCGAGATCTCGCGCGTCGCCTTCTTCCGGCCGGACACGCTGCCGGAAGGGTACCAGATGCACCTCATCGCCTCGGCCAACTGGGTGCCGCGCCAGTTCCCCATCGCCTTCACCAACGCCATGCACGCCTGCCACGTCGAGGTCGACATCGAGACCGGCGAGGTACGCGTGCTTGGTCACTGGGTGATCGAGGACTGCGGCACGCCGGTCAATCCGCAGCTCGTCGAGGAACAGGTGCGCGGCGGCGTCGTGCAGGGCCTCGGCGGCGCCCTGCTGGAGGAGTGCCGCTACGACGCGGCCGGCAACCTGCTCAACGCCAACATGGCCGACTACCTCGTGCCGATGGCGATGGAGATGCCCGACATCGGCGTCGGCCACTGCATCACGCCGACCAAGGAATCGGCGCTCGGCGCTAAGGGCGCCGGCGAGGCCGGCACGGGCGGCGCCCCCGCCGCCCTGCTCAACGCCGTCAATGATGCGCTGGCGCCGCTCGGTACCCGCATCACCGCCATGCCGGTGACACCGGAATCGGTCCTGCGCGCACTGGGACGCTGCTAGGCAGGCCCGGCGCCTTGCCCTGACAGGGCAAAGTGCGGCGCAATGGGTGAAATATCACAGAGGACAACGGGAGGGACGCCATGGACCGCGGCAGCAGCGAGACCCGGCACGGCATGCGCATCGACTGGGATGTGCCGATCGAGATGGACGACGGCATCGTCCTGCGCTGCGACGTGTACCGGCCGGTGGCGCCTGGCCGCTACCCGGTGCTGATGAGCTACGGTCCCTACGGCAAGTGGCTGCACTTCGACGATGGCTATCCGGCGCAGTGGCGCGACATGATCGCGCGCTTTCCCGAGGTCGCCTCCAACACCTCGAACGAGTTCCAGTGCTGGGAGATCGTCGACCCGGAGAAGTGGGTGCCGGACGGCTACGTCGTGGTGCGCGTCGATTCGCGCGGCGCCGGCCGCTCGCCGGGCATCATCGACATCTGGTCGGCGCGCGAGGCGCGCGACTACTTCCACTGCGTCGAGTGGGCCGGGGCGCAGGACTGGTCGAACGGCAGGGTCGGCCTCAACGGCATCTCCTACTTCGCGGAGAACCAGTGGCAGGTGGCGGCGCTGCGGCCGAAGCACCTCGCCGCCCTCTGCATCTGGGAAGGCGCGACCGACTTCTACCGTGATATGGGCCATCACGGCGGCATCTTCTGCAACGGCTTCTGCGTCAACTGGCCGACGCGGCAGGTCTATTCCGTCCAGCATGGACGCGGCGCCAACGGCCCGAAGAGCCGCATGAACGGCGGCCTTGTCGGCGGCGACATCACGCTGTCGAAGGAGGAGCTGGCGGCCAACCGCAACGACTTCGGCAGCGACGTGCGCCGCCACAAGCTGGCGACCGACCGCTACTGGACGTCGCGCACGCCCGACTGGTCGAAGATCCGGGTGCCGCTGCTGTCGACCGCCAACTGGGGCGGCCACGGCCTGCACACGCGCGGCAACTTCGAGGGCTGGCTGGCCGCCGGCAGCGAGGAGAAGTACCTTGAGGTTCACGGCGACCTGCACTGGACGCACTTCTATTCGAATTTCGGCGTCGGCCTGCAGAAGCGCTTCTTCGGCCACTACCTCAGGGGCGAGGAGACCGGCTGGGAGAAGCAGCCGCGCGTCTTCCTCCATGTCCGTCATCCCGGCGAGAAGTTCGTCGCCCGCGACGAGACGGAATGGCCGCTCGCGCGCACGAAATGGACAAAGTTCTACCTCGAACCCGACGGCGAGACGCTCGCGGCGAAGGCGCCGCGCAAGGCGGCGTCGGTGAGCTATCGCGGCGGCGGCGACGGCCTCACCTTCCTGTCGGCGCCGATGAAGGAAGCGACGGAGATCACCGGTCCCTCGGCGGCGAAGCTGTTCGTCTCCTCCTCGACCGAGGACGCCGACATTTTCATCGTGCTGCGCGTCTTCGCGCCCGACATGAAGGAAGTGACCTTCATCGGCGCCATCGACCCGCACCAGCCGGTGGCGCTCGGCTGGCTGCGCGCCTCGCACCGCCGCCTCGACGCGAAGAAATCGCTCCCGTACCGGCCATGGCACACGCACGACAAGGTCGAGAAGCTCGCGCCCGGCCAGGTGGTCGAACTCGACATCGAGATCCTGCCGACCTCGATCGTCGTCCCGAAGGGCTACCGCATCGGCCTGTCGGTGCGTGGCCGCGACTACGTCTATACCGGCGAGCCGTCGACCATGTACGGCGAGGGGCGCGACCCGATGACCGGGGTCGGCTCGTTCCGCCACGACGACCCGCAGGACCGGCCGGCCGCCGTGTTCCACCACGGCGAGGTGACGCTGCACGCCGGGCCGGATCGGCAGCCGTACCTGTTGCTGCCGGTCATCCCGGCGGGGCGGTCGGCGGCATAATTTGCAGTAGACGCAAAAAATATCTGCGGGCGCTGGCGGCCGACCCGCCGGCCGCGCCAGTTTGCGCCGCGCATCGCCGGGGGCCGATTTCCGGCCCGCCGATGCCCCGGCGCGAGAGACGACAGGGAGGACAGTCCGTGAAGCTTATTCCGGCGAAGCCGCTCGAAAAGAATATCACCATCGAGAAAATCCTCGAGATGCGTGACAAGGTGAAGAACTGGGGCAAGTGGGGCCCGGACGACCAGATCGGCACGATGAACTACGTGACCGAGAAAGAAATCCTCGCCGCGCGCGACTGCGTGAAGAAGGGCAAGGTCTTCGCCCTCGGCATTCCGGTCGACGCCAACGGGCCGCAGCGCGGCTCGGAAGGGCGCTTCAACCCGATCCATCTCATGCTGGCGACCGGCACCGACGCCGTCGCCGGAACCCAGGACGTCCGCCCCGCCGCCGACACGCTGGCGACGCAGCTCATGCCGCGCTACGCCGACGACGCCATCATCATGCCGCTGCAGAGCGGCACGCAGTGGGACGGCCTCGGCCACTGCTTCGCGCACGACAAGATGTGGAACGGCTACGACGCCCGCCTCGTCGACGTGAACGGCGCGCACAAGAACGGCATCGAGCACATGAAGGACCGCATGGTCGGCCGCGGCGTGCTGCTCGACATTCCGCGCTGGCTCGGCGGCGACGCGCTGGAGGAGGGCTACGGCATCTCAAACGACGAACTCGACGCCTGCGCCAAGGCGCAGGGCGTGGAGATCCGCCGCGGCGACTTCGTCATCGTGCGCACCGGCCACATGGAGTGGTGCTGGTCGCAGGGCGGCTGGGGCACCTATGCTGGCGGTCCCGCCCCGGGCCTGCGGTTCGAGAGCGCCGAGTGGGTCCACAAGAAGGAAATCGCGGCTATTTGCACCGACACCTGGGGCGCGGAAGTGCGGCCCAACGAGTCGGTCGAGGCCTTCCAGCCCTGGCACTGGGTGGTGATCCCGATGATCGGCATCACCATGGGCGAGATCTTCAACCTGAAGGAGCTCGCCGAGGATTGCGCCAAGGACAAGGTCTACGAGTTCATGTTCGTCGCCCCGCCGCTGCAGATCACAGGCGGCGTCGGCTGTCCGATCAATCCGCAGGCCATCAAGTAGGCAGGCTTCCCCCGGCAACATCCGGCGCGCCGGCCACGGCCCGGCAGCGCTCCGTCATCGGAGAACACGCATGAAGATCATTCCAGCCAAGCCCCTCGAAAAGAACATCACCATCAAAGACATCGAGGCGATGCGCGAGAAGGTGAAGAACTGGGGCAAGTGGGGCCCGGACGACCAGATCGGCACGATGAACTACATTGGCCCGAAGGAAATCCTCGCGGCGCGCGACTGCATCCGCAAGGGCGCGGTGTTCGGCCTCGGCCTGCCGTTCGACGCCAACGGCCCGCAGTTCGGCGACATCGGCCGCTTCAATCCGATCCACCTCATGCTGGCGACCGGCACCGACGCCGTCGCGGGCGTGCAGGACCATCGCCGCGGCGCCACGCAGCTGCCGACGCAGCTGTCGTGCCGCTACGCCGACGACATCGTCATCATGCCGTTGCAGTGCGGCACCCAGTGGGACGCGCTGTGCCACAACATCGCCGTCGACAAGATCTGGAACGGCTACGACGCCCGCCTCGTCGACGCCACCGGTGCCAAGAAGAACGGCATCGAGAACATGCGCCAGAAGATGGTCGGCCGCGGCGTGCTGCTCGACATCCCGCGCTGGCTCGGCGGTGACGTGCTGGCCGACGGCTACGGCATCTCCTGCGACGAACTCGACCAGTGCGCCAAGGACCAGGGCGTCGAGATCCGTCGCGGCGACTTCGTCATCGTGCGCACCGGCCACATGGAGCGCTGCCTCGCCGAAAAGACCTGGAAGGGCTACGCGGCTGGCGATTCGCCGGGCATCCGCTTCGAGACCGCCGAGTGGTGCTGGAAGCGCGAGATCGCGGCCATCTGCACCGACACCTGGGGCTGCGAGGTGCGTCCCAACGAGTCGATCGAGGCCTTCCAGCCGTGGCACTGGGTGGTGATCCCGATGATCGGCATCACCATGGGCGAGATCTTCTACGTCAAGGAACTGGCCGAGGACTGCGCGAAGGACGGGGTCTACGACTTCCTCTTCGCCGGCCCGCCGCTGCCGATCACCGGCGGCGCCGGCTCGCCGATCAACCCGCAGGCGGTGAAGTAGGCTTGCCTCCGCGCTGACCCTCCTCACCCCGGCCCTCTCCTCCCTCCGGAGGAGAGGGTGACGAGCGCCAGCGGGCCGGGTGACGGCAGCCATGCCCGCTTGCCGGTTGTGGGCAGCGGCCCGAAGGTCTAAGGCAGCACGGCCGCCGCGGCATGCAATGCGGCGGCCCAAGCATTCGATTGGGGAGAGAACGATGGCGAAGATGACCGGCGCGCGCGTCCTGGCCGAGATGCTCCAAGGCTACGGCGTCACCCATTTCTTCATGGTCCCGGCGATCATGCGCAAGGCCATGATGGAGATGGAGAAGCGCACCGACATCGTCTCGATCCAGACCCACGGCGAGGCCTCGGCGGCCTACATGGCCGACGGCTACGCCCGCGCCTCGGGCAAGGTCGGCGTCTGCGGCGCGCAGATCATCGGCGCCATGAACCTCGCCGCCGGCCTGCGCGACGCCTGGCTGGCGAAGGTGCCGGTGCTCGCGCTGACCGGCGGCCGTGACCCGCGCTGGACCTTCCGCGGCAACTACCAGGAGGTCGACGACGTTCCCTCCTTCGACAAGGTGACGAAGTTCAACGCCACCATCGACGACGTCTCGCGCATTCCCGACCTGCTGCGCACCGCCTTCCGCGTCGCCGTCTCCGGCACGCCGGGCCCCGTCCATCTCCAGCTTCGCGGCAACGAGGGCCAGATGGAGCTGGAGGAAGCCGACATGGAGCCGCTGGTCGACAGCATGTTCGCCGCCGTGCCGCCGCTGCGGCCCGAGCCGGCCGAGGACCAGCTGCGCAAGGCGCTGGCGCTGCTCGAGGCGGCCGAGCGGCCGGTCATCGTCGCCGGCGGCGGCATCCGCCATTCGCAGGCCGGGCGCGACCTCGTGGCGCTGGCCGAGCGGCTGCAGATCCCGGTGGCGACCTCGCTCAACGGCAAGGACTCGATCCCGGGCACCCATCCGCTGTCGGTCGGCGTCGTCGGCACCTATTCGCGCGAGAGCGCCAACCGCACGGTGGCGGCGGCCGACCTCGTGTTCTTCGCCGGCACGTCCACCGGCGGCATGGTCACGCATTTCTGGGCCGTGCCGAAGCCGGGCGTGAAGGCCGTCCAGCTCGACATCAACGGCGAGGAGCTGGGCCGCAACTACCCGCTGTCGGCGGCCGTGCTGGGCGACGCCAAGGTGGCGCTGTCGCGTATGGCGGCGATGACCAACGGCGCCTCGGCCAGCCGCCGCAAGGCGTGGGTGGCGCAGGCCCAGGCCTTCGTCGCGGAGTGGCGCGGCAAGTACAAGCCGCTGCTCGAATCCGACGCCCAGCCGATGCGGCCGGAGCGCATCTGCCACGAGCTGTCGAAGAACCTTCCGTCGGATGCCATCGTGCTCGCCGACACCGGCCATTCAGGCATGTGGATGGGCGGCATGTACGATCTCTCGTCGCCCGACCAGAGCTACATCCGCTCGGCCGGCCATCTCGGCTGGTCGTTCTCCGCCGGCCTCGGCGCCAAGTGCGCGGCGCCGGACCGTCCCGTCGTCGTCTTCAACGGCGACAGCGCCTTCTGGTATCATCTCAGCGAGATCGAGACGGCGGTGCGGATGGGCATCAACTCGGTCACGGTGGTCAACAACAACGCCGGCGGCAACCAGTCCAAGCGCGGCTTCGACCGCGCCTGGGACGGCACGCAGACCGACTACGCGCGTTCGCTGTGGACCTTCCGCGACACCAATTTCGCGCAGATCGCCGAGAACATGGGCGCCGTCGGCCTGCGAGTCGAGAAGCCGTCCGACTTCGCCCCGGCGCTGGAGAAGGCCATCGCCATGAAGCGCCCGGTCATCATCGACGCCGTCAGCGACATCGAGGCGATGGCGCCGCTGGCCGTGACGGGGTAGCCCCGTTGGGCGGCGACGTGCCGGTCGCGTACGACAGCGAGATCGCGCTGTCGGCGCCCGCAGGGACGACGGAGATCATCGTCTCCGTCGCCATCGCGCCGCCCGACGGCCGCGTCATGCTCTATGGCTGGACGGCGGACGGCGCGCTGCAGCCGGTCCAGGTCGACGGCAGCGCCGCGCGCATCAGCCTGCCCTTCGCGCGTCCGCAGGTCTTCCTCGCCTACCTGACGAGAATCGACGGCATCCGCGTGAAGACGCTGGGCTTCCGCCGTGGGTAGTAGCTAGGCGCGCTTGGGCTGCGGGCCGGAGGATGGCGTCGCCGGCGCCGCCATGCCGCCGATGCCGGCGCGCTGGCGCACTTCCTGATCGTTGAACATGATGAACTTGCCACGCCACGCCTTCGCGTCGGGGCTGGCGAGCCAGGCGATGATGCTGGCCGGCGCCTCGACCGGCTGCAGGTTCTCGCGCGGCACGAAGGACAACTCGTTGATCTGCTCGGCGCGCATGCGCACATGCATGTGCGTGTCGACCATGCCCGGCGCGAAGGCGTAGCAGTCGATGCCGGTGTCGCGCAGTTCCAGTTCGAGGCACTGGTGGAACATGAGGGCGCCGGCCTTGGAGGCGCAGTAGGGGCTGATGCCGGTGCGCGCGCTGGTCGCCGCGCCGGTGCTCATGGCGACGATGGTGCCGCTGTTGCGCGCCAGCATCGCCGGCAGCGCGGCGCGCACCACGTTGTAGATGCCGGTCAGGTTGATGTCGATGTGGCGTGCCCATTCCGCCGGGTCGCTGTCGGCGATGCGCGCGACCGGGTCGATGGCGGCGGCGTTGGCGACAATGATGTCGACCGGCCCCAGCTTCTTCTCCGTCGCCGCGACCATGGCGGTGCAGGCGGCATAGTCGGTCACCTCGCAGGCCGCCGCCTCGGCCTTGCCGCCGGCGGCGCGGATGGCGGCGACGGTCTCGGCGCAGGATTCGGCCTTGCGCGCCGCCACCATCACGGCGGCGCCGCGCTTCGCCATTTCGATGGCGGCGGCGGCGCCGATGCCACGGCTGCCGCCGCTGAGGATGGCGACCTTGCCGGCGAGGGATGTTGCGTTGGCCATGGTTTCTCCTCCTTGCCGCGTCCTGCCCGGCGCGGCGCAAGCCTATGTCCGCAGCGGCGGCGGGCCGACAGCCCGTGCCGCCGCGGCGCTCAGGGACTGAGCCTTTACCCTTCGAGCCCGGCCCGCAGGGTGATGTCGTTCCACTGGATGCCGATCTCGCGGCCGGCGAGGTCGGCGGCCGCGTCGGTGGCGAGCCAGGCGATGATGCGCGCCGGCCGCTGCGGCGGATGCGCGGCGCTGGCCGGGATGGCGGCGAGGTGAACGTTCTGCGGGCTGTAGAGGTCGTCGAGCATGTCGGTCGCCGTGAAGCCGGGCGAGAAGCCGACCATGCGGACGCCGGTGCCGTCGAGTTCGAGCGCGAGGCAGCGGCCGAGCGCCATCAGCCCGGCCTTGGAGGCGCAGTAGGCGCCGTAGCCGGCCGCCGGCATGTTGGCCCGCGCGCTGGTGATGTTGATGATGACACCGGCCTTGCGCGCCAGCATCGCCGGCAGAAGGGCGCGGATCAGCGTGTAGGGCCCGACGACGTTGATCGCCAGCATGCGCTCCAGTTCCTCGGGCGCCATGGCCTCGACGGTGCCGAGCGTGCCGACGCCGGCGTTGTTGACGAGGATGTCGACCGCGCCGTGGCGCCGCTGCACCTCGGCGGCGAAGGCCTCGGTCGCGGCGACGTCGGCGACGTCGAAGCCGTGCAGCGAGGCGACCGCGCCGCCGGCCGCGCGCACCGCCTCGGCCGCTGCCTCGCAGGCCGCCGCCGTGCGCGCCGTCAGCACCAGCTTCGCGCCGGCCTTCGCCATCTCGATCGCCGCCGCGCGGCCGATACCGCGCGAGCCGCCGGTGACGACGGCGAGCTTGCCGGCGAGCGCATCCGGTTTCAGCACCATGACAACCTATCCCCCCGCGCCGGTCTCGAGCCCGGCGCGCCGTGTGATGTCGTTGAACTGGATGGCGATGTCGCGCCCGGCAAGGTCGGCCGCTTCGCCCGAGGCGAGCCACGCGATCACCCGCGCCGGCCGTTCGGGCGGCGGCACGGCGTCGAGCGGCAGCGCCATCGGCGCGTCGGCGCGGTCGTAGATCGCCCGCACCATGTCGGTCAGCGTCAGGCCGGGCGAGAAGGCGAATACCTGCACGCCACTGCCGGCCAGTTCGGCGTGCAGGCACTGCGTCAGCCGCAGCAGCGCGGCCTTGGAGGCGCAGTATGCGCCGTAGCCCCTGCCGGGCTGGTGGGCGCGCGCGCTGCACAGGTTGACGACGATGCCGGCGTTGCGCGCCTGCATCGACGGGAGCACCGCGCGCATCAGCGCCCACGGCGCCGTCACGTTGACCGCCAGCACGCGGGCCAGCTCGGCCGGCGCCACGACGTCGAGGCTGCCGAGGGCGGCGGCGCCGGCGTTGTTGACGAGGATGTCGAGGCGGCCGTGGCTGGCGAGGACCGCCGCGCCGAGCGCGCTCGCGGCGCGCGGGTCGGACAGGTCCGCGCCGTGAATCGAGGCGACGGTGCCGCCCTCCCGCCGGATCGCCGCCGCCGTGTCCTCGCAGCCGTCCTCGCCGGTGGCGGCGAGGGCCACGGCGGCGCCGCGTCGCGCCAGTTCGGCCGCCGTCGCCCGGCCGATGCCGCGCGAGGCGCCGGTGACCAGCGCCACCTTGCCGGCGAGGGACGCGGGCGCGGTCATGCCGCGCGCTCCGCGAGGCCGGTCTCGAGCCCGGCGCGCAGGGTGATGGCGTCGAACTGCAGGATGATGTCGGCGCCGGCGAGATCGGCCGCCGCGTCGGTGGCGAGCCAGCCGATGACGCGCGCCGGGCGCTCGGGCGGCGGGATGTCGGCGGGCGCCGTGCCGGCCTGCGGGCCGGAATAGGCGTGGATGGCGTCGGCCATGCCGGTCGCGGTGAGGCCGGGCGACAGTGCCACGACGCGCACGCCGGTGCCGGCCAGTTCGTGATGCAGGCACTGTGTGACGGCGAGCAGCCCGGCCTTGGTCGCGCAATAGGCGCCGAAGCCGCGGTCGGGCAGGCGCGAGCGGATCGAGGAGATGTTGACGATCACGCCGCGACCGCGCGTCCGCATTGCCGGCAGCATGGCGCGCATCAGTGCCCAGGGCGCGACGACGTTGACGGCGAGCAGGCGCGCCAGCTCGTCCGGCGGCAGTTCGGCCGGGCTGCCGAGGGTCAGCGCGCCGGCATTGTTGATCAGGATGTCGAGGTGACCGTGGCGCGCCAGCACCTCGTCCGCGAGGCCGCTCGCGGCGGCGGCCGTGGTGAGGTCGGCGGTGTGGAGGGAGCCGACGGCGCCGCCGGCCGCCCGTATTGCGGCGACGGTGTCGGCGAGGCTCTCCGTGCTGCGCCCGTGCAGCGCCAGCACGGCGCCGCCGCACGCCAGCTCCAGCGCCGTCGCCCGGCCGATGCCGCGCGCGGCGCCGGTGACCAGCGCGATCCTGCCATCGAGGTCCAGACGTTCCATTCCTACCCCGGTGCCGCCCTCTGCCGGGGCGCCGCGCGATCCTAGCGGGGCGGGCGGTGGAGGCAAATGCCGCGCAAACGAAAAGCGCCCGGAAGCAGGGCTTCCGGGCGCCGGTCGGTTGGACGCTGCGGCGGCGCTACTCGCGCGAACCGCCGAACAGGTACAGTAGCAGGACGAACATGTTGAGGAAGTCGAGGTAGAGCTTGAGGGCGCCGAAGATGGCCTTCTTGCCCATGACGGCGGTGCCGTCGCCCTCGACGTACATTTCCTTGATCTTCTGCGTGTCGTAGGCGGTGAGGCCGGCGAACACGAGGACGCCGATCACCGAAATGACGAACTGCAGCATCGTCGACTCGACGAAGATGTTCACCACCATGGCGATGATGACGCCGATCAGGCCCATCACCAGGAACGAGCCCCAGCCCGACAGGTCGCGCTTCGTCGTGTAGCCGTAGAGCGACAGGCCGGCAAAGGCGGCGGCGGTGATGAAGAACACGCGCGCGAGGTCGCTGCCGGTGTAGGCGAGGAACAGCGTCGAAAGGGCGATGCCGTTCAGCGCGGCGTAGATCCAGTAGGTCGCCTGGGCGGCGCCGAAGCTCATCTTGTGGATGCGGGCCGACAGGAAGAACACCACGCCGATCGGCGCCAGGATGAACAGCCACATCAGGCCGGAGCCGAAGATGGCGTTGTAGACGGCCGGCGTGTTGGCGACGATCCAGGCAACGAGCCCGGTCACGGCGAGCCCGGTCGCCATGTAGTTGTAGACGCGCAGCATGTAGGCGCGCAGGCCCTCGTCCACCGCCGCGCCGGTGGCGCTGCCGGCGCGCAGGGTCATCGGGCGCGGTTCGAGATTGGCCATGAAGTCCCTCGTCTCGTCTGAATGAGCGCGGCCGTCTGTCTGCGCGGCCATCGCAGTCCCCACGGGGCGCAATATGGGGTTTGCCGGCGCCTGATTCAACAGCCGGCGGGTGTTTCAGGGCTCGCGCAGCAGGGGCGCGGCGGGGGCACCGAGGGCCCGCCACGTGCCGGCGAGGCCGAGCGCCACGGTCGCCAGCACGGCGATGGCGAGCGTGGCGAGCACGGTGCCCGGCAGCAGTGTCCATGGCAGCCGCAGCACCTGCGTCGTCACCGCCCAGCCGGCCAGCGTGCCGGCGATGCCGGCGACGATCGCCGCAGCCAGCGCCAGTAGGGCGAGTTCGGCGAGCCATGCCGCCAGCACGTCGCGCCGGCGGGCGCCCAGCACCTTGAGCACGGCGCCGTCGGCCAGCCGCCGCCGTTCGCCTGCCGCCAGCGCGCCGGCGAGAACCAGCGTCCCGGCCACCAGTGCCGTCGCGGCGGCGGCCCGCACGCCCGTCGCCACCTGTCCGGCAAGCGCCGTCGCTTCCTCCAGTGCCTCGCGCACCCGCACGGCGCTGATGTTGGCGAAGGCGTCCGTCACCGCCCGTTCCAGCGGCGACTCGGCCGCCGGCGCAGCATGGACGATCGCCACGTGCATGCGCGGCGCGCCGTCGAGCGGGCCGGGCGAGAAGATCATCACGAAATTGATGGCGAGGCTGTTCCACTCGACCTTCCGCAGGCTTGCTACCCGCGCCTGCACGGTGCGGCCGAGCACGTTGACCGCCAGCGTGTCGCCGACGCCGAGGCCGAGGCCGCGCGCGATGTTGGCCTCGACGCTGACCAGCGGCGGGCCGCTGTAGTCCGCCGGCCACCATGTGCCTTCGACCACGGGCGAGTTCTCCGGCGCCGTCGCCGCCCAGGTGATGCCGCGGTCGCCGTCGAGCGCCCAGCGCGCGTCGGGCGATATCTCCACCTCGCCCGCCGGCCGCCCGTTCAGTTCGACGATGCGGCCGCGCAGCATCGGCACGTCCTCGACCGCGCCCGTTCCCGGCGTGCCGGCGACGATGGTGCGAAAGCGCACGAGCTGGTCGGGCTGGATGTCGAGGAAGAAGAAGGCCGGCGCCGTCTCGGGCAATTCCTCGCGGAACTGGCGCGCGAGGTTGCCCTCGACGGTGACCACCGCGACCAGCACGGCGAGGCCGAGGCCGAGCGAGACGATGACCGGCGCTGTTGCCGCGCCGGGGCGGTAGAGCGCGGCGATGCCGAGCCGCAGCAGCGGCCGCTCGGACGGCGACCAGCGCCGGGCGAGCGCCGCCACGCCGACGGCGGCGAGGCGCAGGACGAGGAAGGCGGCGGCGGCTCCGGCGACGAAGAAGGCGGCGAAGCGCGCATCCGGCGCTGCGACGATGGCGAGCGCGGCGAGTCCGGCGGCGCACAGCGCCGCGGCTGCCAGATAGGCCCGCGGCGGCATCCCGGCGGGCGGCACGGCGGCGGCGCGGAACAGCAGCGCCGGCGACAGCCGCGCCGCGCGCGCCACCGGCACGATGGCGAAGGCGAGCGCGGTCAGCAGGCCGAAGACCGCGGCGCGCAGCACGGGCCATGGCAGCAGGGCAGGGTCGATCGCCACCGGCAGCAGATCGCCCAGCAGCAGGCTCGCGGCGAGCGCCACCCCGACGCCGAGCACGAGGCCGAGCGCGAGGCCGAGGCCGGCGATCGCCAGCGTCTCCAGCAGGTAGACGCGGAACACCAGGGTCGCCGGCGCGCCGAGGCACTTCAGCGTGGCGATCGTCGCCGGCTTGCGCGCGAGGTGCGCCGTCACGGCGTTGGCGACGCCGACGCCGCCGATGAGGAGCGCGGTGAGGCCGACCAGCCCGAGGAACAGCGACAGGCGCCCGACCAGCCGCGTCACGCCGGGCGAGGCTTCGTCGGGGGTCCGCACGCGCCATGGCGCGTCGGGCCAGCCGTCGTCGAGGCGCGCGGCCAGCGCCGCCGCGTCGCTGCCCGGCGGCAGGCGCACCCGCAGGCTGTGCGAGACGAGGCTGCCGGGCTGGATCAGGCCGGTGGCGTCGAGGGCCTCGGCGCTGGCCAGCAGGCGCGGGCCGAGGCGGAAGGTGCCGCCGCCGAGCCGGTCGGGTTCGCGCTCGATGAGGGCGCGGACTTCGAACGTCGCGGCGCCGACGGTCAGCCGGTCGCCGATGCCGGCGGCGAGCTTGTCGGCGAGGGCCGGCTCGATGGCGGCGCCCCAGAGCGTGGCGCCGTCGCCGGCCGCGCGGGGCGCCAGCAGGCCGTCGCGCGGCAGGGCCGGTGCCGTCACCAGGGTGCCGTAGAGCGGCCATGCCGCGTCGACCGCCTTCATCTCGACCAGCGTGCGGGCGCCGTCGCCGGCATGGGCCATGGCGCGCAGTTCGCGCGTCGCCGAGACCGTGCCGCCGTCGGCGAGCAGGTCGCGCACCGCCGGCTCGGGAGGCTGGTGGATCTGGCGGACGGCGACGTCGCCGCCGAGGATAGTACGGGCCTCGTCGCGCAGGCCGGCCACCAGCATCGCGTCGAGCGTGCCGACGGCGGTGATGGCGGCGACACCGAGACCGAGGCAGGCGACCAGCAGGCGGAAGCCGCGCACGCCGCCGCGCAGCTCGCGCCGGGCGAGGCGCGCGGCCAGCGCCCAGTCGGCGAGCCCGCTCACGCCGCCGCCCGCCGGATGAGGCCGTCGGCGATGTGAACCGTGCGGTCGCAGCGCGCCGCGACCGCCTCGTCATGCGTGACGAGGACAAGCGTGGTATCGTGCGCCTTCGCCAGCGCGAACAGTGTGTCCATGACGAGATCGCCGGTGGCGCGGTCGAGGTTGCCGGTCGGCTCGTCGGCCAGCAGCAGGGCCGGCTGCGACGCGAAGGCACGGGCCACCGCGACGCGCTGCTGCTCGCCGCCCGATAGCTGGCCGGGATAGTGGCCGGTGCGGCCGGCGAGGCCGACCATGCCGAGGCACTCGGCCGCGCGGGCGAAGGCGTCGCGGCGGCCGGCGAGTTCGAGCGGCACGGCGACGTTCTCCAGCGCCGACATCGTCGGCACGAGATGGAAGGACTGGAAGACGATGCCGATGCGGCCGCGACGCAGCAGCGCCATCGCGTCCTCGTCGAGGCCGGCGAAATCGGCCCCGGCGACGACGACGTCGCCGGTGCTCGCGCGTTCCAGTCCTGCCATCACCATCAGGAGGGTCGTCTTGCCGGAACCCGAAGGCCCGACGATCGCCAGCCGTTCGCCGGCGCGCACGTCGAGGTCGATGCCGCGCAGCACGTTGACCGGTCCCGCCGGACCTGCGAGATCGAGCCTGACCCCGGCGAGCCGCACGATCCTGTCGTCCGGCGCGGCCGTGGGCGAGGAAGGCGACGCCATGCGGGTATCTCCGGCGAGGGCGGGGGTGCCCCGCCCATATGGGCCCTCGACGGGCGGTGTCAACGCGGCTTCCGGCGGAAGGGAGCGATCGGCGATGTCAGCCACGGGCGGGAACGACGCGGTCCATGCACGCCACGGCAGCGCATCGATGCGGCTAAAGTGTGGCGTGCGCCGCATGCTCGCGGTCGTCCTGCTGGCGGTCCTCTCCCTGTTCCGCGCGCCGTCCGCCGATGCGGCCGACGGCCGGACCATCGTCGCCTTCGGCGACAGCCTCGTTGCCGGCTGGGGGCTGCCCGCCGACAAGGCCTTCGTGCGCCAGCTCGAGGCCGCGCTCGCCGCGCGGGGCGTGGCGGCGCGCGTGGTCGACGGCGGGGTGTCGGGCGATACCACGGCGGGCGGGCGGGCACGGCTGGACTGGACTTTCGCCGGCCATGACGGCGCCGCCCTCGCCATCGTCGAACTGGGCGCCAACGACGGCCTGCGCGGCCTCGATCCGCGCCAGACCGAGGCCAACCTCGATGCCATCCTGACGGCGTTGAAGGCGCGCGGCGTGCCGGTGCTGCTGACCGGCATGCGCGCACCGCCCAACCTCGGACCGGACTACGCGACGGCCTTCGATGCCGTCTTCCCCCGCCTTGCCGCGCGTCACGGCGTCGTGTTCTATCCCTTCTTCCTCGAGGGGGTCGCCGCGGAGCCGCGGCTCAACCAGGCCGACGGCATTCACCCCAACGCCGATGGAGTCGCCGTGATCGTCGCGCGCATCCTGCCCTACGTCCTGCGGGCGCTCGGGCCTGCCGGCCAGGGCTGAGACGTCGATGGCAGCGTTCCGTTGCGCCCATGCCGCGGGCGAGGTCGGGACCGAATGGTACCTGATCGCCGGCAAGTGCCTCGCCCAGCTCGGCGAGACGAAGGCCAGCCTTGCGTTCCTCTACGTCTCCGAGCCGCTGGCGCGGATGTTCGGCGACGTCGCCGCCTTCCTGCGCCAGCGCACGGGCATTCCGCACTGGGTCGGCGCCCTCGGCCCCGGCGTCTGCGCAACCGGTGCCGAGTATGTCGGCAAGTCGGCCATCGCCGTGCTCGCCTGCGACCTGCCGGAGGATGCCTTCCGCGTCCTGCCAGCCGGGACCGGCGCTGCGGTGGTGGACCGGGCGGGACTCGGGCCGTGGCTCGCGGCGCACGCGCCGGCGCTCGGCGTCGTCCATGCCGACCCGACGACCAATGCGCCGCAGGATCTCGTGAGCGCGCTCGCCCAGGCGACCGGCGGCTTCCTCGTCGGCGGCCTGACGACGGCGACGCGCGGTCCGGTGCACTTCGCCGACGCGCCGGCCTCGGGCGGCGCCTCTGGCGTGCTGCTCGGCGCGGACGTGGCGGTGGCGACGGGGCTGACGCAGGGCTGCTCGCCCATCGGTCCCGTCCGCACCATCACGGCGATGGACGGTCAGGTCGTCGCCGCCCTCGACGGCCGGCGGGCCGTAGATGTCTTCCGCGCGGATGTCGGCGAACTGCTGGCCCGCGACCCGGCGCGCGCGGCTGGCTACATCCACGCCGCCCTGCCGGTCGCCGGCTCCGACACGGGCGATTATCTCGTGCGCAATCTGGTCGGCATCGACGAGAACGAGGGGTGGCTCGCCATCGCCGCGCCGCTCGCGGTCGGCGACCGGGTGATGCTGGTGCGACGCGACCCGGCCGCCGCGCTGGCCGATCTCGAGCGCATGCTGACCGATTTGCGCCGCCGCGTGGGCGGTGTGCCGAAGGCCGGGCTCTACCATTCCTGCGTCGCCCGCGGCCCCAACCAGTTCGGCCCCGACGCGGTCGAGCTGGGCATGATCCGCGACGTGCTCGGCGATTTTCCGCTGGTTGGCTTCTTCGGCAACGGCGAGATATCGCGTGATCGCCTGTACACTTACACGGGCGTGCTGACCCTGTTCGTGTGAGGGGGGACGGACGTGATCCGGCTGTTCGTTGGCCTCGCGCTTCCGGATGCGCTGCGCGACACGCTGGCCATGCTGCACACGCCGATCGCGGGCGCGCGCTGGGTGCCGCGCGAGAACCTGCACCTCACCCTGCATTTCATCGGCGAGGTCGATCCGCGTGCGGCCGACGAGATCGACATCGCGCTTGGACATGTCGACGCGGCGGCCTTCGAGCTGACGCTCGAGGGCGTCGGCCAGTTCGCCTCGCGCCGGCGGGTGCGCGCGCTGTGGGCCGGGGTCGCCCGCAACGAGGCGCTGGAGCGCCTGCAGGCCCGCGTCGAGACCGCCTGCCGCCGCCTCGGCCATGGCGGCGACGGAAGGCGGTTCACGCCGCACGTCACGCTGGCGCGATGCCCCGACCTGCCCGAGATGCGCGTCGCACCGTTCTTCGCCGCCCATGGCGGCTTCGCGGCGGCGCCGGTCGAGATCGACGCCTTCGCGCTGTTCTCCTCCACGCTCGGCAGCGACGGCCCCGTCTATCGCAGCGAAGCGAGCTATCCGCTGGAGGGCGGCGCCGGCCGCTGGGCGGAACTCGCCGCCGAGTGGGACGACGTCCAGGACGCCGGCGACGACGAGGGGCGCTGAGGCGGCATTTCTTCTCCCGGTGGCGGTGCGGGCGCGCTAGGCTCGGCCGGCGCAAGCGTGCGAACGGTGGCCCACAGCCGTGACGACGATCGACCTCGACCGCCTTTCACCCGACGCGACGATCGTCGTCCTGACCGGCGCCGGCATTTCGCGCGAATCGGGCCTCGCCACGTTCCGCGACGCCGACGGCATCTGGGCCACCGTGTCGATCGACGAGGTGGCGACGCCCGCCGCCTTCGCCCGCGACCCCGCCCGCGTGCATGGCTTCTACAACGCGCGCCGCCGCCAGATGCTCGACCCGGCGGTGCAGCCCAACGCCGCGCACCGCGCGCTGGCGGACCTCGAAGCGTTCTGGCCGGGCGAGGTCGTCGTCGTCACGCAGAACATCGACGACCTGCACGAGCGCGGCGGCACGTCGGCGCCGGTTCACATGCATGGCGAATTGTGGCGCTCGCTGTGCGCCCATTGCCGCGACGTGCGGGAAAACCGCGCCGACCTGTCGGTCGACATTGCCTGCGCGGCCTGCGGGCGGACCGGCGGCATGCGCCCGAACGTCGTCTGGTTCCACGAAATGCCGTACCACATGGACCGTATCGGGCGGCTGCTGTCGCGGTGCGGCCTGTTCGTCTCGATCGGCACCTCGGGCAACGTCTATCCGGCCGCCGGCTTCGTCCAGGAGGCACGCTTCGGCGCCGGGGCGCAGACGATCGAACTCAACCTCGAACCGTCGGAGGGTTTCGGCCTGTTCCACGCCGCCCGCCACGGCCCGGCGACCGTCGTCGTGCCCGAATTCGTCGCCGCCCTGCGGTGCCGCGTGCTGGCCCGTGCCGGCTGAATCGGCCCGCCGGGCGCTGGCCCGCCTGCTCGGCGAGGTGAGGGCCTGCGGCCAGTGCGCGCCGCACCTGCCGCTGGGGCCGCGCCCCGTGCTGCGCGCGAGCACGACCGCCCGCCTGCTGGTCGTCGGCCAGGCGCCGGGCATCCGTGTCCACGAGACCGGCATTCCGTGGAATGACGCCTCGGGCACGCGGCTGCGCGCCTGGCTCGGCGTCGACGACGAGACCTTCTACGACGAATGCCGTGTCGCCATCGTGCCGGTCGGCCTGTGCTATCCGGGCGTGCTGCCCAAGGGCGGCGACAAGCCGCCGCGGCCGGAATGCGCGCCGACCTGGCACCGCAAGCTGCGTGCCCTCATGCCGCAGATCGAACTGACGCTGCTGGTCGGCAGCTACGCCCAGGCCTGGTACCTCGGCGCGCGACGCAAGGCGACGCTGACCGAGACCGTCGCCGCCTGGCGCGAGTACCTGCCGGACCTGTTGCCGATGCCGCACCCGTCATGGCGCACGACCGGGTGGCAGCGGCGCAATCCCTGGTTCGACGAGGACTATCTGCCGGCCGTCCGCGAGCGCGTCGCCTCGCTGCTGTAACGGCCTTCCCGCCCTACGCCGGCCCGGTGACGGGCGGGGTGACAGCGGGCCGGAGGCCGCTCGCGGCCCGCGCGGTAGCGGCCAGCCACTGCCAGACGGCCGCGAACATCCGCACGCGCATGCGCGCCTGTTCCGCCTCGGCGGCGGCGATCACGCCACGCTTGTCGGCGAACACGAAGCAGCACATGGCGACGCCCTCCGACCACGATGCGCCCAGTATAGACGACCGCGCCCGCCTTTGGGGGGCGGGCGCGGCCGTATACGGGGAACCGGTACGCACTTCCATGAACCGCTGGCACCGGGGAGGAGGCCGGTGCCGCGGCGGGCGGGCGACGTTACTCCGCCGCCGCGCCGATGGCCGGGCCGACCGGCGCCTTCACCTGGCGCGAGGCGAACAGCCATGCCCACACGGAGGCAATGGCCTGCCGCATCACGCGGGCCCGCTCGATCTCCGCCTGGCGGAGGATCTCCTGCTCCGAACCGAGTGAGAGCTGACGTGTCATGATCGATCTCCTTGACCGGACTGCGCCGGGCCGGATGCCGGGCGCTCGTTGTTGCAACGCACCATTTAGGTAAGTGTCACTGTCAGATCAAGCGCCGTTTGATCGACCAGCCATGCAATTCGTGCAAGTCACTCTACTGAAATGTAATCATAATCTCGCGCAAAGGTGCTTTGTGCGACGCACAAAACGCGGGGCTCAGGCTTCGCGGGCGGCATCCGGCAACGGGTCGGCGACGAGGCGCGCGGGACCAGCCGCGAGCGGGGCCCCGGCGGCGCCCGCGAGCGCGTCGAGGCGCAGCAGGGCGAGGCCGCGCCCGCCTGCGGCGCTGCGCATCTCGCCGATCTCACGCCCGTCGAGCGTCACCGGTGTTCCCGGCGGCGGCGTCGGGCCGTCGATGGCGACGCCGACGAGACGGCGCTTCAGCAGGCCGCGGTAGCGGGTGCGCGCCGTGACTTCCTGGCCGATGTAGCAGCCCTTGCTCCAGTCGATACCGTCGAGCAGGTCGAAATTGGCCTCCAGCAACACCGAGCGGTCGATCTCGAGGTCGCGGCTGCCGTCGGGCACGCCGCAGGCCAGCCGCACGGCGTCCCAGCCAGCGGGATCGGCCTCGGCGAGCCCGGCTGCCACCAGGGCCGTCGCGAGGCCGGCGCGCGGCGCCAGCACGCGTGCACCGAGACCGTCATGGCGCGGATCGTTGAAGGCCACACCGCCGGCGAAGACGCGGGCGGCGCCGCGGATCGCCGGCAGGCCGAGGGCCGCGGGGGCGCCGTCGCCCCACGCGGCCGCGACGGCGAAGGCCGGCTCCGGTGCCACCGTCACGCGGGCGCGCAGGCGGTAGCGCGACAGCCGCTGGGCGAGATCGCCGCAACGCGGCGCCTCGCCGTCGAGCAGCAATGCGCCGTCATGCTCGACGAGGAAGAATTCATGCAGGAACTTGCCCTGCGGCGTGAGCAGGGCGCCCCAGGCGGCCTGTTCGGGGCCGACGCGGCCAAGATCCTGGGTGATGACGCGCTGCAGGAAGTCGCGCGCGTCCGGTCCGTCGACGCGTACCGCGCCGCGACCGTCCAGCATCGTCCAGCGTCCGCCCATGGCGTCGTCCCGCTCCCGGTTCCGCGGCGTGGAGCCGTGCCGGCCAGATGGGGCGCGGCGAAGGCACCGGCAAGCCCCCGGGCGAGGCTGGCGCGGCCGCTCGGCGCGTGAGTATAACGCGCCGGGCATGCGCATACTCTTCATCGGGCACACCCGCATCGGCGACGCGGTGCTGTCTTCCGGCCTCGTCGACCACCTCGCGCGGAGCACGCCGGGGGCGCGGATCACCGTCGCCTGCGGCGCCCTCCCGGCGCCGCTGTTCGCGCGCGCGCCCGGCGTCGAGCGCGTGCTGCCGATGGTCAAGCAGCGGCGCGGCCTGCACTGGCCCTTGCTGTGGCGGGCCGTCGTCGGCACGCGCTGGGACCTGACGGTCGACCTGCGCCGCTCGGTGATTCCTTGGCTGGTGCGTGCGCGGCGTCGCGCCGCCCTGCCGCGCGCAGCGGCGCCGGACGAGCATCGTGTCGTCCACATGGCCCGCACGCTGGGGCTCGGCGCCACGCCGCCGGCGCCGCGCCTGTGGACGGACGCCGCCGACGAGGCCGAGGCGGCGCGCCTGCTGCCGCCCGGCCCGCCGCTGCTCGGCATTGGCCCGACCGCCAACTGGCGCGGCAAGACGTGGCGCGCCGAGTGCTTCGCCGAGCTGGTGGCGCGGCTGACCGCACCGCGCGGGCCGCTGCCGGGTGCGCGGGTGGCGGTGTTCGGCGCGCCGGCCGAGCGCGCGGCGGCCGCGCCCGTGCTCGATGCCTTGCCCGCCGCCCGACGCGTCGACCTCGTGGGAACGATCGGGCTGCCGGTCGTGGCCGCCTGCCTCTCCCGCCTCGCCCTCTATGTCGGCAACGATTCCGGGCTGATGCACATGGCGGCGGCGGCCGGGACCCCGACGCTCGGCCTGTTCGGGCCGAGCCGGCCGGCGCATTACGCGCCATGGGGCGCGCGCGCGGCCTGGGTCGGCACGTCGAAGGGCTATGACGAGCTGGTCGGCGGTCCCGGCTACGACCATCGCGCCACGGATACGCTGATGGATTCACTCACGGTCGATGCCGCCGAGGCGGCGACGCTGGCGCTGTGGCGCCGCGTCCGGGGCGAGGCGGCATGACCGCCGCGCCGCGCCTGTCGGCCCTCGTCGTCGCGCGCAACGAGGCGGCGCAGCTCGCCGACTGTCTCGCCCGTCTGGCCTTCGCCGACGAGATCGTCGTCGTCCTCGACCGCACGACGGACGGCTCGGTCGCCATCGCCCGCGCCCATGGCGCGCGCCTCGTCGAGGGTGCCTGGGAACTGGAGGGCCCGCGCCGCAACGCCGGCATCGCCGCCTGCCAGGGCGACTGGATTCTCGAGGTCGATGCCGACGAGCGCGTCGGCGACGACCTCGCCCGCGAGGTGCGCGCAACCATCGCGACCGCGCCCTACGGGCACTTCCTGGTGCCGTTCGACAACTATGTCGGCGACCGGCTGGTGCGCTACGGCTGGGGCGCCGCCTGGGGCGTGTCGGCGGCCGTCCGCCTGTTCGCCCGCAGCGCGGCCGAGGGGCCGGCCAAGGTGTGGGGCGACGAGCGCGTCCACCCCCGCCTCGTGCTGAAGGGACCGCAGGGGCGGCTGGCGGCACGCATGATGCATTACGTCGACCGGGACATATCGGACATGATCGCCCGGCTCGACCGCTACACCACCGCCCGCGCGCAGGATCTTCGCGATTCCGGCGACATCGGCTCGCTCGGGCGCAATGTCCGCCGCATGTTCACGCGCTTCTGGGCCTGCTACGTGCGCCGCAAGGGCTACCGCGAGGGCGCCTGGGGCGTGCTCATCGCGCTGATGGCGGCGCTCTATCCGATCCTGTCGCATCTCAAGGCCCGGCTCGAACCGGCGCGGCCCCGGCCGACGGACGGCGGCGCGTGAGGCTGCTGCAGACCATGGCCGGCGCCGAGATGGGCGGCGCCGAGGCGTTCTTCGTGCGTCTCGCCGCCGCCTTCGCGCGCCGCGGCCTCGACCAGCATCTCGTCATCCGCCGCGACCCGGCGCGGGCGCGGGCGCTGCGCCGGGCCGGGATCACGCCGGTCGAACTGCCCTTCGGCAGCCGCATGGACTTCCGCACGCGACCGGCAATCGCGCGCGAGATCGAGCGCTATCGCCCCGACGTCGTGCTCGCCTGGATGAGCCGCGCGGCCTGGGCGACGCCGCAGGCGAAGGCGCCGGCCGCCTACAGCCTCGTCGGCCGCCTCGGCGGTTACTACGACCTGCGCTACTACCGTCACTGCGACCGGCTGGTGGCCAACACCGACGACATCCGCGACTGGATCGTCGGCCAGGGCTGGCCGGCCGAGCGCGTCCACATGCTGCCGAACTTCGTCGATCCGCCGGCGGCCGAGGCCGTCTCGCGCTTCGGCCTCGACACGCCGCTGGAGGCGCCATTGCTGGTGGCGGCCGGGCGGCTGCACGAGAACAAGGGCTTCGACGTCCTCCTCGCGGCGCTTGCGGCGCTGCCCGGCGTCTGGCTGTGGCTCGCCGGGGAAGGCCCGGAGGGGGCGGCACTGCATCGCCAGGCCGAAAGCCTCGGCGTCGCCGGGCGGGTGCGCTTCCTCGGTTGGCGCGACGACGTGCCGGCACTGATGGCGGCGGCGGACGTCTATGTCTGCTCGTCGCGCCACGAGCCGCTGGGCAACGTCGTGCTGGAGGCATGGGCCGCCGGCCGGCCCGTTGTTGCCGCCGACGTCGCCGGCCCGGGGCGGCTGATCGAGGATGGCCGCACCGGCCTGCTGGTGCCGGCCGAGGACGCCAGCGCGCTGGCCGCGGCGATCGGCGCGCTCCTCTCCGACCGATCGCGCGCCGCCGCCATCGCCGCCGCCGGCCGCGCCGCGTGGGAGCGCGACTATACCGAGGCGGTGGTCGTCGACCGCTGGCTGGACTTCCTCGCGACGCTCGCGCGTTAGGGCTGGACGGCCGCTGGACGGCGCGGGGGCAAGCGGTTAAGGCTCGGGCCGTGGCAACGGGCGACAGCGAATGTGCGGCATAGCCGGGATCATGATGCGCGACGGGTCGACGCCCGAACCGGCGGTGCTCGACCGGCTGGCCGCGGCCATCGGCCATCGCGGGCCGGACGGCGGCGGGCGCACCGTCGCGCGCGGCGTCGGCCTGGTGCAGCGCCGCCTCGCCATCATCGACCTCGCCGGCGGCGACCAGCCGCTGTTCGAGCCGGGCGGCGCCGCCCTCGTCGCCAACGGCGAGATCTACAACTACGTCGAGCTGCGCGCCGCGATGACCGACGTGCGCTTCACGACGCAGTCCGACTGCGAACCGCCGCTGCACCTCTACCGCCGCCATGGCGCCGACTTCGCGGCGACGCTGCGCGGCATGTACGCCATCGCCATCTTCGATCCGCTAGAGGACCAGCTCATCCTCGCGCGTGATCCCTTCGGTATCAAGCCGCTGTACTACGCGCAGACCGATCGGCTGTTCGCCTTCGCCTCCGAGCCGCAGGCGCTGTTCGCCGCCGGCATCCTGCGCCCGCGCGTCGATCCGCGCGCCCGCGCCGAGATGCTGCAGTTGCAGTACACGACCGGCGCCGCGACGATCTTCGAGGGCGTCGCGCGCGTGCAGCCGGGCGAGACGCTGGTTGTGCGCGCCGGCCGCATCGTCTCGCGCGCGCGGCGCTGGTCGCTGCCAGCCGGCGCGCCGGAAGCCTGGTCGGACGGCGAGGCCATCGAGCGCCTCGACGCGGCGCTCGCCGACAGCATCATGGTGCATCAGCGTTCGGACGTGCCCTACGGCATGTTCCTGTCGGGCGGCGTCGATAGCTCCGTCGTGCTGTCGGTCATGGCGCGCCTCAACGAGCGCCCGGTGCACGCCTTCACCATGGGTTTCGCCGAGCCCGGCGCCGCCGACGAGCGCGCGCAGGCGCGCGAAATCGCCGCCGCGCTTGGCGCCGAGATGCAGGCGCTGGAATTCTCGGCCGCCGATTTCTGGCGCGTCCTGCCGCAGGTTGCCGCCGCCGCCGACGATCCGGCGGCCGACTACGCCATGTTGCCGAGCTGGGTGCTGGCGGCGGCAGCGCGGGCGGCGGGGCTCAAGGTGATCCTCACCGGCGAGGGCGGCGACGAACTGTTCGCCGGCTACGGCCGCTATCGCTACCTCGCGGGTGTCCGGCCGTGGTGGCGCGGCGGGCGGACGATGCGTGCGCGCGGCACCTTCGACGGGCTCTCCCTCCTCAGCGACGATATCGCCGGCTGGCGCGACGGCGTCGCCGCCGCCGAGACCACGGCGCGGCTGCCCGGGCGCTCGCGGCTGCAGGTCGCCCAGGCCGCCGACTGCGCCGACTGGCTGCCGAACGACATCCTGCTGAAGCTCGATCGCTGCCTGATGGCGCATGGCGTCGAGGGCCGCACGCCGTTCCTCGACCCCGTCGTCGCCGACGTCGCCTTTCGCCTGTCGGACCGCCAGAAGGTGCGCGACGGCACCGGCAAGTGGCTGCTGCGGAAGTGGCTCGACGACCGCCTGCCACAGGCCCGCGCCTTCACGAAGAAGCGCGGTTTCACCGTGCCCGTCGGCGCCTGGATCGCGCGGCGCGGCGGCGAACTGGGGCCGCTCGTCGCGCGCCATCCGGCGGTGGCGGAGATCGCCGACCGCCGTGCCGTCGAGGCACTGTTCGCCGCCGCCGGCGGCAAGCGTGCCGGTTTCGCCGCCTGGACCCTGCTGTTCTGGGCGCTGTGGTACGACCGCCATGTGCTCGGCCGCGTCGTCGACGGCGACGCCTTCGACGTCCTGCGCGAGGCGAAGGAGGCCGCGTGACCGACCGCATCACCATCCGCCGGCCCGACGACTGGCACCTGCATCTGCGCGACGGCGCCATGCTTGCCGCCGTGCTGCCGCCGACGGCGGCGCGCTTCGGCCGCGCCATCGTCATGCCCAACCTCGTGCCGCCGGTGCGCGCGGCGGCCGAGGCGCGCGCCTACCGCGACCGCATCCTCGCCGCCCTGCCGGCGGGCGCGGACTTCACGCCGCTGATGGTCTGCTACCTGACCGACGAGACCGACGCCGCCGACCTCGCCGCCGGCATCGCCGACGGCACCTTCGTTGCCGCCAAGCTCTATCCCGCCGGCGCCACCACCAACTCGCATGCCGGCGTCACCGACATCAGCCGGGTCGACGGTGCGCTGGAGGTTCTGGCGAAGGCCGGCGCGCCGCTGCTCGTGCACGGCGAGGTCACGGACCCGGCGGTCGACGTATTCGACCGCGAGGCTGTGTTCATCGACCGCGTGCTGACGCCGCTGCTGGCGCACCACAAGGCGCTGCGCGTCGTCTTCGAGCACGCGACGACGCGGGAGGCGGTGGAATTCGTGCGGGCTCATGCGCCGCGCGTCGCCGCCACAATCACGGCTCATCATCTCATCATCAACCGCAATGCCTTGTTCATGGGTGGACTGCGCCCGCATCATTATTGCCTGCCGGTGGCCAAGCGCGAGGTGCATCGCCTGGCCCTGCGCGCGGCCGCCACGTCCGGCGAGGCGGCCTTCTTCCTCGGCACCGACTCGGCGCCGCACCCGGTCAGCGACAAGGAGATGGACTGCGGCTGCGCCGGCATCTTCACCGCGCCGGCGGCGATCGAGCTGTACGCCGAGGTCTTCGCCGAGGACGGTGCCCTCGCCCGGCTGGAAGCCTTCGCCTCCCTCAACGGCCCGGCCTTCTACCGCCTGCCGCCGAACGCGGCGCGGGTGACGCTGGAGCGCCGCCCGTGGAGGGTGCCGCGGCTGCACGCGGTCGCCGGTGGCCCCGGTGTCGTGCCGTTCCGGGCGGGCGAAGAAGTGGCGTGGCGCCTCGCCTAGGCCGCCTGTTCATCCAGCGAGCGGGCCGGGTCGGTGGCGCTGACAGACGTCGGCGGACGGCCTAGGGTTCGCGCTTCGCATTCATCGGGAGAGCGTCATGAGCGCCTGCATCGTCGGCTGGCACCATCTGAAATTCGGCAAGCACGAGGGCCGCGACATCGAGGACCTGATCGTCGAGGCCTCGGTCGGCGCCATGGCCGATGCCGGCATCGAGCCGCGCGACGTCGACGCCATCTATCTCGGCACCTTCGGCGGCGCACTGGTGAAGCAGGCCTTCCCGGCCTCGCTCGTGCTGCAGGCGCACCCGGACCTGCGCTTCAAGCCGGCGACGCATGTCGAGAACGCCTGCGCCACCGGCTCGGCGGCGGTCTACCAGGGCCTCGACCGCATCGCCGCGAAGAAGGCGCGCTTCGTGCTCTGCGTCGGCATGGAAAAGATGACCGAGGTCACCGGCGAGGTGCTCGGCGGCATCCTCGCCCAGGGCGCCTATCTGCGCGAGGAGCACGTCACCTCCTTCGCCGCCGTCTTCGGCCAGATCACCGAGCGCTATTTCCAGCGCTACGGCGACCAGTCGGACGCGCTGGCGATGATCGCCGCCAAGAACCACAAGAACGGCTGCGACAATCCGTGGGCGCAGATGCAGAAGGATCTCGGCTACGAGTTCTGCCGCCATCCCTCGGAGAAGAACCCGCTGGTCGCCGGCCCGCTCAAGCGCACCGACTGCTCGCTGGTCTCGGACGGCGCCGCGGCGCTGGTGCTGGCCGATCTCGACACGGCGCTGTCGATGAAGAAGGCGGTGTATTTCCGCGCCGCCCAGCACGTGCAGGACTACCTGCCGATGTCGAAGAAGGACATCGTCGACTTCGAGGCGCCGACGGAGGCGTTCCGGCGTGCCTACGCCCAGGCCCGCGTGTCGGTCGACGACATCTCCTTCGCCGAGGTGCATGACTGCTTCACCACGGCGGAATTGCTGTCCTACGAGGCGCTGGGCCTGACGCCGAAGGGCGAGGGCGCGCGCGCCATCACCGAGGGCTGGACGCAGAAGGACGGCAAGCTGCCGGTCAACCGCTCGGGCGGCCTCAAGTCGAAGGGCCACCCGCTCGGCGCCACCGGCGTGTCGATGCACATCCTCTCGTCGATGCAGCTCACCGGCACCGCCGGGGCGATGCAACTCCCGGCCCCGAAGCTCGGCGCCATCTTCAACATGGGCGGCACCGCGGCGGCCAACTACGTCTCGATCCTCGAGCCGCTGCGCGGGTAGGCGCCGCGACGGAGACACCCTCTCCTCCCGAGGGAGGAGAGGGCAGGGTGAGGAGGGCCGGGCGGATGGCGACGGTCCGCGCTGCCCCACCTCACCCTCCCCATTGCTGACGCCATGGGTCCCCTCCCTCTCCCCCCAAGGGGCGGAGAGGGACGTGCTGCCGGGGCGAAGAGGGACGTGCTGCCGGGCCGAAGAGGGCGGCTTTGGCCGGCTGACATCGCGTTTCAACGGACCTATATTGCGCCGCACACCAATCGCAGCGGCGGCGCCGGCAGGGCCGCGCCGCCGGACAAGGAGACCGCCATGAGCGCCTGCATCGTCGGCTGGCACCATCTGAAATTCGGCAAGCACGAAGGCCGCGATATCGAGGACATGATCGTCGAGGCCGCCGCTGGCGCCATGGCCGATGCCGGCATCGAGCCGCGCGAGGTCGACGCCATCTACCTCGGCACCTTCAACGGCGGCTTCGTGAAGCAGGAATTTCCCGCCTCCCTCGTGCTGCAGGCGCATCCCGACCTGCGCTTCAAGCCCTCGACGCATGTCGAGAACGCCTGCGCCACCGGCTCGGCGGCACTCTACCAGGGCCTCGACCGCATCGCCGCGAAGAAGGCGCGCTTCGCCCTCATCGTCGGCGTCGAGAAGATGACCGAGGTGTCGGGCGAGGTGCTCGGCGGCATCCTGTCCAAGGCCTCCTACCTGCGCGAGGAATCGGCCTCGTCCTTCGCCGAGATCTTCGGCCACATCACCGAGCGCTACTTCCAGGTCTACGGCGACAAGTCCGACGCCCTGGCGATGATCGCCGCCAAGAACCACAAGAACGGCGTCACCAACGAGTGGGCGCAGATCCGCAAGGATCTCGGCTACGATTTCTGCCGCAACGTGTCGGAGAAGAACCCGGTCGTCGCCGGCCCGCTCAAGCGCACCGACTGCTCGCTGGTGTCGGACGGCGCCGCGGCGCTGGTGCTGGCCGACCTCGACACCGCGCTGACGATGAAGAAGGCGGTCTACTTCCGCGCCGCCCAGCATGTGCAGGACTTCCTGCCGACCTCGCGCCGCACGGTCATCGACTTCGAGGGCCCGGCCGAGGCCTTCAAGCGGGCCTATGCCCAGGCCGGCGTCGATCTCGCCGACCTGTCCTTCGCCGAGGTCCACGACTGCTTCACCACCGCCGAGCTGCTGTCCTACGAGGCGATGGGCCTGACGCCGCGCGGCGAGGGCGAGCGGGCGATCAAGGAGGGCTGGACCCAGCCCGACGGCAAGCTGCCGGTCAACCGCTCCGGCGGCCTCAAGGCCAAGGGCCATCCGCTCGGCGCCACCGGCGTGTCGATGCACATTCTCGCCTCGATGCAGGTCACCGGCACGGCCGGCGCGCTGCAGCTTCCCGGGGCGAAGCTGGGCATGACCTTCAACATGGGCGGCTCGGCGGTGTCGAACTACGTCTCGATCCTCGAACCGCTGCGCGCCTGAGAGACCGGTACGCCTGCATCCTCGCGCCTTTCGATCGCCGTCATTGCGAGGAGGCGCAGCCGACGTGGCAATCCAGCCTGCCGACCGGGAGACTGGATTGCTTCGCTTCGCTCGCAATGACGACACCGGGTATGCCGGGGCGTTGCCATCGCCTTAATCGCTTCGGAACAGCCTCTGGGGAGAAATCATGGCCGACACGTTCAAGGCCCTCGTCCTCGACGAGGCCGAGGGGAAAGTCACGGCTGGCATCCGGCAGTTGACGACCGACGACCTGCCGGCGGGCGAGGTCACCGTCGCGGTCGAGTATTCCGACCTCAACTTCAAGGACGGGCTGGTCGTCAACGGCAACATCGGCCGGCTGGTGCGCAAGTTCCCGCATGTGCCGGGCATCGACTTCGCCGGCACGGTCGAAACCTCCTCGGACGCCCGCTACAAGGCCGGCGACAAGGTGGTGCTGACCGGCTGGCGCGTCGGCGAGGTCCACTGGGGCGGCTTCGCGCAGAAGGCGCGGGTCAGGGCCGACTGGCTGGTGAAGCTGCCGGCGGGCCTGACGACGAAACGGGCGATGGCCGTCGGCACCGCCGGCTTCACCTCGATGCTGGCGGTCGATGCGCTGGAGGCGCACGGCCTGACGCCGGCGAAGGGCGAGGTGCTGGTGACGGGGGCGGCCGGCGGCGTCGGCTCGGTCGCCGTCGCCATCCTGGCGCGGCGCGGCTACACCGTCGTCGCCTCGACCGGGCGGGCGGCCGAGGCCGACTGGCTCAAGGGCCTCGGCGCCGCGACCATCCTCGACCGCAAGGAACTGTCCGACCACGAGGCCAAGCCCCTGGAGGCCGAGCGCTGGGCCGGCTGCGTCGACAGCGTCGGTGCCTCGACCCTGGCGACGGTGCTGGCGCAGATGAAGTACGGCGGCTCGGTCGCCGCCTGCGGGCTGGCCGGCGGCAACAAGCTGGGCACGACGGTGATCCCGTTCCTGCTGCGCGGCGTCAATCTTCTGGGCATCGATTCGGTGATGCAGACGCACGCGGCGCGCGAGCGCATCTGGGGCCGCATCGCCGCCGAGTTGCCGCTGGACAAGCTCGACGCGCTGACCACCGAGCATCGCCTGGAGGATGTGCCGGATCTCGCCCGCACCATCCTGTCGGGCGGCGTGCGCGGTCGCACGGTGATCGCGCTGGCCGGCTGAGGGGCTTCCGTCCGCCGGCCGCGCGCGGC
>JBFWVF010000011.1:0-202055 GCA_050246875.1 Alphaproteobacteria bacterium | reverse complement strand
CCCTTTGTCCCCTGCCGGCGGGCCGTCACCCCTCGTTTCGCGCCGGCCCAAGAGCCTCCGATGGAGAAAAAACCGCGTGCTCCCGAATCAAGTGGTGCCGACTCCCGCTTCAAGTGTCGCGCTACATCCGCCCCCCTGGGGGGGGAGAGGGAAGGGGTGAGGTGGGGGGCGTTACCGGCACACGCGCTTGCGGGGGGTAGCGCCCACCTCACCCGGCTCGCTGCGCTCGCCACCCTCTCCCCCCTGGGGGCGGAGAGGGTTTTGTTCGCAGGGGGGATGGCAACGCTCATGACGGCCCTCATTGCGCCGCGCGGTCGAGGGCGGCGTCGGAGCCCGCGACCAGCCGCACGAGGTCGCGCAGGTGCGCGACGGGGGAGAGGGCGAGGCCCTTCGGCGCCGCCGGCGCCTTCTCGGACGCCGGCAGCACGGCGCGGCGGAACCCCAGCTTGGCCGCCTCGCGCAGCCGCGTCTCGGGCTGCGCCACCGGGCGCACCTCGCCGCCGAGGCCGATCTCGCCGAACGCCACCATGCCCTCCGGCAACTCCCGTTCCAGCAGGGCCGAGACCAGCGCCGCCGCGACGGCGAGGTCGGCCCCCGGCTCGGCCACCCTGAGCCCGCCGGCGACGTTGAGGTACACGTCCGCGGCGGCGAACGAAAGCCCGCAGCGCGCCGCCAGCACCGCCAGCACCATCGCCAGCCGGCCGGAATCCCAGCCGACCACGGCGCGGCGCGGCGAGCCGGGCGGGCCGGGCGTGACGAGGGCCTGGATCTCGACCAGCAGCGGCCGCGAGCCCTCGATGCCGGCGAACACGGCGGTGCCGGCCACGCCGTCGGCATGGCCGGAGAGGAACAGCGCCGAGGGGTTGGCGACCTCGGCGAGGCCCATGCCGGTCATCTCGAAGACGCCGATCTCGTCGGCCGGGCCGAAGCGGTTCTTGGTCGCGCGCAGGATGCGGTAGTGGTGGCCGCGGTCGCCCTCGAAGTAGAGCACCGTGTCGACCATGTGCTCGAGCACGCGCGGGCCGGCGATGGTGCCCTCCTTGGTGACGTGGCCGACCAGCAGGAGAGCGGCGCCGCGCCGCTTGGCGTGGCGGATCAGCTCGTGCGCGGCGGCGCGCACCTGGGCCACCGTGCCGGGCGCGGAATCGAGCGTGTCGACGTACATCGTCTGGATCGAATCGACGACGATCACCTCGGGCGCCTCCGGCCCCTCCAGCGCGGCGAGGATGTCGCGCACCCCCGTCGCCGCCGCCAGCAGCAGCGGCGCGGCACCGAGGCCCAGCCGCGCGGCGCGCAGGCGGATCTGGTCGACCGCCTCCTCGCCGGAGACGTAGGCCACCCGCGCCCCGCCGGCCGCCAGCGCGGCGGCGGCCTGGAGGAGAAGCGTCGACTTGCCGATGCCGGGGTCGCCGCCGACCAGCAGCGCCGAGCCGGCGACCAGCCCGCCGCCGGTGACGCGGTCGAGTTCGGCGATGCCGGTGGTGCGGCGCGGTGGCGGCGCCGCGCTGCCCTGCAGCGGCTCCAGCGCCACGGCCCGCGTGCGCCTGCCGCGAGCGCCGCCGGCGCCCGCCTTTTCAGGCGGCGCGAAGCCGCCCTCGCGGGGCGCCTCCTCGACGATGGAATTCCACGCCCCGCACGCCTCGCACCGCCCGGACCACTTGCCGGACGCCGCCCCGCAGGACTGGCAGACATAGGAAGAGACGGTGCGGGCCATGATGGCCGCGAGGGTACAGGGAAGGTAGTGAGTCGTGCTGAGAATGGCGTAAATACGGTGGCACTATGCAGATCAGATAGCCGATGTGGTTTGGGGGAGGCAAAATGAGATCCTTTGAACAATGGAGAAATTTATCTAATAGAATCCACAGCCTAATGCACGGAATTGACATGTATGTGAAATTTCTAGCAGTCCGTAATTCAGATTCATATCGTGCCGGAGGGCATTTACGGGGCCCGATTTTCAATATTATCGAGGAGGTAAGGGTATTTTCCAATGATTATCCCATTCCTGATGAATGTAAAGCTATATTGGATGCATTTGTGGGAAGGTTTTCAGGAATGTTTAGCGTTGATGAAGCGACAATGTCATATGAAAAAATACAAGCATTTGCAGTCGCGGCATGTACGGTAGAATCTGAAGTGTCATACGCTCTTAGGGATAATCAAGAACACATTCGTGCAGCTTCAGAGTTAGCCTTTATGCACTTAAAGCGAATTGTCACCGTTGATGACGATTTGAACGAGAAATGGCGACAGGCGTTCGATCATCATGAGACAAAATGCGAAAAATTAGGTGCCGTACATCTACTATATCATGGAATATGGGCATTTAAGGCTGATGCGACGGGTGCGCGCACTGATCTTATTTTTCAGGACCCTATTCGTTTGAACGACAAAGATACGGCCAAGGTACTTGGATTGGTATTAACAGAATGGAAAATTGCAAGAAACGAGAACGAGGCTGAAAAATATCGTGAAGCGTATGCTCAAGCGAATATATACACTGACGAATATATAAAGGGCGTCGAACTAGAGCATTATAGATATTTGGTAGTTGTTTCAAAGAGACGATTTCCTGAGCCAGCCGATTTTGTGGAGGATGGAATAATTTATCGACATGTCCACATTGCGCTCGAACCGAACACCCCTTCTGCAGACGCACGAAGAGGTGGAACTTGACTCTATCCCCTTTAGCGACTTCGCCTCGCCCTCGCGTGCGATCTCGTTCAGTTCGTTGCCGATGTCAACGAAGATGCCCCGCATCGACGGCCTCCCGCAGGAGACGGTCACGCCGGGCCGCAGGCACCTCGTCGAGATAGACGACATCGAAGGGCATGCCGCCGAGGCAATCCTCGACTGTGCCCTCGATGGCATACTTGAGGAGGCGCGGGCATTCCGTGACGAGGAAGTCGACATCGGAATGCGGGCCGAAGCGGCCGGTGGCAAGCGACCCGATGACGCGAGCGGTCACGCCTTTGCGGGCGAGGGCGGCGCAGGCATCGCGCGCGCGGGCGATGGCCAGACGCCGCCGTTCGCCGGTCCGGTCGGCCAGCACGCGTAGCGCCAGGGCCTCAACCTTCGCCTGCGCCTCGGCGCGCGTGGCGCCATAGGCCATGACGCCGGGCAGGGCCGGGATGTCCCCGATCCAGCGTCCGTCGTCCTCGCGCTCGAATTCGATCCGCAGCACCGGCGACCTCCGTGGCGTCGCGGCGAGTGTAGCACAGGCGGCGCCACTGCCGTGCCGCCTCATGGTTCGAGACGCCCGCTGGCGCGGGCTCCTCACCATGAGGAGGGTAGGAAATGGCGCCGGGCACCACCGCTACCCGGCATCCTCGCGCTGAGGAGCCGCCGCAGGCGGCGTCTCGAAGCGCGAGGCCGCCGCGTGCCTAGTCCCTCGCCCCCGGCCGGATCGGTCCGTCCGTCCGCCCGTTGACGAACTGGTCGACGTAGGGGTTGCCGGAGCGGTCGAGGTCGGCGACGGGGCCGGCCCACAGGATGTGGCCGGCGAAGATCATCGCCACGCGGTCGGCGATGCGGCGCGCGCTCGCCATGTCGTGGGTGATGGTGACGGCGGTGACGCCGAGCGACGAGACGATGTGGCGGATCAGGCGGTCGATGGCGGCGCCCATCACCGGGTCGAGGCCGGTCGTCGGCTCGTCGAAGAAGACGATCTCCGGCCGCGTGACGATGGCGCGGGCGAGGCCGACGCGCTTCTGCATGCCGCCCGACAGCTCGGACGGCAGGCGGCCGGCGACCTCGGCGCCGATGCCGACCTGGGCCAGCGCGTCGATGGCCATGTCGCGCGCCCGGCCGCGGCGCAGGCGGCCGGTCTGCAGCGGCCCGAAGGCGACGTTCTCCCACACCGGCAGGCTGTCGAAGAGGGCCGCGCCCTGGAACAGCATGCCGAACTTGCGCCGCACGCGCGCCCGCGCGCTGCCGCCGAGGCCCGTCACCTCCTCGCCGTCGACGCGGATCGAGCCGGAATCGGGGTCGATGAGGCCCATGATGGTCTTGATCAGCACCGACTTGCCGGTGCCCGAGCCGCCGATGACGACGAGGGACTCGCCGCGCACCACGTCGAGGTCGAGCCCGCGCAGCACCTGCTTGGCGCCGAACGCCTTGCGCAGGTCGCGCACGGCGATCTTGGCGACCGGCACCGGCAGGGCGGCGGCGGAGGCGGGCACGAGGTCGGTCATGCGCCCGCCCTGTGCAAACCCTCTCCGCCCTTCAGGGGGGCGAGGGTGGCGAGCGCCCCGGTCTCCCTCTCCGCCCCTTCAGGGGGGGAGAGGGCCGGGGTGAGGTGGGGGTCGTTACCACCACGACGATGGTCGCGCCTGTGGGGAACACCCACCTCACCCGGCTCGCGTCCGCTCGCCACCCTCTCCCCCCGGTGGGCGGAGAGGGTTTCCGTGGCGCGGGTGTGGCGGCCGCTACCCACCCTCAGAACCCGAAGAACAGGGTGGTGATGATGTAGTTGAACAGCAGGATGAGGATCGACGCCGAGACCACGGCGTTGGTCGTCGCCTGGCCGACGCCCTGGGCGCCGCCCCTGGAGTGGTAGCCGTGGTAGCAGCCCATCAGCGCGACGAGGAAGCCGAAGGTCGCCGCCTTGACCATGCCGGAGATGAAGCCGCGCCACTCGAAGGCGTCCCAGCTCGACTTGAGGTAGGTCGTCGGGTTGAAGCCGAGCTGGTAGATGGCGGCGAGCCAGCCGCCGAGCACGCCGATGACGTCGCCGACGGCGACCAGCAGAGGCAGCATCAGCAGGCCGGCGATGAGGCGCGGCGCCACGAGGTACTTGAAGGGCTCGGTCGACAGGGTGGTCAGCGCGTCGATCTGCTCGGTCACGCGCATGGTGCCGATCTCGGCGGCCATGGCGGCGCCGATGCGCCCGGCGACCATCAGCCCGGCCAGCACCGGCCCCAGCTCGCGGGTGATGCCCCAGATGACCACCGTGGCGATGGTGGCTTCGCCGCCGACCGAAAAGCCGGAGTGACTCTGCAGCGCCAGCACCATGCCGGTGAACAGCGTCGTCAGGCCGACAACCGGCAGCGAGTAGAAGCCGATCTCGATCATCTGGCGGACGATGAGGCGCGGATAGAAGGGCGGCGTCACCGAATGGCGCACGCCCTGGGCGGTGAAGATGGCGAGCCGCCCGGCCAGCTCGAACAGCGCCTGCTCCGCGCGGCGGAGCGGGGTGAGGCCGGGCACCTTCTGGGTGAGGGGCTCCGAAGGTGGGCCGCAAAACCCTCACCGCCGTTCTGGGGGGAGTGGGTGGCGAGCGAAGCGTGCGGGGTGTGGTGGGTGTTCCCCGAGGGCACCGTGGTGGCGGCGTCGGTAACGTCCCCCACCTCACCCTGCCCTCTCCGCCCCCGGGGGCGGAGAGGGTTGTCCTTTTCGCCCACACGTCGAGCGCGCGGGGCGGGGGAGAGGAGGGGCAGCGCCGAGCGCATCACGACGCGCCCTCCGCGCCGCCGCGCCATTCGCGGTGGAAGCGGGTGCCGAGGCGGGCGAGGACCTCGTAGCCGATGGTGCCGGCGGCGGCGCCCAGGGCGTCGGCGTCGATGTGCGGGCCGAGGAGTTCGGCCAGCGCGCCCTCGCCCAGCGCCGCGGTGGGCACGGCGCTGGCGTCGACTGTCAGCAGGTCCATCGAGACGCGGCCGACCACGGGCGCGCGGTGGCCGCCGATCCACACCGCGGCGCCGTCGCCGGCATGGCCCGGCGGGCCGCCCTCGCCGGCGGCGCGCGGGTAGCCGTCGGCGTAGCCCGCGGCGACGAGGGCGAGGCGGCGTGGCCCGGGCACCGTCCATGTGGCGCCGTAGCCGACGGTGCGGGGACGATCGACCTCGTGCACCTGTACGATCCGTGCGTAAGCGTGGACGACCGGCCGCATGGGGTTGGGCCGGCCGCTGTGCGGGGCGAGACCATAAAGGGCCGCTCCCGGGCGGACCAGATCGAAATGCCACGGCGCGCCGAGGAAGACGCCGGCCGAATTGGCGAGGCTGGCCCTGAGCGGCCCGGTCGCCGGCTCCAGCAGGGCGCGCGCGGCGAGGAAGGCGTCGAGCTGGCGCGCGTTCATCGGGTGCGCCGGGTCGTCGGCGCAGGCGAGGTGCGACAGGACGCCGGCGAAGGCGATGCCGGCGAGGCGGTCGGGATGCCCGGCCAGTTCGTCGACCGTCGCCGGCATCAGGCCGAGCCGCGTCATGCCGGTGTCGACGTGCAGCCAGGCCAGCGGCGGGTCGTCGCGGCCGCGGCACCAGTCGCGCCACAACGCCACCTGGGCGGGATCGTTGAGCACCGGGCGGAGGTTGTGCGCGCCGAACAGCGGCGCGCTGGCGCGGTCCGGCCCGCTCAGCACGGCGATGGCGGCGCGCGGCGCGAGCTTGCGCAGCGCGATGCCCTCGGCGGCGACGGCGACGAAGAAGCTGCGGCAGCCGGCGCGCACCAGCGCCGGGGCGACCTGCGCCATGCCGGTGCCGTAGCAGTCGGCCTTGGCCGCCGCCGCCACCTCGGCCCGCCCGGCGGCCTCGACCAGCAGGCGCCAGTTGAAGGCGATGGCGTCGAGGTCGACGACGACGATGCCCGGCCGCTCGGGCGGAATGTCGGCGGCGCGCACGACGATGGCGGGCGGCGCATCCTCCGCCGCCGCGTCGCCGTCCTCGCCGTCGTCCGGTGCCCGCCGCCGCAGGCGCTCGAAGAGTTTCATGAGATGTCCATACGCGCGCCTTCCCTCCTCACTCCGGCCCTCTCCGCCCCGTGGGGGGAGAGGGTGGCGAGCGTAGCGAGCCGGGTGAGGTGGGCCGGCGCGATGGGGGAAAGAAGCGACATCATTGCGGCGACAGTGTAGCGCCGCGAACCCCGAGTCAGTCGCAGCTACTGAGGTATGCGGTCTGCTTCTGGAATCTTGTCGAACCGCGCAACTTCTTGTTGATTGGGCGATGGCAACGCTGGTCGTTCGTTGCCGAATGTCCGGGGGGGGCGCTCCTCTGCGGTTCGTTCCCGCAAGATCAGATCGGAGAAACGCGTAAACTCACCGGTAAACTGCAATTCGACCTCGCCCACCGGGCCGTGACGTTGCTTGGCGATGATCACGGTAGCTTTGTTACGACATGCTTCAAGTCGTTCCTCGTGTCGCCGCAGGCGCTCTTGGTACTTGTCCGGACTTTCGTGTTCACGCTGGTCTTGTGCCTGACGCAGATAATATTCCTCACGATAGAGGAACATCACCACATCGGCGTCCTGCTCGATCGAGCCGGACTCGCGCAAGTCTGCGAGTTGTGGTCGCTTATCATCGCGCTGTTCGACGGCGCGCGAGAGCTGAGACAACGCGAGCACGGGTACATTTAGTTCCTTCGCAACTGACTTCAGACTTCGGGTGATTTCGGAAACCTCTTGCACTCGATTCTCTGCGCGGCGATCGGTGCTTCCTTGAAGCAGTTGAAGGTAGTCAACGACAATCATCGAAAGGCCGTGCGTGCGCTTAAGGCGGCGAGCACGCGTCCGCATCGACGCGACCGACAGTGCCGGAGTGTCGTCGATGAACAGCGGCAGGTTGTAAAGCTTTTGACTGGCAGCGAAGACGCGGTCGTATTCCTCCTCGCGGATGTCACCGCGCCGGATGGCATCCGAACGCACATTTGCCTGCTCGGAAATGATGCGCGTTGCAAGTTGCTCGGAGGACATCTCAAGCGAAAAGAAGGCGACCGTTTCGCGCACTTCGGCTGTCCGACCATCGTCTCCTGTCTCACGCCGCACGGACTCGGCGACATTACTAGCGATATTGGTGGCGAAGGCCGTCTTGCCCATGGCCGGACGGCCGGCGACGATGACGAGGTCGGACTTGTGCAGCCCTCCCAACATTGTATCGAGGTCGCGAAACCCGGTTGGCACACCAACCAGTTTGCCGTCGCGTTTGTAAGCTGCCGTTGCTAGGTCGAGCGCCCGCGTAACAGCCTTGCCGAAATCGATGAAGCCCGTCTCGCTCGTCCCTTGTTGGGCGAGCGTATAGAGACGTGCTTCTGCGTGTTCGATCTGCTTCGTCGCCGGCTCGTCGAGGTCGTGGTCGGCGGCGCGCAGCACGACGTCCTCGCCGACGTCGATCAGCTCGCGGCGCAGGAAACAGTCGTAGATCTCCTGGCCGAGGTCGCGGGCGTTCTGGATGGTGATGACGGCAGCGGCGAGGCGGGCGAGGTAGTCGACGCCGCCGATCTCGGCAAGCTGCTGGTCGCGTTCGAGGTAGTTGCGCAGCGTCACCGGCTGGGCGAGCTGGCCGCGCTCGATCAGCGTCTTGCAGGCGGCGTAGACGCGGCCGTGCGCCGGGTCGGCGAAGTGCCGCGGTTCGAGGAAGTCCTGCACCCGCTCGAAGGCACGGTTGTTGGCAAGGATGGCGCCGATAAGCGCGGCCTCCGCCTGCACGTTGTGCGGCAGCGTGCGGGGGGCAACCGGATCGCGCACTTCGCGCGAAGGTGTGGCTGTATCGGTCATCGGAGTTGGCACACGTACAAGACTGTCTAGGGGACGGAACCTAACAGCCGCTTACAGGTGGTAGTCCGAAGGTTTTCCCACACTCAGGTAAGGTTGGGGACTAACCCGATAAGCCAATGAACTATCTCATTATCTGCTGCAGCCGATTCGGGGTCAGCAAACCAATTGCTGTGTTACCACGTGCTATCATTGCGAATTCGTCCACTCCCGCGACTAGCCCGGCACGCTCGAACCGCGCTTCTCCCCTCGCTAGGATGCGCGCCGCAATCGGGAGACAGACATGCGCGCAGCTTTCTACCGGGCCTACGGGCCGGCCCGCGAGGTGTTCGAAACGGGCGAGGTCGCCACGCCGTCGCCGGGACCGGGCGAAGTGCTGGTGCGCCTGCACGCGTCCGGCATCAATCCGACCGACGCCAAGAAGCGCGCCGGCAACCGCGGCGCCATCGAGGCCGCCCTCGTCATCCCGCACCATGACGGCGCCGGGGTGATCGAGGTGGTCGGCGCCGGCGTCGACCCGGCGCGCGTCGGCGAGCGGGTGTGGATCTGGGAGGGCCAGTTCCGCCGGCCCTTCGGCACCGCCGCCGAGTACATCGCCATCGCCGCCGACCGCGCCGCGCCGCTCGGCGACCGGGCGACCTTCGCCGAAGGCGCCGGCCTCGGCGTGCCGGCCGTGACCGCCTGGTTCTCGGTGTTCAAGGACGGGCCGGTGGCCGGCCAGACGGTGCTGGTGACGGGCGGGGCCGGCGCCGTCGGCCACTACGCGGTGCAGTTCGCGCGCATCGGCGGCGCCCGCGTCATCGCCACCGCCTCGACGGCGGAGAAGGCGGCGCGGGCGCGCGCGGCCGGCGCCATCGCCACCATCGACTACCGCCGCGAGGACGTGGCGAAGAGGGCGCGCGAACTCAACGGCGGGCGCGGCGTCGACCGCGTCGTCGAGGTCGAGCTGGGCGGTAACCTCAAGGCGGCGCTGGCGGCGCTGCGCCCCGGCGGCGTCATCGCCACCTACGCCTCGATGGGCGAGCCGAAGCCGGTCTTCCCCTTCTACGACGCGCTGTTCGCGACCGGCGGCATGACGCTGCACGTCGTCGCCTGCTTCAACGAACCCGACGCCATGCGTCGCCGCGCGGTCGCCGAGATTTCGGCATGGCTCGGCGTCGGCGCGCTGGTCCACAACCCGGTCGTCACCTACCCGCTGGAAAAGGCGGGCGAGGCGCACGCCGCAGTCGAGGCCGGCACCGACGGCAAGGTCGTGCTGGAGATGTGAGCGCTACTCTGCTGCGCGCGAGGTGGCCGCGGCGGGCGTGTGGGCGCGCTCCCAGTCGGTGATGTAGTCGCGCGTCAGCGGCACGGCGTCCTGGCGGCGCGCGAGCTGCATCTGGAACACCATCTGGCCCATGTGGCGGAAGGCCACCTCGCAGCCGGCAAGGTAGAACTCCCACATGCGGCAGAAGCGCTCGTCGTAGAGCGCGGCGGCCCTGTCGCGCGCCGCCATGAAGCGTTCGCGCCAGATGCGCAGCGTCTCGGCGTAGTGCAGGCGCAGGATCTCGATGTCGGTGACGTAGAGCCCCTGGCGCTCGACGGCGGCGAGCACTTCCGACAGCGCCGGCGTGTAGCCGCCGGGGAAGATGTACTTGCGCAGCCAGGCGTTGGTCGTGCCCGGCGGCTCCATGCGGCCGATCGAGTGCAGCAGGCAGACGCCGTCGTCGGTCAGGAGGTCGCGCAGGCGGGCGAAATACTCGTCGTAGTGTCCGGCGCCGACATGCTCGAACATGCCGACCGAGACGATGCGGTCGTAGCGGCCCGTTTCCTCGCGGTAGTCGCGCAGGGCGAAGCGGACGCGGCCGCCGAGGCCGGCGGCAGCGGCGCGCTCGTTGCTGACCTTGTGCTGCTCGACCGACAGGGTGACGCCGGTCACGTCGGCGTTCGATTCGCCGGCAAGGTACAGCCCGAGGCCGCCCCAGCCGGAGCCGATGTCGAGCACCTTGAGGTCGGGCCGGTCGAGCAGCAGCTTGGCGGCGATATGGCGTTTCTTGTCGTCCTGCGCCCGTTCGAGGTCGCCGTGCGGCGTGCTGAAATAGGCGCAGGAATACTGCCGGTCGCTGTCGAGGAAGAGGGCGTACAGTTCGTCCGACAGGTCGTAGTGGTGGGCGACGTTCTTCTGCGCCTTGCCCACCGGGTTGTGCTGCTGGGCATAGCGCAGCCAGCGCCCCACGCGCGCGGTCGCGGCCTGCAGCGGGTGGCGCTCGAAGCTCGCCATGTTGGCGGCGACGATGTCGAGGAAGCCGTAGAGATTGCCGTCGTCGACGGTCAGCGCACCGGCCATGTAGGCCTCGCCCACGGCAAGGCGCGGGTTCAGCACCAGCCGCAGATGCAGGTCACGGTCGTGCAGCCGGATGGTCACCGGCGTTCCGGTGCCGTCGCCGAAACGATGCTCGCGCTTGCGCGCGTCGATCAGACGGAGATCCCCCGCATGGATCACCCCGTCGAGAAAGCGTGCCAGCAACATGGTTCGCGCGCCTCAGGCCGTTTCCCCCGAACCCGGCGGCCGGCAGGCGTGCGTACGCGTCGGCCCGGCCGGCGCTTACGGTAACAGAATCACCACGATGCGTGCAAAACCGGCCGACAGGACGCGGGGCGGCTATTCCCTGGCCGCATCGGTCGCCGCGCCTTCGCCCTCGGCGGGGGTGCCGGCCTCGTCGGCCAGCGCCAGCGCGCGTTCGGCAGCCGCCAGGGCCGACGCCGCGGCATCCTCCTCGGCCAGCCGCTCGGCGTCGGTGATGGCGCCGCCGCGCTCGACCTGGATGGCGGCTTCCTCGGCATTGCGCGCGACGTTGACGGTGATCTGCACCGACACCTCGGGGTGCAGCGTCACCTTCACCGGATGCAGGCCAAGCGTCTTGATGCCGCGGTCGAGCGTCACCTGGCGCTTGTCGATGGTCGCGCCGGACTCGACGACCGCCTGGGCGACGTCGCGGCCGGTGACCGAGCCATAGAGCTGCCCGCTCTCGCCGGCCTGGCGCAGCAGCGTCACGGTCAGCCCCTCGAGGGCGGCGGCGGCCTTCTCGGCCTCGGACTTGTTGGCCAGGTTGTCGGCCTCGAGCTGGGCGCGCCGCTGGTCGAAATAGGCGCGGTTCTCCGCCGTGGCGCGCAGGGCCTTCTTGCGCGGCAGCAGGAAGTTGCGGGCGAAGCCGGGCTTGACGTTGACGACGTCGCCCATCTGGCCAAGGCGCGCGATGCGCTCGAGCAGGATCACTTCCATGTCAGACCTCCCGGAGGCGGCGGGCCGCGAGAGCCCGGCGCAACGCCAGCAGTTGTTCGCCAATGTCGAAAAGGATGGCGGCGGCCACCAGCGGCGGCACGCCGACGAGAACGGCCCACGCGGCGATCCGCGGGGCAAGAGGAAGGCCGGCGAGGCGGCCGTGCACGGTCGCCACCGCCGAGACGACCGCCGGGACCAGCAGGACCGGCACGGCGTTCAGCGCCAAGTAGCCCCACAGGCCGGGCACGACGAGCGCGGCGATGCCGGCCGCCAGGGCGGCGGCATGCAGCCACAGCGGCGCGCGCTGGTCGGCCAGCGACGGGGTCGGGCGCCGCGCGGCGGCGGCCGGCCGGAGGGCCGCGAAGGCCACCAGCATGGCGACCGCGAGGCCGAGCAGCAGTGCGGCCACCGCGACGCCGGCGAACCACGGCGCCGCCGCGTCCGCCCACTCCATGCGTCCGTAGGCGCCGAGATGCGGCGCGACGGCGCCGAGCCAGGCCTCGATGAAATTGTGCACGACCCCCTGCGGGCCGCCGGGATCGGCCGTCAGCATGCTGCCGAAGCCGGCGAGGGCGGCGGCCGCGACGGTGCTGAACCACAGCAGGACCGTCATCGGCCGCGTCCAGTCGGCGCCGCCGCTGACCCGCGGCTGCGAGCGCAGCAGCAGACGGCAGCAGGCCCAGCCCGGCACGGCGACCAGCACGGCGAAGACGATGGCGGCCTGCGTGCCCGAGGCGGCGGCGGCGAGCGCCGTCGCGCCGGCGCCGGCGAGCCCGGCGACGAACAGGCCGCCGGCGAGCCCGGCCAGCAGCAGCGGCAGCGTCGCCACCGGCATCGCCATCCCGCCGGCGACGCCGAGCGCGCGCGGCGCGCTCCACATCGCGAGGCTGGCGATACCGGCGCCGACGGCCAGTGCGGCTCCGCCCAGTGCTCCGCCCATCATCGGATTCCCCGTCCCGCCAGCCGGCCGGTCAGTCGAGGACGTAGGGCAGCAGGGCGAGGTAGCGCGCGCGCTTGATGGCGCGCGACAGCTCGCGCTGCTTCTTCGCCGAGACCGCCGTGATGCGGCTCGGCACGATCTTGCCGCGCTCGGAGATGTAGCGCTGCAGGAGCTTGGTGTCCTTGTAGTCGATCTTCGGCGCGTTGGCGCCGGAGAACGGGCATGTCTTGCGCCGCCGGAAGAACGGGCGACGGCCACCGCCGCCGCCGCCGCCACCACCGCCGGCTCCCGCGCCGCCGCCGAACGAACGGCCGCCACCACCACCCATGGCCATGACTATTCCTCCCCGCCGGTCGCCAGCGCGGCCGGCGCGCTGTCATCGTCGCGCCCCTCGCGGCGGTCGCGCCAGTCACGGTCGCCGCGGTCGCGGAAGCCGCCCCGGTCGCGGTCGCGGAAATCGCGATCGCCACGCTTGCCGTCGCGGTCGCGGCGGCCCTGCATCTGGATCGAGGGGCCTTCCTCGTGCGCGTCGACCCGCAGCGTCAGGTAGCGCAGCACGTCCTCGTGGTAGCGCTCGTTGCGCTCCAGCTCGGCCACCGCCGCCGGCGAGGCGTCGAGGTCGAGCAGGACGTAGTGGCCCTTGCGGTTCTTGCGGATGCGGTAGGTCAGGGTCCGCAGGCCCCAGTATTCGCGGCGCTTGATGGTGCCGCCCTGGGCCTGCAGCAGCTCCGCCATGGCGTCGACAACGGCATCGACCTGCGCGTTGGTCGCATCCTGGCGGGCAATAAGGACGTGTTCGTAGAGCGGCATGGCCGTTCTGCTCCCCACGGGTTGACGACCGCCGCCGATCGCCTCCCTCTGGAGCCGCGGCCGCACGGTCTGGAACCGGGCGGGCCCACATGACGCGGGGAGACCGACCGGCAAGGAGCGGGCCGCAACGCTCGCGCGCCGGCCCAGAAGAGGCGGCCATATGGCACAACGCCCGGGTTGGCGCAAGGGCCGCGGCCTGTTGCCGGGCCGCGCGGCGAGGGGCTAGGAATGCCCCTCCACGGGGCCGCCGGGGCGGCCGCGACGGGGGGAGCGCCGCAAGACGATGATCCGTGCCTTCGTGTTTCCCGGCCAGGGCAGCCAGCAGGTCGGCATGGGCCGCGAGCTGGCCGAGGCCTTTCCCGCCGCCCGCGAGGTCTTCGAGGAGGTCGACGACGCCCTCTCCCAGAAGCTGTTCAGGCTGATGGTCGAGGGGCCGGAATCCGACCTGGTCCTGACCGAGAACGCCCAGCCGGCGCTGATGGCCATGAGTCTGGCCGTCGCCCGCGTGCTGGCGGTCGAGGGCAAGGTGACGGTGGGCGAGGGCGCGGCCTTCGTCGCCGGCCACAGTCTCGGCGAATATTCGGCGCTCGCCGCCGCCGGCGCGCTGGCCGTGGCCGACACCGCCCGCCTGCTCAAGCGCCGCGGCCGTGCCATGCAGCGCGCCGTGCCGGTGGGCGAGGGGGCGATGGCGGCGCTGCTCGGCCTGTCCGTCGCCGATGCCGAGGCCGTCGCGGCGGCGGCCGCCGGGGACGGCGGCGTCTGCGACGTCGCCAACGACAACAGCGAGGGCCAGGTGGTGGTCAGCGGCGACAGGGACGCCGTCGAGCGCGCCGTCGAGCTGGCCAAGGAGAAGGGCGGCCGGCGCAGCATCATCCTGCCGGTCAGCGCCCCCTTCCATTGCGCGCGCATGCGCCCGGCGGCCGACGAGATGGCCGAGGCGCTGGAAAAGACCGACGTCCGGCCGCCGCGCCCGGCGCTGATCGCCAACGTCACGGCGGTGCCGGTGGACGACCCGGCCGAGATCCGCCGCCTGCTGGTCGAGCAGGTGACGGCGCGTGTGCGTTGGCGCGAATCGGTGCTGGCGATGAAGGAGCGGGGGGTCGAGGAGCTTGTCGAACTCGGCGCCGGCAAGGTCTTGGCCGGCCTGGTGCGACGGATCGATCGCGAGATGAGCGGCCGCTCGGTGGGCACGCCCGCCGATGTCGAGGCATTTCTCGAATCGCTGTAAGGTGCCCCGCAAGGGGAAGACGGGCGGAGACGACGGACAGTGTTCTCGCTGGCAGGCAGACGTGCCCTTGTGACGGGCGCGAGCGGCGGTATCGGTGCGGCCATCGCGGGAGCGCTGGCGGCGGCCGGCGCCGAGGTCGCGCTGTCGGGCACGCGCGTCGACCGGCTGGAGGCCGTGGCGGCGAATCTCGGCGCCAAGGCGCGGGTGGTGCCGGCCGACCTCGCCGACCCCGCCGCCGCCGACAAGCTGGCGACCGAGGCCACGGCCGCGCTCGGCGGCCTCGACATCCTCGTCAACAATGCCGGCCTGACGCGCGACAACATCGCGCTCAGGATGAAGGACGAGGAGTGGGACACCGTCCTCGCCGTCGACCTGACCGGCGCCTTCCGCCTCTGCCGGGCGGCGCTGCGCGGCATGGTGCGCGCGCGCTGGGGGCGCATCGTCAACATCGGCTCGGTGGTCGGCCAGACGGGCAATCCCGGCCAGGCCAACTACGCCGCCGCCAAGGCCGGCCTCGTCGGGCTGACCAAGGCGCTGGCGCACGAGGTCGCCGGCCGCGGCGTCACCGTCAACTGCATCGCGCCGGGCTTCATCGACACGCCGATGACGGCGGCCCTGCCGGAAGCGCAACGCGCCGCGTTGCTGGGGCGCATTCCGGCGGGCCGTCTCGGCACGCCGGCCGACATCGCGGCTTCGGCCGTCTATCTCGCCAGCGAGGAGGCCGGTTACGTCACCGGCCACACGCTTCACATCAACGGCGGCATGGCCATGGTCTGAGGCCGTCCCGCCGGCCGAACGGCGGGGGGCAAGCGGGTTGACGCGGCTGGGCAAGGCGTATAAGTGGCGCCGCGTTTGTTTCCGTGCGGATCGCGCCCGGGGCTGGGCGCCCGCCGGGGCGCGGTATCGCCGCCGGCGAAGGGCATGAGGGAGCAGACTTCACCCGACGCCGAAATGCAGGCACCATTCCCGGTGCCCCGGTGAGCCGGAGACACGGCAGCCGGGCGGGCGGGATCACGTGGGGACGAGCAGAAACATGAGCGACATCGCGCAGCGTGTGCAGAAGATCGTCGTCGAGCATCTCGGCGTCGAAGAGTCGAAGGTCGTGCCGGACGCGAGCTTCATCGAGGATCTCGGCGCCGACAGCCTCGACACCGTCGAGCTGGTGATGGCCTTCGAGGAAGAATTCGGCTGCGAGATTCCCGACGATGCCGCCGAGAAGATCGTCAAGGTCGGCGACGCCATCAAGTTCCTCGAGGAGCACACCTGATCGTCCCGTACCGGGACGCGGCGGGTGACCGTCGGGATGGGCGAGCAACGGGGTGATGCGATGCGGCGCGTAGTCGTCACGGGCCTCGGCCTTGTCACGCCGCTCGGGGTGGGCGTCGAGCACAACTGGCGCCGCCTGACGGCCGGTGAGTCGGGCATCCGCGCGATCCAGTCGTTCGACGTGTCGGACCTGCCGGCGAAGATCGCCGGCCAGGTGCCGCGCGGCGAGACGTCGGCCGGGCACTTCAATCCCGACGAGCACATCGAGCCGAAGGAACAGCGGCGGCTCGATCCGTTCATCACCTACGCGATCGCGGCGGCGGACTACGCCATAGCCGATGCGGGCTGGAAGCCCGAGGCCGAGGAGGACGCCGAGCGTACCGGCGTGCTGATCGGCTCCGGCATCGGCGGCCTGCAGACGATCTACGACGGCTCCTCGCTGCTCAACGAGAAGGGGCCGCGGCGCATCGGGCCGTTCTTCATCCCGTCGGCGCTGATCAACCTCGCCTCGGGCCATGTCTCGATCAAGCATGGCTTCAAGGGCCCCAACCACGCCGTGGTGACGGCCTGCTCGACCGGCGCGCACGCCATCGGCGATGCCGCCCGGCTGATCATGCTCGACGACGCCGACGTCATGGTGGCCGGCGGCGCCGAGGCCGCCATCTGCCGCATCGGCCTTGCCGGCTTCGCCGCCTGCCGCGCGCTGTCGACCAAGTACAACGACACGCCGGAGAAGGCGTCGCGGCCGTGGGACAAGGGCCGCGACGGCTTCGTCATGGGCGAGGGCTCGGGCATCGTCGTGCTCGAGGAGTACGAGCACGCGAAGAAGCGCGGTGCGACCATCTACGCCGAGATCGTCGGCTACGGCATGTCGGGCGACGCGCACCACATCACCGCGCCGCCGGAAGACGGCAACGGCGGCTTCCGCTCGATGCGCGCGGCGCTGAAGCGGGCGAAGCTGAACCCCGAGGACATCGACTACATCAACGCGCACGGCACCTCGACGCCGCTCGGCGACGAGATCGAACTCGGCGCGGTGAAGCGGCTGTTCGGCGACGCCGCCTACAAGCTGTCGATGTCGTCGACCAAGTCGGCCATCGGCCACCTGCTCGGCGCCGCCGGCAGCGTCGAGGCGATCTACTCGATCCTCGCCGTGAAGCACGGCGTCGTGCCGCCGACGCTCAACCTCGACGATCCCGAGGAAAGCTGCGACATCGACCTCGTGCCGCACACGGCGCGCGAGCGCAAGGTACGGGCCGCCCTGTCGAACTCGTTCGGCTTCGGTGGCACCAACGCCTCGCTGGTCTTCGCCGCCGTCTGACGCGCCCGGCCCCGGGCGCGCCCGCCGTGACCGACACCCCGACAGCGCCCGCGCCCCGGCCCGCGCGCCGGAGCGTGCTGCGCCGCCTCGCCGGCCTGCTGCTCGCCATCCTCGTCGCGCTGGTGCTCGCGGTCGTCGCCGCGGCGTGGTGGGGGCACGCCTGGTGGCAGGGCGCGGGGCCGCTGGCGTCGACCCGGACCATCGTCGTCCCCCAGGGCGCGGGCGTCACCGCCATCGGCGAGCGTCTCGAGGCCGCCGGCGTCCTGTCCGAGGGCCGGCTGTTCGCGCTCGGCGTGCGGCTGACGCGCGAGGCCGGGCCGCTGCGTGCCGGCGAGTACGAGGTGCCGGCGGCGGCGAGCCCGGCGGCGGTCGCCGCCCTGCTGCGCAGCGGCCGCACCGTCGTCCATCGCCTGACGATACCCGAGGGGTTACGCACCGCCGAGGTGCTGGCGCTCGTTCGCGCCGCACCGGCCCTCGACGGCGAATTGCCGGTCGACGCGCCGGGCGAGGGGCGCCTGCTGCCGGAGACCTGGCATTTCAGCCGCGGCGACCGCCGGGCCGACCTCGTGGCGCGCATGACGCACGCGATGGACGAGGCGCTGGCGGCGGCGTGGTCGTCGCGGGCGCCCGGCCTGCCGCTGGCGAGCGCCGGGGAGGCCCTCGTGCTTGCCTCGATCGTCGAGAAGGAGACGGCGCTGGCCGCGGAACGGCCGCGCGTCGCCGCCGTCTTTCTCAACCGCCTGCGCAAGGGCATGCGCCTGCAGTCGGACCCTACCGTGGTTTACGCGCTGGAGCGCGACGGCACGCCGCTCGACCGGCCGCTGACGCGCGCCGACCTCGCGGTGGCGAGCCCGTGGAACACCTATGCCAGCGACGGCCTGCCGCCCGGCCCCATCGCCAACCCCGGCCGCGCCGCGATCGCCGCCGTGCTCGATCCGGCGACGACGAACGATCTCTACTTCGTCGCCGACGGCACGGGCGGCCATGCCTTCGCCGAAACGCTGGCCGAGCACAACCGCAACGTCGCGAAATATCGCCGCTGGCAGCGCAAGCAGGATGCGGAGGACGACGGCGCGCGCTAGGCGGCCCCGCCGCCGCGCCGCGCCGGCTTGCGCGGCGCGCCGGCGGCGATGCGGCCGGCGAGCCAGTCGGGCAGGCCGGCGAGCAGCAGGACGCCCCAGTAGAGTGGCCACGGAAAGGCGACGCGGCCGCGGCCGGCGGCGAGGCCGCGCCGGATGAGGCCGGCGGCGCGCCCGGCGTCCATCAGGAACGGCATGGGAAAGTCGTTGCCCCGCGTCATCGCCGTGCGGACGAAGCCGGGGCAGACGACCGCGACCTCGATGCCGTCGCCGCGGTGCAGCGCGCGCAGGCCCTCGCCCCAGCTTCGCAGTGCCGCCTTGCTGGCGCAGTAGGCGGGCGCGCCGGCGAAGCCGCGAAAGCCGGCGAGGCTCGCCACCAGCGCGATCTGGCCGCGCGGGCCGCCGCCGGCAGGGCGTGGGCGCGCCAGCATCGCCGCGAGCGCCGGCAGCACCGTGTTGACGGCGCCGTCGAGATTGACCGCGAAGATCTCGCGGGCCTGGCCGGCGGGTTCTCCGCCGCTGCCGGTTCCGGCCGACACGCCGGCGTTGGCGACGACGAGGTCGAGCGGGGCGATCGCATCGGCCGCGGCGATCCAGCCGGCCATCGCGGCGGCGTCGCGCACGTCGAGGGCGGCGGTATGCACGGCGGCGCCGCGCGCGCGGCAGGCATCGGCGACATCGCCCAGCCGCGCCGCGTCGCGGCCGCCGAGAAACAGCGTGCGGCCCGGCGCGGCATAGGCCCGCGCGAGGGTGGCGCCGATGCCCGCCGAGGCGCCGGTGACGAGGATCGAACGGGGATCGCGCATGGTCGCTCCTCCGGCCGCTCGCCTTGTTGGCGGCGCCGGCCGCAAGCTATAAGGCCGGGCGGGAATTCGGGCGAGGGGCGAGGGGCCGGTGGCGCTTTCTTCCATGACCGGCTTCGCTCGCGCGGGGGGGCACGACGAGCGCACCGCCTGGGCCTGGGAGCTGAAGAGCGTCAACGGGCGCGCCCTCGAAGCGCGCGTGCGCGTGCCCGCCGGCTACGACCGTCTCGAGGCCGTTGCGCGCGCCGCGATCGGCAAGCGGCTGGTGCGCGGCAACGTGCAGGCGACGCTGTCGGTCGACCGCGTCGCCCCTGTCGCCAACCTGCGCATCAACCGCGCCCTGCTCGACGAGCTGCTGGCGCTGCACGCCTCGCTCGCCGGCCGCGTCGCCGCCGGGCCGCCGGCCCTGGAGGGCCTGCTGGCCGTGCGCGGCGTCGTCGAGGCCGCCGACGAGGTCGAGGACGAGGCCGCGCTGGCGGCGCGCACGACGGCGATGGAAGCGACGCTCGCCGGTGCCCTCGACGCGCTCGTCGCGGCGCGTGCCGAGGAAGGCGCGCGGCTTGCCGCCGTGCTCGGCGGCCTGCTCGACCGCATCGCCGTGCTGGTCGACGAGGCCGCCGCCAGCGCCGAGGCGCAGCCCGAGGCGCTGCGGGCGCGTCTCGCGGCGCAGCTCGCCGAACTGATCGCCGCCGATCCGCCGCTGCCGGAGGACCGGCTGGCCGGCGAGCTGGCGATCCTCGTCACACGCACCGACGTGCGCGAGGAACTCGACCGCCTCGGCGCGCATCTCGAGCAGGCGCGCGCGCTTCTCGCCGAGGGCGTGGCGGTGGGCCGCCGCCTCGACTTCCTGTGCCAGGAATTCACCCGCGAGGCCAACACGGTGTGCTCGAAGGCCACCGGCATGGCGCTGACGCGCGCCGGGCTCGACCTCAAGGCGGCGGTCGAGCAGTTCCGCGAGCAGATCCAGAACATCGAGTGACGCGCATGGCCGAGCCGGCATCCCGAAGGACCAGCGACGATCCGTTGTCGATCCGCCGCCGCGGCATGATGTTCGTGCTGTCGTCGCCCTCGGGCGCCGGCAAGACATCGATCAGCCGCGCCCTGCTGGAACGCGAGCGCGCGCTCGACCTGTCGGTGTCGGTGACGACGCGGCCGAAGCGGCCGGGCGAGGTCGACGGCGTGCACTACCGCTTCATCGAGCGCGTCGAGTTCGACCTGATGGTCAATCGCGGCGAGCTGCTGGAGCACGCCAAGGTCTTCGACCACTACTACGGCACACCGCGCGGGCCGGTGATGCGCGCCCTCGACGAGGGCCGCGACGTGCTGTTCGACATCGACTGGCAGGGCACGCAGCAACTGCGCGAGGCGGCGCGCGACGATCTCGTCAGCGTCTTCATCCTGCCGCCGTCGACGGCCGATCTCGAACGGCGGCTCAAGACCCGCGCGCGCGACAGCGAGGAAACCATCGCCCGCCGCATGGCCCGCGCGCCGGACGAGATGAGCCACTGGGACGCCTACGACTATGTCGTCGTCAACGTCGACTTCGCCGAGAGCGTCGCCCAGGTCTCGGCGATCCTGCAGGCCGAACGCCTGCGGACGGGAAGGCAGATCGGCCTGTCCAACTTCGTCACCCGGCTGCGGCAGGGCTACTGACCGGCCAGCGCCCGCGCCAGCGCGCAGAACTGCTCGACCGACAGCTCCTCGGCGCGCGCCGTTTCCGGCACGCCGGCCTTCTCCAGCAACGCCGAGCCGCCGAGCGAGGCCAGCGACGAGCGCAGCATCTTGCGCCGCTGGCCGAAGGCGGCGGCGGTGACGCGCTCGAGCGTGCGCATGTCAGCCGGCGCCAGCGGCGCCGGGCGCGGCGTCAGGTTGACGACGGTCGAGACCACGGCGGGCGGCGGTGTGAAGGCGCGAGGCGAGATGTCGAAGCAGCGTTCGACGACGCACAGCCATTGCGCGAGGATCGACAGGCGGCCGCGCGCCGGCGTGCGCGGCGGGGCGGCGAGCCGGTCGGCGACTTCCTTCTGGAACATCAGCGTGAACCCGGCCCAGGCGTCGGCGCGGGCGAGCCAGCCGAGCAGCAGCGGTGTCGCGACGTTGTAGGGCAGGTTGGCGACGATGCGGCGCGGCGCCGGCACCAGCGCGGCCGCGTCGATGTCGAGCGCATCGCCCTCGACGACGCGCAGACGCCCGCCCGCCACCGCCGCCAGTTCGCCCAGCGCGGCGATGCAGCGGCCGTCGCGCTCGATGGCGACGACGCTGGCGGCATCGCTTTCCAGCAGTGCGCGCGTGAGGCCGCCGGGGCCGGGGCCGATCTCGACCACGCTCGTCCCGGCAAGCGGCCCGGCGGCGCGCATGACGCGGCGCGTGAGGTTGAGGTCGAGCAGGAAGTGCTGGCCGAGCGCCTTGCGCGCGCCGAGGCCGTGGCGGGCGATGACCTCGCGCAGCGGCGGCAAGCCGGCCAGCGCCGCGTGGGTCGCGCCGTCGCTCACGCGGCGGTGGCGAGGCTCGCGCGCCGCCGCGCCGCCATCGCGGCGGCCAGCCGCAGCGCGGCAACGAGGCTCGCCGGGTCGGCGCGGCCCTGCCCGGCGATGTCGAAGGCGGTGCCGTGGTCGGGTGAGGTGCGGACGATCGGCAGGCCGAGCGTGATGTTGACGCCGTGGGCGAAGTCCACCGTCTTGAGCGGGATCAGCGCCTGGTCGTGGTACATGCAGATGACGGCGTCCCAGCGCGCCCGCGCTTCCGGGTGGAACAGCGTGTCGGCCGGCAGCGGCCCCGTCGCCTCGATGTCGAGAGCGGCCAGTTCGGCCACGGCGGGGGCGATGATGTCGGTCTCCTCGCGCCCCAGCGTGCCGCCTTCGCCGGCATGCGGATTGAGCCCGGCCACGGCGAGGCGCGGCCGGGCGATGGCGAAATCGCGTTGCAGCGCCGCCGCCGTCACGCGCCCGCAGTGCACGATGGCGGCACGGTCGATGCGCGCGATCGCCTGGGCGAGCGGCATGTGGATCGTCACCGGCACCACGCGCAGGCCCGGCACGGCCAGCATCATTACCGGCGCCGCGGCCGTGCCGGTCAGCTCGGCGAGGAACTCGGTATGGCCGGGAAAGCGGAAGCCGCTGCCGTAGAGCGTCTGCTTGTGGATCGGGTTGGTGACGACCGCCGCCGCCTCGCCGCCGCGCACCAGCGAAACGGCGCGGCGGATGGCGCCGACGACGGCCGCGGCGTTGGCCGGGTCGGGCGTGCCGGGGGTCGCCTCGACGCGGACGGCCAGCGGCAGCACCGGCAGGGCCTGCGGCCATGTGCGCGCCGTCTCCGCCGGGCTGGCGATGGCGCGGACCGGGACGTCCCGGCCGAGGCTGGCGGCGAGACGCGTCATCCGCGCCGGGTCGTCGAGCAGGAAGAAGGGCGGCACGTCCTCGCCGCGACCGGCCCAGGCGGCAAGGGCGATCTCGCCGCCGATGCCGGCCGGTTCGCCCATCGTCAGCGCCAGCGGCGGAGCCGCCTCGACCGACGGCGCGGGGTTCATCCCGGGAAGGCCCGGACGTCGACGAAGGCGGCGCGGCGCAGGTCGCGCAGATAGCGCCGCGACATCATGTCGACGCGCTCGCGCAGCAGCGATTCGCGGATGTCCTCGCGCGCCGGACCCTGGTTGGCCTCGCGGCTGCAGATCATGATGACCTGCACCGAGCCCGGCACGACGACCGGCGGTGCCGCCTTGCCCGCCGGCACGCCGTCGATGACCGCGCGCAGGTGGTCGGCGAGGTCGCCGGCACGCACCTCGATCGGCTCGGCCGGCTGCGGCGATCCCTGTTCGGCGGCGAGGCGGGCGAAGTCGGCGCAGTCCTTGGCGGCGGCGCCGATCTGGGCGGCGAGCGAGATCTGCACGTCGGTGTCGGCCTTGGTCGCGTTGGGCGCGAGCGGCAGGCCAAGCTGGCGCAGCGTTAGCCGGGCGTCGCCGCCGCCACCTCCGCCGCTGCTGCGCCGCTCGATGAGGTAGACGATGCGGATGACGTCGGGCTCGACGATGGGGTCCGCCACCTCACCCGGCTTCAGACCGCTGACGGCGGTCGCATCGGCCGTCGACAACTGGCCCTCCGCGACCCAGCCAATGTCGCCGCCGGTCGCCGCGCTGGCGCTGCGCGAGAACTGGCGGGCGATCGGCGCGAACGGCGCGCCGCCGCGGACCTGGGACACCAGCCGGCGGGCAAGGTCGACGACGTCCTGCGCCTGGCCCTGGTCGTCGATGGGCAGGACGATTTCGGCCAGCCGCAATTCGGTGCCCCCGGACTTTTCCTTGATGCGGGCGAGCACCGCGTCGATGTCTTCCTCGCCGATATCGATGGTCGGAACGACGCGACGGGCGATCAGCTTCTGCCAGGCGAGCGAGGGCCTGATCTGCGCCATGACCGTGTCGATGGTGAGGCCCTGCCGGGCCACGAAGTCGCCGAAGCCGCCCTTGGGCAGCTTGTTGTTGGCCTCGATCTGGGCGATCGCGGTATCGACGTCGGCCTGGCTGACGTTGATGTTCAGCCGCGCGGCCTCCTGCGACTGCAGTGTCTCGTCGATGAGGCCGCGCATCACCTGCGGCGCCAGCCGCCGGCGCTGCTCGGGGTTGTCCGGCATGCCGGACGAGCGGATGACGAGGTCGAGACGCCGCGCCAGGTCGTAAATCGAAATCACCTGGTCGTTGACCACGGCCGCGATGCGCTGGACTTCCTGCGCGACGGCCGGTTGCGCGACCGCGAGGCACAGCGCGATCGCCACGCCCAGCGCGGCGGCGAGGCCCGTCCGGCGGACCGTTGTTCCTCGCATGGCCATTGTCCTGCAACGCTCCTGCCCGCAGCCCCATCCAGCACACTTGGCCCGCCCATGGCAACAGGGTCGGGGCCGGGAGCGGGGTCTAGAGGACACTGCCGCCGAACTCGCCGAGAGTTTTCAGCACCATCCGCAGGACGATGGAATCGTTCGGCCCGATATCGCGGTCGCGGGTGAAGTCGCGCCGGAAGTCGAGGCCGAAGGTGGCGCAGTCGCAGACGTAGCGAACGGTGCCGCCCCACGAGATCGTACCGGCCCCCGTGGCGATGTCGCGCCGCGTGTCGATGGACGCGCTCCAGCGGTCGGTGAGTTGCGAGCTCAACTGGGCGGTTATTTCCTCGCGGTCGCCATAGTTGCGGCGCTGGGTGCCGGTCGTCTGCAATTGCTGTTGCTGGTTGAAGAAGAAATAGAACAGGTCGACGGCGAGCGCCCGGCCTCCGGCCCGCAGCGCCAGTTCGCTGCGCGCCGCGTCTTGGCTGTCGACGTCGATCCGCGTCTTGTAGACGGCGCTGAGATAGCGATTGGGTACCACTTCGAGCCGCGCGACGATGTCCGAGAAGTCCTCCTCGAGCCCGGAGGCACCGGCGAGGCTGGATTCCTTCTGGAACTGGAAGGATTGCCCGATGAACAATGTCGTGCGGCCGCCGCGGGCGCCGTATGTACCGGTACGGACGCCGTAAGCGACGTGCTGGCCCTCCTCGACGCGGTCGCGTCCGCCGAACCGTCCCGGGCGGAACAGGTTGGTTTCGTCGAACTCGAAGTCGGCGCTGTCCTCGTTGGGAATGCGGCTCGGATTGGCACTGAACGGCGCCGCGACGAAGGCCGCGATGGGCTCGATCACCTGGCGTGTGTTGCCGCCATCGCGCACGAAAGGCAACCGCCAGTCGAGCGCGGCCATGGGGAAGGCGCGGCCGACGACGCCGTTGCCTTCCGAATCGCGTTCCGCCGAGCTGACACGCTCGACGCTGTAGATGTCCGTTTGCAGGCTGGTCGAGAATGTCGTGATCGAGCCGAAGCGGCTGTACCACGGTATCTGCCAGCCGGTGACCGCCGAGATGCGCCGGCTGGAGGCGCCGTCGACACGGGTCAACGCCAGCATGTCGGCGTCGAAGTTGGCCCGCCCGCCGAGGCGGCCCGGTTCGCCCACGAAGCTGTAGGCCATACGCGGCATCACGAACGGTGCTTCGGCGCCGGCGCCGGTCGGCCGCAGATCCTGGAAATAGATGCTTTCGGCGACCGCGTAGTTGCGGGCGTGAAAGCCCTCGGCGTAGAGCCTGCTGGTCAGGATGTCCTGACGCTGAAAGCTGTAGCGCGACAGATAGGTATCGTCGGAGGTCAGCCACAGGCGGCTGCCGTAGCGCCAGGTGTCCGAAGCATCGAACCGCGCCGTTCCGTCGATGTGGCCTCGGAACTTCTGACTTCCGCCCTGGAAGCCGTCGCGCGCGACGCTGGGGCGGAAGCGCAATTCGCCGTCGTTGTAGGCCTGGCGGTATTCGCCGGTCAGCAACGGCGCGCGCTCGACCATCAGGATCGGGTCGAAGGTGATGTCCTTGTCCTCGGACAGAGCCCAGAAGTACGGCGTCTGCACCGATGTGCCGACATTCGAGGAGACGCCGTAAACAGGCGCGAGGAAGCCCGTGCGGCGCTTCACCGACGGGTCGGGGTGCGACAGGTACGGCACCCACATGACCGGTATGCCGGCCATGTCCAGCCAGGCGCTGTGGTAGGTGACCTCCTGCTTCTCGCTGTTGTGGACCACGCGGCGCGCGCGCACTTCCCACAGCGGCCGGTCGCCGCGGCCCTTGCAGTCGACGCAGGGCGTATAGACGGCGCGCGACAGCTCGGTCTCGGAGCCGGCACGGCGCACGCCGCCGGCGGCGGCGAGGCGGGCGTCCTCGGCCAGCAGCACGCGCAGGCCGCGCAGGAAGCCCTCGCGCATGTCGTCGGTCATCTCGGCGTATTCGGCGAACATCACTTCGCCCGACGGCTCGAGCAGCACCACATTGCCCGACGCGGTGACGACGTTGGCGCGCTGGTTGTAGCTGACGGTGTCGGCCATCAGCACCCGGTTGCCCTGCGCCAGTTCGACGTTGCCCGTCGCCGTGGCGACGCCGAGGGCGTCGTCGAACTGCACCTGGTCGGCCTGCAGCAGGACCTCGCGGCCGGCGCTGTCGCGCGCCGCCGCCTGTGCCGCCGCCGGCGCGCTCGCCGCCAGCGCGGCGCACAGGGCCAGCAGTGCCGCCGCCAACGCGATTTGCAAGCGCCCCCCCGCTACCACCTTATCCGTCCTCCAGGTGCAGCAGCAGCGACAGGCCGGCCATCAGGCTGACGCCCGCCGGCGCCCAGGCGGCGAGCACCACCGGCACGCTGGCGCCGATGCCGAGGGCGTGGATGACGTTGGTCATGACGTGCAGCAGGAAGCCGGCGAGCACGCCGGTGCCGACCAGCAGCAGCGTGCCGCCACGCCGTTGCAGGCGCAGCGAGAACGTCGCGGCGAGCAGCACCATGGCCATCAGCAGCAGCGGCTCGGCCATCAGGGCGTGCCAGCGCAGGCGATGCGGGGTGGCCGAGAAGCCGGTCTCCTCGAGCACGCGGATGAAGCGCGGCAGATGCCAGAAGGACACCGTCTTCGGGCTGGCGAAGCTTTCCTGGATCTTGTCGGTCGTCAGGTCGGTCGGCAGGCGCACCACCGCGACCGGCCGGTAGGCCGACTGCGGCGAGCGCACGATCGCCTCCTCGATCAGCCAGTGGCCGGGTTCGAGCCGGGCCGTCCGGGCGTCGATGCGGCGGAGGAATTGGTCCTCGCCCTCGAAGACGTAGAAGGTCGCCTCGTCGAGCGTCACCTGGTCCGGCCGCACGGCCTTGGCGGCGACCACGGTGTGGTTGCCGTTGGCATCGACCTCGCGCAGCCACAGCCCGGAATTGGCGACGGCGAGCAGGGCGCTCTTGCCCGAAAGATAGCGGCCCTCCATGCGCTCGTAGTGCGCCAGCAGCACCGCCGCCAGCGGGTTCAGCGCCATCACCTTGATCGCGCCCACGGTGGTGGCGATCAGCAGGGCCGGCAGCAGGAACTGCCACACCGAAACGCCGGCGGCGCGCAGCACGATCAGCTCGTGGTGCCGCGTCAGCTTGACGAAGGCGAACATGCCGCCGAACAGCACCGCGAAGGGCACCGCCTCCTGCAGCAGGTTGGGCAGCCGCAGCAGTTCCATGTCGGCGATGATGGCCAGCGTCACCAGCGGCTTGCCGGCGGAGCGGCGCAACAGCTCGACGATGTCGATGAGCGCGAACACGGCGAACAGCGTCGCCAGCACGATGGCGAACCAGACGGCGAAGTTGCGTCCGAGATAGCCCGAGACGGTGCGCGACAGGAACATGTCGTTCACCCCGCGGCCAGGGCGGCGCCGGACGGCCGCCGCCGCCAGCGTCCGGCCAGCGCATAGGCCGCCGCCGTCGCCGCGCCGACCGGCAGCAGGTAGAGCAGCGGCGCGAGCGCGAGGTTCTTCTGCGTCAGGTTGAAGACCGTCAGGTTGGCGAGGTAGAGGCAGATGACCGCGCACACCGCGGCGACGATGCGGCCCGACTGGCCGCGGCGGCTGAACTCGCCGCCCAGCAGCGCCGCCACGCCGGCCAGCGCGAAGGCGATCGCCAGCAGCGGCGAGGCCAGGCGGCGGTGGCCCTCGGCGATCAGGTTCTTCTGGTAGAAGGCGTCGTTGGGGTCGCTCAGCACCGGGTTGAACAGGCCGGGCAGGGTGCGTTCCTCGGGCTCCTGCCAGCGGTGCTGGCTGGCCGGCGAACTCGGTCCGAGGTCGAGGGCGAGCTGGTCGAAATAGAACTGTTCGAGGTCGCCGTCGCCGCCGTCGATCTGCTGCAGGCTGCCGTCGAACAGCACGATGCGGGCGCCGCCCGGCGCCGACTCCATCGCGCCGCGGCGGGCGATGTAGGTGCGCGCCGGCCGGTCGGCGCGGCGCGTGTCGTGGGCGAAGATGCCGATCAGGTCGCCGTTCGCCGCCTGCTCGCGGAAATACACGGTGAGCCCGTCCGACGGCGTGTTGAAGCGGCCTTCCTGCAGCAGCACGTTGCCGTAGGTGTTGCGGTAGTGGAAGACCTGCTCCTTGTAGGCGGCCTTCGTCACCGGCGTCAGGTACAGGGCCAGCCCGTAGCTGGCGATGCAGACGCCGGCGGCGCTGGCCAGCGCCGGCAGCGCGAGGCGCCAGTGGCCGAGGCCGGCGGCGCGCATCACCACCATCTCGCTGTCGCCGACCAGGCGGTTGTAGACGAACAGCACGGCGATGAAGAGGGCGATGGGCAGCACCGTCGCGATGAATTCCGGCAGGCGCAGTGCCATCAGTTCGAGGAAGACGGTGAAGGGCAGGCCGCGGTTGATGACGAAGTCGATCTCGCGCAGCGAGCCGACGAGCGCGACCAGCAGGGTGAAGACGCCGGTGACGAACAGGGTCGCCAGGACGAGCTGGCGCAGCACGTAGCGGTCGATCGCCCTCAACGCGCCGCACCCCGGGCGTGCGGCCGCCTGCCCCGTCGCCTGTCCGCCGCCGTCGCGCGCACCGCCCGATACCCCCTAAGTTGCGACAAACACAGAGAATTCACCGGCCTTCTAGCAGAAGGCCCGGCGCCGCGCCTAGCTGGAACCGCAGCCCGCTTGCCTTGCGCGCGCCGCCGCCGTGGACTAGGACAGCCGGACCGGGTGCGGCGCCGCGCCGCATGCCGGCGCCGATCCCGCCGACCCCGTGCCGAGAGCCCAGCGATGAAGATCACGTTCGCCGAAGCCAAGCTGTCCGACAAGGGCCTCCTCGCCGTCTTCGTCGGCGCCGGCCGCAAGTTCGGACCATCGGCCACCGCCCTCGACCGCAAGACCAGGGGCGCGCTGGCCCGTGCCGCCGCCGCCGGCAGTTTTTCGGGCAAGCATGGCGAGACGGTGGCGGTGGCGGCGCCGGCCGGGCTCGAAGGCGCGACGGTGCTGCTGGTCGGGGTCGGCGAGGCCAAGGCGCTCGACGCGCTCAAGCTGGAGGCGCTCGGCGCCCGCATCTGTCTCGCCGCCAACGCCCGGAGGGCCGGCGCCGTGGAAGTGATGGTCGACGAGCTGCCCGGCCTCAAGCCGAAGGCCTCCGACGTCGCGGCCGAGATCGCCTTCGGCCTGCGCCTGCGCAGCTACCGTTTCGACAAGTACCTGACGCGCGAGAGCGCCGACAAGAAGCCGACGCTGGCCGCCGCGACGCTGCGCGTCGAGGGCGCCGCCGCCGCGCGCCGCGCCTGGGCACCGCTCGCCGCCATCGCCGATGGCGTCGACTTCACGCGCAACGTCGTCTCCGAGCCGGCCAACGTCATCTACCCGACGAGCCTCGCCGCCGAATGCCGCAAGCTCGGCAAGCTCGGCGTCAAGGTCGAGGTGCTGGGCGAGAAGCGCATGCGCGAGCTGGGCATGGGCGCGCTGCTCGGCGTCGCCCAGGGCAGCGTGCGCGAGCCGCAGCTCGTGGTCATGCGCTGGAACGGCGGCAAGGCCGGCGACAAGCCGCTGGCGCTGGTCGGCAAGGGCGTCACCTTCGATACCGGCGGCATCTCCATCAAGCCCGCCGCCGGCATGGAGGACATGAAGTGGGACATGGCCGGCGCCGGCGCCGTCATCGGCGCCATGCACGCGCTGGCCGGCCGCAAGGCGCGCGCCAACGTCGTCGGCGTCGTCGGCCTGGTCGAGAACATGCCCGACGGCAACGCCCAGCGGCCGGGCGACATCGTGCGCTCGATGTCGGGCCAGACCATCGAGGTGCTCAACACCGACGCCGAGGGCCGCCTCGTGCTGGCCGACGCCATCTGGTACACGCAGGACCGCTTCAAGCCGACGGCCATCGTCGACCTCGCCACGCTGACCGGCGCCATCCTCGTGGCGCTGGGCAAGGAGATGGCCGGCTTCTACGCCACCGACGACGCGCTGGCCGGCCAGCTCGACGCCGCCGGCAAGGCGGTCGGCGAGCCGCTGTGGCGCATGCCGCTGGGCGAGGCCTACGACCGCCAGATCGACAGCCCGGCCGCCGACATGAAGAACATCGGCGGCGGCCGCTGGGGCGGCTCGATCACCGGCGCGCAGTTCATCAAGCGCTTCACCAACGACGTCAAATGGGCCCATCTCGACGTCGCCGGCGTGGTCTGGGCCGACAAGGACAAGCCGCTGATGGAGAAGGGCGCCACCGCCTTTGGCGTCCGCCTGCTCGACCGCTTCGTCGCCGACAATTACGAGCGGTAGGCGGCGGACCTCATGGTTCGACAGGCTCACCATGAGGACGTTTCTTGCATAGGCTCGGCGCCGCCTCGCCGCCGACGGCCCGGCGGCAGCGAGCCACGCTTGGCGCAGCTTCGCCGTCCCTCGCAGCCTCATCCTGAGCCTGTCGAAGGACGAGGCGTCGAAGGCAGCCCGTGCCGGCTGCCGCAATGCCGTCCGCAAGTGCGATGACCGAGATCCGCTTCTATCACCTCGTCCGCCGCCGCCTCGAGGACGCGCTGCCGCGCATGCTGCAGGCGACGCTGGAACGCGACAGGCGCCGCGCCGTCGTCATGGCCGGTTCGGCCGAGCGCGTCGAGGCGCTGGCCGACCATCTGTGGACCTACGACGACCGCGGCTTCCTGCCGCACGGCACGAAGGCCGACGGCCACGCCGCGCTGCAGCCGGTCTGGCTGACCGACGCCGACGAGAACCCCAACGGCGCCGAGGTGCTGTTCCTCACCGACGGCGCCACCTCGGCGCAGGTCGCAGGCTTTGCGCTGGTCTGCGACATCTTCGACGGCAACGACGAGGCCCAGGTCGCCGCCGCCCGCCAGCGCTGGACCGCCTGCCGCGACGCCGGCCACGACCTGACCTACTGGCAGGAGAACGAACGGGGCGCGTTCGAGAAGAAGGCGTGAGCCGGCGTCCCTTGACGCCCGCCCGGCCGGCCACTAGGAACCCGGCCACCCGCCACCGACCCAGCAAGACGGACGCATCATGGCCATCGAACGCACGCTGTCGATCATCAAGCCGGACGCCACGCGGCGCAACCTGACCGGGCGCATCAACGCGCTGCTGGAGGAGGCGGGGCTGCGGATCGTCGCGCAGCGGCGCATGCGGCTGACGCGCGCCCAGGCCGAGGGCTTCTACGCCGTTCACCGGGAACGGCCGTTCTTCGACAGCCTGTGCACCTTCATGACCTCCGGCCCGGTCGTGGTGCAGGTGCTGGAGGGCGAGGACGCGGTGGCGACGAACCGCAAGGTGATGGGCGCCACCAACCCGGCCAACGCCGAGCCCGGCACCATCCGCAAGACCTTCGCCGAATCGATCGAGGCCAATTCGGCGCACGGTTCCGACAGCGCCGAGAACGCGAAGGTCGAGATCGCCTACTTCTTCGCCGAGACGGACATCGTCGGGTAGGGGCGGCACACGCCGGACCGTTACCCGCGTCCCGGCGCCCCAACGATCCTCATCCTGAGCCTCCTCATCCCGAGCCTGTCGAGGGACGAAGGACGAGGATCGGGGCACGGACGGCGCGACGTCTCGTCCTTCGACAGGCTCAGGATGAGGCGACTGGTAGCATTGCGGCTGTGGGTACCGCGTGTGTCGAGGGTGTCGGGGCGCTCCAGGCCGTTCCCGACCCGCACGACAGTCCAACGATCCTCATCCTGAGCTTGTCGAAGGACGAGGATCGGGGCACCGGCGGAGGGACCGCCTCGTCCTTCGACAGGCTCAGGATGAGGCTACTGAAAAAGCGGCGGCTCCCCGCGGCGCCTGAAGCCCTGCCGTCCTACAGCAGCACCAGCGCCATGAAGACCAGCAGCAGCACCACGCCGCCGGCGGCGTAGTACATCAGCTTGAGGAAGCCGTTCCACGTCTCGACGTGCGGCTTGAGATCGTGGCCGTGCATGAGGTCGCCGTGTTCGGCCATGGCTGTGCTGCCTTCCCGCGGAGCCGTTGGTTGCGTCGACTCTTAGCGTCGGGTCGCGGCCCGGCGCAAGGGGCGGATGGTCGCGCCACGGCCGTCCGCCGGCCGATCAGCCGGGTGGCGGATTGACCAGCACGGCATCGGGCGCCGCGGCGCCCTCGATCGTGACCCGCCCGTCCGCGACGCGCGCCCGGCCTTCGGCGAACAGGCGCACGGCGGCCGGGTAGAGGCGGTGCTCGGCGGCGAGGATGCGCGCCGACAGCGCGGCCTCGGTGTCGTCCGGCAGCACCGGCACGGCGGCCTGGGCGATGATCGGCCCGGCGTCCATTTCCGGCACCACGACATGCACCGTGCAGCCGGCGATGCGCACGCCGGCGGCCAGCGCCTGCGCTTGCGCGTCGAGGCCGCGGAACGAGGGCAGCAGCGACGGGTGGATGTTGAGGATGCGCCCGTCCCAGCCGGCGATGAATTTCGCCGACAGCAGGCGCATGAAGCCGGCGAGGCAGACCAGCCCGACGCCGGACCGGCGCAGTGCCGCGTCGATGGCGGCATCGAAGGGTTCGCGCCCGGCGAAGCCGCGATGGTCGATCACCTGCGTCGCGATGCCGGCCTTGCGCGCGTGGTCGAGGCCGCCGGCATCGGCCTTGTTGGCGACGACGAGGACGATCTCGGCCGGAAACGCGGGGTCGGCGCAGGCGGCGATCAGCGCGGCGAGGTTGCTGCCGCGTCCGGAGATCAGCACGCCGAGCCTGAGGCGCGTCATGCCAGTTCGAGGGCGGCCGCAAGGCCGGCGACCGTGACCCGTGGCGACCCGTCCGGTACGGCCGTCACCACGCCGATGCGCGCCACGGTTTCGCCATGCGCCGCGAGCAGGCTCGTCGCCGCGTCGGCATCGGCCGGCGCGACAACGGCGATCATGCCGACGCCGCAGTTGAAGGTGCGCGCCATCTCGTGCTCGTCGACCGGACCCGTGCGGGCGAGCCAGCCGAATACCGGCGGGATCGTCCAGCTTGCGGCGTCGAGCGCGACGCCTGTGCCGTCGGGCAGCACGCGCGGGATGTTCTCCAGCAGCCCGCCGCCGGTGATGTGGGCGAAGGCCTTCACCTTGCCGGCGCGCGCCGCCGCGAGGCAGGCGGCGACATAGATGCGCGTCGGCACCAGCAGCGCCGCGCCGAGCGTCGTGTCGGTGGCGAAGGGCGCCGGCGCGTCGAGCGCGACGCCGCCGATGTCGACGATGCGGCGGACGAGGGAGTAGCCGTTCGAATGCACGCCGGTCGAGGCGAGGCCGAGCACGATGTCGCCCGGCACCGGCGGCCGCGCCTCGCTGGGCAGCGTCTCGCCGCGTTCGACGGCGCCGACGGCGAAGCCGGCGAGGTCGTAGTCGCCGGGCGCGTAGTGGTCGGGCATCTCCGCCGTCTCGCCGCCGACCAGCGCGCAGCCGGCGGCGCGGCAGCCGGCCGAAATGCCGGCGATCACCTCCGCCGCCACGGTGTTGCTGAGCCGGCCGGTGGCGAAGTAGTCGAGGAAGAACAGCGGCTCGGCGCCCTGCACGACGAGGTCGTTGACGCACATGGCGACGAGGTCGACGCCGATGCCGGCATGGCGGCCGGTCTGGGTGGCGAGTCGCAGCTTGGTGCCGACGCCGTCGGTCGTGGCGACCAGCACGGGATCGCGGAAACCGGCCGCGCGCGGGTCGAACAGCGCGCCGAAGCCGCCGATGCCGCCGAGCGCCCCGGCCCGCCGCGTCGCCGCGGCCAGCGGCTTGATGGCGTCGACAAGGGCGTTGCCGGCGGCGATGTCGACCCCGGCGTCCTGATAACGGATGGCGATGGCGGGTCTCCCGCGGCGAAGGGGGCGCGGCTTGACAGCCGCCGCCGGAAGCCCGTCTTCTGGCGCCCGCGCGGGGCGTCCGGATCACGACCCGGCACCGGCGCCGCGAATGTACGGAAAACGAGGCCTTTTGCAATGCGGCTCGGGGCGATCTTGCGGCGGGGCGTGCTGGCCGCGGCTTTGCTCGCCGCTGCCGCGTCGCCGGCCTGGGCGCAGGCCGCCGGCCGCGACGACGAGGCCTTCACGGTGCGCGGAGTCGCCGTCGACGTGACGGCGCAGAGCGCCGTCGCCGCCCGCGAGCAGGCGCTGCGCGAGGCCGAGCGCACGGCGCTGGCCCGCCTGCTGCAGCGACTCGTGCCGCCGGCCGAGCGCACGCATGTGCCGCAGGTCGCCGCGCGCGAGGTGCCGTTCTACGTGCGCGACATCGAGATTGCCGACGAACGCGCCTCGACCGTCCGCTACCTTGCCCGCGTCACCGTGCGCTTCCGTCCGGCCGAGGTCCGCACGCTGCTCGACCGCGCCGGCCTGCCCTACGCCGACGTGCCGCAGGAGACGATGCTGGTCATCCCGGTGCTGCAGCGCGCCGGCGCCGTCGTTCTGTGGGACGAGCCGAACCCGTGGCGGCGCGCCTGGTCTGATCGCGCCGCCGGGCAGGGGGCATTGCTGCTGGCGGCGCCGCTCGGTGACCTCGGCGACCTCGCCGACCTGACGGCCGAGCAGGCCGCGGCCGGCGACCGTGCCGGGCTGGCGGCCATCGCCGACCGCTACGCGGCGGCCGGTGCCTATGTCGCCGTGGCGACGCTGCGGGCCGGCGACGACGCCGTGCCGGTGCTCGACGTCGCCGTCAGCGAGCCCGAGGCGCCGTCACGCCCGCCGCTGCTGCTGAATTTCCGCGGCGAGGGTCTCGACGACGAGGCCGGGCTGATGGCGCGCGCCGTCGCCGGCACCGCCGAGGCGCTGGAGAAGGCGTGGTTCGACGGCCATCTGCGCCACGGCGCGGTCGAGCAGCGCATGGTGCTGGTGGCCTCGCTCGGCGGCCTCGCCGATTGGGTGAAGCTGCGCGAGCGGCTGGCCCGGGTGGCCCCCGTCGTCAAGCGCGACCTGCGGGCGCTGACGCCGCGCCATGCCGAGATCGAGGTCGCCTGGGTCGGCGATGCCGGCGACCTCGCCGATGGCCTCGGCCGGCAGGGTCTGGCGCTGGGCGAGGAGGTGCGCGACGGCACGGCGCTGGCGCTGCCGCCCGACGCCCTCGTCACGGCTGGCGCCGGCCTGCCGGTCCGCCTCCTGCGCCCCGCTGCGCGCTGACGCATGGCCATGGCGCTCAGCCTGCCCAACGCCATATCGCTCGCCCGCCTGCTGACGGTGCCGGTGTGCGTCTGGCTGCTGCTCGACGGCCGCTACGCCACCGCCTTCTGGGTCTTCGTCGCGGCCGGCGTCTCCGACGCCGTCGACGGCTTCATCGCCAAGCGTTACGGCAAGGTCACGCAGCTCGGCGCCGTGCTCGATCCGCTGGCGGACAAGGCGCTGCTCGTCTCGGTCTACGTCGTCATGGGCATCGAGGGGCTGGTGGCGGCGTGGCTGGTCATCCTCATCGCCTTCCGCGACGTGATGATCCTCGGCGGCGCCGTCGTGCAGCGGCTGTTCGCCAATCGCCTGCCGCTGCCGCCGTCGCTGCTGTCGAAGGCCAATACGACGATGCAGATCGTGCTGGCCGCCGCGCTGCTGGCCGAGCACGGCCTGGCCATCGGCCTCGGGCCGGCGCTGGACGTGCTGGTCTGGGTGGTGGCGGCGACGACCGCGACCTCGTTCGTCGGCTATCTCGTCGACTGGGTGGGGCTGATGATGGCACCCGCGGACGACGACGGCGCCGGCCTCGGCCAGCCGCCGGCGGGGCCGGCATGAGCGCCGGTCGCCAGACCCTCGCCTGGCTCGGCGTCCTCGCGCTCGCCATCCTGCTGCTATGGGCGTTCTCGGCCATCCTGCTGCCCTTCGTCGTGGCGCTGGCGCTGGCCTACCTGCTCGACCCGCTCGCCGACCGGCTGGAACGGCGCGGCGTCGGCCGTACCCTGGCGACGGTTCTGATCCTCGGCGTCCTCATCCTCGGGCTGGCCGGGCTGGTGGCGGTGCTGGAGCCGTTGCTGCAGGCACAGGTCGTGACGCTGATCGATCGCATGCCCGAATACGTCTCGGCCGTGCGCGGCTATATCGAGGCGACGGTGCACCGCCTCGGCGCCCATGTCGACCCGGCCTCCGTCGAGCGCGTGCGCGATGCCGCTGGCCAGGCCGTCGGCGGCGGCGCGGGCTGGCTCGGCGATCTCGCCGGCCAGCTCTTCCGCGGCGGCGTGGCGCTGCTCAACCTGCTGTCGCTGCTGCTCATCACCCCGGTCGTCGCGTTCTACCTGCTGCGCGACTGGGACCGCACCGCGGCGGCATTCGACGACCTGCTGCCGCGCGAGCACGCGGCGACCATCCGCCGGCTGCTGCGCGAGATCGACGCCCGCCTCGCCGGCTTCGTGCGCGGCCAGCTCATGGTCTCGGCGGTGCTCGCCGTGTGGTACGCCGTCGGCCTCACCGTCGCCGGGCTGGAGTTCGGCCTGATCGTTGGCCTCGCCGCCGGGCTGCTGTCGATCATCCCGTTCGTCGGCTCGATCGGCGGCCTCATCGTCTCGGTCGGGCTGGCGCTGGTGCAGTTCGACGGGCTGGTGCCGGTGGCCATCGTCGCCGCCATCATCGTCGTCGGCCAGATCGCCGAGGGCAACTTCCTGACCCCGAAGCTGGTCGGCGAGCGCGTCGGCCTGCATCCGGTGTGGGTCATCTTCGCGCTGCTCGCCGGCGGCGCGCTGCTCGGTCTTGTCGGCATGCTGCTGGCGGTGCCGGCCGCGGCGACGATCGCCGTGCTGGTCGAGTTCGCCATCGAGCGCTACCGCGCCTCCTCGCTCTACACCGGCCGCCCGCCCGACGGGGAGGCCGGCGGAGAAGGGGCATGAGCGGCCGGCCCGGACGCCAGCTTGCGCTCGACCTCGCCCATCGCCCCGCCTTCGGACGCGAGGACTTTCTCGTCGCGCCCTGCAACGCCGCCGCCGTCGCCTGGATCGACCGCTGGCCGGACTGGCCGGCGCCCGGCCTTGCCCTGTGGGGCGCGCCGGCCAGCGGCAAGAGCCACCTCGCCGCCGTGTGGCGCGCCCGTGCCGCGGCGGCCTGTACCGATCCGGCGGCGCTCGCCGGGCAGCTTCCGGCGGATATCGCCCGCGCCGACGGCGCCATCCTGCTCGACGGGCTCGACGCGGCGCTGGCCGGGTCCGGGCCGGCGGCGGGACCGCTCGCGGAGGCCGTGCTGCACCTCTACAACCACCTCGCGGCGGGCGGCGGCCATCTCCTCGTCACCGGCGAGACGCCGCCGGCGCGCTGGCCGGTCGCGTTGGCCGACCTGCGCTCGCGGCTGGTCGCCCTGCCGGCCGTCGGCATCGACCGTCCCGACGACGCCACCCTCGCCGCCGTGCTGGTCAAGCTGTTCGCCGACCGCCAGTTGCGCGTCGCCGAGGAGGTGGTGGCCATGCTGGTCGCCCGCATCGAGCGCAGCTTCGCCGCCGCCGCCGCCGCGGTCGATGCCCTCGACCGCGCGGCGCTCGCCGGCGGCCGCGCCGTGACCCCCGCGCTGGTCCGCGAGGTGCTGCTGGAGCCCGAAATCCCGGGTCTCTAGGCTCGTCTGTCACGTGACCGCCACGAATCGCGGGCAGGGTGGCGCCTCACGTCCGGTTGCGGCCGGCGTCGGGACGTGGCAAACCGGGACCGAACGCCGGCCGGGGAGGCCCGCGCCGCCATGAGCACCGCCTACGAGATCGTCCCGCCGCTGCCGCCGCTCGAGCCGACGGTGGCGATCGCGCACTCGCCCGAGCGCTTCCTCAACCGCGAGCTGTCGTGGCTGGCGTTCAACGAGCGCGTCATCGAGGAAGCGGAGAACACGCGGCATCCCCTGCAGGAGCGCGTGCGCTTCCTGTCGATCTCGGCCTCCAACCTCGACGAGTTCTACATGGTGCGCGTGGCCGGCCTGAAGGCGCAGGTCGCCGCCGGCGTGTCGACGCCGTCGATCGACGGCCGCACGCCGGCCCAGCAGCTCACCGAGATCAACCGCCGCGCCGGCTCGCTGATGAACGACCAGCAGCGCGTCTGGCTGACCCTGCGCCGCGCCATGCGCGAGGCCGGCATCGCCGACATCGAGCCGGAGGAACTGACCGCCGCCGAGCGCGACTGGCTCGAAGACCACTTCATGGCCGAGATCTTCCCGGTGCTGACGCCGCTGGCCGTCGACCCGGCGCATCCGTTCCCCTTCATCCCGAATTTCGGCCTCGCCATGGCGCTGGAACTGGTGCGGCCGGCCGACAGCCGCGAGCTGGTCGGCCTGCTGCCGCTGCCGGGCCAGATCGACCGCTTCATCCGCCTGCCCGGCGACGCCGTTCGCTTCATCGCGCTGGAGCGCGTCGTGCGCGTCTTCCTCGACCGCCTGTTTCCAGGCTTCCGGCTGCGCGGCTTCGGCAATTTCCGCATCATCCGCGACAGCGAGATCGACATCCTCGAGGAAGCCGAGGATCTCGTGCGGGTGTTCGAGACGGCGCTCAAGCGCCGCCGCCGCGGCAACGTCATCCGCCTGACGATCGACGCGGCGATGCCCGACCGGCTGCGCAGCTTCGTGCTCGACCAGATCGGCGTCGACGACGAGGACGTGTTCGTACTCGACGGCATCCTCGGCATGGTCGACACCAAGCAGCTCATCGTGCCCGAGCGCACCGACCTGCTGTTCAAGCCCTTCGAGCCGCGCTTTCCCGAGCGCATCCGCGACTTCGGCGGCGACTGCTTCGCCGCCATCCGCACCAAGGACATCGTCGTCCACCACCCGTTCGAATCCTTCGACGTGGTGGTGCAGTTCGTCCGCCAGGCGGCGCGCGACCCGCAGGTCGTGGCGATCAAGCAGACCCTCTACCGCACCTCGGAGGACTCGCCGATCGTGCGCGCGCTGATCGAGGCGGCGGAGTCCGGCAAGTCGGTGACCGCGCTGGTCGAACTCAAGGCGCGCTTCGACGAGGAGGCGAACATCCGCTGGGCGCGCGAGCTGGAGCGCGCCGGCGTGCAGGTCGTCTACGGCTTCATCGACTTGAAGACGCACGCCAAGATCAGCCTGGTGGTGCGCCGCGAGGGGCGCAGCCTGCGCTCCTACGCGCATTTCGGCACCGGCAACTACCATCCCGTGACGGCGCGCGTTTACAGCGACCTGTCGTTCTTCACCTGCGATCCCGTGCTGTGCCAGGACGCCTCGCGGGTGTTCAACTACATGACCGGCTACGCGCGCCCCGACTCGCTGGAGAAGATCGCCTCGGCGCCGGTCTCGCTGCGCGCCACCCTGCTCGCCCTCATCGAGGACGAGATCGCCCACGCGCGCGCCGGCCGGCCGGCGCAGATCTGGGTCAAGCTCAACAACCTCGTCGACGGCGCCATCATCGACGCGCTGTACCGCGCCTCGGCCAACGGCGTCTCGATCGACCTCATCGTGCGCGGCACCTGCTGCCTGCGGCCCGGCATTCCCGGCCTGTCGGACAACATCCGGGTCAAAAGCATCGTCGGCCGTTTCCTCGAACATGGCCGCATCGTCGCCTTCGGCGCCGGGCACGAACTGCCCTCGCCGCACGCCCGTCTCTACATTTCGTCGGCCGACTGGATGCCGCGCAATCTCGACCGGCGGGTCGAGATACTCGTGCCGATCGAGAACCCGACGGTCCGCGAGCAGGTGCTCGACCAGATCATGGTCGCCAACCTGAAGGACGAGACGAGCAGCTGGACGCTCGGGCCCGACGGCGACTACACGCGCGTCGATTGCAGCGGCGACGACGAGCCGTTCAGCGCGCATCACTATTTCATGACCAATCCGAGCCTGTCGGGCCGCGGTTCGGCCCTGCACCGGCGTGGCGACGCGCCGCGCCCGCTGGTCGAGGGTTGAGCCCTGTTCCGGAGTCTGTGACGGCATGGCGGTGGGTGCGTTCGAGCAGGCCTTCGGCACGCGCGCCGACAATGTGCGCGCGGCCGTCATCGACGTCGGTTCCAACTCGATCCGCCTTGTCGTCTACGACCATCTCGGCCGCGCGCCGTGGCCGCTGTTCAACGAGCGCGTGATCTGCGGCATCGGCCGCGACGTGGCGCGCACCGGCCGGCTGAACCCCGAAGGCGTCGCCCGCGCGCTCGCCAGCCTGCCGCGCTTCGCGCGCATCACGCGGGCGATGGGCGTGGCCGGTCTCGACGTGCTGGCGACGGCGGCGACGCGCGAGGCGGTCGACGGACCGGCCTTCCTCGCCGAGGTCGGGCGCATCTGCGGCGTGGCGGTGCGCCAGCTCGACGGCGGCGAGGAAGCGCGGCTGTCGGCGCACGGCGTCATCATGGGCATTCCCGAGGCGCGCGGCATCGTCGGCGACCTCGGCGGCGGCTCGCTGGAACTGGCGGCGGTCGACGGCGGCGTGGCACTCGACCACACGACCCTGCCGCTCGGCCCGTTGCGCCTGCTCGCCGCCGAGGGCGCGACACGCCGCCAGATGCAGGAAGCCACCGACGCCGCCCTCGCCGCCGTCCGCTGGCTGGACGCCTGGCACGGCGCCGGCTTCTATCCGGTCGGCGGGGCTTGGCGCGCCTTCGCCCGCATCCACATGGCGCAGACCGCCTATCCGCTGCGCGTCATCCACCAGTATTCGGTCAGCGGCCGTGTCGCCGCCGACTTCGCCAAGCTCGTCTCGCGCCTCGGCAAGGGCACGCTGGCGGCGATGGGCGAGGTGCCGGCGGCGCGCCTCGCCACCCTGCCGGTGGCGGCGCTGGTGTTGCGCCGTGTCGTCAAGCGGCTGCGGCCGGCTCATGTCACGTTTTCGGCGCTCGGCCTGCGCGAGGGTTCGCTGTTCGAACGGCTCGATCCCGACGAGCGGGTGGCCGATCCGCTGGTGCTCGCCTGCACGGCGCTGGCCGAGCGCGAAAGCCGCTTCGGCAACCGCGGCGACGTGCTGTTCGACTGGACGGCAGCGCTGTTCGCGGACGAGACGGCCGCCCAGGCGCGCGTACGCCACGCCGCCTGCCTGCTGGCCGACATCGGCTGGCACGAGCATCCCGACTATCGCGCCGAGCAGGTCTATCTGCGCATCCTGCGGCTGCCCTTCACGGCCATCGACCATGCCGACCGGGCACGTCTCGCGCTGGCGCTCTACGGCCGCTACGGCGGGCCGGCCGGGGCGCCGGTGCTGGCCATGGGGCAGCCCTTCGCCGACGAAAACGACCTGCGGCGCCTGACGACCATCGGGCTCGCCCTGCGTCTCGCCGAGACGCTGGCGGCCGGCATGCCCGACCTGCTCGCCGGCACGCGCCTGCGCGTCGCCGGCAGCGCACTGCGCCTCGAACTGACGAAGGACGTGGCGGTGCTCGACGGCGAGGTCACGCGCGGCCGTTTCGAGGCGCTGGCGCGGCACCTCGGCCTCGCCGGCGCCGTCGTCGTCGGCTAGCCGTCCAGCTCGACGCGGTCGCGCCCGGAGGCCTTCGCCCGATAGAGCGCCGCGTCCGCGCGCGCCAGCATGGCGTCGAGCGCGTCCTCGGCGCCGGACAGGCTGGTGACGCCGACGCTGACGGTGACGGCGATTCTCGCGGCGACCACATCGACGGGCGCGGCGGCGATGGCGCGACGCAGCCGCTCGGCCGCCTGCCGCGCGGCGTCCTTGTCGGTGTCCGGCAGCAGCACGGCGAATTCCTCGCCGCCCGTGCGCCCCAGCACGTCCTGCTCGCGCAGGATGTCGCGCGCACTCGACGAGATGGCGCGCAGAACCGCGTCGCCGGCGGCATGGCCGTGGTTGTCGTTGACGCGCTTGAAGTGGTCGACGTCGAACACCAGCACCGACAGTGGCCGGCCATAGCGGTGGGCGCGGCGCACCTCGGCGGTGCCGAGATGCATGAAGTGGCCGCGCAGGATGGTTCCCGTGAGGGCGTCGACCGAAGCGAGACGGCGCAATTCCAGCTCGTCCACGACCATCGCGGCGAGGTCGGCGAGCATGCGGCGCTGGCCGTCGTCGAAGCGGCGCGGCTGCCGGTCGATGACGCAGAGCGTGCCGAGATTGTGGCCGTCGGGCGCCGTCAGCGGCGCGCCGGCGTAGAAGCGGATGTCGGGCGCGCCGGTGACGAGCGGGTTGTCGGCGAAGCGAACGTCCTCCGTTGCGTCCTCGACGACGAGCGGCTCGCTGTCGAGGATGGCGTGGGCGCAGAACGCATGCTCGCGCGGCGTCTCCTCGGCCGCCAGTCCCTGGCGCGACTTGAACCACTGGCGGTCGCGGTCGATCAGCGAGACGAGCGCGATCGGGGCGCCGAAGGCCATGCTGGCAAGCCGCGTGATGCGGTCGAAACTTGCCTCCGGCGGCGTGTCCAGCACGGCGTATCGGTCGAGCGCGGCCTGACGATCGGCCTCGTCATGCGGGATTGGCGCGGCCATCCAGGAAACTCCGTGGCGGAGCACCGAGCGTGCCGGCGCGCGTCGCCGCGATCAATGCACTTTTGCCGTGTCGGGCGTCAGCGAATCTCGACCTGCCGCGTTTGCTGCAGCAGCGTGACCGTGCCGCCGTCGGGCCGGGACCGTGTCAGCTCGAAGCGCCCGGTATAGGTGCCCGCTGGCCAGTCGCGGCCGGGCTGGCGGGCGCCGGCGAACTGGAACCAGACGGCCTTGTTCGAGGGAATCGTCTCGCTGTGGTCGACGACCGTGCCGCCATCGGGCCCGGTGATGACGATACGGCCGCGGTCGCCGGCGGCGGGGCCGCTGATCGAGGCGAACAGCACCAGCGCCTGCGCCGTGCGCTCGACCAGCGTCGCGCGCGGGCAGGCCCGGTCGATCAGTTCGCGGCGCGGCGCGTTGATGGCGAAGTCGACGCACAGCGCCACCGCCTCGCGATAGGGCAGGGCGGCCGCCGCCGCGGCGGTCCACAGCGGCCGGACGGCGCCCTCGCAGCCGCTTTCGGCGGCGCGGCCGCTGAACGGGTCGATGACCGTTCCGTTGTGTCGCACCTGCAGTTCGACATGGGGAAATTCGGTGCGGCCGGACAGGCCGACGAGGCCGAGCTTCTCGCCCGCCGCGACGCGGTCGCCGACCTTCACCGCAACGCTGCCGTTACGCATGTGGGAGTACTGCGTCTCCCAGCCGTCCTCGTGCGTCAGCACGACGGCGTTGCCGGCCTCGCGGCCGGTGATGTCCGGGGCGGCGGGGTGCTCGAAGGAGATGTCGCGCATGCCGTCGCGCACCGCCCGCACCGTGCCGGCGGCGACGGCGGTCACGGCGACGCCGCGCTGCATCGTCTCCTCGTCGGGCAGGCGGAAGTCGGCGCCGCGGTCGCCGTTGTAGGCATGGTGGCCGCAGCGCCAGTCGGCCGCCTCCGGGCCCGGCCGGGTGTCGACGTAGTTCTGGATCGAGCAGAGCGTGGCGAAATCGCAGTCGAGCGGCAGGCCGAGGCCGCCGCCCGGCGGTGGCGGCAGGGTCTGCGCCGACGCGTCCTGAAAGGCCGCGACGAGCAGCGCGGTGGCAAGGATTGCGGCGCCGGTCCTCACGCCGTCTCGCTGGCGGACGGGGGCGTCGCCTCGCCGGCCGGTACCTCGGGGGTCGCTGCCTCGGCGGCGCCGTCGCCATTGCCGCCGCGCCGCCGCCGCCGCCGGCGCTTGCGCCGCGTGCGGCCCTCGCCGTCGTCACCGCCGGCGCCGTTTCCGCCTCCGTTTCCGGCCGCCGGTCGCACCGGCTGGGGCGCGGTTGCACTGCCGCCCTCGACCGGCACCAGCACCACCTGGCGGCCGTCGGCGGCGAGCGCGAGGCGGCCATGCTTGAGGGCCAGGGCATCGTTGCCGAACAGTTCGCGCCGCCAGCCCGACAGCGCCGGCACGTCGGCCTCGTCGTCGCCGGCGATGGCCTGCAGGTCGTCGCTCGAGGCCACCAGCTTCTGCGCCACGTCCCATTCCTCGCAGCGCAGCTTGAGCAGCACCTTGAAGAGGTCGGTGAGCGGGCCGACGCCGCGCGCCACCACCGGGCGCGGCGGCGGCTCGGGCGCCTCGGCGGGCGGCAGGGCGAGGCCGCGCTCGACGGCGGCGAGCAGGCTGGCGGCGAGCCGGCCCTCGGCGAAGCCGCGCGAGATGCCGCGGATGCGCCCGAGGTCGGCGGCCGATTTCGGCGGATGGGCGGCGATTTCCAGCAGCGCCTCGTCGCGCACGATGCGGTTGCGCGGCAGGTCGCGCGTCGATGCCTCGTCCTCGCGCCATGCGGCGATCGCCTGCAGCACGGCGAGCTGGCGGCGGTCGCCGGTGCGCGGCTTGAGCCGCCGCCAGGCGTTCGGCGGATCGAGGCGGTAGGTCGCCGGATCCTCGAACACCGCCATCTCCTCGGCGACCCAGTCCATGCGGTCCGCCGCCTCGATGCGCGCCCGCAGCTTCTCGTAGGCTTCGCGCAGATGGGTGACGTCGCCGAGCGCGTAGTCGAGCTGGCGTTGCGACAGCGGGCGCAGCGACCAGTCGGTGAAGCGCGACGACTTGTCGAGGCCGTGGCCGGTGAGGCGCGCGATCAGGGTCTCGTAGCCGACCTGGTCGCCGAAGCCGGCGACCATCGCCGCCACCTGGGTATCGAACACCGGGTTCGGCAGTTCGCCCGAGAGGTGGTGGAAGATTTCCATGTCCTGCCGGCCGCCGTGCATGACCTTGAGCACGCGGCGGTTGGCCATCAGGTCGAACAGCGGCTGCAGGTCGATGCCCGGCGCCAGCGGGTCGATCGCCATCGCCTCGTCCGGGCCGGCGAGCTGCACCAGGCAGAGCTGGGGCCAGAAGGTGCTCTCGCGCATGAACTCGGTGTCGAGAGCGACATAGTCGACCCGCGCCAGCGCCTTGCAGAAGGTGGCCAGCGCGGCGCTGTCTTCGATCAGCGTCATGGGCTCCGCTTCTACACGCTCCGGGCGGGGCGAGGGAAGCCGGGCAGGCTCGCTTGACACCCGCCGGCGTTCCGTGGCCAGTGGCGCCGCGCCCGGCCGGCCATGCCGCCGGGCCGGCTTCCCGTGTCGCAAGAGGACCCGATGCACCGCTATCGCACCCACACCTGCGGCGCGCTGCGCCCGGCCGATGCCGGCGCCGAGGTGCGGCTGTCGGGCTGGGTCCATCGCAAGCGCGACCACGGCCAGCTCATGTTCATCGACCTGCGCGACCACTACGGCCTGACGCAGTGCGTCCTCGACGTCGCCAACCCGGCCTTCGCCGCCGCCGAGGCGCTGCGCCTCGAATCGGTCGTCACGGTTACCGGCACGGTCGTGCGGCGCTCGGCCGAGACGGTGAACGCGGCGCTGCCGACCGGCGGCATCGAGGTGCAGGTGGCGGCGCTGGCGCTGGAATCGGGTGCCGACGTGCTGCCGCTGCAGGTCAATTCCGACGAGGACTACGGCGAGGAGACGCGCCTGCGCTACCGCTTCCTCGACCTGCGGCGCGAGAAGGTGCACCGCAACGTGCTGCTGCGCAGCCAGGTCATCTCGTCGATCCGCCGGCGCATGATCGAGGGCGGCTTCACCGAGTTCCAGACGCCGATCCTGACGGCGTCGAGCCCGGAGGGCGCGCGCGACTACCTCGTGCCGTCCCGCCTGCACCCCGGCCGCTTCTACGCCCTGCCGCAGGCGCCGCAGCAGTTCAAGCAGCTGCTGATGATCGCCGGCTTCGACCGCTACTTCCAGATCGCCCCCTGCTTCCGCGACGAGGACGCGCGCGCCGACCGCTCGCCGGGCGAGTTCTACCAGCTCGACTTCGAGATGAGCTTCGTCGAGCAGGAGGACGTGTTCGCGGCCATCGAGCCGGTCATCGCCGGGGTATTCGAGGAGTTCGCCGGCTTTGGCCGCGCCGCGCCGTGGACGGTGACGAAGCCGCCGTTCCCGCGCATCCGTTACGCCGACGCCATGCTGAAATACGGCTCGGACAAGCCCGACCTGCGCAACCCGCTGCTCATTGCCGATGTCGGCGAGGTGTTCGCCGGCTCCGACTTCCGCGTCTTCGCCAAGGTCGTCGCCGAGGGCGGCGTGGTCCGCGCCATTCCGGGCCCGAAGGCCGCCGCCCGGCCGCGAAGCTGGTTCGACCGTCTCAACGACTGGGCGCGCGGGGAAGGTGCCCCCGGCCTCGGCTGGATCGTCTTCGAGGGCGGCGAGGCCAAGGGCCCGATCGCACGTTTCCTCTCGCCCGAGCGGCAGGCGCGGCTGCGCGAACTGGCCGGGCTGGAGGAGGGCGACGCGGTGTTCTTCGCCGCCGGCTCGGCGGCCGAGGCGGCGTCGCTGGCCGGCAAGGCGCGCACCCGCGTCGGCACCGACCTCGGCCTCGTCGCCGAGGGCCGCTACGAATTCTGCTGGATCGTCGACTTCCCGATGTACGAGCGCGACCCCGACACCGGGAAGATCGAGTTCAGCCACAACCCGTTCTCGATGCCGCAGGGCGGGCTGGAGGCGCTGGAGACGAAGGATCCGCTCGACGTGCTGGCGTTCCAGTACGACATCGTCTGCAACGGCGTGGAACTGTCCTCGGGCGCCATCCGCAACCATCGCCCGGACATCATGATCAAGGCCTTCCAGATCGCCGGCTACACGCAGGACGACCTGGAGCAGCGTTTCGGCGGCATGCTGGCGGCGCTGCGCTTCGGCGCGCCGCCGCATGGCGGCTCGGCGCCCGGCATCGACCGCATCGTCATGCTCATCGCCGACGAGCCGAACATCCGCGAGGTGATCGCCTTCCCGATGACGCAGCGCGCCGAGGACCTGATGATGCAGGCGCCGGCCGAGGTGCCGCCCGAGCGCTGGCGCGAACTGCACCTTCGCCCCGCCCTGCCGCCGGCCAAGAGCGGCGGCTGACGTCGCGCCGGGAACCGATCGCCGCCTCGTGCGTTGGCCGCATGATGGCGACGGTCGGGAGCAGGGCGATGCCGAAGGTCGCGGTGGTGGCGCTGGCGCTGCTGTGCGGCGGCTGCGCCGTGCCGGTCCAGTGGACCATCCTGAGCACCGCCGCCGACGGCGCGAGCTACGCCTCGACCGGCAAGACCACGAGCGATCACGCCCTGTCGGCGGCGATGGAGCGCGACTGTTCCCTGATGCGTTTCTTCGACGACGAGCCGGTCTGCCACGACGTGGTGCCGGTGGCCGCCGCCGATCCCTATGCGACCGCGCGGCCGCGCGCGAAGCCGGCCTACCTTCTCGTCGCCGGCACGGCGCCGGCCGGCTGACTTGCCGGCGCTGCGAGTCGCGCACGCAATTTTCGCAACTTGGCGCGCTTCCCTGAAGCGTTATGCGAAAGTGCTGGGCAAATCATTTTGAATACTTCACTCTTTTCGGTACGGGGTGGCGCAGGGGGCGTCCATGAGGGTGCGGCTCGGGGTTCTGTTGCTCTTGCCGACGTTGCTCGGCGGTTGCGCATTGCCTCTCGAGTACAACCTCGCCAGCTACGCCATCGACGGCCTGAGTTACCTCTTCAGCGGCAAGTCGGCCACCGATCACGCCATTTCGACGGTCACCGAGCGCGATTGCGCGCTGCTGCGTGCCTTCGACGGCGACGAGATCTGCCACGACGCCGCACCCGATATCGACGATGTCGTCGAACGCGACGGGCCGACCGTGCGCGAGCCGGTGACCGTCGCCGAACTGCCGCCGCTCCCGCAGGTCGAACCCGCTTCGGCGTCGCTCGCGACGGCCCGGCCGCTGCCCAAGCCCGCGCCGCCGATGCTGGCCCTCGATGCCGCGCGTCCGTTGCCCAAGCCGTCCGGCTGGCAGGCCGCGGGCGACAGCCTGGCCGCGGCGATTCCGCAGGCGAAGCCGACCGAATTCGTCACCCTCGGCCAGGTCGCCGCGCTGGCGCGCTGAACGGCGCATTGCCGCGCCGGCCGGAACGTCCCACATTAACTCCCGGAGCGGCCCGTCATCGCGGGACGCGTGTCGTCAGGGGCAGTGCGCATGTCGTTCGGGTTGCGGCGGTCGGCGGGCCGCGCAGTATTGATCGTCGCCGCCGTCGTTGCCGGCGCCGCCGTGGATCGGCCGGCCGCCGCCGTTGACCTTGCGCCGTACCGCGCCTTCTACGAGCTGTCGCTGGCCAATGCCTTCGGTCGCTCCAACGTCATCGGGGCCACCGGCGCCATGACGGCCGAATGGTCGCTGTCCTGCGAGGGCTGGGTGGCCGTCCAGCGGCTCCGCATGGTGCTCGAGACCGACGAGGGCGAGAAGCTCGACACCGATCTCACCATGTCGAGCTTCGAGAGCACCGACGGCACGGCCTACCGCTTCACCTCGCGCACGACGCATGGCGGCGGCGAGGCCGAGCGCTACCAGGGCACCGTGCGGCGCGACGGCGCCGCGGCCGCCGGCAGCGTCAGCTACAGCGACCCGTCCGACACCACGGTGTCGTTGCCGGAAGGCACCATGTTTCCCATCCAGCACACCCGCGCCCTCGTCGCCGCGGCGGCGCGCGGCGAGCGCCAGCTCACCGTGCCCTTCTTCGACGGGCCGCGCCCCGACAAGAGCCCGTTCCTCGCCAGCGCGCTGGTGCTCGGCGAGGCGCAGCCGGCGGCGGCGGCCGACGAGGGAGTGTTGGGGCACCCGTGGTGGCCGATTCGCATCGCCTTCTTCGAGCACGACAGCGGCGTCGCCGAGCCCGACTTCGAGATGTCGGCCAAGCTGCAGGACAACGGCGTCGTGCGCGAGTTCGTCTTCGACTATGGCGAATTCAGCCTGGTCGCCCGTCTTTCCCGGATCGAGGGGCTTTCGCGCCCGGACTGCCGCTGAGGCCGCGGCCGCGGCGGATGGCGCCGCGTCCAAGCCGCGCCCGGACGGCGTCGATCGCTTCCTCGACCTGGCGCCGCCGGCCGCCGTCGGGGTCGGCGAGGTCGGTCGGGTCGGCCGCCTCGGCCGGGCCGAGGCCGCTGGCGCCGACGCCGATCAGCCGGAAGGTCGTGTCCGCCGGCAGGTCGGCCAGCGCGCGGTCGAGCAGCGGCACGGCGGTCCGCCACAACGTATCGGCGAGGCGCGTCGGCGCCGGCAGGCTGGCCCGCCTTGTGATCAGCTTGAAGCGCGCCGTCTTGAGCTTCAGCGTCACGGTGCGTCCGGCCAGCCCGGCGGCCTTCAGCCGGTCGGCGACCTTTTCCGCCAGCGGCCACAGGCGCTGGCGCAGCAGTTCGGCGCCGGCGAGGTCGTCCTCGAAGGTGGTCTCGGCCGAGAGGCTGCGCGCCGGCTCGCGCGGGTTCACCCGGCGGGCATCCTCGCCGCGCGCGAAGTGCCACAGCCGGCTGCCGATCGCCCCGTAGCGGGCGACCAGCGCCTTTTCCTCGCGGCCGCGCAACTGGCCCACCGTGCGGATGCCGTCCGCCGTCAGGCGCCCGTGCAGCGCGGCGCCGACGCCCCACAGGCGCGACACCGGCAGGCGGTCGAGGAAGGCGGGGGCGTCGCCGCGCCCGAGCACGGCGAAGCCGCGCGGCTTGTCGAGGTCGGAGGCCAGTTTGGCGAGGAACTTGTTGTAGCTGAGGCCGATCGACACGGTGACGCCAATCTCGGCCTCGATGCGGCGCGCGAGGCGGATCAGGGTCGCCGCCGGCGGCGCGCCGTGCAGGCGCTGCGTGCCGGTCAGGTCGAGGAAGGCCTCGTCGATCGACAATGGCTCGACCAGCGGCGTCGTCGCCTCCATCAGCGCCCGCACCTGGCGGCCGACGGCGACGTATTTCGCCATGTCGGGGCGGATGACGGTGGCACCGGGACACAGGCGCAGGGCCTCGAACATCGGCATCGCCGAATGCACGCCGTGGATGCGGGCGATGTAGCAGGCCGCCGAGACGACACCGCGCCGGCCGCCGCCGACGATCACCGGCTTCTCGCGCAGGGCCGGGTCATCGCGCTTCTCGATGGCAGCGTAGAACGCGTCGCAGTCGATGTGCGCGATGGCCAGCGCATTGAGTTCGCCATGACGCACGATGCGCGGCGAATGACAGGCCGCGCAGCGCCGCCCGCCAGCCGCCACCGGTGCGGCGCAGTCGCGGCAGAGGCCGGCCGTGTCGGCGCTCATGATCCCACCGGCCACAGCCAGGCCGCGCCGCGCACGCCGCTGGCGTCGCCGTGGCGGGGTGGCACCAGCGTGATGCCGGCGTCGGCGGCGAAGGTGAAGAGGTGCGGCGCGACCAGAGCCGGGACGTTGCGGTAGAGCCGCGCCACGCGCGACAGCCCGCCGCCCAGCACGATGACGTCGGGGTCGAGCAGGTTGACGACGACGGCGAGCGCGCGGGCCATGCGGTCCTCGTAGCGCGCCAGCGCCGCAGTGGCGTCGGCGTCGCCGGCCTCGGCCAGTGCCGCGATGCGGTCGGCGGTCTCCGCCCGGCCGCTGGCGGCGTGGAAATCGCGTGCCAGCGCCGGTCCGGACAGCCAGGTCTCGACGCAGCCGTGCTTGCCGCACCAGCAGGCCGGCCCCGGCAGTTCGCCGGGCAGCGGTGCCGGCAGGGGATTGTGGCCCCATTCCCCGGCGATGGCGTGGCGCCCGGTCAGCGGCCGGCCGTCGACGACGATGCCGGCGCCGCAGCCGGTGCCGACGATGACGCCGAAGACGCAGCGCGCGCCGGCGCCGGCGCCGTCCGCCGCCTCCGACACGGCGAAGCAGTTGGCGTCGTTGGCCAGCCGCACCTCGCGGCCGAGCGCGGCGGCGAGGTCGCGGCCGAGCGGCCGGCCGTTGAGCCAGGTCGAGTTGGCGCCGCGTACGGTGCCGCTGTCGGGGTCGACGACGCCCGGGATGCCGACGCCGACCGTGCCGTGCCGGCCGGTGCGCGCCTCGCAGGCGGCGACGAGGCCGGCGATGGTGGCAACGGTCGCCGCGTAGTCGCCCTGCGGGCTCGCCACGCGGGCGCCGTCGAGCGCGGCGCCGTCATCGCCGAGGGCCACGATCTCCGTCTTGGTGCCGCCGAGGTCGACGCCGATGCGCATGGAATCACGGGCTGTGGTGCCGTCGCCGGCAGTCTCGGGCCGCGCCGGCCGCGGCGCAACGATGCGTGTGCGGCCGGGCGTCGATGGTCTATGGTAGCCCGAGGTGGGTCAGCCGGCTGGGGCTCCCGGAGCGCGCCGGGAGAGGGCATTCATGGCGAAAACCGTCCTGATCGTGGAAGACAACGAACTCAACATGAAGCTCTTCCACGATCTGCTGGAGGCGCAGGGCTACGACACCCTGCAGACGCGCGACGGGCTCGAAGCCCTGAAGCTCGCGCGCGAGCATCGTCCGGACCTCATCCTGATGGACATCCAGCTTCCCGAGATATCGGGCCTCGAGGTGACCAAGCGCCTCAAGGAGGATTCCGACCTGCGCGCCATCCCGGTGATCGCCGTCACGGCCTTCGCCATGAAGGGCGACGAGGAGAAGATCCGCCAGGGCGGCTGCGAGGCCTACATTGCCAAGCCGATCTCGGTAACGCGCTTCCTCGAGACGGTCTCCAGCTTCCTGCGCTGACGCAGCTTCCGCTCATTCTTTTCCTCCTCTCCCATAGGGAGAGGGATTCCGACGTTGGTGCTGCAGGGCGCAAGGCGCCCGAAGCGCCTACGACGGAAGGGTGAGGGGTTACGCGGCTGGAGCTTTGTCTTGACGACCGTAACCCCTCACCCTCGCCGACTAAGGCTCGCTGCGCTCGCCAAGACGGCGAGCCCTCTCCCTTTGGGAGAGGAGAACCCCTTGTCGGATCGCGGTGGCGACGGATGGGCGAAGGGTTCCATCCGCCCGATGCACCGCTGCGGATGCACCAACGCAAACGGGCCGCGCGAAGGCGGCCCGCCGGGTCGTCGTGTGCCCGAAAGGGAAGCTACTTGAGCTTCTCTTCCTTGAAGAGGACGTGCTTGCGCGCCTTCGGGTCGAACTTCTTCAGCTCGATCTTCTCCGGCTTCTTGCGCGGATTCTTCTTGGCCACATAGTAGTAGCCGGTGTCCGCAGTGGACACGAGCTTGACCAGGACTGTCGCCGGCTTCGCCATCGGTGGCGCTCCATCGCGCGAATTGTGCGGGCCGGCACCATAGCCGCCGGCGCCCGCCTGTCAAGGGTGCCCCTCAGCGCGCCTCGGCCACCTGGGCCTGGCGCAGGGCGCGGGCGTAGAGGGCGGGGTCGCCGACCAGCGCCTGGGCGACTTCGAGGTCGGTCTGCGGCGCCGCGCCGTCGGCCGGGCAGGTGCCGCGCAGGCGGTCGAGGTCGGCCGGCAGCACGCCGGTCGTGGCGTGCCACTGGCGCACCACTTCGGTCGGCGCGCCGACATTGCCGCCGCGCAGGGCGGCCATGAGGTCGCCCGACAGGGCCAGTTGGCCGCCGCCGTGGGTGCACACCGTCGGCAGCACGCCGAGGCCGTCGAGCCGGTAGCCCGAGGGCGCATGCAGGCGCGACCAGGTGACGGTCAGCTCGCCGTCGTTGGGCAGGCGGAACACCGTCTGCACCGTGCCCTTGCCGTAGGAGTTGGTGCCGACGACGACGCCGCGGCCGCGGTCCTGCAGCGCCGCCGCCACGACCTCGGAGGCCGAGGCGGAGCCGCCGTTGACCAGCACCACCAGCGGCAGGCCGCCGAGCGCGTCGCCCGACGTGGCGGTGAAGCGCTGCTGGCTGCGCGGATGCCGGCCCCGCGTGGCGACGATCTCGCCGTCGTCGATGAACACGTCGACCAGTTCGACCGCCTGGTCGAGCAGGCCGCCGGGATTGCCGCGCAGGTCGAGCACGAGGCCACGCAGCGCCGAGCCCTGCTCGCGGCGCAGCGTTTTCACCTGTTCGGCCAGCGTCTCGGCGGTGCGCTGGTTGAAGCTCGTCACCTGCACCACCGGCAGCGGCCCGCGCCGCTCGATGCGGACGGTTTCCGGCACGATCTTGCGGCGCACCAGCCGCACCTGCAGGTCCGGCACGCCGGCGCGCCGCAGGGTCAGCAGCACGGGGGCGCCGACCTCGCCGCGCAGCGCATCGACCAGCGTCTGCTGGGTCCATCCCGCCACCGGCTTGCCGTCGACGGCGACGACGCGGTCGTCGGCGAGGACGCCGGCCTCGGCGGCGGGCGTGTCGGCGATCACCTCCATGACGCGCGCCTCGGTTTCGTCCATGCGGATCGACACGCCGATGCCGCCGAAGCCGATGCGCTGTGCGCGTGCGTTGCGCGCCCGCTCGGCGCCGGCATAGCGCGAGAAGGTATCGAGGCGCCCCAGCGCGGCCTCGAACACGGCGCCGAACAGCGCCTCGGACTCGGCCGTGCCGAGCTTGGTCGAGCGCGTGCGCGCGGCGTCGATGGCGGCGACGGTAAGGCCGGCCCAGCCGGCGGCATCGTTGTCGTCGGGGGTGCTGAGATGGGCGAAGCGGACGCCGTCGATCGAGAGGTCGACGAAGCGCCCGGAGTCGCTGATGGCGATGCCCGGATCGATGGTCTTCAGGCCCTCGAGGCCGGTCAGCGAGAAGCGGCGCAGCGACACCGGCTCGATGTAGCGGTCGGCGATGTAGCGGTAGCCCGTGTCGATGACGTCGGTGGCGTAGGCCGGGCTCCACGGCTGCGGCCCCGGCGGCGGCGCCAGGCTGGTGGCGCAGCTCGCCAGCAGCAGCGCCGCGCACAGCAGGCCGAGCGTGACCCTGCCGCCCGGCCGTCGCTCCGGGCCGCCGCGACCCCACACGGACCAACCGACCATCTCAGCCGAATTCCCTAAACCCCACATTTGCCTAATATATTCCCCTTTCGGGCGGTCGCGGCAAGGGGCCTCGCGACATTTCGCGTCGGCGGGCGCTACCGCCGCCGCCGCTTCGGCATGCGGAAGCCGCCACGGGCGGGGTGCCGGCCGCGCGCCGGGGCGCTGCCGGCATCGAGCAGTTCGAGCAGCACCGAGCCGGTGAGGCCCTGGGCCTCGACCAGGCGCACCTCGACGGGGTCGCCCAGCCGGATGACCTGGCCGGTGTTGCGCCCGGTCATGCTGCCGCCGGCCTCGTCGAGATCCCAGCGGTCGCGCGGCATGCGCGCGAAGGGCACGAAGCCGTCGGTGGCGCCGTCGGCGATGGCGACGAACAGGCCGGCGCGGCTCATGCCGCGCACCGTGCCCGAGAAGCTGTCGCCGACACGGGCTTCGAGCCAGCGCGCGAGGTAGCGGTTCATGGCGTCGCGCTCGGCGCCGACGGCGCGGCGCTCGCACTGGCTGATGTGCTCGCCGATGGCGGCGAAATCGCCGGCGTTGTCCGACAGCGCGCCGGCGCCGAGATGCAGGCCGGCGACCAGGGCGCGGTGCACCAGCAGGTCGGCGTAGCGGCGGATCGGCGAGGTGAAGTGCGCGTAGCGGCGCAGCGCGAGGCCGAAATGGCCGATGTTCTCGGGGCTGTAGACGGCCTGCATCTGGGCCCGCAGCACCAGCTCGTTGACGAGGCGGAACTGTGGGTGGTCGGCCAGCCGCGCCAGTAGGCGGTTGAAGAAGACGGGCTTGCTCGCGTCGCCGCGCGCGGCGTCGACGCCGAAGGTGGCGAGCGTCTTGCGCAGCGCCTCGACCTTCTCCGGGTCGGGCGCGTCGTGGACGCGGTACATGCACGGCCGCGCCAGCCGCTCCAGCTCGCGCGCCGCGGCGACGTTGGCGGTGATCATGAACTCCTCGATCAGCCGGTGGCTGTCGAGGCGCACCACCGGCGCGACGGCCGCGACCTCGCCCTGCGCGTCGAACACCACCTTGCGCTCGGGCAGGTCGATCTCCAGCGCCCCGCGCTTCTTCCGCGCCGCCTCGAGCACGTCGAAGGCGGCATAGAGCGGCGCGATGACGCGCTCCAGCACGTGCGCGTCCTCGCCCTGCGGGCCCTTGTCGCGGGCGCGCTGCACGGCCTCGTAGGTCAGCCGCGCGGCAGAGCGCATCAGGCCCCGCTCGAAGCGGTGCCGCTTCAGGCGCCCGGTGGCGTCGATCCACAGATGCGCGGCGAGGCAGGCGCGGTCCTCGCGCGGGCGCAGCGAGCAGAGGTCGGCCGACAGCGCCTCGGGCAGCATCGGCACGACGCGGTCGGGGAAGTAGACCGAGTTGCCGCGCAGGTAGGCGTCGCGGTCGAGTGCGCTGCCCGGCCGCACGTACCAGGCGACGTCGGCGATGGCGACGATCAGGTGCCAGCCGCCGGGGTTGTCCTTGTCGTCGTCGGGTTCGGCGAAGACGGCGTCGTCGAAGTCGCGCGCGTCGGCGCCGTCGATGGTGACCAGCGGGATGTCGCGCAGGTCGACGCGGCCGGCCGGCCCCACCGGCTGGGCCGCCGCCGCCTCGGCCAGCGTCTCGGGCGCGAAGTCGACCGGGATGTGCGCGGCGTGGATGGCCAGCAGGCTGATTGCGTGCGCGTCGTCGCGGTGGCCGATGCGCTCGACGATGCGCGCGCTGGCAAGGCCGTACTGCCGTCCGCCCGTCACCTCGGCGAGCACGAGGTCGCCGTCGGCGGCCTCGCCGATGTCCTCGGGCGCCACGCGCAGCTCGTGGCGCGCGCCGCGCTCGGCCGGTTCGATGCGGCCGCCGTCGCCGCTGCGGCGGAAGAGGCCGAGGACGGTCGCCTTGCCCTTGGCCAGCCGCTTCAGCGGCCGCGCCACCCAGACGTTCTCGCCGGCCGGTTCGAGGCGGGCCAGCAGCCGGTCGCCGACGCCGGGATCGGCCATGCGCGCCAGCGGCTTGCCGACGCGCACCAGCGGCGGCGGGCCATCGCCCTGCCAGTCGACGGGATGGGCCACCGGCTCGCCGTCGTCGTCGATGTCGAAGACGTCGATGACGCCGACATTGGGCGGCGCGCCCGGCGCCCGCACGCGGCGCGAGCGGCCGCGCTCGACCGTGCCGTCGGCCTCCAGGTCCTTCAGCAGCGCGCGCAGCTCGGCGCGCTGCGTGCCGCGCAGGCCGAAGATGCGCGCGAGGTCGCGCCGGCTCGCCTCGCTGCCCTGCGCGGCCAGCCACGCGACCAGTTCCTCGCGCGACGGCACGCGGCCTTTCTCGGCAACCGGTCTGGCGGGGCGGACGCTGCGGGGGCGGCGGGCCAAGGAGCTAGGTTTTCTTCGTCGTGCGCCTGGCCGCGGGCTTCTTCGCCTTGGCCGCCGATGCCGCCTTCGCCCTGGCGGGCGCCTTGGCCTTGGTTGCCGCCGCCTTGGCCGGCTTGGCCGGCGCCTTCGCCTTCGCGCGCGCTCCGCCGCGCGCGCCGCCGCGCTTGGCCGATCCCTTGGCGGCGCGGGCGGCGATCAGTTGCAGCGCCTCGGGCAGCGTCAGGGCATCGGGATCGCCGTCGCGCGGCAGAGAGGCGTAGACCTTGCCGTGCGCGACGTAGGGGCCGTAGCGCCCCTTCATCAGGCGGACGGGCTGGCCGTCGTCGGGGTGCGCGCCGAGATCGCGCAGCGCCTGCGGGGCGCCGCGCCGGCCGCCGCCCGCGGCCTTCTCGGCCAGCAGGGCGACGGCGCGGTTGGCGCCGACGGTCAGCACCTCGCGCTGGTCGGGCAGGTTGGCGTAGGTGGCGCCGTGCTTCACGTAAGCGCCGAAGCGGCCGAGGCCGGCGAGGATCATCTGGCCGTCTTCGGGGTGCGGCCCGACCTCGCGCGGCAGGGCCAGCAGCGCCAGCGCCGTCGCCAGGTCGACCTCGTCCGGGCTCATGCCCTTGGGCAGCGACGAGCGCTTCGGCTTCGGCGCGCCCTTTCCGGTCTCGCTTTCGTCGAGCTGCGCGTAGGGGCCGTACGGGCCGTTGCGCAGCGACACGGTCTTGCCGGTGGCCGGGTCGGTACCCAGTTCGCGCGGGCCGGCCGGCGCCTCGACGGCGCGTTCGCCGTTGGCGTCGGTCGTCGGCACCACGAGCGCGCGGGTGAAGTTGCACTCGGGATAGTTGGAGCAGCCGACGAACGGGCCGTGGCGGCCGAGCTTGAGGCCGAGGCGGCCGTTGGCGCAGGCCGGGCAGCGGCGCGGATCGCTGCCGTCGGCGTTGGCCGGGAAGAAGTGCGGCCCGAGATCCTCGTCGAGCGCGTCGAGCACGGCGCGCACGTTGAGGTCGCGGGTGTCCTCGACGGCGGCGGCGAAGGCCGTCCAGAACTGGCGCAGCACCGCCTTCCAGTCGACGCGGCCGCCCGAAACGTCGTCGAGCTGCTCCTCGAGCTGGGCGGTGAAGTCGTACTCGACGTAGCGGCGGAAGAAGCTGGTGAGGAAGCTCGTCACCAGCCGGCCCTGGTCCTCGGGCACGAAGCGGCGCTTGTCGAGCACGACGTAGCCGCGGTCCTGCAGCACCTGCAGGATCGAGGCGTAGGTCGACGGCCGACCGATGCCCAGCTCCTCGAGCTTCTTGACGAGGCTCGCCTCGCTGTAGCGCGGCGGCGGCTGGGTGAAGTGCTGGTTGGCGGCGACACCGCGGCGGGCCAGCGCCTCGTTCTCGGCCAGCGGCGGCAGGCGGCGCTCCTCGTCGTCCTCGTCGCTGTCGCTGGCGACGGCGCCGTCGCCACCCACGGGATCGTCGCGGTCCTCGCGGTAGAGGCGCAGGAAGCCGTCGAAGGCGACCGTCTGGCCGGTGGCGCGCAGGCCGACGCCGCCGTCCGGCGCGGCGATGTCGACGGCGACGCGATCGAGTTCGGCGTCGGCCATCTCCGAGGCGATGGTGCGCTGCCAGATCAGGTCGTAGAGGCGGCGCTCGTCCTCGCCCAGCGCGCGCGCCACCTGCTCGGGGCGGCGGGCGAGGTCGGTCGGGCGGATGGCCTCGTGCGCTTCCTGGGCGTTCTTCGCCCGTGTGCGCCAGACGCGCGGATTGGCCGGCAGGTAGTCGCCGCCGAAGGCGTCGTCGATGAGGGTGCGCGCGGCGGCGATGGCCTCGTTGGAAAGCTGCACCGAGTCGGTACGCATGTAGGTGATGAGGCCGACGGTCTCGCCGCCGAGCGTGACGCCTTCGTAGAGGCGCTGGGCCGTCCGCATCGTGCGCGTGGCGCCGAAGCCGAGCTTGCGCGACGCCTCCTGCTGCAACGTCGAGGTGGTGAAGGGCGGCTGCGGGCTGCGCTTCGTGCGCCGCCGCTCGATCTTCGCCACCGCTAGGGCGCGCGCCTCGACGGCGGCCTTCGCGCGTTCGGCGGCCTCGGCGTTGGCGAGGTCGAAGCGGTCGAGCCGCTTGCCGTCGAGATGGGTGAGGCGGGCGGTGAAGGGCTCGCCCGCCCTGTTGGCCAGCGTCGCCACGATCGACCAGTATTCGCGCGGCTTGAAGCGCTCGATCTCGGCCTCGCGCTCGCAGACGAGGCGCAGCGCCACCGACTGCACGCGCCCGGCCGAGCGCGAGCCCGGCAGCTTGCGCCACAGCACCGGCGACAGGGTGAAGCCGACGAGGTAGTCCAGCGCCCGGCGGGCGAGGTAGGCCTCGACCAGTTCGCGGTTGACCTCGCGCGGGTGGCGGAAGGCCTCGCGCACCGCGCGCTGGGTGATCTCGTTGAAGACGACGCGGTGGACGTCCTTGCCCTTGAGCAGGCCGCGCTCCTCGAGGATCTGGGCGATGTGCCAGGAGATGGCCTCGCCCTCGCGGTCGGGGTCGGTGGCCAGCCACAGGGTCTCGGCGCCCTTCAGCGCCTTGGCGATCTCGCGGATCTGGCGTTCGGCACGCTCCTCGACCTGCCAGTCCATGGCGAAGTCGGAATCCGGCCGCACCGAGCCGTCCTTGGGCGGCAGGTCGCGGACATGCCCGTAGGAGGCGAGCACGCGCCAGTCGCTGCCAAGATATTTCTCGATCGTCTTGGCTTTGGCCGGAGATTCGACGACGACAACATTCATCTGGCTGGACCGGCCCCGGCCGGCGACCGCCCGGCGGGCGGCGTCTTCCGGCGCTTCGACATCCGTTCAGGCACCCGCCGCGATCAACGCGACCCGGCCGCCTTGCTGGCGTTCGAGGCGCCCGGCAAGCTCCAGTTCGAGCAGCACGACGCTCACGACCGCGGCGCCTATCTGGCACTGGCGTACCAGTTCGTCAACCGCGACCGGGCTCGGCGACAGGCACTCCAGGACCCGCCCGCGCGCCGAATCGACGGCTGTTTCGTCATGCTTTTCAGTGTCTTGGGCACCATAGGCGGGCCGGCCAGGCTCGCCGGCGGTGCGCCCCGTCAGCGGCGCCAGCACGGCTGTGACGTCGTCGGCGTTCTCCGTCAGGGTGGCGCCCTCGCGGATCAGGCGGTTGGAGCCGTTGCAGCGCGGATCGAGCGGCGAGCCCGGCACCGCGAACACCTCGCGGCCCTGTTCGAGGGCCCGCCGCGCGGTGATCAGCGAGCCCGAACGCACCGCCGCCTCGACCACCACCGTGCCGAGGGACAGGCCGCTGATGATGCGGTTGCGGCGCGGGAACAGGCGGCCGTGCGGCTCGGTGCCCGGCGGCATCTCGGCGACCAGCGCGCCGGCTTCGGCGATCTCGGCGTGGAGCCGTGCGTGCTCGGGCGGGTAGACGACGTCGATGCCGCCGGCGAGCACGGCGACCGTGCCGCTGGCCAAAGCGCCCGCATGGGCCGCCGCGTCGATGCCCCGGGCGAGGCCGGAAACGACGACGAGGCCGGCGGCGCCGAGCCCGGCGGCGATGTCCTGCGCCAGCCGGCGGCCATTGGCCGAGGCGTTGCGCGCGCCGACGACCGCGACGCAGGGGCCGGCAAGCAGGGCCGTCCGTCCCTTCACGGCAAGCACGGCCGGCGCGTCCTCGCAGGCGGCCAGCGCCACCGGGTAGGCCGCCTCGCCGGCGCAGACGAGGACCGCGCCGAGGCGGGCGAGGTCCGCCAGCTCGGCCTCGGCCTCGGCGGCGGTGACGATCCGCAGGCGGGCGCGCCCGCCGCGCCGGGCGAGGTCGGGCAGGGCCTCCAGCGCCGCCGTCGCCGAGCCGAAATGGCGCAGGAGCTGGCCGTGGGTCACCGGGCCGACATTCTCGCAGCGGTACAGGCGCAGGCGGTCGCGTCGCTCGCGGTCGGTCAGGTCCGGGGAAGCGGGGCGGAGAGCCATCGTGCGCGAGGATGGGGCGTCGCCTCGCCCGGCGTCAATCGCCGGTCGGTCGATCGGCCGCCTTCTTCGCGCCGATGCGCGGTTCGCTGCCAGCCAGCAGGCGCGCGATGTTGGCGCGATGCTTGAACCAGACGAGAGGGGCGAGAACGAGCGCGAGGCCGGCCGCTTGGGGTTCGCCCAGCAGCCAGCCGGCGACCGGCGCCCCGGCCGTCGCCACCAGCGCCGCCAGCGAGGAGAAGCGCAGCAGCGCCGCCGTGGCGAGCCACAGGGCGCAGGCGGCGGCGCCCACCGGCCAGGCGAAGGCCAGCAACGTGCCGAGCGTCGTCGCCACGCCCTTGCCGCCGCGGAAGCCGAGCCACACCGGGTAGAGGTGGCCGAGGACGGCGGCGAGGCCGCACATCCAGCGCGCGTCCGGTCCCAGCCACCAGCCGGCGGCGAGTACGGCGGCGGCGCCCTTGGCGCCGTCGAGCAGCAGCGTGGCGGCGGCAAGGTCCTTGCGGCCCGTCCGCAGCACGTTGGTCGCGCCGATGTTGCCCGAGCCGATCCGGCGCACGTCGCCGAGGCCGGCCACGCGCGTCAGCAGCAGGCCGAACGGCACCGCGCCTAACAGATAGGCAGCCAGCGTTGCCGGCAGGAAGATCGTCCAGCCATAGACGATCAGTTTCCAGTCAGGCGCGCCGAGAACCGCGGCGACCGCGCCCCACCATACGACCAGTTCGTTCGCTGCGGGCATGTCCGTCCTCGACGTCGCATTGCAGCGGTAGCGCCGGGCGTGTTGACACGCAATCGCAATCGCCCGTGTCGCCGTCACCATCTGAGAAATTCGTCAATTCCCTGTTGCGCCACGCTGCAAGTTCGCCTCAAGTGATGGGGTCAGGACGACGCAATGACCGGAATCATCGGCGGCGCGTCCTGCGGGTTTGGGTGATTCTGGGAGGATTGCACCCCGTAGACGCGCGACGCCGCCGTGCCGGCGAACATGCGCAAATCGCTGGTCTGGCGACCGGCACAATCAACGCAGCGATCGATGCGTGACACCGACGGATATCTGTCCGTCGCCGGCGTTGCACGTCGATGGAGGAGACTGGCTATGAGTATGCGTTCAGGAAAGTCCGCGCGGGGCCTCGCGCTCGCGTTCGGCGCGATGGCGGCGGCGGGCATCGCCCTTGGCGGCGCCGCGGCGCCGGCGGCGGCGAAGTCCAAGATCGACATGCTTTGGGACAACGAGATCAAGAACGATGCCCCGAAGGTGACCTACAACGGGCCGACGATCACGCTGCGCCACTCGCACTTCATCCCGCGCAACGCCGCCGTTGCCGGCGACCTGCACCAGAAGTGGGTCGACTGGATGGAGGCGCGCAGCAACGGCAAGCTGAAGATCCGCATCTACTGGACGAACCAGCTTTCGGATGCCACGCGCGGCGCCTTCGAGGCCGTCTCGAAAGGCATCACCGATACCTCGCAGTGTTATCCGTGGTTCGATCCGGGCCGCTTCAACCTGTGGCTCGGCCTGCACATGCCGGGCATCGTCGAACGCTCGACGGCCGGCGGGCGCGCCATGATGGAGATCTATCAGGAGCACCTGCGCAAGGAGTACGAGGCGCAGGGCGTGCAGCTCACGCGCATCTCGCCGACACCGCCGAATCGCATCCTGTCGCGCGACGTGCCGATTCTCCTGCCCGCCGACATGAAGGGCAAGAAGCTGTGGGCGACCGGCGACATCCCGTCGCGTGTCGCGGCCGCCGTCGGCGCCACCGCGGTGCCGCTGACGCCCCAGGACCTCTACGTGTCCTACCAGACCGGCGTCATCGACGTGATGCAGATGCACAACGCCGGCTCGATTCTGTTCCGCGTTGCCGAGCTGTCGAAGTTCCGTAACCCGGTCGGTCTCTCGGTCAACCCGACGATGGTGTGCATCAACCCGAAATTCTTCGAGGGTCTGCCGCCGGACATCAAGGCGCTGTATGCCCGTGGCATCCAGCTCTACAACCACGCCGAAAGCCAGACCTACTTCGACGAGTTCGCCGCCGACGCCGTCAAGCAGATGGACAAGATGGGCATCAAGCTCGTCCAGCCAACGGCTGAGCAGGAAGCGACTTGGCTCGCTGCCTTCCGTCACGTCGAGGGCGAGTGGGTCGCGGAGATGGAAAAGAAGGGCCTCGGCGCCAGGAAGATGTTCGCCGACTATCGTGCCGCGTACGGCAAGCTCGACGGCATGACCGACGACCAGATCTTCGATCTGGTCATGGACAAGCCGGTCAACCTCATCGGCGACTACAAGATCCCGCCGAAGTAAGGGCAGTTACTGGTTCGTTCGAGTAAGGGCAGGGGCGGTCCGGCGGTGCCGGGCCGCCCCGCGTCCGACAGGGTGCGAGGAGGTTGACGATGGGTTTCGCGGGGCCATTCCACCGGGCGACCGGCGTGCTGTTCTTCTGGGGCGGCACGGCCTTGCTTCTGCTGATGACCGTGGTGATCAGCATCGACGCGATCGGCCGCTACCTGTTCAGCGCGCCGCTCGAAGGCGCCCAGGACGTCGTCGGCGTCTCGCTGTTCACCCTCTTCCTCATTGTTCTGCCGCACTCGTTCTTCGGCGATTACCAGATCCGCATGGACCTGTTCTACGCGCGCATGCCGAAATGGGGCCGGATCGTTGCCGACTGGGTCGGTGCCGCCGGGGCGCTGACGCTGGCTGCCGTCCTCGCCTCGCAGGCCTGGGAGAACATCCCGCTATTCTACCAGAACGGCGCGGCCACCCTGAACGTCAAGATCCCGTACTGGCCGTTCAACGTGATCATGCTGGGTACCGGCGTGGTGCTGTTCGTTTCGGTCCTGCTGTGCGTCGCGACGGGTGCGCGAGCCGACGACAAGGGAAGCCATTGATGGAACCCGTCACGATCGGCCTGATCGCCTTCGGCATCCTGCTGTTGTTCACGGCGATCGGAACGCCGCTCGCCCTGTCGCTCATTCTCGTCGGCTTCGGCGGCAACCTGTTCTTCTATGACATCGCGCAGACCTCGACGCGCTTCTACGAATCGCTGTTCGAGAACGCCACGAGCTTCATTCTCGCCGCCGTGCCGCTCTTCATCTTCATGGGTCAGCTCGTCCACCACTCCAACATCGGGCGCGATCTCTACGAGTGCGTCTACCGCTGGGTCGGGCGGGTGCCGGGCGGTCTCGCCATCACCGCCGTCCTGAGCTGCGCCGGCTTCGGCGCGGTGACGGGCCTGTCGGCGGCGTCGATCGCGACGATGGGCGCGATCACGATGCCGGAGATGAAGCGCTACGGTTACGCGCCGCGCCTCGCCGCCGGCAGCCTCGCCATCGCCTCGACGCTGGCGATCCTCGTGCCGCCCAGCCTGCTGATGATCATCTACGGGCTGTGGACCGAGACGTCGATCGGCCACCTGTTCATCGCCGGCGTGATCCCCGGCATCATGATGACGCTGGCCTTCTGTGGCTACATCTACATCCGCGTGATCCTGAACCCGGAGCTTGGCCGCCGCGGCGAAGCCTTCACGCTCGGCCAGAAGATGCGTTCGCTCGGCGCATTGCTGCCGATCTTCTTCATCTTCGGCGTCGTCATCGGCGGCATCTATGCCGGCGTCCTGACCGTCTCGGAAGGCGCCGGCGTCGGTTGCGCGGCGGTGCTGATCCTGCTCGTCGCCATGCGCCGGCTCGACTGGAAGACCGTGGCGCTGGCGGTGCGCGAGACCTGTCAGCTCACCATCATGGTGATGACGATCTTCATCGGCGCGACCTTCTTCGCCAAGTTCCTCGTCGTCACCGACATCAACTACGAGCTGGTCGATTTCATCGAGGAGATCAGCGTCAACCGCTACGTCGTGCTGCTCGCCTTCGTCATCATGTACCTGGCGCTGGGCATGGTGCTCGACACCATCGGCATGCTGCTGCTGACGCTGCCGATCGTCTTTCCGGTGATCACCGAGCTGGGCTTCGACGCCATCTGGTTCGGCATCATCCTGACCATTCTCGTCGAGATCGCGCTGGTCACACCGCCGGTCGGCTTCAACTGCTTCGTGCTGCACCAGATCGCGCCGGAAATCCCGCTCGGCCAGATCTTCATCGGCGTCATGCCGTTCGTGATGATCGCGATGGGCATCCTCGGCATCCTGACGCTGTTCCCGGGCATCGTGACGATGCTGCTGTGAGGCGCGGGAGGCGGATGCCGTCGGCCGTTCAGTCGTCCGCGACGTAGACCGGGCGGCCGTCGACGACAGTGCGCAGCACGCGGCCCTGGACGAGGCGGCCGTCGAAGGGCGAGTTCTTCGACTTCGAACGGAAATTGTCCGGCTCGATGCGGCCGGGCGCGTCGGGGTCGAAGATCACCAGGTCGGCCGGCGCGCCGGCGACCAGGCGGCCGGCCCCGAGGCCGAGCACGTTGGCGGGGCGCATGGTCAGCAGCGCCAGCGCGTCGCGCAGCGACAGGTGGCCGTTGTGCACCAGTTCCAGGGTCACCGGCAGCAGCGTCTCGAGGCCGACGGCGCCGTACTCGGCCACCTCGAAGGGCTGGCGTTTCGACTCCTGGTCCTGCGGCGCGTGGTCGGAGGCGATGGCGTCGATGGTGCCGTCGGCCAGGCCGGCGACCACGGCGCGGCGATCGTCCTCGGTGCGCAGCGGCGGCGACAGCTTGGCGAAGGTGCGGTAGTGCGACACCGCCAGCTCGTTTAGCGCGAAGTACGGCGGCGCGGTATCGCAGGTGACGGCGAGACCGCGTGCCTTGGCGCGGCGGATGCGCTCGATGCCCGCCGCCGTCGAGACGTGGGCGGCGTGGTAGCGCCCGCCGGTCATCTCGACCAGCGTGAGGTCGCGGTCGAGCATCAGGATCTCGGTCGCGCGCGAGATGCCGGGCAGGCCGAGGCGCGTCGACAGCTCGCCGCCATGCATCACGCCCGAGGCGGCGAGCGACGGCTCCTCGGGGTGCTGGATCAGCGGCGCGCCGAGGATGCGTGTGTACTGCAGGGCGCGCTGCATGGTGCGCGCGTCGGCCAGGGCGCGAACGCCGTCGGTGAAGCCGAGCACGCCGGCTTCCCGCAGCAGGCCCATCTCGCACATTTCCTCGCCGCGGCAGCCGCGGGTGATGGCGGCGTAGCAGTAGACCTTGACCAGCTTCACCTCGCGCGCGCGCCGGGCGATGAACTCGACCACCGCCTCGTCGTCGATGGCGGGGTCGGTGTTCGGCAGCGCCACCATGCTGGTCACGCCGCCGGCCGCCGCCGCGCGGCTGGCGCTGGCGATGTCCTCCTTGTGCTCCTCGCCCGGGTCGCGCAGCTGCACGCGCATGTCGACGAGGCCGGGCGCCAGCACCGCGCCGCCGCAGTCGATCACCGTGGCGTCGTCCGGCGTCCCGCCGGCGAACAGCGCCGGCCCGACGGCGGCGATGGCCTCGCCCTCGCTGAGCAGGCCCGCGGCCGGGCTGGCGGCCGCGTCGAGGCCGCTCGCCGGGTCGACGAGGCGGGCGTTCACATAGGCGATGCGGCCGGTCATCGGGCCGGCCCCGTTCGGGGATCAGTTGGGGCGGCGGTCGGCATTGCGCGTCAGTACGTCGAGGCAGGCCATGCGGACCGCCACGCCCATCTCGACCTGCTCGCGGATGACCGAGCGGTCGATGTCGTCGGCGACGCTGGTGTCGATTTCGACGCCACGGTTCATCGGTCCGGGATGCATGATCAGCGCGTCGGGCTTGGCGCAGGCGAGCTTCTCGTAGTCGAGGCCCCAGTAGCGGAAATACTCGCGCACGGAGGGCACGTAGGTGCCCTGCATGCGCTCGCGCTGCAGGCGCAGCATCATCACGATGTCGACGTCGGCGAGGCCGGCGCGCATGTCGGTGAAGACCTCGACGCCGAGGCGGTCGACGGCCGGCGGCAGCAGCGTCGGCGGCGCGATGACGCGCACCCGCGCGCCCATCGCCTGCAGCAGGTAGATGTTGGAGCGGGCGACGCGGCTGTGGGCGATGTCGCCGCAGATGGCGACCTCCAGCCCCTCCAGCCGCTTCTTGTGGCGGCGGATGGTCAGCGCATCGAGCAGCGCCTGGGTGGGATGCTCGTGGCTGCCGTCGCCGGCGTTGACCACCGAACAGTTCACCTTCTCGGCCAGCAGGTGCACGGCGCCGGCCTGCGGGTGGCGCACCACCAGCGCGTCGGCGTGCATGGCATTCAGCGTCATCGCCGTGTCGATCAGCGTCTCGCCCTTCTTGATGGCCGAGTGCTGCACCGCGATGTTGATGACGTCGCCGCCGAGGCGCTTGGCCGCCAGTTCGAACGAGGTGCGCGTGCGTGTCGATTCCTCGAAGAACAGGTTGATGACCGTGTGGCCCTCGAGCAGGTCGAGCTTTCGCCAGGCCGAGCGGTTGCCGTCGGCGTAGCTGTCGGAGAGATCGAGCAGCAGGGTGATGTCGTCGCGCGACAGATCCTCGATGCCGAGCAGGTGCCGGTGCGGGAAGGCCAGGCGGTCGTCGGCGGCGGGCGAGGCGGCATTCATCGCGGCCGCACTATAGGCACCCCGGCGACGGCGACAAGGAATTGGGCAGGCGGGCGGCCAAGCACTTGATAGCATGCGTGAATCGGACGATGGTCCATCGCTCCCGGCGACTCGCCGCGGCGCCTCTGGTAAGAGTCGGCGGCCTTGGTCGCTGTCGGCGCTATCCCGCCATCCTCACCCTGAGCCTGTCGAAGGGCGAGTATGGCCGGTGCGATGGCGCGATCGGGCGACGCCCTCGTCCTTCGACAGGCTCGGGATGAGGGCTGCCGGTGTGAACGGCGCGCCAGGGGGAGGGGCAGGGCGGTGAAGGCGGTCATCCTCGCGGGCGGCAAGGGCTCGCGGCTGTCCGAGGAGACGGCGATACGGCCGAAGCCGATGGTCGAGATCGGCGGCCGGCCGATCCTCTGGCACATCATGAAGATCTACGCTCGCCACGGCATCACCGACTTCGTCGTCTGCCTCGGCTACCGCGGCTACATGATCAAGGAGTACTTCGCCAACTTCGTGCTGCACGCCGCCGACGTGACGGTCGACCTGGCGAAGAATGCCATCGCGTATCACGAGGTCGCCGCCGAGCCGTGGCGGGTGACGCTGGTCGAGACCGGCGAGGACACCCAGACCGGCGGCCGCATCCGCCGCATCGCGCGCTATCTCGATCCTGGCGAGACCTTCTGCCTGACCTATGGCGACGGCGTCGCCGATATCGACATCGCCGCCCTCGTCGCCTTCCATCGCGCGTCGGGCGTGGCGGCGACGATGACGGCGGTGCAGCCGCCGGGGCGCTTCGGCGCCGCCGAGATCGCCGGCGGCAAGGTCGCGCGCTTCACCGAGAAGCCGCGCGGCGACGGCGGCCGCATCAACGGCGGCTTCTTCGTCTGCGAGCCGGCGGTGCTCGACCTCATCGCCGGCGACGAGACGGTGTGGGAGCAGGAGCCGCTGACCACGCTGGCCGCCAGCGGCCGCCTCGCCGCCTTCCAGCACGACGGCTTCTGGCAGCCGATGGACACGCTGCGCGAGAAGAACCGGCTGGAAGACCTGTGGGCCGGCGGCGCGGCGCCGTGGAAAGTATGGACATAATTCACAGAATCTATTCGTATTTATTATGGTAATTACATTTCTTTTGCCGCCGACGTCTTGACGACGCCCGGAGCGCGGGGAATATCCCCGTCAATTCCCACGCGCCGGCCTTCGGCGGAAGGGAAGCTCCTGGGAGAGCGGAAATGAGGATCGCAACCAAGTTCCACCGGCGCGCGGTCGCCGTGGCGGCAGCGCTCGGCGCGTCGCTGGTTCTGGCATTGCCCGCCGCCGGCGCGGAGCCGACGGTGACCGCCGAGTGGCTGAGCAAGAATCTCGACAACGCCAAGGTCCGCATCGTCGAGGTCAGCGTCGACCCCGGCGTCTACGAACGCGGCCACATTCCGGGCGCGCAGAACGTCGCCTGGCACACCGACCTGGTCGACACCGTGCGCCGCGACATCGCCTCGCCCGAGGCGTTCGAGAAGCTCGCCGCGCGTCTCGGCATCGGCCCCGACACGACGGTCGTGCTCTACGGCGACAACAACAACTGGTTCGCCGCCTGGGGCGCCTGGGTGTTCGAGATGTACGGCGTCCAGGACGTCCGCCTGCTCGACGGCGGTCGCAAGAAGTGGGAAGCCGAGAAGCTGCCGCTCGACACGCGCGTGACGGCGGTTCCGGCAACCACCTTCAAGGTCGCCGGCGTCGCCAGCAAGCGCGCGCGCCTCAAGGACGTGCTCGATGCCGTCGAGGGCCGCAGCAACGCGGTCATCGTCGACATCCGCTCGCCCGACGAGTTCAACGGCAAGGTCTTCGCGCCGGCCGGTGTGCAGGAGCTGGCCATCCGCGCCGGCCACGTGCCGGGCGCCAAGAACGTCCCGTGGGGCCGCGCGGTCGCCGAGGACGGCACCATCAAGCCGGTCGAGGACCTGCGCAAGCTCTACGCCGACGCCGGCATCGACGGTTCCAAGCCGATCATCGTCTACTGCCGCATCGGCGAGCGCTCCAGCCACACCTACTTCGTGCTGTCGCGCGTGCTCGGCTACGACGTCAAGAACTACGACGGCTCGTGGACGGAGTACGGCAACGCCGTCGGCGTGCCGATCGTCAACGTCGCTGGCACGGTCTGGGGCGGCAAGTAGCCCTTTTCCGCGGTAGTCTGTTGGCGTTGGGGCGGAGGGCAGCTGGATCGGCTGTCCTCCGCCTGCGTTTCGGGGGTCCGTCGTCGTGAACGAAAGTCCGGTCGTGCCGGCGCCGCGCCTCGCGGGCGCGCTCGCCATCGCCACCGCCGTCGCTACGGTCGCCTGGTGGCTGTCGGGCCGGCCGGGCGAGGGCCCGGCCTTCGCCTTCTCGTGGCTCGCCGGCGCCGCCTTCGGCTTCGTCATCCAGCGCAGCCGCTTCTGCTTCCTCTGCATCCTGCGCGACTGGGTGGCGGCGCGCGATCCGCGCGGGCTGCTCGCCATCCTCGCCGCGCTCGCCGTCGGCACGGTCGGCTACATGGCCGTCTACGGCGCCTGGCTGCCCGATCCCTTCGCCGGCCGCCTGCCGCCCGACGCCCATATCGGCGCCGTCGGCTGGCCGCTGGCCGTAGCCGCCGCCGTCTTCGGCCTCGGCATGGCGCTGTCGGGCGCCTGCATCAGCGCCCATCTCTACCGTCTTGGCGAGGGCTGGCCGCTGGCGCCCTTCGGCCTCCTCGGCACCGTCGCCGGCTTCGTTCTCGGCTTCGTCACCTGGCCGTTCATGTGGACCCACGGCGTGCGCGACGCGCCGGTGCTGTGGCTGCCGGGCCTCGTCGGCTACGGCCCGACCCTGCTGGCGCTGCTCGCCCTGTTCGGCGGCCTCGCCGTGCTGCTGCTGCGCCTCGGCCGCCGGCCGGTAGACGTGCCGGTACCGCCGCCGTCGGGCCTCGCCCAGGCCGTGCTCGGCGGCCGCTGGCCGGCCTGGGTCGGCGGGCTTCTCGTCGGCATGATCGGCACCGTCGCTTACCTGCGCGTCGGCCCGCTCGGCGTCACGGCCGAACTCGGCAGCGCCGGGCGCATGCTGGCGGCCGACGCCGGGCTCATCGCCGACCGCCTCGACGGGCTCGACACGCTGCGCGGCTGCATCGCCGCGGTGCGCGAGACGGTGCTGTCGGAGAACGGCTGCTTCATTTTCGGCCTCGTCGCCGGCGCCCTCGCCGGCGGCATCGGCGGCGGCCAGTTCCGCCCGCGCCGGCCGGACGGCACCGAGGTCGCGCGCTCGCTCGCCGGCGGCGTCCTGCTCGGCTGGGGCGCCATGACGGCGCTCGGCTGCACCGTCGGCGTGCTGCTGTCGGGCACCATGGCCGGCGCCGTCTCCGGCCTCGTTTTCGCCGTCTGCTGCCTCGCCGGCTGCTGGGCCGGCCTGCGCTTCCTGCCGGCGCGCTGGGGCGGCGCGGATCGCGCCTAGCCGCGGGCGAGCGCGCGCAGGCGGTCGAGCGCGCCCTGCAGGATCCACGCGGCGGCGAGGCCGTCGACCACCTCGGCGCGGCGGCGCCGGCTGACATCGGCCTCGCCGACGAGGAAGCGCTCGACGGCGGACGTCGACAGGCGCTCGTCCCACAGCGCCACCGGCAGGCCGAGGCGCTGGGCGAGGTTGGCGGCCAGCGCACGCGACGACTGGGCGCGCGGGCCCTCGCTGCCGTCCATGTTGACCGGCAGGCCGACGACGATGCCGCCGACGCCGCGCTCGGCCGCCAGCGCCGCCAGCTTCGCCGCGTCGTCGGTGAACTTGCCGCGCTTCCAGGTGCCGATCGCGGTGGCGATGGCGAAGGCCGAGTCCGAGATGGCGAGGCCCAGCGTCTTGGTGCCGGGATCGAGGCCGAGCAGGCGCGCCCCGGGCGCCAGCGCCGCCGCCAGCGCCGCGATATCCGCGACGACGGTCCCGCCCTCGCTCAGGACGGGCCGCCCAGCGCGCGCGACAGGCGGCGGACCTGGGCGTCGAAGGTCGCCTCGGGCAGACCGAACATCAGCGTCATCTGCTCCTCGCCGCCGTGGACGACGCCGACGCCGTAGGTGCGGCCGCCCTGCCAGCCGAGCAGGCGGTATTCGCCGGTGAAGGTGCGGGCGCCGGCGCAGGCGAGGCGGAGATTGCCGTCGCCGGGGCGGGTCTCGCTGTGCGTGCCGGTGCAGATCTCGGCGCCGCGGCGGTCGATCAGGCGCACCGGCCGTGCCTCGCGCCCGGCGGGGCCCATCTCGAGGAAGGCCGGAGTCACCTGGCGCGGCTGGCCGTCGGCACGCCGCCGCACGACGACGGTGGCGAGCAGCTCGCGCCAGCGCAGGGCCGCCGGTTCCAGCAGCAGCGCGTCGTCGACGGCGGCGACGCGGCAGCCGCAGTCCTGGCCGCGCTCGGCGGCGATGCGGGCGACGCCTTCGAGGCAGCGGCCGAGCGCGCTCGCCACGGCTTCGCCGGCGCTGGCGCCGGCCCGGCTGCCGGCGATGAACGGGCAGTGCCCCGGCGTGCCGAGGGCGAGGGCGCGGTGGCCGCTGGTGGCGGCCCAGCGGCGGCCCTCGTCGGTCCGCGCCACCAGTTCGACGCGCGCGAGGTCGGTCGCCGGGGCGCCGGTGCGGTCGAGCGCCGCGATCTCGTCGATGATCGAGGGGATGTCGCCACGCTCCAGCGCGACGATGGGCGTGCTGCGGAGGACGAGAATGCTGCCCGCGACGGCCGCCGGCACCGCCTCGGGCGCCGCCGCCTGTTCGTCCGGCGCCGCCGCGCAGCCGGCGAGCGACAGCATTGCCGCCAGCCCCGCCGCCCCGACCGCCGCCCGCACGCGCATCCGTCCATCGCCTGTCATGGTGTCGGGGCGAGGATAGCGGGCGCGGCGGGCGTTGCCTACCGGGCCGGCGGCGCGGCGCCGCGCCTTGCGCCCGCGCGAAGGGCGGTGATAGCGTCCGCGCCCCTGCCGGAACCGGCCGCCAGCGAGGCCCGTCGCCCATGTCGATCGATCACGCCACGGTCCGGCGCATCGCCCGCCTTGCGCGCATCCACGTGCCCGACGAGGACGTCGGCAAGCTCGGCGAGGAGCTGTCGGCCATCCTCGGCTTCGTCGAGCAGCTCGGCGAGGTCGACGTCGAGGGCGTCGAGCCGATGACCAGCGTCGTCGACGCCGTGCTGGCGATGCGCGAGGACCGCGTCAGCGACGGCGGCGACGCCGAGAAAGTGCTGTCGAACGCGCCCGACCGCGCCGACGACTTCTACGTCGTGCCGCGGGTGGTCGAGTGATGGCGGACGACGCTCTCACCGGCCTCACCCTCGCCGCGGCGCGCGACAAGCTGCGCGCGCGCGAGATCGGCGCCGTCGAGCTGACGCGCGCCCATGTCGAGGCGATGGCAGCGGCGCGCGGCCTCAACGCCTACGTGCTGGAGACGCCGGAGCGCGCGCTGTCGATGGCCGAGGCGGCCGACCGCCGCCTCAAGGCGGGCGAGGCGCTGCCGCTCGACGGCCTGCCGATCGCCGTCAAGGACCTGTTCGCCACCGAGGGCGTGCGCACGACGGCGTGCAGCCGCATCCTCGGCGACTTCGCGCCGACCTACGAGTCGACCGTCACGGCGAAGCTGTGGGCGGCCGGCGCGGTGATGCTCGGCAAAGTCAACATGGACGAGTTCGCCATGGGCTCGGCCAACATCACCAGCGCCTACGGGCCGGTGAGGAACCCGTGGCGGGCGAAGTCCGGCGCCGCCGCCGGCAAGGATCTGGTGCCCGGCGGTTCGTCGGGCGGCTCGGCCGCCGCCGTCGCCGCGCGCCTCGCGCTCGCCGCCACCGGCACCGATACCGGCGGCTCGATCCGCCAGCCGGCCGCCTTCTGCGGCGTCGCCGGCATCAAGCCGACCTACGGCCGCTGCTCGCGCTGGGGCATCGTCGCCTTCGCCAGTTCGCTCGACCAGGCCGGGCCCATCGCCCGCACGGTCGGCGACTGCGCCCTCATGCTCGGCGCCATGGCCGGCCACGACCCGAAGGATTCGACCAGCCTCGACGTGCCGGTGCCGGACTACGCGGCGGCGCTGGGGCGCGGTGTGGCGGGCCTGCGCGTCGGTATCCCGAGGGAGTACCGCGTCGACGGCATGCCGGCGGCGATCGACGCGCTGTGGCGCCAGGGCGCCGACTGGCTCGCCGCCGCCGGCGCCGAGATCGTCGAGGTCTCGCTGCCGCTGTCGAAATACGCCCTGCCGGTCTACTACATCGTCGCGCCGGCCGAGGCGTCGTCCAACCTCGCGCGCTACGACGGCATCCGCTACGGCCTGCGCGTGCCGGGCGAGGATCTGGTCGAGACCTACGAGAAGACGCGCGCGGCCGGCTTCGGCGCCGAGGTGCGCCGCCGCATCATGATCGGCACCTACGTGCTGTCGGCCGGCTACTACGACGCCTACTACCTGCGCGCCCAGAAGGTGCGTGCGCGCATCGCCGCCGACTTCCGCGCGGCCTACGAAAAATGCGACGTGCTGCTCGCCCCGGCGACGCCGTCGGCGGCCTTCGCGCTGGGCGAGAAGCAGGACGACCCCATCGCCATGTACTTGAACGACGTGTTCACGGTGCCGGCCTCACTCGCCGGCCTGCCGGCGATGGCGGTGCCGGCCGGCCTGTCGCCCGAGGGCCTGCCGCTCGGCCTGCAACTCGTCGGCCGCGCCTTCGACGAGGAGACGGTCTTCGCCGCCGCCGCCGCCCTCGAACGCGCCGCCGCCTTCACCGCGCGGCCCTAGCTGGGGGCGTTGCCGCCTTCCGGCCGTTGGCGGGATCGGCTAGAAGACATACATGACGGCCCGAAGGGACGTTGCGTGATGAACGACATGGCACTCGGCGAGGTCTACACCGGCCACGTCTCGACGCGCGCCGACGGCGACAATCCGGCCGAAAACCTGGTCGACGGCGACAGCGGCAAGTGGGAGGTCGTCATCGGCATGGAGGTCCATGCCCAGGTGGCCTCCGAGGCGAAGCTGTTCTCGGGCGCCTCGGCCGCCTTCGGCGGCGCGCCCAACAGCCATGTCAGCCTGGTCGACGCGGCGATGCCCGGCATGCTGCCGACGATCAACGGCGAATGCGTGCGCCAGGCCGTGCGCACCGGCCTCGGGCTGGAGGCGAAGATCAACCTGCGCTCGGTGTTCGACCGCAAGAACTACTTCTATCCGGACCTGCCGGCCGGCTACCAGATCAGCCAGTTCAAGCAGCCCATCGTCGGCGCCGGCCGGGTCGTCGTCGACATGCCCGACGGCCGTGCCGTGACGGTGGCGATCGAGCGCCTGCACCTCGAGCAGGACGCCGGCAAGTCGCTGCACGACCAGCAGCCCGGCAAGTCCTACATCGACCTGAACCGCGCCGGTGTTGCGCTGATGGAGATCGTCACCCGACCCGACCTGCGCTCGGCCGAGGAGGCAGCGGCCTACCTTGCCAAGCTGCGCACGATCCTGCGCTACATCGGTTCGTGCGACGGCGACATGTCGCAGGGCTCGATGCGCGCCGACGTGAATGTGTCGGTGCACAGGCCGGGCACGAAGCTCGGCACGCGCTGCGAGATCAAGAACGTCAACTCCGTGCGCTTCGTGCGCCAGGCCGTCGAGTTCGAGGCGCGCCGCCAGATCGAGATTATCGAGGCCGGCGGCAGCATCGTGCAGGAGACGCGCCTGTTCGACCCCGATCGCGGCGAGACGCGCTCCATGCGCTCCAAGGAGGAGGCGCACGACTACCGCTACTTCCCCGACCCCGATCTGCTGCCGCTGGTGCTGACGCAGGAACTCGTCGACGAGTTGAAACGCGACCTGCCGGAGCTGCCGGACGCGCGCAAGGCCCGCTTCATGCGCGACTACGGCCTCTCGGCCTACGACGCCAACGTGCTGACCGGCGAGCGGGCGCGCGCCGACTTCTTCGAGGCGGTCGTCGGCACGAAGGGCGGCAAGCCGGCGCGCGACCCAAAGACGGCGGCCAACTGGGTCGCCTCGGAGCTGATCGGCCGCCTCAACCGCGACGGCCGCGAGATCGACGAGAGCCCGGTGACGGCGGCGCAGCTCGGCGGCCTCATCGACCTCATCGCCGACGGCACCATCACCGGCCGCATCGCCAAGGACGTGTTCGACGAGATGTTCGCCACCGGCACCGATGCCGCCGCCATCGTCGAGGCCAAGGGCCTGCGCCAGATCGCCGACACCGGCGAGCTCGAAGCCGTGGTCGAGAAGATCATCGCCGACAACCCCGCCCAGGCCGAGCAATACCGCGCCGGCAAGACCAGCGTCGCCGGCTGGTTCACCGGCCAGGCCATGAAGGCCACCCGCGGCAAGGCCAACCCGCAGCTCGTCAACGAGATCCTGGCGCGCAAGCTGGGCGGCGGCTGACGAACCTCCCTTGAACCCTCTCCGCCCCTCGGGGCGGAGAGGGCAGGGAGAGGTGGGGGTGTCGCCGGCGGCATGTCGGCGGAACCGCGTTTTCGGTAACGCCCACCTCACCCGGCTCGCGTCCGCTCGCCACCCTCTCCCCCCTGAAGGGCGGAGAGGGTCAAGCTTCGTCTCGCCCGGTTCGCTTGGTGAGCACCCGCCGCCGCCCGGCCTTTACCTCGCCCGGCGGCGCCGGCACAGTGCCGCGCAATGGCGGCGGGGACCGCCGGGAGGACACGCGATGGCTTCGGACGTCTGGATCGTCGGCGTCGGCATGACGCATTTCGGCCGCCACCCCGACCGCTCGGTCAAGGACCTGACGCGGGAAGCGGTGACGGCGGCGCTCGAGGACGCCGGCGCCGCGGTGCCCGATATCGAGGCGGCGTGGTTCGGCAACGTCGCGCAGAGCATTCTCGAGGGCCAGGCTGCCGTCCCCGGCGAGATCGCGCTGCGCTCTATGGGCATCGGCGGCATTCCGGTGGTCAATGTCGAGAACGCCTGCGCCAGCGCCTCGACCGCGCTCGACGCGGCGGCGACATGGCTCGAGGCCGGGCGCGGCGGCGTCGCGCTCGCCGTCGGCGTCGAGAAGATGTTCCTCGACGACAAGCGGAAGATGATGACCGTCTTCGACGCCGGCTGGGACGTGCACGACGTGCCGGCGACGACGCGGCGCCTGCTGGCGATGGGCCAGGGCATGGAGCCGCCGGCCGACGAGCAGGACGATCCCGGCCTGCACAGCGTCTTCATGGACGTCTACGCCTCGCTGGCGCGCCACCACATGCGCACCAACGGCACGACGCGCGAGCAGATCGCCGCCGTCGCCGCCAAGAACCACGACCACTCGCAGCACAACCCGCTTTCGCAGTACAGGAAGCCGATGACGGTCGAGGAGGTGCTGGCCTCGCGCCGCATCGCCTGGCCGCTGACGCTGCCGATGTGCTCGCCCATCTCCGACGGCGCCGCCGCCGCCATCCTCGTGCGCGGCGACATGCTCGACCGCTTCGACCGCAAGCGCGCCGTGCGCGTCCACGCCACGGCGTTGATGAGCGGCACCGACCGCGGCCCCGACGAGGCCGAGAAGCACATCACCCGCCGCGCCGCGCTCGCCGCCTACGAGCGCGCCGGCGTCGGGCCGGAGGACATGTCGGTGGCCGAGGTCCACGACGCCACTGCCTTCGCCGAGATCCTGCAGATCGAGAACCTCGGCTTCTGCCCGCTCGGCGAGGGCGGGCCGCTGACCATGTCGGGCGCGACGCGGCTCGGCGGCCGCATCCCGGTCAACCCGTCGGGCGGCCTCGAATCCAAGGGCCACCCGGTCGGCGCCACCGGCCTCGCGCAGATCTACGAGCTGACGACGCAGTTGCGCGGCGAGGCCGGCGCCCGCCAGGTGCCCGGCGCGCGCTTCGCCATCGCCGAGAACGGCGGCGGCTTCCACGGCATCGAGGAAGCGGCCGCCTGCGTCACCATCCTCGGCCGCTGAACCGGAGACGTTTTCCAGCCATGCGCGTGATCGACTTCTTCGACCGGGGCGTCCTGCTCGACCCGAACCGTGCCTTCATCATCGACGGCGACCGCCAGCGCACCTACCGCGAGGCGCAGGTGCTGTCGCACCGCATCGCGCTGGCGCTGCTCGCCTCGGGCTACACCCGCGGCGAGTCCGCCTCGGTCTACAGCCCCAACGACATCCGCGCCTTCGACTGCGTGCTCGGGCTCTTCCGCGCCGGCGGCGTCTGGGTGCCGCTCAACGCCCGCAACGCCGTGCCGGAGAACTGCTACATCCTCGACAACGTCGACGTGCGGGTGCTGTTCTACCATTCCTCCTTCGAGGACAACGTCGCGGTGTTCCGCGAGAAGTGCCCGAAGATCCGCCAGTACATCTGCCTCGACAAGCCGGGCAAGGCGGGGCCGTGGCTGGAGGACTTCATCGCCGGCCACGAGGGCGAGGCGCCGTTCTTCCCCGACAACCCGACCGACGTGTGCGCGCTGTTCGGCTCGGGCGGCACCACCGGGTTCCCGAAAGGCGTCATCTGGACCAACCTCGTCTTCGAGACGATGGCCATGGGCATGCTCGCCCTGATGCCGCCGAAGAAGCCGCCGGTGCACGTCCTTGCGGCGCCGATGACGCATGCGGCGGGCGGCCTGATGATGGTGCTGATGGGCATCGGCGCGACCAACGTGGTCCTGCCCGGCGTCAAGTTCCCCGACCTCATGCAGGCGATCGAGAAGTACAAGGGGACGTATCTGTTCCTGCCGCCGACCGCCATCTACGTCATGCTCGCGCAGCCCGACGTGCGGAAATACGACTACTCCTCGCTGGAGCACTTCCTCTATGCCGCCGCGCCGATGTCGGTCGACAAGCTGCGCGAGGCGATGGACGTGTTCGGCCCCGTCATGTGCCAGCTCTATGGCCAGGCCGAGGCGCCCTTCATTTGCACCTTCTTCTCGCAGCAGGAGCACGTCGAGGCGCTGCACAACCAGGGCTACGAGCATCGCCTGTACTCGTGCGGCCGGCCGTCGCTGTCGGTGCCGCTGGAGATCCTCGACGACGATGGCAACATCCTGCCGCGCGGCGAGAAAGGCGAGATCTGCGTGCGCGGCAACCTCGTCATGCCGGGCTACTACAAGAACGAGAAGGCCACCGCCGAGGTGCAGGCGCCCAACGGCTGGCACCGCACGGGCGACATCGGCTACCAGGACGACGAGGGCTGGGTCTACATCGTCGACCGCAAGAAGGACATGATCATCTCCGGCGGCTTCAACATCTACCCGTCGGAGATCGAGCAGGTCATCTGGAGCCACGCATCCGTGCAGGACTGCGCCGTCATCGGCGTGCCCGACGAGAAGTGGGGCGAGTCCGTGAAGGCCGTCATCGAGCTCAAGCCCGGCACGACTGCGACCGAGGACGAGATCATCGCGCTGTGCAAGGCCGAGCTGGGCTCGGTGAAGGCGCCCAAGACGGTCGAGTTCTGGGACCAGCTTCCGCGCAGCGCCGTCGGCAAGGTGCGCAAGAAGGACATCCGCGAGAAGTTCTGGGCCGGCCAGACACGGCGGGTGTGAGCCCTCGCAAGCGCGAACCCTCTCCGCCCCCCCGCGGGGCGGAGAGGGCAGGGTGAGGTGGGGGGAGTACCGGCGCGCCAGTTTCGCATTTCGTCGGGCGGGTAACGCCCCCACCTCTCCCCACCCTCTCCGCCCCGCGGGGCGGAGAGGGAGAAGAACGAGAGAGGCCACCACACATGCGCGCCATCGACTTCTTCGACCGTGGCTGCCTGCTCGATCCGAATCGTGCCTTCCTCGTCGACGGCAACAGCCGGCGGACCTATGGCGAGGCGAAGGTGCTGTCGCACCGCATCGGCCTCGCGCTGCAGGCCGCCGGCATGGCGCATGGCGACAAGGTCGCCGTCTACAGCCCCAACGACATGCGCGCCTTCGACTGCATCCTCGGCCTGCTGCGCGGCGGCGCCTCCTGGGTGCCGCTCAACGCGCGCAATGCCGTGCCGGAGAACGCCTACATCCTCGACAATTGCGACGTGAAGGTCCTGTTCTACCACTCGTCCTTCGAGGACGCGGTGGCGGTGTTCCGCGACAGGTGCCCGAAGATCGCGCTCTACGTCTGCATCGACGCCAAGGGCAACGCCGGCCCGTGGCTGGACGACTTCATCGCCGGCCACACCGGCGAGGTGCCCTTCGTGCGCGAGAACCCGGACGACCTGTGGGCGCTGATGTCGTCGGGCGGCACCACCGGGCGGCCCAAGGGCATCCAGCTCACCAATCTCGTCTTCGAGACGATGACGATGAGCATGCTCGCCCACATGCCGGCGAAGAAGCCGCCGGTCCACCTCGTCGCCGCGCCGATGACGCATGCCGCCGGCGGCATCATGTCGGTGCTGATGGCCATTGGCACGACGAACGTGATGATGCCGGGGGTCAAGTTCCCCGACCTGATGCAGAATATCGAGCGCCACGGCGTGACCTACATGTTTCTGCCGCCGACGGCGATCTACGTCACCCTCGCCCAGCCGGATGTGCGCAGGTACGACTATTCCTCGCTCGAGTATTTCATCTATGGTGCCGCGCCGATGTCGGTCGACAAGCTGCGCGAGGCGGTCGAGGTGTTCGGGCCGTGCATGGCCCAGCTCTACGGCCAGACCGAGGCACCGGCCTTCTGCACGTTCCTCTCGCCGCAGGAGCATGTCGATGCGCTGGCGCCCGGCGGCAAGGCGCAGCGGCTCTATTCCTGCGGCCGGCCGACGCTCAATGTGCCGGTCGAGATCCTCGACGACGACGCGCGCATCGTGCCGCGCGGCGAGCGCGGCGAGATCTGCGTGCGCGGCAACCTCGTGATGACGGGCTACTACAGGAATCCGCAGGCGACGGCGGAGGTCTCGGCCCCCGGCGGCTGGCACCGCACGGGCGACATCGGCTACCAGGACGAGGACGGTTACATCTACATCGTCGACCGCAAGAAGGACATGATCATCTCCGGCGGCTTCAACATCTACCCGTCGGAAATCGAGCAGGTCGTCTGGGGCCATCCGTCCGTGCAGGACTGCGCTGTCATCGGCGTGCCTGACGAGAAATGGGGCGAGGCGGTGAAGGCGGTCATCGAGCTGAAGCCCGGCGCCACCGCGACCGAGGACGAGATCATGGCGCTGTGCAAGGCCGAGCTGGGGTCGGTCAAGACACCGAAGTCGGTCGAGTTCTGGGACGCGCTGCCGCGCAGCGCCGTCGGCAAGGTCCTCAAGAAGGACATCCGCGCGACGTTCTGGAGCGGCCAGTCCCGTCAGGTGTGAACGGTTTGTTTCCCCCGGGGGAGGTAATATTAGCGAGCGTCGGCATCGACCCTCTCCGCCCCCGAGGGCGGAGAGGGAGATCGACCAGGGGGACGCCGCCGCTACGGCGTCAGCCGTTCGTACACCGCGTTGGCGACGCCGATCATCTTCTCGCGGCTGGCCTTGCCGATCAGCGCATAGCCCAGCGGGCCGTCGAGCCAGTAGAAGGCCGTGAAGCCATTGTCCTCGACGACGCGGAACTGCGTCGTGTCGCTGGTGCGGTTGGTGCGGATATAGAGCGTCAGGCGCTCGCCGTCCGGCGATTCGTACATGAACTGCGCCGCCGGCCCGGTCTGCGCCGGCAGCAGGCGGCCGCCGACCAGCTTCCAGCCGGCGGCGCCGAGATCGGGCGCGTTGACCCTGTGCTCGAGGCGGCGCGACAGCCAGTTGACGAGATGCGCCTCCTCGGCACGCACCTCGACGGGGTGGCGCACCTCGACCGAGTAGACGCGATGCGCCATCACCGCCTCGCGCGCCAGGATGGCGAGTTGCGGTGCCGTGCCGTCGCCGTAGCGCTCGTGGCCGAGCCAGCCGGCGAGCCCGCCCGCCAGCAGCAAGGCGACCGCGGCGGCGGCGCGCAGGGCGATCGTGGCGGGGCGCAGGCGTGGTGCCCGCAGGTTGGCCGGCCGGAGCTGCGTCGGCACCGGCTCGGCAGCGACACGGTCGAACAGGGCGTGCAGGGCCTCGTTCTGGCGCCGCCAGGCGTCGACCTCGGCCGCCGCCTCCGGGTCGCGCGCGAGATGGGCGTCGATCGTGGCACGGCGGTCGGGCTGCAGGTTGCCGTCGGCGGCGGCGTGCAGGTCTTCTTCGCTTACAGGCGTACGAGGCTCACTCATTTCACACGTCGCAAGGTGGTCGTGGACGTATCGGCGAGCAGTTCGCGCAGTCGCCGACGGCCGCGCGAAAGGCGCGACATCACCGTGCCGACGGGGACGCCGAGCACGCGCGCGGCCTCCTCGTAGGCGAAACCCTCGAGGCCGACCAGCAGCAGCACCTCGCGCTGGTCGGCCGGCAGTTCGGCGAGGCGTGTCGCCACGCGCCGCAAGTAGACGACATCGTCCTGTGAAGCCTCGATCGACGGCTCGGTCACGGCATCGAGCGCGGTCGCGTCCGGCCGGATCGCCGCCCGCGCGACGTCGTTGACGTAGACGTTGTGCAGGATGCGGAACAGCCAGGCCCGCAAATTGCCCGGCCGCCACAGATGGCGCCGCGACAGGGCCCGCGCGAGGCAGTCCTGCACCAGGTCGTCGGCCCGCTCACGGTCGCGCACAAGGGCGTAGGCATAGCGCCGCAGCCCTGGAATGTGTTCCTCGAGACGGGCATCGAAGGACAGCACCGTACGCATCCGCTCCTTATGACAGACGGGGGCGGCGACGTCACGGCGGGGGCACTCGGGCGTGCCGCCACCGCCCCCTTGGCGTCAGGGCAGGGTTTGCACCCCGACGTCCCTGAGCCGAACCCTGTCACGCCAGCCGGGCAGCGCCCGGCCTGCACTCCACCTGGCCCGTCGCCCGCCGCCGGGCCCGTCACCCGGCGGGCCGGCGGCCGGCAGGCCCGCGATCGTCACAGCGCAGACCGGACGCTCGCGCGGGGCCCACGCGTTGCCCTCGAACGGCAATAACAGGGAAGCGGAGGTTTTATTCCCGCCGGCCGATGCGCGAGGCGCGCACGAAGGGCAGGGCGCCGGCCAGCACCGCGGCCCCGGCGACGAGGAAGGCCGCGCCGTAGCCGGAGAGGGCCAGGATCACGCCGAAGACCGGCGGGGCGAACAGCACGCCGCCGAACATCGCCACACCCATGCCGCCGGTGGCGCGCCCGGCGGCGCCCGGCGGCGCGAGGCGGGCGACCTCGGCAAGGTAGACGCCGTTCCAGCCCATCGCCGTGGCGCCGAAGGCGGCGCTCAGGGCCGCCGCGATGAAGAACGGCCAGTCGGCCGAAAGCTGCGTGACCGCGACCGTGATGGCGGCGACGATGACGCAGATCAGCGTCAGCGTGCGCGTCGGCGACAGCAGCGCGCCCGACACCCCGCCCCAGAAGATGCGGCCGGCCGCGCCGGCGATGCCGGCGATGCCGAACAGGGCGCCGGCGGCGATCTTGGAGAAGCCGGCGCTGTCCTCGAGGAAGGCGACGTAGAAATTGACGAAGCACATCTGCATCAGGCCGAGGGCGAGGCAGCCGATCATCAGCAGGCGCAGGCCACGGCTCGACAGCACGAGGCGCAGCGGGCCGATGATGTCGAACATGCGGCCCGAACCGGGCTGGCGGTCGGCGTCGATCCGCCGGCGCAGCGGGGTGATCAGCAGCGCTGCCACGACGCAGGCGGCGGCGGCGGCGAACAGCGCGGCGTGCCAGCCGACGGCGACGACGATCGGCGGCAGGGCGAAGCCGGCGGCGGCCGTGCCCAGCGGCACACCGGTCTGCTTGATGGAAAAGACCAGCGGCTGGCGCGCGGGCGGCACAATGCGGGCGAGGACATGCGAACTGGCCGGCGTGCCCGGCCCGTAGGCGGCGCCGACGATGGCCGCGCCGACGGCGACGAGGGCGGTCGAGCCGAGGCCCATCAGCGTCAGCCCGGCGGCGGCGGACAGCAGGGCGACCTGCGAGACGCGCACCGCGCCGTAGCGGGTGATCAGGTCGGCGCTGGCCGGCGAGCTGAACATCGCCGCGCCGTAGACGATCGGGGCGTAGGCGCCGATCCAGGCCGTCGACAGGCCAAGCTCGCCGAGCATGGCGAGGGCGACGACCGGCCCGGCCGCCGTGGCCATGGCCAGCAGCCCCTGGACGACGGTGAACAGGACCGTCGCGCCGGTATAGTCCGGGAGCCTGGGCATCGAGGAAGGCACCGCCGGCTCCCGCGGAGGAGCCGGCGGAGGCCGATCAGCGCTTCTTCGTCGCGGCCGGCTTCTTGCGCGGGCGCAGCAGGAAGCCGACGGGCCGGCCGATGCGGCGGGCTTCCGCGGCCGGCGACTTCTTCGCGTTCCAGTACATGGCGTCGTAGCGCATGCCGTTGACGCCGTCGCTGGCGTGCGAGGCGAGCCACACCACCGGCGCCATCATCTGCTCCGGCGCCATCAGCAGCGGCTTCTTCATCGTCCGGCTCTTGGCGCGCATCTCGTCGGCCATGCCGGGCGTGTCGGCGCCGGCGCCGGGGTTGAGGATGTTGACCGTCACGCCGGTCCCGGCGACGTCCTGCGCCCAGTTGTCCGAGGCCTGCTCCAGCGCCGCCTTGGACGGGCCGTAGGGCGACGACCACGGGAAACGCATGGTGCTGAGCTTGGTCGTCACGTTGATGACGCGGCCCCAGCCCTTGTCGAGCATGGCCGGCACGGCGCGCCGCGCCAGCCGGTCGGCGCCGAGGAAGTTCACCGCGACGACGTTCTCGATGATGTCGTCCTCGTGCTCCCAGAAGTGCGGCTTCTGCGGCCGCCGGTAGAGGTCCGGCCAGATGTAGGTGAAGGTCAGGCCGGCGTTGTTGACGAGGATGTCGGCGGGGCCGAAGGCCTTCTTCGCCGCCGCGATCAGCCCGTCGCACTCGGCGGCGCTGCGCACGTCCATCCTGTGCGTCAGCAGCTTGCCGGCCTTGCCGAGCTTCTTGTGGGCGGCCTTCACCTCGGCGAAATCGGTATCGATATGCGCCGCGCAGACCACATTGGCGCCGGCTTCCGCCAGCGCCAGCACCATCGCCCGCCCGAGACCGCGGCCGCCGCCGGTGACGATGGCGACCTTTCCGGCGAGTACCCCTTCAGCCATTTTCGACGCTCCGTGAATACGCGCGCCGCTCAACCGCCGAGATAGTAGGTCTTCACCATGTCGTTCTCGCGCAGCGCGGTCGCGCTCTTGCCTTCGAAGGCGATCTCGCCGTGTACGATGATGTAGCCGCGGTCGGCAATCTTGATCGCCTGGTTGAAGTTCTGTTCGGCCATCAGCACGGTGAGATTGTTCTGGTCCTTGAGTTCCTTGATCTGCTGGATGACGCGCGACACCAGGATCGGGGCGAGCCCCACCGACGGCTCGTCGACCAGCAGGATGCGCGGCGACGACATCAGGGCGCGGGCCACCGCCAGCATCTGCTGCTCGCCGCCGCTCATCGAGCCGGCGAGCTGGCCGCGCCGCTCCTTCAGGCGCGGAAAGGCGGTGTAGGACATCTCCAGGTTCCGCGCCATGGCCTCGCGCGCGGCGGGCCGGTAGGCGCCGAGGAACAGGTTCTCCTCCACCGTCAGCTTGGGGAACAGGCGGCGGCCCTCCGGCACCATGGCGATGCCGAGGTTGACGATCTCCTCGGTGGTCTTGCCGACGAGGTCGGTGCGCTGCCCGTCGACCTCGATCCAGATCGCGCCCTTCTTGGGCTGCACGAGGCCCATGATGCACTTGATCAGGGTGCTCTTGCCGTTGCCGTTGGTGCCGAGCAGCGCCACCGTCTCGCCCGGCTCCACCGTCACCGACACGTTGTGCAGGACGCTGACGGCGCCGTAGCCGGCGTCGACGTCCTCGAGGACCAGCTTATTCGCCAAGGTACGCCCTCTCTACGTTCGGGTCCTTCACGATCAGGTCGGGCGTCGCTTCGGCGATCTTCTTGCCCGCGTCGAGGCAGATCACGCGCTGGGAGAAGCGCATCACCGCCCGCATGATGTGCTCGATCATGATGATGGTGATGCCGTGCCGCTCGTTGAGGCGGAAGAGGATGTCGAGCACCTCGTCGACCTCGGAGTTCGACAGGCCGGCCATCGCCTCGTCGGAGATCAGCAGGTCCGGCTTCGCCGCCATCGCGCGCGCCAGCTCCAGCTTGCGCAGCTCGATCTGCGTCAGCCCGCCCGAGGGGGCGTCGGCCTTGTCGGCCATGCCCAGCTCGGTGAGGATGGCCATCACGCCATCGCGCACCGCCCTGGCCTCGGCCTCGACGCCGGTGTGGTGGTGGCCGCGCAGCGCGACGTACTCGAACGGGATGGCCAGGTTCTCGGCCACCGTCATCGACGCGAATGGCCGCGGTAGCTGGAAGCTGCGGCAGATGCCGAGCCGCGTGCGCATGTGCGGCGGCATGCCGGCCATGTCCGTACCCTTGAAGACGATGCTGCCGCCATCGTTCTTCAGCGCGCCGGAGATGCAGTTGATGAGCGTCGTCTTGCCCGACCCGTTGGGGCCGATCAGGCCGAAACGCTCACCCTTGCGCACCTCGACCGAGACCTGGTCGAGGGCGGTGAAGCCGCCGAACGTCTTGGTGACGGCGGTGCACTGGAGCAGGACTTCGCTCATCGGCCCTTCCTGTTGCCAAGGTACTTGCGCACCAGCCCGACGAAGCCTTCCGGGGCGGCGATGACGAAGAAGACCAGCAGCACGCCGACGATCAGCAGGTTCATCTCCGAGGAGATGGTCACCCGCGCGACCTCCTGCGCCGTGCCGAGGACGATGGCGCCGAACAGCGGCCCGATCCAGGTCGTCGCGCCGCCGATCATCGGCATGGCCAGCGCGTTGACCGCGTAGATCAGGTTGAACGCCGACACCGGCTCTATGTAGTTGACGTAGTAGGGCAGCGGCGCGCCGGCGACCCCGAAGATGAAGCCCGACAGGGTGCAGGCGAACAGCTTGAGGCGCAGCGTCGGCACGCCCATGCACTCGGCCGCCTCCTCGTTGTCGCGGATGGCGGCGAGGCCGCGGCCGATCCACGACCGCTCGATGTAGCGGGCGACGGCGATGGCCAGCACCGCCAGCACCGCCATCAGGACGAACAGGAACTCGCCCCAGGTGGCGAAGAACGGCACCGTCTGCGGCGGCAGGATGGAGGCGCCCTTGGCGCCGCCGACGTAGTGCCAGTTGGTCACCAGCGTCTGCAGCACGATGGCCATGGCCAGCGTGGCGATGGAGAAGTAGACGCCGCGCAGCCGCAGCGTGAGGTAGCCGGCGCCGAGGCCGATGACGGCCGCCACGACGCCGCCGGCCGGCAGCATCGCGAAGATCATGTAGTCCGGCACCCTGAACAGCGGGAACATGTTGTAGATGGCGACCGCGGTATAGGCGCCGATGCCGAAGAACCCGGCGCTGCCGAAGTTAACGTAGCCGCCGTAGCCGCCGAAGATGTTCCACGCCGTCGCCAGCACGACGAACTGCAGCACGGTGTAGGCGGTGCGCAGGTAGAACTCGTTGGTCACGACGTAAGGCGTGAGGAAGGCGGCGACGATGGCGACGACGCAGCCGATCCAGAAGGCGGATATTTTCACGGCTCACCTACCGAAAAGACCGGCCGGCCGCACGCCGAGCACCAGCAGCAGGATGCCGAAGGCGACGGCGGGCGCCCAGGACGGGCCGAAGAAGGTCTGCACGAAGCTCTCGGCGACGCCGAGGATGATGGCGGCGTAGACCGTGCCGCTGATCGAGCCGAGCCCGGCCAGCACCACGATGGCGAAGACCTGCCCGATGTAGAGCCGTCCCACCGAGGGTTCGACGGGAAGGATGATGATCAGCAGCGCGCCGGCGATGGCCGTCGTGGCGAGGCTGATGCCGAAGGCAAGCTGCTTGATCTTCACCGGGTCGGCGGCCATGAGCTGCAGCGCCAGGCGGTCCTGCGCCACGGCCTTGATGGCCCGGCCGGTGAAGGTCTTCGACAGGTACAGGATGAGCCCGCCGGCCATCGCCATCGCCACGGCGAACGGCACCAGCATGCGCAGCGGCAGGTCGAGGGTGCCGATCTCGATCTTCGGCCCGACATAGGGCGCGTCGACGGAGCGGTAGTCGACGCCGTAGACCATGATCAGCGCCACCTCGACGATGAACAGCACGCCGAAGAAGAAGGCGAGGCCGCGCAGGGCCTCGGCGCCGCGCTTCTCGAAGCTCTCGTAGTAGATGCGGTAGACCAGCATCCCGAGACCGAAGAATACCGGCATGAAGAGGATGCCGGTGATGATCGGATCGAGGCCGATCCATTCGCCCATCATGTAGGCGATGTAGGAGCCGAGGATGATGAAGGCGGGATGCGCGATGTTGACGACGTCGAGCAGCCCGAAGGAGACCTGCAGGCCGAGGCTGATCGCGGCGTAGAAGCCGCCGAGCAGGATGCCCGTCGCGATCGCGTTTATCAGAAGGTCGAAGCTGAACACGTGACTTCCGCTCCTGTCTGCATCGCCACCGGGCGGTTCGCACCGGTGGGCGGCGGGCACACGGAATGCCGGGAGCGAAAGGGGGCGGCGCCGGCGGCGCCGCCCGTTCCCCCCGGAACGCCGCGATACGCTACATCACCTTCTTGCCGTCGGCATAGGTCATCCATTCGCCGGACTTGAAGTCGGCCGGCGCGAGGATTTCCCGCGCGCCGGGCTTGCCGAACTGTTCGACCACGGCCGGCCCGTCCTTCAGCCCCTTGTACTGGACGAACAGCACGCGGGTCTTCTTCCACTCGCCGCTGGGGCCGAACTCGACGTCGCCGATGATGGTCTCGAAGGCGTTCTTGTGCAGGTACTCCGCGAGCACCTTGTCGTCCGTCGACTTGGTCTCCGCGATCGCCTGGCCGAGCACCTGGAGGTAGGCGTAGGCCCAGGGCGGCAGGTAGTGGCCGAGCGGGTCGACGCCGGCCGCCTTGGCGCGCGGCTGGTACTTGGCGAGGAACTCCTCGATGCCGGGGAACTTCACGGTCGGCTCGGCGACGTAGAAGTCGTAGTTGACGATGCCGTTGAGCTTCGAGCCGAGCGCCTCGGCCAGCGAGGCGTACATGACGCCGACCATGCCGCCGCCGAACATCTTGATCGACGGCGCCGCGCCGACCTCGTTGAGCGCCCGCGTCATGCCCACCGAGTCCGGCGGGTAGCTGGCGACGTAGACCACGTCGGGGTTCGTCGCGTTGATGGCGCGGACGATCGGCGTGAAGTCCGCCGTCGGCGGCGGGTAGCTCTTGTCGTAAACGATCTCGAGGCCGAATTCCTTGGCGTTGAGACGCCCGCCCTCGGCCGCGTTCTGCGCGAATTCGGCGTCCGCCGCGACGATGGCGAGGCGCTTCAGGCCGTGTTCCTTGGCCAGCCGGAAATAGCCGCGCGACCAGTCCTGGCGCGGCTCCGCGCCGGCGGGCAGGATCTGGAAGTAGCGGTCGTACTTGTAGTCCTCGTTGTTGCCGAGGCCGAACAGCGCCATGAACAGCTTGTTGCGCTGGATGACCACCGGCATCGCCGGCGCGATCAGGTTGGTGCCGTAGCCGGAGACGACGAAGTCGACCTTGTCGACGTCGAGCAGCTTCGTATAGATGCTCGGCACCGTCGCCGGGTTGGACTGGTCGTCGTAATAGACCAGCTCGACCTGGCGGCCGAGCAGGCCGCCCTTGGCGTTCACGTCCTCGGCCCAGATCTGCATGGCGATCAGGGCCGACTTGCCGGCCGCCGCGAGGCCGCCGGTAAGACCCATGCTGAAACCGATCTTGATCGGGTTGGATTGCGCCGCGGCGGGTGCCGCGCCGAGTGCCGCCATCGCCATCGCGCCGGCTGCGAGACCGGCAACGACCAGCCGACGGCGCCACTGCATGCTGAATGCAGTCATCGTTTCCTCCCTGCGGAAACACCGTCAGGTCACTTTGCGTGACTTTTTTTGCGGTTGGTCCGGGTGTAACATCTTTCGCGCGGCGGACAAAGCCGTTTTGCCCGCCCGCCGCGGAAATCCCGGCTTTCCGCGCGCCGGGTCGACAGCGGCCCGTAGAAAAAGGAACGGGCGACGACCCGTGGGGATCGTCGCCCGTGACTGTTGCGTACCCTGGACGCGGTCTATTTCGGCTTCGCCGTGCGGCCCTCGGCGATGGGCAGCCAGTCGGCCGTCTTGTACTCGTCCGGCTTCAGGATCTGCCGGGCGCCGGGCTTGGCGAAGGCGTCGACCGCCTTGCCGTCCTCGATGCCCTTGTACTGCACGAACAGCACGCGCGCGCTTTCCCACTCGCCGTTCGGGCCGAAGTTCACGTCGCCGACCACGGTCTTGAAGGTGGTCTTGTGCAGGTACTCGGCCAGCACCTTGTCGTCGAACGACTTGGTCGCGGTGATCGCGTCGGCGAGCACCTGGAGGTAGGCGTAGGCCCAGGGCGGCAGGTAGTGGCCGAGCGGGTCGACGCCGGCCGCCTTGGCGCGCGGCTGGTACTTGGCGAGGAACTCCTCGATGCCGGGGAACTTCAGCGTCGGCTCCGGCACGTAGTAGTCGTAGTTGACGATGCCGTTGATCTGCGCGCCGAGGGCGTCGGCCACCGAGGCGTACTGCAGGCCGACCATGCCGCCGCCGAACATCTTGATCGACGGCGCCGCGCCGACCTCGCGCAGCGCGCGCGTCAGGCCCACCGAGTCCGGCGGATACGACGCGGCGAACACGAAATCGGGATTGGTCGCGTTGATGGCGCGGACGATCGGCGTGTAGTCGGCCGTCGGCGGCGGGTAGCTCTTGTCGTAGACGATCTCGATGCCGAGGTCCTTGGCGTTCTGCCGCGCGCCCTCGGCGGCGTTCTGCGCGTACTCGGCGTCGGCGGCGACGATCGCCACCTTCTTCAGGCCCTGCTCCTTGGCGATCTGGAAGTAGTCGGCCGAAACGCCGCGCCGCGGCGTCGGGCCGGCCGGCAGGATCTGGAAGTACCGGTCGTACTTGTACTCCTCGTTGTTGCCGAGGCCGAACAGGCCCATGAACAGCTTGTTGCGCTGGATCACGATCGGCATCGCCGGCGCGATCAGGTTGGTGCCGTAGCCGGAGACGACGAAGTCGACCTTGTCGACGTCGAGCAGCTTCGTGTACAGGCCCGGCACCGTCGCCGGATTGGTCTGGTCGTCGTAGTAGACCAGTTCGACCTTGCGGCCGAGGATGCCGCCCTTGGCGTTGATGTCCTCGGCCCAGATCTGCATGCCGATGAGCGCGGCCTTGCCGGCCCCGGCGAGACCGCCGGTCAGCGCCATGCCGAAGCCGATCTTGAGCGGCTTGTCCTGAGCGGAGGCCGGCTCGGCCACGAGGCCGGCGACCGCCAGCGCGGCTGTCGCCACGCCGGCCAGAAAGACACGGCGGCTGCCGTGTCGGGACAGTATCGTCATTCGGTTTCCTCCCGTTGCGACCGTTCGCGCGGCCTTCTTCGTCGGATGACGTGTTTTACACGCTTCGCGCCAGACGCGAAAGGGGTGCGGGCTCGGCCCTTCGCGAGGGTCGCCGCGGCGGGGCGCAAAAGAGCGGCGGGGGCCGCAAAAAGAAAGGGCGGTGGCTCGCGCCACCGCCCTGCGCACCGCGCCGGCGCGGCAACCCGCCGGTTACTTGAAGGAGAGCGGCTTCCACTCGCCGGTCTTGAACTCCGGCGGGTAGAGGATCGGGCGCGAGCCGGCGCCGGCGTAGGCTTCCGCCGCCTTGCCGTCGGCGATGCCCGTGTACTGCACGAACAGCACGCGCGGCTCCTGCCACTCGCCGTTCGGGCCGAACTTCACCTCGCCGACGATGGTCTCGAAGGCCGTCTTGTGGAGATACTCGGCCAGGACCTTGTCGTCGGTCGACTTGGTGGCATTGATGGCGTCGCCGAGAACCTGGAGGTAGGCATAGGCCCAGGGCGGCAGGTAGTGGCCCAGCGGGTCGACGCCGGCCGCCTTGGCGCGCGGCTGGTACTTGGCGAGGAACTCGTTGATGCCGGGGAACTGCATCGACGGTTCCGGCACGTAGTAGTCGTAGTTGACGATGGTGTTGACCTTCGACCCCAGCGCCTCCGCGACGGAGGCGTACTGCAGGCCGACCATGCCGCCGCCGAACATCTCGATCGACGCCGCCGGGCCGACCTCGCCGAGGGCGCGGAGCAGGCCCACCGAATCCGGCGGATAGGAGGCGGCGAAGACGACGTCCGGCTGCGTCGCGTTGATGGCGCGGACGATCGGCGTGTAGTCGGCCGTCGGCGGCGGGTAGCTCTTGTCGTAGACCACCTCGAGGCCGAGTTCCTTGGCGTTGATGCGGGCGCCTTCGGCGGCGTTCTGCGCGTACTCCGCGTCGGCCGCGACGATCGCCAGCTTCTTCAGGCCCTGCGCCTTGGCCAGCTCCAGATAGCCGAGCGAGACGCCGCGCCGCGGCTCCGGTCCCGCCGGCATGATCTGGAAGTACCGGTCGTACTTGTAGCTCTCGTTGTTGCCGAGGCCGAACAGGCTCATCATCGTCTTGCCGCGCTGCATGACGACGGGCATCGCCGGCGCGATCAGGTTGGTGCCGTAGCCCGACACGACCATGTCGACCTTGTCGACGTCGAGCAGCTTCGTGTAGATGCCGGGCACCGTGGCCGGGTTGGTCTGGTCGTCGTAGTAGACGAGTTCGACCTGGCGGCCGAGCAGGCCGCCCTTGGCGTTGATGTCCTCCTGCCAGATCTGCATGCCGATCAGCGCGGCCTTGCCGGCGCCGGCGAGACCGCCGGTGAGCGCCATGCTGAAGCCGATCTTGAACGGCCGGTTCTGGGCCTCGGCCGCGGGCGTGGCCGCCGCCGAGACCGCGAACGCCAGCGCCGCCGCTCCCGCGAGGAAGCAGCGGCGCCGCGTTACGGGAAGTCGATCGTACATCGATGGTCCTTCCATATGGGTTGGGGAACAGCCGCCCCTGCATGGGGCGACGGGCGATCCTGACACGAATGGCCGCCGGCGAACACGCGCTATGCTCGCCGGCGGCATCGTTTTTCCGGCGCTTGCGGATACCGCCGGATCACGAACCCGGACGGTGCCCGTCAGCGCGCCGCGCCGTAGGGCTTCCAGTCGGCGGTCTTGAAGGCCTCCGGGAACAGGATCGGCCGCGAGCCCGGCGCCTTGAGCTGCTCGCCGGCCTTGCCCTTCTCGAGGCCGGTGTACTGCACGAACAGCATCCGGCTCTTGGCCCACTCGCCGTTCGGCCCGAACTTGGCCGGGCCGATGATCGTGTCGATCTCGTTGGCGTGGATCCAGGCGGCGATCTTGGCGTCGTCGAAGGACTTGCTGCCCTCGATGCCGGCGGCGAGCACCTGCATGTAGGCGTAGCCCTGCGGCGCCAGGTAGTAGCCGATGGGATCGACGCCTTCCTTCTCCGCGCGCGGGCGGTACTTCTCGACGAACTCGTTGATGCCCGGGAACTGGAGGGTCGGCTCGTTCACGTGGGTGTCGAAGTTGACGATGCCGTTCATGCCCTCGCCCAGGGCGTTGGCGATGGCGTAGTACTGCGGCCCCACCATGCTGCCGCCGAACATCCTGACCGACGCCGGCAGGCCGACCTCGTTGGCGGCGCGGATCATGCCGGCCGAATCCGGCGGGTAGGAGGCGACGAAGATGAAGTCGGGGCCGGTGGCGTTGACCGCGCGCACGATCGGCGAGAAGTCGGCCGTCGGCGGCGGATAGCTCTTGTCGTAGACGACCTCCATGCCGAGGTCCTTGGCGTTCTGCCGGGCGCCGGCGACGGCGTTCTGCGCGAACTCGGCGTCGGCGGCGACCAGCGCGACCTTCTTCAGTCCGGCCGCCTTGGCCAGCTCGAAGTAGCCGCGCGACCAGTCGGTGTGCGGGTTCGGGCCCATCGGCGTGATCTGGAAGTACTTGTCGTACTTGTACTGCTCGTTGAGGCCCAGCACGCCCAGCGCCATGAACACCTTGTTGCGCTGCATCATGATCGGCATGGCCGGCGCGGCCAGGTTGGTGCCGTAGCCGGAGACGGCGAAGTCGACCTTGTCGACGTCGAGCAGCTTCGTGTAGATGCCCGGCACCGTCGCCGGGTTGGACTGGTCGTCGTAGTAGACGAGTTCGACCGGCCGGCCGAGAACGCCGCCCTTGGCGTTTACGTCCTCGGCCCAGATCTGCATGGCGATCAGGGCCGACTTGCCGGCGCCGGCGAGGCCGCCGGTCAGCGCCATGCTGAACCCGATCTTGAGCGGCTTCTTGTCCTGCGCCTCGGCGCCGCCGCCGGGCCAGGCGACCGAAACGGCGAGCGCCGCAGCGGCCAGTACGGTCAGAAAGCGGCGCCTGGCGCCGCGGCTACGTGCCACGAACATCGAGTTCCTCCTGCGGTTGAGCGAGGCCTGCCGCCTTCTTCTTGTGACGGGATCGTGCCTGCGCGGGGCGGCGCGCGCAAGGCGCGGCGTCACGCCGCCGCGGCGCTGCCGCCGGCCGCCCGCCAGACGGCCTCGGCCGTCAGCGGCATGTCGAGGTGGCGCACGCCCTTCGCCTTCAGCGCGTCGCACACCGCCGCCACCACGGTCGGCGGCGCCGCCAGCGCGCCGGCCTCGCCGGCGCCCTTCACGCCGAGCGGGTTGGTGGTGCAGGGCACGACGTTGAGGCCGAGCGACAGCATCGGCAGGTCGTCGGCGCGCGGCATGGTGTAGTCCATGAACGAGGCGGTCACGAGCTGGCCCGAGGCCGGGTCGTACACGGTGCGCTCCAGCAGCGCCTGGCCGACGCCCTGGGCGACGCCGCCATGCACCTGGCCCTCGATCAGCAGCGGGTTGATCGGCCGCCCCACGTCGTCGACGGCGGCGTAGCCGACGACCCGCACCTGGCCGGTATCGGGGTCGACCTCGACCTCGCAGACATGGCAGCCATTGGGGAAGCTCCAGGCCTCGCGCGTGTGCGTGTCGTCGCCGGCGATGGCGCCCTTGAGTTCGTCGGGCAGCTTGGCCGCGCCGGCCCGCTTCGCCAGCTCGAACAGGCCGACGCGCTTGTCGGTGCCGGCGACGCGGAAGATGCCGTCGGCGTACTCGATGTCGGCGGCCGACGCCTCCATCAGCTCGCCGGCGATCAGCTTCGCCTTCTCGATCATCTTGCGCCCGGCGTTGAGCGAGGCGACCGAGCCGATATGGCTGGTGCGCGAGCCGTGGCTGCCGCCGCCCGAGGGCAGATTGTCCGACGAATGTGTGTCGATCTCGACGGCCTCGAAGTCGATGCCCAGTTCGGCGGCGATGATCTGCTTGAAGGAGGTGTCGTGGCCCTGGCCCATCGGCTGCGTGCCGACGCGCACGATCACGCGGTCGTCCTTCAGCTCCACCTGAGCGGACTCGGTCGGATTGCCGGCGGTGGTTTCGAGGTAGTAGGTGAGGCCGATGCCGGCGAGCTTGCCGCGCGCCGCCGCCGCCTTGCGCCGCGCCTCGAAGCCGCGCCAGTCGGCGAGCTTCATCACCATGTCCATGTTGGTGGCGAAGTCGCCGCTGTCGTAGGTGATGCCCATGGCGTTGCGGTAGGGCATCTGCGCCGGCTTGATGAGGTTGCGGCGGCGCAGTTCCGTCGCGTCCATGCCGAGGTCGGCGGCGGCGACGTCGACCAGCCGCTCCATGATGTACACCGCCTCCGGTCGCCCGGCGCCGCGATAGGGGCCGACCGGCGTGGTGTTGGTCATCACGCACTTCACTTCGACATGCGCCGCCGGCACGTCGTAGACGCCGGTCTGGATCTGCGGGCCGACCTGCGTCGGGATGGCGACGCCGGCCGAGCAGGAATAGGCGCCGATGCCGGCGACGGTGTTGACGCGCAGCGCCAGGATGCGGCCGTCGGCGGTCAGCGCCAGTTCGGCGTGGGTGACGTTGTCGCGCCCGTGCAGGTCGGACAGGAAGCCCTCGTTGCGGTCGCTCGTCCACTTCACCGGCCGGCGCAGGCGGCGCGCGGCGAACATCACCAGCACCTGCTCGTGGTAGGGGTGCGTCTTGTAGCCGAAGCCGCCGCCGACATCGTCGACCAGCACGCGGATGCGCTCCTTCGGGCACTTGAAGAAGGCGCCGGCGAGCCAGTCGCGCAGCAGGTGGCGGTTCTGGTTGCAGGTATAGACCTCCAGCGTGTCGGTCTCGGCCTCGTAGCGGCCGATGGCGCCGCGCGGCTCCATCGCGTTCTGCACCAGGCGCTGGTTGACGAGGTCGACCTTCGCGATGTGGGCGGCGCGGGCGAAGGCCTGCTCGACCGCCCCCCGGTCGCCCAGTTCGGCGCGGAAGAGATAGTTGTCCGGCACGTCGGGCCAGAGCTGCGGCGCGTCCGGGTCCATGGCGCGCGCCGTGTCGGTGATGGCCGGCAGCGGGCGGTACTCGACCTTCACCGCCTCGGCCGCGTCGCGCGCCTGGGCGAAGGTCTCGGCGACGACGAAGGCCACCGGGTCGCCGACATGGCGCACGCGCCCGTCGGCCAGCGCGTATTGCGGCGGGTAGGCGAGCGGCGAGCCGTCGGGCCGGGTCAGCGCAGCGAAGAACGGCGGCGGGCCCGGAAAGGTGCCGATGCCGTCGGCGTCGAGGTCGGCCTTGGTGTAGATCGCCGCGACGCCGGGCAGGCGCGCCGCTGCCGCCGTGTCGAGCGAGAGGATGTCGGCATGGGCGTGCGGCGAGCGCAGCACGAAGGCGTGCAGCATCTGCGGGTAGCGGACATCGTCGGTGAAGCGCCCCCGGCCCGTCAGCAGCCGCGGATCCTCGTCCCTGCGGACAGGCTGGCCCACACCGTACTTCGTCATGACGCACCCTCCCCATACGACTCTCGTTGCTCCCATTATCTGCACGGCGGGGCGGGCGCTGAACAGGCCCGCCGTGGGCGGCGCCGCGGAATTGGGCTAGCCTGCTGCGCGCGAACGAAGGAGGAGCGGCGGGCGATGGCGATTCCCAATCAGCGGGTGGCCTATTTCAACGGCGCCATCGTGCCGGAGAGCGAGGTGGTGCTGCCCTTCCGCGACCGCGGCGTGAAGTACGGCGACGCCGTGTTCGACACCACGCGCACCTTCGGCCACCGCATCTACCGCCTCGGCGAGCACCTCGACCGGCTCTACCGCTCGCTGCGCTATTTGCGCATCGACCCCGGCCTGTCGCCCGCCGAGATGGCGCGGGCGACGGAGGAGGTGGTGGATCGAAACCTGCCACTGATCGCGAAGGACGAGGACTACTGGGTCTCGCAGCGCATCACCCGCGGCATCGTCGACGACAACGAGCGCGGCGCCTGGCCCGACTGGAAGGGGCCGACCGTCATCGTCGAGTGCCTGCCGCTGCCGCTGACGGTGCGCGCCCGCTACTACCGCCACGGCATCGACGTGATGACGTCCTCCGTTCGGCGCACCTCGCCGGGCGCGCTGAGCCCGCGCGCCAAGACGCACAACTACCTCAACCTCATCATGGCCGACCTCGAGGTGCAGGCGACCGACCCCGCCGCCTTCACCGTGCTGCTCGACGAGAACGGCAATCTCTGCGAGGGGCGCGGCTCCAACATCTTCCTCGTCATGGACGGCGAGGTGCTGACGCCGCGCGAGCGCTACGTGCTGCCCGGCATCAGCCGCCAGACCACCATCGACCTCGCCGGACAGCTCGGCCTGCCGTTCCGCGAGGCCGACCTCGACCTCTACGACGCCGCCAACGCCGACGAGGCCTTCATCACCTCGACCAGCTTCTGCATCTGCCCGGTCCGCTCGATCAGCGGCCAGAAGATGGCCGAGACGGCGGTCCCCGGCCCCGTCACCAAGCGCCTGATGGACGCCTACGTGCAGCACGTCGGCTTCGACTGGATCGCCCAGTACCTGCGCCACCCCGACACCGCCGCGACGGGACCCTCCGGCGGGCGGTAGTGGCAAGACTTATCAGTAAGTGATAAGATAATGACAGCCAGCCGTTGCGACCCAGGGCTGGACGCTCTGCTGGCGCTGGATGGCGTTGTTCTCGTTGTCGATCCGGCGGGCGGTCACTGGGTCCGCTTCACGGTCCGGAGGGTGTCGGAAACGGCGGAGAAGCCGCATGGCCTCGACTATTCGCTGACCCTGCACGGACCCGACGGCGAACGTCTCGTCGGCTTCGACAACGCCCATCCGGTACGTCGTACCGGCGGGCCGGGCGGTCGGGCGTCGGTCGCCAGGGATCATCGGCACCGGCCCGGCACGGTTCGGCCGTACCGTTACGTCGATGCGGCGGCACTGCTGGAGGATTTCTGGGCGGAGGTCGACGCGGTCTTGAAGGAACGCGGGGTGCAATGATGAAAACGCTCCATGTCGGCATCGCGTCCTACGAGGCCATGAAGGCCCGGACGCTGGCCATTGCGCGGGGCGAAATCGTGCCCGGCCGCGACGAGCCGAGGATCTGGTTCGTCTCGACGGAGTCCTTCGCGCGCATCCTGTCGGACCGCAATCGCGCCCTGCTCGGCGAGATTGCCCAGCACCCGCCGGCGACACTGACCGAACTGGCGCGGCGGACCGGCCGCCAGCCGTCGAACCTGTCGCGCACGCTGAAGACGATGGAGCGTTACGGGCTGGTCACGCTGGCGCGCGGTCCGCGCGGCAGCCTGCTGCCGCGGGTGCCGTGGCGGCGGATCGTCCTGAGCGTCGCCCTCGACGCGCCGTCGGCGCAGGCTGCGGAGTGACCCTCACCCCACCACCGGCGCCACCTTCTCGCGTGCCAGCCTGAAGCCGTCGAACAGCGCGCCGGCGTCGGTGCCGAGGAAGCAGCAGCGGGAAGCGCCCATCGCCACGTACTGCTTCAGGATGTCGGGGCTGGCGATGCCGGCCGAGATCAGCGGCTTGCCGGCCGCCTGCGCGCCGGCGATGGCCTTCTCGTAGCAGGCGCGCACCTTGGCGTGCCCGTGCTCGCCATGGACGCCGAGATTGGCCGAGAGGTCGTTGGTGCCGACCAGCAATGCGTCGACGCCCTCGACGGCGGCGATGGCGGCGGCGTTGTCGGCGCCGGCCTGGCTCTCGATCATGGCGATCACAAGGCACTCGGCGTTGGCCGCGGCCATGCCGTCGCGAAGCGGCGCCGGGCGGTAGACCATCTGCGGCCCCGAGCCCGAGGAGGAGCGCTTGCCCTCGGGCGGGAAGCGGCAGGCGTCGGCGCAGCGCTGCGCCGTCGCGCCGTCCTCGACGTCGGGGAAGATGATGCCCATGGCGCCCACATCCAGCGCGCGGCTGGCGTGCGAGGGCGTGTGGTCGGCCACGCGCACCAGCGGCGTCAGGCCGAGCGCGGTCGCCACCTGGGCCATCGGCCCGACCAGCGACAGGTCGAGGCCGGAATGCTGGATGTCGAGATAGACGGCGTCGTAGCCGGCCGCTGCGGCGATGCCGATCACGTCCGTGGTGCGGCCGACACGGATGGCGACGGAGTAGCAGGGCTCGTTGGCGGCGAGCTTGCGCTTGAGGCGGTTGGGCGGGACGAGGGCGTCGGCCATGTCGGTCTCCCTGACGTTTTCCGTCACGATACAGGCGGCGTCGGTCTCGGGCGACGGCCTTCGCGCGTGGCGGTTGCCGGACGCCCCGCGCCTCTGTTTAATGGTCGTTAAGTAAACCCGCGCCTGGGGGCACGTGCGATGCGGTTCGCGGTCGATACTGGCGGCACCTTCACCGACCTGATCGTCGAGGACGACGACGGCGGGCTGCACATGTTCAAGGCCTCCACCACGCCCGACGACCCCATCCGCGGTGTGCTCGACGTGATGCAGGTGGCCGCCGACGGCCTCGGCATGAAGCGCGACGCGCTGCTCGGCCGCGGCTCGATGTTCATCCACGGCACCACCCACGCCATCAACGCCATCGTCACCGGCAACACGGCGAAGACCGCTTTCCTGACGACGGAGGGCCACCGCGACATCCTCGTCTTCCGCGAGGGCGGCCGCATGGAGCCGTTCAACTTCACGGTGCCGTTCCCTGAGCCCTACGTGCCGCGCGCTCTCACCTGGGAGGTGCCGGGCCGCATGCTGGCCGACGGCTCCGAGATGCGCCCGCTCGACGAGGCCGCCGTTGTGCGCGCCATCGGCGAGATGAAGTCCAAGGGCGTGCAGGCCGTCGCCGTCTGCCTGCTTTGGTCGATCGTCAACCCGGCGCACGAGCGCAAGGTGGGCGACCTGCTGGGTAAACACCTGCCGGGCGTGCCGTTCACCCTGTCGCACGAGCTCAACCCCAGCCTGCGCGAGTATCGCCGCGCCTCCTCGACGGCGATGGACGCCTCGCTCAAGCCGCAGATGAGCGCCTACATGCACAACCTCACCGGCCGCCTCTCCGAGGCCGGCTTCAAGGGGCGCGTGCTCATCGTCACGTCGCAGGGCGGCGTCATGGACGCCGACGCCATCGCCGGGACGCCGATCCACCTCATCAACTCCGGCCCGTCGATGGCGCCGGTCTCGGGGCGCTGGTTCGCCCAGGAGGACGAGGGCAGCGACACGGCGGTGATCGCTGATACCGGCGGCACCACCTACGACGTCTCGCTGGTGCGCCGCGGCCGCATCCCGTGGACGCGCGAGACCTGGCTCGGCCAGCCCTATCGCGGCCACATGACCGGCTTTCCCTCGGTCGACGTGAAGTCGATCGGCGCCGGCGGCGGCTCCATCGCCTGGGTCGACGACGGCGGCATGCTGCATGTCGGCCCGCAATCGGCCGGCGCCATGCCCGGTCCGGCCTGCTACGGCAACGGCGGGACACGCGCGACGGTGACGGACGCGACGCTGGCGCTCGGCTGGCTCGACCCCGCCTTCTTCCTCGGCGGCGCGATGAAGCTGGACGCGGAGGCGGCGCGGCGCGTCGTGACCGACACGGTGGCGAAGCCGATGGGCCTGTCGACCGAGGAGGCGGCCGCCGCCATCGTCGCCATCGCCACCGAGAACATGGTTCAGGCCATCGTCGACATCACCGTCAACCAGGGCATCGACCCGCGCGAGGCGGTGCTGATCGGCGGCGGCGGCGCGGCCGGGCTCAACTCGGTGTGGATCGGCCGCCGCCTCGACAGCCCGCGCGTCGTCATTCCCGAGGTCGGCGCCGCCCTGTCGGCGGCGGGCGCGCTGATGTCCGACCTTTCGTCGCAGGTCCACCGCACCTTCTTCGCCGAGTCCGCGCATTTCGACCGCGACGCGGTGAACCGCGTGCTCGACGAGCTGGAGAAGCGCTGCCAGGACTTCATCGACGGTCCCGGCCGCGGCTCCATCGCCCAGACGATCGAGTTCATCGCCGAGGCGCGCTATCCCGAGCAGGTGTGGGAGATCGAGGTGCCGCTGCCCAGGCGCCGCTTCGAGAGCGATGCCGACGTGCAGGCCCTCGTGCAGGCCTTCCACAAGGTCCACGAGGACATCTTCGCCATCGCCGACCCGGACTCCGGCATCGAGGTCGTCGGCTGGGGCGCCACCGTCTCGTGCCGCCTGCGCGAGGGCGCCGGCGGCTCGCTGGTGCATCGCGGCGCGGCGAAGGCGGCGGGGCAGGGCACGCGGCGCGTCTACTTCTCCGGCCACGGCTTCGTCGAGGCGCAGGTGCGGCGCTTCGAGGCGATGGCGGCGGGCGAGCGCATCGACGGCCCGGCCATCGTCGAGAGCGCCTTCACCACCGTCGTCCTCGACCCCGAGTCCTGGGCCGAGCGCCGGCCGTCGGGCTCGCTCTCCATCGTCCCGAGCAAGGGGTAGCGCGATGACCGCCGATCGCGACGGCGTGCGGATGGCGCTGCTGTCCAACCGCCTCGAGGGCATCAGCCGCAAGATGGGCAACACGCTGCAGCGCACCGGGCGCTCGGGCGTGCTCAACATCGCGCGCGACTTCTCCTGCTGCATCCTGACGGCCGGCGACGAGCTGGTGTCGGTGGCCGAAAGCCTGCCGATCCACGTGCTGTCGGGCCCGGACATGATGGCGCGCTCGATGCGCGAGTTTCATCCGGAGCTGAAGCGCGGCGACGCCTACCTGCACAACTCGCCCTACCACGGCTGCTCGCACCCGGCCGACCACACCATCCTCGTGCCGGTCATGGACGACGACGGCGTGCACCGCTTCACCGTGCTGGCGAAGGCGCACCAGGCCGACATCGGCAACTCGATCCCGACCACCTACCACGGCACGGCGCGCGACGTGTACGAGGAGGGCGCGCTGATCTTCGCCGCCGTGAAAGTGCAGGAGGACTACCGCACCAACATGGACATCGTGCGCATGTGCCGCCTGCGCATCCGTGTGCCGGACCAGTGGTACGGCGATTTCCTCGCCATGCTCGGCGCCGCGCGTATCGGCGAGCGCGAGCTGCTGGCGCTCGGCCGCGAGGTCGGCTGGGATACGCTGGAGCGGTTCGCGCGCGACTGGTTCGACTATTCCGAGCAGCGCATGATCGCTGCCATCCGCAAGGTGCCGGCCGGCACGGCGACGCGATCGAGCACGCACGACGCCATCCCCGGCACGCCGCCTGAGGGCATCACCATCAAGTCCGTCGTCACTGTCGATCCGGCGGCGGGCAAGGTGACGGTCGACCTGCGCGACAATCCCGACGCGCTGCCCTGCGGCCTCAACCTGTCGGAGGCCTGCGCGCGCACCGCCGCCATGGTCGGCGTCTTCAACTCGCTCGATCACAGCGTGCCGAAGAACGCCGGCAGCTTCCGCCGCATCGAGGTGCTGCTGCGCGAGGGCTCGGTCGCCGGCATCCCGCGCCACCCGACGAGCTGCTCGGCCGCCACCACCAACGTCGCCGACCGCGTGTCGAACCCGACCCAGGCGGCCATCGCCGAGATCGCCGACGGCATCGGCCTCGCCGAGTGCGGCGGCATCATGACGCCCGGTCTCGGCGTCGTCTCGGGCACCGATCCCAAGACGGGCAAGCCTTACGTCAACCAGGTGATGATCGCCTTCACCGGTGGCGCCGGCGCGCCGCACGCCGACGCCTGGCAGACCATCTGCCATGTCGGCAATGGCGGCCTTTGCTATTACGACTCCATCGAGCTGGATGAATTGCGCCACCCACTCTACGTCCACGCCCGCCACTTCGCCGCCGACACCGAGGGCGCCGGCCGCCACTGCGGCGCCCGCGCCGCCTACTGCGAGTACGGTCCGGCGCGCGGCGAGATGGAGGTCGTGTTCGTCTCCGACGGCACGACCAATGCCGCGCGCGGCGTGCGCGGCGGCATCGACGGCGTGCGCGCCACGCAGTTCAAGGTGACGCGCAACGGCGCCCGCGAGGATCTGCCCAACTGCGCCGTCGTCCGCCTCGCCGCCGGCGAGCGCATCGCCGCGACGACCACCGGCGGCGGCGGCTACGGCCCGCCGCGCGAGCGCGACCCCGAGGCGGTGCGCCACGACGTCGCCGAGGGTTACGTCGGCACGGAGCGGGCGCGCGAAGTCTACGGCGTGGCGGTCGACGTAGCGGGCACGCTCGACCGCGCCGCGACGGCGGCGCTGCGGGCGGGCGGGCGATGATGACCTGGCGCCCTCGACGACATTTCACAGCAGCCCTCATCCTGAGCCTGTCGAAGGATGAGGGCGTCGCTCGCTCGTGGCAAAATGCCGGCCATCCTCGCCCTTCGACAGGCTCAGGGTGAGGATGGCAGGGGAACGGAGGCACCCATGACCGCGGATCGCGACGGCGTGCGGCTGGCGCTGCTGTCGAACCGGCTCGAGGGCATCTCGCGCAAGATGGGCAACACCCTGCTGCGCACCGGCCGCTCGGGCGTGCTCAACATCGCGCGCGACTTCTCGTGCTGCATCCTGAGCCCGCGCCACGAGCTGGTCGCCGTGGCCGAGAGCCTGCCGATCCACGTCCTGTCGGGCCCCGACATGATGGCCCGCACGATGGCCGAGTATCATCCTGTACTGAAACGCGGCGACGCGTTCCTGCACAACTCGCCCTGGCACGGCTGCTCGCACGCCGCCGACCATACGCTGCTGGTCCCGGTCATCGACGATGCCGGCGTCCACCGCGCCACCGTGCTGGCCAAGGCGCACCAGGCCGACATCGGCAACTCCATCCCGACCACCTATCACGGCACGGCGCGCGACGTGTACGAGGAGGGCGCGCTCATCTTCCCCGCCGTCAAGGTGCAGGAGGACTACAAGACCAACATGGACATCGTGCGGATGTGCCGCCTGCGCATCCGCGTGCCCGACCAGTGGTGGGGCGACTTCCTCGCCATGCTCGGCGCCGCCCGCATCGGCGAGCGCGAGCTGCTGGCGCTCGGCGAGGAGATCGGCTGGGACGCGTTCGAGCGCTTCACCCGCGACTGGCTCGACTATTCCGAGCAGCGCATGGCAGCCGCCATCGCGAAGATCCCGGCCGGCCGCGCGCAGTGGTCGAGCACCCACGACGCCATCCCCGGCACGCCGCCCGAGGGCGTGACCATCACCTCGAAGGTCACGGTCGATCCCGCCGCCGGCATCATCGAGGTCGATCTCGAGGACAATCCCGACTGCCTGCCCTGCGGTCTCAACCTGTCGGAGGCGTGCTCGCGCACCGCGGCGATGGTCGGCGTCTACAACTCGATCGACCACACCGTGCCGAAGAACGCCGGCAGCTTCCGCCGCATCCGGGTGAAGCTGCGCGAGAACTGCATCGCCGGCATCCCGCGCCACCCGACGAGCTGCTCGGTCGCCACCACCAACATCGCCGACCGCGTGTCCAACTCGACGCAGGCGGCGCTGGCCGAGATCGCCGACGGCATCGGCATGGCCGAGTGCGGCGCCATCATCCCGCCGGCCGTCGGCGTCGTCTCCGGCAGCGACCCGAAGACGGGCGCCGCTTACGTCAACCAGGTTTTCCTCGCCTTCAGCGGCGGGGCGGGCGCGCCGCGCGCCGACAACTGGCAGACCATCGCCCATGTCGGCAATGCCGGCCTCTGCTACATCGACGCCGTCGAGCTCGACGAGCTGCGCCAGCCCATCTACGTCCACGCCCGCGCCTTCGTGCCCGATTCCGAGGGCGCCGGCCGCCATGTCGGCGCGCGCTCGGCCTTTGCCGAGTTCGGCCCCTCGCGCGGCCGCATGGACGTCGCCTACGTCTCCGACGGCATGGTCAACAGTTCCAAGGGTGTGCGCGGCGGCCTCGGCGGCGCGCCCTCGAAGCAGTACCGCCTCACGCGCAACGGCGAACGCGAGGCGCTGGCCAACTGCGCCGTCGTGCCGCTGGCCGAGGGCGAGCGCATCGCCTCGTGGTCGTGCGGCGGCGGTGGCTACGGCGATCCTGCCACGCGCGACCCGAAGCTGGTCGCCCGCGACGTCGCCGAGGGCTGGGTCAGCCCCGAGCGCGCCCGCACCGTCTACAAGGTCGCGGTAGCCGCCGACGGCACGATCGACACGTCGGCGACGCGCGCCCTGCGCGGCGCCTGACCAACCCGATTCTTTCCCCTCCTTGCGGGAGAGGGCTGCCGTCGTTGGCGCCGCAGGGCGCGCGAGCGACCGAGGCGGTTACGACGGCAGGGTGAGGGGTTACGCGGCCGGCGATTGTCCTCGAACCCCGTAACCCCTCACCCTCGTCGTCTAGGCTCGCTCCCGCTCGCCAGACCGACGAGCCCCCTCCCTTTGGGAGAGGAAATACACGCCGGGTCGCGGCGCCGCCCCTACGCGAACCGCCGCGCCAGCAATGCATCGAAGGACAGCCGTCCCGGCCCGGTGACGGTCAGCACGAGGCCGGCCAGCATCCACCAGTAGTGCACCGGATTGGCGATGCCGTTCTCGATGCCCTGCGGCGTCTGGGCGACGACGAACTGGATCGTCATCGCCATCACCAGCAGGCCGAAGGCGCCGAGGCGGCCGAGCAGGCCGACCGCCAGCAGTACCGGCAGCACGATCTCCGCCGCCGTCGTCAGCGGCGCCGTGATCGACGCCGGCACGAACGGCACCGGATGGATCTCGGTGAAGAGGAACGCCTGCGAGTCCCAGTTGGCGACGCGGGCGAGGCCGGAATCGAAGAAGGCCTTCGCCAGCCACAGCCGCGCCGCGAGCAGGGCGACGGAGGCGCCCCAGGCCGGCGCCGCGGGCAGGCGGTCGACGATGCCGCGCCCGAACAGCAGGCCGGCGAGCGTGGCGCGCGACGGGCGCGCGGTGGCGGCTTGGATGCGGGCGGACGCGATCATCGGTCGGTCTCCGGTGCGCGGGCGAAGGTGCCGCCCGCGAGGTGCGCGGCGAGCGCCGTCATGAGGTCGAAGCCGGGCTCGGCGGCGAAGGCGGCCTCGGCGGCGGCGGCGAGCGGCGCCCCGCCGGCCAGCGCGCCGAGCAGCGCGCGGTCGCCGGCCGACACGACGCGGTGCGTCACGGCGTCGGCCGGCCGCCACACCAGCACGCCCTCGCCGGGGGCGTCCGGCACTGTCGTCGCGGGTGGCTCGGCCATCGCCGCCTCCCACAGGGTGGCGACGGGAAACACCGAGGCGACCAGCCGCGCCGAGGGCAGCAGCGTGAAGGTCAGGGTCTCGTAACGCTCGACCGGCACCGCCGCGAGGTCGGCGGCGGCGAGCGGCACGGCGTCGGCGGCGAACATTGCCTCGCCGCGCGCCCGCTCGAGCCGGGCGAGGTCGGCGAGCCATGGCCGGTCGAGCAGTTCGACCGAGCGCGCAAGGAAGCCGGGGAAGGCGTCGCCCCAGGCCAGCAACCGCGCCTCCGTCGGCGGGTGCGCATCGGAAAAAGCGCCGGCGGCGCGGGCGAAGGTGTCGGGCCCGAGGCTGCGCGCGACGGCCGGAAACGCCGCCGCGAGCACGCTCGCCAGCGAGTGCCGGAAGGTCGCGCGATGGATGGCGAGGCGCGCTGCCGCGCGGTCGCCGCCGCCGGCCAGCGCGAGCGCCGCCGCCGGCTCGCCGGCCACGACGGCGCGCGCCATCGCCGTCTGCAGCTCACGCAACATCGGCGAGCCTCGCGGCGCGCGCCAGCACGCGGTCGGCCTTGGCCGCCTCGGCCAGCAGCACCGGCAGCGGCGGAATGTCGGTATCCCACTCGATCAGTGTCGGCAGCGGCCCGGTGCGCGCCAGTGCCTCGGCGCAGAGCGCCCACACGTCCGTGCACACCGGCGAACCGTGGTCGTCGATCAGCACCGTCTCGCCGCCGCGCGTCTGCGCGCTATGGCCGGCAAGGTGGAGTTCCTCCACCGCGCCGAGCGGCAGGCCGGCGAGGTAATCCGCGCTCGCGAAGCCGTGATTGCGCGCCGAGACGTAGACGTTGTTGACGTCGAGCAGCAGGCCGCAGCCGGTGCGCCGCACCGTCTCCGCGATAAACTGCCATTCCGGCATGGTCGAGTGCGGAAACGACAGGTAGCTCGACGGGTTCTCGACCAGCAGCCGGCGGCCGAAGGCTTCCTGCGCCGCATCGATGTTGCGACACAGCACGTCGAGCGCCTCCTCGGTCCACGGCAGCGGCAGCAGGTCGTTGAGGTAGACGCCGCCGGCCACGCTCCACGCGACGTGCTCGGAGATGGCCGCCGGCTCGATGCGGGCGAACAGCCGCGCGAGGCGCGCGAGGTGGTCGCGGTCGAGCCCCTCGGCCGTGCCGAGCGACAGGCCGACGCCATGGCATGACACCGGCAGGTCGCGGCGGATCGTCTCCAGCGCGGCGAGGCGCGGGCCGCCGTCGCCGAGGAAGTTCTCGCTGTGCACCTCGACCCAGCCGACCGGCTGCGGCGCGGCGAGGAAGTCGTGCATGTGCTTGTGCCGCAGGCCGATGCCGGCGGCGACGGGGAGCGGCCGGCCGCCGGCTGCTCTGCCTTGGGGCCCGGCAGGCATGGCCGGACGCTCCCCTGCCGTCGTCAGCCGGGACTCAGCTCTTCTTGTCCATCGGCTTGTCCATGGGCTTGTCCATGCCCTTCAGCTTCTCGTTGAAGCCGTTGAAGGCTGCCGTCATGCCGCCCATCTGCGTGCAGGCCGCGGCGTTGGCCACCGTCTTCCAGTCGCCGCCGTGATAGCTCTCTTTGGCGTGTCCGGCGCAGGAATGGGTGCCGGCGGCGTTGGCGCAGTCGTTCTGGCCGGCCATGGCGACGCCGTAGCACTTGACCTTCTCCTGGGCCAGAGCGGCGCCCGGGGCGGCGGTCAGGGCGGCGAGCGAGACGGCGCCGGCCAGCGCGGCGGCGACGCCGAGTGTCGTCGAACGGTTCATGACGCGAAGTCCTCCTGATGCGGTTCCGTGCCGCGCGTGGCGCCCGTCCGGGCACCGCTCGCGGTCGCCCTGAACGTGAGCGCGCGCGGCCCGGCGTTCCAATCAGGATTGATCACGTCCGCGCCAGCGATCTTCACGGACGGGTGAGCGCAGGAATCTCCCGCCCACCGCGTTGAAGGTTCGAGGCGGCGGGATCGACCTGCCGCGGCAGACGGGATCGAAGCGATGAACAAGCGGTGGAAGATAGCCGGCGCGGCGGCGGTGGCTGCCGGTGTCCTCGCTGTGGCGGCCGGCGCCATCGCCGACGGCGGCCACGGTCGGTGGAGCGCGCGCGGCGACGATGCGAGGCCCACGCACGCCCGGGCCGAGGGCGGCATGATGCAGACCGAGATGTTCGGCGCGCGCAGCTCGTACTTCGCGACGCTGGACGCCGACAAGGACGGCCGTCTGACGGACGAGGAATACCGCGCCGGCATGCGCCGCGAGATGGAGCAGATGGTCGACCGCCGACTTGGCCAGCGTTTCGCCTCCTACGACGCCAACGGTGACGGCGCCGTCACGGCCGACGAATGGCTGACCCCGCCGCGCGCGCCTGGCGACGGTCACGGCCCGCGTCGCGGCATGGAACCGCGCGAGGGTATGACCGGCCCGCACGGCGGCATGGGGCCGCATGGCGGCGCCGGCATGCATGACGACGACGACCGGGGGCCGCGCGACGGCACCGGTCCGCGCGGCCCGGCCGGGCGATAGGCGGGCACGGCGCCCGGAGGGACGGGCCAGTGGCCACGATCCTTGCACGGGCGCCAGTGCCGGCCGAAGCTGCCCGCGCGCGAACGATCGACGGGTTCGCGCGCGGGCGACGGGGCAGGCGGGACCGGCGGGTGACGGAAGACGAGCGCGACCTCGTGCGACGCGTGGCGGAGGGCGACCCGGTCGCCTTCCGTACTCTCGTCGAGCGCCACTCCGGCCGCCTCGCCCGTCTTGCCGAGCGCATCGCCGGCAGTCGCGCCGAGGCCGAGGAGATCGTGCAGGACACGTTCCTGCGCCTGTGGCGCGGTGCCGCCGACTGGCAGCCGCGCGCCCAGCCGGGCACCTGGCTGTGGCGGGTGGCGACCAATCTCGCCATCGACCGGCGGCGGCGCCTGCGCCCGGTGGCGCTCGACGACGTGCCGGAGCCGCCCGACCCGGCGCCGGACGGCGAGGCGGTCGCTGCGTCGGTCGAGATCGCCGGCGCCGTGCGGGCGGCGATGGCGGAACTGCCGCCGCGCCAGCGCGCCGCACTGACGCTGTGTCACTACGAGGGACAGACCATGGCCGAGGCCGCGCGCGTGCTCGATACCAGTGAGGGCGCCGTCGAGTCGCTGCTGATCCGCGCCCGCGCCGGCCTGCGCGCGCGGCTCGCCGGCCTCGCCGCCGAGGTGATGCAGACGGGTACGGCCGGGAAGGGCACGGCCGAGGAAGGCACGGCCGGGGAAGGCACGGCCGGGGAAGGCACGGCCGGGGAGGGCAGACCATGACGCTCGACGATTTCAGGGCGCTCGTCGCCGCGCACGGTGCTGCGCCGCGGCGCTGGCCGGCCGACCGGCGCGCTGCCGCCGAGGCACTGCTGGCGCGCGATCCTGCGGCGCAGGCGGCCTGGCAGGAGGCGCGGCGCCTCGACCTGCTGCTCGATGCCGTACCGGTGCCGGCTCCGGCCGCCGCCGATCTGACCGACCGCGTGGTGCGCCGCGCCCTCGCCGCCGGCCGGCCGCGCCTCGTCTGGCCGTTCCGCAACGTCGCGATCCAGGCGGCGGCGCTGGCGGCCTGCCTCGTGCTCGGCATCGCGCTCGGTCTCGCCACGCCCGAGCCCGCGACGGACGAGGTCGGCGACGAGGTCGCCGTGCTGGTGCTCGGCCCCGGCCTGTCCGGCAATGGAGATTTGCCATGAACCGCAGCGTCAGACTGCTCGCCGCCCTGCTGTTCGTCTCGGTGGCGGCCAATGTCGCGGCCGGCGGTTACCTGCTGGCGCGCGCCTTCGACCAGCGGCCGCCGCGCTTCGAGCGCGCATTGACCGAGGCTGCCGAGGGCCGCCTGTCGCCGGCCTCGCGCGCCGCCCTCGACGCGGCGATGGCCGCGGCCCGGCCGCACATGCGCGCCGCCTGGGACGAGGTCGGCGAGGCGCGGCGCGAGATCGCCGCCATTCTCGCCGCCGATCCCGTCGACCGCGCCCGTCTCGACGCCGCCTTCGCCCGCCTGCGCGCGGCCACCGCGGCGAGCCAGACCGCCCTGCACACGGCGGTGGCCGGTGCCGTCGCGCAGATGCAGCCCGAGGAACGCACGACCTTCCTCGACCACTGGCGCCATCACCGCCGCGGCGGCCCGCCGCCGGAGGGCCCCCGCCCCGACGGCCCCGGCCCGCGCTGAAGCCGGTTTCCGTTGCGAACGTCGACCTCACGTTCCTGCTCAAGGGCCTCATCCTGAGGGGCCACCCCCCTTCGAGACGCCGCCTGCGGCGGCTCCTCAGGATGAGGGGGTGGCGTCTCGAAGGACGAGGCCCGTGGCGGCGAGGCGGGTTCGACCGCGCCCGACGCACCTCGCCCTTCGAGACGCCCGCTGACGCGGGCTCCTCAGGGTGAGGTGCGTGGGGAAGGGCGGTGATCGCCGGCCGTGCCCTACTTCTCCACCCTCTCCGCCCCTCGGGGCGGAGAGGGCGGGGTGAGGTGGGGGCGCTACCGCCCTCCCGCTCGCGCGAGATAACGGCGACATGATCGTCCATCCGCGCCCCTCGTCCTTCGACAGGCTCAGGATGAGGAGCGTGGGTAAGGGCGTCACGGTCCGCACCACCGATCATGTCGGGCTCGCCATTCCCAGTAGGCCTCATCCTGAGCCTGTCGAAGGACGAGGCCGGGCCCTGCGCCGCCCGGCAGATGCAGGACCGCCGTGCCTGTGCCTTAATGTCACCCATGGACACCGCCGCCGCCACGCGCCGCGACGGGGTGCGGCTCGCGCTGCTGTCGAACCGGCTCGAGGGCATCTCGCGCAAGATGGGCAACACGCTGCAGCGCACCGGGCGCTCGGGCGTGCTCAACATGGCGCGCGACTTTTCCTGCTGCATCGTCACCGCCGGCTGCGAGCTTGCCGCCGTGGCCGAGAGCCTGCCGATCCACGTGCTCTCCGGCCCCGACATGATGGCGCGCGCCATGCGCGAGTTTCACCCCGAGTTGCGGCGCGGCGACGCCTACCTGCACAACTCGCCGTATCACGGCTGCTCGCATCCGGCCGACCACACCATTCTCGTGCCGGTGATCGACGACGACGGCGTCCACCGCTTCACCGTGCTGGCCAAGGCGCACCAGGCCGACATCGGCAACTCGATCCCGACGACCTATTACTCGACGGCGCGCGACGTCTATGAGGAAGGCGCGCTGATCTTCCCGGCCGTGAAAGTGCAGCAGGACTACCGCACCAACATGGACATCGTGCGCATGTGCCGCGCCCGCATCCGCGTGCCGGACCAGTGGCATGGCGACTTCCTCGCCATGATGGGGGCAGCCCGCATCGGCGAGCGCGAGCTGCTGGCGCTCGGCCGCGAGGTCGGCTGGGAGGAGCTGGCGCGCTTCACCGCCGAGTGGTTCGACTACTCCGAGCGCCGCATGGAGGCCGCCATCGCCGCGCTGCCGGCCGGCCACGCCGAATGGACCAGCACCCACGACGCCATCCCCGGTACGCCGCCCGAAGGCATCCCCGTTACCGTCAAGATTACGCTCGACCCGGCGGCGGCGCGCGTCACCGTCGACCTGCGCGACAACCCCGACTGCCTGCCCTGCGGCCTCAACCTGTCGGAGGCCTGCGCGCGCACCGCCGCCATGCTCGGCGTCTTCAACGCGCTCGACCATAGCGTGCCGAAGAACGCCGGCAGCTTCCGCCGCATCGATGTCCTGCTGCGTGAGAACTGCGTCGTCGGCATCCCGCGCCATCCGACGAGCTGCTCGGTCGCCACCACCAACGTCGCCGACCGCGTCGCCAATTCGGTGCAGGCGACGATCGCCGGCATCGCCGACGGCATCGGCCTCGCCGAGTGCGGCGCCATCAACCCGCCCTCGGGCGGCGTCGTCTCCGGTGTCGATCCGCGCCGCGGCCGCGCCTTCGTCAACCAGGTGTTCATCGGCAAGAGCGGCGGCGCCGGAGCGCCCTTCGCCGACGCATGGCAGATGATCAGCCATGTCGGCTCGGCCGGCTTCGCCAACCTCGATCCCGTCGAGCTCGAGGAGCACCGTCTGCCGCTCTACGTCCACGGCCGCGGCTTCCTCGCCGACAGCGAGGGGGCGGGCCGCCAGCGTGGCGCCAGCTCCTTCTGGACCGAGTACGGCCCGCACGGCACCGCGCTCGACCTCGTCTACACCAGCGACGGCAACGTCAACGCGCCGAAGGGCGTGCGCGGCGGCCACACGGGATGGGCGGCGCGGCAGTGGCGGCGTGGCCGCAACGGCGCGCTCGAGCCGGCCCCGGCGGCGGCGCGCCTGCGTCTCGCCGACGGCGAGCGCGTCGTCTCCAACTCCTGCGGCGGCGGCGGCTACGGCGACCCCGCGACGCGCGACCCCGCCGCCGTCGCCCGCGACGTCGCCGAAGGCTGGATCACGCCGGAACGCGCGCGCGACGTCTACCGCGTCGCGCTCGGCGCGGACGGCAGCGTCGATGCAGCGGTAACGTCGCGGTTACGCGGCGCCTGACGCGACGATGTCGCCCGACCCGGAATTCCTCTCCCAGAGGGAGAGGGCTCGTCGACTTGGCGAGCGCAAGCGAGCCTTAGACGACGAGGGTGAGGGGTTACGGTCGTCGAGGCAAAGCTCCGGCCGCGTAACCCCTCACCCTCCCGTCGTAGGCGCCTCGGTCGCTCATGCGCCCTGCGGCGCAACGCCGGGAGCCCTCTCCCTTTGGGGGTAATTGTATACTTGACTACGCAAGATGGCATCACAATCTCCGAATCGACAGGCCGGCGCGTTTGATCTGATCTGCGGAGAGGTGCGTCTTGCGCTGCGTGATTTTGAAACCAGCGACGAACTGCCGTCAGAGGCCGCCGAGAAGCTGACGCGAAAAATCCTTCGGCACGACCTCATCCAGCAGGCGATTGCTGAACTGCAACATTCTGCCGGTCAGGTCGATGGCGTCGCCGCCGGCAGCCACAAGCCGCGATAGCGTGATCCTGTACTCGACCGTTCGGACCATTCTCCTAGCCTTGTCCGTTGGCTTGATTCCGACGAACACGATCACGTCGGACTGTGCATCGTAGGACTGATACGCGCCATGTGTGACCGGGTCACGAATCGTTGCGAGGCTGCGAGCCTCATCCAGCATGGCGACGGCTTCCGTGCGGTAGGGCGCAAGAATGTCGAGTTGGCGGAAGCATCGACTTAGGAAGCGGCGCTTTCTTGAGAATTGCTCGGGTATTTCAGGCTCTACGTGTTCGCCGCCTGCGGCCTGGTAGATTATGGTTGTCCAGAAGTCGAGCGACTGGTCGATCAGCGCCCAGCTAAAGGTCAATTCGCCGAGCGCGAGATAGAGCGATTGCTGAATGGGAAAGTTGTCCGCCATGGCGCAGCCCCCCAAATCAGACCCGACCAAAGACCCCACCTTTCGCAAGGTAGTCGGGCACTTTCTGAAAACGCCCCCGCAGCCGCATGCGGCGCCGAAGCCTAAGCGCGGTCGAAAAGAAGGCCCCGGCGGCAAGAGTAAGAAGGCGCCCTAGCTCATCCAGCTGCCGGGGCCGCCTCGTTGCGCGAGGTTAATTGCCCTTGCCGGCCCTTGGGCGTGACCACACGCGGGGCATACATCCGCTTTCGCGGATTCTCTCCACAGCATGATTTGTGGTGGAAACGTACAGCGGCACAGTTTGAAGCCTAGGGCTTGCGCCATCTGCGCTTCGCCGGCGGCAAGCGCAGTTTCAGCGTCAGTGATCTTTTGTTCTGCGCGCTCCCGCTGCGGGCCGGCGGGCAATAGATCGCGAAAAGACCGAAGAAGATCGAGGGCGCTCTTGGCGGCCTGAAAGCCGGTTGTCAGATATGAAAGGTCGTTCATGGCTGCGGGCTCCGGGGGCGAACCATCTGAAAGGTATGCGGCCACGGTTGCCTTGGCGGGCAATCTGGCGAAAGCGCATCTGGCGCTGGGCGGTGATTTGACGGACCTGTTCGCCGCCTATGCTGGACTAGTGTGCCATCGGGACGAGCGAGTCGGACTCGACTGTCTAGTTGCTATTGACCGATGGATTTGCGGCGACGCCAGCGAAGGAACGCCCTCGCCTGCTGCTTAAGCGTTCGCGGCTTCGTCAGTCCGCCGATAGGTGAGGCGGCGACCTTCGATGCCCTCTAGGGCCTTCGCCATGCGCTCGGCGTCGTTCACGCCAAGGGCGCTGCGCTCGTTGTATCGAAAGTCGAACTCGGCAAGGTAACGCTTCAAGTGCTGCTGCGAGACGTGGTGATACGTCCCGTTGATGCCGCGCTTGAGGATGGAGAAATAGCCCTCAATCGTGTTCGTGTGCGCGTCGCCGCGAACGTATTCCTCGATGCCGTGGTTGACCGTCTCGAAGCCGGCAAACTCGCGCCCGACCGAACGATACTGGCCGGCATCGTCCGTCATGAGGATGGATTTGCGGTCGACCTGAGCAACGAGGATCGGGCGCAGGGTCTTTGAATTGACGTTGGCGACGTGGTGGGAGCGGACCTTGCCGCCGCGCTCCACCAGCGAAAAGGCAACCTGCTTGCCGACGGCACCGATGTTCTTGGGGTTGCGCTTGGACTTGTGCTTGTTCTTCTCCTTGCCGCCGATCACGGTTTCATCGGCCTCAACGGTCTTGCCGGGGCCGCCGAGCGGGCCGGCATCCTCGGCGGGGCGCATGCCCTCGCGGATGCGGTGGGCCATGAACCAAGCGGTCTTGTAGGTCACGCCGAGCATGCGGCCGAGTTGATGGGCGCTCATGCCCTTCTTGCTGGCGCAGAGAAGGTGCGTAGCCAGAAGCCACTTGTGCAGCGGAACGTGGCTGCGCTCGTACAGCGTGCCGACGCGGACCGTGAACTTCTTGCGGCAGTCGTTGCAGTGATACCAGCCGGCGCCTAGCGCGCCCTTGGCCGGCAGGGACTTCACAGTCTCGAACTGGCCGCAGAAGGGACACACGGCGCCATCGGGCCAACGCTGTTCCTCAAGGAACTCGCGGGCCTTGGTTTCGTCCTGAAAGATAGGATTGGACAGGTCGGACATGGCAGCATCCCCTCTTGAGAAGGGATGTAGGCAATCGGGTCTGTGCAGTCAAGTATACAATTACCCCCTTTGGGAGAGGAAAGAAGGATCCGATCGGACGCCTCCGCCTCAGCCTTTCCCCACCATCCGCCGCACCAGCTCGACGTAGATCGCCGTCAGTGCGTCGAGGTCGAGGCGGCCGCCGGGCCGGTACCAGTGCACGACGTGGTCGAGCATGCCGACGATGGCGAAGGCCGTCGCCGTCACGTCCGGCACGCGCAGCCCGTCGCCGGCAGCGCCCTCGCGCAGCACCGTGCGCCACAGGTCGAGGTAGCGGCGCTGCAGGTCGTCGAGCGTGGCGCGCTGCGGCGCGCCCAGCGAGTTGGCGAGGATGCCGGTGCCGTAGAGGCTCTCGTTGAGCATCGACTGGATGCCGACGCGCTGCTGGTCCGATGCGATGTGCACGCGCACCAGCGCCGCGATGCGCGCCTCGGCGCGCGTGCCGGCCTCGGCCACCGTCGCCTCGGCGCGCTCCAGAACCTGTTCCATCGACAGGACGAGATGCGTGTAGAGGATCTCTTCCTTCGACTGGAAGTGATAGTAGAGCGCCGGCGCGCTCACCTGCACCGCGCGCGCGATGGCGCCCATCGAGGTACGCTCGTAGCCGCGCTCGGCGAACAGCGCCGCCGCTGCCTCGAGGATGCGCTCGCGCGTGTCGGGCGCCTCGCCCGCCGCCTTCCGCTTCGCCGCATTCGCCATGGCAGCGCCTGCCCGCGGTTTCGTTGAATGAGCATTAAGTAAACGGTTCCGGCCGTGGTCTAGGCAAGCTAGATTGTGCCGCGCCGGCGCGCCCGCGCCCATCGGGGTGGGCCGGCCGTGGAGGGGCGAGGCATGACCGTCGCGACGACGATGAGGGTACCGGTCGCCGGCGTCTGCCAGCCGCGCTTCGCCGCCGTGCGCCGCGCCTTCGAGCGGGTCATGAACAGCGACACGCCGGCCGGCCGCGAGATCGGTGCCTGCGTCTCGGTGGTGCTCGACGGCGTCACCGTGGTCGATCTGTGGGGCGGCTTCCGCGACCGCGCCCGCACCCTGCCGTGGGAGCCCGACACCATCACCTGCATGATGTCGGTGGCCAAGGCCTCGGCCTCGGTCTGCGCCCATGTGCTGATCGACCGCGGGCTCATCGACCCGGAGGCAACCGTCGCCTCCTACTGGCCCGAGTTCGGCCAGGCCGGCAAGGAACGCATGACCGTGCGCGAGCTGCTGTCGCATCGCGGCGGCGTGCTCTATGCCGACGCTGCGCCGGCCGGGTCGCTGTGGCAGGCAGGCGTCGTCGAGCGGGCGCTCGAGGCGCAGGCGCCGGAATGGGTGCCGGGCACGGATGCGGCCTACCACTCCTTCACCTACGGGCCGCTGGTCGAGGGCCTCGTGCGCCGCGTCTCGGGCCTTACGATCGGGCAGTTCTTCCGCGCGGAGGTCGCGGCGCCGCTCGGCCTCGACTACCAGATCGGCCTCACCGACGCGGAAGACGCGCGCTGCGCCGAGTTCGAGGAGACGCGCGGCACGCCCTCGCGCGACGGCATCAAGGAGAACCCGGCCTCGCCGCTCTTCCGCGCCTGGGCGCCGCTGCCGAAGAGCGAGGACTTCAACAGCCGCGACTGGCGGCGCGGCGAGTTCGCCTCGGCCAACGGCCACGGCAACGCCCGCGCCATCGCGCGCCTCTACGGCTGCCTCGCGCGCGGTGGCGAGATCGACGGCGTGCGCCTGCTGTCGGAACGCACCGTCGCCGACGTGACGCGCGAGCACTGGGACGGCATGGACCGAATGACCAACCGCAACTTCCGTTTCGGTGCCGGATTCATGCTCTCCTGCCCGCCGATGCCGATGGGTGGCCATCGGCGCAACTTCGGGCATATGGGGCTCGGTGGTGCCGTCGGCTTCGGCGATCCGGTGCGGCGCCTGGGCTTCTCCTACTGCGGCAACCGCATGGCGCCGATCGCCGACGAGGGCCCGTTCGGCGGCCCGCTCGTCGCCGCCACCTACGAAGCGCTGGCGTGAGCGCGGACGCGATGACCGGACCCGCCGCCCTGCCGCGCCGCCTCGCCGGCCGCACCGCGCTCGTCACCGGCGGCTCGCAGGGCATCGGCGCCGCCATCTGCCGCCGCTTCGCCGCCGAGGGCGCCGAGGTCGGCGTCGTCGCCAGCGCCAGCCTCGCCAAGGCCGACGCCGTGGCCGGCGCCATCCGTGCCGCCGGCGGCAAAGCGCGCGCCTTCACCTGCGACGTTGCCCAGGTAGCGGAGATCGAGCGCCTCGTCGCCGAGGCCACCGCAGCGCTCGGCCGCATCGACATCCTCGTCAACTGCGCCGGCCTGTTCTTCCCCACTCGCCTCGGCGAGACCGACGAGGCGATGTGGGACCGCCTCTGCGACGTCAACCTCAAGGCCACCTTCTTCGCCTGCAACGCCGTCGCCCCGGCGATGAAGGCGCGCGGCAGCGGCAAGATCGTCAATTTCGCCTCCGGCGCCGGCCTCGCCGGGCGCAGCAACTACCTCGTCTACGCCGCGGTGAAGGCCGGCGTCGTCAACCTCACGCGCTCGCTCGGCGCGGCGCTGGCGCCGCATGGCGTCAACGCCAACTGCATCGCGCCCGGCAATACCGAGACGCCGATGAACGAGAACGTCCGCACCGGCGCCGAGTACGCGGCCATCCGCGACGCCATCCGCCTGCGCACGCCCTCGTCGCGGCTGTTCTCCGATCCCGACGAGATCGCCGCCGGCGCCGCCTTCCTTGCGTCGGACGAGGCGCGCGCCATGCACGGCGCCGTGCTGGTCATGGACGAGGGCGTGCTCGCCGGATACTGACGGCTCAATGGGTTTTTCGTAGCGCAAGGGGAACGACATGGAACTCGAAGGCAAGGTGGCGATGATCACGGGCGGCTCGTCGGGCATCGGCGAGTGCATCGCCCAGACCTTCGCCAGGGAGGGCGCGCGCGTCGCCGTCGTCGGCAGTGCGCAGCTCGCCAAGGCGAAGGGCGTCGCCGACGCCATCGGCAAGGGCGCGCGCGGCTATGTCTGCGACGTGCGCAAGCCGGCCGAGGTGAAGACGGCGGTCAACCAGATCGTCGCCGATTTCGGTGGCATCGACATCCTCGTCAACGCCGCCGGCGTGTTCTACCAGACGCCGACGGGCGAGACCGACCCGGCCGAGATCGACCGCATGGTCGACATCAACCTCAAGGGCGTGTGGCACGTCACCGGCGCGGTCGTGCCGCACCTGCGCGCGCGCAAGGGCGGCTACGTCGTCAACTTCGCCTCGGTCGCCGGCATCCTCGCCATCCCCGGCTACGCCATGTACTGCGCCGTCAAGGCCGGCATCATCATGATGACCAAGTCGTGGGCGCTGGAGATGTCGCGCGAGGGCATCCACTTCAACGCCATCTGCCCCGGCAACACGGCGACGCCGATGAACGAGAACGTCCGCACCGACCCGGCGATGAAGCCGGTGCTCGACTTCATGGAGGCGCGCACCCCCTCGGGCAAGACCTACTCCGAGCCGCAGGACATGGCCAACCTTGCCCTCTTCCTCGCCTCGCCGCGCACCGGCCGCTCGATCTATGGCTCGGTCTTTACCGCCGACGAGGGCTTCTCGGCGGGCCTGTACGTCTGAGCCACGCCATCACCCTCTCCGCCGGCGGGGCGGAGAGGGGGCAGCCGTGTTCGCGGCCGAGGGCAACTCCCTCTCCGCTCCCCGACGGGGAGGGGAGAGGGCGGGGTGAGGTGAGGGGCCGTTACCCCCTGCGCGTTCGTGGCAATGAAGCCCCGGTCCGGCGTTACACTCGCGCCGGGCCGCGCCCCCTCGCACGGCCCGCCGCCACCCCGGAGACGACGCCATGTCCGATGCACGACTGACTGGCGGCTGCCTGTGCGGCGCCGTGCGCTATGCCGTCTCGGGGCCGTCCTATCTCACCGGCTTCTGCCACTGCCGCTCGTGCCGGCGGGCGAGCGGCGCGCCGGCCGTGGTCTGGGCCACCTATGCCGAGGGCGACTTCGCCGTCACCGAGGGCGCGCCTGCGGTCTTCGCCTCCTCGCCGGGCGTCGCGCGCAGCTTCTGCGCCCGCTGCGGCACGCCACTCGCCTACCGCGCCGACTTCCTGCCGGGGCTGGTCGATGTCACGGTCGGCAGCCTCGACGACCCCGCCGCCGAGCCGCCGACCATGCACTACTGGTGCGCCGAGCGCCTCGCCTGGCTGCGCTTCGCCGACGCCCTGCCCGAGCACCCCGGCTTCCCGCCCGAACCCGCGTGAGCCACGCGGGGGTCGATCTGCCCGCGCCTTGCGGCGCGGCGGGAACGGCTGTACTTAACAGTTGTTTCAAACGCTTTTGGGGAACCCCTGCATGGCCCGTCGCGCCGACTACATACAGGGCGGTCATTTCCGTGCGCCGTCGGCGACGCGCGACCAGTTGCTCGAAGCCGCGCAGGAGTTGTTCTCGCAGCGCGGCTTCCACGCCACCTCGGTCCGCGACATCGCCGCTTCCGCCGGCGCGACGGCGGCGGCCATCAACTATCATTTCGGGTCCAAGGACGGGCTGATCCGCGCCGTCCTTGCACAGGCGGCGGCGCCGTTGCACGCCGCCCGCGACGCCCGCCTGACGGCACTCGAGACTGCCGGCCGCGAGCCGACGGTCGAGGAAGTGGTGCGCGCCTTCGTCGAGACGTTGCTCGACGGCTCGCCCGCGCCGCCGGTCGTGCGTGTCGGGCGCCTGCTCAACCAGATCACGGCCGCCGGCGACGACCGGCTGGGCGAATTCTGGCTGGAGTATTTCCGGCCGCTCATGCCGCGCTTCCTCGCCCTGCTCGGGCGGGCGGCGCCGCATCTCGATCGTTGGGACGTGTTCTGGCGCTATATGGCCATGCTGGCGGCGGCCTATGACGGGCGCCTGCGTACCAGCTTCATCCAGGGCATGGCGCGCGAGGAATTCGGTCCGGGCGTGCATCTGCCCGGCGTCGAGGATCTCGTCGTCGCCTTCGTCGGCGTCTTCGCGGCGCCATCGGCCAGCGGCAACCGTCGCCGCCAACCGCCCCGCCGCCGCCAGAACCGCGCCTGAAACTCCGTACCGTGCCGGCGGGCGCCTGGCCGCCTCGCGACGCTTGCCAATTGTTTTAAACGAGTGTACTAAATGACCGTTAAGTAAATGGCGGGGCGCCCCCGCGCCTCGCGCCGAGCGAGGAGGCAGGCATGGGCACGTTCGCACGCCGTATCACGATGGCGGCCGCCGCCGTCGCATTCTCCGCGGTTCCGGGCATTGCCGCCGCCGATCCGCTGCAGGACTGGGCCGACGGCAAGGTGGCGACGCCGACGGTCGCCTACGCCGGCGACGCGATGGAGCTGAAGTTCTCCCATCCGGCGCCGCCGGCCTCGATCGTGCCGCCGGTCTGGCAGCAGTCGCTCGACTGGTTCGGCAAGCTGACGGGCGGCAAGGTGACGTTCAAGCAGTTCGGCGCCGGCACGCTGCACGGGCCGCGCGACGGCTTCAAGGCCGTGCGCTCGGGCATCTCCGACTTCGCCACCTGCTACTCGCTGTTCGAGGGCCGTGGCTTCGAGCTGACCAAGGTGTTCGCGCTGCCCTTCGTGTCGTCGGGAGACGCGCTCAAGGATGCGCGCATCATGGCCGAGGTCGGCTGGGAGTTCTTCCAGCCCGAGTTCGACGCCCAGGGCGTCATCTACGCCGGCTCTTCGCCGATCGGCGTGTCGGACATCCTGGCGAAGAAGCCGATCGCCAAGCTGGAGGACTTCAAGGGCCTCAAGGCCATCGCCCAGGGCTTCCCGCCGGAGGCGGCGGCGGCGCTCGGCTTCGTCACGCTGAACATTCCCTATCCCGACATCTATACCTCCTTCCAGCAGGGCATCGTCGAGGGCGTCATCTGGACCGACGGCGGCTTCGTTCCCTACAAGATCTACGAGCTGGCCAGGGAGCACACGACGCTCGGCCTCTACTCCGCCGGCATCGATACCTGCTACAGCAAGGCGACGCTGGACAAGCTGCCGGCGCCGCTGCGCGCGCCCTTCGTCGGCATGCAGCAGATGATGTCCGCCCTCGTCACCCAGCGCATCGCCGTCGACTTCGCCGCCAAGGCGCGGACCGTCTATGACGAGAACAAGGTGGTCTTCCACAAGCTGGCACCGGCCGAACTCGCCCGCATGAAGGCGGCGGTGAAGCCGGTGATCGAGAAGTGGGCGGCCGACCAGGAGGCCGCCGGCAAGCCGGCACGCAAGCTGCTCGCCCGCGTCGAGGAACTGAAGGCGAAGTACGCCCCGCTGTCGAACGAGCAGATGCAGCGCCTGTTCGTCGAACAGCCGGTGGCGCGTCCCGCCGGCGGCTGAGCAGGCACCGCCGGGCCGCGCCGGGTGACGGCGCGGCCGGGGCCGTGGGGGATGGCATGACCGAAGTACCCGTCGACGGACGCTGCGATCCGGCCTTCCTGCCGGTCCACGACGCCTTCGTCCGCAACATGAGCGAGGAGACGGCCGTCGGGCGCGAGGTCGGCGCCTGCGTCTCCGTGGTCGTCGACGGGCGCTGCGTCGTCGATCTGTGGGGCGGCTGGCGCGACCACGCGCGGGTGCGCCCGTGGCAGGCCGACACCGTCGTCTGCATGATGTCGGTCGGCAAGGCGGCGTCGGCGCTTTGCGTGCTGCTGTTGGCCGACCGCGGCCGTCTCGACCTCGACGCGCCGGTCGCCGACCTCTGGCCGGAATTCGCGCAGAACGGCAAGGCGGCGATCACCGTCCGCACCGTGCTGGCGCAGCTCGCCGGCCTGCCTTGCGCCGACGCCGCGCCGGCCGGATCGCTGTGGCGGCCGGGCGCCGTCGTCCGTGCACTCGAGGTGCAGCGGCCGGAATGGGCGCCGGGCACGACGCCCTGCTACCACTCCTTCACCGCCGGGCCGCTCTACGGCGAGATCGTGCGGCGCGTCGACGGCCGTTCGCTCGGCCGCTTCTTCCGCGAGGAGATCGCTGAGCCGTTCGGCATCGACTACAATTTCGGCCTGACACCGCACGAGGATGCGCGCGTCGCGCCTGTCGCCACCGTGGCCGGCACGCCGACGCTGCAGGGCATCGGCAATCCGGCCTCGCTGCTCGCCCGCGCCTGGCGGCCGCTGCCGGACGCCGGCGACTTCAACACACGGGCGTGGCGACGCAACGAATTCGGCTCCGGCAACGGCCACGGCAACGCCCGCGCGATGGCACGGCTCTATGGCTGCCTCGCGCGCGGCGGCGAGATCGACGGCCTGCGGCTCATCGGCGACGACACGCTCGCCGACGCCACGGCCGAGCAGTGGGACGGCATCGAGGCGATGACCAGTCGCCATTTCCGCTTCGGCACCGGCTTCATGCTCTCGTGCCCGGCCTTCCGCATGGGTCCCAACGCGAACAATTTCGGCCATGCCGGCCTCGGCGGCGCCGTCGCCTTCGCCGACCCGGACCGCCGCCTCGCTTTCAGCTACTGTGGCAACCGCCTGGCGCCGGTGGCCGACCGCGGCCCCTTCGCCGGCGCCTTGATCGACGCGCTCTATTCCGTGGTGTGAGGCGGGCGATGGACGGGTGGGAACGCATGGCGGCCTGGCTCGCGCGCGCGTTCCATGCCGCCGGCACGCTCGTCGTGATGCCGGGCCTCGTCGTCCTCGTCACTGTCGACGTCGTCCTGCGCTACGTCTTCAGCGCGCCGCTGGCCTGGGGCAACGAGGTCGGCGCGCTGCTGCTGCTGCTGGTGTTCCTCGCCAGCCTGCCGTGGTGCACCCATTCCGGCCAGCACATCCGCATGGAGCTGCTCTACCTGCGCTTCGGCCCCGCCTGGCGGCGTGCCGCCGACGTGCTGTCCGGGCTCGCCGGCATCGCCGTCTCGGCCATGCTGGCGTGGCGCGCGGCGCAGGCGGCCGACGAGATGTTCCGCTACGGCGAAGGCGCCGAGTTCGTGCGCCTGCCGTTCTGGCCCTTCGCCGTGTTCATGGCGCTGGTCGGCGCGGTCCTCGTGCTCGAGTTCGCCCGGCGCGCGGCGCTCGCCCTGCGCGGCCGCGACGGCGCCGCGGCGAGGCGCGGCTGATGGATCCGGTCGCCATCGGCGTCCTCGCCATCGTGCTGATGCTGGCGCTCATCTTCGTCGGCGTGCCGATCGGCTTCGCCCTCGCGCTGGTCGGCGCCGGCGGCAACATGCTGTTCGCCGGCCTCGGCCCGACGCTGATGCAGTTCCAGCTCGTCGCCTGGGAGACGGGCACCAACTTCCTGCTCATCGCCGCGCCGCTGTTCATCCTCATGGGCCAGCTCGTCTACCACTCGGGCATCGCCGCCGATCTCTACGACTGCGCCCACAAGTGGCTGGGCCGCATGCCCGGCGGCCTCGCGGTGACGGCGGTCATCACCTCGGCCGGCTTCGGCGCCGTCACCGGCTCGTCCATCGCCGCCGTGCACACCATGGGCGCCATGGTGATGCCGGAGATGCGCCGCTACGGCTACGACATGCGCCTCGCCACCGGCGCCGTCGCCTCGGCCGGCACGCTCGCCATCCTCATCCCGCCCTCGATCGCCCTCATCGTCTACGGCGTGTGGACGGAAACCTCGATCGGCGCGCTGTTCATCGCCGGCGTCGTGCCGGGCGTCGCGCTGGCGCTGCTGTTCGCGGTGCTCATCGTTGCCCGCTGCACGCTGGCGCCGGAACTCGGTCCGCCGGGGCCGCGCTATTCCTGGGCCGAGCGCTTCGCCTCGCTGGCCAAGCTGGCGCCGACCGCCGGCATCTTCCTCCTCGTGCTCGGCGGCATCTACGGCGGCGCCTTCACGCCGTCGGAGGCCTCGGCCATCGGCTGCGCCGGCGTGCTGGTCATCGCGCTGGCCATGCGGCGCATGACGTGGCGCCGCCTCGTCGCCTCGCTGCGCGAGGCCGGCAGCGTCGCCGCCATGGTCTACATGATCATCCTCGGCGGCATCCTCATCAGCCGCTTCCTCGTGCAGACGCAGGTCACGCCGTCGCTGGTGGCCTGGATCGGCGCGCTCGACGTCGACCGCACGCTGGTGATGGTGCTGTTCACGCTGATGTACCTGGTGCTCGGCGCCATCCTCGACACCTTCGGCATGATCATCCTGACGCTGCCCTTCGTCTTCCCGGTGATCCTGCACCTCGGCTACGACCGCGTCTGGTTCGGCATCTACCTGACGGTGATGGTCGAGCTGGCGCTGATCACGCCGCCGGTCGGCCTCAACGTCTACGTCATGAACAACGTCGCCCCCGACGTGAAACTGATGGACATCTTCCGCGGCTGCGTACCCTTCGCCCTGGCGACGCTGCTCCTCGTTGCGATGCTCTTCGCCTGGCCGCAGATGGCGCTGTGGCTGCCCTCGACGATGGAGTAGGGCCGGGAGGGGGCAGCGCGTGGGCACCAACGGAAACGCCCTCTCCGCTCCCCGCCGGGGAGGGGAGAGGGAAGGGGTGAGGTGGGGGGGCGTTACCGTCAGGTTCTCTGGCGACCGGCGGCCAGCCTGCTGCAAAGTCGCTGGAGTGCTCCGGCAGGTATCATGGCCCGATTTCGCCGAGGAAGAACGGCAGCGTGAACACGATGGAATGGCTGCCGTAGTCGGCGTCGATCCGGCCGCCATTGCGCAGGCCGAGCTCCAGCCCCGGCATGCGGAAGTAGCGGTAGCTGACGACTCCCCAGGCGGTGCTGAAGCCGGCCATCGCCTGGACGGCGAAACCGGTTTGGCTGCCGTCGATGGTGTCTCTTCCGTTCGCCGCGGTCGCATTGGCGTCTACACGGGCCGCACCGAAGCCCATGCCGATGAACGGGTACAACGGTTCGAGGGCGAAGGTCGGGAATCCGATGTAACCGTTGGCCATCAGGCTCAGTGCGTCGTAGCGTCCGCTCAGGGCGCTTCCCGACACCGCCCCGGCGTCGTTGACGTGGAACCCGCCTTCCAGTTCCGCGCGGAACAATCCGCCGAATGGGCCTACGAGGCCCACGGCGATGGCGGCGTCGTAGCCATGGGTGAACCCGCTTTCGCCATAGGCCGGAAGGCCGGTCGTGACCGCGAGGTAGACCGGGGCGCCGCACGGCCCGCCGTCGCAGGACTCGGCATGCAGGGGTGTTGCCCCTTGGATGACGAGCGCGGCGACGGCCACCGGAAGAGCCGGCCATTTGAGTCTCGATGCCGACCTTCCGGCCATGTGCGGCGGAACCCGTTCTGGTAGAGTGATAGCGTCTTGAGGTGCCTTCGGAGAGAATAGCATGTCGCGACGCTCTGGATTTCTCCACGTCGCCGTCGTCTCCGTCGCCGTTGCAACCTGCCTGTCGAGCGCAGGCGATGCGAAAGCGCGGGGCTTCCTCAAGGATTTTCAGTACGTGAGCGTGTCGGGCACATTACCCGGCGAATGGGCCGGGGATTTTTCAGACGGCCGCGAGGCTACAGTGGCGCTGGGGAAGTGGTTCTACTTTCCCTACATGGAAATGGAACTCGGTTATCGCAGCAACTCCGCGGCCTCCGTTTCCGCTGCGTCTGGTGGGCGTTACCGCGCGAAGACCGCGATGGTCAATTTCCTGGGTAACCCCTTCATCTGGGAAGGCGAGGACGCTCGCCATATTGGGGGCTTGCCGTTCTTCTGGGGCTTCGGATTTGGGTTGGCCGACATTCAGGCGAGCGGGATTTCATTCCCGGGGCAGGCGCCCGTCAGCGACAGGCAACTGTCGCCCGCCGTCCAGGCGATGGCTGGCGTGCGCTTCCCGACAGGCAAGATTGGTGGACGGGAAACATTCGGTACGTTCCAGTACAGATATTTTCACCTTCCGGGCTTCGATTTGACGTCAGGAAGCGGAAATTCGCTCGGTGCGGACTATGCGAGCCATGGCATCCGCCTGGGGTTCATGTTCTTGCTCCGATAAATCCCGACGGAACGGAGATGCCCGTGCGCAGGACATGGCTCTGCCTCGCCGCACCTCTCCTCTGGGCATTGCCCTCGGCCGCTCTCTCGCTGAGTTGCGTGCCCGGTCAGGAATGCGACGTCCTTCCGCTCTACCTCAGCGGCTCCGTCGGCCTGCCGGTGAGGAGCGACCGGGAACTTGCGCGGGAAGGAACCGTCGCCCTCGGCGTGGCGCCGGCCTGGCCCCCTGTGCGTTTCGAACTGGAAGCCGGTTACCAGGGCAACGATGCCGACGACGTCTCGCGCGCATCGGGCGGGCGCTACCGCGTATGGACCGGCATGGCGAACGTCTACAGCCATCTTCCGTTCGGCCTCCCCGGCAACCTCGCGCCGCATCTCGGCATGGGTATCGGTGCGGCCCGCATCGCGGCGGACGGGCTGACGGTCGCCGGCCGCGGCCCAGTCGACGACACGCAGACATCCTTCGCGGTACAGGCGATGGCCGGGCTGACCGGCAAGGTCGCGGAGGACGTGCTGGCGACGCTCGGCTACCGCTACTTCCGCATACCCGATCTCGCATTCCAGCCGGGCGCCGGCGGGCCGGTGGACGCGGACTACGCCAACCACAGCGTCATGCTCGGGCTGATCTTTGTTCTGCGGTGATGCGCCTAGGCGTGATGAAACAGGCACCCTTGGGCGACGAGGGTGACGGGTTACGGTCGGTAGGAGAATCTCCGGCCGCGTAACCCCTCACCCTCCCGTCGTAGGCGCCTCGGTCGCTGCGTGCCCTGCGGCGCCAACGACGGAAGCCCTCTCCCGATGGGAGAGGAATTGCAGGACCGGTCGGACAGGGCGCCGGCCCTCACTTACCCCACCCGCACCGCATCCCGCAGCCGGTCGAGCGCCGTCAGCGTCTCGCCCAGTTCGGCGGCGCCGACGGCCTCGCGCACGGCGCGCTGGGCGTCGCGCCAGGGGGCGAGCGCGGCGGCGAGGCGGGTGCGGCCGGCGGCGGTGAGGGTGGCCTCGCTGCCGCGGCCGGCGCGCGCGGCGGCGACGCGGACGAGGCCGTCGCGCTGCAGCGGCGCGAGGCTGCGCGTCAGCGTCGAGCGCTCCATGTCGGTGCGCCGCGCGAGCTGCGTCAGGGGCATCGGCGCATTCGCGCTGCCGAGCACCGACAGAAGCGAGAACTGGCCGATCGACAGGCCCGCCGGCGCCAGCGCGCGGTCGTAGAACTGGGTGACGACCCTGGCCGCACGGCGCAGGGCGAAGCAGGTGCAGGGCTCGCCGCCGCGCGCGGCCAGCGCCGCCGCCGTGCGCGCGTCCGCCGCCGGCCTGCCCGCCGCCACGGCCCCGGCCGCCGCCACGGCCCCGGCCGCGCGCCCGCGCGTTCCCTTTGCCCGCGCCGCCGTGCTGTTCCGGCCTGTCATGTCTGCCGTGCCGCGTCGCGCCATCGCCGCTCTCCCTTGCGTATGCAATCATTAATCTTGTATATGCAAGGACAGTAGGCGGGCCGGCCGCCGCAGTCAATCTCGCCCCGCGCGGGCAAGGCGGGCGGGCGAAGCGCGCGGCCGGACGAGCCGGGGAAAGGGCAGGGGCATGAAGACGAAGCTCGATGCGACGGCGACGGGCGTGGTGCTGCTGGCCGCCGGCATGCTCGGCCTGGTCATGGGCGTGCGCATGACGCTCGGCCTGTTCCTGCCGCACATGACGCTCGACCTCGGCATCGGCGCCGAGGCCTTCGGCCTTGCCATGGCGGTCTCCTCGCTGCTGTGGGGCGCGGCGCAGCCGGTGGCCGGCGCGCTGGCCGACCGGCGCGGGCCGCTGGCGGTGCTGGTCGCCGGGTCGCTGCTCTACGCCGCCGGTCTCGCCGGCATGGCGGTGGTGCAGAATGGCTGGCACCTGCTCGTTGCCGGCGGCGTCCTCGTCGGCCTCGGCATGGGGGCCGCCGGCTTCTCCGTGCTGTTCTCGGCCGCGACGCGGGCGGTGGCGCCGGCGCAGCGCCAGCACGCGCTGAGCCTCGTGAGCATCGGCGGCGGCTTCGGCGCCTTCGTGCTGCCGCCGCTGGTCATCGTCGGCATCGAGGCCTGGGGCTGGCAGACGACGCTGTACGTCATGGCCGCCACCCTCTCGCTGGTCATCCTCGCCGCCGTCGCGCTCGCCCGCCTGGAACGGCGCGGCGCGGCCCCGGCCACGGCCGCCGTCGCGCCCGTGCCGCCACGGCCGCCGCTGCTTGTGCTGCGCGAGGCGCTGCGCCATCGCGGCTTCGTGCTGCTCAGCTTCGGCTTCCTCGTCTGCGGCTTCCACATCAACTTCCTGATGACGCATCTGCCGGGCTTCGTCGCCTCCTGCGGCCTCGCGCCGGAGGTCGGCGCGCTGGCGCTCGCCGTCACCGGCCTCGCCAATGTCGTCGGCACCTGGGGCGCCGGCGCTCTCGCCGGGCGTTACCGGCAGAAGCACCTGCTGGCGCTGCTCTACCTGGCGCGCGCCGGGCTCATCGCGCTGCTCGTGGTCCTGCCCAAGACGCCGGAGGTGATCATCGGCTTCTCGGCCCTGTTCGGCCTGCTGTTCCTGTCGACCGTGCCGCTGACCAGCGGGCTCATCGGCCGCATCTTCGGCTCGGCCGACATGGGGCTGCTGTTCGGCTTCGCCTTCCTCAGCCACCAGATCGGCGGCTTCTTCGGCGCCTGGCTGGGCGGCCGCGTCTACGACGCGACTGGCGCCTACGACGCCATGTGGACGGCCTCGATCGCCCTCGGCCTGCTCGCCGCAATCCTCCACTGGCCCATCCGCGACACCGCCGTCACCGCCCCGGCGGCAAGGGTGGCGTGATCGAGGGGATCACGTTTTCCTCTCCCAGAGGGAGAGGGCTCCCGTCGTTGGCGCCGCAGGGCGCGCGAGCGACCGAGGCGCCTACGACGGGAGGGTGAGGGGTTACGCGGGCGGAGATTCTTCTCCGAAACCGTAACCCCTCACCCTCGTCGCCTATGGCTCGCTGCGCTCGCCGAGGCGTCGAGCCCTCTCCCTTCGGGAGAGGAGGGCCCGGCGGGAGAGGAAGACCCCGTGGGAGAGGAAGGGGCGTGACCCCTCAGATCTCCCACTCGACATTGCCGTCCATGCCGATCTGCTGGCCGGTGATGTGGCGGCCGGCGGGCGAGGCGAGGAAGACCGCGAGGTCGCCGACCTCCGACGGGTCGATCCAGCAGCGCAGCGAGATGAATTCGAGGAAGTTCTGCTCGGCCGCCTCGAAGCTGATGCCCTTCTCCCTGGCATGGTTGGCGAGGATGCGGCGGCCGCGCTCGTTGTCGATCAGCCCGGGCAGGATGGCGTTGCAGCGGATGTTCCACGGCCCGTATTCGCGCGCCACCGTGTGCGTCAGGCCGAGCACGCCGACCTTCGAGGCGACGTAGGGCGAGCGCAGCGGCAGGGCCACCCTGGCCGAGGCCGTCGAGATGTTGACGATGCAGCCGGCGCGCTGATCCTTCATCAGCCTGGCCACGTTCTTGATGCAGTAGAACATGCCGTTGAGGTTGACCGTGATCGTGCGGTCCCAGTCGGCGTAGGAGATGTCCTCCAGCGCCGCGCGCGGGCCGCCGATGCCGGCGTTGTTGACCAGCACGTCGACGCCGCCCATGTGCCCCACCGCCTCCGCCACCATGCGCTCGACCTCGGCCGGCACGCCGACATCGGCGAGCGAGCCGGTGAGGCCGGGATTGGCGGCGATTGTCGCCTCCAGCGGGTCGCGGGCGACGTCGCAGATGTGCACCCGGGCGCCGGCGGCGAGGAAGCGCTCGGCCACCGCCCGCCCGATGCCCGAGCCGGCGGCGGTGACGATGACGCGCGAGGGGGCGGTCGTGGCGGCCATGCGGGGCGTCTCCGGCGGTGCGGTCGGCGGCCGGGCGGCCGTCCCGCAGTTTACTTAACGGACGTTAAACTAGCGCCTCCCCCATGCCGCGCCAATCGTCTGCGACGAATGACTGTTTCGCGTTCCGCTTTTGTTCATATCGCATGACGTCGACGCTGCAGACATGCGGGAGGAATGCCATTGCCGCCGCCGATTTTTTTGCAACGGTCGTGGCGCGAAATGTGTGTCGCCGCGGTTGCCCGATTGAGCGCGGCGGACGCCCGCGCTATCAAGACGTTGGTGGGGAGCGGTTTCCCTGCACGGAGTTCCCGAACATGATTCGCACACATCACTCGATCGTCGCCGGCGCGGCGCTTGCGCTCGCCCTGTCTGCCGGCGCCGCCCAGGCCCAGGATCCGGGCCTCTACATCTCCGGCGGGGCCGGCTGGTCCCTGCCCGAGGACAGCGACTTTTCCGGCGGCGGCGTCAGCAGCGCCGACCTCGAGAACGGCTGGAACGGCGTGCTGGGCCTCGGCTACGGCTTCGCTTCCGGCTTCCGCGGCGAGGTCGAGGGCGGCTACCACCGCAACAATGTCGACGACATCAACGGCGTCTCGGCCGGCGGCAACTTCCGCGCCTGGAGCCTGATGGGCAATGTCTACTACGACTTCCGCGGCCTGCTCGGCAGCGTCACGCCCTATGTCGGCGCCGGCCTCGGCGGCGCGCGCGTCGACGCCAACAGCATCTCGCCGGTCGGCGCGAGCTCGGTCGACGACGACGATACGTCCTTCGCCTGGCAGCTGATGGCCGGCGTCGCCGTGCCGCTGGCCGAACAGCTCGACGGGACGTTGGGTTACCGCTACTTCGCGGCGCCCAACCTCGACTACAACACCGCGGCCGGCGCCTCGATCGACGCCGACTACCGCACCCACAGCATCATGGTCGGCCTGCGCTACAGCTTCAGCGGCCCGGCCAAGCCGGAGCCCGTGCGCGCCGCCGCCCCGGCGCCCGCGCCGATGGCCGCCCCGGCACCCCAGCCGGCGCCGACCCCGGCCCCGCCGCCGGCGCGCCAGTACCTCGTGTTCTTCGACTTCGACAAGACCGACCTGACGCAGCAGGCGCAGGCCATCCTGCAGACCGCGGCGACCAACGCCAAGGGCCTGACGACCGTCAAGATCAGGGCGACGGGCCACGCCGACCGCGCTGGCTCCGACGCCTACAACATGCGCCTGTCGCAGCGTCGCGCCGACGCGGTGAAGGCGGAACTGGTGCGTCTCGGCATCAAGGCGAGCGAGATCGCCGTGGTCGCCCGCGGCGAAACCAACCCGCTGGTCCCGACGGCCGACGGCGTGCGCGAGCCGCAGAACCGCCGCGTCGAGATCGTCTTCGAATAGACGCACTCGACATTACCGTTCCGACGTCCGGGCCGGCCGCCCTCGCAAGAGGGCGGCCGGTTCCGTTTCGGCTGCCACACAGCCGCCCACTCTCAGCCCCAGAGCGTGCGGCGCGGCGAATGTGGCCGGCCCGGCGGGCGGGGGACAGGCTCGCGACGCAGGGAGGCGGGCCCAGTACGAAAGTTATAGCCCCATCCGCACGGAGCGGCGCGGCCGCGTCCACACTCTCACCCTCGACCGTCCCGAGGTGAAGAACGCCGCCGATGCGACGATGCACGACGAGCTGTCGCGCATCTTTTACGACGTGGCGAAGGATGCCGACTGCGACGTCGTGGTGCTGACCGGGGCGGGCGACGCCTTCTCGGCCGGCGGCGACATCGTCGGCATGCAGAAGAAGATCGACGACCGCGCGCTGTGGGTGAAGACCGTCGAGGAGGGGCGCCGCATCTTCTACGGCATGCTCGACCTCGAAAAGCCGGTGATCGCCCGCGTCAACGGTGCCGCCACCGGGCTGGGCGCCACGCTCGCCGTCTATTCCGACATTTCGGTCGCCGTCAGCGGGGCGAAGATCGGCGATCCGCACGTCCGGGTCGGCCTCGCCGCCGGCGACGGCGGCGCCCTCATGTGGCCGCTGCTGGTCGGCTTCCAGCGCGCCAAGGAACTGCTGTTTCTCGGCGACCTGATCGACGCCGAGGAAGCCCAGCGCATCGGCCTTGTCACCCATGTCGTGCCGCCGGACCAGCTCGACGCCAAGGTCTACGGCCTCGCCGAGCGTCTCGCCGGTGGCGCCACGCGCGCCATCGGCTGGACCAAGGCGGCGATGAACCACACGCTGCGCATGCTTGCTGCAGGCACCATGGAGGCGGGCTTCGGCTACGAGACGCTGTCGCAGATGACGGCCGACCATGCCGAGGCGGTGGCGGCCTTCCGCGAGAAGCGCAAGCCGCGCTTCACCGGCCGATGAACGACCCCGCGCTGGACGCGCTTCTGCGGCCGCGTTCGGTCGCCGTTATCGGCGCCTCGACCGATCCCGACCGCATCGGCGGCCGGCCGATACAGTTCCTCAGGCGGGCGGGCTTCGCCGGCCCGATCTATCCGGTCAACCCGCGCGCCGCCGAGGTGCAGGGCATCCGGGCCTGGCCCTCCGTCGCCGACCTGCCGGAGGCGCCCGACGTTGCCATCGTCGCCCTGCCGGCTGGCGTGGTCGCCGCGACGGTCGAGGCCGGCCTTGCGCGTGGCACACGGGCCTTCATCGTGTTCTCCGCCGGCTTCGGTGAGGCCGGAGAGGAGGGGCGGCGCGCCCAGGCCGACATCGCGGCGCGCGTGCGCGCGGCCGGCGGGCGCATGATCGGCCCCAACAGCCTCGGCCTGCTGGCGACGGGCTCCGGCTTCTTCGGCACCTTCGCCACGGCGCTTGACGGCGCCTGGCCGCGCCCGGGCCGTGTCGCCATCGCCACGCAGTCGGGTGCCTGCGGTTCCTATCTGCTGGCGATGGGTACGACGCGCGGCCTCGGTGTCTCGCGCTTCGTCGCCACCGGCAACGAGGCCGATGTCGATGTCGCGGACGTCGTCGCCTGGCTCGCCGGCGATCCCGACAGCGACGTCATCGTCTGCGCCGTCGAGGGCGCGCGCGACGGCATGCGCCTGCGCCGCGCGCTCGACGCCGCGCGCGCCGCCGGCAAGCCGGTGATCGCCATGAAGGTCGGCGCGACCGAGGCCGGACGTGCTGCTGCCGCCTCGCATACCGGTGCGCTGGCCGGCGCTGCCGAGGTCTGGGACGGCGTCTTCCGCCAGCATGGCGCATGGCCCGTCCATTCGCTGGAGGAAGCGGTCGACGTGGCCATCGCCGCGTCGCAGCCCGCGCGCCCGGCCAGTGCGCGCGTCGGCCTCATCACCACCTCCGGCGGCGTCGGGGTGCTGCTGGCCGATGCCGCCGTCGCCGCCGGGCTGGACCCGGCGCCGATGCCGGAGGCGGCGCGCGCGAGGATCGAGGCGCTGTTGCCGCTCGCGAGCGGGCGCAACCCCGTCGACACGACGGCGCAGATTCTTGCCGACATGAGTCTCTTCGGCCGCATCCTCGCCATCATGACCGGCGACGGCGGCTTCGACTCGATCGTTGCCTTCCTCGCCCATATCGGCCGCAATCCGGCGCACTTCGCGGCCATCGAACCGGCGCTGATGCAGGCGCGGCGGGCGCGGCCGGATGTGCCCTTCGCGCTGTGCATGTTGTGCGACGAGGAACTGCGCGACCGCCTCGTGCGCGACGGCTTTCTCGTTTTCGAGGATCCGACGCGCGCCGTGCGTGCCGTTGCCGCCCTGTATGGCATCGCGCACGCTGGGCCAGTGCCCGCTGCCGATGAGTCCGACGACGGCGCCACGATGGTCGCCGGCGAGACGCTCGACGAGGCCGAGGCAGCAACATTGCTGGCGGCGGCAGGCGTGCCGATGGCAACGGCGCGCATCGCCACCACAGCGCGCGCGGCGGCGGCCGCCGCCGACGCGCTCGGTTACCCGGTGGCGCTCAAGATCCTGTCGCCCGATATCGCCCACAAGACCGAGGTCGGCGGTGTCCGCCTCGGCCTTGCCGATGCCGGGGCCGTGCGCCGGGCCTTCGCGGAGGTGATGGCCGGCGCGCGGGCGAAGGCGCCGTCGGCGCGGCTGCGCGGCGTGCTGGTGGCGCCGATGCTGTCAGGGGGCGTCGAGGCCATCGCTGGCGTCGAGCACGACCCGGCCTTCGGTCCGGTGGTGATGGTCGGACTCGGTGGCACGATGGTCGAGGTGTTCCGTGACGTCGCCTTTCGGGCCGCGCCGTTCGACACGGCGACGGCGCGCGACATGATCGGCGAACTTCGGGGAGCGGCCCTGCTCGGTGATTTTCGTGGTCGCGGCCCGGCGGATACCGAGGCGTTGGCGCAGGCACTTGCCGCGCTGTCCCGTTTCGCCTGGGTCAATCGCGACCGCCTCGCCAGTGTCGACATCAACCCGTTGCTGGTGCGCCCGGCGGGCACGGGCGTGATCGGCCTTGATGCCCTTATCGTGCCGAAGACCAGCGGTGGCTGACGGCATCAACCTTCGATGCGTCCGCCGACGCGGATGCCTCGGGATGAGGTCATACATTTCGCCGCATCGGGAGTATGCCCCGCAGCCTGAGGCGCCATCCGCAGGATGAGGTCTCGAACGGCGGGGGGCGAGCAGCGCTGCGTCAGCCCGCCTTCGTCATGTCGGGCGTCGGGCGCCAGCCCTTCGAGTAGTACTTGTCGAACATCTCCTGCGGGACGGTGATCCCGGTGTGCGGATCGCCGCCGGTATCGAACAGCGTCAGCACATGGCCCTCGTCGCGGTCGAGGCATTCGAACGAGCGGAAGACGCCAGCGGGCACGGAGATCACGTCCCACGGCGCGAGGTCGACGCTTTCTTCGAGGTTTTCGCCCCAGAAGAAGCGGAAGTGCGCGTCGAGCGGCATGAAGACCTCCGCATAGGGATGCGCGTGAGTCACCGGGTTGACGCCGCGGCGCAGCTTCGAGATCGCCATGTGAAACTGGTGCGGTTCGGCGATCTGTGCCGGCCCGGCTGTTTCGCCGGGCGACAGCAGGTAGGTCACCGAACGGTCGCGCGCCGGGTCCGCCAGATCTGGGAAGGCATTGCGGTCAGGCGAGGACTCACCGAAACGCGCGATGCGCCTGAGCATCTCGTCGCGCGAACAGGGCGTCGACTTCGCCACGCGGCGGGCATGGGGATCGCTCTGCTCCATCGTCGCCTCCATCACGGGATCGTCCCGAACCTAGGTCCGGGATTCCGTGCGACGTAGCGGCGACCGACCGGAGTTTCAGGCGCTGAGCGCTGGCGGCTTGCCGATCACGCCGGCCGTCCGCAGGCGCTCGATCTCGGCGCCATCGAGGCCGAGCAGGCCCGACAAGACCTCGTCGGTGTGCTGTCCGAGTAGCGGCGGATGGTGGCGGTAGGCGACCGGCGTTCCCGACAGCTTCAGCGGGCTGGCGATGATCGCCGCGCCTTCCGGGCCGGCCAGCGGGTGCGGGATGCGCTTCACCATCTCGCGCGCGATGACGTGCGGATCGGCGAAGACCTGGTCCATGGTGTTGATCGGCCCGCAGCCGATGCCGACGCGTTCCAGCCCCTCCAGCCACCACGCCGAGGGCTTGGCCTTCACGATGGCGGCCAGCCGCTCGACCACGACGGCACGGTTCTTCACCCGCGCCGCATTCGTGGCGAAGACCGGATCATCGGGCAGTTCCGGCACGCCGGCGAGGGTGCAGAAGGTACGGAACTGGGTGTCGTTGCCCACCGCGATGACGATGTGGCCATCGGCGGTGGCGAACACCTGGTAGGGCACGATGTTCGGATGGGCGTTGCCCAGCCGCTCGGCCTTGCCGGAATGAATCCAGTTCATGCCCTGATTGACGAGCCACGCGACCTGCGTGTCGAGCATGCCGATGTCGATCGACTGGCCCTCGCCGGTCAGCGCCGCGTGGCGCAGTGCCGCGCACAGCGACACCGCGGCGAACATGCCGGACATGATGTCGGCGATCGGCACGCCGACCTTCTGCGGCTCGCGCTCGGGTTCGCCGGTCAGCGACATGATGCCGCCCATACCCTGAATGAGGAAATCGTAGCCAGGCCGCTCGGCATAGGGCCCGGTCTGGCCGAAGCCGGTGATCGAGCAGTAGACCAGCTTGCGGTTGGCATCCTTGAGGTCGGCGTAGCCGAGGCCGTAGCGGGCGAGGTTGCCGGTCTTGAAGTTCTCGACCAGAGCGTCGGCCTTGAGTGCGATGGCGCGCACCAGCTTCTGGCCTTCCGGGTTGGCGATGTCGATGGCGACCGACCGCTTGTTGCGGTTGGCGCTCATGAAATAGGCGCTTTCCGAGGTGTCCTCGCCGTCCGGCCCCTTCATGAAGGGCGGGGCGAAGCGGCGGGTGTCGTCGCCAGCGCCCGGGCGCTCGATCTTGATCACGTCGGCGCCGAGGTCGCCGAGGAGCTGGGTGCAGTATGGCCCCGCCAGCACGCGGGTGAGATCGAGCACGACAACGCCGGAAAGCGGTCCGGTGGCCTCGGCCATGGGGTCCCCCTGAATTGACGGCGCGCCTGCCTAGCATTCCACGGCCGGCCGGGCCAGCGTCCGGTTGCTGCCGGCGTCCGTCATCGACGGGACATACCGATGACCCATCGCTGGGCGCTTCGCCGCCCACCCTTGGCGCCCGCGTCCCGGGCGGGTACTTTCTCCGCCACATCCTGGAAGGAGATAGTTCACATGACCGACGATGCGGCTCTGGCGCGCGCCCGCGCGGCCGTCGATGCCTTGCACCAGCGCATCGCGCGCCTTGACGACAACGCGGTCGACCTGATCTTCCGTGAGGCGCGCAATCACACCAAGTGGCAGGACCGCGACGTCCCGGAGGCGCTGATCCGCGAAGCGATCGCCATCGCCCAGTTCGGCCCGACCAGCTCCAATGGCCAGCCGATGCGCCTTGTCCTGGTGCGCAGCAGGGAGGCCAAGGAGAAGCTCAAGCCGACCCTGGTCCCGGGCAATGTCGAGAAGACGATGGCCGCGCCGTGGACGATCATCGTCGCCTGTGATCTCGACTACTGGAAGCGGCTGCCGACGCTCTATCCGATCCGCGACATGTCAGCGATGTTCAAGGACAACCCGGCATTCGCCGAGGAGCACAGCACGCGCAACGGCACGCTGCAGGGAGCCTACCTCACGATCGCGCTTCGCGCGGTTGGCCTCGACGTTGGCGGCATGTCGGGCTTCAACCGCAAGGCCTGCGACGAGGCTTTCTTCGCGGGAACGTCCCTGCGCTCCAACTTCCTGATGAACGTCGGATATGCCGATCCGGCCGGCCTGACCTATGCGCGTCTGCCGCGGGTTCCGTTCGAGGATGTGGCGACCATCGTTTGATCGTGGCTGCGACCTATCGGCGGGCGGCCCGTCGGAGCACCATCCTGGAGGACTGTCATGCGTGACCTGACCGAAGCCAACGTCACCGATGCGGTCATCGCCCGCATCGGCAAGGATACGCCAGCCCGCGTGATCGAGATCATGACGGCACTGGTCCGCCATGCGCATGCCTTCGCGCGCGAGGTGCGGCTGACGCCTGACGAGCTGCTGTATGCCGCCCGATTCATCCAGCGCGTTGGGCAGATTTCCAACGACAAGCGCGAGGAAGGCGTGCTGCTCGGCGACGTGCTTGGCCTCACCACGCTCGTCGAGGCGATGGCCGACAACGCGCGCAAGGGCGCCACGGAATCGAGCCTGCTCGGGCCGTTCTATCGCGACGGGGCGCCGTTCCGCCCAAATGGCTTCGATATCTCCTTCGGCGACAAGTCGGGTGAACCGGCCTGGGTCGAGGGCCGTGTCACCGATCCAGACGGAAAGCCGCTCGAGGGTGTGATCCTCGACCTCTGGCAGACCGCTCCCAACGGCTTCTACGAGGCGCAGGTCGGCCAGACGCTCGCGTTGCCCGACTATGCGTATCGCGCCAAGCTGCGGACCGATGCCGATGGCCGCTACAGCCTGCGCACGACCAAGCCGGTCGAGTACCCTGTGCCGACCGATGGACCGGTCGGTGAGATCCTGCTCGGCACCGGGCGCCACCCGTGGCGGCCGGCGCACCTGCATTTCCTCGTGCTCAAGGACGGCTATCAGCCGGTGCAGACCGAGCTTTTCAACAGTGACGATCGCTATCTCGACAGCGATGCCGTGTTTGGCGTGAAGGCTTCGCTGGTCGTCGATTATGTGAAGAATTCAGATCCGGTGGCGGCGAAAAAGCGCGGTTTCGACGGCCCGCATTACGAGGCGCGCTACGACTTCACGCTGAAGCAGGCGGCCGAAGTGCGCGATCTCGAGGCCGAATACAAGCGCCGCGCATCCATGCGTGCATAGTACCTGGTCATGCCTGCCGAACGCGTGACCGTCGCCTGGATCGGCACCGGCAAGATGGGCGGGCCAATGGCGCGCCGCCTGCTGGCGGCAGGCTGGCCGGTCGTCGCCGTCGATCCGTCCGAGGCCAATGTCGCGTCGGTGCTTGCAGCGGGCGGCCGGCGTGCCGCGTCGCCCGCCGGGGCGGCGCGTCAGGCCGACATCGCGTTCACGATGCTTCCCGACGACGATTCCCTGCGTGCGGTGGCCCTTGGAGACGACGGTGTGCTCGCCGGCCTCCCGGCGGGCGCCGTGTTCGTCGACATGAGCACCGTGTCGCCGGCGGTGTCCGCCGAAGTGAGGACGGCAGCGCAGGTGGGCGGCGTCGACTTTCTCGCTGCGCCGGTTGCCGGCTCGACACAGCTCGCGGAGACCGGTGGCCTCGGCGTGATGGCCTCTGGTCCGCTTGCCGCGTACGAGCGTGCTGCACCGTTGCTCGATGTACTGGCGAAGAGCCGTTTTCGTCTCGGTCCTGGCGAGGAAGGGCGCTGGATGAAGCTGTGCCTCAACCTTGTCATTGCCCAGACGGCCGTGGCTTGGGGCGAAGCGCTCGCCATCGGCCGCAAGGGCGGTGTCGACTGGCAGCACATGCTGGATGTGTTTGCGGCGAGCGCCATCGCCTCGCCATTCGTCGGCTACAAGGCCGGACCACTCGCCCGGCGTGACTTCGCACCGGCTTTCGCCGCGAAACAGATGCACAAGGACATGCGATTGCTGGCCGAGGCGGCCGACAGCGCAGGAGTCCCGGCGCCGGCCACTGAACTGGCCCGTGCGACTTTCGCCGAACTTGTCGCTCGAGGTTGGGGCGACGATGACCTCGTCGCCACCGTCAAGCTGTCGGAGGGTCGCGCCGGTCTCGACGAGCCCTAGCGCCTACAGCGCCTCGTCGCCGGTCTCGCCTGTGCGGATGCGCACGGCGCGCTCGAGGTCATAGACGAAAATCTTGCCGTCGCCGATCTTGCTGGTGTTGGCGGACTCGCGGATGGCGTCGATGGCGCCGTCGGCCAGTGCGTCCGGCACGGCGACCTCGATCTTCACCTTGGGTACGAAGTTCACCTGATACTCGGCGCCACGGTAGATTTCCGTCTGGCCCTTTTGCCGGCCATAGCCGCGTGCCTCGCTGACGGTGAGGCCCTGCACACCGATCTCCGTCAGCGCGTTGCGCACATCGTCGAGCTTGTGCGGCTTGATGATGGCGATGATGTATTTCATGTCTTCCTGCCTCCGTCGTGCGGGCGGGGTGGCGCCGCGGCCACCGGGGCCACGGCGCCCGTCCGGCCGCTAGAGTTCGTACGCGCGCTCGCCGTGAACGGCGAGGTCGAGGCCTTCGACCTCGACTTCCTCTGCGACCCGCATGGGTATCGCAAGCCCGATCAGCTTAGCCAGCACAAAGGTCACTACCGCCGCCCATACCGCGACGATGGCGATGCCCTCGATCTGCACCACGAGCTGCGATGACCATACCATCCCGTCCGCCTGGCCGAGGCCGCCAAGGCGCGGCGAGGCGAAGAATGCGACGAGCAGGGTGCCGAGGGCACCGCCCACACCATGCACTGCGAAGACGTCGAGCGAATCGTCGATCTTCAGGCTCTGCTTGATCAGCGCCGTGGCGAAATGACAGACGACGCCACCGCCAATACCGAGAGCGATGCCGCCGAGCGGGCCGACGAAGCCGGAGGCCGGCGTGATCGTGGCGAGGCCGGCGACCATGCCGGTGACGGCGCCGATCATGCTGGCCTTGCCGAAGCGGAGATACTCGATGGCCGACCAGGCAATCGCACCGCAGGCCGCCGCGGTATGGGTGACGACCAGCGCCATGCCCGCATTGCCGTTGGCGGCCAGCGCCGATCCGGCATTGAAGCCGAACCAGCCGACCCACAGCATGGCGGCGCCGGTCATGGTCATGCCGGGGCTGTGCGGAGGCCGGACCTCGCGCGGAAAGCCGTGCCGGCCGCCAAGCATCAGGGCCAGCACCAGTGCCGACACACCCGCTGTCACGTGGACCACGATGCCGCCGGCGAAGTCGCGGACGCCCCAGTCGGCGAGGAAGCCGCCGCCCCATACCCAGTGCGTGACAGGTGCATAGACGATGAGCACCCAGGCCAGTGTGAACAGGATGACGAAGCCGAAGCGGATGCGCTCGACATAGGCGCCGACGATGAGGGCCGGCGTGATGATCGCGAAGGTCATCTGGAAGGCGAAGAAGACACCTTCCGGCAATGTGCCGGTCAGCGCTTCGGTCCCCGCCCCGTCGAGAAACGCCTTGTCGAGCCCGCCCCACCAGCTCGTGCCTTCGCCAAAGGCGATCGAGTAGGCGCAGACGAGCCACAGCACCGAGACGACGCAGGCGATCGAGAAGCACTGCATCAGCACGGACAGCACGCTGTTCGAGCGCACCAGCCCCCCGTAGAAGAGGGCGAGGCCCGGCAGCGTCATGAACAATACGAGCGCCGTGGATGTCAGAATCCAGGCGGTATCCGCTCCATTCATATCCCGCTCCGTCGTTTGGTTGGTCGGACGTTTTTCGGAACGGGGGATGTGGCTTGGCTCTGGGTGTTCTGGCTTCCCTTGACCTGCGGCCCGTTGGTGCGGGCCGCGTTGCGACTCCCCCGGTGGTCCGGCCGCGCTGGCGGATGCGGTTGAACTTCTTGTTTGGTGCCGCGCGATTGTGCAGCGAAATGATAGATGCTTGCGGAGTCGACGCAACTGCCCGTGTGATGTGCAGAATCAGCGTCGGATTTGGGCATCGAGGGGGAACAGCAACTCCAGGTAGTTTCGGTAGTGAGCAAGCTGGCGGGCCACGGCCTGCGGCTCACGCAGCGTGCGCGACAGGATGAAGGCGCCCTCGAAGACCACGGTGATCATGTCGGCGAGGCTCGCCGGATCGATGGCGATGCGCGGCGGATGGCGGCGGGCGATCTCGGCGAAACGTTCGCCGAGCCGGTCGCGCCACAGGATCATGCTGTTGCGTACGACCTGCAGGGTGGCGTCGTCGAAGAGGCCCGCCTCGGCGCAGTAGGACGCGAACAGGCAGCCCGGATAGGGTTCCGTCAGCCCCGCCATCTCCTCCTGCAACAGGCCGACGAAGGCCAGCATGCGCTGGCGCGGGTCGTCGCTTAGCGCATCGGCCCGCCGCAACGTCTCGTCGAGCTTGGCCTCGTCGAGGGCGGCGAAGCGGTCGATCAGTGCACGGGCCAGCGCCGCCTTGCTGTCGAAATGATAGAAAAACGAGCCCTTGGTGATGCCGGCCGCCGCGATGACGCGGTCGACCGATGCCGCCGAGAATCCCGATTCGAGGATCAGAGCTTCCGCGGCGTCGAGGATCGCCGTGCGTGTCGCCGTGCCGTCTCGCGGCATGAGGAACCTCTCATCGGCTGCGTTGGGCTGACCATACCATCTAGTCTGCTTTGCACCACCGGCTACGTTCAGCGGCTTTGAGGCGAATAATTTTCCGGGTTGACGGGCTTCCCACATTCGTATTTATACCAACTAGTCTGTCTAGAAATGAGGGAGTCAAAACGATGTCCGCAGTTGCTCACGGCAGTTTGGCCGTCGCTTTCGACGGCGGGCGCGCTGCCGCCTTCGCCGACGGGCTGATGACCACGCTCAACAACGGCGCGCTGTGCCTGATGCTGTCGGTCGGCCATCGTACCGGCCTGTTCGACACCATGGCCGGCATGGCGCCGGCCACCTCCGCCGGGATCGCCGCGGCTGCCGGTCTCGACGAACGCTACGTGCGCGAATGGCTCGGGGCGATGGTGACGGGCGGCGTGGTGGAATACGCGCCGCGCGCTGACACCTACGTCCTGCCGGCAGAGCACGCCGCGAGCCTCGGCCGCGCCGCGCCGGAGGGCAATCTCGCCGCCTTCGCCCAGTACATCCCGGTACTCGGCGCCGTCGAGGACGAGATCGTCGACTGCTTTCGCGTCGGCGGCGGCGTGCCCTACGAGCGGTTCCGGCGCTTCCACGAAGTGATGGCCGAAGACAGCGGCCAGTCGGTCGTCCCGGTGCTGCGCAGCCACATCGTACCGCTGGTCCCGGGGCTCGAAGCGCGGCTGGCGAGCGGAATTCGGGTCGTCGACATTGGCTGCGGCCGGGGTCAGGCACTGCTGAGACTCGCCGCTGACTTTCCGGCCAGCCGATTTACCGGCTACGACCTCTCGGCCGAGGCGATCGCCTGGGCGCAGTGCGAGGCCGAGGCGGCCGGGCTGCATAACGTCGACTTCGTCGTCCGCGACCTGTCGGACTTCGATCGCACGGCGGAGCCAGAGGCGTTCGATCTCGCCACGACGTTCGACGCCATCCACGACCAGGCGAGGCCACGCGCGGTGCTCGCCGGCATCCGGCGCTCGCTGGCCGACGGCGGCGTCTACATCGCCCAGGACATCAAGGGTTCGCGCCACGTCCACAAGAACTGCGACCACCCCGCCGGCACGCTGCTCTACACCGTCTCCTGCATGCACTGCATGACGGTATCGCTGGCCCAGGGCGGCGACGGGCTGGGTGCGATGTGGGGCGAGGAGACGGCACGCGAATACTTCGCCGCGGCTGGTTTCGGCAGCGTCGAGGTGCACCGGTTCGCGCACGACTTCCAGAACAACTGGTACGTCTGCCGGCCGTGAACGCATCGCCGGCCACGCGCGGTTCGCCTATGGTGAGGCGGCCGCGCGCGGTGCGGCGATTCGGGATGTGGCGAGATGGTAGCGATGCCGGAGGACGAGGCGCGAGCGCTGCTGCGCCGCCTGTTCGATGCGGCCGTGGCGCGGGCCGATCCGGCGAAGTGCGTACCGCCGCACCTGCCGGCCGACCCGCAGGCCGGCCGGGTGCTGGTGCTGGGTGCCGGCAAGGCGTCGGCGGCGATGGCGCGCGCGATCGAAGTGCATGCGGCGAAATGTGGTTGGCTGGGGCGTGTTTCGGGGCTGATTGTCACCCGTTATGGCCATGACGTGCCATGCGAGCGCATACGAATTGTCCAATCTGGCCATCCGATTCCCGATGCAATGGGGGCCGATGCGGCCGCCGAGTGCCTGGCGCTGGCGCGCACGCTCGGCCCCGACGACCTGCTGCTGTGCCCAATCTCGGGCGGCGGCTCGGCGCTGTGGGCGCTGCCCGCACCAGGCCTGACACTGGCCGACAAGCAGGCGGTCAACCGGGCGCTGCTACGCAGCGGCGCGCCCATCGGCGAGATGAACTGCGTGCGTAAGCACTTGTCGGCGATCAAGGGCGGCCGGCTCGCCGTCGCCGCCGGCGGTGCCCGCGTGCTGGCGCTGATGATCTCCGACGTGCCGGGCGACGATCCCGCCGTCATCGCCTCCGGCCCGACGGTGCCCGACCCGACGACCCTGTCCGACGCCCGCGCCGTGCTGGCGAAATACGGCATCGAGCCCCCGCCGGCCGTGGCCGCCCGGCTCGCCGACCCGGCCGCCGAGACGCCCAAGCCCCGCGACCCGGCCTTCGCGCGTGTCGACAACCGGATCGTCGCCGCGCCCGCCCAAATGCTGGAGGCCGCCGCCACCGCGGCGCGCGAAGCGGGCCTGCGGCCGGTCGTGCTCGGCGATGTGATCGAGGGGGAGGCGCGCGACGTCGCCGCCGGGCACGCGCGCCTCGCGCTCGAGACGCAGACGACGGGCGAGGGGCTGCCGGCCGTCATCCTGTCGGGCGGCGAGCTGACGGTGACGGTGCGCGGCAATGGCCGCGGCGGGCGCAACGCCGAATACGCGCTCGGGCTGGCGCGCGCGCTGGGCGGCGGCGCCGGCATCCATGCCATCGCGTGCGACACCGACGGCATCGACGGCTCGGAGGACAATGCCGGCGCGCTGTGCGGGCCCGACACGCTGGTTCGGGCGCGCGCTGCCGGGCAGGACGCCGACGCGGCGCTTGCCGCCAATGACGCCTACGGCTTCTTCGCGGCGCTCAGCGACCTTGTCGTCACCGGCCCGACGCGCACCAACGTCAACGACTTCCGCGCCATCCTCGTGCTGCCGCGCTGACCGGCGCGTCGACGGCCACACGCATTTGCGGTGGCATTAATTTATCAATCGATCAATAATGGGTGCGGGCCGGCGGCGGGTTTGTCCCACGCTCGGGCCCTCTGTAGAGTGGGACAGGGAGGAAACGATGGCCCAAGCGGCGACCGCCGTAACGAGCGGACGGGTGACGCGAGACGATCTGCTGGCCCGCGCCGAGGCGCTGGTGCCGGTGCTCGCCGAGCGTGCTGAGCGCACCGAGGAGGAGCGCCGGCTGCCCGAGGACACGGTCGAGGACTTTCACCGCTCCGGCCTGTTCCGCGCCCTCCAGCCGGCGCGGGTGGGCGGCCACGAACTCGACTACGGCATGCTCGTCGACATGGCGGCGGTGGCCGGCAAGGGCTGCGCTTCGGCGGCCTGGAACCTGTCCAACCTCGCCAGCCATCACTGGATGCTGGCGATGTGGCCCAGGGCGGCGCAGGACGAGGTGTGGGGCGCCCGTGGCGAGCGCGCCGACACGCTGGTCAGTGCCTCTGTCATCTTCCCGGCCGGGCGGGCGCGCAAGGTCGACGGCGGCTATCTGCTCTCCGGCCGCTGGCCCTTCTGCAGCGGTGTCGACCCCAGCGCGTGGATCATGCTCGGCGGCGTCATTCCGCCGGCGGGCGAGGGCGGCAAGGCCGACTACCGCCTGTTCCTCGTGCCCAAGAGCGACGTGCGCGTGCATGACGTCTGGTTCACCAGCGGCCTGCAGGGCACCGGGTCCAACGATGTCGAGGCTGCCGACCTGTTCGTGCCGGAACACCGGACGGTCGGCGCGGACGAGGTGAAGGGCGACCCGACGCCGGGGGCCGCCGTCAATCCGGCGCCGCTCTATCGGGTGCCGGTGATCGCGCCGTTTCCCTATGTCCTGTCGGGCGTCGCCGTCGGCATCGCGCGGGGCGCCCTCGACGGCTTCGTCGACAACCTGCGCTCGCGCGTCGCGCGTTACACGGGCGCCCGCATGTCCGATCTGCAGAACGTTCAGATCAGGGTCGCCGAGGCGGCGGCGCTGGTCGATGCGGCGCATCTCGTCATGCGGACGGACTGCGACGAGACGATGGCGATCGCGGCGTCGGGCAGGGCGCCGGATATGCTGACCAAGGCCAAGTACCGCCGCAACGGCGCCTTCTCGGCCGGTCTCTGCGTGCGCGCCGTCGACCTGCTGTTCCAGGCCAGCGGCGGCGGCGGCATCTACAAGCGCAACCCCATCCAGCGTGCCTTCCGCGACATTCATGCCGTGTCCGGGCACATCGCCTTTTCCATGGACGTCGCCGGCACGACCTACGGGCGGCTGGCACTGGGCGCGGAGCCCGACAATCCTACCTTGTAGTCCCTGTCGTAACCCCGGCGTGCCCAGGCAGGGCCGCCGCCAGAGGAGAGAGAGATGGCCGATTCAAGCACGACCGCCGCGACGGCACCGAAGCCGTTCGACGCTCGCGCCTTCCGCAACGCGCTCGGTTGCTTCGCCACAGGGGTGACGATCATTACCACGCGGCGGCCGAACGGCGAGTATGTCGGCCTCACTGCCAACTCCTTCACGTCCGTCTCGCTCGAACCCCCGCTGATCCTGTGGAGCCTTGACCGCCGCGCCAACAGCCTGCCCGCCTTCGAGGAGAGCCTGCACTTCGCCGTCAACGTGCTGGCGAAGGGCCAGGCCGACCTGTCGACGCGCTTCGCCAAGGCCGGCGAAAACAAGTTCGACGGCCTCGATGTCGAGGAAGGTATCGGGGGCGTGCCGTTGCTTGACGGCTGCGCCGCGCGCTTCCAGTGCAAGAGCGAGTTCCGCTACTGGGGCGGCGATCACATCATCTTCATCGGCCGTGTCGAGGCGTTCGACAGTTATGGCCACCCGCCGCTGTTGTTCGTGCGCGGCCGCTACGGCGAGCACAACGAACTCTGAGACCGGCAGCATCGCAGCAAGAGGACGAGGGACAATGCCCGACAGTGCCGACACCAAGACCTTCGACGTCGTCTACGAACTGAGTGCCGTCGCCAGCGGCGTGATGCGCAACGACGTGCGCGGCCGCATGCTGGAGCCGGTCCTCGACCACATCTTCGAGATGGCAACGGACGAGGGCGGCTACCATGGCGGCGATGCCTCGGCGCCGCCGCCCCTGTCCTATTTCACCACCGGCCTCGTGACCTGCCTGATGACGCAGCTCCGTGCCTCGGCCAAGCGCCTGCGTATCCCGATCGGCCTGCCGAAGATCGACGCCCGCATCGAGTGGAAGGGCGACCAGGTCGGCAACCAGCCCTATGTCGCGCGCGGCCACGAGTTCCGCCTCGACATCGACCTGCAGACCGACACGCCGCTGGCCGAGCAGAAGCGCGTGCTCGCCGCGGCGACAAAGAGCTGCTTCGTCGAGGTGATCCTCAACGTGCCGATCCACCACCGCCTGCGCATCGACGGCAAGTGGGTCGACGCCTGAGCCCTGCGCGCGAGGTTCGCACGGCAGCGCGGCGGGCCGGTCGCGAGACTGCGTCGCCGCGTCGCCGTCTCGCGCCCGCCGAGCGCGAGCGCCACATCGTCGATGGCGCGGTCTCCTTCTTCGCCGAAGTCGGCCTCGGCGGTCAGACACGCGAACTGGCGCGGCGGCTCGGCATCACCCAGCCGCTGCTCTACCGTTATTTCCCGACCAAGCAGGACCTCATCGACCGGGTCTACGAGGAGGTCTATGTCCGCCGCTGGGAACCGCGCTGGACCTGCCTGATCGCCGACCGCTCACGGCCGCTTCGTGGACGCCTGACGGAATTCTACGCCGAGTATGGCGCGAGCGTGCTGACGCGCGAATGGATGCGCATCTACATGTTCGCGGCGCTGGCCGGCGCGGCCATCAACCAGCGCTACACGGCGCTGATCGAACGTGCACTCCTTGCGCCGGTCTGCGCCGAGCTGCGTGCCGCGGCCGGGTTGCCGGGCTCCGATGCCGTGCCGCTCGCCGATGCCGAAATCGAGCTGGCCTGGGCCATGCACAGCGCGATTTTCTACTACTACGTCCGCAAGCACATCTATGCCGCGCGGGTCGCGCCCGACGTCGCCGCCGTCGTCGCGCAGACCGTCGACGCGATGCTCGAGGGCGCGCCGGCGGTGCTGCGGCGGGTTGTGGTGGTGAAGCACTAGCGGAATGTAGCGCGCCCCACCTTTCCCTGCCCTCTCCGTCCGAGGAGGCGGAGAGGGCAGGGAAAGGTGGGGGATGTTCCCTTGTGTCGCCGCGCGGCGCGTTTGCCGCTATATCCTCCCGCGTCGTCGCAGCCTTCGAGGCACCGTTGACCAGCGAGCGTCCCGATCCCATCGAGTTCGTGCTGTTCGAGCTGACGGGCGGCACCGATGCGCCAGCGGGTGCCGGCACAGGCGAGCGCGTCGCCGCGACGCCGGCGCCGGGCGAGGCCGAGCCGTCGCCGCCGGGTTACCTCGACCTGCTCAACGTCTGGTGGGACGCGCCGGCCAATTTCCCCAGCCACCTCAACGTCTTCGAGCGCTATTCCTCGCTGCCCGACCGTTGCCGCCGCGCCGTCGTCGCCATCGGCAAGTTCGACGGCCTGCACCTCGGCCACCGGGCGCTGATCGACACCGCCGCCACGATCGCGGACGAACTCGGCGCGCCGCTCGGTGTGCTGACCTTCGAGCCGCATCCGCGCGCCGTCTTCGAGCCCGAGGCGGGGCCCTTCCGCCTGATGGCGCCGCAGGCGCGCGCGCGCTGGATGGACGAATTGGGCGTCGACCTGCTGCTGACGCAGAAGTTCGACCGTGAATTCGCCAGCCTGTCGCCCGAAGACTTCGTGAAGGAGGTGCTGGTGCGCGGCATGGCGGTGCGCCACGTCGTCGTCGGCCACGATTTCCGCTTCGGCAGCAAGCGTGGCGGCGACGCGGCGATGCTGAAGGCACTGGGCGAGAAGCACGGCTTTGGCGTGTCGGTCGTCGGCGCCGTCGTCGTCGACGGCGAGGTCGCCGGCTCGACGACGGTGCGCGAGCACCTGCGTGGCGGCCGCCCCCGCGCCGCCGCCCGCGTGCTCGGCCGGCCGTGGGAGGTCGAGGGCGTGCTGGTGGCGGGGCCGGGCGGCGTGCCGTCGCTCGACCTCGGCGCCCATGTCGCGCCGGCGCCGGGCTGGTATGGCGTGCGGGTGGCCGACGCGACGGCGCGCGAAGAGCCCGCCTGGCACAGTGTCCACGCCCGCGTCAGCGATGCCGGCAATGGCCGCGCCACGCTGGCGCTGACCGACCTGCCGCAATCGGTGGCGAAGGCGCTGGCCGGCCGGCCGGTGCGCGTCGCCGTCGTCGATTTCGTCTGGGCCGAGGGCGAGGCCGAGCCTGAGCTGTGAGGACCGGCGCACAGACTCCGTGAAACCCGGGGCAGCCCGCTTCCCCTCTCCGCCCCCCGGGGCGGAGAGGGCAGGGTGAGGTGGGGATGCTGCCAAGGGTCGCGGTGCCGCGAGCGAGGATGCCGGCCGTACCCCCACACCTCACCCCGGCCCTCTCCCCTCCCCGGCGGGGAGCGGAGAGGGAGAGGCAGCGAGATCTTCCTCCTGATGGCAGACGAACCGAGCCGGGACGCTAGGTGGCGCCGCGCGCGCAGTCGATGCAGGTCGGCACGGTCGCGTCGGAGTCGAGGCGGGCGGCGGCAATCTCGCCGCCGCAGATCGTGCACCAGCCGAATTCCTCCGTCTCCAGGCGAGCGAGGGCGGCATCGAGGCGGCGAAGGCGCTGGTGGCGGCGGCGCTCGGTCGCCGTGGCCATTTCCTGCACCTGCATAGCATCGGCGCGCGACAGGCGGCTGACGCTCTGCTGGTCGAGAACCACCGGCGCCCTGTCCCCCGCCCGCGCTGCGCTGTCGTCCTGCAGGGCCGTCCGTTCCGCCACGAGGCGGGCGCGGAAGGCGGCGATGTCGATGTCCGGCCGTTCGTCCATGATGCTGCGTATACGGGGCGGGGCCCCGCGTCCACCGTTGGTGGCTACACAATGCGGCGCCGGATCACTATGTTCCGGCCTCCCTGACTTCACCGGGACGATTTCTTGACCGACCTGCAGACCGCGCCGGCGCGCGCCACGGCCCAGGACGGGCCGGCGACGCGGCGGACCTTCGCCATCATCTCGCATCCCGACGCCGGCAAGACGACGCTGACGGAAAAGCTGCTGCTGTTCGGCGGTGCCATCCACCTCGCCGGCAGCGTCAAGGCGCGCGGCGAGCGCCGGCGGGCGCGCTCGGACTGGATGGCGATGGAGCAGCAGCGCGGCATCTCCATCACCTCCTCGGTGATGACCTTCGAGCGCGACGGGCTGACCTTCAACCTGCTCGACACGCCGGGCCACGAGGATTTCAGCGAGGACACCTACCGCACCCTGACGGCGGTGGATTCGGCGATCATGGTGATCGACGCCGCGCGCGGCATCGAGAGCCAGACACGCAAGCTGTTCGAGGTCTGCCGCCTGCGCGACATCCCCATCGCCACCTTCGTCAACAAGGTCGACCGCGAGGGCCGCGACCCGTTCGAGATCCTCGACGAGATCGAGGGCACGCTGGCGCTCGACGCGCGGCCGCAGGTCTGGCCGGTCGGCATGGGCGTCGATTTCCACGGCTGTTTCGACCTGCGCGACAACCGCTGGCTCGCCTCGCGTGCCGGCAAGGGCGGTGCCTGCGACCTCGCAGTGCCCTGCAGCGGCCCCGACGACGCGAAGTTCGCCGCGACGGTGCCCGAGCATGTGCTGGCTGGATTCCGCGAGAGCGCGGCGCTGGCGCGCGAGGCCTATCCGGCGCTCGATGTCGACGCCTACCGGGCCGGGCACGAGACCCCGGTGTTCTTCGGCAGCGCGCTGAAGGACTACGCCGTCGAGGAACTGCTGCGCTTCGTCGCCGCCGCCGCGCCCTCGCCCCGCCCGCAGCCTGCGACCCCCGCGCCTGTCGAGGCCGACGATGCCCGCGTCAGCGGCTTCGTCTTCAAGGTGCAGGCCAACATGGACCCCAACCACAGGGACCGCGTGGCCTTCGTGCGCCTGTGCTCGGGCCGCTTCCGGCGCGGCATGAAGTTGACCCAGGCCGATGGCGGCAAAAGCTTCGCCGTGCACAGCCCGATCTTCTTCTTCGCCCAGGAGCGCGAACTTGCCGAGGAGGCGGTGGCCGGCGACATCATCGGCATTCCCAACCACGGCACGCTGCGCGTTGGCGACACGCTGGCCGAGGGCATGGATGTGCGCTTCACCGGCATCCCCGATTTCGCGCCGGAAATCCTGCGCCGCGTGCGCCTCGACGACCCGATGAAGGCCAAGCAGCTGCGCCGCGCGCTGGAGGACCTGGCCGAGGAGGGCGTGGCGCAGGTGTTCAAGCCGGTCATCGGCTCGCAATGGATCGTCGGCGTCGTCGGCGCCCTGCAGCTCGACGTGCTGGCCAGCCGCATCGGCCATGAGTACCGCCTCGCCATGGGCTTCGAGGAGGCGCCGTACGAGACCGTGCGCTGGGTCGCCGGCGACGACGCGGCCGAGGTGAAGCGCTTCACCGACAGCCACCGCGGCGACCTCGCCGAGGACCGCTACGGCGCACCGGTGTACCTCGCCCGCAATGCGTGGCAGCTCACCCGCACGACCGAGGAATGGCCGAAGCTGCGGTTCCTCAGGTCGCGGGAGCGGGGGTAGCCTTAGAACAATGAAAACCGATACTCGAAGAGAAAAATCCAAAGCGCTGGGCTAAATAAAGAGAACATTCCGAAATAGAATGCCGCGCCAATCTCGGATAAAATAAATATGACAAGAGCCACTTTCGTCGAAAAGCCGCGGGACAGGTAAATATAGTACAAATTCACTGACTGCTTCCCTGCGAAAAGCAGCAAAGTAAGACTTATCCACCCAATAATTTCTATTCTGGCGATACCAGCTAGATCGTCGCCTATCTGAAACAGGATATAGGTCAGAAGGTTAAATGCGATAAAGCCCGTAACGGCGTTCTGCGGGTTAAGCAGTCGAATTTTGATCGCAGAACTCATACCGACGTCCACCCACCATCCACCGTCAGGCTGGCGCCGGTGATCAGGCCGGCGGCGGGCGACAGCAGGAAGACGATCGCGCCCATGACGTCGTCGATGCGGCCGACGCGGCCGAGCAGGATGCGGTCGTCGACGAACTTGCGGAAGGTCGGGTTCTGGAAGAAGGGCGCCGTCATCGGCGTCTCGACGAAGGTCGGGCCGACGCAGTTGGAGCGGATCTGGTGCGGCGCCAGCTCCGCCGCCATCGCCTTCGACAGACCCTCCAGCGCGTGCTTGGTCATGCAGTAGACGGTGCGGTTGGGCGAGCCGACATGGCCCATCTGCGAGGACATGTGGACGATGGCGCCGCCGCGCCCGCCGGCGATCATCCGCCGCGCCGCCGCCTGCGCGCAGAGGAAGGCCGACTTGACGTTGAGCGCCAGCAGGTGGTCGAGGTGCTCCTCGCTGACGTTCACGAACGGCTCGGGGATGTTGCCGCCGGCGTTGTTGACAAGCAAATCGACGCGCTCCAGCCCCTCGATGGCGCGCGTCACCTGGTCGGCCTTCGTCACGTCGCACAGCGCGGTGCGCGCCTTGCCCCCGCGCCGCTCGATCTCGGCCTTCGTCGCGTCGAGGTCGGACTGGGTGCGCGAGACCAGCACCACCTCGGCGCCGGCGCCGGCCAGCGCGAGGGCAGCGCCCTGGCCGAGCCCGCGCCCGGCGCCGGTGACGACGCCGACGAGGCCCGAGAGATCGAAGGCCGGCGTGCGCAGCTCGGCGATGGTGTCCGGCATGGTTTCCTCCCGCTTTTTCCGCCGTCCTAGATAGCCTCGCCGCCGGGGCGAGGCCAGCGTGGGCGTGAGGGCAGGGCGTCCGTTCATGCCCTCTCCGCCCGGCGGGGGCGGAGAGGGAGGGGACCCGTCGCGTGAGCGACGGGGAGGGTGAGGTAGGGTGGGGGTGGCGCGCGCGGTGGCGATGCCGTGCCGGTAGGTAGCGCCCCCACCTCTCCCCGCCCTCTCCGCCCCCGAGGGCGGAGGGGGTGAAGCAGACCGAAGGTGGGCCCGCGTGGGGCGGATTTCCGCGCCTTTGCGTCTACCCGATGGCGGCCGGCTGTTGTAGGGTCGCGGGCCGCCCGGGACGCGGGACGGCGATGGCGCCAGACGAGGGGAAACGCAGACGATGGCGAAGGGTCTCACCAAGGCCGATGTGCTGAAGAAGGCCGAGGAACTGAAGAACTGGGGCAAGTGGGGGCCCGACGACCAGCTCGGCGTGCTCAACTACATCACGCCCGAGGACATCGCGAACGCCGCGAAGCTGGTGAAGAAGGGCAAGGTCTTCCGCCTCGGCCTCGAACTCGACGAGAAGGGCCCGCAGCGCGGCCTGTTCGGCGGCCGCTGGAACCCCATGCACCAGATGCTCGCCACCGGCACGGACGCCGTGCAGGGCATCCAGGAGCCGCTGGTCGGCATGCGCTACGCCGACGACGCGATCAACCTGCCGACGCAGGCGGCGACGCAGTGGGACGCGCTGGCGCACGTCTTCCTCGGCGACAAGATGTGGAACGGCTACTCGGCGACGCTGGTCGACACGCGCGGCGCGCACAAGAACGGCATCGAGAAGTTCGCCAACAAGATGGTCGGGCGCGGCGTGCTGCTCGACGTGGCGAAGCATCGCGGCGTCAAGCGCCTGCCCGACGGCTCGGCCATCACCTCGGCCGAACTCGACGCCGTGGCCAAGGCCGAGGGTGTCGAGGTGCGGCGCGGCGACTTCGTGATCTTCAACACCGGCCAGATGGCCGACTGCCTCGACCGCGGCGACTGGGGCGGCTATGCCGGCGGCGACGCGCCGGGCCTCGCCTTCGAGACGGTGGACTGGATCCACAAGAAGCAGATCGCCGGCATCTGCTCCGACACCTGGGGCATCGAAGTGCGGCCGAACGAGACCACGGACGGCACCAACCAGCCCTGGCACTGGGTGACCATCCCGGCCATCGGCATCGTCCACGGCGAGATCTGGTACCTGCGCGAGCTGGTCGCCGACTGCGCCGCCGACGGCGTCTACGAGTTCTTCCTCTGCGCGCCGCCGCTGGTGATCTCCCGCGGCACCGGCTCGCCGATCAATCCGCAGGCCATCAAGTAGCCTGCCGGGCTTCGCCACCTCTGCCGGGCGCCATGCAGGCGCCCGGTTTCCCATGTCACCAAGCGCAGGGAACGCCCATGCCACGCAAGTACAGCGAATCGAAACTGACCATGGCCGACCTCGAGGCGATGGCCAAGAAGTGCTCCAACTGGGGCAAATGGGGCCCGAACGACGAAATCGGCACCCTCAATTACATCGGCCCCGAGCAGCTCAAGCGCGCCGGCAGCCTCGTCAAGCAGGGCAAGTCGATTTCGCTCGGCCTCGACTTCAACCAGTCCGGTCCGCAGACCGGCAAGTTCCGCCGCTTCAACCCGGTGCACTCGATGCTGGCGACCGGCACCGATTCCTGCGCCGGCAAGCACGGCAATCCGAACATCCAGTACGCCGACGACATGGTGACGATGCCGCTGCAGTGCGGCACGCAGTGGGACGCGCTGAGCCACATCTTCAACAACGGCAAGATGTACAACGGCTACGACGCCACCAACGTCGACGCCAACGGCGCCAAGAAGAACGGCATCGAGAAGACCAAGGCAAAGATGGTCGGCCGTGGCGTTCTGCTCGACATCGCCCGCTTCTGCGGCGTCGATTCGCTGGACGATGGCATGGCCATCACCAACGCCGATCTCGACGCCTGCGCCAAGAAGCAGGGCGTCGAGGTGATGCGCGGCGACTTCGTCATCGTGCGCACCGGCCACATGGAGCGCTGCCTGAAGCAGGGCGACTGGGCCGGTTACTCGGGTGGCGATTCGCCGGGCATGGCCTTCGAGACGGCCGAGTGGGCGTTCAAGAAGGAGATCGCCGCCGTCGCCACCGACACCTGGGGCGCCGAGGTGCGGCCGAACGAGATCGAGGAGGCCTTCCAGCCCTGGCACTGGGTCGTCATTCCGATGATGGGCCTGACGCTGGGCGAGATCCTCTATCTCAAGGACATCGGCGACGACTGCGCCAAGGATGGCGTCTACGAGTTCCTGTTCACCGCACCGCCGCTGCCGATCACCGGCGCTGTCGGTTCGCCCATCAATCCCATCGCCCTCAAATAGCTCGCACGAACAGACCGTTACACGGGGAGACCACGATGCATCGTTTCGACGATCCCAAGTACCGTTTCGACTTCAGCCTCATCGAGAAGATGAGCGACGTGTGCTCCAACTGGGGCAAGTGGGGCCCGGACGACGAGTTCGGCACGCTCAACTACGTCGGTCCCGAGCAGCGCAAGCACGCCGCGACGCTGGTGAAGAAGGGCAAGGCCATGTCGGTCGGCCTCAACTTCGACGACCAGGGCCCGCAGCGCGGCCTGTTCGGCGGCCGCTGGAACCCGATCCACACCATGCTCGCCACCGGCACTGACGCGGTGCAGGGCAAGCAGAAGGTGCCGGGCAAGAAGTACGCCAACCAGTACGCCGACGACGCCGTCTCGATGCCGCTGCAGTGCGGCACGCAGTGGGATGCGCTGGGTCACGTCTTCAACCGCGGCAAGATGTGGAACGGCTATGACGCGACGCTGGTCGGCTCGCGCGGCGCGGAGAAGAACTCGATCGACAAGATGAAGGACAAGATGTTCGGCCGCGGCGTGCTGCTCGACATCGCCCGCTGGGCCGGCGTCGAGTCGCTCGAGGACGGCACGGCGATCGACAGCGAGGACCTCGATGCCTGTGCCAAGGCGCAGGGCGTCGAGATCAGGCAGGGCGACTTCGTGCTCTATCGCACCGGCCACATGGAGCGCTGCCTCAAGAACAAGGAGTGGGGCGGCTACGCCGGCGGCAACGCGCCGGGCGTCTCCTTCCACACCTGCAAGTGGATGCACGAGAAGAAGATCGCCGCGATCTGCGCCGATACCTGGGGCTGCGAGGTCATTCCCAACGAGACGGACGACGTGTTCCAGCCGTGGCACTGGATCGTCATTCCGCAGATCGGCATCACCATGGGCGAGATCTTCTACATGAAGGACCTCGCCGACGACTGTGCCGAGGACAAGGTCTACGAGTTCCTGTTCTGCGCCCCGCCGCTGCCGATCAGCCGCGGCGTCGGTTCGCCGATCAACCCGATGGCCGTGAAGTAGGCGCACGAGTGCAAGGACGGCGGGCGGCCTTGTCGCCGCCCGCCGCATCCCCCATTTCGGGGGCCGGACAGCAACGGAGAGGACGATGGCGGTCACCTGGCTCAAGCGCGGCATCGATGCCGATGCGGCCGACGAGGCCGACGCCAAGGTGCGCGGCACGGTCGAGGGCATCCTCGGCGACGTGCGCAAGCGCGGCGACGCGGCGGTGCGCGAGCTGTCGGAGAAATTCGACAAGTGGACGCCGAAGAGCTTCCGCCTCTCGAAGGCCGACATCGACGCCCTCATGGCGACGCTGCCGGCGCAGACCATCGACGACATCAAGTTCGCCCAGGCGCAGGTGCGCAACTTCGCCCAGGTGCAGAAGGCCGCGCTGCGCGATGTCGAGGTCGAGACCATGCCGGGCGTCGTGCTCGGCCATCGCAACATTCCGGTGCAGAGCGTCGGCTGCTACGTGCCCGGCGGGCGCTATCCGATGGTCGCCTCGGCGCACATGTCGGTCGTCACCGCAAAGGTCGCGGGCGTGCCGCGCGTCATCGCCTGCACGCCGCCCAACCAGGGCGGCCCGCACGCCGCGACCATCGCCGCCATGCACCTCGCCGGGGCGGACGAAATCTATTGCCTTGGCGGCATCCAGGCGGTCGCCGCCATGGGCATCGGTACCGAGAGCATCGCCGGTGTCGACATGCTGGTCGGCCCGGGCAACGCCTATGTCGCCGAGGCCAAGCGCCAGCTCTACGGCAGGGTCGGCATCGACCTGTTCGCCGGCCCGACCGAAATCCTCGTCATCGCCGACGAGACGGCTGACGCCGAAATGGTGGTCGTTGATCTGCTCGGCCAGGCCGAGCATGGCCCGTCGTCGCCGGCGGCGCTGATCACCACCTCGCGCAAGCTGGCCGAGGCCATCCCGGCCGAGGTCGAGCGCCAGCTCAAGGTGCTGCCGACCGCCGACGTCGCTTCGGTGGCGTGGCGCGACTACGGCCAGATCATCCTCTGCGACACGCGCGAAGAGATGCTGGCCGAGGCCGACAGGCTTGCCTACGAGCACGTCGAGGTGCTGACGGCGGAGCCGCGCTGGTTCCTCGAGAACATGCGCAACTACGGCGCCCTGTTCCTCGGGCCGGAGACCAACGTGTCGTACGGCGACAAGGTGATCGGGACCAACCACACGCTGCCGACCAAGGGCGCCGCGCGCTATACGGGCGGGCTGTGGGTCGGCAAGTTCATGAAGACCTGCACCTACCAGCAGGTCACGAAGGAGGCGAGCGTCGTCGTCGGCGATTACTGCTCGCGCCTGTGCGAGATCGAGCGCTTCTGGGGTCACAAGGAACAGGCCGACCTGCGCCTGCGCCGCTACGGCGGCCGCAACATCGGCATCGGCGCGCAACGCTGACCCGCCATCGCGGCAAATGAGAAGGGGCGGCCGGTTGCCCGGCCGCCCCTCTGCATTTCGCGATCCGCCTGCCGGCGGCGCGGAGCCTACTTGATCTGGTATTTGTAGGCCAGCTTGGCGCCCTTCTGCTCCGACAGCTCGATGAAGCGGCGATAGAGCGCCTTGCCAGGGTGTCCCTGGGCCTCGAGCTCGCCGGCGCGCGTGTTGACCCACGGCTCGGTCTGCTTGGCGAGAATGGCGCGCTCTTCCTGCGGCAGCGCGCGCACGGTGGTGCCCGCCTTGCGCAGCGCGTCGAGCGCCGTTGCATAACCGTCGGCGTAAGCCTTCTCGGTCACCGTTTCCCACTCGGCAGCGACCGACAGAATGACTTTCTGGACGTCGGCCGGCAGCTTTTCCCACGACTTCTTGTTGACGGTCAGCGGCACGACGGTGACGGAGTTCCAGCCCATCTCGGTGTAGTACTTGGCGGGCTCGTAGAACTTCAGCGAATTGTACGGCGTGGGGAAGATGACGACGCCCTGGTACACGCCCGACTGCAGGTTGTTGTAGACCTCGTTGAGGTTGGTCTGGACGGGCGTTGCGCCTGCGAACTCCAGCCAGGGCAGGTTGGGACCGGCGGCGCCGATCTTCTTGCCCTTCAGCTCCTCAGCCTTGGTCCACGCGAAGCTGGTGCCGAGACCGTAGTCATCGGTCGCCGGATTGCCGAGGACGATCTGGTTGTAGTCCTTCTCCAGGATGCCGGGCAGGAATGCGAACTCCTTGTAGAGCTGGCGACCGACCGGACCGGCGACATGCGGATCGCCGCTGACGTAGGGAATGAAGTACGGGTAGTTGTGGGCGAACAGCTTCGTCGGCTCGAAGCAGGCGCAGACGACGCCGAAATCGGCCAGACCCTTCTCGGTCGATTCCAGCACCTCGAACAGGTTGGCGATCGTGCCGCCATAGCCTTCGATGAAGCGCACCGTGTGCTTCGTCTCGGCCGCAACCCGCTTGGTCACGGTCGGCACGAAGTGCTTCTGCGTCTGGTTGACGACCTGCAGGGCCGCGGTCGGCCATCCGGCCGCGACACGCAGGACGAAGGTGTCAGCCTGGGCCGGCGCGGTGGCCAGCACCGCGACGGTGGATGCCGCAGCCAGCGCGGCGAGGCGTGTGGTCAGTCTGGACACGATTGTAATCCTCCCTCTCAGGACATCGTCACGCGGCCAATTGTCCCCTGGTCACGCGTATCCCTGTGTGGCGGACAGCAAAGCAGGAGTCTTCGGGATACGCCAGCGTCAATATTCCCACTCCCACTATCGCGTTGAGTGGGCTTTCGGATTCAGCGAAAATTTCGACGCCTTTGCGGCGAGAGGATGCTATGTATCCGCATCTTCGCGGGAAACCGCAGGTGACGTCATGTAGAAGCCGGTGAAGCGCTCATCGAAAGTGCCGCCGGTTTCGGTTGCGTGGGGGGGACGATGATCGACCGTTGGACAGGCACGCTCGTGCGCGCGTGCAGCACGCTTGCCGCCTTCTGGGCGATGTTTCTCGGCTTCCTGATTCTTTACGACATCCTCGGGCGTGAGATTTTCAACAGCCCGCTCGCGGGGACGGTCGAGCTTGTCGCCAATTCCATCGTCTGCATCCTGTTCCTGCAGATTCCTTATGCCATTCATACCGGCGCGCACATCCGCACATTGCTGGTCTACCAGAATGCCGGCGACATCGGCCGCCGAGCCATCGACGTCGTTGCCTACCTATTGGGCATCTTCTTCTTCCTGGCGGTGGTCGAAGGCGGGTGGGCCGACATGATCACAGGCTGGGAGGTTGGCGAGTACGAGGGTGAGGGCGCGTTGCGCGTGCCGACCTATCCGGTGCGCAGCCTCATCATCGTTTTCGCCGGTCTGTCCGCGCTGGTCTACCTGCTGCTCATGATCGGCGCCATCACCGGCCGGCGGGCCGGGAGTGGCACGGACGGCGTCCAGCCGAACTGACGGGCGAGGGACGGGACCGCGCGGGCCTCAACGGTCGATCGCGCAGAAGCGACAGCGAATTCAGGCACGGGAAGGATTTCGCGAGATGGACCCTACTACCGTTGTATTGATCATGCTGGTGGCGCTGATCGCCCTGATCCTGGTGGGTGTCCATATCGGGCTCGCGCTCGGCGCGACCGCCATCGTCGGCACCTACATGATCTTCCAGGACTGGGGGCTGGCCTTCAACCAGGTCGGCAGCGCCGCCTTCTTCGTGCTGCGCGATTACGTGTTTGCCGTGATCCCCCTGTTTGTTCTGATGGGTGAGTTCGTCAGCAAGTCGGGATCCGCCGGCGATCTCTACAGGGTTATGAACCACGGGCTGCGCGGCGTGCCAGGGCGGCTCGCCGTGGCGACCGTGGCCGGCAACGCCGTCTTCGCCGCCGTCACCGGCACCAGCCTAGCCTCCGCGGCGGCCTTCTCGCGACTGGCCTATCCGGAAATGATCTCGGCCGGCTACAGCCGGCGCTACGCGCTCGGCTCGATCGCAGGCTCGGCCTGCCTTGGCATGTTGATCCCGCCATCGGTCCTGATGATCATCTGGGGCATCGTCGCCGAAGTTTCCATCGGCAGGTTGTTTATCGGTGGCATGCTTCCGGGCGTGCTGCTGGCAGTGTTGTTCGCCGTCTACAGCATGGTGGCGGCCATCGTCCGGCCGGAGATCGCGCCAAACCCCAAGGCCGAGGATCACAAGCCGATCTCCACGCAGGAGAAGATCAGCGGTCTCGGCGTCATCATCCTGATCCTGCTGGTTCTCGGCGGTCTCTATGGCGGATTGTTCACCCCGTCCGAATCGGCGGCGGTCGGCGCCATCGGCGGCCTGTTGCTGGCAATCATCAAGAAGATCGGCTGGGAGGGCATCCGCGAGGCGATCATCGACAGCGGCAAGACGATCGCGCCGATCATGTTCCTGCTGCTGACGGCCCAGATGTACACGCGGCTGCTGGCGACCGGCGGCGTCGTCAACCTGATACAGGACAGCATTTCCTCGGCCGGCTTCGAGCCGACGGTCGTTGTCCTGATCATGGTCGTGATCTGGCTGGCGCTCGGTACGCTGCTCGACTCGGCGTCCATCATCCTGCTCACGGTTCCGATCTTCTGGCCGCTGGCGCAGGGCTTCGGCTACGACCCGTACATGTTCGGTATCTTCGGCATCCTCGCGATCGAGGCCGGGTTGCTGACACCGCCCGTCGGGCTGCTGGTCTACGCCGTGAAGGGCGCGGTGGCGGACAAGACCGTCACCCTGACCGAGATTTTCGCCGGTTCGATCCCTTACTGGCTGCTGATCCTGGTGCTGATGGCAATCATCTACATGGTACCGGAGGTCGTGACGATACTGATGCCCGACTGACGTGGCATGCGGGAGCGGCCAGCGCGCTTGATCCGGATCAAGGCGCCAGCCGCGCCAGTGGAGGATTGATCCCCGGTATCCGTGGACAAGGCTTTGTGCTCGGGCGCAATGCATTCGACACAATGACCTCTGGAACGTCAGGAGTGTGGTCCGATGAGTGACGGGACCGTGACCCTAAAGGATATGAGCCGCCGCATCGCGCGCTTCGCCGACCTGCGGCCGAATCCCCAGATGTTCGTCGACACGCGCCTGCCGGAGCATGAGCGCGAGCTGTTCAGCGTCATCGGCCCTGGTGTGTCAGAGGACAAGGAGACACGGCCGGCGATCGCCGCCGCCGAGGACTTCAACATCGCCTATATCGCCGCCCATCCCGGCAAGGGCGCCTCGCTGCACAGCCACACGACCGTCGAGGTGTTCATCCCGCTGACGGGCAAGTGGAAGATCTACTGGAACGAGGGCAGCGCCCAGGAGTCCGTGGTGCTCGGGCCATGGGATTGCATCTCGTTGCCGAAGGGCGTCATGCGCGGCTTCGAGAATGTCGGCACCGAGTATGCCTACATGATCGGCATGACCGGCGGTGCCGACTCCGGCAAGGTGTCGTGGGCCAAGTCGGTCCTCGACCGTGCGGAGAAGACGGGGCTCCGCCTCGACGCCGACGGTAACCTGATCATCGACCAGGCGGCGGAGTAGCTGCTCCTACTTCGCTCGTTCGCCGGCAACCCGCTCGATCGCATCGACGATCGCCTGGTAGCCGGTGCAGCGGCAGTAGTTGCCGGAGATGAACTCGCGGATTTGCGCCCGCGTCGGCTTCGGGTTGACCGCCAGCAGTTCCTGCGCGGTCAACAGCATGCCGGGCGTGCAGAAGCCACACTGCAGCGCATTGCGCTCGAGGAACGCAGTCTGCAGGTCGGCGATCTCGCCGGCGTCCGAGACGCCCTCGATCGTCCACACGTCGGCGCCGTCGGCCTGCGCGGCCAGCATCAGGCATCCGCGCACGATCTTGCCGTCGACGCGAATGGTGCAGGCGCCGCAGACGCCGTGCTCGCAGCCGATATGGCTGCCCGTCAGTTCCATGTGATAGCGGATGAAGTCGACCAGGTTGGTGCGGGCCGTGACGCGCGCGCTGACCTGCTGGCCGTTGACCTTGAGGGTGATGTCGACGTTCTTGTCCATGGACCGTCTCCGCCTCAGGCCGCGCCGGCCATCGCCGCGAGGACGCGGCGGGTCAGGACGCGGGCGAGGTGCAGTTTCATCGCCGGGCTGCCGTTGAGGTCGGCCATCGGATCGAGTTCGCCGGCCAGGGCCGACTGCGCCGCTTCCACGGCCGCGTCGCCGAAGGGCTTGCCCTCCAGCGCCTTGCCTGACGCCGCTGCCAGCATCGGCCGGTCGCCGGCGCCGAAGAAGGCGAGCCGCATGTCGCGGAAGCTGCCGCCGGCGACGCGTCCCTGCACGGCGAGGCCGACGATGGCGTAGTCGCCGTGGCGCCGCGCCAGTTCCATGAAGCCGCATTTCGCATCGGCGGCGGGCTTGGGGATTTCGGCGGCGACGAGCAGTTCGCCGGGTTCCAGCGCCGTGGCGAACAGACCCTGGAAGAAATCGTCCGCCGCGACGCGGCGCTCGCCCTTCCTGCCAGCGATGACGAGCGTGGCGCCGAGGGCGCGGATGCAGGCCGGCAATTCGGCCGCGGGGTCGGCGAAGGCGATCGAGCCGCCGAAGGTGCCGCGATTGCGGATGGCGGCGTGCGCGATGTGCGGCATGGCGGCGGCGATCAGCGGCAGATGGCGAGCAACGACCGGCGAGCGCTCGACCTCGACATGGCGGGTGAGCGCGCCGATGCGGATGTGGTCGGCCTTTTCCTCGATGCCGGCGAGCCCGGGAATGGCATTGATGTCGACCAGCACTTCCGGCGCCGACAGGCGCATGTTGAGCGTCGCCATCAGGCTCTGGCCGCCGGCGAGGACGCGGGCATCGTCGCCGTGACGTTCGAGCAGGTCGAACGCCTCCGTCAGCGTGCGGGCACGCGCATAGGCAAACGGGGCTGGCTTCACGGGATACTCCCCCCTTGGCGACCGGACGGCCGGGCGACGCCTGTGCCCTGGCTCCGGGGTTCTGCCGCCCCGGCTTCCGGCGTTGATGTCAGCAGATCATATTGCCTGCCGGCGCTTTCTCAAGCGCCGTCAGCACTCGGACCATTCGCGCCAGTGGTGAAGCGCGTCGATGGCCTTGAGCCGGCAGTCGTCATGGTGGCGCGACAGGGCACTGGTGACGGCGGCCGGCTCGCGCGTGCGGATTGCATCGATGATTTCGCCGTGCTCGGCAACGAGGCGTCGCCGCGTCTCGAGGTCGTAGGTCTCGGTCGACAGCCAGGGCAGCCGCTCGCACTTCTCCAGCGCCTCGATCGCGAGGTTGGCGAGCTGGCTGTTGGGCGACAGCCGGGCAAGGGCGATGTGGAAGTCGTGATTGTATTCGAGGAAGGCGGCGACGCCGGCCTCGGCATCGAATTCGCGCCAGGCTTCCAGGGCCGCCAGTGTCCGGTCCGACGCCGAGTTGATGGCCGTCGCGACGCAGCCGTGCTCCAGCACTTCGCGCAGTTCGAACGCCTCGCGGACCGCCCGGCCGGTCATGGCGGCGACCCGGTAGCCACGCCGCGGCATGACATCGATCAGTCCGTCGCTCGCCAGCCGCATCAGCGCGTCGCGCACCGGCGTCTTGCTGGTGGCGAAGCTGCCGGCGAGATCGGCCTCGTGCAGTTCGAGCCCCGGCGCCAGGCGACAGGTAAGGATTTCCTCGCGCAGGCGCCGGTAGACGCGCTCGCGCATGGTGGAGGCGACGGCCATCGTGCTCATGGCGGCATTCTGGAAGATTGGCCACGCACGGTCCAGCGCCGCCGCGCCATGCATGTCTCATGTAACGGGCGGCAATCGCCGTGATGTATCAGTGAATATATTCCGACATGTATTTGGTCGTGCCATGCCGACGCTTTATCCGTGGCCGGATGATTGAATCCATCCCACTCGTACGGTAAAGGAAATCGCCGGCCCGGCGGGAATGCTTTGTCGCATTTCTTGGTGCGGGCGGGGAGGGGACATGCTGCGCATCTTCGGCCGGACGACGTCCTCGAACGTCCAGAAGGTCCTGTGGGCGTGCGACGAGATGGGGCTGCCGTTCGAGCGCATCGACATGGCCGGCAAGTACGGCTTCACCGACGAGTACCTGCGCCTCAATCCCAACCGCGTCGTCCCGACGATCGACGACGACGGATACATTCTCTGGGAATCCAACGCCATCGTTCGCTACCTCGCATCGTTGCACGGTGCCGGCACGCTGTGGCCGACCGACGCGCGCGTGCGCGGCGATGCCGACCGCTGGATGACCTGGCAGCAGACGACCTTCTGGGCGGCGTTGCAGCCGGCCTTCGTGCAACTTGTCCGCACGCCGGCCGAGCGGCGCGACGCCGGCGCTATCGAACAGGCGGCGCGGCGGGCCGGCGAACTGTCGGCGACGATGGAGGCCGTGCTGGCGCGCACGCCGTGGATGGCCGGCGCGGACTTCACCATGGGCGACATCCCACTCGGCATCGCCGTGTATCGCTGGTACGCGCTCGACATCCCCCGTCCCGATCGTCCGCACCTGCGCCGCTGGTACGAGCGCCTGGCGGAACGCCCCGCCTACCGCAGGCATGTGATGATCCAGATGGAATAGCCCGCACCGGCCGGCCCGCACGGGCTGGCGGCGGCGGGGGGCTTCTGACAGTATCCCGCCGTCCAACGCGGCGCCGCGAAGCCGGCCGGCGCGCCGCGACATCCAAGACCGGCTTGCCCGCCTTGCGTTTCGGATTATGCCCATGACATCCGCCGAGAAAGTCCGCATTGCCGTCGATATTGGCGGCACCTTCACTGACGTTGTCGTCCTCGGCGAGTCCGGGCGGCGCACCACCGCGAAGGCGCTGACGACGCCGGACGACCCCGGGCGCGGCGTGCTCGATGGCCTCGACCTGGCCGCGGCGGAACTGAAGATTCCCGTCGGCGACCTGCTCGGCCGCACGGTCGCCTTCGTCCACGGAACCACCGTCGGCACCAACGCGCTGGCCCAGCGCAAGGGCGCGCGGACCGGCCTGCTGATGACGCGCGGCCACGAGCAGACCATCACCATCGGGCGCGTGCGCCAGAAGATCACAGGTCTGTCGGAGCGCGAGAAGATCCACATCACGCATCTGCACAAGGCCGAGCCGCCGATCGTCGAGCCGGAGGACATCCGCGGCATCGCCGAGCGCGTCGACGTCAACGGCAAGGTCGTGGTGCCGCTCGACGAGGCCGGCGCGCGCGCCGCCGTCGACGAACTGGTGGCCTCGGGCATCGAGGCGCTGGCAATCTGCTTCCTGTTCTCCTTCCTCAATCCCGATCACGAGCGTCGCATCGCCGACTGGGTGCGCCAGAAGTACCCCAATCTCTACGTCTCGATTTCCTCGGAGGTGGCGCCGCGCCTCGGCGAGTACGAGCGCTGCGTGTCCACGGTGTTCAACTCCTATATCGGACCGACCGTCGGCGACTACGTGGCGCGTCTCGAACAGGCCCTGAAGACGAAGGGCATGGGCGTGTCGCTTCTGGTGATGCAGTCGAACGGCGGCCTCGCGCCCGTCGAGTCCGTGCGGCGGCGGCCGCTGCTGACGGTCGACTCCGGTCCCGCCGGCGGCGTTCTCGGCGCGGTGTTCTTCGCCGACCTGCTGAAGGAGCCCAACATCATCTGCGCCGATGTCGGCGGCACGACCTTCGACGTCGGTCTGGTGTTTCGCAACGGCGTGCAGATGGACCGTGCGCCGGTGATCGACCAGTACGAATACATGGTGCCGAAGATCTACGTGAAGTCGATCGGCGCCGGCGGCGGATCGATCGCCTGGACGGACACGGGTGGCAGCCTGCGCGTCGGTCCGCGCAGCGCCGGCGCGGTGCCGGGGCCAGTGGCCTACGGGCGCGGCGGCACGGAGCCGGCGGCGACCGACGCCCACCTCGTGCTCGGCTACCTCGACCCGGATTTCCGCCTCGGCGGCCACGTCCCGGTCGACAAGGCGGCGGCCGAGGCGGCGTTGACGAAGCTCGGCCAGAAGCTCGGCATGTCGGCGGTGCAGCTCGCGGCCGGCATCATGGAGATTTCAAGCGCCCAGATGGCCGACCTGATGCGCAAGGTGACGGTGGAGCGTGGTCTCGACCCGCGTCACTTCGCGGTGTTCGCCTATGGCGGCGCCGGGCCGGTCTACGCCGCCTTCCTCGCCCGCCAGATCGGCTCGAAGGTGGCCTACGTGCCCGCCGATTCCGGCGTCTTCTCGGCGCTCGGCATGCTGACCACTGATCTCGTCTTCCAGGACGAGCGCTCGATGCTGGTGCGGCCGCCGCTGAAGGACGACGCGCTGGGCGCCGTCAACCGCCTGCTGGCGGAGCTGACCGAGATGGTGACGGCGCGGTTCGTCGCCGAAGGCTTCGCGGCGAAGGACGTGCGTGTGACGCGCTTCGTCGACATGCGCTTCTCGATGCAGGTGCACGAACTCGACGTCGAGATCGACGACGGCACGGTCACGGCGAAGGAAGTCGATCGCATCTGCAAGGCCTTCCTTGAGAAGTACGAGCTGACCTACGGCAAGAACAGCGCCTACGTCGCCGCCGGCATGGAGATGGTGACGTTCCGCGTCGTCGGCACCCTGCCGCTCGAACGGCCGCATCTCGACGCCATCACCGAAGGCAGTGCCGGCAACTCGATCACCGGCAAGCGCGACGCCTGGTTCACCGAGGCCGGCGGCTTTGTCGCCACCGACGTGCATGCGGGCGACCGCCTGCGCCCGGGCCAGCGCCTGTCGGGCCCGGCGATCATCCAGCGCATGGGCGACACCGTGGTCGTGCCGCCGGGCTGGGGCGTCGTCGTCGACCGTCAGGGCAGTCTGGTGATCCGGGAGAATGGCGGCAAATGAGCAGCTACAAGCCACTCGACCCGGTGACGTTCGAGATCCTTCGCCACCGGCTGTGGGAGATCAACGACGAGATGGGGCTGATGCTCGGCCGCATCTCCGGATCGCCCGCTGTCTACGAGGCCGGCGACTTCAACACTGCCATTCTCACCGCCGACGGCAAGGGTCTCTATGCCGGCGTCTACGTCATCCGCCAGGCCTCGGCCCTCGATGTCGTCGTGCAGAAGGCGATCGAGGCCTTCGGCGACGACATCCACGAGGGTGACGTCTTCATGACGTCGGACCCGTGGTATGGCGCGCTGCACGCCATGGACACCGCCGTCGTCTCGCCGATGTTCTGGGAAGGCAAGCGGGTGGCGTGGACCGGCGTGGTCATCCATGAACTCGACATGGGCGGACCGCATCCGGGGAGCTGGTGCGTCGGCGCGCACAACGCCTATCAGGAAGTGCCGCTGATCCCGCCGGTGAAGATCGTCGACGGCGGCAGGCTGCGGCGCGACGTCGAGATGGCGTTCCTGCGCAACTCGCGCACGCCGGAAATCAACGCGCTCAACCTGCGCGCCAAGATCGCCTCGCAGAACATCACGCACGAGCGCCTGCGCGACATCATCCGCGAGTACGGCATCGACACGTTTCTCGCCTGCCAGCAGCAGATCCTCGACTATGTCCGCCGCTCGCTGAAGGCACGCATCTCGTCGCTGCCCGACGGCACGTGGTACGCGAACACGATGCTCGACCACAACGGGGTCGAGAACAAGATCTACCGCATGAAGCTCGCCCTGACGAAGAAGGGCGACCGCCTCATCCTCGACTTCACCGGCACCTCGCCCCAGGCCGAAGGCTCGATCAACTGCGCCTGGTCGGGCCTCATCGGCGGCATCCTGCAGGTGGCTTTCCCGCTGCTCTGCTTCGACCTGCCCTGGTCGCATGGCGCCGTCGTCGACTGCATGGACATCATTTCCGAGCCGGGCACGATCAACAACGCCATCTTCCCCGCCGGCACCAGCATGGCGACGGTCAATGCCTGCCAGTCGACCGGCAACCTCGTCTGGGAAGCGATGGCGAAGATGTACGCCTGCGGGCCCGCCGACCTGAAGAAGGAGGTCATCGCGCTCTGCCACGGCGGCATCAACACCGCCGTCATCGCCGGCAAGAAGGCTGACGGGCGCAACTTCGTGAATCTTTTCACCGACAGCGTCGGCGGTGGCGGTGGCCGCAGCTTCGGCGACGGCATCGACACCTGTTCGAACTACATCGCGCCGGCCTACGGCATTCCCAATGTCGAGCGTGTCGAGACGCTGGCGCCGCTGTTCTACGTCTATCGCCGCGAGCGCGAGGACACCGCCGGTGCCGGCAAATGGCGCGGCGGCGTGACGCTCGAATACATGGTCATGCCATACGGCACCGAGCACGATCTTGAAGCGATCTTCTTCGGCACCGGCCAGAGCCACATCGAATCGAAGGGCGCCCATGGCGGCATGCCGGGCACCGTGCAGGGCAACATCGTGCTGCGCGGCACCGACCTCGCCGCGCAGTTCGCCGCCGGCAAGGTGCCGCTGGGCATCGACCAGGTCGGCACGAAGGCAATCGAGGTGCAGGAAGCCAAGGACCACAACTACCTGCATCCCGGCGACGCCTGGATGAACTTCTGCATGGGCGGCGGTGGCTACGGCGATCCACTGCTGCGCGACCCGGCGCTGGTGGCGCGCGACGTGCGCCGCAACCTCGTCATGCGCGAGGAGGCGCGGCGCAACTACGCCGTCGTGCTGAACGCCGACGGCAGCCCGGACGCGGCGGCGACCGGGAAGGCGCGGGCCGACCGCCGCAAGGAGCGGCTGGCCAAGGGCACGCGCCTCGGCCCCGACTGGACGGGTGGCAACAGCTTCGCCGGCAAGCCGGCGCGGCTGACCATCGACGACGTGCTGGAAGTGCGCGACACGGCGGCGGGCCCGGTGCTCGGCTGCCGCGTCTGCGACACGCCGTTCGGCCCGGCGGCGGAAGACCCGCGGGCCCGCGCGACGATGCTCGAACAGCCGCTTTCTGCCAGCAGCGACGTCAACCGCTACAGCCGCGTCGATTCCGTCGTCGTCCGCGCCTATTGCTGTCCGGGCTGCGGTTCGCAATTCTCGACCGACGTCCAGTACAAGGACGAGGACCCGCGCATGCCGGAAATGAAGCTGGCTCTCGCCTGAACCCGCTGCGGAGTTGGAGCGCACCATGGCCGCCTACAAGCCGCTCGACCCGGTGACGTTCGAGATCCTTCGCCACCGGCTGTGGGAGATCAACGACGAGATGGGGCTGATGCTCGGCCGCATGTCGGGCTCGCCCGCCGTCTACGAGGCCGGCGACTTCAACACTGCCATCCTGACGGCGGAAGGTCGCGGGCTCTACGCCGGCGTCTATATCATCCGGCAGGCATCGGCGGTCGACGTCGTGGTGCAGAAGACCATCGAGGCCTTCGGCGACGACATCCATGAGGGCGACGTGTTCCTGACGTCGGACCCCTGGTACGGCGCGCTGCATGCGATGGACTCGGCGGTCGTCGCCCCGATGTTCTGGGAGGGCGAACTGGTGGCGTGGACCGGTGTGGTCATCCATGAACTCGACATGGGCGGGCCGCATCCGGGGAGCTGGTGCGTCGGCGCGCATAATGCCTATCAGGAAGTGCCGCTGGTGCCGCCGGTGAAGATCGTCGAGGCCGGCAAGCTGCGCCGCGATGTCGAGATGGCCTTCCTGCGCAACTCGCGCACGCCGGAGATCAACGCGCTCAACCTGCGCGCCAAGATCGCCGCGCAGGGCGTCACGCACGAGCGGCTGCGCGACCTGATCCGCGACTACGGACGGGAAACCTTCCTCGCCTGCCAGCAGCAGATTCTCGACTATGTGCGGAAGTCCCTGCGGGCGCGCATCTCGTCGCTGCCCGATGGCACCTGGTATGCCAACGCGATGCTCGACCACAACGGGGTCGAGAACAAGATCTACCGCCTGAAGCTTGCCCTGACCAAGAAGGGCGACCGGCTGACCTTCGACTTCACCGGCACCTCGCCGCAGGCCGAGGGTGCCATCAACTGCGCCTGGTCGGGCCTCATTGGCGGCATCCTGCAGGTGGCCTTCCCGCTGCTCTGCTACGACCTGCCCTGGTCGCATGGCGCCGTGGTCGACTGCATCGACATCATTTCCGAGCCGGGCACGATCAACAACGCCATCTTCCCCGCCGGCACCAGCATGGCGACGGTCAATGCCTGCCAGTCGACCGGCAACCTCGTCTGGGAAGCGATGGCGAAGATGTACGCCTGCGGTCCGGAGGAGCTGAAGAAGGAAGTCATCGCGCTCTGCTTCGGTGGCCTGACGACGGCGATCCTCGCCGGCAAGCGCAACGACGGCCGCACCTTCCTCAACGTCTTCACCGACAGCATCGGCGGTGGCGGGGCGCGCAGCTTCGGCGACGGCATCGATACCTGCGCCAATTTCATCGCGCCGTCCTTCGGCATCCCCAACGTCGAGCGCATCGAATCGCTGGCGCCGCTGCTCTATGTCTATCGCCGCGAACGCGAGGAAACCGCGGGCGCCGGAAAGTGGCGTGGCGGCGTCGGGCTCGAATACATGGTCATTCCCTACGGCACCGATCATCCGGTCGAGGCGACCTTCATCGGCAGCGGCCAGAGCCACATCGAGTCCAAGGGCGTGCATGGCGGCAACCCCGGCACGGTCCAGCGCAACATCGTGCTGCGCGGCACCGATCTCGCGCAGCAGTTCGCCGCCGGCAAGGTGCCCGTTCGCCTCGAGGAGGTCGGCGCGCAGACGGTCGAGGTGCGCGAGGCCAAGGACCACGACTATCTCCGGGCCGGCGATGCGTGGCTGAACTTCTGCATGGGCGGCGGCGGCTACGGCGACCCGCTGCTGCGCGACCCCGCGCTGGTGGCGCGCGACGTGCGGCGGAACCTGGTCAGCCACGAGGAGGCACCGCGCAACTATGGCGTCGTGCTGGCGGCCGACGGCACGGCCGACGGGACGGCGACCGAGAAGCTGCGCGCCGAGCGGCGCCGCGAGCGGCTGGCGCGAGGCAGCCGGCTGGGCCCCAACTGGCAGGGCGCCAACGGCTTTGCCGGCAAGCCCGGGCGCCTGACTCTGGACGATGTGCTGGAAGTCCGCGACACGGCGTCGGGGCCGGTGCTCGGCTGCCGCGTCTGCGAGACGCCGTTCGGCCCCGCCTCGGAGGACCCTCGGTCGCGCGCGGCGATGGTCGAGCACCGCATGTCGGAAAGCAGTCCGGTCAACCGCTACGGTCTCGAGGACGAGATCGTCGTGCGTGCCTATTGCTGCCCCGGCTGCGGCTCGCAGTTCTCGACCGACGTCCAGTACAAGGACGAGGATCCGCGCATGCCAGAGATGACGCTGACCCTGGCGTGATGCGACGCGTAGCGAACGGTGTTGTGAGAGTAATGGACTATGGCTGAGTACAAGCCGCTCGACCCGGTGACCTTCGAGATCCTTCGCCACCGGCTGTGGGAGATCAACGACGAGATGGGCCTGATGATGGGGCGCATCTCGGGCTCACCTGCGGTCTACGAGTCCGGCGATTTCAATGCCGGCATCCTGACGGCCGACGGCCGTGGCCTCTATGTCGGTGTCTACGTCGTGCGCCAGGCTTCGGCCCTCGACGTCGTCGTGCAGAAGACCATCGAGGCCTTCGGCGACGACATCGGCGAGGGCGACGTCTTCATGACGTCCGATCCCTGGTATGGCGCGCTGCACGCCATGGATACGGCCGTCGTCTCGCCGGTGTTCTGGGAGGGCAAGAGGGTCGGCTGGACGGGCGTCGTCGTTCACGAGCTCGATATGGGCGGGCCGCATCCGGGGAGCTGGTGCGTCGGCGCCCACAACGCCTACCAGGAAGTGCCGCTGGTGCCGCCGGTGAAGATCGTCGAGGCCGGCAAGCTGCGCCGCGACGTCGAGATGGCCTTCCTGCGCAACTCGCGTACGCCAGAGATCAACGCGCTCAACCTGCGCGCCAAGATCGCCTCCCAGTCGGTGACGCACGAGCGCCTGCACGACATCATCCGCGAATACGGGCTCGATACCTTCCTCGCCTGCCAGCAGCAGATTCTCGACTACGTGCGCCGCTCGTTGAAGACGCGCATCGCCGCCCTGCCGGACGGCACCTGGTACGCCCACGCGCTGCTCGATCACAACGGCTTCGAGAATAGCATCTACCGCCTGAAGCTCGCCCTGACGAAGAAGGGCGACCGGCTGACCTTCGACTTCACCGGCACCTCGCCGCAGGCCGAGGGCACGGTCAACTGTACGTGGGCCGGCCTCATCGGCGGCATCCTGCAGGTGGCGTTTCCGCTGCTCTGCTTCGACCTGCCCTGGTCGCACGGGGCGGTCGTCGACTGCATCGACATCGTTTCCGAGCCGGGCACGATCAACAATGCCATCTTCCCGGCCGGCACCAGCATGGCCACCGTCAACGCCTGTCAGATCACCGGCAACCTCGTCTGGGAAGCGATGGCGAAGATGTACGCCTGCGGGCCGGAGGAGCTGAAGCGCGAGGTGATCGGACTCGGCTATGGCGGCGTGAACATGGGCGTGATGGCCGGCAAGCGCACGGACGGTCGCACCTTCGTCAATCTGTTCACGGATTCCGTGGGCGGCGGCGGCGCACGCAACTTCGCCGACGGCGTCGATACCTGCGGCAACTACATCGCGCCGGCCTACGGCATCCCCAACGTCGAACGCGTCGAGACGCTGCTGCCCATCCTCTACGTCTACCGCAAGGAACGGGCGGAAACGGCGGGCGCCGGCAAGTGGCGCGGCGGCGTCGGACTCGAGTACCTGATCACGCCGTGGAACAACCCGGAGCCGCTGGAGGCCGTGTTCATCGGCACCGGTGTGAGCCATATTGAAACCAAGGGCGTGCATGGTGGCGATCCCGGCACCGTCCAGCGCAACATCGTGCTGCGCGGCGCCGGCCTCGCGGCGGAATTCGCCGCCGGGCGCATTCCGCTCGACGGCGCGGCATTGCAGGCCCGCGAAGTCGACGTCGCCGAAGCGAAGAGCGTGCGTTTCCTCGATCGCGGCGACGCCTGGCTGTGCATCTGCAACGGCGGCGGCGGATACGGCGATCCGCTGCTGCGCGACCCGGCGCATGTCGCCAACGACATCAGCCGCGGCCTCGTCACTCGCGAGGAGGCGGCGCGCAACTATGCCGTCGCCTTCGCCGCCGACGGCACCGTCGATGCGGCCGCCACGACGAAGCTGCGCGACGAACGCCGCAAGGCGCGGCTCGCGGCCGGCAGCCGGCTCGGCCCCGACTGGGCCGGCGCCGACGGTTTCGCTGGCAAGCCGGTGCGGCTGCGCCTGGATGACGTGCTGGATATCCGCGACACGGCGGCCGGGCCCGTCATCGGCTGCAGCCACTGCGAACGGCCGCTGGGTCCGGCGGCGGAGAGCCCGCGCGAGCGCGCCGTGATGATCGAGCGCGAGATGTCGGCGTTGCAGCCCGTCAACCGCTATGGCCTCGAGGACCGCTTCGTCGTGCGCAGCTATTGCTGTCCCGGCTGCGGCGCGCAGTTCGCCACCGATGTGCAGTACCGCGACGACGATCCGCGCCTGCCGGACATGACGCTCAGCATCGCCTAGGGCCGCGCGACCGCTCGCCAGGGGCGCGCGATCAGCAGGAAGGCGAGCGCGCCGAGCGCGACCGTCACCGTCTGCGTCAAGCCCATCCACGTCGCCTGGAGCGGCAGCGCGGCGCTGACCAGGGACAGGACGAACGACCAGCCGAAGTGGACGAAGCCCATCAGGCCGGACGCCGCCCCCGCCATCGAGGGCGCCACGCCGGCCATGCCGCGCGCGTAGCAGAAGACGAAGATGATGGCGTTGCCGATGTTCCACAGCATCATCGAGGCGACCAGCACGACGCTGCTGGCGGCGTCGCCTAGGATGGTGGGTACCAGCACGCCGGTCAGCGCGACCGGAAAGCACAGGCCGATGGTCCGGTCGGGATCGACCCGCGGCGCGATCAGGCCGGCGATCCAGCTCCCGACCATGAAGGTACCCGGCACCAGCAGGACGAAAAAGCCGAAGGCCTCGGGCGAAACCCCGCGCTGCTCCATGAGCAGGACGGGGGCGGCGACCATGAACGGCACGAAGGCCGAGGAGCAGCAGGTCACGCCGAGCGCGTAGCCGACGAGACTGCGTTGACGTGCCACCAGCACGTAGCTGCGCAGATGGGATGTGATGCGGGCGGGCTGGCGCGCGCCGGGCGGCAGGCTCTCGCGCAGCCGCAGCATGCCGGCCACGAGGATCAGCGCGGCGGCGAGCGCGATCGCGTGGAAGGTGATCGGCCAGTCCCCGAGCAGCAGCAGATAGCCGCCGGCCAGGGGGGCCACCGCCGGACCCAGCCCCATGGCGGCGGCGACCCACGCCATGACCTTGGCCGCGGCCGCCCCCTCCGCGGTATCGCGGATGATGGCGCGGCCGACGACGATCGAGACGCAGGCGCCGACGGCCTGCGCGATACGGGCGACGACCAGGGTCGCCAGATCGGGCGCGACCGCGCAGGCGACGCTGGCGAGGCCGAGGAGGGCGAGGCCGAGCAGGGCAACCGGCCGCCGGCCGAAGGCGTCGGAAACCGGCCCGACGAAAAGCTGGGCCACGGCGAAGGCGCCGAGGAACGCCGGCACCACGAGCTGCACCTGCGCCGCCGGAACGCCAAGGTCGGCGGCCATGGCGGGCACCGCCGGCAGATAGATCGTCATCGGCAACTGACTCGCGATGGTCATGCCGATGATCAGCGCGGTCGGCGGCGTGAGGGCGGCGCGAGTGTTCATGAAATCCCGGGGGCGATGGCGGCGCACTCTAGTCCGTTGCCGGGCGCCGCGTCGCGTCCGTGACCATTCGCGGTGGGCAGGGCAGCCCTTCCGCGCCGTCGCAATCCATGTAATCTCGGGGCGGGAAGGCGGGCCCGGCCCGCCGCGACGCCGCCAGGAGCCTCGTATGGGTTTTCGCGACCGTGTGCCGTTTTCGGCGATCGTCGACCGGCCGCCGCTGAAGCTGCCCGACAACGCCCGCATGGTCGTCTGGACCATCGTCAACGTCGAGGACTGGGACGACCGTCGGGCCATGCCGCGCACCGTGCTGCCGCCCCCGCAGGGCCAGCCGGTGCTGCCTGACCTGCCCAATTGGGCGTGGCACGAATACGGCATGCGCGTCGGCTTCTGGCGCATCGCCGAGGTGCTGGCCGAGTTCGGCATCACGCCGACCCTGGCGACCAACGGGCGCGTCTGCGAGACCTTCCCGCGCGTGCCCGAGGAGGCGCTGAAGCGTGGCTGGGAGTTCATGGGCCACGGCCATGTGCAGGGGCCGATGCACAAGCACGACGACCAGCAGGAGCAGATCGACCGTGCGGTGGACTCCATCCGCCGTTTCAGCGGCCGCAAGGTGCGCGGCTGGGAAAGTCCGGGCCTGACGGAAAACTACGAGACGATCGATTGCCTCGCCCGTGCCGGCATCGAGTACGTCGCCGACTGGGTGCTCGACGACCAGCCGGTCGACATCGCCACCAGCGAGGGGCCGGTGGTCTCCGTGCCGTACACGGTGGAGACCAACGATATCACCATGATGGCGATACAGCACCACGATTCGGCCGAGATGTTCCGGCGCATCCGCGACCAGTTCGACCGTCTCTACAAGGAGAGCGAGGCGATCACGCGGGTGATGGCGATCAGCCTGCACCCGTACCTGACCGGAGCGCCGCACCGCATCGGCTATCTCGAACAGGCCTATGCCCACATCCTCGGCAAGCCCGGCGTGAAGCTGTGGACGGGCGAACAGATTCTCGACTGGTACCGTACCGTGCGGCCGGTCGCACATCGCAGCGCCGCGCAGTGACGACGGCGGACAGGGGGAAACGATGGCATTGAACAGCGAACAGGTTTCGCGCGCGGCCGACATGCTGGCCGACGCGCGGCGCAAGGGCAGCGCGCTCGACGGACTGCCGGCGGACCTCCGGCCGACGACGATGAAGGAGGCCGAGGCCATCCGCGACGGCCTGGCCTTCCGCCTTGGCGGCCGGCCTATCGGCTGGAAGGCGGGCTTCACGGCGCCGTCTGCGACCAAGGCGCCAGGCTATCTCGGCTATATGACGGGGCCGATGTTCGCCGAGACCCTGCTGCCCAATCCGGCGACCGTGAAGCGCAGCGCGCTGCACTTCATGTTCGTCGAGGCCGAAGTCGGCTTCCGCATGGCGCAGGCCCTGCCGGCGCGCGGCAAGCCCTACAGCGAGGGCGAAGTGGTCGAGGCGGTCGGCACGGCCATGGCGGCGATCGAGCTGGCCGGCTCGTCCTACCGCGAGCCGATGGCGGCGGGCGGCGCGGGCCTGACCGCCGATCTCGGCGCCGCCTATGCCTTCATCCCGGGACCGGCGATCGCCGACTGGCGCAAGCGCGACCTGACGAAGATCGGCGTCGAGCTGCTGTTCGACGGCAAGTCGGTCGGCCGCGGGCTGGAAGGTGACGCGCGGTGCAACCCGGTGGAGGTCCTCGTCAACCTCGCCAACAAGCTGGCGGCCTCGGGGCGCGGCCTGCAGTCGGGCATGCTGGTGACGACCGGCGCGGCGGCGGCGCCGGCGGCGGCCGGCACGACCCGCACGGCCATCGCGCGTTTCGACGGCATCGGCGACGTGACGGTCAATTTCGCCTGATACCGCCACGATAACAACGCGAGGCCGCGCGTCGGCCTGCCGGGAGGATGCAATGGCACTCGACCATGCGGGTATCGTGCGCGCGGCAGACCTGCTCTATGCCGCACGCAGCGGCGGCAAGGGTCTCGATACACTGCCGGAAGAGCTGCGGCCGCAGGGACTTGCCGAGGCCGAGGCCATCCGGGACGCCCTGTTCGCGCGCCTCGGCGGCACGGTGACCGGCTGGAAGATCGGCTTCGCCGCGCCGAGCAGTCCCGGTCGCCCGGGCTATGTTGACTGGATGACCGGGCCGATGATCGCCGAACGTCTGTACGCGGCACCGGCACGGCTGAAGCGGCCGAACATCCGGTCGCTGTTCATCGAAGCTGAGTTCGGCTTCCGCATGACACGCGGACTGCCGCTGCGCGGCACGCCCTACAGCGAGGACGAGATCGCCGGCGCCGCCGAGGCGATCTGCGGCCTCGAACTGGCGGGGACGGTATGGAACGACCCCATGCATACCGACCAGAAGCTGCAGATCGCCGACATGGGCGTTGCCTGGGGCTACATCCCAGGCCCACCGATTCCCGGCTGGCGCGAACGCGACATGCGGAAGATCGGCGTCGAGGTCGTCTATGACGGCAAGGTCGTTTCGACGGCGTTCGAGGGAGATGCCCAGACGGATGCCTTCGCCACACTCGTCGGCATGGTCGCGCGCCTCGCCCGGCGCGGCGAATGGCTGCGCGCCGGCTGGTACGTGACGACCGGCGCGGCGGCGATGCCGAAGCTGCTCGGCGACGCGCGCGAGGTGGTGGTGCGCTGGGACGGGATCGGCGAGGTGCGGGCGACGTTCGAGTGAACCTCACCGCTCGCGGAGCGCGTTGTCGCGCAGGTGCAGTACGGGACGGGCGAGGTAGCTCAGCACCGTCTTCTCGCCGGTGAGGATGTCGACCGTCGCGGTCATGCCGGGGATGATCGGAAGGTCTTCCTTGCCGTCGCCGAGCTGGTCGCTGTCGGTGCGGACGCGCACGCGGTAGTAGCTGTGGCCGGTCTGCTGGTCGACAAGTGAATCCGCGCTGATGTCCTCGACCTGGCCGGTGAGGCCGCCGTAGACCGTGTAGTCGTAGGCCGAAATCTTCACCGTCGCCTTCTGGCGCGGGCGGATGAAGGCGATGTCGGTAGGCTTCACCCGCGCCTCGATCAGCAGCGTGTCGTCGAGCGGCACGATCTCGACGATGTCCTGCGCCGGCCGCACGACGCCGCCGATGGTCTGGACATGGATGGTCTTGACGATGCCGCGCACCGGCGAACGGACGTCGCTGCGCCGCACACGATCGCGTTCGCCGGTCATCGTCTCGCGGAGGGCGGACAATTCGGCCAGCTTGCGGTTCAGCTCGATACGGACCTCGTTGCGGAAGCTCGATTCCGCCGCGGCGACGCGCTGCACGATCTCGCTGATGCCGGCCTCCGCGCGGCGGATCGCGGCGACCGTCGCGTCGAACTGGCCGCGCAGCTCGCTCACGTTGCGCTGCAGGCGCAGGAATTCGACGCGCGGGACGACCCCCTGCTCGGCCATCGGTTCGGTGAGCCGCAATTCCTCGTCCGCGAGGCGCAGGGATTCGCGCATCTGGTCGCGGCGCCCCGTCAGTTCGGCAAGTTCCTGGCGGCGCTGCTCGCGCTGCTGGCGCAGCACCGAAAGTTCGCCCTCGAGCTTGGCCTTGCGCGAGGCGTAGAGGGCGAGTTCGTTGGCCACCAGCGCCGGCGCTTCGGCCTTCAGCGCGGCGTCGAACTCGGGCTCGCGCCCTTCCGTCTCGGCGGCGAGGCGGGTTGTTTCGACCTCCAGCGTGCGTGCGCGCGTCTGGCTCTCCGCGAGGTTGGACGAGGCGGTGACGTCGCTGATGCGGAGCAGCGTCTGGCCGCTGTCGACGATCTCGCCCTCGTGGACCAGCAGTTCGGCAAGGATGCCGCCCTCGAGATTCTGGATGAGCTGCACCTGCCGCGACGGGATCACGCGGCCTTCGCCGCGCGTCACCTCCTCGATCGTCGCCAGCGCCGCCCACACCCCGACGATGAGGACGAGGGCCGAGATCGCCAGCACCAGCAGGTGCAGGCCGAGGCGGCCGCGGCGGCGCGCGGCGGCGGCGCGCGGCGGCAGGAAGTCGATGTCGGCCGGCTGCATCATCGCTGTCCACCCGCCTCGGCGCCGCGCGTGTTTTCGGTCAGCGTCTGCAGCACCGCAGCCTTCGGGCCGTCGGCGACGATGCGGCCGCCATCGACGACGATGATGCGGTCGACGAGGTCGAGCAGCTGCAGGCGGTGCGTCACCAGCAGCACGGTGCGCCCGGCGACGGCGGCGCGGAGATTGGCGATGATCTGGGCCTCGGTCGTCGAATCGATGTGGCTGGTCGGCTCGTCGAGCAGCAGGATCGCCGGATCGCCGACGAGGCCGCGCGCGATGCCGATCGACTGTCGCTGCCCCGCGGAAAGCTGCTCGCCGCGTTCGCCGACGCGCCGGTCGAAGCCCTGCGGGTCGCCGCCGATGAAGGCATCGACGCCGGCGACGCGCGCCGCGTGCATCATCTCCTCGTCGCCGGCAGCGCGGCGGCCGAGCAGGATGTTGTCGCGCACGCTGCCGGAGAACAGGAAGACATCCTGCGGCACGTAGCCGATGGCGCGGCGCAGGTCGGCCGGGTCGATCTGCCTGATGTCCGTGCCGTCGAACAGCACCGAGCCGCTGTCGGGATGGAACAGGCCCATCACCAGCTTGAAGACGGTCGTCTTGCCGGCGCCGATACGACCCAGTACCGCGACGCGCTCGCCGGCGCGGATGTCGAACGAGACCTGCTCGATCGCCGGCCGCTGCTGGCCAGGGTAGGCAAAGGTGACGGCGTCGAAGCGGAGGTTGCCGGCGAGCGCTGGACGGTGGAGGAAATCGCGGTCGGCCGAGCGCTCGAGCGGCAGCTTCAGGATGCGGTCGAGCGTGCGATACGCGAGCCGCGCCTGATTGTAGCGCACCAGCAGGGCCGCGACCTGGCCGATGGGCGTCAGGGCGCGGCCCGACAGGATGACCGCGGCGATCAGGCCACCCATGGTCAGGTCGCCGTCGCCGACCTGGTAGACGCCGATCAGGACGACGATGACCGACACGAGGGCCGAGACGAGTGTCGTGACGTTGATGTTGAGCGATGCCAGCAGGCGCATGCGATGGGCGCCTTCGGCCGCCGCGTCGACCACATGTTCCCACTGGCGCTGGATCTGGCCTTCCGCGGCCTGGCTCTTGATGGTGTCGAGGCCGAAGATCGTCTCGACCAGCAGGCCGTGCCGGCGCGCCGACTCCTCGACGCCCATGGCGACGGCACGGTCGAGCGGCCGCTGCAGGGCGAGGCCGAACAGCAGGACGAGGACGAAGGCGATCGCCGGAATGGCCGCGATCGCGGGACCGGCGAGCAGCCAGACGGCGAGGATGAACAGCAGGGCGAAGGGAACGTCGACCAGCGCCACGAACGTGATGGACGAGAGAAAGTCGCGCAGCGTGTCGAACTCGCGCAACTGGCTGGCGAAGGCGCCGGCCGAACGCGGGCGTGCCTTCAGTTCGAGGGCGAGGACGTGTTCGAACAGGCGGGCCGCCAGCAGGACGTCGGCGTTGCGGCCGGCCTCGTCGACGAACCAGGAGCGCAGCTCGCGCAGCAGGAAGTCGAAGACGAAGACGATCCCCATGCCGATGATGAGCGCCCACAGCGTGTCGAACGCCGCGTTCGGCAGCACGCGGTCGTAGACGTTCATGATGAAGACCGGCGTCGCCAGCATGAACAGGTTGATCAGGAACGCGGCGGCCAGGGCCTCTGTATAGAGCGGCCAGAATCGCCAAAGGGTGCCGAGGAACCAGGCCTTGGTGCTGCCGGGCAGGTCGGCGAGGGCGCGCGTGTCGGCCGGCAGGGGCTGCGGGCGCACGAAGATGACGCTCCCCGTGTGCCGAGCCGCCAGTTCGGTCAGCGGCAGGCGCACGCTGCCGCCGCCGGTCGAAGTATCGGCGATCTCGGCCTCGCCGCCCTCGACCGCGAGCAGGAGACAGGCGCGCCGGTTCGCGAGCAGGAGCACGCACGGCAGCAGGTGCGGGTCGATCTCGTCCAGGCTGCGGCGGACCAGCCGCGAACGGAAGCCGGCGCGGGCCGCGGCGCGGGCGAAGATGTCGGTATCGGCCCGCTCGCCCACCGGCAGGCCCGCCACCAGGGCCTCGGCCGAGCGCGGCCGGCCATGCCAGGCACACAGCGCCTCCAGGCAGTCGAGCAGCGGGTCGCCCTCGAAGCCGGCCGCCGGCGCGGGCAGCGGCAGCGTCGCGGCGGCTTCGGCGGAAGAACGGGAGGGCGTAGGCAGGGTCATGATCGGCCAGTCATGGGGCAGGAGGGAGGCGGCATGGCCCCGAACGGATCCTCGGGATGGTCTGATAGCACGACTTGGCCCGTGCCGTGTGCATCAACCACGTCAATTTACCCCCTCAAGCTGTATATTCTATTGATGAATCTTGCGCTTGCCGCTATCCAATCGGACGACGGGTAATGAGTTCGACAGGCAAAGCAGCCATGGCCGCTCGATGCGGCATCAGGAATATCCGTGCAGCGTGGCTCGTGGCGAGCCTCGCCGCGTGTGCGGTGCTGTGCGCGCTCGGCGCGCCGGCGCCGGCGCGTGCCCAGGCCTTTACCCTCGACGACGCCATCATCACCACCCTGCGCGAGAACCCCGACATGAAGTCGGCGCGCGAGGAACGCAACGCCGTCGAGCAGGAACTCATCCAGGCGCTTGGCTTCTGGCACCCGTGGGTCGATCTCGACGCGGCGACCGGCACCGAGTGGAGCAACAACCCGACGACGCGCGGCCGCGAGGGTCGGGATGTCGGCGAAAGCGGCACCCTCAACATGCGCCGGTATGAATCGAACCTCGTCGTCACGCAGCTGCTGTTCGACGGGTTCGCCGCCGACCACGAGATCCAGCGCAACCGCCATCGTCTGGAGGCGGCGGCGCGCCAGATCACCGAAACGGCCGAACTGCTGACCTTGCGCGTGGTCGAGGTGTACTACGCCGTCCTGCGCGAGCGCGTGTTGCTGGAGATCACGCGCGAGAACGTGCGGTCGCACGAGAGCCTGCGCGCCGCCGCCGACCAGCGGTTCCGCGGCGGCAGCGGCAGCAAGGTCGAACTCGCCGAGGCCAGTGCCCGTCTCTCCAAGGCGCGCTCGGAGGAAACCGAGGCGGTGCGCCGACTGCTCGACGCCAATGCCAACTATCTGCGTGCGGTCGGGCGCCTTCCGGATGTGCTTCTGGAGCCGGAGGTGCCCGATTTCGCCCTGCCGCGCGATGTCGACGAGATCACCGACCGGGTCGTGACCGAACATCCGTCTGTGCGTGTCGTCTCGTCGGAAACCGACGCCATCGGCGAGGCGGTCGAGGTCGTCAAGGGGCCGCTCTACCCGCGCGTCAACCTCGAGCTGGCCGGCGGCTACAACAAGAACCTCGACGGTACCCGCGGGTACAACAACGACGTCCGGGCCATGCTGCGGATGCGCTACAACCTCTACCGCGGCGGCGCCGATATCGGTCGCGTCCGCGAACTGGAGCACCGGCTGGTGCGCGCGCGCGAGGAAATCGACGTGATGCGGCGCGAGGTGGCCGAGGATGCCCGCGAAACCTGGAACAAGTATGTGCTCGGGCGTGAGCGGACCCGCGAATTGCTCGAGGAATTGAACCACCACACCGAGATCTGGGAGCTGTACTGGCAGCAGTTCGATCTCGGCACGCGAAGCCTGCTCGATCTGCTCGACGCCGAGCAGGATCTGTTCAACAACCGCACCGACCTCGTGACGCAACAGGTCGATCGCGATGTGTCGGTCTTCCGCCTGCTGGCCCTGCAGAACATGTTGTTGCCGACGATGGGGCTTACCCCCAACCCGTAGTGGCGTCGTGTGCCGCGGTCCGAAAGGGGCATCGATCCGGGCGCCAAAGCGGAAAAGGTTGGTTTTCCTTAAAACTTTCAGGAAATTGCCAGCAAAGTCCGGCCTCTCCAGATTGCATCTTGGGCCGGAATCGTCTATCTATTAGAAACGGGTGGCGTGTGTCGGCGACGGGCCGGCGCAGGTCATGACGGATCGCTATGGAGTCCGGCATGGCGCGTGACGGGTCGGGCGAGCTTCAGATCGCCCAGGCGGAAGCGACAGGCATCGTGTCGACCACGGATCGTGGCGACGTGCTGGTGGAGCGTGTGCCACCTGCAGGCGGGCGTGTCGTCCTCGACGTGCAGCCGGGCCAGCGCATCACCTTCACCGTGCCCATGGAGGGCGTGACGACCCGGGCCGAAGGCGACGGCGTCGTCGTGGTGTTTCCGGATGGCGGCGAGGTCTTCCTCGACAAGGTCGGATTCCTCGGCCGCGAGGAAGCGGCGGAATCGACGCTGACTGCCGCGCAGGGCGCGGAAGGCGCGCCGTCGATCATCATCGAGATGGGGGCGGGGGTCGAAGTCAACCTCAACGACCTCGATCTCGAAGGCAGCACGATGTTCGAGCTGGGCGAGGACCTGCTGGTGGTCCTGTCGTCCGGCCAGTCGCTGCTGCTGGTGGATTTCTTCCCGGTCGCCCAGGGCGAGAACCCGGCGATGCTGGTGCTGGCCGGCGGCCAGACGATTCCGGCGCCCGAACTGCTGAACGCGGAAGGCGCAACCCTGGCCGGCGAGGTGAGCACCGCGGCCGGCGGCGACGGCGCTCCACAGGCGGCCGACGCGGTCTTGGCGGGTGCGCTCGCGTCGCCGACCATCAATCCGGTCGGCAACACGGTGGTCAACCCGGTCATCTACGCCATCGACACGGGTTATCCGCCGCCAGTGTTCGTGCATTACCTTGTCGGCTCGGAGCCCGGGGGGCAGCGGATCGAGGACGAGCCGGGCGGCACGCCCGACACGCCGATCGTGGTCGCGGTCAACAACCCGCCGGTGGCAGTGAACGATGCCTTCAGCACCAATGCCAACGCGGTGCTGACCGTCAATGCCCTCAACCAGATCATGGGCAACGACAGCGACCCGGACGGCGACGCGATCAATGTGCGAGGCGTCAACGGCAGCCAGGCCGCGATCGGTGCCCAGATCACGCTCAATGCCGGCACGACGCCGACCCTGCTGACGCAGCAGTCGAACGGTACGTTCGTGTTCGATCCGAACGGCCAGTACACGTCGCTGGGCGTCGGCGACACGGCAACGGTACAGTACCAGTACACCATCACCGATCCCGGCGGGCTGACCGCGATCGCCACGGTGACGATCACCATCAACGGCGTCAACGACGGTCCCGACGCCGTCAACGACGCCTATACCACCGACCAGAACACCGTGCTCAACGTCGCCGCGAGCGGCACGCTGGGCAACGATACCGATCCCGATACGGGCACGACGTTGACCGTGACCCACATGAACGGGGCCACGGGCAATCTCGCCGCCGCCACGACGCTGGCGACGACGGCCGCCGGCACCCGCGCCAACGACGGCATCGTGACGCAGAACGCCAACGGCAGCCTGACGTTCAATCCCAACGGCCAGTTCAACTACCTAGGCACCGGCCAGTCGGCCAACGTCAGCTACACCTACCAGATCTCCGACGGCGACGGCGGTTCCGACACGGCGACCGTGACCATTACGGTTACGGGCGTCAACGATGCGCCGACGGCATCGCCCGACACGAATACGACCAACGAGGACACCGCCGTATCGCGGAGCACGGCCGGCACGGGCGTGCTGTCGAACGACAGCGATGTCGATACCGGCACGACGCTTACCGTCACGCAGGTGACCGACGGTACCTCCACCGCGACGGCGGGCAACACGCTGACCAGCACGACCGGCGCGACGCTGGTTCTGAACGCCAACGGCACCTACACCTACAACCCGACCGGCAGCGCCACCATGCAGGCGCTGCGCGGCGCGACCGACCCGGGCGGCGCGCAGCAGCAGGCGACCGAGACGTTCACCTACACGGCCAGCGACGGTCAGGGCGGCACGGTCACTCAGACGCTGACGATCACCGTCACGGGCGTCAACGACGCGCCGGTGCTCGACAACACGCCGACGCACTCGCTGTCAGCCATCGCCGAGGATTCCGTGGCCGCCAACGTGGCGGTCTATGCCGTGCGCGATGCGACGGGGCTGGCACCGGGGGTGACGGTGGCCGCCGGTGACAAGCTTGTCGGTAGCGCCGCGGCGATCACCGACGTCGACAATGCGTCGGTCGAGGGCATCGCCGTCACCTTCGCGACGACGTCGGTCTACATCACCGCGGACAACGCGACACGGCCCGCCGGTACCTGGCAGTTCTCGACGAACGGCGGAACGAGCTGGAGCACGCTCGCGGCGGCGCCCGGCGCCGACGTGTCGGGCAACAGCGCCGGCTCGCCGCTGTCCGACACCAACGCCGTTCTTCTGAATCCGACCGCGCTCATCCGCTTCGTGCCGAACGAAAACTTCTATGGCACCGTCGAGCTGCGCTGGCGTGCCTGGGACCAGACCTCGGGCACCAATGGCCAGACGGGCGTCAACGTCTCGACCAATGGCGGTACGACGGCGTTCAGCACGGCCGTCGAGAGCGCGACGATCACCATCAACCCGTTGAACGACGTGCCGGTGCTCGACAATACCGGAACGCCGAGCCTCAGCGCCATCAACGAGGATGTGGCCGCGGCGGCCAACGCCGGCACGTCGATCACCAACATCATCGCCTCGTCCGTCAGCGACGCGGACCGTCTCTACGCGACGACGACCGTACCGTCGGGCCTGGCCATCACCGCCGTCGACACGACGAACGGGACCTGGCAGTTCACGACGGACGGCGGCAGCAACTGGACGACCTTCGGCGCCCTGTCGAATACCTCGGCGACTTTGTTGGCTTCGAACGCGAACACGTTCGTTCGTTTCCTGCCGAATGCCAACTACAACGGTACCGCCGACATCACCTATCGGGCGTGGGACCAGTCGAACCTCGGGCAGCTTTCGGGCATCGTCACGATCGCCAACGGCGCGGTAGGCGTGAACGTTTCGACCGGCGGCGGTACCACCGCATACAGTCTGTTGCAGGAATCGGCGCAGATTTCCGTCAACGCCGTCAACGACGCGCCGGTGCTGGCGACCAACGCGGGCCTGCAGATCCCGAACGCCGGCACGAAGACGATCACCAACACGATCCTGAACGTGACCGACGTCGACAACACGAGCGCCCAGGTCACCTACACGTTGACCTCCGTTCCGGCAAACGGCACGCTGAAGAAGAGCGGCGTGGCGCTGGGTATCGGCGGGACGTTCACGCAGGCCGACGTCAACGCCAACGCCATCACCTTCGAGCACACCAACGGCGGCGGCAACGGCTCCTTCACCTTCACCGTTTCGGACGGCCAGGGCGGCACCATCGGCGCGACGACGGCCAACATCACCGTCAACAACGCGCCGACGGCCGTCGCCGACGCGGCCTCGGTCGGTGTCAACACGACCCAGCTCATCAACGTACTGGGCAACGATTCAGACCCGGAGAACGACAGCCTCACGGTGACGATCACCACGGCGCCGGGGGCCGGCACGGCCACCGTGGTCGGCAACCAGATCCAGTACGTGTCGACCGGCGCGACGGGCAACCAGACGATCGGCTACACGATCACGGACGCGGCCGGCAACACATCGACGGCGAACCTCACGGTGTCGGTCCGCTCGCCCGTGTCGCTGGCGAACATCGCCGCCGGCACGAGCACCGACGGCTTTGCTATCCGCGGCGGCGCGGCCAACCGGCAGGCCGGCTGGTCCGTTGGTGGCGGCGGTGACGTGGATGGCGACGGCCTCGACGACGTCATCGTCAGTTCCTCGACAGGCACCGGTACGGTCGCGCTGGTATACGGCAAGACGACCAACACGGCGGTGACCATGCCGACGACGTTCGGCACGTTCACCGGCGGCGTCGCCTGGGCCCATTCCGGTGCTTCCGCGCGCGCCGGCTACTCGGTCGACATGGTTGGCGACTTCAACAACGATGGACTTTCCGACTTTATCGCCGGCGCGCCGCAGGGCGGCGGGTCGGGCGCTGGTGCGATCGTCACGGGGCAGACCGGCTCCAACCTCAATACCGCATTCGTCGGTGTCTATGGCGGTGTCGCCTTCGTTGGCACGGCGTCTGCGGCGGGTGGTGCCGGTACCGCGGTGTCTGGCCTCGGCGACATCAACGGCGACGGCCTCGCCGACGCGATTGTCGCAACCCCGGCAACAAACCGGGCGGACATCGTGCTGGGTCAGACGACGAGCGCCAACCTGGGCAATATTGCCGCCAACGGCTCAGTCATCCATCTGACGAACGTCACGTCGTCGATCACTTCCCCGCACCAGGCGAACCAGTCGGTCGGTGCGGCCGGCGACTTCAACAACGACGGTTTCGCCGACGTTCTCCTCGGTCAGGCCCTCGCTTCGGTCAACAATGCCGCGACCGACACGGCCTACGTGGTGTTCGGCAAGGCGTCGATGACCGATCTGAACCTCAATGGTGGTCCCGGCGTCAACGGCATCACCATCACCGGCCCCAGCGGCTCGCGGCTCGGTGTGTCGGTGGAGACCGCCGGCGACGTCAACGGCGACGGCATCTCCGACATCGTGCTCGGCATGCCGACCTACAATCCGGGCAGTTCGGTTGATGCCGGCGGTGCCGTGGTCATCTTCGGCCAGACAGGCATCACGGGGACGATCAACGCCTCGTCCGCGGCGACACTGGGCACCAACGGATTCTTCATCGTCGGCGGGGCCGCCGGCGACCAGGCCGGCCTGTCGGTATCCGGGGCAGGCGACGTGAACGGCGACGGCTACGACGACATGATCATCGGCGCGTGGACAGCTGATCCGTCCGGCACCTCGAACGCGGGCACGGCCTACATCGTTTACGGCGGCGCGTCGCTCGCCGGCTCGACCGTGAACCTGTCCAGCATCGCCGGCGGTGTCGGCGGCTACGCCATCCGCGGCGTGGCGGCGAACGACCAGACCGGCATCGCGGTCTCGCGCGCCGGCGACGTCAACGGCGACGGTTATGCCGACATCATCGTCGGCGCCAACCAGCACGACAGCAACGGGTCGGATTCCGGTTCGGCCTTCGTCGTGTTTGGCGGCATCTACGAGACCCAGGTGACGCACCAGGGCACCGGTGGCGCCGATACGCTGACCGGCACGTCCGGTGCCAACCAGATGATTGGCGGGGCCGGGGCCGATACGCTGATCGGCGGTGGCGGAGCCGACTATCTGGCCGGCGGCGCCGGAGACGATACCCTGCGGGTGTCCAGCACCAGCTTCCTGCGCGTCGATGGCGGTACGGGCTCCGACACGCTCAAGCTCGACGGTGCCAGCCTGCACCTCAATCTGACGACCAAGGGCTCGGAGGCCGTGCGCGGCATCGAGACCATCGATCTCGGCAGCGTCGGCGGGGCGACGGACGGCAGCAACCAGTTGACGTTGACGCTGCAGGATCTCTTCCAGCTGTCAGGGACGTCGAACACGCTGACGGTGCTCGGCGAGAACTCCGACAAGGTCAACATCACCATGACCGGCGCGACGGTGAGCGTGAACACGCCGGCCGGCTACACGACCTATACGAGTGGCCTCGCCACCCTGGTCGTGCAGAACACCGTCGACCAGACCGGCATCACGACGACCTGACTTTCCTCCATTACCGGGTTCTCTGGCATCGCCAGCGGGCGTGCCGGCGAGGGTAGAGGCGTCGCGCGCGCTGGCGCCCGTGGCCGCCCTGTTTCGTCAGCGTTGCATCCCGGCGCGGCGTTCTGGCGCGGGAGAGGCCGCGGAATCAGGCGACATCCCAAGCGGGCAGGTACTGATTCAGGCGCGGAAACTGCCGGAAATGAGCGGGTTTTTGGTGCTCCCGGCACCAGGTCTTCTATTTTAAGAAGAACGCCGCGCGCCGTTTGCTCGCGACGAGTGCCGTGCGCGATCACGACGCGCATCGGGGCCGGTCGCCCGGATGAACCAATTTCGACCCGGAATCCTGAGCATGTGTTTCACTCTCGAAATTGAGTGAAGTCATTAAAATTCAACGATTTTTCGCCTAATTTCCCTTGCGACGCGGAGCAAATTTGCGTTGAATGTTGCGGTCTCCGGTCGGGCCGCGCGACGGGCCCCTTGCAGGGGTTGCGGCAGACCGGACGGGTGGTGGTTTCGAGCTGGCGCGGCAGGGGTTCCTCTGCGGCGCCCCGTCCGCATGTAAGGGTTGGTTAGGGCGGGGTCGCTAAGCAGAGGGGCAAGCCGCAGAGCGATGGTGCGGGGCCTATGGCTGACATCGACGGCACATCTGGCGACGATCCGCTGACCGGGACATCTGGCGAGGACCAGATTTCCGGTGGCGCGGGCAACGACACGATTTCCGGCCTTGGCGGAAACGATGTCCTGCTCGGCGGCGCGAACAACGACACGATCTTCGGCGGTGACGGCGACGACGTCATCGAAGGCGACGGGGGAGCCTCGGGCACGCGCACCGTCCGCGCGACGGCCGGCACCACCGGCACGCTGACCACCGCCAACTACGCCCAGTACTGGGGCGCCATCGACATCACCGCCCAGAACATCGTCAACGGCACACTGACCCAGAGCCTTGCCGCCAATGTCGGCATCAACGCCGGCGGCATCGGCGCATCCACCCAGCAGTCCGCCAATCCGTCGATCGCCGCCGAGACCGGCTACGACCCGCTGAGCAACCTGTCGGAGACGCTGACCCTCGACTTCGGCCGCGACGTCTTCGACGTCGAACTCGGCCTGACCTACTTCTACGGCGCCGAGCCCGGCCAGAACGGCGTCTACGAGACCGGCATCTGGACGGCCTACGACGACGGCGTTCTCGTCGCCAGCGGCAGCTTCACCGCCACCAGCACCGGTGGCAATTTCAGCCTCGCCATCGCCACGGCGCAGGAGTTCGACACGCTCGTCCTCGCCGCCGGCCCGTATGTCGACGCCTGGGGCAACCCGGTGCAGGGGCCGGGCGCGACGGGCACCAGCTACGTCGATGCCGCCGATGACCATTCGCTCGTCGGCCACTGGCGCCTCGGCGAGACCAGCGGCACCACCGCTGCCGACGCCACCGGGCACGGCTACACCGGGACCTACAAGAACAGCCCGACGCTCGGCCAGTCGGGCGGCATCTCCGGCGATGCCAACAAGGCGGTCAAGTTCGACGGCTCGAACGACTACGTCCAGGTCGCGCACAACAACGCCTTCAAGCTCGCCTCGGGCACGATCTCGCTGTGGTTCGAGCCCGACCGCTTCTCGGGCCAGCAGGCGCTGCTGTCGAAGGACGCCTCGGGCTACGGCTCGGGCGGCCACTTCCACATGTACGTCGACGGCGCGCAGCTCATCGTGCGCCTGCAGTCGTCGAGCCAGACCTACACCGTTTGCACCTCGTCGAGTGCCGTCACCGATGGCTGGCACCAGGTGACTTTCACCTTCGGCTCCGGCGGCATGAAGCTGTACTTCGACGGCAACCTCGTCGACACCAACAGCTACACCGGCGGCCTGTCGAACAATGCCGAGCCCATGGTGTTCGGCGCCGGCACCTGGAACAGCACCGCCGGCTCGGCCAACAACATCGACCAGTTCTTCAAGGGCCGCATCGACGAGGTGATGATCGCCAGCGACACGTTCAGCGCTGCCGATGTTTCTCAGCTCTACAACATCGGCAAGAACGGTCCGCAGACGATCACCAACGACAGCAGCGACTTCCTGCTGCAGACGGTCGACTACGCCTACGCCGAGACGGTGTTCGGCGGCGCGGCGGGCAACGACCTGCTGGCCGGCGGTCGCGGCGCCGACATCATCAACGGCGGCAGCTCGAGCGTCGCCGGCCATCTGGTCGCGGTCGACGTACCGGACGCCGTCGAGGCGCTGGCGGCGCAGCCCGGTGCCACCATCACCGTCTCCGGCGTTCCGGCCGGCGCCGTGCTCACGCACGGCACCCCGGGTGCCACCGCTGGCACCTGGACGCTGGCGGCGGGCGACCTCGCCGACCTGCACATTTCCTTCCCGAACGGCGCCACTGCGGCGGCGAACCTCGCCTTCAGCGCCACGGCGGGAGGGCAGGCGACCACGAACTTCGACTTCGCCAGCGGGTCACAGGGCTTCAGCTACGCCGACAACACCTTCCGCGGCGCCAACCAGGGCTCCTACGCCAGCGGCAGCGTGACCAGCAGCGGCGGCGTCGGCGGCGGCAAGGGCCTCGAGGTCAAGCTCGGCGGCGTCAACGAGAACGACATCGTCTGCATGTCGGGCGGCTGGCAGTACGCCTTCACCACGACGGCTGCGGGTGCCGCGTCGGTGACGTTCTCCTACCGCATGAACATGTCGACCGAATACGAGAGCGACGAGTACAGCGAAGTCCTCGTCGCGATCGACGGCCAGCTCAAGGGTCTCGGATCCAACGACTATGTCGTGCGCGTCCACGACGGCGGCGACACCGGCTGGCAGACCGTTACCGTCACCCTCGGCAACCTGTCGGCGGGCAACCACACGCTGACGCTGGGCGGCTTCAACAATCAGAAGACGACGACGGCCGAAGAGACGGTCATTACCTTCGACAACGTCGCGCTGACGCAGAACTCGACGCAGACGGCCAACGGGTCCGTCGCCGTCTCGCCGCCGACGCTCAACAGCGACTGGGGCATCGACACGGTCGACTACTCGGCCTCGCTCGGGACCGTCCTCGTCAGCCTCGAGGCCGGTTATGCCGCCAAGGACGGCATGGGCGCGATCGACCGGCTGCTCAACATCGACAACGTCATCGGCTCGAACCAGTCCGACGTGATCATCGGCGACGGCGCGGCCAACGTGCTGCAGGGCGGCGCCGGCAACGACGTGCTGATCGGCCGCGGCGGCAATGATACGCTCGAAGGCGGCGCAGGCGGCGACACCGCGGGTTACACCGAGGGCGCGGCAGTCACCGTCAACCTCACCGCCGGGACGGCGACGGGGCAGGGCGACGACACGCTGGTGTCGATCGAGAACGTCGTCGGCTCGGCCAACAACGACACCATCACCGGCAACTCGGGCGCCAACGTTCTGATCGGCGGCCTCGGCGCGGACACGGTCTCGGGCGGCGCCGGCAACGACATCATCGTCGGCAGCGACAGCACCGCCTCGGTGCTCAAGCCGTACACGCTGATCGTCAACGCGCATGGCTCGCCGCTCGACGGCGTCTATCCGGTCATGGAAGTGCGCGTCGGCGGCGTCGTCGTCGGCACGGCGACGGTAACGCAGTCGGCGACCGGCTACGAATTCGATCTGTCGGGCCTGACGGCGGCACAGCGCGCCGGCCAGGTCGAGGTGCGCTTCACCAACGACGCGTGGGACGGCGTCACGCGCGAGAACTCCTTCGGACTGGACGGCGACGAGGATCGCAACCTGTTCGTCGAATCGATCGAGTACGAGGGGCGCCTGATCGCGGGTAGCGACGGCCATCTCACTTTCGATCCGGCGGGCAATGGTGTCCGCGGCTACGAGACCGGCAGCGAAGGCTACGACGTCACCAACATCTACAACGACGGCGCCACAGGCCCCGGCCTGACCGGCGGCAATGTCTACAACGGCTCGGTCACCTTCGATCGGTTGCCGAATGGCGCGGACAAGGGCGCGTTGCTGGTCGATCGCGCGGCGCCCGCCGACGGCAACGACACGCTGTCGGGCGGCGACGGCGACGACGCCATCCTCGGCATGGGCGGTGACGACACGATCTGGGGCGGCAACGGCGTCGACCTGATCTACGGCGACGACGTGCGCGGCGGGGGCCACTCGGTGGCGACCGGCTTCGGTTCGATCACGACGGCCAATTACGCCTCGACCGATCAGGGCTTCGCCGTCACTGCACGCAGTGTGCTGTCGAATGGCGGTCTGTCGAGCGCATCGGTCAGCAACGTCACGGTCAATGCCAATGGGCTCGGCGTCGTCGGCCATACGGCGGACAGCGCCCCCGACGCACAGCTCGGCTACAATCCGACCAAGGGTGCGTCCGAGCAGCTCATCGTCGATTTCACCAATCCGGTCGTCGATGCGACGGTGTCGGTGTCGAACCTGTTCGAGACCGAAGGCAATGGCGGCGAGGTCGCCCGCTGGCAGGCCTACCGCAACGGTCAGCTCGTCGGCGAGGGCACCTTCGAGGCGCCTGCCGGCGAGAACGTTACCTCGCACCTCGTCACCCTCGGCGGCGGCGCCACCTTCGACCGCCTGGTGATGTCGGCGACGACCTACGACGAGGGCCAGAGCGGCAACTCCGATTCCTCCGACTACTTCATCAGTGGCATTGCCTTCACCTGGCAGACGGTCGCCTGCGAGGGCGGCAACGACATGCTGTATGGCGGCGCCGGCATCGATGAGGTGCATGGCGGCGGCGGCAGCGACAACGTCTTCTTCGTCTACGGCGAAGGCGGCGCCGGCGAGATTCTCGAGGGCGGCACCGGCTGGGATACGCTGCACGTCGAGATCTCGATCGTCGATTACCTGCAGCCGGGCATGGCGGCGGAGATCGCCGCGCTCGAGGCGTTCATCGCGGCCAACAGCAACCCGCTGACGGATTCGGGGCCTTGGTTCAACGCCACGCTGCTCGGCCTCGACGCCTCGAACTTCGAGGACGTCGACATCACCATCGTCGGCGAACTGCCGCCGCTGTTCACGCCGAACCCGGACACGGTCGACCTCAATTTCGTCATTGCCGGCACCTATCTCGACGGCACGCAGCATGCGGCGCTGGAAAGCGACGACATCGTCGTGCTGCCGTACGACCAGGCCACGGCTGACCGCGCCGGCTACGACACGCAGAACGAATTCCATGCCGGCCAGGGCAACGACAGCGTCCAGGGCGGCGCGCTCGGCGAGATCATCTGGGGCGACGGCGACGACGATACGCTCGACGGCAATGCCGGCGACGACACGATCTACGGCGACGCCTTCGACCCGAACGGCGGCCTGATCGTCGATGCGCTGGTGGGTGCCCCGCGCGGTGTGCTGACCGGCGGCAACTTCGCCAGCTACTGGGGCGGCGTCACCATCACGGCGCAGAATGTCGGCACGAGCGGTGTGCTGACCTCGTCGACGGCGGGCAATGTCGGCCTGCATGCCGATGGCATCGGCGCGTCGGGCGCCTCGGCGCCCGGGCCGTACATCACCGCGGAGACCGGCTACAACCCGACGCACGACGTCTCCGAGACGATCACGGTCGATTTCGGCCGCGACGTCTTCGACGTTTCGTTCGACCTGACGTGGTTCTTCAGCCCCGAGATGGGCTACCGCGAGCAGGGCGTCTGGGAGGCATACGACGACGGCGTACTGGTCGATACCGGCGTTTTCACGGCCAACAGTTCGTCCGGCCTGCTCAGTGTCGCGGTCGATGCCGGCGTCGATTTCGACACGCTGAAGCTGCGGGCCAACCCGTATGTCGACGAAAACGGCGATTTCGTGCAGGGCCCGGGCGCGGGTTCGGCCAGCTACTCGGACACGGTCCAGAGCCATGACCCTGTCGGTTACTGGCGACTTGGCGAGACCGGCGGCTCGACGGCGCAGGACATCTCCGGCAACGACCACGACGGCAGCTATCGCAACAATCCGTCGCTCGGCCAGACGGGTGCGCTGGAGGGCGACAGCGACAAGGCCGTCAAGTTCGATGGCTCCAACGACTACGTCGAGATCAGCCACGACAACGACTTCAAGCTCGACTCCGGCACCATTTCGCTGTGGTTCGAGCCGGACCGGCTGAGTGGCGTTCAGGGTCTGCTGTCGAAGGACGCGTCAGGGTATGGCCAGGGTGGTCATATTTCCGTCTATCTCGATGGCTGCCAGCTCGTTGTCCGTCTGCAGTCGAAGACCTCGAGCTACTACGTCTGCACGTCATCGAATGCCATCACCGATGGTTGGCACCATGTCGCCGTCACCTTTGGTAACAACGGCCTGAAGCTCTATGTCGACGGCGATCTCGTCGACACCAACAGCTACACGGGTGGTCTCGACAATAGTTCCGGCGGCTACGGCAACAGCGAGCCGATGGTCATCGGCGCCAGCACCATGAACAGCAGCTCCGGGAGTTGCGACAACGTCGACTCGTTCTTCAAGGGCGAGATCGACGAGGTGATGATCACCGGAGAGACGCTGAGCGCCGCCGAGATCGAGGAACTGTACGACATCGGCGAGCACGGCGGCTCGCAGGAGATCACCTCGGACAGCAGCGACTTCCTGCTGCAGCAGGTGAACTACTCCTATCGCGACGGCCCGGGCGACGGCGCGGGCGATGACACGGTCGACGGCGGCGCCGGCAACGACACCGTCTATGCGATGGGCGGCACGGACCTCGGCATCTATGTCGCCGCGGAGAACGCTGGCGCGACCGACCACTACGACGGCGGCTCGGGCTGGGACACGCTGCGCATCGAGCTGACGGCGCTGGAATGGGCCAATGCCGAGGTACAGCAGGAAATCGCGGACTTCCTCGATTTCCTCAACACGCATTCCGACCCGTCCTCGCCGACCGGCCAGGGCGATGTCTTCACCTTCACCGTGTTCGATCTGACGGCGCGCAACTGGGAACAGCTCGATCTCGTCATCAATCCGAGCGACGAAATGCCCGGCGCGTCGGCGCCGAATTCGCTGGTCGACGAGGCCGAGCTTGCGACCGCTGCCGACACCGGCACGGCCGGCGGCGGCGATACGACAGTGGTCCAGGCAATCGCCACCGAGTTCGGTCTCAGCGGCCCGGGTGCGAACCCCGTACAGCTCACCGTGCCGCAGGCACTGATCGATCTCGCGCTGACCGCCGACGGCTCGCCGGTCACCTACGCCGTGTCGCCGGATGGCCATACGCTGACGGCGACAGACGGCGCCGGCGACGGCGTCTTCACGGTCGTGATCGACAATGCGGGTGGCGGCTGGAGCTACACCTTCACGCTCGACGGCAACCTTGATCACGCTGCGGGTCTTGGCGCCAACGATGTCGACCTGCCGATCGGGCTCCTCCTGTCCAATGCCGTTGGCAATACGGCGACGGCGCAGTTCGAGGTGGCGGTCGTCGACGACGTGCCGGTGGCCGTGGGCGAAGCGACGGTGACGCTTGCCGAGGACGGCGGCACGGTCTCCGGCAACGTGCTGGCCAACGACACGGTCGGTGCCGACGACGATGGCGCCGCGCTGCAGTCCTTCTCCTACGTCAACGAGGCCGGCGCGACGGTGACCGCCGCGGCGGGCGCGACGGTCGACACGCGGCACGGCACGCTGACGGTCGGCGCGGACGGCAACTGGACCTACACGGCCGACGCTTCGGTGGTGAACCCCGGCGGTGCGCCGGTGCACGACGACTTCGCCTACGTCCTGGTCGATGGCGACGGCGACACGGTGACGGCGGCGCAGCCCATCGTCCTGACCGACGAAGGGCCGCAGCCGCCCGACGACGGGACGGGCACGCCCGGGTCGACCGTGACGCCGGTGCTGGTGTCCGAGGCCGCGCTGGAAGTCGGTTCGACCAGTGCCGTTCGCGCGCTCGACATCGACTTCGGCCCCGATGGCCCGGCGGCCAGCAATCCGGTCGTGCTGCAGATTCCGGCAGCGCTGACCGGCATGGGCCTGACCACCGGCAGCACGCCGCTGGTCTACGGGCTCTCCGCCAACGGGCTGACCCTGACGGCGACGGCCGGTCCCGGCGGGGCCGAGGTCTTCAGCGTCACCTTGCAGGATGGCGGCGTCGGCGGCTGGAGCTACACCTTCACGCTGTCCGACCAGATCGACCACCCGGCGGGCGGCGGCGCCAACATTCTCGATGGCATTCCGTTCGGCGTGCAGGTGAAGGATGCCGACGGTTCGACCGCGACCGCGACGTTTACCGCCGGCATCGTGGACAGCCTCCCGGAAGCCTTCGACGACGCGCTGGTCGAGCTCACGGCGAGCGGCGAGGTCGTCACCGGCAACGTCATGACCAATGACAATGTCGGCGAGGACGAGCCCGGCACGGTTATCTCCTTCACCTACACCGACATCAACGGCGCTTCCGCCACGGCAAACGCCGGCAGCACGGTCACGACTGACAACGGCACGCTGCGCGTCAATGCCGACGGCACCTGGACCTACACGCTGACCAGCGCGTTGAACCCCGGCGCGCCGGCCCTGCTCGACGGCTTCACCTATACCCTGCAGGACCACGACGGCGACGTCTCCGAGGCGCTGCAGACCTTCCGCGCCTATGCGGCCGGAGAAATCGGCGTTACCGCCCAGGACACGATCGTCGCCGAGGACGACCTCGACACGGCGGCCGATCAGGGCACCGACCAGACCGAGCAGCCGATCATCACCGGCACGATCGCCGTCGACTTCGGCGACAACGGACCGTCGCCGACCAACCCGGTGATGCTGCAGATCCCGCAGGCGTTGCTGGACCTGAACCTCACCGCCGACGGCTTCCCGATCAGCTACGCGCTGTCGCCCGACGGACTGTCGATCACGGCGACGGATTCGCGTGGCGAAGGCGTGTTCGTGCTGTCGCTTGCCGGCAGCGGCACGAGCTGGAGCTACACCTTCGAGCTGACCGGCAACCTCGACCACGACGTGGTCCAGGGCAAGAACCCGCTCGACATTCCATTCAGCCTGAAGATCACCGATGCCGGCGGCGCGACCGATGTCGTCGAGCATTCGTGGGACTGGACGGCGGGCGTCGACCATGCGCCATTCAAGAAGGACATCTCGAACGTCGTCCTCTATCTCGACGACGGCGACGGCGACATCATCAAGGTCAAGATCGACAGCTTCCCCGACAAGTCGCACGGCGGCACGCGCGACATCGATGACGTGCCGCTGCAGGCGTTCATCGACGAGTACTACCCGGACCACGAGCTGCTCGCCGTCACGGTGAAGGCGGGCAACAACCACCCGTCGGGCTACGGGCCGGGCGAGGGCGTGCTGATCCCGTGGCAGGACGGCATTACCGAGGACGATCTGCCCGTCTCGGCCCATGCCGACCATACGCACTTGTTCAGCCAGGTCATCCCGGGCCTGACGCCGTCGGGCAACATGACTCCGGACGACGATGCCGGCGACCTCGAGCATGTCGGCGTCGACTACAACCCGGACACGCAGCGCCTGTCGTTCGAGGTGACGATCGACAAGAACAGCGCCTACCACCCGGGCGGCTTCACGCTGGTGCTGAGCGACGGCGCGAGTCCGAACGGGGCTGCCGGCCAGCTCGCCATCCTCTACTTCGATGCCACCGGCCCGCAGCCGGTGATCACCGTCTATGGCTACAACGGCCAGAACGGGCAGACGAGCTGGCGCGACGGCAAGCCGAACTACGGCACGCAGACGCCGGATCGCATCGTCTCGTCGCTCAACGACGACAGCTGGATCCACTCGGCGACGAAGTCGGTCAGCGGCGACGACTACACCTTCAGCTTCGACATCGACGTCACGGCCATCAACGCACATGTGCCGCTGTATCCGGGCAGCTTCGGCTGGGACGGCATGGCCATCGGCGAGGAACTCGGCATCTGGCTGACGCCGGTCGCCGCCCTCAACACCAACTATGGTTCCAACGGCTTCCTCACCTGCTGGGAGGCCTGCGGCGAAGGCTCGCTCGACGGCGCCCACATCGACACCGAAACGACGACCATCCCGGGCGACGGCGACGGCCAGATGGCGGTCGACGATTTCGTCGTCACGGTGCTCGACGACGCGCCGATCGCGACCGACGATGCGACGGTCCTGCTGGAAGGCGCCGACCTCGTCGCCGGCACCGGCGACGGCGCGCCGAACCTGCTCGGCAACGACATCATCGGCGCCGACGACGACAATGCCGGCGTGCTGTCGATCGCCTACACCGATGCCAATGGCGCGGCGGCGACGGCCGTGGCCGGAACGACGGTGACGACGCTCTACGGCACGCTGACCGTCGGTGCCGACGGCAGCTGGACCTACACGGCCGATCCGACCCGCGCCAATGGCGAGGTCACGGACGACTTCACCTACACGCTGATCGATGGCGACGGCGACACCGATACGGCGGTGCAGAGCATCCTGCTGCGTCTCGACGGCACGCTGGAAGCCACGGCGCCGGATACGGTCGTCGACGAGGCCGAGCTGGCGACGGGCGAAGACACGGGTTCGGTCGCCGGTGGCGACACGACGGTCGTGCAGGCCATCGCCACCGATTTCGGCGGCGCCGGTCCTTCCACCGATCCGGTCAACCTGACCATCCCGCAGGCGCTGATCGACCTCGCGCTGACGGCCGACGGTTCGCCCGTCACCTATGCCGTGTCGCCCGACGGCCAGACGCTGACGGCGACGGACGGCGCCGGGGAGAGCGTGTTCACCGTTGTCGTCGACAATGCCGGCGGTGGCTGGAGCTACACCTTCACCCTCGACGGCAATCTCGATCACGCGCCGGGTCTCGGCAACAACGCGCTGTCGCTGCCGATCGGCCTCGTCATCGAGAATCTCTTCGGCACCGAGGCCACGACCGAGTTCCACGTCTCGGTCGTCGACGACGTGCCGACGGCCGCCGACGACGTGCTGATCACGCTGGCCGAGGCCTCGGCGCCGGTGACCGGTAACGTGCTCGCCAACGACACCTTCGGCGCCGACGACGACGGTGCCGCGGTACAGTCCTTCATCTACGCCGACGCCAACGGCGCCGCGGCGACGGCCGTTGCCGGTAGCACCGTCATCACCCAGCACGGCACGCTGACGGTCAGTGCCGACGGCAGCTGGAGCTATGTCCCCGGCGCGGCCGACCACTCGGGCGGCTCGCCCGTCCACGACGACTTCACCTACGTCCTCGTCGACGGCGACGGCGACACATCGACCGCCGTGCAGGCCCTCGCCATCACCGACGATTCGCCGGGCGGCCCGTCCGTGCCGGGCGATCCGGGCATCGTCTACGAACCCGACATCGGCACGCCCGAGGGCACCATCACGCGGCCGATCGACGTCGACTTCGGCCCCGACGGTCCGCATCCCGACGATCCGGTGACGCTGGGCATCCCGCCCGAGCTGCCGGGCATGGGCCTGACCTCCGGCGGCACGCCGCTGGTCTATGAGCTGTCGCCCGACGGCAAGACGATCACCGCTACCGCCGGCCCCGGCGGTGACCCGATCTTCCATGTCGAGGTCGGCAACCCCGGCGGCGGCTGGAGCTACACCTTCGTGCTGACCGGGCCCCTCGATCACCCCGAGGGTGACGGCCCGAACGTCATTCCCGACATTCCCTTCCGCGTCGTCGTCCAGGACGGCGACGGTTCGACGGCGACCGGGACCATCACCGTCGACGTCGTCGACGACTTGCCGGACGTGACGCCTGGCGGCCCCGCGACGATCAGCGAAACCGACCTCGAGGTCGGTCCGTCCACCGTGACGGGCGTTTCCGGCATTCCGGTGGGCGTCGTCGACGGGCCCGCGACCTTCGGCTTCCTCACCGCGCAGACGCCGCCGCCGGGCCTGACTTCCGGTGGCGACCCGGTCATCTACACGGTTTCCGGCAGCTCGCTGGTGGCGACGGCCGGCGGCCGCACCGTGTTCACGGTCGAGCTCGACACGACGACCGGCAGCTACTCCTTTACGCTGTTCGACCAGATCGACCATGCGCCGGGCGGCGGCGCCAACGACCTGCCGCTCGACTTCGACGTCGAGGTGACGGACTTCGACGGCGACACCGTCTCGACCAGCTTCACGGTCGAGGTCGTCGATGACCTGCCCGATGCGACGCCGGGCCTCACGACGACGATCAGCGAGACCGCCCTCGAGACCGGTCCGTCCACCGTGACGGGCATTTCCGCCGTTCCGGCGGGCGAGGTCGACGGGCCGGCGACCTTCGGCTTCGTCACCACGCAGACGCCGCCGCCGGGCCTGACCTCGGGCGGCGACCCGGTCACCTACACGGCGTCCGGCGGCACGCTGGTGGCGACGGCCGGCGGCCGCACCGTGTTCACGGTCGAGCTCGACGAGACGACCGGCAGCTACTCCTTCATGCTGTTCGACCAGCTCGACCATGCACCGGGCGACGGCGCCAACGATCTGCCGCTCGACTTCGACGTCGAGGTGACGGACTTCGACGGCGACACGGTGACGACGAGCTTCGCGGTCGAGGTCATCGACGATCTGCCGGGCATCGCCGCCGGCAGCGCCGTGACGGTCAGCGAGACGACGCTGGAAGGTGCTACTGCCGCCGTCGTCAGCGGCATCGCCGCCACGCCGGTCGGCATGGTCGACGCCAGCGGTACCTATGCGTTCCTGTCCGGCCAGTCGGCGCCGGTGGGCCTGACCTCCGAGGGCCAGCCGCTCACCTATGCCGTGTCGGGCACCAGCATCGTCGCCACGGCGGGCGGGCGCACGGTCTTCACCGTCACGCTCGATCCGAACAGCGGGCAGTATTCCTTCACGCTGCGCGACCAGCTCGATCATGCACCGGGCGGTGGCGCCAACCTGCAGTCGCTCGGCTTCGGCGTTTCGCTGACCGACTACGACGGCGATACGGCCTCGACGTCGTTCACCGTCCAGGTGGTCGACGATCTGCCCGGCCTCACGGCGGGCAGCCCTGCGACGGTCAGCGAAGTGACGCTGGAAGGTGCGACCGCAGCTGTCGTGAGCGGTATCGCCGCGACGCCGGCGGGCCTCGTCGATGCGACGGGCAGCTACGCCTTCACGCCGCAGTCGGCGCCAGTGGGGCTGACCTCGGAAGGCCAGCAGCTCACCTATGCCGTGTCGGGCACGAGCCTTGTGGCGACGGCCGGCGGGCGGACGGTGTTCACCGTGTCGCTCGATGCCGGGACGGGCCAGTACTCCTTCGTCCTGCGCGACCAGCTCGACCATCCGACGGGTGGCGGCGCCAACCAGCTTTCGCTGGGCTTCGGCGTGTCGCTGACCGACTACGACGGCGATACCGCGTCGACGACCTTCGCCGTGCAGGTGATCGACGACCTGCCGGCCGTTTCGCAGGGCAGCGAAGTCGCCATCGGCGAGCAGTCGCTCGAAGTGCTGAGCGCGCCGTCGGTGACGGGACTGTCGGTGGTGGCGTCGGGCGTCGTCGACGGCGCCGGCACGTACAATTTCAATCCGTCGCTCGCCGCGCCGGTCGGCCTGACCTCCGAGGGCGTCGCCGTCAGCTACGTGGTCAGCGCGACGAACCTCGTCGCCATGGCCGGCGGTCGCACCGTGTTCACGGTGGGCCTCAACCCGTCGTCGGGCAACTTCACCTTCACGCTGCGCGACCAGATCGACCATGCGCCGGGTGGCGGTGCCAACCAGCTCGAAATGTCGTTCGGCGTGCACGTCCGCGACTTCGACGGCGACACGGCGTCGGGCATCTTCAAGGTCACGGTGGTCGACGACCTGCCGACGGTGGCGCCGTTCCAGACGCTGACGGTGGACGAGAACGCCCTCTCTGGTGGTGGCACGACGGCGGTGTCCGGTCTTGCCGTCACCTTCGGCGGCGTGGTCGACGGTCCGGGTGTCGTCGGTCTGACAGCGCAGAGCGCGCCGGTGGGCCTCACGTCGATGGGGCAGCAGGTCAGCTACGCCGTTTCCGGCACCAGCCTGGTGGCGACCGCGGGCGGCCGCACGGTGTTCGACATCCGTCTCGACAGCGTGTCGGGCAGCTACACCTTCACGTTGCGCGACCAGCTCGACCATGCGCCGGGCAACGGCGCCAACCTGTACTCGCTGGGCTTCGGCATCGGCGTCACCGATTTCGACGGCGACACGACGACCACGACCTTCCAGGTGCGTGTCGTCGACGACTTGCCGGACATCACGCCGGGTGCCGCGGCGACCGTCTCCGAGATGGGGCTCGAGGCGGCGACGGCGGCGGTTGTCACCGGTCTCTCGGCCGTCACCTCCTCCGTTGTCGATGCGCCCTCGACCTTCGGCTTCGTCACGGGCCAGTCGGCGCCGGTCGGCCTCACGTCGGAAGGCCAGCAGCTCACCTATGCCGTTTCGGGCGCGAGCATCGTCGCCACCGCTGGCGGCCGCACGGTGTTCACCGTTGGCCTCGATACGGCGACCGGCAGCTATACCTTCGCGCTGCGCGACCAGCTCGACCATGCGCCGGGCAGCGGCGCGAACCTCCAGTCGCTCGGTTTCGCCGTGCGCGTCACCGACTATGACGGCGACGCCGCGACGGCCAGCTTCACGGTGCAGGTCGTCGACGATCTGCCGACTCTCACCGCCGGAGCGGCGACGTCGGTGTCCGAAACGACGCTGGAAGGCGCGACGGCCGCCTCGGTTACCGGCACGGCCGCCACGGCCTCGGGTGTTGTCGATGCCACCGGTACCTTCAGCTTCACGACCGGCCAGCTCGCGCCGGGCGGCCTGACCTCGGAAGGTCAGGCGATCAGCTACGCCGTTTCGGCGGGCAGCATCGCGGCCACGGCTGGCGGCCGCACGGTCTTCACCGTCGCGCTGAACCAGTCGACGGGCGATTACACTTTCTCCCTGCGCGACCAGATCGACCACGCCCCGGGCAGCGGCGCGAACCTGCAGTCGCTCGGCTTCGGCGTGCGGGTCACGGACTACGACGGTGACGTCGCCACGGCGAATTTCACCGTCAACGTCGTCGACGATCTGCCGACGATCGCCGCAGGTGCGGCGGCCTCGCTGTCGGAAGCCGGCCTCGGCACCGCGACGGCGGTGTCGGTCGTCGGCGTGGCGGCGACCGCGGCCGGCGTTGTCGATGCCGCCGCGGGCTTCTCGTTCACGCCCGGACAGGGCGCGCCAGTCGGCCTGACGTCGGACGGCGACCAGCTCACCTATGCCGTCTCGGGCGCGAGCCTCGTCGCGACGGCCGCCGGCCGGACGATCTTCACGGTGGCGCTGAACGCGGCGACGGGCAGCTACACCTTCACGTTGCGCGACAACCTCGACCACGACCTCGGCGCCGGCGCCAACCTCGAGACGCTCGGTTTCGGCATCCGCGTCACCGACTACGACGGCGACGTCGCCACCGCGACGTTCCAGGTGCGGGTGACGGACGACCTGCCTGTCGCGGTCGACGATCCGCTGCTGACGGTGGTCGAGGGCGGCAACGTCATCGGCACGGGCGAGGGCGCGCCGAACCTGCTGGCCAACGACGACATCGGTGTCGACACCGACGGTGCCGGCATCGTGCAGTTCCGCTACACCGACGCGCTTGGCGCGCCGGCGACGGCAGTAGCCGGTTCGACGGTTGCGACGCAGTACGGCACGCTGACGGTCAACGCCGACGGCACCTGGACCTACGTCAGTGGCGCCGAGGCGCCGGAGAGCGTCGTCGAGGACGATTTCACCTATACGTTGACCGATGGCGACGGCGACCTCTCGACGGCCATCCAGCAGATCCGCATGCGCGAGGATTCGATCTTCGTCTCGGCGCCGGCGGGTCAGGTCGAGGAAGACGAACTCAATACCATTCACGAGACGGGCTCATCGGGCAGCGGCAACACGACGGTCGGCTTCCCGATCGTGACCGACTACGGCAACAACGGCCCTGCCGCCGTCATGCCGGTCCGTCTGATCATTCCGCAGGAACTGATCGATACCAACCTCACCGCCGACGGCTCGCCGGTGACCTACGCGGTCTCGCCAGACGGGCTGACCCTGACAGCGTCCGACGGCAATGGCGACCCGGTGTTCACGGTCGCCATCGGCGACACGGGCGGCGGCAGCTACACCTACACGTTTACGCTGGACGGCAACATCGACCACGCCTACGCCTCCGGCAACAACAGCTACGACGTGCCGCTGGCGCTGGAGATCGAGGGCAGCACGGGCTCGACCGGGTCGACGCTGTTCCACGTGTTCGTCGTGGACGATGTGCCGACGGCGGTGGACGACGCGGTGGTGACGCTTGCGGAGGACGGCGGCTCGGTGACGGGCAACGTGCTGTCGAACGACACGCTGGGCGCGGACGACGACAACGCGGTGGTGCAGTCGTTCGGCTACACGGACGTCAACGGCGATGCGGCGACGGCGGCGGCCGGTGCGACGGTGTCGACGCAGTACGGCACGCTGACGGTGGGCGCGGACGGGACGTGGACCTACACGGCCAAT
>JBFWVF010000010.1:0-237407 GCA_050246875.1 Alphaproteobacteria bacterium | reverse complement strand
GCCGGGGTGAGGAGGGAATGCGCGGACGAATTCCTACAGCTTCAGCAGCCGCGCGGCGTTGCCGCCCATGATCTTCGCCTTGTCGGCGGGGGCGAGCTGCAGGCGGGTGAGCCAGTCGGTCGCCGGGGCGTTCATCACCAGTGGCCAGTCGACCGAGAACATGACGTGGTCGGCGCCCATCTCCATGAGGCAGCACTGCAGCGCGGGGTCGGAGAAGTTGCCGCTGGTGGTGATCCAGAAGCGGTCGCAGAAGGTGTCGCGGAAGGCGATCGACTTGCCGCCCGGCCGGTTGAGCGAATGGTCGAGCCGCCACAGCATGAACGGCACGCCCTCGCCGAGATGGCCGAGCATGATCTTCAGGTCTGGATAGCGGTCGAACACGCCCGACAGCACCATCCGCACCGCCTGGGTGCCGGTCTCCACCGCGAAGCCCCAGGCAGGGCCGGTGAGCGTCGGGAAGTCGGCGACGTATTCCTTGTAGTACACCTCGGTCACGGCCGGGTGCGGCGGCGCCGGATGCAGGTAGACCGGCACATCCAGCGCCTGCGCCCGCTCGAAGATCGGCCAGAAGCGGCGGTCGTCGAAGAACACGCCGTTGGTCATGCCGTGCACCATCGCGCCCTTGAAGCCGAGCTTCGTCACCGTCCGCTCGAGTTCGTCGGCGGCGGCCTTCGGGTCGGGCGTCGGGATGGCGGCGAAGGCAGCGAGGCGGTCGGGGTGCGCGGCGATGGCGGCCGCGAGCCGGTCGTTGGCGCCGCGCGCGAGGCGGATCGATTCGGCGGCGTCGAGTCGCTGCGTCGACGGCGAGAGATGCGACAGCACCTGCATGTCGATGCCCGCCGCGTCCATGTCCTTGAGGCGCAGATCGCCGAGGCTTTCGAGGCGCTCGCGCAGGATGCCGCCGCCGGCATCGCGGCCCATGCGCGCCGACAGCTCGGCGTCGATGTAGTGCTCCTCGATCGCGATCACGCGCGGCCGCGCCGTCGTCGCCATGGCGTCCTCCCTGCCCGGTGTTTGTTGGCGGGAAGGCTAGCCCGGCGCGCGGCGCGGCGCGACCGTGGGCAAGAGGCTCGCGGCTACAGCTTCAGCAGGCGCTCGGCGTTGCCGCCCATGATCTTCGCCTTGTCGGCCGGCGCGAGCTGCAGGCGGTTGAGCCAGTCGGTACCCGGCGTGTTCATCACGAACGGCCAGTCGACCGAGAACAGCACGTGGTCGACGCCCATCTCGCTGATGGTGCATTGCAGGGCGGGGTCGGAGAAGAAGCCGCTGGTCGTGACCCAGAAGCGGTCGCAGAAGGTGTCGCGGAAGGCCACCGGCTTGTTGCCCGGCCATTTCAGCGTGTAGTCGAGCCGCCACAGCATGAACGGCACACCCTCGCCGAGATGGCCGAGGATGATCTTCAGGTTCGGATACCGGTCGAAGACGCCCGACAGCACCATGCGGACCGCCTGCGTGCCGGTCTCCACGGCGAAGGCCCAGGCCGGGCCGGTGAGGCACCAGAAGTCGGTCGCGTAGTCCTTGTAGTAGGCGTCGACGACGGCCGGGTGTGGCGCCGCCGGATGGATGTAGATCGGCACGTCGAGCGCCGCGGCGCGCTCGAACACCGGCCAGAACCGCCGGTCGTCGAGGAACACGCCGTTGGCGAGGCCGTGCAGCATCGCGCCCTTGAAACCGAGCTTCGTCACCGCGCGTTCGAGTTCGTCGGCGGCGGCCTTCGGGTCGGCGGTGGGCAATGCGGCGAAGCCGGCATAACGGCCGGGATGGGCGGCGCAGGTATCGCGCAGGCGGTCGTTGACGCCGCGCGCCAGCCGCACCGCCGTCTCGGCATCGAAGCGCTGCAGCGACGGCGAGACGTGCGAGAGCACCTGCAGGTCGATGCCGGCCGCATCCATGTCCTTCAGGCGGTCCGCGCCGAGGTCTTCCAACCGCTCGCGCACCTTGCCGCCCGGCAGGTCGCGGCCGAAGCCGGGCGAGGCCATGAGTTCGGCGTCGCCGTAATGCTCCTCGATGGCGATGATGCGCGTCCGTCCTGCCGCCATTTCTGTCCTCCCCCGTTTGCCGACGCTTCCGTCGGCAGAAGGCTAGCGCGGCAGGCCGGGCGCGGCCACGGCCTCGCCGGGCGGCGGCTCCGGCACGGCGACGAAGGCGGCGGCACGCGCGGCCGCCTCGCCGCGCCCGGCCTCGTCGAGCGTCTTCGCCAGCCGCGCGACCAGCGCCCGCGCGGCGGCACTGCCGGCGTCCGAGGCGAGGCGCGCCCATTTCATCGCCTCGACCGCGTCGGCCGGGCCGCCGGTGCCGTCAGCGAGCAGTGCCGCCAGCGCGGCCTGACCGGTGGCATCGCCCTGCACGGCGGCGCGCGCCAGCCATGCCCGCCCGCCTTCCGGGTCGGCATCGACGCCGCGCCCGGCGACCAGCGCCTCGCCATAGGCGACCTGGGCGCCCGGCTCGCCCTGCTCGGCGGCGCGCAGGAACCAGCGTGCGGCGATGACCGGGTCGCCGCTGCCCGATGCCGCGTCGGCGTAGCGGCGTCCGAGGTCGAACTGCGCCAGCACGTGGCCGGCGTGCGCGGCCTGGATCAGCATGCTGGCGGCGCGGGCGGCGTCGGTCGGCAGGGCGCCGTCCTTCGCCAGCAGGCGCGACATCAGGTACATCGCATCGCGATTGCCGGCGTTGACGGCCTGGCCGAGCCAGCGCTCGGCCTCCTCGTTGCTGGCTGTCACGCCCCTGCCGGCGAGATAGAGCCGGCCGAGGAGGTAGGCGGCATCGGCGAAGCCCTGCTCGGCCGCGGCGCGGTAGAGCGCCGCCGCGGCCACCGGGTCGGCATCGCCGCCGAGCCCCTGCTCGAACATGCGGCCAAGCACCGTCTGCGCCGGTGGGTAGTTGGCGTCGGCCGCGCGGCCGAGCCAGTCGCGCGCGCTGGCCGGGTCGGCCGCCGTGCCCTTGCCGAGCAGCAGCATGGTCCCGTAGAGCCACTGCGCGGCCGGATTCTCGCGTTCGGCGGCGGCGCGCGCCATGCGCAGGGCAGCGGCGTAGCTGCCGTCCATGTAGGCGGCGAAGGCATTGTCGAAGCTGGCCGAGGCCGGCGCCACCGGCGCCGCCGCCAGGACCATCGCCACCGCCAGAAATCTGCACCACGCGCGCATCGTTCGCCCGGCCCGTTCCGCCGCCGCGATGATCGGCCGGCGGCGCGCGGGGGACAAGGCGCCGCGTCACTCAGTCGTAGGGGCGGATCTGGGCGATGGCGGACTTGTTGACGAGGCGGACGACGCCGGTCTCGTCGACGAAGGGAAAGAACGGCGCCGGGGCGTTCACCATGTCCTGCACGCGCGTCGTCGCCTCGAGGAAGACGTGGCCGCGCAGCACCGTGCCGTCCACCAGGGCGATGTCGGCGCGGACCTTGACCTTGGGTATCTGCGGATAGCGGACCGCCACGGCAACCCTCACTGTCGCGCCCGGCACTGTACCGGCTTGTCCGCGCCGCCGCCAACTCACTAAGGTCCGCCGGCACAGCACAAGGAAAGCCGGCCGATGCCGAACAGCGACGAACTGATCCGCCTGACCGCCCGCGAGGCTGTCGCCGCCCTGCGCAAGGGCGAGGTGACGCCGGCCGAGCTGGTCGCCGCTTCCGCTGCCCGCATCGCCGCCGTCGACGGGCCGGTCAATGCCATGCCGACGCTGTGCATCGAGCGCGCCCAGGCGGCCGCCCGCACCCTCAAGACGCCGGACGAACCCGGGCCGGGTTGGCTCGCCGGTCTGCCCCTGGCGGTCAAGGACCTCAACGACGTCGCCGGCGTCCGCACCACCTACGGCTCGCCGATCTTCGCCGACCATGTGCCGACGCGCTCGTCCTACGACGTGCTGAAACTGGAGGCGAACGGCGCGCTGGTGGTCGGCAAGTCGAACACGCCGGAGTTCGGCGCCGGCGCCAACACCTTCAACGAGGTGTTCGGCAAGACACGCAATCCGTGGAACACGGCCATGACCTGCGCCGGCTCGTCGGGCGGCGCCGCCGTGGCGCTGGCTACGGGAATGACCTGGCTCGCCACCGGCTCCGACCTCGCCGGCTCGCTGCGCACGCCGGCGAGCTTCTGTTCGGTCGTCGGCCTGCGCCCGACGCCCGGCCGCGTCGCTCACGGGCCGCTGGAGCTGCCGTTCCAGACCCTCGCGGTGGACGGCCCGATGGGCCGCACTGTCGGCGATGTGGCGCTGATGCTCGACGCCATGGCCGGGCACGTGCCGGAGGACCCGCTGACCTTCGACGCCCCGGCGGTGCCGTTCCAGGCCGCCGTCGACGCGCCCGTCGTGCCGCGCAAGGTCGCCTTCTCGCCCGATCTCGGCATCGGCCCTGTCGATCCCGAGGTGGCGGCGATCTGCGAAGCGGCAGCCCGCCGCTTCGCCGAGGCGGGGGCCGTCGTCGACGCCGCCTGCCCGGACATGTCGGATGCCCGCGAGATTTTCCAGACGCTTCGCGCGGCGCTGTTCGCCGGCTCGCGCGCCCGCTTCTTCGAGACCCACCGCCACCTCTACAAGCCGGAGATGGTGTGGAACATCGAGAAGGGGTTGAAGCTGACGCAGGACGACATCGGCCGCGCCGAGCGCCGGCGCGGCGAATACTACCGTCGCGTCGTCGCCTTCCTCGGCGAGTGGGACATCCTCGCCTGCCCGGCGGCCATCGTGCCGCCCTTCGACGTCGACATCCGTTGGGTCGAACGCATCGGCGACCACGTCTTCGACAACTATGTAGACTGGATGTACATCGCCTACGCCGTCACGCTGGCCGCCTGCCCGGCGATCTCCGTGCCCTGCGGCTTCACGAAGTCGGGCCTGCCGGTCGGCCTGCAGCTCGTCGGCCGGCCGCGCGGCGAGGCCGCCCTGCTGTCGGCCGCACGGGTGCTGGAGCAGATGACCGGGCTGGAGCGCGGCGTTCCCATCGAGCCCCGCGCGCCGGCGACCCGCGCCGTGGCATGATGACGCTCGCCCGGCCGGCAGAAGCCGGGCCGGGAGGCGCCCAATGTCCACGAATGAGGAACTGGTCCGGCTGACGGCACGCGAGGCGGTCGCGGCCTTGCGCCGGCGCGAGATCGCGCCGGCCGATCTGATCGACGCCGCCGCCGCGCGCATTGCCGCCGTGAACCCGACGGTCAACGCCCTGCCGACGCTGTGCCTCGACCGCGCGCGCGACGCGGCGAAGCGGCTGCGGCCGCCACGTACCGACGCCGCCTGGCTCGCCGGCCTGCCGCTGGCGGTGATGGAACTGTCCGAGGTGGCGGGTGTCCGCACCACCTACGGCTCGCCGATCTTCGCCGATCACGTCCCCGACCGCTCCGCGCTCACGGTCGAGCGGCTGGAAGCCAATGGCGGCCTCGTCATCGCCAAGGCCAACACATCCGAATTCGGCGCCGGCGCCAACACCTTCAACGAGGTGTTCGGCCGCACGCTCAACCCCTGGAACACGGGCAGGACTTGCGGCGGCGCGATGGGCGGCGCGGCGGTGTCGGTGGCCACCGGCATGGCCTGGCTCGCCACCGGGTCGGATCTCGGCGGCTCGCTGCGTACCCCCGCCAGCTACTGCTCGGTCGTCGGCCTGCGCCCGTCGCCGGGCCGCGTCGCCCGCGGCCCCGCCGATCCGGCCTTCGACACGCTGACGGCGGACGGGCCGATGGCGCGCACGGTCGGCGACGCCGCCCTCGGCCTCGACGCCATGTGCGGCCACACGCCCGAGGACCCGCTGTCCTTCGAGGCGCCGGCGACGTCCTTCCAGTTCGCCGTCGATGCGCCCCTGGCGCCGCGCAGGGTCGCCTTCTCGCCCGATCTCGGCATCGGGCCGGTCGATCCCGAGGTGGCGGCGATCTGCGAGGCGGCGGCGCGCCGCTTCGCGCTGGCAGGCGCGAGCGTCGATGCCGCCTGCCCCGACCTGTCGGACGCCGGCGCCATCTTCCAGACGCTGCGCGCGGCGACGCTGGCGGTGTGGCGGGCGCCGGTGTTCGACACGCACCGCCACCTGCTCAAGCCGGAGATCGTCTGGAACGTCGAGAAGGGCCGCGCCCTGACCCAGGACGACATCGGCCGCGCCGAGCGCGGGCGCGGCGAACTCTACCGTCGCGTTGCCGCCTTCTTCCGCAACTGGGACATCCTAGCCTGCCCGGCCGCCATCGTGCCGCCGTTCGACATCGACATCCGCTGGATCGACCGCGTCGGCGACCGCACCTACGACAACTACGTCGACTTCCTCTACATCGTCTACGTCATCACCCTCACCGGCTGCCCGGCCATCTGCGTGCCCTGCGGCTTCACGAAAGCGGGCCTGCCGGTCGGCCTGCAGCTCGTCGGCCGGCCGCGCGGCGAGGCGGCGCTGCTCGGCGCGGCGCGCATCCTCGAGCAGATGACGGGCCTCGAACGCGGCGTGCCGGTGGACCCGCGCGGGCCCGCGACGTGACGGTCCTCGGCATGGTTTCCAAGCGTTAACCATATCGCAAGGGTCGGCGGCGCAGCATCGGCACGACCGGTGATGTGCCAGCCATGACCCTGCTCTTGCACGCGCTCATCTGCGCCTCTTACCTCCTGGTGGCCAGCGCCACCGCGATCGTCCTGCCCGAGGCGGCCGAGTGGCTGCCGGAGGCGGCGGCGCCCTATATCGGCGGCCTGCTGTTCCTGCTCGCCGCCATCGCCCACACTGTCTTCGCACAGACCGAGCATCAGCGCCGCCTCGCCGTACAGGTCGCGGCGATGCGCGACGGCCAGCAGCGCCTCGCCAGCGCCCTGACGCAGGCGCAGGGCGAGGCCAACCGCCTGCGCGAGGCGCTCGACACCGCCGGCCGCGAGGGCGAGCAGCGCGTCTCGCAGGTCGTCTCGGAAGTCCGGGTGCTGCAGGATCTCGTCGAGAAGTTCTATCGCGCCGATCCGACCCGCGCCGCCGCCGCGGCCATGGGTACGCGGCCGCGCCTCGTCGCCGTCGGCGGCGGCGCCACCGCCGCGGCAAGGCCCAACTGGGCGACCGGCGAGACCGACTCCCTCGACGACGTCGCCGTGCTCGACATCATTCACGAGGCGCTGCGTCTCGACCGCGTCGACGTCTACCTGCAGCCGGTGGTGAGCCTGCCGCAGCGCAAGTTGCGCTATCACGAGTGCTACACGCGCATCCGCGCCCGCGACGGCCGGGTGGTGATGCCCAACCAGTACATCTCCATCGCCGAGGAGCACGGCCTCGTCGCCACCATCGACAACATGCTGCTGTTCCGCTGCGTGCAGCTCGTCCGCCACACGCAGCGGCGCAACTACAAGACCTCGTTCTTCTGCAACATCTCGAACAAGACGCTGTCGGACCGCACCTTCTTCCGCGACTTCATCGACTTCGTCACCGAGAACGCCGAGCTGGCACCGCAACTGGTGTTCGAGTTCCACCAGTCCGACATCGCGCACGCCGACGACGAGGCGCTGGAGGGGCTGCAACGGCTCGCCAGCCTCGGCTTCCGCTTCTCGCTCGATCAGGTGACGCATCTGCGCTTCGATACCGCGGCGCTGGCGCGGCGCAACTTCCGCTTCGTCAAGGTCGACGCCGACCGCCTGCTCAACCCGGACGGCGGCGCGGATCTCGACCCGCGCGACCTCAAGGCCCTGCTCGACCGCCACGAGATCGACCTCATCGTCGAGAAGATCGAGAACGAGCAGCAGCTCCTCGAACTGCTCGATTTCCGCGTCGACTACGGCCAGGGGTACCTGTTCGGCGAACCTCGCCTCGCACGCGACCTGTAGGGCAGGCGCTTGCCCGCGCCGCCGGCGCGTGGCAAACGGGCGCTCCCCTCCAGTCGCGCGTGAAACCCATGTCCACCGCCTTCCTCGACGGCATCGCGCCGCTGGCCGACCGCCACGACGCCCTCGTCCTCGACCTGTGGGGTACGCTGCACGACGGCATCGCCGCACTGCCGGGCGCCGTCGATGCGCTGGCGCGGCTGCGGCAGGCCGGCAAGCAGGTCGCCCTGCTGTCGAACGTGCCGCTGCGTGCCGAGGTGGCGCGGCAGGTGGTGCGCCGCGTCGGCATCGCCGACGATCTCTACGACGCCATCGTCTCGTCGGGCGAAGTGACGTGGCAGGCCATCGCCACGCGCCCCGACGACTGGTATCGCGGCTTCGGGCGGCGCTGCTGGTTCATCGGCCACGAGCGGCACCGCAGCATGCTCGACAATCCCGGGCTCGACGTCGCCGCGACGATCGAGGACGCCGACTTCGTGCTCTGCACCAATCCGCGCACCGACACCGATCCGGCCGAGGCCTATGCGGAGGAACTCGCCGCCTGCGCCGCGCGCGGCCTCCCGCTGATCTGCGCCAACCCGGACCGCGTGGTGCTGCGCGGCACGGTGCGGCAGACCTGCGCCGGCGCCATCGCCGAACTCTATGAGCGCGACTGCGGCGGCGCGGTGCGCTGGCACGGCAAGCCCGATCCCTCGGCCTTCGCCGCGGCACTGGCCGCGCTCGACGCGCCGGCCAGCACGCGCGTCCTCGTCGTCGGCGACAGCCTCGCCACCGACATCGCCGGGGCACGCAACAGCGGCCACCATTCCGCGCTGATCTGCGGCGGCATCCATGCCGAGGCGCTAGATATCGCCGCTGGCGAACTGCCCGCGCCCGAGCGGCTGGCGGCGCTGGCGCGCGACTACGGCGCGGTGCCCGACTGGGCCCTGACCGGCTTCGTCTGGTAGGGTTCAGCCCTTCGTCAGCATCTGCTCGACGAGCGTCGCCCAGTAGCTGGCGCCGACAGGGATGACCTCGTCGTTGAAGTCGTAGTGCGGATTGTGCAGCGTGCAGCCGCCCTCCCCGGGGCCGTTGCCGACCCAGATGTAGCTGCCCGGCACCTGCTGCAGCATGAAGGCGAAATCTTCCGAGCCCATGCTCGGCGCCACCTTGCGCGCGACCTTGCCGTCGCCGGCGACGGCGGCCGCGGCACGCGCCGCCAGCTCCGTCTCCTCGACATGATTGACCGTCGGCGGATAGCCGGGAACGAACGTGAACTCGGCAGTGGCGCCGTGCGCCGCCGCGATGCCCCTGGCGATGGCCTCGACCGACTGCGCGATCTTCTGCCGCACGTCCTCGCGGAAACTGCGCAGCGTGCCGCGCAGCTCCACCGTGTCGGGGATGATGTTGTAGGCGTCGCCGCCGTGGAACTGCGTGACCGAGACAACGGCAGCATCGACCGGGTTGACGGTGCGCGCGACGATGGTCTGCAGCGCCGAGACGATGGCGGCGCCGACGACGATGGGGTCGACGCCCTGGTGCGGCATGGCGCCGTGCGCGCCGCGGCCCTGCACCGTCAGGCGGAAACGGTCGGCCGCCGCCATCATCGGCCCGGCCTGGACGGCGAACTCACCGACCGGCATGCCCGGCCAGTTGTGCATGCCGAACACCGCCTCGACCGGAAAACGCTTGAACAGGCCTTCCTCGATCATCACCCGGGCGCCGCCCTCGTTTTCCTCGGCCGGTTGGAAGATGAAAAACACGGTGCCGTCGAAATTCTTCGTCGCCGCCAGGTACTGCGCCGCGCCGAGCAGCATGGTGGTGTGACCGTCGTGGCCGCAGGCGTGCATGCGGTTGGGGTTCCGCGAGGCGTGCGCGAAGGCGTTGGCCTCCTGCATCGGCAGCGCGTCCATGTCCGCGCGCAGGGCGATGGCGCGGTTGCCGCTGCCGGCGGTGAGGCGGCCGACGACGCCGGTGCCGGCGATGCCCGTGTGGACCTCGACCCCCCAGGCGGCGAGACGGTCGGCGACGACGCCGGCGGTGCGGTGCTCCTCGAAGGCGATCTCGGGATGTGCGTGAATGTCGTGGCGAATGGCCACCAGCTCGGCATGGCGCCGCGCGATCTCGTCCTTCACAGCCATGTCCTGTCCTCCGCCGCCACTGCCCGCCGAGCAAAAGTCGGTCCAGCCGGGCGGCGCGTCAAGCGGCAGCGCCGCCCGCGGGATCGCCCCGCCAGGTAGAGTATAATCGCCTGGCCGCCATCGCCACCGCGGACATGCCGATGTCGCTCGCGCCCCTGCTTGCCGCTTCGTTCGCCATCCAGCTGCACGCCTTCGCGGCCGTCGCCGCACTATTGCTGGGCATCGTGCAACTCGCAGCACCCAAGGGCACGCTGCCGCATCGTGCCATCGGCTATGTCTGGGCGACGCTCATGTTGGCGATCGCGATATCCAGCTTCTGGATTCACGAAATCCGGCTGATCGGCCCCTTCAGCCCCATCCACGTGTTGTCGCTCGTCACGCTGGTGACGGTTCCGCTGGCGGTGTGGGCTGCCCACCGCCACCGCGTCGACACGCATCGCCGCGCCATGCTGCTGATATTCTTCCTGGCGCTGATCGGCGCCGGGGCGTTCACGCTGCTGCCCGGGCGCATCATGGGCGCCGTGCTATTCGGCAGTCAGTGAGGCTGGAGCGGGTGACCGGGATCGAACCGGCGACATTCAGCTTGGGAAGCTGACGTTCTACCACTGAACTACACCCGCGCCGTGGCCGGATATTGGCCCGCCGCCGGCCGCTGGACAAGTGCGCGACGAGGCCGCAAATTGCCGACGATCCCTCCCGGGGGCAAGCGGCCCCGGTGCGGCCCCTTCCGGAACGGCCTGCCATGTATACAGCGACGACGCGCAAGATCACTGTCACCGTCCAGCCGCAGTATCTCGACGATCGCTCGAGCCCGGACGAAAACCGGTTCATGTGGGCCTACCAGGTGCGGATCGAGAACGGCGGCGCGGCCACGGTGCAGCTCCGCTCGCGCTACTGGCACATCACCGACGCCAACGGCCGCGTGCAGGAGGTACGGGGGGCCGGCGTGGTCGGCGAGCAGCCGGTCCTGCGGCCAGGCGAGTCGTTCGAGTACACTTCGGGAACGCCGCTCCCCACGCCGTCGGGCATCATGGTCGGTCGCTACCAGATGGAGGCGGAGGACGGCGAGAAATTCGAGGTCGACGTGCCGGCCTTTTCCCTCGACAGCCCGCACCAGGCCATCCGCCTGAACTGACCCGGCCGGACGGCCGGGTCTGGGGTACTGGACAGGTCCTCGCTTCGTCCCCATCATCCGCCGCCGTCGCGGCCGGCCGGCCGCCTCGCCCAAGGGGCCGAGGCCCGTGTTCGATTTCCGCCCCATCCTGTTCGTCGTCGGCCTGCTGCTGTGCACGCTGGCTGTGGCCATGGTCCTGCCGGCCATCGTCGATGCCGCCGTCGGCCATCCCGACTGGCAGGTGTTCCTCGCCGCCGCGGGCGCGACGCTGTTCGTCGGCGTGTCGCTGGTGCTCGTCACGCGCGGCGCCAGCCTTGCCATCGGCGTGCGCCAGGCCTTCGTCCTGACCACGGTCGCGTGGGTGGCGATGGCGGTGTTCGCCGCACTGCCCTTCGCCTTCGCCGGCCTCGACCTGTCCTATGCCGACGCCTTCTTCGAGGCGATGTCCGGCATCACCACGACCGGAGGCACGGTGATCATCGGGCTCGACGCGGCGCCGCCAGGCATCCTGCTGTGGCGTGCGCTGCTGCAGTGGCTCGGCGGCATCGGCATCGTCGTCATGGCCGTCGCCGTGCTGCCGATGCTGCAGGTCGGCGGCATGCAGCTGTTCCGCACCGAAGGCCGCGACACGATGGAGAAGGTGCTGCCGCGCGCGGCGCAGATCGCCGTCGGCATCGGCTCGATCTACGTCGCGCTGACCTTCGCCTGCACGCTCGCCTACTGGGCCGGCGGCATGAGCGGCTTCGACGCCATCACGCACGCCATGACGACGGTGGCGACCGGCGGCTTCTCGACCTCCGACGCCAGTCTCGGCCGCTTCTCGACGCCGTTCATCGACACCACCGCCACCGTGTTCATGATTTCTGGCTCGCTGCCCTTCCTGCTGTATGTCCAGGCGCTGCGCGGCCGGCCGGCGGCGCTGTGGCGCGACCGCCAGGTGCAGACCTTCGCCGGCGTGCTGGCGGCGCTCGTCGCCGTCACCGGCCTGCTGCTCTGGCTCTACTCCGAGCATTCGCTGCCGGCGGCGATGCGCCTCGCCGCGGTCAACGTCACCTCGGTACTGACGACGACCGGCTACGCGACGCATCCCTACGACACATGGGGCGCCTACGCGGCGACGGTGTTCTTCATCGCCATCTTCGTCGGCGGCTGCACCGGCTCGACCACGGGCGGCCTCAAGATCTTCCGCCTGCAGGTGCTCTACGCCGCGTCGACCGCCCAGCTCCGCCGCATGCTGCATCCGCACGGCGTGTTCCTGCCCTACCTCAACCGCCGGCCCGTCGGTGAGGACGTCGTCACCTCGGTGATGAGCTTCTTCTTCCTCTACGTGCTGGCCTTCGTGCTACTGGGCATCGCGCTGGCGGCGCTCGGCCTCGACTTCGTCACCGCCATCTCGTCGGCGGCATCGGCCGTGGCCAATGTCGGCCCCGGCCTGGGACCGATCGTCGGCCCCGCCGGCACCTTCGCGCCGCTGCCCGACGCAGCCAAGTGGCTACTCTCGGCCGGCATGCTGCTCGGCCGCCTCGAACTCTTCACCGTGCTCGTCCTGTTCGCGCCGGCCTTCTGGCGCGACTGAGGAGTTGCCAGTCGTGTTCGATTTCCGTCCGATCCTGTTCGTCGTCGGCCTGCTGCTGTCGACACTGGCGGTCGCCATGGTGCTGCCCGCCATCGTCGATGCTGCCGCCGGCCATGCCGACTGGCAGGTGTTCCTCGCCGCCGCCGGCGCCACCCTGTTCGTCGGTGTCGCGCTGGTGCTGACGACGCGCGGCGCCAACCTCGCCATCGACGTGCGCCAGGCTTTCGTGCTGACCACCGCGGCATGGGTCTCGACCTGTGCCTTCGGCGCCCTGCCCTTCGCCTTCGCCGGGCTCGACCTGACCTATGCCGAGGCCTTCTTCGAGGCCACCTCGGGCGTCACCACCACCGGCTCGACCGTCATCGTCGGCCTCGACCGAGCGCCGCCGGGCATCCTGCTGTGGCGCGCCCTGCTGCAGTGGCTGGGCGGCATCGGCCTCATCGTCATGGCCGTCGCACTGCTGCCGATGCTGCATGTCGGCGGCATGCAGCTGTTCCGCACCGAGGGTCGCGACACCGCCGAGAAAATTCTGCCCCGCGCCGCGCAGATCGCCGTCGGCACCGGCCTCGTCTACCTCTCGCTCACCTTCGCCTGCACCTTCTGCTACTGGCTCGGCGGCATGAACGGCTTCGATGCCATCACGCACGCCATGACGACCGTGTCGACCGGCGGCTACTCGACTTCGGACTCCAGCCTCGGAAAGTTCTCGACGCCCTTCATCGACTTCGTCGCGGTGGTCTTCATGATCGCCGGCGCGCTGCCTTTCGTGCTGTGGTTGCAGGCTGCACGCGGACGGCCGACGGCGCTGTGGCGCGATCGCCAGGTGCAGACCTTCGCCGGCGTGCTCGCTGCCTTCGTCGTCGTGATCACCGTTCTGCTGTGGTTCAATTCCGACCGCACCCTGCTGAACGCCCTGCGGGTATCGACGGTCAATCTCGTCTCAATCGTGACGACGACCGGCTACGCGACGGAGGACTACAGCCTTTGGGGGGCTTTCGCGGTGACGATCTTCTTCGTCGCCACCTTCCTCGGCGGCTGCAGCGGCGCCACGACCGGCGGCCTCAAGATCTTCCGTATCCAGGTGCTGTATGCCGCCTCGTCGGCCCAGCTCAAGCGCCTGCTGCGGCCGCACGGCGTGTTCATTCCGACCTTCAACCGCCGCCCGATCGGCGACGACGTCGCTACTTCGGTGCTGAGTTTCTTCTTTCTCTACATGCTGTCCTTCGCCGCCATCGCCATCGCGCTCGCCGCCCTCGACATCGATATGGTGACGGCCGTGACGGCGTCTGCGACCGCCATCGGCAATGTCGGCCCCGGCCTCGGCGCCATCGTCGGTCCGGCCGGCACCTTCGCGCCGCTGCCTGACGCGGCGAAGTGGATCCTGTCGGCCGGCATGCTGCTCGGCCGGCTGGAACTGTTCACGGTTCTGGTGCTGCTGGCGCCGTCGTTCTGGCGCCGCTGAGAGCGACCGGCTTCAGCGCTTCCAGCGAGCGAGCGTCGCAGCGATGCTGCGAGACAGCTCGGCATCGAGCGTACGCATCAGCGCCTCGACGATTTCGAACTGCGCCTTCTCGCGCTCGTCGAGGGTGATGCCCTCGGGTACGGTGCGCGACTGGTTGGCCTCGGCCGTGACCACGCCGAGCCGTGTCCCGCGCGGATCGACGATCTCGATCTCCACCGCCACATGCGCGTCGTAGCGCTGCGCCTGATCGGTCGTGAACATGCCCTGCACACCGCCGGTACGCGGCAATGGCGTTTCGGTCATGCGCGCGTCGATCACGGTGTAGGTCGCCACGCGGCCACCGCCGTCGGGCACGGCGACGAGGCGATCGCGTGCCCAGCGCGCCGCGGCCTTGGCCGGCGCCTGGGGAACGCGATGCTCGATGTGCGGCGCCGCCAGCGGCGGCTTGTAGTCGTCGCGAACATCGACGCGATCGACTGCCAGGCGGATCGGCGGCAGATGGCCGTAGGTGAGATCGGGCAGCTTCTGCGGCGGCGGCGGCGTGGTGCAGCCGGCGAGCGCGACGACGACAAGCGCCGCCAGTCCCGTCAGCGACGACCGGATCCGGGCTGTCATGGCGTCTCTGGCTCCTCTCGGTCGAGCAGGCCGGGATCGACACGATAGACCCCGCTGCAGAACTCGCAAGTCACCTCGATGGTTCCGTCCGCCGCCAGTTCCGCGACATCGTCGGGCGGCAGCCGGCGCAGCACGTCGACGATGCGCGCTTCAGAACAGCGGCAGCCGCGCACCACCGGCCGCGCCCGGTTGACGCGCAGCCCTTCGTCGTGGAACAGGCGGAACAGCAGCCGCTCGGCCGCGAGTGCCGGATCGAGCAGTTCGGCATCGGTACTGGTGGCGAGCAGCATCATCGCCCGCCGCCACGGATCGTCGCAGTCCGCCGAGCCCGGCGCGCGGCCACCGGCCGTGGCGATGCGCTCGAGGATCAGGCCGCCGGCGCGCCATGTCTCGCCGTCGCGCCCGGCCGCCAGCAGGACAGCCGCATCGAGCTGCTGCGACTGGCGGAAATAGTGCTGCGCGCACTCGGCGAGACTGCTGCCGGCGATCTCGACGATGCCCTGGTAGCGTTGTTCCGCGCCACCGTGATCGACGGTAAAGGCCAGCCAGCCCTTGCCGAACAGGCCCATGGAGACCGGCGCATCGGCGCCGAGGGCGGCGAGGCGGGCATCGTCGTGCCGGGCGTAGCCACGCAGACGGTAACCGTCCCCGCCATTCGATTCCGCATCGACCACCAGCAGCGACACCGGGCCATCACCCTGCGCCTGCACCGTGAACACGCCGTCGTACTTGAGCGTCGCCGCCAGCGTCGCGGTCAGCGCCAGCGCCTCGGCCAGCAGCCGGGCCACGGGCTCGGGATAGGCGTGCCGGCCGAGCACGTCGTCGACCAGCGGGCCCATGCGCACGAGCCGGCCCAGCAGGCGCGCGCCATCGCCGTCGCCGCTGAGCTGGAACGGCAGGACGAGATCGTCGGCGGGACCGGCGCCAGCGGGAAGACTGTCGGGCATGGTGTCAGGCCGCTGCGGCTTCGGCGCCGAAACACCACAGCAGGATGCCCTTCTGGGCGTGCAGGCGGTTTTCCGCCTCGTCCCAGACGACGGACTGCGGACCGTCGATCACCTCGTCGGTCACTTCCTCGCCACGATGCGCCGGCAGGCAGTGCATGAACACCGCGTCCGCATGCGCGGCGCGCATCAGCCGCGCATCGACGCGGTACGGCGCCAGCAGGTTGTGGCGGCGCTCGCGCGCGTCATCGTCGCCCATCGACACCCAGGTGTCGGTGACGACGCAGTGCGCGCCGGCGACGGCCTCGTAAGGATCGTCATAGACGCGTACACGGCCGCCGTGACCGCTCGCCCAGCCGAGCAGCTCGGCCGACGGACGCAGTTCGCGCGGGCCGGCGAAGCGCATCTCGAAGTCGAACCGCACAGCCGCCTGAATCCAGGTCGAGGCGACGTTGTTACCGTCGCCACTCCACGCCACTACCTTGCCGGCGATCGGCCCGCGGTGCTCCTCGAAGGTGAGCACGTCGGCCATGATCTGGCAGGGATGCGAGCGGTTGGTCAGCCCGTTGATGATCGGCACCGTCGCGTACCCCGCCATCTCCAGCAGCGTTTCCTCGCTGGAGGTGCGCAGCATGATGGCATCGACGTAGCGCGACAGGACGCGCGCGGTATCGGCCGGCGTCTCGCCGCGGCCGAGCTGGGACGAGACCTGCTCGAGCACGACCGCATCGCCCCCGAGCTGGCGGATCGCCACCTCGAACGAGACACGCGTGCGCGTCGACGGCTTCTCGAACACCATCGCCAGCGTGCGCCCGGCCAGCGGGCGAACCCGGATGTGTTCGCGCCCGTTGGCGGCGTCGACCTTCAGCCTGGCCGCGACATCGAGGATCGAGCGCAGCGTGCCCGAATCGAGCCGGGCGAGATCGAGAAAGTGTCTCGGTTCACCCATGGGTTCCCTTGCCCCGACCGGCGAGCGCGGCGCACGCCCGGTCGAGCATCGCGAGCGCCGCAGCGATCTCCGGTTCGCGGACGATCAGCGGCGGCACCAAGCGTAGCACATTGTCGCCCGCCACGACGGTAAGCAGGCCCTCCTCGCGCGCGCAGTCGCCGAGCGCGCCGTTGGTGTACGGGTCGGCAATCCGCAGGCCGAGCATGAAGCCGACGCCGCGCACCTCGGTGATGACGTCGGGCCGCCGGCGCGCTAGATCCTCCAGCCCGCGCCGCAGCGAGGCGCCGGCCGCCTCGGCATCGGCGAGGAAGTCGTCGGCCTCGATCACATCGAGCGTGGCGTTGGCAGCGGCCATCGCCAGCGGATTGCCGCCGAAGGTCGAGCCATGGCTGCCGGGCGCCATCGCCGCCGCGACCTTCTCCGACGCCAGCACCGCGCCGCACGGAAAGCCGCCGGCGATGCCCTTGGCCAGCGCCATCACGTCGGGGGCGACACCGCTCGCCTGATAGGCGAACAGCGGCCCGGTGCGGCCGAAACCGGTCTGCACCTCGTCGAAGACCAGCACGAGGCCGAACTCGTCGGCCGCCGCACGCAGGCCCTTGAGGTAGTCCGCCGACAGCGCGCGGACGCCGCCCTCGCCCTGCACCGGCTCGGCGATGATCATCGCCGTCTGCGGCGTGATGGCGGCGCGCAGGGCGTTGAGGTTGTTGGCCGGCACCTGGTCGAAGCCGTCGGCCGGAACGCCGAAGCCGTCGAGATGCTTCGGGTTCTTGGCCGCCGCCAGCGTCGCCAGCGTGCGCCCGTGGAACGAGCCTTCCAGCGTGATCGCCCGCCAGCGCTCGGGCTTGCCGTTCTTCGCCTGATAGCGGCGGGCGACCTTGATCGCCCCTTCCATCGCCTCGGCGCCCGAGTTGCAGAAGAAGGCGGCGGACGCGAAGGAGGCGGCGCACAGCCGTTCGGCGAAGCGCGTCTGCTCCGGGATCTCGTAGAGGTTGGAGACGTGCCAGACGCGCTTTGCCTGCGCGGTCAGCGCCTCGACGAGATGGGGATGGCAATGACCGAGACTGTCGACCGCCACCCCGGCGGCGAAGTCGAGGTAGCGTCGGCCGTCGGTGGCGACCAGCCAGGCACCCTCGCCCCGCTCGAAAGCGATCGGAGCCCGCCCGTACGTCGACATCACCGCGCTCATGGCGCCTGTCCTCCCGACCCGCCGGGATCGTCCGGCAAGGGCCGCAAATTCGCGAAAAAGGGGCCGAATATCCTTGGCCGGGCGGGGGGCTGTCAACGGGGACGGCGGCGGACGCGGCCGGCCCCCGTCGGGCCCTGCTCAGCTGGCGGCCTCGCCGTGCACTCCGGACGGCGGCCGCAGGTTGTCCGGCCGGTCGTCGAACCGCCCCCCCGTCCGCGCCGCCAGCGCCTCGGCGGCCTTCGGTTCGCCGACCCATACCGTCTGCTGGGGGAAGGGGATCTCGATCCCGGCGGCGTCGAACGCCTTCTTCATGCGGCGGTTGAATTCGCGCTGTATCGCCCAACGCCGCAGCGGCAGCGTCTTTATCCGCACCTTGACGACGACGGCACTGTCGGCGAGCTGGTCGACCCCGAGCACCTCGAGCGGCGAGAGGATGTCCGATCCGAACACCGCATCCTCCTGCAGGGAACGGGCAACCTCCTCGAGGACGGCGACGACCTCGTCCGTATCCTCGCGATAGGCGACACCGGCGTCGATGACGGCGAAGGAAAAGTCCTTCGACAGGTTGGTCACCGACGAAACATCGCTGAACGGAACCACATGCACCGCGCCGGAAATATCGCGCAGGCGGATCGTGCGAATCGTCACCGCTTCGACGATGCCGAGATGGCCGCCGCCGACATCGACGACGTCGCCGACCGAGACCGTGTCCTCGATGAGGATGAACATGCCGGTGATGACGTCCTGCACCAGCTTCTGCGAGCCGAAGCCGATGGCCAGGCCGATGACGCCGGCGCCGGCGAGCAGCGGCGCGATGTCGACGCCGATCTGCGACAGCACGATCAGCACGACGACGACGCCGACGGCGATCCGCACCACCGCGCGCAGCAGCGGCAGCAGGGTCCGCAGCCGCTGCGACTGGACATGTGTGCTGCCCGGCTTGTCGACGAGGTAGCGTTCGATCGCGGCGTTGACGAACTCGAGCAGCAGCACGGCGCCGGCGAGCACGACGACGATCTGGATCGCGGCAGCCAGCAGGCGGCGGCCGAACGGCTCCGCCATCCAGGCGACCAGATTGATTCCCCACATCTCGGCGAGCAGCACCGTCGCCAGGATCCAGATCGCCGCACGCACCGCGCCGCGCACGACCGGGAGATAGCGGTTGGCGCGCTGTTCGAGATGCGGATAGAGCGCGCGCGTCTCGGCACGCAGCCGGAAGGCACGGTCGAGCACATGCATCGCCCCCGCCTCGGCGAGGCGGGCGGCGAACACCAGCGCGAAGGTCGCCGCGGTGGCGCGCAGCAGGAAGCCGAAACCCGCGCCGGTCTGGAAGGCCCAGACGGCATAGACGCCGCTGACGTAGACGATCGCCAGCACGTGCCAGACATCGGCCAGGCGGGCCAGCGGACCGCCGCGTCCCAGCCGTTCGCGCACCGGCAGACGGAGCTGCAGGATAAGCATGATCGCCTGGGCGACCAGCACCAGCCCGACCAGCTTGAGCAGTACGGCGACGCCCGCCGCCGGCAGGCCGAGCGCGCCCGCCGCTGCCGCCGCGTACCAGCCGTAGACGGCGACGCCGCTGATGCGCCGTACCCAGATATAGGCGTAGTTGGCGGACTCGTCGGACAGGCGCAACGGCCGCAATGTCGGTTCGTACGGCGCCAGCACACCGCGCGCCAGCACGAGCACCAGGCGCGCGACGACGCTCGCCTCGACGAGCATGCGCGTGGCGATCACCGCCGTCGGGTGCGGCGAGAACAGCGGCAGCAGGAGCTGCGCCACGACATAGAACGCGGCGACCGGCACCATCTCGACCAGTACGCCGGCGAGCATCAGCAGCACGCGCGGCATGACGCCGCCGCCGGCGCGACCGACGAGGTGGCGCCGCGTGCCGGCCAGCAAGCGGCGCGCGATCAGCTCGGCGAGGATGCCGGCCAGCAGCACGGCGAGGATGGTCGCCAGCGCCAGCAGCCAGTGCTCGCGCGCCGCCGGCTCGTCGAGCTGACGCTCGACCCAGGGCAGCAGCGTCGGCAGCGCGCCGAGCATCGCCACGGTCTCGACGACCTGGTCACCCAGCGCCGCGGCGCGCGAGGCCATGCGCCCGACGATGCCCGTCTCGTCGGCCGGCCCGGCGGACGCCGCCGCCGCGTCCCGGCGGGCCGCGGCCAGGGCCTCGAGGTCACGCACGAGGGCGTCGCGCCGGCCCTCGTCCTTTAGCGTCTCGACGAGGTCGTCCAGCGCCTGGACTTCGGCGGCCGGCGATGCGGCAGGTTCGGCAGCGCCCGCCGGACAGGCGAGAACAAGCGCGGCCACGATGACGCCGGCGAGGCCGGCGAGCCCGGAAATGAAGCGTAGCCAATGCATGATGCCGGCAGTCTAGCCGCCACGCTCCGGCGTGTCACACCGGCGCGTCACTTGCTGATGCGGACGACCAGCCGGCGGTTCTGGATCTGGTTGTTCGGCAGGGCATTGCCGATGGCGTCGCGGTTGGGCAGCTTCGGCTGGGTGTCGGCCCAGCCGACCGCCGACATGCGCCACGCCGGCACGCCGGCCGCCGCGAACAGGCGCACGACCGCCGCCGAGCGCAGCGCCGACAGTTCCCAGTTCGACGCCGCCGCGCCGGCCGACGGCGGCGTGTCGTCGGTGTGCGTCTCGACCGACAGGCGGAAGGCGCTGTAGCGCGGCGACTGCAGGGTGCGGGCGACCGTCTCAAGGACCGGCCGTCCCTGCGCGCCCAGTTCGGCCGTGTTGCCGACGAAGAAGGCGGCACCGGCAAATTCCAGCACGATGCCCCGGTCGTCCGTCGCCACGGTCACAGCATCGGCGACGCCGAGTGATTCGATGATTGCGACGACCTGCGATTTCAGCAGCGTCGTCGGCTGCGCCACGGTGCGGCCGCCGAGGTCCTGCGCAATGCCGGCCTGCACCTTCTCGAACACCGGCAGGTCGATCTTCGAGATCGCCGCCAGCATGACGAAGAAGCCGAGCAGCAGCGTGATGGCATCGGCATAGGTGGCGAGCCAGGAACTGTCGCTGTCGTCCTCGTGCGCCACGGGGCGGCGGCCATTGGTATAGAAGTCCATCCCGTCGCGCCGCGCTTCAGGCCGCCGCGCGCGCTGCGGACCGTCCGGCGGCCGCCTTGCCGGCATCCTTTTCCGGTCCGCGCTTGAGCTGGCGGTCGATGTCATAGCGGATTGTCGGGTCGAGATAGCTGTTCATGCGGTCCTGGATGTGCCGCGGGCTGGACTTGTCGGCCAGCATCGACAGGCCCTCGGCGATGAGGTAGCCGCGATGGCGCGCGATCTCCTCGCGCTGTTGCAGCTTGCTCGCCGCCGGCGCGAAGACGAGGCGGGCTAGCAGGATGCCGTAGAGCGTGGTGATCAGCGCCACGGCGAGGCCGGGGCCGAGGGCCGACGGGTCGCCCCCCATCTTGTCCAGCATGATCACGAGGCCGACCAGCGTGCCGATCATGCCGAAGGCCGGCGCCGTCGCCGCCATGCTGCGCAGGATCGCCGCGCGCACCATGTTGCGCTCGAAGGTGGTCTCGATGGTGTTGCCGAGGATGCGCCGCACCTCCTCGCCGGCATAGCCGGTGAGGATCAGTTCGACGCCGAAACGCAGGAAGCCGCCGTCCCAGCCGGGCGTCTTCTTGGCCTCGGCGTCGAGGGCCAGCATGCCCTCCTTCTGCACGAGGTAGGCCCAGCGGATGACGCGCCCGACCTCGGCGTTGAGGCCGCCCTGGCCGACGCGGTGCAGGCGGAAGGCCCCGGTGATGGCGGCGAGGCCCTGCATCACCGAGCGCGCCTCGTAGCTGATGAAGGTCGCCGCCAGCGTGCCGCCGAGAACGAGGATGATGCTGGCGCCCGACAGGAACACCACGACGTTGTCGGTCGACAGCACGACGGAGCCGAAGAACAGACCGAAACCGGCGAGAGCACCAAGGAAGGTGTTGAAGGACATCGGTTCCGCACCTGCCGCCGGCCGGCGCCGCGCGATCCGCGGGCCTGACCGGTGACAGGCTAGGCCGACAGCCTTGCCACAGGGTTAACGGCGACGGAGATCGCGGCCGTGCGACGGGGCGGCATCCGGCGCGCGTCGCGGCACCAGCCGGCGGGCCAGCATGACGAAGGCCCCCGCCGTCGCGGCGAGGAAGACGCTCGTCGCCAGCGCACTCTCGATGCCGCCACCGTCGGCGTTGGCCGCCGAGGCCGGGCTGAGCGCGGCCGACAGGAGCGTCACGGCAATCGCGCCGGCGCCGCAGGCCAGCGCGAAGGAGCCGACCATGGCGGCAAGGCGCTGGCCGTTGCTGGCGACGGCGATGGTGCCGGGCCGCGGCGCCGCGAGACGTGCCGTGCGGGCGGCGATGTCGGCATGGGCGTGGGCGTAGCGCGGCTTCCGCGCCCGCGCGGCCGCCTGCTCGCGCTCCAGCGCCGCCGAACGCCAGATGACGATTTCCGCCACGGCCTCGCTGTCGTGGTAGCAGGTTTCCTTGGTCACGGTGACCGCCTCGACGCCGGGGTGGCAGTCCATGTCGCGGGCCATGGCGAGCGCGGCGCCGCGAGCCTCGGCCAGATGGCTGGCGTGATGCTCCCAGCGTCCGGCCCGGCGCACCGCGACCTCGTAGATCACGGTCCGCGGCGGCGTGCCCGGCGGCGATGAGAAACTGGCTTCGGCCTGCATGGCGAACCTCTGGCTGCCATTCGGGCCCCGGCGACATCGGCGCTCTCGGCGGCGCCTGTTGCGACGATCCTGCCCCGCCGGACCTTGCCGAAACGTTAACGCGGCATCGGCTCCGACCGGCGGACGGCCAGCGCGGCCAACAGACCCGAGACAACACAGAGGCCGATGGCGGCGAACGCCACCGTGCCGATCCCGATGCCGCCGTCGAAGGCGTGACCGAAGACCGAGGGCGCCAGCGCCGAGCCGGCGACCGACGCAGCGATCCACAGCGAGCGGATCGAGCCGACATGGCGCGTGCCGTACAGTTCCGGCCACACCGCGCCGGAAATCGGGATCAGCATGCCGAAGGCAACGCCGTGCAGCACATAGGAGACGAGGCCACCGGCCGGATGGTCGAAGGCGGCGAGGGCGGCGAAGCTCAACGCATAGGGGAGGTACATCCAGACCAGCAGACGGCGGGCGCTGAGGCGGTCGATCAACGGCCCGGTCACCAGCGACATGACGACGCGCGAGACGGCGAAGGTGGCGAGGCCGGCAGCCATCAGCGCCAACGGCCAGCCTTTCGCCGCGGCAATGTAGGTCTGGTAGAACAGCGTGCCGGTGGTGAGGAACGGAAAGCACATCGTCGCCGCCAGCAGCATCCAGAAGCGCACGTCGTGCAGGACTTCCGAGCGCGTCCGGTCGGCGCCGTCGCGGACGGAACGCGCGCCGCCGCCGGCCGCCGCCTCGGGCACCGGGCCGCCGCGCTCGGCCAGCAGCCACAGCGCCGCGGGCAGCAGGACGAGGCCGACGAAGGCGGCCGTGACAAGCCACGCCTCGCGCCAACCAAGCGCGCCGATCAGTGCCAGCGCCACCAGCGGCAGCACGCCCTCGCCGAGCGGCAGGCCGAGCGCCGTGATGGCCAGCGCCCGCCCCCGCGCCGCCGCGAAGTGGCGCACCATCGCCACCGTGCCGATATGCGGCAGCAGGCCCTGCCCGGTGAAACGCAGGCCGAACAGCGCCAGCGTCACGACAACGACGCCGGTGGCGCTCGCCATCACCGCGCTGGCGACAGCGAGACCGCCGAGCGCCACCAGCGCGCACAACCGCAACGAGGCGGTGTCGGCAAGTCGCCCGAACAGCGCCAGCATCACCGCGCTGGACACCGTGGCGATCAGGTAGAGGTCGCCGAAATTGCCCAGCGTCAGCCCGAAGTCCTCGCGCATCGCGGCGGCGAACAGGCCGATGAAGAACGTCTGGCCCGGCGACGAGCCGAACCACAGCAGCAGGCCGAAACCGAGATGGCGACGGTGGCGACGGGCAAACGCGAGGTAACCGTTCATCTGGATGCGGGACCGCGGGGACCGGGCTGCAGGGCGGCGCCACCTTGCCTCGCCGGACGGCGAGCGGATAGCCTCGCCGGCGCAGGACAGGGGGGCGGAAAATGCTCGACGCGGCGATCCTCGGCCTCGGCCGCTGGGGCGCGGTGCTGGTCGACGCGGTGCAGGGCCGCAGCGAGACCATCCGCTTCACCCGCGCCGTCGTGCGCCAGCCATCGAAATACGCCGCGATGGCAGGGCGCCACGGCCTCGACCTCGGCACCGACTACGACGCGGTCCTCGCCGACCCGGCGGTGAAAGCCGTGGTACTGGCGACGCCGCACTCGCAGCATGTCGAGCAGGTCATCCGCGCCGCCGGGGCCGGCAAGCACGTGCTGTGCGACAAGCCCTTCGCCACCGATCTGGCCGGCGCCGAACGTGCCCAGGCGGCGTGCGACGCCGCCGGCGTTGTTCTCGCAATCGGCTTCCAGCGCCGCTTCCTGCCGGCCTACGCCGAACTGAAGCGCCGCATCGACGCCGGCGCGCTCGGCGATCCGGTGCACGTCGAGGCCAACCAGTCGGCGCCCGCCGGGCTGCGCCTCGGCGCCGACAACTGGCGCTCGCAACCGGGTGAGATGCGCGGCGGCGCCATGGGCGGCCACGGCATCCACATGGTCGACATGATGATCGGCCTGTTCGGACCCGTCGCCCGCGTCGCCGCCTGGGCCCGCAAACACTATCCCGGCGCCGTGTTCGACGATTCGACGCTGGCCATGCTCGACTTCGCCAACGGGCGGACCGGCACGCTCACCTCCGTGCTGGTGACGGCGCCGGTCCACCGCATCACGGTGATGGGCACGAAGGGCTGGGCGCAGATCAGCGATCACCGCTTCTTCGAGTTCCGGCCGCTCGCCGGCGCGGTCGAGCGCATCGAGTTTCCCGAGGCCAACATCGAACGCATCGAGCTGGAAGCGTTCGCCGCCGCCGTCGCCGGCACCGCACCCTTCGCCATCTCGCGCGCCGAGGCGCTGCACGGCCAGGCCGTGTTCGACGCCGTCGCCGAGGCGACCGAGCGCGGCGGCACCGTCGACGTGGCGGCGACCGCCTGAGCGCGGAAAAGAGGGAGAACGGACATGGCAGTACGCGCGGGCGTCATCGGGCTCGGCATCATGGGCGGTGCCATCGCCCCCAATCTGGTGAAGGCCGGTCTCGCGGTCACCGGCTACGACGTCGACAAGGCGAAGGTCGCGGCGTTGCGCAAGGCCGGCGGCAAGCCGGCATGGAGTGCCGCCGAGGTCGCCGGCGCGTCGGATGTCGTGCTCACCCTGCTGCCGTCCGTCGCCGCGCTCGATGCCACCGCCGCAGCGCTCGCCGCCAGCGGCCACGACGGCATCGTCGTCTGCGAGTGCTCGACCCTGCCGATCGCCGACAAGCAGCGCGCGCAGGCCGTTCTGGCGAAGGCCGGCATCGAGCTGCTGGATACGCCGCTGTCGGGCACCGGAACCCAGGCGATCACGCGCGATCTGGTCGTATACTCGAGCGGAAAGCGAGCGGCGCACGACCGTGCGGTACCCGTGTTCGAGGGCTTCGCGCGGCTCAACTACTTCCTCGGCGAATTCGGCAACGGCTCGAAGATGAAGTTCGTCGCCAACCATCTCGTCGCCGTGCACAACGTCGCCACCGCCGAAGCCTTCGTTCTCGGAATGAAGGCCGGGCTCGACCCGGAGACGATCTACGAGGTGATTTCGTCGGGCGCCGGCACGTCGCGCATGTTCGAGGTGCGTGGCAAGATGATCGTGGCCGACAGGTACGAGCCGGCCGGCATGCGCAACGAGATCTGGCAGAAGGACATGACCATCATCGGCGCCTTCGCGCGCGAGCTGGGCGTGCCGGTGCCGGTGTTCCACGCTGCCGGCGAGGCCTATACGGCCGCCATCGCCCAGGGCCTCGCCAAGCTCGACACGGCCGCAACCTTCGAGGTCGTCGCCGATGCCGCCCGCCTGAAGCGCAAGCCGGCTCGGAAGAAGGTGACGAAAAAGAAGGCGCGCAGGACCTAGAGCCGAGCCACCGAAACATCACCGCAACGCCCACGCTGCGAGACGGTCGCGCCGATTCATCGACAAGCGCCGGAATCATTGATATTTCAAGTCTCATCATGCTCGATTACCGCGCCCCCAGCCTCATCCGCGAACGCGTCTATCGCCGCCTTCGCAGCGACATCCTGGCCTGCCGGCTGACCCCCGGCGCCGACCTGCACGAGATGGACCTCGCGCGCGACTTCGCCGTCAGCAAGTCGCCGGTGCGCGATGCCCTGCTGCGGCTGGAAACCGAAGGCCTCGTCGAGGTGCTGCCCCGCAAGGGCTACCGCATCGCGCCGCTGACCATCGAGGTGGCGCGCGAGCTGTTCGAGCTACGCGAGGCCCTCGAGCCGGCCTGCATGATCGGCGCCGCCGACGCCGCCGACGATGACGCACTGGCCGCCCTCGACGTGTGGCGCGAATTCGACCTGACGCGCGGCTTCCCCGCCTGGGTCGACTACAACCGCAACTTCCACGTCGCGCTCGTCGCGCTCAGCCCCAACAGCCGCATGGTGACGACCGCCGTCGGCGTGATCGAGCAGTGCGAACGCCTGTCGCACCTCGCCATTGCCGCCTACGAGAACACCCGGGCCGGCGGACCGTTGGCCGAGCACAGCGAGATCATCGACGCACTGCAGGCGCGCGACGGCCAGCGCGCCGCCGCCCTGCTCGCCCGCCACCACGGCGACGGCCGGGTTCGGGTGATGAAGGCGATCCGCGACCGCCTCGACACCCGCCCCGTCTGAGCGCCGCTATTCGGCCGCCTTCGCTGCGTTGAACGCCGCCGCCGGGCGGATGGTGCGGTTCATCTGCAGGTCGACGCCGGCATCCTTGATCAGGTTCGACACCGGGCAGCGCTGGGCGACGTTGCGCTCCAGCTTGGCCACGCGGTCGGCCGGCTCGTCGGTGTACATGGTGATGTTCACCACCAGCTTCTCGAAATAGGGCCGCACGCCCTTGACGCCGGCCGGCCCGCGGATGTCGACCGTGCTCTCGGCGTCGTACTCGATGCCGCTGTACTGGAAGTTCAGCAGGCCGGCGCAGATATGGGTGATGACCGAGTCGCAGCCGCACAGGGCGCCGATGACGGTCTCGACCGGCGTGGCGCCGGTATTGGTGCCGCCGCGCTCCTTGGGCTCGTCGAGCGCGAAGCCCGGCGTGTCGCGCACCGATACCACCGTGCGCGACGAGTTTTCGTTGCGCGCCTTCACGTGGCGGTAGGTCAGTTTGCGCGTGTTCGGGTCGGCGCTGGGCGGCAGCAGGTCGGCGTCGGTAGCGGCCATGATCGTCTCCTCGGGTGCGGCGGCGCCCTTTCGCCGGCGCCCGCCTGAATCTATTGATCGGGAAAACTAACCCCGCCCGGCCGGAGGACGCCATGCCCTACGACACGCTTCGCCTTGCCGTTACCGACGGTGTGGCGACCATCACCTTTGCCCAGCCGGACGTACGCAACGCCCTGACCGAGGCAATGCGGGCCGATTTCGCCGGCGCGCTGGCCGAAGTGAAGGCCGGCCAGGGTGGCGCCGTGCGGGCCCTCGTGCTCGCCGGCGACGGCCCGGCCTTCTGCGCCGGCGGCGACATCGCCCGCCTGTCGGCCAGCACCGCCGAGCCGCCGGCCGCGACGCGAGCGCGCCTGCGGGGCTCGCATGCGCTGCTGGCGACCCTGCTCGGCTTTGACATCCCGGTCATCGCCGCCGTCCACGGCGCCGCGGCCGGCGCCGGGGCCTCCATCGCTTTCGCCTGCGACCTCGTGCTGGCCAGCCCCGAGGCGCGCTTCGTGCTGTCCTTCGGCCGCCTGGGGCTGGTGCCGGACTGGGGCGCCATGTGGCTGCTGCCGCGGCTGGTCGGGCTGCAGCGCGCCAAGGAGCTGGTGCTGACGGCGCGCAGCCTGTCGGCCGCCGAGGCGCAGGCCATGGGGCTGGTGACAAGAATCGTTCCGGGCGAGCGGTTGCTCGCCACGGCGCAAGCATGGGGGCGCCGGTTCGCCGCCGCCTCGCCGCTGGCGCTGTCGATCGCCAAGGAGGCGCTCGGCCGCGCCCAGGACATGGATCTGGCGACCGCCCTCGACATCGAGGCGATGGGCCAGTCGCTCACCGTGACCGGCGACTACGCGAAGGACACGCTCGCCCGCTTCCGCAACCGCGAGCAACTCGCCTTCGACTGGGAGGCGCTGGCGAAGGCCGACGGCGAGACGGCCTGACGCCCTAGACCCTGTTCGGATCGGGGATGAGGAACGCCGTCGAGGTCGCGGTCGCCAGTTCCTTGCCCTCGGCGTCGGTCAGCGTGCCCTCGAAGAAGGCGATGTTGCGCCCCATGCGGACGACGCGGCCGACGCAGTGGAGCGTGCCGGGCAGGGCCGGGCGCAGATAGGTGGTCTTCATCTCCAGCGTCGGCACGGCCAGTTCGAGGTTCGACTTGCCGACCCCGGCGATCGACATCGCCGTGTCGAGCATCGCCGCGACGATGCCGCCCTGGATGGCGCCGCGCGGGTTGCAGAACTCCGGCTTCGCCTCGAAGCTGCAGCGCGCCGTCGCCGTGTCGCGGTCGAAGTCGAGCAGGCGGAAGCCAAGCAGGTCGCAGGCCGGGCCGAAGTCCATCGCCTGCATGCGTGCCAGCAGATCGTTGTTGTCGTCGCGCGCCACGCCTGTCGCCCCCGATGCCCGCCGCTGCCTGCGGCGGCGCGATTATGCCCACCGTCGCCGCCGCGTCGAGGCAAATGCCTGCGACCGGACGGCGCGGATGGACTCGGCCGGCCGCCTCGGCTTGGATAGCCCAAACGCGGGAGGGGGAAGCATGAAAGTCGTGCAGTTCGGCCGCTATGGCGGCCCGGAGGTGCTGGAACTGGTCGAACGGCCGATGCCGGTGCCGGCGGCGGGCGAGATCGTCGTCCGCACCGAGGCCATCGGTGTCGGCGTGCCCGACATGCTGATGCGCATGGGCAACTACAACTGGATTCCCCCGCTGCCGGTGGTGCCGGGCAACGAACTGGCCGGCACGGTCGCCGCGACCGGTGCCGGGGTGCGCGGCCTGCGCGAGGGCGACCGCGTCTACATCAATTCGCGCGAGCTGCCGCAGCGCGGCGGCTGTTACGCCGAAGCCGTCGCCGTGCCAGCGGCGGCGGCCTTCGCCGTGCCCGACGGCGTCGACCTGGCGCAGGTGGTGACGCTCGGCAACTACCAGCTCGCGCACCTCTTGCTGACCTACGCCAGCGCCCCGCGCAAGGGCGACGCCATCCTCGTCCATGCCGCGGCGGGCGGTGCCGGCAGCGCGCTGGTGCAGATGGCCCGGGCGATGGGCATCACGGTCTACGGCGTCGCCGGCAACGCCGAGAAGGCCGCCTATGTGCGCGCCCTCGGCGCCGATGCCGCCATCGACCGCTCGCGCGAGGACATCGCCGACCGCATCGCCGGCCTGACCGGCGGGCGCGGCGTCGATGCGATCTACGACGCCGTCGGCGGCGACGCTTTCACGAAGAACTTCGACATGCTGGCGCCGATGGGCCTGCTGGTCATCTTCGGCCATATCGCCGGCTGGCCCGACCCCGAGTTCCTGACCCCCATGCGCAAGCACTTCGGCCACAGCCTCGGCGTGCGCCTGTTCAGCATCCATGTCGTCGACGACCGCCCGGACATCCGCCGCGCGGCAATGGACGCCGCGCTGGGCGCCCTCGCCGCCGGCCGCATCGCGCCGCGCATCCATGCCCGCATGAAGCTCGCCGAGGCAGCCAGGGCGCACGAGATGCTGCACACCGGCGCCGTGACCGGAAAGATCGTGCTCGTGCCGTGAGGCGGCGCGCGAACGGCACGCGCACCGGCGGAGTGATGCAGGGACAATGAACGACAGCGGCGAGACGGCCGCGATGGGAGGATTGCCAACATGCTGACGGCAGCGATCGTGGGGCTCGGCTGGTGGGGGCGGCAGATCGCCGGCGCCCTCAAGGACAGCGAGCAGGTCAAGGTGACGACGGCCGCCGACGTGGCGCCCGACGCGGTAAGCGAGACCGCCGGCAAGCTCGGCCTCGCGCTCACCGGCTTCGAGGGCGTGCTCGCCGACAAGGCGATCGAGGCCGTCATCCTGACGACGCCGCACTCGCTGCACGAGGCGCAAGTGCTGGCCGCGCTCGACGCCGGCAAGCAGGTGTTCTGCGAGAAGCCGTTCAGCCTGACGAAAGCCTCGGCCGAGCGCATGGTGGCGGCGGCGAAGGCGAAGGGCCGCATCCTCGGCATTGGCCACGAGCGCCGCTTCGAGCCGGCGATGGAGGAGGTGGCGAAGCGCGTCGGCGCCGGCGACATCGGCACGCTGATGCACTTCGAGGCGAATTTCAGCTACGACGTCGGCCGCGCCCGCGTCTCGGGAAGCTGGCGCACCGACCCGAAGGAAGCGCCTGCCGCCATCTGGACCGGCACCGGCGTGCACCTCTCCGACCTGATGATCTCGATGGCCGGGCCGGTCGCCGCCGTGCAGGCGTTCAGCGCCCGCCGGGTGCTGGAACAGGCCAACGGCGACATCGTCACCGCGCATCTGCGCTTCGCCGGCGGCGCCACCGGCATGGTCTCGTGCATCGCGGTGACGCCGTTCTTCAACCGCTTCGCCGTCTTCGGCTCGGGCGGCTGGCTGGAAGTGCGCGACTACCTGCACCCCGCCGTCGGCTACGACGCCGAACTGGCGTGGAGCCACGAGGGCGGCAAGATCGAGCGGCAGAAATTCGCCACGCCGCTCGACACGGTGCGCGCCAACGTCGACGCCTGGGCGGCGGCGGTGCAGGGCGGCAAGCCCTACCGCTTCACCACCGAACAGATCGTCGCCAACACCGCGGTGGTCGAGGCGGTCGGCCGCTCGGCGGCGACAGGCGAGCTGCTGAAGATCGGGTAACGGCGTGCGTCGGCCTCGTCCTTCGACAGGCTCAGGATGAGGCCGACTGGTAACGGCGATAGCACCAGATCGCTGCGAAAAAGCCGCCTCATCCTGAGCCTGTCGAAGGGCGAGGCGGCTCGGCACCGCCCCTCCTGCCCCGCCTTCGTCACTCCTCCAGCGCCACCAGCGCGGCGTTGCCGCCGGCGGCGGCGGTGTTGACGGCCAGCGTGCGTTCGACGGCGAAGCGATGGAGGTAGCGCGGGCCGCCGGCCTTGGGGCCGGTGCCCGAAAGGCCCTCGCCGCCGAAGGGCTGGGTGCCGACCACGGCGCCGATGATCGAGCGGTTCACGTAGATGTTGCCGGCGCGCGCCCGCGCCGCGACCCGGCGGTGCACGGCGTCGATGCGCGAATGGACGCCGAGCGTCAGGCCGTAGCCCGGCGCATTGATGCGGTCGATGGTGGCGTCGAGCGCGCCGGCCGGCCAGCGCGCGATGTGCAGGATCGGTCCGAACACCTCACGGTCGGGCAGATCCTCGGGCCGCAGGACCCAGGCCGACGGAGCGAAGAAGGCGCCGCGCGCGGCGAGGGCGGGGTCGAGCGGCGCGCGGCCGATCAGCCGTCCCTTTCCCGCCAGCGTCGCCTCGTGCGCGGCCAGCGCGTCGCGGGCGGCAGCGTCGATCAGCGGCCCGACATCGGTGGCGAGATCCATCGGGTCGCCGACGACGAGCGCGGCCATGGCGCCGGCCAGCATCGCCTCGATGCGGTCGGCGATCTCCTCCTGCAGCCACAGCACGCGCAGCGCCGAGCAGCGCTGCCCGGCCGAGCGGAAGGCGCTGGCGATCGTGTCGTCGACCACCTGCTCGGGCAGCGCCGTGGCATCGACCAGCATGGCGTTGAGGCCGCCGGTCTCGGCGATCAGCGGCGCGATCGGCCCGTCCTTCGCCGCCAGCGTGCGATCGATCGCCCGGGCGGTCGCGGTCGAGCCCGTCACGGCGACGCCGGCGATGCGCGAGTCGGCGACCAGCGCCGCGCCAACACCGCCCGGCAGCAGCGCCAGCGCCCCGCCCGGCACGCCCGCTTCGTGCAGCAGGCCGACGACGGCGGCGGCGACGAGCGGCGTCTGTCCGGCCGGCTTGGCCACGACCGTGTTGCCGGCGGCGAGCGCCGCGACGACCTGCCCGGTGAAGATCGACAGCGGAAAGTTCCACGGCGCGATGCAGGCAAAGACGCCGCGCCCGCGCAGCGCCAGCGTGTTGGCCTCGCCCGTCGGTCCCGGCAGCGGCAGCGGCGCGGCGAAGTCCGCCCGTGCGCGGGCGGCGTAGTAGCGGCAGAAGTCTACGGTCTCCCGCACCTCGGACAGCGCGTCCGCGACCGTACGCCCGCCCTCGCGCACGATCATCGCCGCAAGGCGGGCATGCGCCGCCTCGACGGCTGCGGCGGCGCGATCGAGGATCGCCGCGCGCTCTCGGGCCGGCGTCGCCTCCCAGGCATCGAAGGCCGCGGCCGCCGCGCCGACGGCATCGGTGACATCGCGCGCGCCCGCCGGCACGACGGCGCCGACGCGCCGCCGCCGGTCGGACGGATCGAGCATCGCCTTCGCCTCGCCGTCGCGCGCCGCGCCGTCAATGAGCGGCGCCGCGCGCCAGTCGCCCGTGACGGCGGCATCCATCGCCGCCAGCAGCGCGTCGGCCTGCACCGGGTCAGCCAGGTCGAGGCCGGCGGAGTTGACGCGCTCCGTTCCGTACAGGTCGCGCGGCAGGACGATCTTCGGATGCGGCGACGGGCCCGTCGCGGCGAGGCGCGCGGCGGGATCGGCCACCACGCTTGCCACCGGCAGGCTGTCATCGCGCAGGCGGTGGACGAAGGAGGCGTTGGCGCCGTTTTCCAGCAGACGGCGCACGAGATACGGCAGCAGGTCCTCGTGGCTGCCGACCGGGGCGTAGACGCGCACCGCCGGCGCTTCGTCGCCCGCGAGCTGGTGGTAGAGCGGCTCGCCCATGCCGTGCAGGCGCTGGAACTCCCAGTCCCGCCGCGCGCCGGCCAGCTCCAGGACGGCGGCGACGGAATGCGCGTTGTGCGTGGCGAACTGGGGATAGAAGGCCCGCGGGTCGGCCAGCAGTTGGCCGGCGCAAACCAGCCACGACACGTCGGTCGCCGCCTTGCGCGTGAACACCGGGTAGCCGTCGAGGCCGCGCTCCTGCGCGCGCTTGATCTCGCTGTCCCAGTAGGCGCCCTTGACGAGGCGCACGGTCAGCCGCCGCCCGGTGGCGCGCGATAGGGCCGCGAGCCAGCCGATCACGTCCGGCGCCCGCTTCTGGTACGCCTGCACGGCAAGGCCGAAGCCGTCCCAGCCGGCCAGTGCGCGGTCGGCGGCGACGGCGGCGACCACGTCGAGCATCGGCTCCAGCCGCTCGGCCTCCTCGGCATCGACGGTGAGGCCGATGCCGGCGGCCTTGCAGGCGCGCGCGAGGCCGGCGAGGTGGCCGGCGACCGCCGGCACGGCACGGCCGCGCTGCACCCACTCGAAGCGCGGATCGAGCGCCGACAGCTTGACCGACAGGCCGGGGCCGGCAACCGGGTCGCCGGCACCCTCGGCGCGCGCGATGGCGGCGATGGCGCGCTCGTAGGCGCCGAGGTAGCGGTCGGCATCGGCCTGGGTGCGCGCGGCCTCGCCAAGCATGTCGAAGGAGTGGCGCGCGCCGGTCTCGTGGGCCTCGGCGGCGGCACGCTCCAGCCCCTCCGCGATGCTGCGGCCCATGACGAACTGGCCGCCGAGCACGCGCATGGCCTGGATCACCGCGGCACGCACCACCGGCTCGCCGAGGCGGGCGACGAGACGCGACAGCAACGAGGCCGGGCGCTCGGGCACCGCCGCCTCGGCCGCCACCACCTCGCCCGTCAGCAGCAGCGCCCAGGTCGAGGCGTTGACGAACAGGCTGTCGGAATGGCCGAGGTGCCGCTCCCAGTCGACGCCGGCGAGCTTGTCGGCGATCAGCCGGTCGGCGGTGCCGGCATCGGGCACCCGCAACAGTGCCTCGGCGAGGCACATCAGCGCGACGCCCTCGCCAGTGTCGAGGCCGTACTCAAGCAGGAAATCGTCGACGCCGCCGAAACGCCGCCGTGCCGCCCGCGCGCCGTTCACGAAGCCGGCCGCGCGCGCCTCGACGCGCCGCCGGGCCGGTCCGTCGAGCGGATAGGCGGCGAGGAGCGCCGCCGCCGCGCGGGCCTCGTCGGCGCGCGTCCGCGCGCGCAGGGACGCTCGGGCCGCCGCCAGTTCCGTGCCATCCGCTCCGGCCATGCGGCCTCCGTTACCCGACGCGCCATCATCCGGCCCCGGCCGACGGCGGGACAAGCCCGCCGTGCCTCGACGGCGCGGGCCGGGAACGCTAAACCTGTCCGGCGGTTCCCGGCCGGGCGCCGCGCCGCAACCCGGAGCCGCGCCCCCCTTGGCCAGCCAGAAGCTGCGTTGCGCCGTCATCGGCGTCGGCCATTTTGGCCGCTACCATGCCCAGAAATACGCCGCCCATCCCGGAGTCGATCTGGTCGGCGTCTTCGACCGCGATGCGGCGCGGGCGCGCAGCGTCGCCAGCGAGGTCGGCACGACCATTATCGAGACCCTCGACGATCTCGCCGGCCGGGTCGACGCGGTCTCGGTGGCGGTGACGACGGCGCAGCACTTCGCCGTCGCCCGCCCGCTGCTCTCCGCCGGCATCCATGCGCTGATCGAGAAGCCGCTGGCGACGACGCTGGCCGAGGCCGACGGGCTGATTGCCGCCGCGCGCGAAGGCGGCGCGGTGCTGCAGGTCGGCCATCTCGAACGCTTCTCGCCGGCCTACGACGCCATCGCGCATGCGGTGCGGAAGCCGCTGTTCATCGAGAGCTACCGCATCTCGCCCTTCCAGCCGCGCGTCACCGACGTCAACGTCGTGCTCGACCTGATGATCCACGACATCGACATGATCCTCGCGCTGGTCAACGCCGAGGTGCTGTCGGTCGACGCCGTCGGCGCACCCGTCGTCGGCCCGCGCGAGGACATCGCCAACACGCGCGTGCGCTTCGCCAATGGCTGCGTCGCCTCGATCACGGCGAGCCGGGTGTCGCTCAAGACCGAGCGCATCATGCGTATCTTCCAGCCCGACCACTATCTGGTGGTCGACTTCCAGAATGGCACGACGCGCGCCGTCGAGCGCGGCGCCGGCGAGATGTTCCCCGGCGTGCCCAACATCCGCGAGACGAAGAACAACTTCGGCAAGGCCGACAGCCTGGCGCGCGAGATCGACGCCTTCGTCGCTGCGGCGCGCGACGGCAGCGTGCCCCTGGTGGACGGCGCGGCCGGCCGCCGCGCCCTCGCCGTGGCGCTGGACATCTCCGCAGGCCTCACGGCGCACTGGGCCTTCGTGCAGCAGGCCGCCGGTCTCGACGGCGCGGCGGCGCCCTGAGCGGTGGCGTCAGGCCTTCCGCAGCACCAGATGGAAGACATGCCAGTGCTTGGCTTCCCCGCGCGGCGTCGTCGAATCTTCCTCGACTTCGCGGCGCATCTCCACGTTCCAGCCGGCAAGGCGGGCGTCGACCTGCGCACCGGTGTGGAAGGTCATGCCGGGACGCCCGGCCCAGGTGTCGCGGTCGCCATAGAGCTGGCCGGCGAACCGCCCGCCCGGCAGCAGCGATGCGTGGATGTGCGCCCACAGCGCGTCGAAACGGTCGGGCGGACACAGCGGCAGGGCGAAACTGGAGCTGACCAGGTGGCAGGGCGGCCACGCCGCGTCCTCGAAGCGCGCGACCGCGCCGGAAAGCCGTGCCCGCAGGTCCGCCGGCATGCCCTCGATCGCCAGCAGGCGCGCGATGGCGTCAGCCTCGGCGTCGATGCCAAGGACACGCCAGCCGCGCCGCAGCATCTCGACGGCGTCGCGCCCGGCACCGCAGCCGAGGTCGACGGCGAGGCGGCCTTCGGGCGGCGCGGCGCCCTCGCCATCGAAGGCGTCGAGCGCCGCCAGCACGGTGTCGCGCGGCGGCCGGCCGCCGGTGCGCCGGTAGTACTCGGCCCAGGAAACGTGTGTCGGACGGTCGGACATCGGCGGCATCCCGTGGCGGCCGGCGATGGTCGCAGGAGGGCCCCGTGAGCGGCAAGGCCGGTGGCCCGGACGCGGCGCGCCAGCAGGCCGCGTCGCTGTTCGCCGCCGCCGTCGCGGCGCACCGCGACGGCCGGCGCGACGAGGCCGCGACGCTCTATCGCCGCGTGCTGGCGCTGGCGCCCGGACAGCCCTCCGCGCTGCTCCATCTCGGCATCCTCGCCGCCGAGGCCGGCGACATCGCCGAGGCGACGACGCTGATTGGCGAGGCGGCGACAGGGGCGCCGGGCGACGCCAACGTGCAGAGCGCGCTGGGCACGCTGAGGGCGCGCGGCGGCGACCTCGCCGGGGCCGTGGCGGCGTTCCGCGCCGCGCTGGCGATACAGCCGGGCGCAGCCGAGGTCCGCCGCAACCTCGCCCAGGCCCTGCTCGACCTCGGCCACGCGGCGGAAGCGGTCGCCGAGTGGCGGCGGGTCTGCGCCACCCTGCCCGGCGACGGCGCGGCCTGCGCCGCCCTCGGCCGGGCCCTGCTGGCGGCGGGCGACCCGGCAGGTGCCGAGGGCGCGCTGCGCGACTCGCTGGCCCGTGGCGCGGGCGGCGCCGATGTCCACAACGCGCTCGGCTCGGCGCTGTGGCAGCAGGGTCGCATCGTCGACGCCGAGGCGGCTTTCGCCGCGGCCGCCGCTGCCGCCCCGGCCGACGCCACGGCGCACGCCAACCGTGCCGGCATGCTGCGCGAACAGGTGCGTCTCGACGAGGCCATCGTCGCCTACCGTACCGCCGTGGCGCTGGCGCCGGCGGTGCCGTCGCACACGTCGAACCTGCTGCTGGCGATGCAGTATCTCCCGGCGGCCACGGCCGAGAGCCTCGGCCTCGAGCACCGCACGCGCGCAGCCGCCCTTTGGCCCCCGGCGGCACGACCCGCACCGGCCGATCCCGACCCGGCGCGCCGGCTGCGCATCGGTTACGTCTCCGGCGATTTCCGCGACCATTCGGTGGCGTGGTTCCTCGCCCCTGTCCTCGCCGCGCACGACCGCACCGCCGTCGAGGTGGCGGCCTATGCCAGCGTGGCGCAGCCCGATGCCATGACCGCCCGTCTCGCCGGCACGGTCGCGCGCTGGCGCGACATCGCGCGGCTCGACGACGAGGCCGCCGCCGCACAGGTGCGCGCCGACGCGATCGACATCCTCGTGGACCTGTCGGGTCACACCGCCGGCGGGCGGCCCGGCCTGTTCGCGCGGCGCCCGGCGCCGGTCGCCGTCACCTGGCTCGGCTACCCCGACACCACCGGCCTCGCGGCCATCGACGCGCGCATCGTCGACGCCGTCACCGACCCGCCGGACGCGCCCTGGCACGGCAGCGAGGCGCCGCTGCGCCTGCCCGGCTTCCTCTGCTATGGCCCACCCGCCGACGCACCCGACGTCGCGCCGCCGCCCATGGCGACGGCCGGCGCGCCGGTGTTCGGCTCGTTCAACGACCTCGCCAAGCTCAACGACGCCGTCGTCGCGCTGTGGGCGCGGCTGCTCGCCCGCGTGCCGGCGGCGCGGCTGCTGCTGAAGGCCTGGGGCCTTGGCGACCCGGCGGTGGCCGCCGCGACGCGCGCGCGCTTCGCCGCGCATGGCATCGCCGCCGAACGCATCCTCACCCTCGCCCGCGTGCCGGGCACGCGGGCGCACCTCGACCAGTACGCGCGGATCGACGTGGCCCTCGATCCCTTTTCCTACAACGGCACGACGACGACCTGCGAGGCGCTGTGGATGGGCGTGCCCGTAGTGACGCTGGCCGGCGCGCGCCACGCCGCGCGGGTCGGCGCCAGCCTGCTGTCGCGGCTCGGCCGGCCGCAGTGGATCGCGGCCGACGAGGACGCCTATGTCGCCATCGCCGCCGGCCTCGCCGCCGACCCGCGGCGCCTCGCGGCGATCCGCGCGCGGCTGCGCCCGGCGATGGCCGATGCGCCGCTGACCGCTGCCGGTGCCTTCACGCGCCAGCTCGAAGCGGCGTACCGCGCGCTGTGGCGCGCCGCCTGTACCGGCACGGAGGCCCGACCATGACCTTCTGGATCATCGCCGCCGTGCTGGCGGTCGTCACCGCCGTCGTCGTCGCGCGCCCCCTGCTGCGCCGCGACGCCGCGGCGGCCGCGCGACCGGGCGAGCACGACGTCGGCGTCTACCGCGAGCAGCTCGCCGCCCTCGACCGGCAGGTTGCGGCCGGCGAGGTGCTGGCCGGCGAGGCCGAGGCCCTGCGCGCCGAGATCGCGCGCCGCCTGCTCGCCGCCGGTGCCCGCCGCGACACGGCGGCGCCGGCCGTGCCCGAACGGCGCTGGCTGCGACCGGCCGGCGCGGCGCTGCTGGTGCTGCTGCCGGCGGCGGCGCTCGCCATCTATCTCGGCATCGGTACGCCGGGCATGCCCGACATGCCGCTCGCCGGGCGCGCGCCAGCCGGCGAAGGCTCCACGCCGGAGGAAATCGCCGGCGCCGTCGACCGCCTCGCCGCTCATCTCGAGAAGAACCCCGACGACCTGCAGGGCTGGGTGCTGCTCGGCCGGGTGCATTTCGCCGAGCAGCGCTTCGCCGAGTCGGCGCGGGCCTGGAGCGAGGCGGCGCGCCTCGCGCCGGACGACGGCGAACTGCGGGCGACGCTCGGGCAGGCGCTGACCGTCGCCGCGAATGGCACGGTCACGCCGGAGGCCCGCGCCGCCTTCGCCGCCGCGCTGGAACGCCGCCCCGGCGACCCGCGTGCCCGCTACTACCTCGCGCTCGCGAACTGGCAGGCCGGCCGGCGGGACGAGGCCCTCGCCGCGTGGCAGGCGTTGCTCGTCGAGGCGCCGCCCGAGGCGCCGTGGCGCGCCGCCGTCGCCGCGCGCATCGCCGAGGCCGGTGGCAGCGTGCCGCCGCAACTGGCGCAGCCGCAGGTGCCGGCGCGCGGGCCGAGCGAGGCTGATGTCGCCGCCGCTGCGCGTATGACGCCGGACGAGCGCCGCCAGATGATCGAGGGCATGGTCGCCGGTCTCGCCGCGCGGCTCGAGGAGGCGCCAGCCGACGTCGCTGGCTGGCTGCGTCTCGCCCGCGCCTACCTCGTTCTCGACCGGCGCGACGACGCCGAGGCGGCGCTCGGCCGGGCGCTCGCCGCCGACGCCGGCAATATCGAGGCGCTGGTGGCGCTGGGCGAACTGACGGCGGCACGCGGCGCCCGCGACGCGGCACGCGCGCTGTTCGATCGCGCCCGCGCCGCGACGACATCGGGCTCGCCCGAGGACGCCGCCATCGTCAACGCCGCCCGCGCGGCCTTGGGCGAGGCGCCCTGATTGCCCCGACACACCGCCACTCGACCGGCAATCGCGACTGTGGTGCAGTGGCCGTGCAGACGCGGGAGGTGGGCATGGACCTGACGGGCAAGACCATCGTCATCACCGGTGCCGCTTCGGGCATCGGCCGCGCCACGGCCGACGCGTGCGTGGCGGCCGGCGCCAACGTCGTCGCCAGCGACCTTGCCGGCGCCCGGCTCGATGACGCTGTCGCCGCGCTGGAAAGCAAGCGACAAGGCGCGGCGATCGGCGTACCTGCCGACATCCGCGACGGAGCGCAGGTGGCGGCCGTCTTCGATCGGGCGTCCGCACGCTACGGGCGCCTCGATGGCGTTTTTGCCAACGCCGGCATTACCGGCCCTCGCGTGCCGGCAGGCGAGATCGACTTCGAGACCTGGCGCAACGTCATCGATGTGAACTTGCACGGCACCTTCCGCACGGCGAGCGAGGGCGCGCGACGACTGATCGCTCAAGGCAGGGGCGGTAGCATCGTCATCAGCGGCTCGTCCCAGGGTTTGCGCCCGGTTCCCGGCTTTGTCGCCTACGCTGCGACCAAGGGTGCGCTGCATACGCTGGTTCATTCGCTGGCGCTCGAACTCGCCCCGCAGCGGATCCGCGTCAATGCGCTGATCCCGGGCACGACGAACACTGAACTGGTTCAGGCCTTGGGCGACGGCTACGGCGAGCGGATGGCTAAATCGTTTCCTCTCGGCGAACTGGTCGAACCGGGAGAGCTTGCCCAGCTCGTCGTCTTCGCCATGACGGACCTCGCGCCGCACATGACCGGCACGCACCTCAAGATCGACTCCGGCCGCCTGATCGCGTGACATGCATGACGTTGCCGATCCGGCGATCTTGGGGCAGGTCACGCTAGGCGAAAGGTCGGCACAGCATCACTGGCCACCGCGAAACTTCAGGTTCACACGAACCGCACTGTGGTCGGATACGGGCACGCTGAGGCTGGACGTGATGTGGACCGACGCCTCGTCGAACAAGCGGTCGACCGTGCCGGCGGAGATTCGCGCGAGCCCGTCACGGCGGATAAAGACATGGTCGATCGTCTGCGGGTGCTGGAACGAATGCACGCCGTCGCGGGCCAGGACGCCTTGCGAGTCCCAGGTAATCGTGTCCGCGACCGCGCGCTCGGGCGCAAACAGGCGCATGGTGTCTATGTAGGTTGGCTCCGCGTGACCGGCCGCACGATGCGCAAGCACGTAGTCGTAGTTGCCGCGCGACACGCCGACGGCACGCGATCTGTCTGCCTTGTCGACTCCGTAACCGGCGTTGAGGTCGCCCATGAGAACGACCAAAGGCTCCGGTGTGGCATCAGCATGCGCGAGTAGCTGGGATATCTGGCGCTCGCGCACGGCATCCACCTCGGGCGCTTCCGGCGTCCGCCCGGCAACGAGGTGATACGTCACCACCCTTGCGACCAGCTCCGCGCCGAGATCCACGGCAACCGAAAGATAGCCGCGCTGGATCACCCACCGTTCGTCGGCACCGGCTGCCACGAATGGATGGTATGCGCCGGCGACAATCGGGAAGCGGGACAGAACCAGTAAACCTGCATCGAACCTCAGGGACGGCAGCGTCGGGCCCCAGAAGGCATACGGATAGGTGTCCACAAGCGCGGCTGCGATCACGGACTTCCGACTCCGGCCGAAGACCTCTTGCAAAGCAATGACGTCAGCACCGGATTGACGCAAAACTGTCGGCAGCGCGGCGATCCTCTCTGCGCAATAGGGCGGCGTACCTGCCCGCTTCTGCAGCCACGCTGGAAGTGTCAACTGCGCCGTGTTGTAAGTAAGGACGGTGAAGGTAGCCACCGCCTTTGTCGCCGGCAACGATTCGACGACTGCCTCCCGGTCGGCCGAGCCGGCAACCGAATTGACGCGCCGGAACAGTCCGACCGCGAGTCCCGCGAGCAATGGCGCGGCCGACGCAAGGGACTCGGTTGACAGCGCCAGCCGCACGCCACTGAACCGCCAATCGCCCAGGGCAAGCAACGCGCCGCCATAGACCGCGGCGATCTGGATCGAGTAGGCGGCGCCGACGACAATCGTGATACCCGCAGCGGTTTGTGTGACGAGTGGTTCCACGGTCGCCGGCACGGTCGCCGCTGGCGAACGGTGCACGATGTTGAGCATGATGACACCGGCAGCAAAGAGGATCGCCGTTGCAATGACCAACCCTTCCAGCCGGTCGAATGCCCATACTCGATCGAGTTCGGGCCGCCCAATTGCGGCCGCCGCCCAGTCGGTGCCGCCTATCACCAGGGAGGTTACGGCGCAGACATAAAGGAAGCTCGTCGCTGCACCGAGGCCGACAAGCCGATCCTTAGCTCGTTCGAGTTCCGGCCAGCGCGTGTAAACACCGCTGCCAGTGAGGAGCCTGTTGGTGGTTGCATCGATCTCCATCGCGTGCAGCACAACACCGATGATGGCCGAGACCGCGCAACAAGCCGCCAGCCACCCGATCCCGAGGGCCGCATGGATGACCGCAGCAGCGTAGATGGCCACCGCGACCGCCGCCGCGAGATACAGCATCGTCACGGCACCGAACGCCGCCTTGAGGAAATAGAGGGTCGCTTCGGTGCCGCCACGCGTGGCTTGGGAAGGACGAGCCGCCACGAGGAGCGGAATTGAACTGTGACGGCAGGCTGCTGCATCGGCGGCCGCGCCGACCACGAATGCCAGTAGCCAGCCGGCAACCGGCGCGAAGACACCAACGGTCTGCCAGAAGCTGTCCATCCCGACATCTCCCCTCGCGCTCCGGACACCAGAATACCGCGAGCCGTAATGTAGACCCCAGTTCGGACCGAGGGCGGCACAACCGGCTGCACCCGCCGTCTCAGCGATTGCCGCCGGCGAGCCTTGCCGCGTCCGGGTGGCGGCGCAAGCGCCACATGGCGACGATGCCGAACGCCGGGCCCGGCGCCAGCACGGCGAACGCGACGCCCCAGCCGACCGTGTCGACCAGCCACGGCAGCAGGTGGATGGTCAGCAGGGTGAGCAGGAAGCCGAGGCTCGTCTGCACGGTCAGCATGGTGCCGACGAGGTCGCGGTCGGCGAGTTCGGCCACCGCCGCCGAGAACTGCGCCGAATCGGCGACGATGGCGATGCCCCAGACGACGCAGACGACGCCGAGCAGCACCGGCGACGCGCCGAACAGCCAGCCGGCGAACAGGCAGCAGGCGCCGCTGACCGCCAGCGCCGCGATGGTCACCGTGGTGCGTCCCCGGCGATCGGCGATGAGGCCGCCGACGACCGAGCCGATCGCGCCGCTGCCGATGAAGACGAAGGCCAGCAGCGAGGCCAGCGCGGCGGCCGTTGCCGTGTCGCCCATGCGCGCGCGCAGGCTCGCGTCGAGGAAGATACCGATCCACGCCCACACGGCGTACAGCTCCCACATGTGGCCGAGATAGCCGAAATTGGCGAGGCGCACCGACCGCACGCGGAACACCGCCAGCGCATGCCGCGGGTCGAAGCGCGGCGCGCGGCCGAGCGCCGGACCGAGCCCGGACATGGCGACGAAGACGGCGGCGAGGACGGCGGCGGTCGAGCAGACGGCGATGGTCGTGCGCCAGTCGACGCCGCCCAGCGCGTTGAACAGGTGCGGCGAGGCCGAGCCGAGGGTAAGAGCGCCAACCAGCGTGCCGAACATGATCCCCATGTTGCCGCGCGCCCAGCTCGCGGCGATCTTCATGCCAACGGGGTAGATGCCGGCCATGCAGGCGCCGGTGACGAAGCGCAGAACGATCGTCGCGTCGGACGCCGGGCCGACGACGAGGATGCCGGCATTGGCGATCGCGGCGACCAGGCACGCGGCGGCGAAGAGACGGCGCGGCTCGACCCGGTCGGCGAGCGTGAGAAACGCGCTCGCCAGCGTGCCGGCGACGAATCCGATCTGCACGGCACTGGTGAAGAGCGCCGCAGTGGTGGCATCGATGCCGGTCCCGGCCCGCAGGGTCGGAATGATGGCAGTGGCGGAGAACCACAGCGACAGCGCGGCGACTTCCGCCGCCGCCACCAGCGCCATCGAGGTGAGCCGCCCGGCCCGCGCCTCGCCGGCCGGTGCGAACAGCAGACGGCGCGGCTTCGGCATATCTTTCATCGACCTGCCCGGCGCAACGGATGCTGGCGGAGCGTATAGTCCGCCCGCGCGGCCTGTCGACGGCCCGCCGGGCCGGCGTCCGCTACCGTTGCGCCGCGCGCACGGGCGCGGTCAAATGCCGGCGGGGACGAGGGAGGATGCCATGGCCCGGCTGCGTCACGTCGCGCTGGTCGTGAAGGATATCGAGAAGTCGGCCGAGTTCTACGCGCGCGCCTTCGGCCTGACGCGGACCGAGCGCTCGGAATCCGAGACCGCGCACCGCATCTTCCTGTCGGACGGCGAGGTCAACCTGGCGCTGCTGCAGTACAAGGGCGCGAAGGGCTCCGGCCTCGCCGACGGCGCCGGCTTCGTCGGCGCGCATCATTTCGGCTTCCAGGTCGACGACCTCGCGGAGGCCCAGCGTGCCATCGAGGCAGCCGGCGGCCAGCACTTCTTCGATCTCGGGCAGGAGGGGGACGAGGGCTTCGAGCGCAAGTTCCGCGACCCCGACGGCATCATCTTCGACATCAACACGCAAGGCTGGGAGCTGACATCCGGCAAAAAGCCGGCGGCTTCCTGAAACGATCGAGCGGCGGCCAGGGAGGCCGGCGCACTGGGGAGAACGTCATGCTGATCGTCGACGCGCAGGTGCACCTCTGGGACAAGGGCAAGCCCAATGCCTGGCACCGCCAGATTCCCGTCTATACGAAGGACGACCTGCTCAGGGAGATGGACGCGGCCGGCGTCGACCGCGCCGTCATCGTGCCGCCGATGTGGCACGGCGACGACAACGCCCAGGCGCTCGCCGCAGCGCAGGCGCATCCGACGCGCCTCGCCGTGCAGGGCCGCCTGCCATTGCTCGATCCTGCTTCCGCGAAGCTGCTGCCGGGCTGGAACAGGCAGAAGGGCATGTACGGCCTGCGCTTCACCTTCGCCGCGCCCGAGCAGCGCGCCGCCTTCCTCGACGCCGACGCTCTCGAATGGCTGTGGGCCGGTGCCGAACGCGAGGGCCTGCCGGTGATGCTGATGGCCTCGGGCATGCTGCCAGCGGTGGAACGAATCGCCATCCGCCATCCGGGCCTCAAGCTCGCCATCGACCATTTCGGCGCCGTCTCCCAGCAGACCGGCGAGGCGGCCTTCGCTGACCTGCCGTTCCTGCTCTCGCTCGCCCGCTTCGCCAATGTCGCGGTCAAGGCGACGTCGCTGCCCTGCTACTCGGCCGGCGCCTATCCGTGGCCCGACATGCACGACTATTTCCGCCGCATCTACGACGCCTTCGGCCCGCGCCGCATGTTCTGGGGCACCGACATCACGCGGCTCAACGGCACGTATCGCCAGAGCGTGACGCTGTTCACCGAGGAGATCCGCTGGCTCGGCGGCGAGGATCTCGACCTGGTGATGGGCCGGGCCATGTGCGACTGGATCGGCTGGAAGGCATAGGCACCGCGAAGCCGGGCTCAACCGGACAGGAGAACGCGCGCAATCGCCAACGCCACGCAGGGGAGGCTGCCATGGACACGAAGAACCTTTCGGTCACGGAGATGGAGCGCTTCGTCGCCCGCTTCGGCGAGCTCACCGGCTCCGAGGAAGCCTTCGTCGACAGCCGCCTGCCCGGTCATCGCCGCTTCAAGATCAACATCGTTGGCATGGGCGTCGTCGAGGCCGAGGACAAGCCCGAACTCAGGCCGAACATTCCGTTGCCGGCGCACGGCTTCAACCTCGGCATGATCCACGCCGAGAGCGGCAACGACGCGGCGCTGCACGCCCACACGACCGAGGAAGTGTTCATGCCGCTCGTCGGCCCCTGGGCCATCGTGTGGATGACCGACGAGGGCGAGAAGGAACTGGTGCTGCATCCCTTCGACACGATCAGCGTGCCGGTCGGCGTTTATCGTGGCTTCCGCCATGTCGGCGAAGGTCGCGGCACGCTGCTGACGCTGATCGGCGGCCCCGATCCGGGCAAGGTGACGTGGCATCCTTCCGTCACCGACGCCGCCGCCCAGTCCGGCCTCGGCCGCGACGCCGCCGGCCGCCTCGCGGTGCTTGCCGGCGCCTGAGGGCGCGCGTTCAACGGCGTTGCCGGCGCCGTCCGCCTGCCCCATCCTCGGCGGCGGACGAGCGGGGAGGAACGATGTCGGTCCAGGAACGCTTCTACCGGCGCGGCTTCGAGCGCTGGCAGGGCACGGGTGAGCCGCTCGACCACGGCGACCCCGACCACCCCTCGCATCGCTATCACGCGGCGTGGCGAGCCATCGCCACGACGCGCTTCGAGCGTGCGCTGGAGATCGGCTACGGCGTAGGCAGCCCGGTCGACCGCATCTGCGGCGGCGTCGGCACGCTCGACATCGTCGACGTTGTCGACATTTCCGCCGCCCATGCCCTGCCGACGAACTGCCGCGCGCACATCGCCAATCTCGACGATCCCTTCCCGTTCCCGGACGCGCATTTCGACTGCGCGCTGGCGATGATGGTCGTCGAGCACCTCTACGACCCCTTCGCCGCCTTCGCCGAACTGGCGCGCGTGCTGCGCCCCGGCGCGCCGGCCTTCGTCAACCTGCCGAACATCGCCAGCGTCAAGAACCGCTGGCTGCTGCTGACCGGCCGCATGCCGGTTACCAGCAGCGTCGACTGGTTCGAGAAGCGCGAATGGGACGGCAACCACCTGCACTACTTCACCATCGCCGACGTCCGCCGGCTGGCCGAAGTCAGCGGGCTGTCGCTGACCGCGATCCATCCCGTCGGGCGCCTCACCGCGCTCAAGCGGCTGTGGCCGGGCCTGCTCTGCCACGAGATCACCTTCACCTTCGTGCGCCGGGCCGGCGGCGAATGAAGCGCGCGCTCGTCACCGGGGCCGCGACCGGCCTCGGCCGCGAGATCGCGCTGGCGCTCGGCCACGACGGCTGGGAGGTGGCCATTGCCGACATCGACCTCGACGGGCTCGACGCGGTACGCGGCGACGTCGCCTTCGCCGGGCGCACGGCTCTCGCCGTCGACCTAGACCTGCGCCTGGAGGACAGCATCGCCGCCGGTCTCAAGGCCACCCTTGCCGGCCTCGGCGGGCTCGACCTGCTGGTCAACAACGCCGGCCGCGCCCTGCACAGGCCGGCGGTCGAGACGACGTGGCGGGAGTGGGACGAGGTCATCGACGTCAACCTCAAGGGCGCCTACTTCCTGTCGGCCGCCTTCGCCCGCCATCGCCTCGCGCAGGGCGGCGGCGGCGCCATCGTCAGCCTCGCCTCGACGCACGGCCTCACCGGCCTCGCCGACCGCTCGGTCTACGGCATCTCCAAGGGCGGCATCGTGCAGATGACGCGCATGCTGGCGATCGAATGGGCGCCCACCGGCATCCGCGTCAACGCCATCGCCCCGGCCACCGTCATGACGCCGTCGCGCGAGGCCCTGCTGGCCGACCCGGCGGCGCGGCAACGCATGCTGGCGCGCATCCCCGCCGGGCGCTTCCCCACGGCCGACGAGGTGGCCGGCGCCGTGCTCTACCTAGCGAGCCCGGCGGCAGCATCCGTTACCGGCCACACGCTGCTGCTCGACGGCGGCCTGACGGCGCAGTAGCCGATTGTCCGGGACGGCTGGCGTCGACGACGTGGCGGCAGGAAGGCCGTCGGCGATTGACCGCGCGGCGACGGTTGCCTACCAAGGCTCGTATCCGCACGTCGCGGGGCCGGAAGATCGGGGCCGTCCCATGCTGCAATCGCTCGCGCAGTTCGTGCGCCGCCTGCCGTCCTGCGACAGCAAGGTCACGGTCGAGCGGCAGGTCGGCGCCATTCCCTACGCGGTGGTGCAGGACCGCGCCGCTTTCCTGCTGATCACCTCACGACGCACGGGACGCTGGATCTTTCCCAAGGGCGCGGTGACCGACGGGTTTACCGAGCGGGAACTCGCCGCCCGCGAGGCCTTCGAGGAAGCCGGCGTGGTCGGCACTGTCGAGCCGGACGTCGCCGGCGCGTACCGCGACTGGAAGACGCGCAACCTGATGCGCTATCCGATCGAGGTCGCGCTGTATCCCCTGAGGGTCGAGCAGCAGCTGGAAACGTGGCGTGAAGCGGGCCAGCGCTACCGCCACTGGGCGATCTTCCCCGAGGCGCGGAAGCTGCTGACCAACCCCGGCCTCGTCGAAATGATCGCGCGGATCGACCGGCGCGTGCGCGCGGGCGGGCCTCAAAGCCCGGTCGCGTAGGCGAGCACCAGGTAGAGCAGCGCCGCGCCCGACGCCGTCGCCGGCACGGTGATGACCCATGCGGCGGCGATGCCGAGCAGATGCTGGCGGCGGACGAGGCGGCGGCGTTCGCGCTTCTGGTACCGCGTGACAGCTTCGTCAGGCGTCGTGTTGAGCGCCGACACCTTGAGGAAATGCGTGCGCGGCTGTACCGCCCGGCTGGGAATGCCGCGATTGCGCCAGCGCTCGCGAATCAGGCCGACGCCGAAGACGCCGCCGACCGCGATATGGGTCGACGACACCGGCAGGCCCAGCGCGGAGGCGACGAGGACGGTGCCGGCCGCCGACAGTGCCACGCAGTAGGCGCGCAGCGGGTCGAGCTTGGTGATGCGCTCGCCGACCGTGCGGATCACCTTCGGCCCGAACAGGGCGAGGCCGATGGCGATACCGACGGCGCCGATCGTCATGACCCAGAGCGGGATCGCCACGTTCGTCAGCTCCGTGCTGCCGGCCTGCGCCGCCGCGACGATGGCGGCGAGCGGCCCGACCGCATTGGCCACGTCGTTGGCGCCGTGCGCGAACGACAGCAGGGCGGCCGAGACGATGAGCGGCAGCACGAACATGCGGTTGATGTCCTTGCGGCGATCGTGCTCCGGGTGGGAACGGCGCACGACCCATGGCCGCGCCGCCAGCCACGTCAGCAGGAAAGCGCCGGCTCCCAGGACCAGGACGATGGCGGTGCCCGGTCGCCAGACGCGCGACAGGCCCTTCGACGCCAGGTACATGGCGAACACGCCAGCCATCAGCGCGACGAAGATCGGCACCCAGGTGCGCGCCGCCGCGATGCGGTCCGGCCGCCGCAGGATGGTCCAGCGGATCAGCGCCAGCAGCAGCGCCGCGCCGATGCCGCCCAGCAGCGGCGAAATCACCCAGCTCGCGGCGATCGTGCCGACCGTCGGCCACGAAACCACCGCGAAGCCCGCCGCCGCGACGCCGGCGCCGAGCACACCGCCGACGACCGAGTGCGTCGTCGAGACCGGCGCGCCGAAATAGGTCGCGAGGTGGATCCACATCGCCGCCGCCAGCAGGCTGGCCATCATCACGAGGATGAACTCCTCGGTACCGGGCGTGGCGTCGGGTCGGATGATGTCGCGCGACACCGTCGTCACCACGTCGCCACCGGCCAGCAGCGCGCCGGCGACCTCGCAGATGGCGGCGATGGCGAGCGCGCCGGCCAGCGTGAGGGCGTGCGAGCCGACCGCCGGCCCCATGTTGTTGGCAACGTCGTTGGCGCCGATGTTGAGCGCCATGTAGCCGCCGACCACGGCGGCCATCACGACGAAGATGGCGAGCGGTCCCTCGGCCACGGTCGAGGCGATGACCGCCAGGACGATGCACAGGAAGGCCGCCGCGAGGCCGGACGGGGCGACCGACCGGGCAACCGACGCGGTCGCCATTTCGAGCTGGCCGACCTTCTTCAGGTCCTTGTCGAGCGTGCTCTTTGCCACCAGTCCCCCCGCGCCCGGCGCGATTCGGTTATCGGCCGTGCGCGACCGCGGGCCGAAGGTATCGCGTCGGCCGGGGGACGTGAATGCCGGCGGGCACGCTTTCCCCTCGCCGCCCACCGGCCGTCCGGCGCATGATGCCGCGATGTGGCCCGACATTCCTACCTGCCGTGGCGCGACACCTGCACCGCGCTGCACCTCTACACGCAGATCGTGGGCAAGTACCGGCTCGCCCGCACGCCGTGGGTCAACCATTCGTGGCACGCCACGCTCTATGTGAACGGACGCGGCCTGACCACCGGGCTGGTGCCCGACGCGGCGGGCGGCGTCGAGATCGCCTTCGACCTCGTCGACCACACGGTCGCCGGCCGGGCCGCCGACGGTCGCCGTGCCGCCCTGGCGCTCGGCCCGATGTCGGTCGCGACATTCCACGCCCGCTTCCGCGACTTGCTGCGTGCCATCGGCGCCAACCCGGACTTCCACGGCAGCCCGAACGAGGTGGCCGACCCGGTGCCGTTCGCACGCGACGACGTGCCACGCCCCTACGACGCCGATGCGGTGACGCGGTATTTTCGCGCGCTGGTGCTGATCGACGGCGTGCTGCGCCGCTTTCGCACCGGCTTTCTCGGCAAGGTCAGCCCGGTGCACCTGTTCTGGGGCAGTTTCGACCTCGCCGTGACACGGTTTTCGGGCCGCCGCGCGCCACCCCACCCCGGCGGCATCCCGGCGCTGCCCGACGCGGTGACCCGGGAGGCCTACAGCCACGAGGTCTCGTCCGCCGGTTTCTGGCCCGGCGGCAGCGGCATCGAGGAGCCAAGCTTCTATGCCTATGCCTGGCCGGCGCCGCCCGGCTTTGACGCTGCGCGCGTCGCGCCCGACGCGGCGGGTTTCCACCGCCGGCTCGGCGAGTTCGTGCTGCCCTATGCGGCGGTGCGCGCGGCGGGCGAACCCGAAGCCGCGCTGATGGCCTTCCTCGACAGCACGTATCGCGCTGCCGCCGACCTGGGCGCCTGGGACCGCGCCGCGCTCGATTGCGCCGTCGGCACGCCGGGCCTTCCGCGGCCGATCTAGGCCCCGCCGTCGCCGGCCGGCCTCGCCGCCGCCCCGCCCTGCCACCGACTGGTCACAGCCTTGCTCCGCCGCGGTCATCGCCGTCCGGGGAAGAATGGCTCCGTCGCAAGCACCGGCCGCCTGCGGCCCGAACCGGACAGCCAGGAGGATGCGATGCACGGAACGATCCCGACGAAGGACGTCAACGCGACCCGCGCCGTGGCGCGCGAACTGCCCTATCTGCGCCGTTACGCGCGGGCCCTGTGCGGGTCCCAGGAGGCCGGCGACCACCATGTGCGCAACTGCCTCGAAGTGCTGCTGCAGGACTGGTCGGCGCTGGTGGCACCGGCGCAGGACGTGCGCCTCGGTCTGTTCCGGCTGTTCCACGACTTGACCCTGCCGTTCGAGGCGCTCGACGACGATGCCGGCCTGCCGATGCGTAGCCGCCAGCTCCTGCTGCTGGTCCAGATCGAGCGCTTTTCCCTGCACGAGGCGGCCGAAATCCTGCGCATGGACTATGCCGAGGCGGTCATCTGCTGCCGTGCGGCCCAGACGCAGCTGCGCTATCGCCCGGCCCTGCGCGCCCTGGTGATGGAGGACGAGCCGCTGGTCGCCGCCTATGTCGCCGACGTGCTCGAGGACATGGGCCACCAGGTCATCGCCACGGTGAAGAACCAGGCCGACGCGGTGGCCATGGCGCGGCACCGGCGGCCCGACCTCGTGGTCTCCGGCTGCGCGTCCGGCCATGGCGGCGACGGCTATGCCGCCGTGCAAAAACTCCTGTCGAGCGTGCCCATGCCGGTGGTGTTCGTCACCGACACCCCCGAGACGCTGCTCACCGGCGATCGCCACGAGCCGTCCTTCATCGTCACCAAGCCGTTCGACGACATGACGCTGATGACGACCGTGACGCTCGCCGTGCTGTGCGGTCGCAGTCGCGCGCCCGTGCCGTTGGCCGCCGAATGAGCGGGCCTCAGCCCCCGACCCGTACCACCTCGTAGCCGACGCCGGCGACGTCGGGGTAGACCGTGGTCTTCTGCGACGAGACGCGGACGGCGACGACATCGGCGAAGGCAAGGCACATGGCGGCGATGCGTTCGACCAGCGTCTCCTGCAGCTCGATGTGGCCGTCCGCGAGCAGTGCCATGACGCCGCTGCGCACGCGGTCGTAGTCGAACACCGCGTCCAGACGATCGCTCGCCGGCGGCGGGCCGGGCACCAGGTAGAGATCGATCGAGACCAGCACCGGCTGCGTGCGCCCGCGCTCGAATTCATGAGCACCGATCGCGACATCGAGCGCGAGGTCGCGGAAGAAGATGCGCCGGAAGCCGCCATGGGCGGCCAGCAGGCCCGCTTCCAGGCTGTCGCGCGCCGGCACGCTGCGGGCGATCATTTCGATTTGTCTCCGACCGGCAGGAACATCACGTCGGTGGCACTCGGCACGAGGTGCTGGCCACCGTCCACCAGTACCGTGACGCCGGTGACGGCGCGGGCGCGCGCCAGCCAGGCGACGGCGCCAGCGACATCGTCCGGGCCGGCGCCACGGCCAAGCGGTGTGCGGCCATGCACGGCAGCGAACTGTGCCGCGTCCTGGCCCGGCGCCGGCAGGGTCAGGCCGGGCGCCACGCCGACGACGCGCACGCGCGGCGCCAGCGCCATCGCCAGCAGCCGCGTCGCCTCCGCCAGCGCCGCCTTCGACAGCGTGTAGGAGAGGAAATCGGGATTCGGGTTGGCGAGTTTCTGGTCGAGCAGGTTGACGACGACGCCTTCGGCGCCGTCCGGCAGCGCGCCGGCCAGCGCGCGCGCCAGCAGCAGCGGCGCCTCCACGTTCACCGCCATGTGGCGGGCGAGGCCGCCGGGCGCCAGCGTAGCGACCGTGTCGGGGGCGAACAGCGAGGCATTGTTGACGACCAGCCCGACCGGGCCGAGGGCGGCGGCGGCGCGACCGACCAGCGCCCCGGCGGCGGCCGGATCGGCAAGGTCGGCACTCAACGCCGTGGCCCGGCCGCCTTCCGCCTCGATCGCCGCCACAGCCGCCGCGGCATCGACGGTCGAGGCATGGCAGTGGATGGCGACGGCCCAGCCATCGGCGGCCAGCGCGCGTGCGATCGCCCGTCCGATGCGGCGGGCGGCGCCGGTTACCAGGGCTGTGTTGGCGCGCCGGTCCATCTCGCCTCCCGGCGGCGAGACTTGCGCGCCGCGCCGGGGTGCCGCAAGCCGCGTCGGCTCAGTTTCCGCCGACCGGGTGGTGGTAGTAGAGGGTGATGATCTCGGTCCCGGGGTTGACGCTACCGATGCCGGCGTTCGACAGGTGGCTCAGCGCCAGCGAGAGGCGCGAACGGTTGTCGAAGCGCCAGCCGGCCTCGATCTGCGAGCGGAATTCGATTGTATTGCCGAGGTCCTTGCTGCTGCCTTGCTTGTAGAGGCCGGGGCCGAAGCTCGGCGTCACCACGATGCGCTGGCCGAAATAGATGTCCATGAGGATGCCGACGGCGGTGTAGACACCGCCATTGGAGTTCATGGAGATGCCACCCCACGGCTTGACCAGCCCGAGCAGCTTGTCGTCGTGCCGGTACTCCAGCCGGAAGTCGGCGGAATCCTTATCGTCGTCGAAGTCGAACCAGCCGATGCCGCCCGACACGAAGGCCGGATCGTCCGCTGCCGCAGGCGCCGCGCTTGCCAGCGTCAGCGCCATCGCCACTCCAACGGTCCCCGCAACGAGGCCGGCCCGCCGTACCATGTCGTTGTCCCCCAAAGACGAATCCGCGGGCCGCATCTTAGCGGTCGTGAGCGCCGGCACAAGCGATCCCGTCACGCCGGCGGACATGGCCCGGCCGCGATTGCGCCCCCGAGGGCGAGCCCCTATCGTGGACAGGCGCGGCTTCGCCGGCGGGGGGTTGGCATCGTTCCGCGCGCTGTCAGCCCTCGCCGGGAGGCCGTTCATGACGCGCCGGACACTGGCCCGTCCGTTAGCCGCCCTCGCCCTCGTCGCCACCGCCCTCGCCCTGCCCGATGCGGGTTCGGCGAAGGTCTTCGAGCCGACGCATTTCACCTTGCCGAACGGCCTCGAGGTGGTGGTGGTCGAGAACCACCGCGCGCCGGTGGTCACGCATATGGTCTGGTACAAGGTGGGCGCCGCCGACGAGCCGCCCGGTCGGTCTGGCATCGCGCACTTCCTCGAACACCTGATGTTCAAGGGCACGCTGCGCCGCGCGCCCGGAGAATTCTCGGCGCTGGTCGCCCGCAACGGCGGCCGCGAGAACGCCTTCACCAGCCAGGACTACACCGCCTATTACCAGACGGTGGCTGCCGACCGCCTCGAACTGGTCATGGAGCTCGAGGCCGACCGCATGACCAACCTGACGCTGACGGACGCGCAGATCGAGCCGGAGCGCAAGGTGGTGCTGGAGGAGCGCGGCTCGCGCGTCGACAGCGATCCGCGCAGCATCCTGTCGGAGCAGGTTCAGGCCGCGGCATGGCTCAACCATCCCTACCGCCTTCCGGTGATCGGCTGGCGGCACGAGATCGAGGCGCTGTCGCGCCCGGACATCGTCGACTTCTACCGCGCCTGGTACGCGCCCAATAACGCCATCCTCGTGGTCGCTGGCGATGTCGAGCCGATGGCCGTGCGCGCACTGGCGGAACGTTACTATGGCGTCATACCCTCGCGGCCCGTGCCGGCCCGCGTGCGCCCGGCGGAACCCCCACAGATGGCGCCGCGCGTCGTGACGTTCAGCGACGCCCGTGTCGAGCAGCCATCGTGGAGCCGCCGCTGGGTGGCACCGAGCCACCGCGCCGGAGCGACCGCGCAGGTCTATCCGCTGGAGATGCTGTCCGAGGTTCTCGGCGGTGGCGCAACCAGCCGGCTCTACCGGGCCCTCGTCGTCGAGCAGGAGGTCGCCGTCTCGGCCGGCGCCTGGTACGACGGCGATGCGTGGGACCTTGGCAGTTTCGGCGTCTGGCTGGCGCCACGGCCGGGCGTGCCGCTCGACCGCGCCGTCGCCGCGCTCGAGGCTGAGATCGCGCGGCTGCTGGCCGACGGCGTCGAGGCCGGCGAGGTCGAGCGTGCACGCCAGCGCCTCGTCGACGGCGCGGTCTTCGCGCGCGACGACCTCACGGCGGCGGCGCGCGTGCTCGGGCAGGCACTTGCCGTCGGACAAGGCGTGGAAGACGTCGAGGCGTGGCCCGAGCGCATCGCCGCCGTCACGCCGGCCGATGTGGCGGAGGCAGCCCGCGCGGTGCTGCGGCCGGCCGGCGCGACGACCGGCGTGCTGTTGCCGGCCGCCGGCGAAGGCGGCGGCGGCCAGCGGGGACCGGCGCCCGCGCCGGCCCGCGGTAACGCGGGAGCAGTGCGATGAGGAAGCTCGCGCATTTCGCCGCCGCGCTTGTATTCGTCGTCTGCGCGCTGTCGGCCACGCCGGCCGAAGCGGTGGAGATCAGGCGCGTCGTCAGCCCCGGCGGCATCGTCGCCTGGCTGGTCGAGGATCGCCTCGCGCCGATCGTCTCGCTGCGGCTGGCCGTTCGCGGCGGCGCCGCGACGGACCCCGCCGGCAAGGAAGGTCTCGCCGAACTCGTCGCCACGACCCTCGACGAGGGCGCCGGCGATCTCGACTCGCAGACCTTCCAGACGCGGCTCGAGGATCTGTCGATCTCGCTGTCATTCAGCGCCGGCCAGGACACGATGCAGGCGAGCCTGCGCACGCTGTCGCGCCATCGCGACGAAGCATTCCGCCTGCTCGGCCTGGCGCTGACCCTGCCGCGCTTCGACGATCGTCCGGTCGAGCGCGTGCGGGCTCAGCTTCTCACCCGCCTCGCGCGCGAGGCGCAGGATCCCGACGCCATCGCCAGCCGAACCCTGTGGGCGCGGCTGTTTCCGGGTCACCCCTACGGCCGGCCGCGCGGCGGCACGCCGGAGTCGCTGCGTGCCGTCACCACCGCCGATCTGCGCGCCTTCGTACCGCGCCGTTTCGCGCGCGACGCGCTGGTCATCGGCGTCGTCGGCGACATCGACGCTGCGGAGCTTGGCGCACTCCTCGACCGCACCTTCGCCGACCTGCCTGCGACCGGCGAGCCCTACCGGCTGGAGAAGATCGCGCCGACAGCCGACGGCGGTACCCACGTCGTCGACCTCGCCACGCCGCAGTCGACGATCCTGTTCGCCCAGCCCGGCCTGCTGCGCAGCGATCCCGACTGGTACGCCGCCACGGTCCTCAACCACGTCCTCGGCGGCAGCACGTTCGGCTCGCGCCTTTACACCGAGGTACGCGAAAAGCGAGGGCTTGCCTATTCGGCCTACAGCTACCTTGCTCCGTTCGACTTCGCCGGCGTCTGGGGCGGCGGCGCGGCGACGACCAATGCGGCGGTTGGCGAATCGGTGACGGTGATCCGCGACGTCTGGCAGAACCTCGCGGCCAACGGCGTTGGCCCGGAGGAACTGTCGGATGCCAAGCGCTACATCACGGGCACCTGGCCGCTGCGCTTTACCGACACAGCTGCGATCGCCGCGACACTGGTGGCGGTCCAGCTCGAGGAGCTTGGCCTCGACTATCTCGACAAGCGCAACGCCTTGATCGAGGCCGTCGGCGCGGAGGATATCCAGCGCGTCGCCCGCCGGGTCCTCGACCCGGCGAAGCTGACGGTCGTCGTCGTCGGCCGGCCGGAGGGACTGAAGTAACCTTGCCCGGCGTTATAGCGATGGCAGCCAGGTCGCAAGCTCCGGCACGAAGTAGATCAGCCACATCAGCACGACGAGGAGGATCCAGTACGGCGTCGAGGCCACGAAGATGCGCGCCATCGAGACATTGTCATCCGGTGGCAGACAGGCCTTGACGGTGTAGACGCAGAGCCCGAACGGCGGCGTCAGGATGCCGGCCTCGATGGCGAGGATGCCCATCAGCGCGAAGGCATAGGGGTGGAAGCCGAGCTGGTCGGCGATCGGCGCGAAGATCGGCACCGTCAGCAGCATGATCGACGCCGAGTCGATGAACATGCCGAGCAGCAGCCAGATCAGCAGCATCACCACCAACACCGCCCAGCGTTCGAGGCCGAGGCCGAGGATGGTGTCCTGAATGCCGTCGACGACGCCGCCATAGGCCAGCAGGCGCGAATACATCTGGGCGAAGATCAGCAGGAACAGCAGCGGCGCGGAGGTGCGGCCGGTTTCCAGCACCGCCTCCACCATTTCGCGCCGGCCGAGGCCCTTGATCGCGGCGAGCACGAAGGCAAGCAGGGCGCCGACGCCGGCCGCCTCGGTCGGCGTGAAGGCGCCGAACCAGATGCCGCCCAGCACCAGCAGGATGAGGACCGCCGTGCCGATGCCGCCGATGACGGCGCTGCGGCCAAACGGCTCGTCGTCCTGCATCGTGATATCGGCGGTGCCGCCGACGAGGTGCGGCCGTGTCACCGCCGTGACGAGGCAGTAGACGCCATACAGGAAGGCCAGCAGCAGGCCCGGCAGGACGCCAGCGATGAACAGCTTGCCGATCGACTGTTCGGTCAGCACGCCCCAGATGATCATCAGCGCCGAGGGCGGGATGAGCATGCCGAGCGAGGCGCTGCCGGCGATGCAGCCGAGGGCGAAGCCCTTGTCGTAGCCGTGCCGCATCATCTGCGGATAGGCGATGCGGGTGAAGGCGGCGGCCGAAGCGAGCGACACGCCGACGACGGCGGCAAACACGGCATTGCCGGCCACGGTGGCGACGGCGAGACGCCCGGGCACGCGGCGCAGCAGCCGGTTCATCATCAGGTAGAGATCGGCGGCGGCACCCGAGCGCGATACCAGCTCGCCCATCAGCACGAACAGCGGGATGACAGCGAAGATGTAGTCGCGCAGCGCCTCGAACGAGGTCGACGACAGCAACGAAAGGGCGATGTGCGTGTTGCCAGTGACCACCGCGATGCCGATGACGCTGGCGAGGCCGAGCGCCACGACGATGTGGAAGCCGGCGAACACCATCAGCAGCATGAAGGCCAGGATGACGAATGCGAATTCAGCGCCGGGCATGACGAAGCGTCCGTGTGATGGCTGGGCGTCCGCGCGAGGTCACGCGGCCCTGGCGACCTCGATCTCGCGCCAAGCGAGGAGCGCATAGTTGACGGCAGCGAGCACGCCTATGAGGACGAGCACGGTGCGCACCGGATAGGCCGGCACGCGCATCGCGCCTTCGCCGTGGAACTCGCCGATCTCCCACGAGAACAGCATCGGCTCCCACGACGCGTAGGCGAGCGTCAGGAACAGCGCGACGCCGAGTATGTAGCCGATGACGCGCAGGATGCGGACACCACGCGGCGAGGCGAACATGTTGATCAGGTCTGCCTTCAGCATGCCGCCCATGCGGATCGAATGGCAGACCTGCAAGAAGGCGATGGTGACGACCGAGTTGGCAACCAGCTCGGGCGTCCCCTGCACCGGCAGGGCGAAGAGGCCACGTCCGACGACGTCGGCGAGAATGACGAAGGCCAGCACGACCAGCCAGCCGGCCGCCAGCATCATCAGCGTGCGGTTGATCCACGAAACCGCGCGGTCGATGGTGTCGACCATGCCCCGCTCCCTCTGGGTACGTTACGTGCCGTCGTACCGGCGCCGGGACGGGCCCGACGCCGGTGCCGACTTGCTATCAGTCGATCTTGTACTCGTACGGCCAGGTGTAGCCCATGGCCTTCACGGTCTCGATGTAGGTACGGAACACCTTCGTGCCCGGGTCGCCACGCTTGTTGGCTTCCTGCGCCATCTCGTTGGGGATGGCGGCGAGCGCCGTGGCCCATTTCTTCTGCTCGTCGAAAGGCAGTTCGGAGACCGTGGTGCCGGCCGCGCGCAGCTTCTCGAGGGCTTCCATGTCGGCCTGGCCCTGCAGCTTGGAGTTCTCGATGTCGTACTCCTTGCCGACTTCGGTCAGGATCTGCTGCATCTCCGGCTTGAGCTTCTTCCAGAAGTCGAGGTTGACCGTCAGCGCGATCGCCGCCGGCGTGCCGATATGGGCGTTGAGGTAGTACTTGCCGACTTCGTGCAGCTTGAAGCCGAGATACGGGCCGGGGAAGATGACGACGCCATCGTACACGCGCGACTGCAGCGCGTTGTAGGCCTCGTTCAGGTTGGTCTGCACGCCAGCGACGTCGAGGCCGGTGAAGAGGCGCAGGTTGGGGCCGGCGGCGCCGATCTTCTTGCCCTTGAGATCCTCGAACTTCTTGAACTCGAACGCCGTGCCGATGCCGTAGTCGCCGTTCTGCCCGACGCCGATGTGCTTCTGGTTGTACTTCTTCTCGAACAGTTCATACATGAACGGGACTTCGTCATAGGTCTTGCGCACGGCCTTGACCGTGAGGATGACGTCGCCCGGCTGGAAGAACATGAAGAATGGGAAGTTGTGCGTGCCGAGCAGCGACGGATGGAACGGGAAGTTCACGACACCGATGTCGAGAAGGCCGTTCTTGGTCGCGTCGAGCACCTCGGGCAGCTTGGCGATGGCACCGCCCCAGGCCTTCGTCCACTCGATCGTGTGGCCCTTGGCGGCGGCGCGCTTCGTCACCTCGGGAACGAAGAAGGTATCGACCGCGGTGACGTGTGCGATGCCCTGAACGGGATGGCCCGCGCCGACGCGGACGCGGATGTTGTCGGCGCTGGCCGGCGCGGCGAGGCCGGCGGCGAGAGCTGCGGTCGCAAGCGCACCGGCGGCGAGCGCCGGGAACGCACTTCGGCTGGTCATGAACGACATCTCCCCCGTGTGTGCGGCGGTCGCCCGTCCGGCGCCGGCGCACGTTTCGTGGTCGCGGACCACATCGGCGGGGGATTCATGCGCCACGCGCGATGCCGGGGGAAAGAAAAAAATGTCCGAATGAACACCTGTGCCGCGCCGCGCAACGCCGCCGGTCACGGCTCCAGCACGACCTTGCCCACCACCGACCGGTCGCGCAGCTGCTCCAGCGCCGCCGCCGCTTCGCCGAGCGGAAATCGTTGGGCAACGCGCGGCCGCAGCCGGCCCACTTTGTACAGCGCGGCGAGTTGGGCGAGATTGTGCCGCGCCCGCTCGGGATAGGCGCGCGAGAAGACGCCGAAGCGGACGGCGGCGACCGTGGCCCATTTGACCAGGATGATGTTGGTCGGAAGCCGCGCGTAGTCGCCCGAGGTGAAGCCGACCAGCAACAGCCTGCCCTCCGGCGCGATGGCGCGCAGCGACGGCTCGGCCACATTGCCGCCGACCGGATCAAAGATCACATCGGCGCCGCGCCCGCCGGTGAGCGTCCGCACCCCTTCCCGGAAGCCGCCATCGGCCTCGTAGTCGAGCGTGTGGTCAGCGCCGTGCTCGCGCGCGACCACGCGCTTCTCCGGCGTGCTTGCCGTCGCGATGACGGTCGCCCCGAGCGCCTTGCCGACCTCGACGGCGGCGAGGCCGACACCGCCGGCAGCGCCGTGCACCAGCAGCGTCTCGCCCGCCCGCAGCCGGCCGACATCGGCGAGCGCGTGCCACGCCGTGCCGTAGACGACGATGAAGCCGGCACCTTCGGCCTCGCTCATGCCGGCGGGCAGCGGAAAACACAGGTCGGCCGGCACCGTCGCCTCCTCGGCGAAGCCGCCCTGCGGTCCCGGCGTGCGCAGCATCACCCGCTCGCCGACGCGCGGCGCGTCGACCCCGGGGCCGGCCGCGACCACCGTGCCGGCGCCCTCGCGGCCGGGCACGAAGGGCAGCGCCGGCTTCTCCTGGTAGATGCCGGCGACGGTCAGCAGGTCGGGGAAGTTGACGCCGCAGGCGGCGAAGCGCACGCGCACCTCGCCCGGTCCCGGCGCCGGCGACGGCCAGTCCGTCTCCAGCCGCAGGACCGACGGCGGCCCCAGCTCACGGCAGACAATGGCGCGCATCAGGCCGTGAACTTTCCGTTTTCGCGTGCCAGCTTGACCAGCAGCGGCGCGGGCTCCCACAGCCGGCCGTGCACCGCGTGGAACTCCTCGACACGGGCAAGCACCCTGTCGAGGCCAACGCTGTCGGCGTGGAACATGATGCCGCCGCGCCACGCCGGGAAGCCGAAGCCGTACTGCCACATGATGTCGATATCGCTCGCCCGCAGCGCCCGGCCGAGGCCGAGCAGACGCGCGCCCTCGTTGACGGCGGCGTAGAGGCAGCGGTCGACAATCTCGGCGTCGTCGATCGCACGGCGGGCGACGCCATGCACCTTCGCCGTCGTCTCCGCCAGCGCCGTCAACTCGGCATCGGGCACGCGCTGGCTGCCTTCCGGATAGAGGTACCAGCCCTTGCCCGCCTTGCGGCCGAGGCGGCCGGCATCGACCATGGCATCGGCGAGGTGGACGTAGCGCAGCGCCGGATCGCGCGTCGCCGCCGTGTCGCGGCGCATCCGCCACGACACGTCGAGGCCCGACAGGTCGCTCGTCGCCAGTGGCCCGAGCGGCATGCCGAAGCGCTCGATCGCGCTGTCGATCTGCGCTGGCTCGGCGCCTTCCTCGACGAGGAAATTGGCCTCGCGCACCATCGGCGCGCGGCTGGCGTTGGCGACGAAGCCGAAGCCGTTGCGCGCCATGGCGCCGATCTTGCCCATGCGGCGGGCGAGCGCGAAGGCGGTCGCCATCGCCTCGGCCGAGGTCTGGCCGGCCTGCACGATCTCCAGCAGACGCATGAGGTTGGCCGGCACGAAGAAATGCAGGCCGAGCACGTCCTCCGGCCGGCCGGTAGCGGCGGCGATGTGGTCGATGTCGAGGTAGGAGGTGTTGGTGGCGAGCAACGCGCCGGCCTTCGCCACCGTGTCGAGGCGGGCGAAGACGTCGCGCTTGACGCCCATCTCCTCGAAAGCCGCCTCGATGACGAGGTCGGCGGCGCCGAGCGCGGCGATGTCCGTCGCCGTCGTCAGCCGCGCCTTGCGTCGCTCGGCCTCGTCGGCCTCGATGCGGCCGCGCGCGGCCTGCCCGTCCCAGTGCGCGCCCATCATGTCGGCGGCGGCGGCGAGTGCCTCGCGCGAGGTATCCACGAGGGTCACGGGCATGCCGGCATCGACCAGCGCGATGGCGATGCCGCGGCCCATGGTGCCGGCGCCGACCACGCCGGCCGAGTCGAGCTTGCGCACCGGCGTGTCCTTCTCGACACCGGGCACCTTCGCCACCTCGCGCTCGGCGAAGAACGCGTAGCGCAGCGCCTTCGACTGCAGCGAGTCGCGACACTTCTCGAAGCGCCGGCGGTCGGCCGCCAGCGCCTCGTCATAGGGCATGCGCAGCCCGTCGAGCACGCTTTCCAGTGCCTCGACCGGCGACTGCTGGCCACGGAAACGCCGCGCCGCCGTCGCCCGCCACTTGTCGATCACGTCCTTGAACTCGTCGACCGTGCCGATGCCCTCGCGCGGCCGGCTCGAATGCCGCAGCGGCAGCGCCTCCGCGACGGCGCGGCGCGCGAAGGCCAAGGCGCCGGCGCGCAGGTCGCCGTCGACGATGGCATCGACGAGGCCCCAGTCGCGCGCCGTAGCGGCGTCGATGGGATCGCCGAGCACGACGAGCTGGAGCGCCCGGTCGAGGCCGACGATGCGCGGCAGGCGCTGGGTGCCGGCAGCGCCGGGGAAGATGCCGAGCTTCACCTCCGGCGTGCCCATGCGCGCCGCGGGCGCGGCGACGCGAAAGTGGCAGCCGAGCGACAGTTCGAGACCGCCGCCCAGCGCCGTGCCGTGAATCGCCGCCACCGTCGGCTTGGCCATGTCGTCGAGATGGTTGATGACGACCGAGAGATGCGGGTCGAGGCGCGGCGAATTGAACTCGCGGATGTCGGCGCCGGCCGGAAAGGTGCGCCCGGCGCCGATCAGCACCAGCGCCGCGACGGCGGGGTCGGCCGCGGCGCGCTCGACCCCGGCCAGCAGGCCTTCGCGCACGGCGATGCCGAGCGCATTGACCGGCGGGTTGTCGATGGTGAGGACGGCGATGCCGTCCTCGACGGCGTAGCCCACGACCTCGGGCATGACGGCGCTCCCTGCTCGCGAAAGGCGGCCAGTTTGCATGGGCGGCGGTGGGCGTCAAACGGTGCCGCTCGACGCATTTCACCTGCCGCCGGGCGTCCTGCTATCGTCGGCGCGGACCAGGGTGGACGGAAACGGGCATGCCGACGCCGCGCGAGGTGGTCGAGCGCTGGTACGCGACGCTCGACCGCGAACTGATCGACCCCGACACGATATGGGAAATCGCCGCCGGCTCGCACGCCGCCGGCACCTGGCGCGGCCGCCGGGCCGTGTTCGAGGACTACTTCCCGAAGCTGCGCGCGCCGTTCGCGTCCTGGGGCGCGACGGTCGAGTCGATCCATGCCGACGGCGACGTCGTCTTCGGCCTCGGCCATTACGTCGCGCGCGCCCGCGGGGCAAGCGAGGACCGGCATATTCCGTTCTGCCATGTCTGGTGGGTGGCGGACGGCCGCATCGTGCGCGCCCGACAATACGCCGACACGGTGCTGCTGCGCGACGCGGCGGCGCAAACGGGAGCGAAATGATGATCGTGTTCGGTCAACCTGGCGAATTGCTCGGCCGCATCGGCGAGGACCTCGGTGCAAGCCCGTGGCTGACCGTCGACCAGGCGATGATCGACGCCTTCGCCGACGCCACCGGCGACCACCAGTGGATCCACGTCGACACCGCCCGCGCGGCAAAGGAGATGCCGGGGGGCAAGACCATCGCCCACGGCTTCCTCGTGCTGTCGCTGTTCGCGCGACTGATCGGCGACGTCTACCGCGTCGACGGCGTGCGCCAGACGATCAACTACGGCATCGACCGGCTGCGCTTCACGGCGCCGGTGCCGGCGGGCGGGCGCATCCGCCTGCGCCTCGCCGTCGCCGCAGCCGAGGAGACCGCGAGCGGCATCCGCGTCACCCACGACGCGACGATGGAACTGGACGGCGGCAGCCGGCCGGCCTTCGTCGCCCGCCAGATCCGCTTGTTCGTGCCCTGAGCGCGCGCGCCGCCAACGCTGTTTCCGGCGGCGGATCGTGATAGATTGATCCCTAGAGGCTGGGTCAGGCCCTGAGCAGAGGACATGCCATGACGCTGGAATTGGAGCGCGCCGAGGCCGGCGCCGCGATTAGCGAAATTCCCGTTCTCGACATCGGCGCCTATCTCGCCGGCAAGCCGGGCGCGGCCGAGACGCTGGCGCGCGACCTCGCGCGCATCCAGCAGGAGGTCGGCTTCTACTACGTCATCAATCATGGCGTGGACATGGACCTCATCGCCCGCGGCTACGGCGAGCTGGCGCGCTTCTTCGCCCAGCCGGCCGAGGAGAAGGTGAAGGTGCGGGTCGACCGCATGGGACCGGGCTGGATTCCGGCCAAGTCGTCGATCTACGTCACCTCGCCGGTCAACAAGAACACCAAGCCGGATCTCAACGAGGCCCTCGCGCTGGTCAACGAGCGGCCGGACGGACACCCCGACCTGGCGGCCGGCCTGCGCTTCATCGGCCCCAACAAGTGGCCGTCGCTGCCGGGTTTCCGCGAGACCATCGGCGCCTGCCACGCGCAGCTCGCGCGCCTGACGCGCGACATGCTGCCGCTCTACGCGCTGGCGCTGGGCAAGCCGGCCGACTGGTTCGCGCGGCATTTCGCCGAGCCGATGTGGACCACGCGCAACGCCTGGTATCCCGCGGTCGACGCCGAGGAGAACCAGTTCGGCATCTCGCCGCACCAGGACCACGGCTTCATCACCGCGCTGCCGGTGTCCGAGGTGCCCGGCCTGCAGATCCGCACGCGCGACGGCCGCTGGCTGTCGGCGCAGACGCTGCCCGGCGGCATCCTCGTCAACACCGGCGAGTTCCTCAACCGCTGGACCAACGGCCGCTTCATCGCCACGCCGCACCGCGTCATGCCGCCAGCGCGCGACCGCTACTCGATGGCGCTTTTCTTCAACCCCAGCCCGCGCACCGTCGCCGACCCGAAGGATTTCGCGCGGCCGGGCGAAGACCTGAAGTACGAGCCGATATCGATGCACGACTATCTGTGCTGGTACTTCGACCGCAACTTCTCGAAGTCCGCCGGCGGCGACCAGGACCAGGCCACGGCGGCGAAGGCATAGGCGCGTCGCCGGCGGAGGCGCGGCGATGACCGCGACCGGCGAGATCGTCCGGCGCGACGGCGTCACCTACGTCGTGCGCGACGGCGCGCCGGAGGAAATTCCGGTCCTCGATCTCGCCGGCTACCTCGCCGGCACGCCAGGCGCGCGCGAGGCGGTGGCCGCCGAACTGCGCCGCGCGCAGGAAACCATCGGCTTCTACTACATCGTCAACCACGGCATCGCGCAGCGCGTGTTCGACGACACCTTCGCGGCCCTGAAGCAGTTCTTCGCCCTGCCCGAGGCGGCCAAGCTGGCCCTCAGGGTCGATGCCGACATGATCGGCTATGTGCCGCCCAAGTCGACCCTCTACGAGACCTCGAAGATCAACCGCAACACCAAGAGGGATCTCAACGAGACCCTGCTGATCAACCGCGAACGTCCCGCCGACGATCCGGTCTTCCGCTCGCGCCGCCGTTTCACCGCGCCCAACAAGTGGCCGGCCGGCCTGCCGGGATTCCGCGAGACGATGGTCGCCTACCAGCGCGCAATGGAACCGCTGGGCCGCAGCCTGCTGCCGCTCTATGCGCTGGCGCTCGACAAGCCGGCCGACTTCTTCGCGCCGTATTTCGACGGCGAGTCCCACATCATCAGCCGCAATTCCCACTATCCGGCGGTCGATGTCGAAGACAACCAGTTCGGCCACGCGCCGCATTGCGACCACGGCTTCCTGACGCTGCTGCCCGTCCACGAGGTGCCCGGCCTCGAGATCCTCACCCAGTCGGGCCGCTGGATCCCGGCGCCGCACATACCCGGCGCCATCCTCGTCAACACCGGCGAGTTCCTCAACCGTTGGACCAACGGCCGCTTCATCGCCACGCCGCATCGCGTGATGACGCCCGCGACGGATCGCTACGCCATCACCTTCTTCTTCAACCCGCGCGACGATGCCGTCGCCGCGCCGCTCGATACCTGCACCGGCCCGGACAACCCGCCGCGCTACGAACCGATGGCCTTCATCGACTATTTCGCCTACTACACGGAAGGCAACTATCTGCACATGCGGCGGCCTGCCGACGGCGGCACCGCGGAGGGCGAAGCGGCGCGATGAGCATCCGGGTCTTCACGCGGCGGGCGTTTCTCGCCCTGCTGTTCGTCATTTCAGGGGGATTGGGCGTGAGCGAGGAAGCGGCAGGCGGCGATCTCGGCATCGTCGACATGCGCCGAGGCGAGGGCCGCGAGGCGACCCGCGGCGACACCGTCGAGGTGCACTACACGGGCTGGCTGACGAACGGCACGAAGTTCGACAGCTCGCTCGACCGCAACGAGCCGTTCCGCTTCCGCCTCGGCCGCGGCCAGGTCATCCAGGGCTGGGACGAGGGCGTCGCCGGCATGCGCGAGGGCGGCGTGCGCAAGCTGACCATCCCGCCGGAGATGGGCTACGGCCGCCGTGGCGCCGGCCCGATCCCGCCGGACTCGACACTCGAGTTCGAGGTCCGCCTGCTGAAGGTGACGCCGGCCCGGTAGGGACGCGGCGCGCTTGGGGGACGCCGCGTTCCGGCGGGCGCCTCAAGGTCTCGCTCGAAGCGAATCGTCGAAAATCAAGGACCGCCCCGTTCGCGTCATTGCGAGGCGGCGAAGCCGACGAAGCAATCCAGCTTGCCGGCCGCCGGACTGGATTGCCTCGCTGCGCTCGCAATGACGGCCCCGCGGTTCCCCGGTTCCTGAGCATAACCGGGAGAAATGCGTCGCCCTGGGGCGGCTTCGGCTACTCCGCCGCCGCCCTGGCCTTCGCCTCGGGGATGCCGACGGCGGAGCCGAACTTCCAGCGTTCGATCTTCACGTCCTTGAAGCAGCCGCCGTAGTTCAGCGGTTCCTTGGACCAGAAATCGAGCACGGCGGCCTTGTCGGGGAACTCGACGATCATGAACGAGCCGATGTGGCGCGTGCCGTCGTCGACCTGCAGCGGCCCGCGCGCGACGTAGTGCGACATCACGCTGGCCTGGAACTTGTGGTGCGCCTCGGCGACCGCCTTGCGGCGGGCGTCGGCGTCGGGGCCGTCGAGGGCGGTAATGGCCCAGGTCTCCCAGCCCTCGGTGCGTTTGTACTCGAGCTGGCGGAACTCCATCGACGACGACCAGCGCGTGATCTCGACAGAGCCGAACGAGCCGCCGAGATTGTACGGTTCGCTGTCGATGTAGGCCTTCGCCGTGGCGCGGTCGGGCGCGTCCAGCAGGGTCATCGAGCCGATCGGCGTGTTGCCGTCGTCGCTGAACATCGGGCCCGCGAAGCGGATGCGCGACCGGTTGGCGCGCAGGTAGGCGATGTGCGGCTGCATCGCCTTTTCGCGGCGGGCGATGCCGTCCTCGCCCAGCCGGCCGACGATCAGCCAGCTCGGCGCCTTGTTGCGGTAGTAGGCGGCAAGCTGGGCCTCGTTCAGGCCGTAGCGCGGGTCGCCGGGCAGCACGCCCGCGGCATTGTTGGGGTCGGCCATGATTTCCTCCCGAAGCGACTGGCTGTTGCCGGGATGCTAGGTGAGGCCGCCGGGGCCGTCCACCGGCCGGGCCCGCCGGGCAGCCATGCGATCGGCGGTTGCGGCGCGGGCGGCGGTGGCTATTCTCGCTCCATGGCGATTCCCGAGTCGGACGACATCCCGGCGCCGCTCGCGCTGTTTCGCGAGGCCGTCAGGCCGGAATGGATCGATTACAACGGCCACATGAACGTGGCCTATTACGTGCTGGCCTTCGACCACGCGACCGATGCCTTCTTCGACTGGCTCGGCATCGGCGAGGCTTATCTGCGCGGGCACAACTGTTCGACCTTCACGTTGGAAGCGCACGTTACCTACGAGCGCGAGGTGCATGAGGGCGCGCCGCTGGCCTTCACCACGCGGCTGATCGACTTCGACGCCAAGCGCATCCGCTACATCCACCTCATGTATCACGCCGATGAGGGCTACCTCGCGGCCTCCAACGAACTGCTGTCGCTGCATGTCGACATGACGCGCCGCCGGTCGTCGCCGCTGCCCGAGGCCGTGCAGGCGAAGCTCGCCCGGCTCAAGGATGCCCACGACCGCCTGCCGCCAACGCCGCAGGCGGGACGGAAGATCTCCCTTGCACGACACTGACGTCTATATCCGCCGCGGCCCGCGGCTCGGCACCATCGGCGAGGTCGCCGAGCGCTGGGACCTGCTCGGCCGGCTGCGCCGAGCCGCGCAGATCGGCCCGGCCTTCCTCGACGCTATCGGCGGCGGCGTGGAGATTTCCCGCCGGGCCAAGACGCTGGCCGGCGCCGCCTACACCGACGAGCGCCGCGTCGTGCTCAATGCCGCCCTGCTGGCGCCGGGCCGCGAGGCCGACCGCGATTCGACCTTCCTGCATGAATGCGCGCATCTCATCGCCGATCTCGCCGCCGGGCGCCGCTGCCGCCACGGCGCGAAATGGCGCGAGGTGATGGCGCTGCTCGGCGAGCCGGCCGAGGTGCGCCACGACCTGCCCTACCTCTCGCGCGCCGCGCACGCCGTCGTCACCTGGATCTGCGCCCATTGCGGCGCCGAACACCATTTCGTGCGCAGGCCCAAGCGGCGCGCCTCGGACTGCTACTGCCGCAGTTGCGGCCCGGTGCGCGGCAAGCTGTCGGTGCGGCGCGACTGAGCGGATCGCCCGTCGCGGTCCGGCTAGCGATCCTTCGTCCCGTCGAGCACCTCGCAGAACGCCGCCAGCGTTTCGTCCAGCGTGCGCGCCGAACCGCGGCCGCCGCCCGGCTCGGCCGCCAGGGCGCTGCGCGCCAGCAGGGCGAACACGTCGTGAGCGCCTTCGTGCAGCAGCGGCGTCAAGCCGGCGGCGGCGAAGGTCGCCGCGATCTCGGTCATCTCCCCGGCCCAGCGGTCGGCGACGGTGCCGAGGCGCGGCACGCTGCGCCCCATCTCCTGCCAGACCACCGAACGGCTCTCGGACAGCTCCGTCGCCAGCTCGTCGAACAGGCCCTCGCGGCGGGCGACGAGGAGGGCGGCGGCGTGCAGCGCCGTCGTGCCCTTGGTGATGGCGGCGTAGGCCATCTTGAGGGCCGAGGCGCGGCCGATCTCGGGGCCGAGCGTCCGCACCAGCAGATCGGGGCCGGCCAGCGCCGCCACGGCGTCCAGCGCCGCGCGCGGACCGCTGGCGTAGAAGCGGGTGGCGTCGCCCCGGCCGGGCGGCGCGCCGACGATACCGACATCGGCGACCGCGGCACCGGCCGCCGCGACGGCCGCACCGACCGCGCGCATGTTCGCCGGCGAGATGGCATTGCAGTCGACGAACACCGGCCGCTTTCCGGTCGCCCGCATCGCCGCGGCGACCTCGCCGGCGAAGGCCGGCGCGGCGGCGGGCGGCAGGATCGACAGCAGCATGTCGCAGCCGGCGACGGCGTCGGCCAGCATGCCGGCGTCGGCGATGCCGGCGTCTGCCGCCCGCCGACGCGAGGCCTCGCCGCGGCCAGCCAGCGCGGTAACGACGCGGAAGCCGCGCGCGACAAGGTCGCGGCCGACGCCACTACCCATGTCGCCGGTGCCGACGATGGCGATGGTCGCGCTCATGGCCTGCCCCCTGCTGTCCGCGCGGCGTTGCCGTGACCTGGCCGGCGGGCTACGAAGACGCCAACGATACAATGTGCCTGCGCCGTGGAGGATGCCGACATGCCGACCGACCGCCTCGTTTCCCCCGACTGGCTGCAGCAGCACATCGGCGACCCGAAGGTGCGCGTCGTCGAGGTCGATTACCACGGCACCTCGGCGTGGGACGAGGGCCACATCCCCGGCGCCCTCGGCTGGTTCTGGAAGGACTGGCTGTGGGACCCGACGATGCGTGACTTCCCGACGCCGGAGGAATTCGCCCGCCGCTGCGCCGCCGCCGGCATCGCCGACGATACCACCGTGGTCTTCTATGGCGACCCGGTGCAGTTCGGCACCTATGGCTGGTGGGTGTTCACCTACATGGGTCACCGCGATGCGCGCGTGCTCGACGGCGGACGCGTGCGCTGGATGAAGGAGAAGCGGCCGTGGACGACGGAGAAGACCGTCGTGCAGCCGGCCCGCTACACGCCGCCGGCCGGGCGCAACGACACGATGCGCAAGCGCCTCGTCGACCTGCTCGCCGACCTGCCGCGCGTCGGCAAGGGCCTCGCGCTGATCGACCACCGCTCGCCGGAGGAATATCGCGGCGAACGCGTCAACATGCCGGGCAACCCCGATGTCGGCGCGGAGCGGGCCGGACACATTCCCGGCGCGAAGCACCTCTACTTCGGCGACCTCATCGCGGACGACACGTCGTTCCGCGATCCGGCGACGCTGGAACGCCTGCTGCGTAACGCCGGCGCCGGCCCCGATGTCGACGTCGTTTCCTATTGCCGCCTGTCGCACCGCGCGACGCTGGTCTATTTCGCGATGACGCAGATCCTCGGCTGGAAGAACGTCCGCAGCTACGACGGGTCGTGGACCGAATACGGCTCCGTCGTCGGCGTACCGATCGAGAAGTGACCGGGGGCTACCCCTCCGGCAGGCCGGACAGGCCGCGCAACTGCTTGCGCAGTTCGTCGCGGGCGTAGAGCTTCTGTCGCGCAGCGTCGGGCAGGTCGGTGATCAGCAGCACGCGCTTGGCGATGAGGATGCGCACCACATCCTCGAAGGCGCGCACGATCTCGGCGTCGCTGCGCGCCAGTTCGGCGCGCACCCGCGCCGCCTCGTCATCGCCGCCACCGGCGAGGAAAGCGCGCAGGGCCGGATCGTCGCCGTCGACGGCCTCGGCGCCGTCCACCGCGTCACGGTGGACGGAGACGATGACGCCGCTGGAATCGCGCACGACATAGGGCATCGAAAACCGGCTCCCGAGCGGCCGACGGAGGTGTGGTGCCGCCGCGGCACAGTCTAGCACCTTCCCCGCCGCCATCGACCGCCTATAGTCCCGGGTCAGACTGGGAGGAGACCATGAGCGACTCGGCCAGCCGCTATCCGACGCTTTTTTCGCCCGGCCGCATCGGCGATCTCACCACGCGCAACCGCGCCGTGGTAGCACCGATGACGCGTACCAGCGCCACGCAGGACGGCCGCGCCACGGCGCAGATGGCCGACTATTACCGCGCCTATGCCGAGGGCGGCTGGGGCCTCATCATCACCGAGGGCACCTACATCGATCGCCGCTGGAGCCAGGGCTACCACAACCAGCCCGGCATCGCGGTGGACGCACAGCGGGACGCGTGGCGGCCAGTGGTCGCGGCGGTTCACGCCGCCGGTGCGCCGATCATGATGCAGCTCTTCCACGCCGGTGCGGTCAATCAGGGCAATTTCTGGAGTCAGGGATCGGTCGCGCCGTCGTCGGTTCGCCCAAAGGGTGAGCAGGCGGCGCGCTATGGCGGCAGGGGTCCGTTCCAGGAGCCGCGGGAAATTACCCGGCAAGAGATGGCGGACGTCGTCGAGGCCTTTGCCAGTGCGGCGCGGCGCGCGGTGGAGGCCGGCTTCGACGGCGTCGAGGTACACGGCGCCAACGGCTATCTGCTCGACCAGTTCCTCACCACCTATACAAATCGGCGCGACGACGAATATGGCGGTACGGTCGAGAACCGCGTGCGCTTCCATCTCGAGGTGATGCGGGCGGTGCGCGCTGCGGTACCGGGCAAGGTGGTTGGCGTACGCATCTCGCAGACCAAGACTAACGACCTCGACTACGTCTGGCCGGGCGGCGCCGACGACGCGAAGGCGATCTTCGGCGCGCTGGGCGCGACGGGGATCGACTATATCCACGTCTCCGCCCATCTCGGCGTCGCCCCGGTGTTCGGCGCCAACCATTCGCTCGCTGGCCTGGCGAAGCGGCACGGCGGCATCACCGTCATCGCCAACGGAAAGCTGCAGGATGCCGCCTTCGCCGAGCAGGCACTGGCTTCGGGCGAAGGCGACTTCGCCGCCATCGCCAAGGGGGCGCTGGCCGACCAGGCCTGGCCGGCCAAGGTGGCACGCGACGAGGCTCCGGTGCCGTTCGACCCGGCCATGGTCACCCCGCTGGCGACGCTCGACAATATCGGCGCGTGGCGCGCCGCCCGGCCAGCGGCCTGACTGCCCCTATTCCGGCGCGGCAAGGGCCGCCTCGATGCGCGCGGCGGCGGCGCGCATCGGCGCGAGGAAGCGGCGGGCGGCGTCCGTCACCGAGACCGCCGACAGCAGGAACTGCACATTGATGCAGGCAAGGCAGCGATCGCTGGTCATCACCGGCACGGCGATGCTGCCGGTCTCGGCGACGATGCCGCCCTCGCGCACGCCGTAGCCGCGCGCGCGCGTCTCCTCGATGACGCGCTCGAGCGCGCCGGGCTGACGCGCCATCTCGGTATAGGGGCCGTCGCTGCGCGCGAGGATGCTGACGATGGCGGCGCGCTCGTCGGCCGGACACCAGGCGAGATAGGCGAAGCCGAGCGAGGTGGCGAGGAGCGGGAAGCGATGACCGGCGCGGGCGCGGTGGAAGGACAGCGGGCTCGAGCGGTGCGTCGTCTCGCGGATCACCATGACGTCGTGCTCGCGCGTCGCGATGTCGGCCGGCCAGACGAGGTCACGGCCGAGCGTGGCCAGCACCGGCGCGGCGACTTCGCGCATCCAGTATTCGTCGATAAAGCCGTCGCTGAGGCCGCGGCAGCGGATGGTCAGGCGGTAGGTGCGCCCGTCCGGCGCGGCATCGACGCAGCCTTCGGCGATGAGCGTGTCGAGCAGGCGGTAGACGGTGGGCCGCGGCAGGCCGGTGGCGGCGCTGATTTCCGCCGCCGAGGCGTCGTCGCGCTCGTTGAGCGCGCGCAGCACGGCGAGGCCGCGCATCAGGCCGCGGACGAGCTTCACCCCGGTCACGGCGCGGTCCCGGCGGCTACCCCCCGCCCGCTCCGGCCGCGCGGCGTCGTCAGCCCTGGCGGGCGGCGAAGGCGGCGGCGAAGTCGCGCTGCCACTCCTCGGCCGGGCGGAAGCCGGGCTGGTCGCCGAACCGTGCGCGCGTCGTCGCGGCGATCTCGGCGTCGGACTGCGACAGGTCGAGCGGCTCGGCCGCCGGCTGCGGCGCGTACCACGGCGACGGCAGGTAGACTTCGAGCCGGTTGCCGTCGGGATCGGGAAAATACAGCGACCAGGCGTTGCCGTGGTCGATCCTGGCGATACGGCCGTCCTCGACGCCGGCGGCGAGCAGCCGCGCCAGCATCTCGCGCAGGTCGGCCAGCGTCTCCGTGCGCAGCGAGATCTGGTTGACGACCTGGCTTCCCTCCGGGTCGTCGCGGCCGTCGACCAGCAGCACCTGATGATGCTCGGCCGGGTCGCGGCTGAGGAACACCAGGTCGCGGCCGCGAAAGCTGCCGCGGTCGGTCGCCTGATAGCCGAGGACGCCGGTATAGAAGGCCTCCATGGCGGCAAGATTGCGCGTGTAGAGGCCGATATGGCCAAAGCGCAGCGGCGGTGCATCCCCCGGCATGTTCCGAGCCCCTGATTGTCATGACCGATGCTGCCGGAAGCTGATTGGCCGGAGCCGCGATGGTCAACAATCCTCGTCGCTTTGTCCACATAGTGGACATTGTCGCCGGACTTTTTGACCACCCGCCGGGGCGACGATAGCGTTGCCGCCAATCTTCGGACACGTCGCGGCCGGGACGGCGCGGCAACGCGAAGCGGCGCCGCCCGGACATCGAGGCGGCCGGCCGACAAAGGGGAAGGGATCTGCCCATGGCGAAGCGAAAGCTCATTCTTGCGTCCGTCGCCGCCGCCGTCGCCGCGACGCTGGCCGGCGGCGCCTCGGCGCAGCAGGAAATCCAGCTCACGGCGATTTCCGGCCTGCCGCCGGCATCGGTCGGCACGCGGCTGATCCGCGACCACTTCATCCCCGAGGTCGACCGCCTGCTCGCCGAGAAGGGTCAGTACAAGATCGCCTGGACGCAGGCCTATGCCGGCTCGGTCGCCAAGCAGCAGGCGATCCTCAAGGCCGTCGGCGACGGCATCGGCGACGTCGGCTACGTCAACACGCTGTTCGAGGGCGACAAGCTGCCGCTCGAACAGATCACTTTCGTGACGCCCTTCGGCTCGGGCAATCCCGGCAAGGTGCTCGACGTCATCGACCAGCTCCGCGCCCAGGTCGGCGACATGAACGCCGCCTTCGAGCGCCAGAAGCAGGTCTATCTCGGCGGCGTCGTCATCGACACCTACCACGTCGAGTCGACCTTCGAGATCAAGTCGCTGGACGACCTCAAGGGACGCAAGCTCGGCGCGCCGGGCCTGTCGGCCAACTGGCTCACCGGAACCGGCGCCACGCCTGTCGCCGGCAGCCTGTCGACCTACTACAACTCGCTTCAGACGGGTGTCTACGACGGCATCATCACCTTCGAAAGCGCCATCGCGCCGTTCAAGTTCTACGAGGTTGCCAAGTACGTGGCGCTGGTCAACATCGGCGCGCCGCTCGGCTCGGCCCTGACCATCAACCAGGCGCGCTTCAAGGCCCTGCCCGAGCCCGTCCGCGCCGTCCTGACGAAGGTCGGCATGACCTACCAGGCCGCCGTCGCCGAGGACTACCGGACGTCCGGCGAGAAGAGCATGGAAGCCGCCAAGGCGGCCGGTGCCGTGATCACCGAGTTCCCGGCCTCCGAGCGCCAGCGCTGGGCCCGCGTCCTGCCCAACATCGCCAAGCAGTGGGCCGCGGACCTCGACGCCAAGAACATCCCCGGCACCAAGGCGCTGACGACCTACATGGACCTCTCGCGCAAGGCCGGCATCGAGCATGCCCGTGCCTGGGACAAGGAATAGGCACACCCGGCGGCGCGGATGAGCGGGGGCGCTGCCGCCGGCGGCGATGGCGCGGGTCCGGCCGACCGGACCCGCGCCGTGTCGCTTTTCGGCCGGCTGACCGCGCTGCTCAGCAGCACGGGTACGGCCTGGATTTTCGTGCTCGTACTGCTGATCAACGCCGACGTCTTCGGCCGCTACCTGTTCAGCCGGCCGATCACCGGCGTGCCCGAGCTGGTCAGCCTGTCGATCGTCGGCATCGTCTTCCTGCAGCTCGGCCATACGCTGCGCATGGAGCGCTTCATCCGTTCCGACGTGCTGATCGGGCGCATCGTCCGCGCCCGTCCGCGCCTCGGCTACGCCGTGCAGGGTCTGCACCACGCGATCGGCGCGGTGCTGCTGGCGATCATCTTCTGGTTCGCCTGGCCGAAATTCGTCTCCGCCTGGCAGAACGACGAATACATCGGCGCCTATGGTGTGTTCACCGTGCCGGTGTGGCCGATCTGGCTGATCATCCTGATCGGCACGGCGACGACGACGGTCCAGTTCGTACTGCATGTGCGCCGCGACCTGGCGGTGGCGGCCGGCGCGATTCCGGTTCCGGCCGGCGAAAACCATGAGGCGGTGACGTGAGCAACGTCGAGATCGGCCTCGCGATGATCGTGGCGATGCTGTTCCTCGTGCAGTCGGGCCTGCACGTGGCGACATCGCTGCTGTTGCTGTCGTTCATCGGCGTGTGGGGCATCCGCGGCAGCCTCGACGTCGCCGGCAACATCCTCGCCCTCTCGGCCTTCGAGAGCATTTCCTACTACGAATTCGGCGTCATCCCGCTGTTCATCGTGATGGGGCTGCTGGTCAGCGCCTCCGGCATCGGCCGCGATACCTTCGACGTCGCGGCGCAGATCTTCCGCCGCGTGCGCGGTGGCCTCGGCATGGCGACCGTGCTGGCCAACGCCATGTTCGCGGCCATCAACGGCACCTCGATCGCGTCGGCCTCTGTGTTCACCCGCATCGCGGTGCCCGAGCTGATCCGCCTCGGCTACACGCCGCGCTTCGCTGTCGGCGTCGTCGCCGGCTCCTCGGTACTCGGCATGCTGATCCCGCCGAGCCTGCTGCTGATCCTGTTCGGCATCATCGCCGAAATCTCCATCGGCGCCCTGTTCACCGCCGGCATCCTGCCGGGCATCCTTCTGTCGGTGGCGTTCGCGGCGACCATCAGCCTGCTCGTCATCCTCGTGCCGCGCTTCGTGACCGTCGACGGACAGTTCCGCCGCGACGACGAGCTGCGGCTGGACTTCGTCACCGTCCTGCGCAAGATCGCCCCGATCGTCGGCCTGATCGGCCTCGTGCTCGGCGGCATCTATGGCGGCGTCTTCACGCCAGTCGAGGCTGGCGGCGTCGGCGCGCTCGGCGCGCTGCTGGTCTCCGCGCTCAAGGGCCGCCTGACGCCGCGCATGCTGTGGGGCGTGCTGGTCGAGACCGGCCACGTCACCGCCTCGATCGCGTTCCTGCTGATCGCTGCCCATCTCTACGCCAACATGCTGGCGCTGTCGGGCCTGCCCGACGCGATGGGCGCCTGGCTGGGCGCCAACGCCCTCAGCCTGCCGGCCATGCTGGCGGTCTACCTCGTCGTCATCGTGCTGCTCGGCACCATCCTCGACGCCGCCTCGATCATGCTGATCCTGCTGCCGCTCGTCCTGCCGGTCGCGGCCACCTTCGGCCTCGACATGGTGTGGTTCGGCGTCGTCACGGTGATCGCCGTCGAGATCGGCCTCCTGACGCCGCCGCTGGGCATCGCGTGCTTCGTCATCAAGGCGAACCTGCGCGACGAGGGCATCTCGCTCAATGACATCTTCATCGGCGCGACACCGTTCGCCATCACGATGGTCATCGTGCTGGCATTGGTCGTCGCCGTGCCATGGTTCGCACTGGCGCTGGTCTGACGGCGCCGCATCGCCGGAGGAAGTCCGTGACCGATACGCTGGCCCAACGCCGGGCGAAACTGCCGCGCCACCAGTTCTACGTCGTCATGACGCGGATGGCGCAGCCGACGGGCGACGCGATGGCGGTGCTGCAGCCGCTGCTCACCGCCCATCTCGACTGGCTGAACGACCTCGAGGCGCGCAGCATCCTGTTCGCCGCCGGACCGCTGCGCGAGCCCGACGGCCCGATGACCGGCGAGGGCATGTTCGTGCTGCGCGCCGCCTCGCTCGCCGCCGCGCGCGCCCTGGCGGCAGCCGAGCCGTTCCATGCCGCCGGCGTGCGGACCTTCGACCTGTTTCCGTGGCAGGTGAACGAGGGCGGCTTCCAGCTCACGGTGAAATTCACCGATTCCTCGGTGACGTTCCGCTGAGGCGCGCTCAGGCCGGCGCCGCCACTGCCGCCGCGCCGCGGCGCAGGCGCTCCGAGGCGCTCTTGAGCTGGCCGCAGGCGGCCATGATGTCCTCGCCGCGCGGCGTGCGGACGGGCGACGGGTAGCCGGCGCGGCGGACGATGTCGGCGAAACGCTCTATCGCCGCGTCGTCGGAGCGCTCGTAGGGCGCACCCGGCCACGGATTGAACGGGATCAGGTTGACCTTGGCCGGAATGCCGGCGATCAGCCGCACCAGCTCGCGCGCCTCGGCCGGGCTGTCGTTGACGCCCTTCAGCATCACGTATTCGAAGGTGATGCGGCGGGCGTTGCGCAGGCCCGGATAGTCGCGGCAGGCGGCGAGCAGCTCGGAAATCGGGTACTTGCGGTTGAGCGGCACCAGCACGTCGCGCAGCTCGTCGGTGACGGCGTGCAGGGAGATCGCCAGGTTGACGCCCAGCTCGGCGCCGCACTGGCGGATCATCGGCACGACGCCCGAGGTCGACAGCGTGATGCGGCGGCGCGAGATGGCGATGCCCTCGCCGTCCATGACGAGGCGCAGCGCCGGCGCCACGTTCTCCCAGTTGTAGAGCGGCTCGCCCATGCCCATCATCACGATGTTGGTGATGCGGCGGCCCTCGACCGGCGACGGCCATTCGCCGAAGCGGTCGCGTGCCAGCATTACCTGGCCGACGATCTCCGCCGCCGTCAGGTTGCGCACGAGGCGCTGCGTGCCGGTATGGCAGAACTTGCACGACAGCGTGCAGCCGACCTGGCTCGACACGCACAGCGCGCCGCGGTCGGTCTCGGGAATGTGGACGCACTCGACCTCGTTGCCGTCGGCCAGCCGCAACAGCCACTTGGTCGTGCCGTCGAAGGATTCGAGCACCGAGGCCGCGCCCGGCCGGCCGACGCGGAAGCGCGCTTCCAGCGTCTCGCGCAACGGCTTCGCGAGGTCGCTCATGGAAGCGAAGTCGGTGGCGCCGCGATTGTAGATCCAGCGGTAGAGCTGGCGGGCACGGAAGGCCGGTTCGCCCAGCTCGGCGAACAGCGCCGTCAGCGCCGCGAGATCGAGCCCGACGAGGTCGGTGCGGTCATCGGCGTCGGGCCGGCTGGCGGCGGCGGAGGGCGCGGCGGCGGTCATGGCCGGCTATATGCGCCGCGCCGGCCGGCGGGGCAAGCGCGAGGCCGCCTCAGCGCGGACAGGCCTTGTTGATGGCGTTGTGGGCGGCGGTGACGCCGGACAGCGAATAGATGTCCGTGGTCGGGTTGCCGCGGTTGGAGACGCCCTTGATGGTCATGCGCTTGCCCTTGCGCATGGCCTCGACGATCGCCGCCTGATCCTGGTCGAGGGACCACGCGGTCCCTTCCCGGGTGAACATCGACCATTTCTTGCCGTCGACATCGACGGCCACTGCCTCGCCTTCCTTGAAGACGTAGCCGATGTCGGTCTGCACGACGTCGAACTGCTTGTCGCCGGGCCGGTGCCAGACCAGCGCGAAGATGTCGCCGCGCCGCGAACCGAGGCTCGCCTCCTGCGGCGCGCTGACGATGTAGCAGTACTTGCTCTTGCCGTCGCCGCGCACATAGGCCGCCCAGTCGCCGAATTTGCCGAGGAGGCGGGAATCCTGCGCGATGGCGGGCAGCGGTGCCGCGACACCTGCAACCAGTACGAGCAGAGCGCCAAGAAAGAATGCGCGACAGAGTTGTCGGGATCCAAAAAGCATCCCTGCGACATAACCCACGGCCCGCTCCCTTGCCAAGCCTGCGTTGGCCATCATTGTGCAACGCCGCCGGCGGGCAGGCCGGAAACCTGTTTGCACTCCGCGTCCATGGCCGCGTAGGCCTCGCGGAAGCCCTCGAGCGGATAGAGGTCAGGCCCGTCCGGCGCCACCGGCTCGTCCGGGTAGGCCTCGGTAACGGCGGCGGCGCGGCCCGACATGAGCGCGCCGGCGATGGTCGACTGGTCGCGGCCGAACGACCACGCCGTGCAGCTCGCGGCGTAGAGCGGCCAGCGCCGGCCGTCGACCGTCAGGCCGAGCGGGCGCGCGTCGGCCGTGCGGGCGAGATCGACCTGGATCACGTCGTACTGCCGCCAGAACGGGGCATGCCAGACCAGCAGGGCCATGCTGGCGTCGCCGCCCGGCGGGCGTGCCGCGACATAGCAGTAGCGCTTCTGCCCCTCGCCGAGGATGTAGGCCTTCCACAGCCCGTACTGGGCAATGACGACGGGCCCGTCGGCGCCGTATTCGGGCGTCGCCGGACAATCCTCGGCGACAGCCGGCACGGCTGTGAGCGGCGCCGCGAGCAAGGCGGCAAGGGCGAGAATCGGAATGGAGCGCTTCATCGGCCGGACGATCCGGTCTCCTTCGGCGGTCGTGCGCGCCGGCGCATGACCGGTTCGCCGTAACGATGCGCCGCAGGCGGGGCAACAGGACCGCCCGCGTGCAACGGCCGCGTCGCGAAGCGGCCCAGCGTCAGGGCGCGGTCGTACATCACGATCGCCGCGGCGACGGAGACGTTGACGCAGAACTTTGTCGGAATCTTGACGACATGATCGCAGCGGGCGACCAGCGCCGGCGACAGCGAGCCGCGCTCCGGCCCCAGCACGTAGGCGGCCTGCAGCGGGTGGCGGAAACTCGGCAGTTCATGCGCCTCGTCGATCAGCTCGATGCCGACCAGCGCGCAGCCGCGCGGCAGTTTCAGCGCCGCGACGTCGGCGAACTCGTGCAGCGGAATGTGGCCGGTGGCAGCCGAGGTATCGGCCCGCTCGCCCTCGGCGCGGCGGTAGTCGGCGGCGATGGTGAACAGGAAGCTGGCGCCGAAGGCGTGCGCCGTCCGCATCACGGCACCGACGTTCATGGCCTTCGAGATGCGCTCGACGCCGATGCCGAAATAGCCGCGCATGCGAGAGGAATCGGCCATGCTTCCGTGACGTCCGCTGCCGCCGGAGCGCACCTTGCACGGGCCCCGGCGGCGAGGCAAGGTGGCCCCGCCCCGGCCACCGACGCGTCCAGCGATGCCCGACGACCGCCATCACGGCCACGACCACGGCCCTGTGCCCGCCGTGCCGGACGACGCGCCGGTGCTGGTCGAGGTGACGCGCGGCGGGATGGTCGAAAGCCGTCACCGCGGCGCCGTCGCCGTGGCCGACGCCGCCGGCCGCCTGGTCCTCGGCATCGGCGATGTGGCGATGCCGGTCTATCCGCGCTCGTCGATCAAGCCGATCCAGGCCCTGCCGCTGGTCGAAAGCGGCGCGGCCGACGCTCTCGGCCTCGGCGACGCCGAGCTGGCGCTGGCCTGCGGCTCGCACCACGGCACGGCGGCGCATGTGGCGACGGTGACGGCATGGCTCGACCGCGCCGGACCCGGCGTGGCGGCGCTCGAATGCGGCCCGCAGGTGCCGGCGAGCGCCGAGGCGGCGCGCACCCTGTTTGCGGCCGGCGGAGCACCCGCCGCCGTCCACAACAACTGCTCGGGCAAGCACGCCGGCATGATCGCGACCGCCGTCCACAAGGGCGAGGCGGTGAAGGGCTATGTGCGCCCGGAGCATCCCGTGCAGCAGCGCATCCTCGGCACCTACGAGCAGGTCTGCGGCCTCGACCTTTCCGCCGCGCCGCGCGGCTTCGACGGCTGCTCGGTGCCGGTGATCGCCATGCCGCTCGGCAACCTCGCCGCCGGCATGGCCCGGCTGGCGACGCCGCGCAGCCTGCCGGCGGCGCGCGCGCAGGCGGCACGCAGGCTGCTGGCGGCGATGGCGGCGCGGCCGGAAATGGTCGAGGGCGACGGCAGCTTCTGCACCGAGGGCATGCGCGCGACCGGCGGCAAGGTGCTGCTGAAGGGCGGCGCCGAGGGCATGTATGTCGCCGTGCTGCCGGCGCTCGGCCTCGGCGTGGCCCTCAAGATCCACGACGGCGCCAAGCGGGCGGCCGAGGTGGCCATGGCGGCGGTGCTGCGCCGGCTCGGCGCCTTCGATGCCGCCGCGACGTCGCGCCTGACCGGCTGGTTCGCGGTAGGGCTCGCCAACCAGGCGGGCCGGACGATCGGCGAGGTGCGGCCCGCGGCCGTCCTTGGTGCATAGTCGGGCTTTGCGGGCGGCGTATCGCGCGCGACGGTCCTCGTGGTTCGACAGGCTCACCATGAGGACCTCATCCTGAGCCTGTCGAAGGACGAGGTCCGCCTCGCCGGTCACCGACCGAGACCGGATCGAGCGGAAACAGGGAGAGTGGCGATGCGTGCGGTGGTGTGCCGGGCCTTCGGGCCGATCGACGGACTCGAACTGGGCGAGATGGCGGCCCCGGCGCTGCCGGAGGACGGCGTGCGCATCGCGGTGCGCGCGGCCGGCCTCAACTTCGCCGACATCCTCGTCGTCGGCGGCACCTACCAGGAGAAGCCGGCGCTGCCCTTCGTCCCCGGCCTCGAACTGGCCGGCGAGATCGTCGAGGTCGGCGCGAAGGCGACGCGGTTCCGCAAGGGCCAGCGCGTGATGGCGACCATCGCCACCGGCGCCTTCGCCGAGCAGGCGGTGGCGCGCGAGAATGAGGTGTTCCCGCTGCCGGGCGGCATGGATTTCGTCACCGGCGCCGCATTTCCCGTGGCCTATGGGACCGCCCATCTCGGCCTGACGCACCGGGCGGCGCTGAAGGCGGGCGAATTGCTGATGGTACACGGCGCGGCCGGCGGCGTCGGCCTCGCGGCGGTCGAGGTCGGCAAGGCGGTGGGCGCCACCGTCATCGCCACGGCCTCGTCGCCCGAAAAGCTGGCGCTGGCGCGCGAGCACGGCGCCGACCACACGATCGACTACACGAAGGAGGACGTGCGCGCGCGCCTGCGCGAGATCGCGCCGCGCGGCGTCGACGTGGCGCTCGACCCGGTCGGCGGCGACGCCTTCACGGCGAGCCTTCGCACCATCGGCTGGGAGGGGCGCATCATCATCGTCGGTTTCGCCGGCGGCACGGTGCCGCAGATTCCGGCCAATCACCTGCTGGTCAAGAACGCCAGCGCCATGGGCTTCTACTGGGGCGCCTATCGCGCGCGCGAGCCCGAGCGGGTGCGCGCCTCGATGGCCGAGGCGGCGACCTGGGCGGTCGCCGGCAAGCTGAGGCCGCACGTCTCGGCAAGGCTGCCGCTGGCCGAGGCGGCGAAGGGCCTCAAGCTGCTCGCCGAGCGCAAGGCGACGGGCAAAGTGATCCTCACCGTCGATGGCTGACGACGCCGTCCGCGCCCAGTACGAGGCCTACCCCTACCCGGCGCGCGACCCGGCCGAGGAGCGGACGCGCCTCGTCACCGGCTCGCCGTCGGACCTGTGGGAACTGAACCACCATGTCTTCGGCGGGCGCCGCGACCTGACCCGGCCGCTGCGCGCGCTCGTCGCCGGCGGCGGCACCGGCGACGCGACCATCATGCTGGCGCAGCAGATGACGGATGCCGGCGTGCCGGGCGAGGTGGTGCATCTGGAGCCAAGCGATGCCAGCCGCGCCGTCGCGGAGAAGCGCGCGGCGGTGCGCGGCCTCGCCAACGTGCGTTTCCTCGCCGGCACCATCGAGGCGGTGGCGGCGGTCGCGTCCGGCCCCTGGGACTACATCGACTGCTGCGGCGTGCTGCACCACCTCGCCGATCCGCCGGCCGGCCTCGCGGCGCTGGCGTCGGTGCTGGCGTCGGACGGCGGCATCGGCCTGATGGTCTACGGGACGTTCGGCCGCACCGGCGTCTATCCGCTGCAGGCCCTGCTGCGCCGCCTCGCGCCCGAGACGCAGCCCCTGCCGGCGCGCATCGCCACGGCGCGGCGCGTGCTGGCGGCGCTGCCGGCAAGCAACTGGTTCCGCCGCAATCCGCATCTCGGCGACCATCTGGCGGGCGGCGACGCCGGGCTGGTCGACCTGCTGCTGCACGCCCGCGACCGCGCCTACACGGTGCCGGAGCTGGCGGCGCTGGTCGACGGCGCGGGCCTGCGCGTGGCGTCCTTCATCGAGCCGCTGGCCTACGACGCCGCTCGCCTGATCGCCGACCCCGTGCTGGTGAAAGGGCTCGGCGGGCTCGACATGGTGGCCCGCGCGACGCTCGCCGAGCAGTACGCCGGCAGCCACAAGCAGCACACAGTCTACCTCGTGCGCACCGGCAACCCCGTGGCGCCGCCCGATCCGACGGACCCGGAGGTCGTGCCCGTGCTCCGCGGCATTGCCGCCGCCGATCTCGCCGCCGCGCTGCCGAAATCGGGGCCGTTGCGCGGAAGCGTCGCCGGCATAGCCGTGTCGCTGCCGCTGCCGCCGCTCGCCCGCGCCATCGTCGAACGCTGCGACGGCCAGCGCAGCGTGGCGGCCATCCATGCCGACATCCGCGCGCGCCTGCGGCCGGAACTGGAGTTCGCCGCCTTCGCGCGCCAGTTCGCCGAGCTGTGGGCGGCGCTCGGCGGCGTCAACCGGATGGTGCTGCGCTACCGCTGACTCACCGCCGCCGCGGCAGCACGGCGAGCAGCGAGCCGGCGGTGGCGACGGCGATGCCGATCGTGGCGAGCCAGCTCGGAATCTCGCCGAGCAGCGGGATGGCGAAGACCGCGCCCAGTGCCGGCACCGCCGAGAGGAACACCGCCACCGTCGTCGCGCCGACCGAGCGCGTCGCGCGCGTCACCAGCGTGACGACGAGGAAGCTCGCCACCACGCCCTGGTAGACGGCGTGCAGGGCGATCTGGTCCCAGTGCAGCGGCCCCTCGCCGCGCAGGATGGACGACGGCAGGAACAGCGCCCACAGCGGCACATAGACGACGGCACTGGTGATCGACACCGCCACCAGCGCCTGCGGGATGGCGACGCGCCAGGTCCGCAGCGCCGTCATGTAGAGGGCGAACAGCGCGCCGGCGGCGAGGAACAGGACGTGGCCCTTCCACTGGCCGGGCGCGCCGGCGAACAGGCCCTCGCCGCCGATCGCCGCCGCCCCGGCGACGATCAGCGCGAAGCCGGCGAACTGGTGCAGGGCCGGGCGCGTGCGATGCCAGAGGAAGGCGATGACGGCGGCGAACACCGGCATGGCGCTGTTCGACAGCACGCCGGCGTCGGCGACCGGCGCGAAGGTCATACCGCCGAAGGAGCAGATGGCGAAGGGCGCGCCGGCGCCGGCCGTCAGCACCAGCGCCTTGCCCAGGCCGAGGCCGCCGTAGCCGCGCAGCAGGGCCAGCGGCGAGACCAGGATGGCGCCGACGCCGACACGCAGGGCGGTGATGTCCCACGGCGTCAGCGCGGTGGTGACGCTGTAGCGCGAGGCGACGATCCAGCCGGCCCAGACGAAGGGCACGACGAGGCCGCAGGCGATGCCGATCAGCAGGCCGGGCCCGCGCGACGGATCGGCGGCGGCCTGGGTCATTGCGCCGGGGCAACCGTCGGCGGGACGGGAGCGAAGACATCGTCCCGGCCAAGCGGCGAAGACGCGCGAGCCGGGACCCATGAACACCGGGCGGAGAGAAGACGCGCACGGACCGAGTTCATGGGTCCCGGGTCTCCGCTGCACTTCGCCCGGGACGACAGGTGTTCCTGTTGTCCCGGGTCACACGGTGGCGATGCAGGCTTGCGCCGTCCCGGTCCTACTGGACGGCGACGTCGGCCTCGGTCTTGGCCTTCAGCTCGTCGAGCGAGACGCCGGTGGCCAGCTCGATGATGTGCACCTTGTTGTCGCGCAGGCGGAACATGCCGAGCTCGGTGATCACCGTGTCGACGACGCCGGCGCCGGTCAGCGGCAGCGTGCAGGCCTTGAGCAGCTTGGAGGAGCCGTCCTTGGCGACGTGCTCCATCAGCACCAGCACGCGCTTGACGCCGGCGACGAGGTCCATGGCGCCGCCCATGCCCTTGACCATCTTGCCGGGGATCATCCAGTTGGCGAGGTCGCCGTTCTGGGCCACCTGCAGGGCGCCGAGGATCGACATGTCGATGTGGCCGCCGCGGATCATGGCGAACGAGGTGGCGCTGTCGAAGTAGGAGGATTCCGGCAGCTCGGTGATGGTCTGCTTGCCGGCGTTGATGAGGTCGGGATCGACCTCGTTGTGGCGCGGGAACGGTCCCATGCCGAGCATGCCGTTCTCCGACTGCAGGGTCACGGTGACGTCCTCGGGGATGAAGTTCGCCACCAGTGTCGGCATGCCGATGCCGAGGTTGACGTAGAAGCCGTCCTGCAGCTCGCCGGCCGCCCGCCGGCACATGTCGTCGCGTTCCCAGGCCATGTCGTCCTCCTCTCCGCGCTGCCGCAGTGTCGCCGCTCAGTCGCGCGTCGTCACGCGCTCGATGCGCTTCTCGAAACTGTCGCCCTTGAACACCCGGTCGACGTAGATACCGGGCAGGTGCATGTGGTCGGGGTCGATCTGGCCGGCCTCGACAATGTGTTCGACCTCGACGACGCAGGCCTTGCCGGCGGTGGCCACCGGCGGGTTGAAGTTGCGCGCCGTCTTGCGGAACACGAGATTGCCGGCGGTGTCGGCCTTCCACGCCTTGACGATGGAGAGATCGCCCTTCAGCGCCTTCTCCATGACGTAGGTCTGGCCGTCGAACTCGCGCGTCTCCTTGCCCTCGGCGATGATGGTGCCGACGCCGGTGCGGGTGAAGAAGGCCGGGATGCCGGCGCCGCCGGCGCGCAGGCGCTCGGCCAGCGTGCCCTGCGGGTTGAACTCCAGCTCCAGCTCGCCCTTGAGATACTGCTGCTCGAAGGTCTTGTTCTCGCCGACATAGGACGAGATCATCTTCTTGATCTGCCGCGTCTGCAGCAGCAGGCCGAGGCCGAAATCGTCGATGCCGCAGTTGTTGGAAACGACGGTCAGGTTCTTCACGCCCGAGGCGCGGATGGCGAGGATCATGTGCTCGGGGATGCCGCACAGGCCGAAGCCGCCGGCCAGGATCGTCATGCCGTCGAACAGCAGCCCGTCGAGCGCGCTCTTGGCATCGGCGTAGACCTTCTTGCTGGCTTTGCTGGCCATCGTTCCCCTCGATCGTCGGTGGCGGCGCCGTGGCCCGCCGTGCGGTGTTTTGCCGTTGGGCGGCGCCGATAAACACTCAGCCGCCCCACCGTGTCAACGCGCCTCGACGGCGCAGCCGCAAGCCATGCGCGGGGCGCGGGGCCGAATTGCCGCCCACCGCCCGGCGCGCTATCGTCCGCCACCCATGCACCCGACGACGAACGCCGAAGGAAAGCCCATGCGTACGCTCGCCCGACGGATCGCCGCCCTCCTGCTCGTCCCGGCCCTGCTGGCCGGCGGCGCGGCGCTGGCGCAGGACAGGAAGACGCTGACGCTCGCCGTCACCCTGGAACCGCCGCACCTCGACCCGACCGCCGGCGCCGCCGCGGCCATCGACGAGGTCGTCTACGCCAACGTCTTCGAGGGCCTGACGCGCATCGACGAGACCGGCGCGGTGAAGCCGCAGCTGGCGACGACGTGGGACGTCTCGGCCGACGGCAAGACCTACACCTTCCACCTGCGCCCCGGCGCGCGCTTCCATGACGGCAAGCTGCTGGAATCGGCGCATGTCGTCTTCTCGATGCTGCGCGCCGTCGCGCCCGATTCGGCCAATGCCCAGAAGGGCCTGTTCGAGCCGATCGAGAAGGTCGAGGCGAAGGGCATGCAGACCGTCGTCATCCACCTCAAGCGGCCGGAGGGTGGCTTCCTGTTCAGCCTCGGCTGGGGCGACATGGTGATCGTCCATCCCGACACGGCGGCGACCAACAAGGAGAAGCCGGTCGGCACCGGGCCGTTCAAGTTCGTCTCGTGGACGCGCGGCGACCGCGTCGTGCTGGAGAAGGCCGACGCCCGGGCGAAGCTCGACCGCGTCGTCTTCCGCTTCATCGCCGACCCGCAGGCGATGATCTCCGAACTGCAGGCCGGCAGCGTCGACGGCACGCCCAACCTCAACGCGCCGGAAGCCTTCGCCCAGTTCCGCAAGGACGCCCGCTTCGAGGCCGTGGCCGGTACCACGGAGGGCGAGACCCTGCTGTCGATCAACAATGCGCGCAAGCCGTTCGACAATGTGCTGGTGCGCCGCGCGCTGTCGCACGCCATCGACCGCAAGGCGCTGGTCGAGGCGGCGATGTTCGGCCACGGCACGCCGATCGGCAGCCATTTCGCGCCGCACCACCCGGCCTATGTCGACCTCACCGGCACCTATCCGCACGACGTCGCCAAGGCGAAGGCGCTGCTCAAGCAGGCCGGCGTCGAGAACCTCGAGGTGACGATCAAGCTGCCGCCGCCGCCCTACGCGCGGCGCGGCGGCGAGGTGATCGCCGCGCAGCTCGCCGAGGCCGGCATCAAGGCCAACCTCGTGCCGGTCGAGTGGGCGCAGTGGCTGGAGCAGGTGTTCAAGGGCGGCGACTTCGACCTCACCATCGTCTCGCACACCGAGCCGCTCGACATCGGCATCTACGGCCGCGACAAGTACTACTTCGCGTACCAGTCGGACGCCTTCCGCGCGCTGATGGCGGAGCTCGCCGGCACCGCCGACCAGGCCAAGCGCTATGACATATACCGCAAGGCGCAGCGCCTGCTGGCCGAGGACACGCCGGCCGTCTTCCTGTTCGAGCTGGCCAAGCTCGGCGTCTGGAAGAAGGACATCGCCGGCCTGTGGCACAACAGCCCGGTGCAGGCCAACGACGTGACGGCGGCCTACTGGAAGTAGCCCCGACGGGCGGGAGGCGGGCGTGCTCGCCTGGCTCGTCCGCCGCCTGCTGGCGCTCGCCGCGACCCTGCTCGTGGCGAGCGTCTTCATCTTCCTCGTCCTCGAGGTGCTGCCGGGCGACCCGGCGCTGGTGATGCTCGGCGTCGAGGCGCGCGAGGACACGCTGGCCGCCCTGCGCGCCGAACTCGGCTTCGACCGGCCGCCGCTCGAACGCTACGGCGCCTGGGTGGCGGGCTTCTTCTCCGGCGAACTCGGCCGCAGCCACACCTACGCCGTGCCGGTGGCCGGGCTGGTGGCCGAGCGGCTGCGCATCACCGTGCCGCTCGCCCTCTCGGCCTTCGCGCTGTCGGCGCTGCTGGCGATCCCGCTCGGCACGCTCGCGGCGATGCGGCGCGGGCGGGCCGGCGACTGGGGCGTGATGGCGTTCAGCCAGCTCGGCATGGCGGTGCCGAACTTCTGGATCGGCATTCTCGGCATCCTCGTCTTCGCCGTCGGCCTCGGCTGGCTGCCGGCCGGCGGCTTCCCCGGCTGGTCGGAAGGCGCCGGCCCCGCCATCGCGGCGCTCGTGCTGCCGGCCGTCGCGCTGGCGCTGCCCGAGGCCGCCATCCTCGCCCGCGTCACGCGCAGCGCCGTGCTCGAGACGATGGGGGCCGACTTCGCCCGCACCGCGCGCGCCAAGGGGCGCGGCGAGGGCGGTGTGCTGGTCCGCCACGTGCTGCGCAACGCGTTCATTCCCATGACGACGATCATGGGCCTGCAGTTCACCATCCTGCTCGCCGGCTCGATCGTCGTGGAGAACGTGTTCACCCTGCCCGGTCTCGGCCGGCTGGTTTTCCAGGCGGTGATCCAGCGCGACCTCATCGTCGTGCGCGACGTGACCATGCTGGTCGTGGCCTTCGTCGTCGCCGTCAACTTCGCCGTCGACCTGCTCTACGCGCTGATCGACCCGCGCCCGAAGGCCGCGTCGTGAGCGCGCCGCGCCGCCACCGCCCGGTCGGCCGCCTCGCCGTCGGCGCGCTCATCGTCGCGATCATCGCCGCGGTGGCGCTGGTCTCGCTGGTGTGGACCCCCTACCCGGCCGACCGCATGATGATCGCCGTGCGCCTGCAGGGCCCGTCGGCGCTGCACTGGCTCGGCACCGACCAGTTCGGCCGCGACGTGCTGTCGCGCCTGATGGTCGGGGCGCGCGGCTCGATCGCGGTCGGCCTGTTCGCCGTCGGCATCGGCCTCGTCGCCGGCACGGCACTGGGCGTCTGGGCGGCGGCGCGGCGCGGCTGGGTCGACGAGGTGGCGGCCCGCCTCGCCGACGTGATCTTCGCTTTCCCGCTGGTCATCTCGGCGCTGCTCGCCTCGGCGATCCTCGGCCCCGGCGTGATCAACCCGGTGCTCGCCATCGGCATCTTCAACATCTCGGTGTTCGCCCGTGTCTCGCGCGCCGCCGCGATGCAGGTGTGGGGGCTGGAGTACACGCGCGCCGCCCTGGCGATCGGCAAGGGGCCGCTGCGCGTCACCATCGACCACGTACTGCCGAACATCGCGCCGGTGCTGATCGTGCAGGCGACGGCGAGCTTCGCCATCGCCGTGCTGGTCGAGGCGGCGCTGTCCTATCTCGGCCTGTCGGTGCGGCCGCCGGCGCCGTCATGGGGCCGCATGCTGTTCGACGCGCAGACGCTGCTGGCGTTGGCACCGACGCTGGCGATCTTTCCCGGCCTCGCCATCGCGCTCGCCGTCTTCGGCCTCAACCTGCTCGGCGACGGCCTGCGCGACGCGCTCGACCCGCGCCTCGCCGACACCGCGCGGCCCGATGCCTAGTCGGCGCGGCGCGCGCCGTTGCTGACGATCGGCTGGGCGTAGGCGAGTTCGAGATCCCACGGGAAGTGGATCCAGGTGTCCTGGCTCACCTCGGTGATGAAGGTGTCGACCAGTGGCCGCCCGGCGGGCTTGGCGTAGACGGTGGCGAGATGCGCCTTGGGCAGCATCTCGCGCACGACCTTCGCCGTGCGGCCGGTGTCGACGAGGTCGTCGACGATCAGCACGCCGTCGCCGGTGCCGGGCACGCCCTTGAGAATCTGCAGCGTGCCCTGCTCCTTGTGCGCGTAGGACGACACGCAGACGGTGTCGACCAGCCGGATTTCCAGCTCGCGCGCGACGATGGCCGCCGGCACCAGCCCGCCGCGCGTGATGGCGACGATGCTCTGCCACGGCCCCTTGTCGGCCAGCCGCCAGGCGAGGGCGCGGGCGTCGCGGTGCAACTGTTCCCACGACACCGGAAAATTCTTCTCGAACGTCGCCATGATCCGCCCCGTGACCGGCGCACCCGCCGGCGCCGTGACGCATTATTCGGGGCCGCCGGCAGCGACGCAAGGCGGCATGGCCGCTGGCGCTCAGCCGCGCGTGCGCAGGGTCGCGAGGGCGACGGCGCAGAAGCCGAGGAAGGTCAGGCCGGCGTTGACGGCGTGGCCGTACTCCCAGCGCCGCCGCAAGCCCTCCCAGTCGGTCGGCACGATCGTCCAGTTGGCGGTCGCCACGTTGGTCGGATAGATCACGGCGAAGAAGATCGCCAGCGTCAGGCCCGTGAGGGCGAACGCGGCCAGCGCGAAGAGGCTCGCCCAGCGCTGCCGGCGCAGCGCGATCGTCAGGACGAGGTTGGCGACGATCGCGCCGATCAGCGCAACGCCCCAGCGCGACCAGCCGCTGTAGATCGCCTGCACGGTGAAATAGGCGTCCTCCGCCATGTCGATCTTGACGGGCAGTTCGGCGAGGTGGGCACCGACGGGTATCAATGCGAGCGCCGTAAGGACGAGTGCCGCGAACTGCGCGATCCTGATGCCTGGCCCGGGCATCGCTTCCTCCGTGTCGAGCGCCGGCGGCATGCCGGCATCGTCGAGGGAACGTGGAACCGGCGCCATGGTTCCGCCGACCGCGGCCGTGCCCCCCCGGGGGGGGGCGCCGCGGCGGACGACGCCATCTGAACCGCGGCACAACGCTTCCTTCAGGTCCGGTGGGCCGAGCCGCTTCCGGCCTAGCCTGACATGCCTGCCTCGCGTGCGCGCCGGCGCAAATGGAACCCGACGGTCAGGAGATAAGTCGCAAGCACGAAGTGGAAGAAGGTCGGAACCGGAGCGGCGAACCAGTAGCTGTGCGACAGCACCGTGAGCCCGGCGACGAGCCTGAAGACCATGACGACCACATAGACGACGCCCAAGGTCAGCACGACGCGGTGGCGCAGGCGGCCCGGCTTGAGGCCACGGTCGCGAATGCGCAAGGTCAGCCACAGCATCACGCCGATGAGGACGAGTTGCAGCGGCAGGAGCACCGGGTAAGGCAAGGCGCCACTCTGCCATGTCGCGAACGGCGGAAGGAACGGCAGGTCGGCGAAGCGCTGGATCAACTGCGCGGCGACACGGAAACAGAACAGGCCGAACGTAATCCACAACAGGAGCATATGGTGCCGGCTCGATGTCGCCTGTGCTTCTGTCCTTTCCGTCATGGCTCGCACTCCCGCGTATCTAAGCCAGCCGCACCGGATACACGTCGACAAGTTGCGTCTGGTCAATGGTCAGTCCCCAGCCGGTCGCGCCGGCTCCCGGCAAGCGTCGGCGGGGCAGCCATCCGCCGCGCCCGAAGCGCGGCGATGGCGACGCCAGGTCGTTGCGAAGCAGGTAGGTGCCAAAAGCGCCTTCCTGCGCCACAAGCGCCGGTCCGGCCGCGCGCGCGACAGGCAGAGCTGCGCGGGTGAGCAGGCCCGTTTCGCCCACATGCGCGCCGACGATGATCTCGATGCCGTGCCGGCGCGCCGCGTCGATCGCGGCCAATGACCGAAGAACGCCGCCCAGCTTCGAGACGCGTACATTGGCGATCCAGCGCGGGCCATGCGGAAGCGCCGCGAGCGTCGCAGGCGACACGAAGGACTCGTCGAGGATGATCGCAATTCCCGCGGTGCTTGCGACCAACTGACAGCCGGCAATGTCATGTGGTGCCAGGGGTTCCTCGATCGCGAACGCTGGCGTGTGCAGCGCCCGCAGGTGGGCGACCGCATCGTCCACATTGCGCCAGAGGTTGTTTGCGTCGAGCCGCAGCCGGCCGCCGAGCAGGCCATGTGGCGCCAGGCGTGCGCGATCCCTCGCCGGATCGACCGACAGCTTGACCTTGAAGTCACGCAGTCCGAGAAGTCGGTATCGCAGCCAGAGCCACCACGATGCTGTCGGCGAGGTATCGCCGATGACCGCAGTGTAGCGATGGAGGTGGTGGACAGGCGGCTGACCAAGAAGCGCCTCGACGCCGATGCCGCGCTCGTGGGCAATCATGTCGAGCAGGGCCAGTTCCACGGCGCAGAATGCGGCCGGATTGCGATCGATGTCGCTGGATCGTGCGTCGACCAGATGGCGAAGTGCATCGAGGTCACGCGCCGCTTCCGGCAGGTCCGAGGCGATGGAGGATATGAAGGCGCGCGACGTCGCGGCGCTCTCGCCGGTGACATAGTCGCGCGGACAACCCTCGCCGAAGCCGACCACGCCACTGTCCGACGTCGCGACGACAATGATGTTGTCAGCCGTATCACGCGTTGCGGCGGCATGCGTGAACGGTCGGCGGAAAGGTACGGGAAAGCGGCCAACAGCGATGCTTGCCAGCGCCATGGCGGCTATGTCGCGATCTGCCAGGGCGCGAGGTCGAACGTCATCTCGCGGACATAGTGAAGTGGCACAACCTTGTACTGGGCATCGCGCTGCCCGGCCGCCACCTTGTGCCGACGATAGGCTTCGGCGCAGCCGGTTCTCAGCATGACAAGCGAAGGATTGCCGAGCCGGCCACTGGCGCGCTTGGCCGCATACTCGAGATTGCGCGCTATCAGCTCGCGGTCGACATTCGCTGCCAGTTCCTTCGTGTCGGGCCGGGACGCTTCGTCGGGCTCAAGGTAGACATGGTAACGGCCGGCGATTTCATCCGCGAGACCCAGATGGAACACCGGACGGATCCCCGCATCCGTGCAAGCGCGGGCCACGGCGGCAATGAATTGTTCCTCAGACAGCTTTTCGCCAGTGATGCTGGTCACGCCGCGACCCTTGCGGACGAATGCCAGCGCCGGTGTCCCCGAGATGAAGCCGACCACCTCGACGATGTCGTTGATATCGTACCGGTAGAGACCGTCCGGGGTTGTCGCAATGACGCGGTACTGTCGTCCCGCCTCAAGCGCTTCGAGCCCGACGGTGCTGTGGTCGCCGGCTTCCCAGGCTGCCGGATCGGCGAATTCGAACAAGGTGTCACGCAGTGTCGGCAGGCAGAGGTTGTTCTGCGGTTCGACGTTGCAGGTGCCGCGAAATTCGCTGGCCAGATAGCCGAACTCATAAACGGCGACGTCGGGGCCGAGCCGTGGACGAAGGGCGGAAAGGGCGATCGCGCAACTGCCGCCCGTCCAGGTAGCGATACCGTGCAGTCGCGGCCAGATGTCCACATAGTCGAGGTTGCCTTTCGCCGCGGCGATCCGAGCAAGTGCTGCAGCGCGCGCGGGGGCCGGTACCAATCCGGCTTCGACTTCCGCGCGCGCATCGGTGCCGAGGCCGACGTCGACCGACAGACGGCCGGCGGCGATGTCGGCAAGGATCACATCGAGCTGACCGTTGGCGACGTCGAGCAGGCGCAAGAATGTGCTCGGATTCGCGGTCGTCGCGATGGTCACGTCGTCGGCCGCGAGCAGGCACGTGGCGATGGCGCGATAGCGCAGGTCGTAGTCGGCGATGGCGAAGGCTGCCGCTGGAACGACGTATCGTGCGCGCACTGCCGCCGGCATTTCACGGTAAATCACGCCGGCAGCGGAGCCATAAGGCAGGCCGTTTCGGTGGCGCCCTTCCACGGCGTTACCCCCGATGCCGGCGATGCGACCGGAGAACAGGCGCCTGTCGTGGCGATGCAGGGCGCCGGCAAAGGCCCGCTGCTGGCCCCTGTATCTGTCGAGGCCGGAGGCGGTAACCGGGATCAGTTTCGGCAATGACGTCGTGCCGCTTGTCAGATTGAACATGACAGGCGGGTCATCGGTCAGGACGCGGCCGCCTGTCTCTGCCTGCCGGTCGATCCACGGCCGAACGTCCTCGTAGCTTTGCACCGGAACCGCGGCTCGCCAGTCGGCAAGGCCGCGGATCTTGCCGAAGCCATGCCGAATGCCGAACTCCGTTTCCGCGTTGCGGCGGACGATCTCCCTCAGCAGGCGCTCCTGGGTGGCGGCGGGCTGTGTTGCTGCGGCGAGCATGGGCCGGAGGTGGCGACCCCGCGTCACCATCATGGCGAGGGAAAGGCCGAGGCCTTCGATCGTCGACCGGAGTTTCGTTGCGTTCACGATCGGCCGCGCCGCGGCATCGGCGGCGCGGTGGTTTGTGTGATGAAGTCCGTCGGGTAGGTCGGATCATCCAGACCGAGTTGCCCGACCGATCGTTGCCCGGGCAGAAAGCGGGACCCGAACAGGATGTCCCAGATGATCAGCTTGTTGCCATAGTTCGTGTTGGCCTCCGCAAGGTTCGCCGAATGATGCCACCGGTGCAGCTCGGGGCCGGCGATGATCCAGTTCAGGGGGCCGAGACGGACGCGCGCATTGCTGTGCTGGTAGAACCCGGTAACGGCATAGAACACGAAATACAGTCCGAGTACGTCCGGTCCGACGCCGAGCAGGATGAACGGCGCAACTTCGACGAGGTACTGCAGACCCCGATCGAGCGGGTGAAACCTGCCGACATTGAGCGAATAGAGAATGCGCGGCGAGTGATGCACGGCGTGCAGTCGCCACAGCGGACCGAACGTATGGCTCAGCCGGTGAAGCCAGTAGCGGGGAAATTCCGCGAGTACCATGAGAAGAAGAACCTGACCCCAGATTGGCCACTCGTGGGGCCAGATCGCTCCAAGGCCGGTCCGTAGTGGCTCGGCCATCCCGGCAAGAACAAGGGCTACGAGCAAGGCCAGCAATTGCGGCACCAACATCTGCACGAGGACCAGGAAAGCCATATCGGCCAGGGCCTCGGGCCGCGTCGGACGCCACGCCGGGTTCTCCGGCAGGACGACCTCGTGCATGACAATCAGGAGCACGCAGGCCGCCGAAGCTGCGTAGGCGGCCAGCACGGGCGGCCAGCCTGAAGACATGGCGAACATATATCCCGCCAGGCCGCCGACGATGACCATCGGGTACGCAAGAACAGGCAGCGCCTCGCGCACCAGCCCCCCCCCCCTTGATTCAGCGATCCATTATTTGAAGGGAAGGCCGACAATGCAAGGTGCCGCGCGAGGCGACCTTCGACCTTGAAATGCGCTAGGCTCCGCGCCCAAGTCGCCGCCGGAGCCACCCATGTCCGCCAGGTCCATTCCCGCCTCCGCCGCCGGCCTGCCAGTCTTCGACGTGGCCATGGCCGACGACGCCATCGGCACCGATCAGGCGCATGTGTTCTCGCTGTCCAGCCACGCCCGGGCGCGCGAGGCGCTGGCCTTCGGCCTCGCCATGGACGGCCACGGGTTCAACATCTTCGTCGTCGGCGAGGACCGTTCCGGCCGCATGACGGCAACGCTGGCCTTCCTCGAGGCGGCGATGGCCGAGCAGCCGCGTCCGGCCGACTGGGTCTACCTCGCCAATTTCCATCACCTGCACGAACCGCTGGCGGTGCCGCTGCCGGCGGGTGTCGGCCGTGACCTGCGCGATGCCATGGCGGCGCTGGTGCCGGCCCTGCGCGAGGCACTGGCGCAGGCCTTGGCGCGTCCCGAATTCCACGAGCAGATGCGGGCCGAGAGCGAGCAGGCGCGCGCCGCCGTCGGCCACGAGATCGGCGCGCTGCAAGCCGCGGCGCGGGCCGACGGCTTCGCCTTCTCGCAGACGCCGCAGGGCATGATGGTCGTGGCGCTCGGCGAGGACGGCGAGGCGCGCGACGTCTCGGCGCTGCCCGAGGCCGAGCGCGAATCGATAGAGCGGCGCGCGCGCGAATGGGGCGACCGCTTCTCGAAGCTCAACCGCGAGGCCGGCCGCCGCCAGGCCGAGCTGGGCGAGCGGCTGCGCGAGATCACCCGCGCCGCCGGCGAGGCGGCAACGGGCGGCCTCATCGACGACTTCGTCAACCGCTTCCAGCAATACGCCGGGCTGGCGCGCTGGCTCGTCGCGCTGCGCGTCGACATCGTCGAGAACCTCGAGCGCTTCGCCGCGCCCGGCGAGGGCGACAAGCCGCTGCCGCCGGACGAGACGCCCGAGCGGCGCTATGCCGTCAACCTGTTCGTCGACAACGGCGAGGCGCGCCACCCGCGCGTCGTGCTGGAAGCCGACCCGACCTACGCCAATCTCTTCGGCCGCATCGAGTACCGCCAGGCGGCGGGCGTGCTGACGACCGACTTCACGCAGATCGAGCCCGGCGCCCTGGCGCGCGCCAATGGCGGCGTGCTGGTGCTCCGCGCCGACGCGCTGGCGGCCAACGCCGATAGCTGGACCCACCTGAAAGGCGCGCTGCGCGACGGCGTGCTGCGCATCCAGGAGATGTACCGGGCGGGCTCGGTGCCGGTGGCCGGCGCGCCGCGGCCGCAGCCGATTCCGCTCGACCTCAAGGTCGTCATCGTCGGCGCGCCGCGCTGGTACTACACCTTCTTCTCGCTCGATCCCGACTTTCAGTCGTATTTCAAGGTCAAGGCCGAGATCGATCCCGACATGGCGGCGACACCCGCCAATCTCGGCCGCTATGCCGGCCTCATCCAGGGCTATGCCCGCCGCGCCGAGCGCGACGGCTGCACGCAGGAAGCGATCGGCTGGCTGCTCGGCCTCGCCGCGCGCTGGGCCGGCGAGCGGATGCGCGTGTCGGCCCGCTTCGAGGCGCTGGCCGATGTCATCTCGGAGGCAGCGACCCTGGCGGGACGCAATGCGCGCATCCTCGAACGCGAGCACGTCGCCGCCGCCTGGGCGGCGCGCGAGCGGCGCAATTCGCGCATCGAGGAGCGCATCCAGCAATCGATCGCCGACGGCACGGTGATGATCGACACGCATGGCGCCGTCGTCGGACAGATCAATGCGCTGACGGTGCGCGACATCGGCGACCACCAGTTCGGCGCGCCGAGCCGCGTGACCGCCCGGGTGTCAGTCGGGCGCACGGGGGTGACCAACATCGAGCGTGAGGCGGCGCTCGGCGGACCGATCCAGCAGAAGGGCGCGCTGGTGCTGCAGGGCTACCTCGCCGGCCGCTTCGCGCGTTCGGGGCCGCTGTCCTTCAACGCCTCGATCACCTTCGAGCAGAGCTATGGCGGCGTCGAGGGCGACAGCGCGACGCTGGCCGAGGCGCTGGCCGTCCTGTCGGATCTCGCCGGCGTGCCACTGCGCCAGGATCTCGCCGTCACCGGCTCGGCCAACCAGCGCGGCCAGGTGCAGGCGATCGGCGGCCTGTCGGACAAGATCGAGGGCTTCTTCCGCACCTGCGCCGAGGCGACCGGCGGCCTGACCGGAACGCAGGGTGTGGTGTTTCCCGCTGCCAACGAACGCCATCTCATCCTGCGCGACGAGGTGGCGCGGGCCGTGGCCGAGGGCCGCTTCCATCTGTGGAGCGTCGCCACCGTCGCCGACGCGATCGAGGTGTTCACCGGCCTGCCGGCCGGCGAGGCCGACAGTGCCGGCCGCTACCCGGACGGCACGGTTTACGCCCGCGTCGCCGCCCAGCTCGCGGAGTTCGACGCCGCGCTGGTGCGACGCGCACACCGGATCGACTAGGACTTCCTCCTCCGCCGCCGTCGGGTCCGCCCCAGAGGGCGCCCGCGCGCGCTCAGCGCACGAAGACGTGGACCTCGGGCACCTGCGCCTGGGCGCTGGTCATGGCGTTGAGGGCGATGCGGTCGCGCGGCATGCCCATGCGCTCGAGCGTCTGGGCGACGTCCTCGGCGCTGCGCCGCGCGTTGCTCGACTGCATCGCCACCTGCGCCGGCGTGCCGGCCTGCGGCGTCACCGCGACGACGTCGAAGACGGCATCGGGCAGGCGCGTCAGGGCTTCGTTGGCCGCCGTGTAGAGCGGGTTGGCGTAGGGCACGTCCGGCCGGTCGAAGCGGATGACGACGAGCGGACGGCGGGAGGCGAAGTTGCCCGGGCCGGCGAGCGGCTGGCTCGCGGCCGGCGCCGAGGTCAGCCAGGCGCGGTTGGCGAGGCTGCCGCCGTAGAGTTCGCCGTTGGCCACGGCCGTCGAAAGCGCCGACAGGTTGCGCTGCTCCCGGCCGACATAGTTGGTCTGGCGCGCGACGTCCTGGTTGAGCTCGTTGAGCAGGCGGTCGATCAGCACAACCGTGCGGTTGACCTCGTCCTCGAGGATGGCGAGCTGGCGGTGATCCTCGTCGACGGCGCCCGACAGGCCGTAGGTCGCGCGCGTCGATTCGAGCACGAAAGCAGCCAGCGAATTCGACTCGACGATCCGGTTGGACAGGTCGTTCATGCTGGCGATGTCGCCCTCGAGCGCGTTGAGCGTGCCCTGGGCGTCGTTCCACTGCGCGACGACCTGCGGATTGCCCGGCGTGGTGCCGACCTGCAGGCGCGACTGGATGGTGCCGATCAGGCCCTGATAGCGCTGGGCGTTCTGCACGACACGCGTGCGCAGCGTCTGCAGCGTCTGGTTCTGCGCCGAGATGTCGGTCTGCAGGCGACGCAGGTCGCCGCGCATCTGCTCGACGCGCTCGCCGACATGGGTGCCGGTGCGCTGGGCGTCGGTGACGCCCGGCGGCACGAAGTTGGTCTGCCCGACCTGCGGGGCGGGCTGGGCGGTGACGGCGCGCGACGGCGGCTGGCGGCCGGCCGGATCCTCGCCGGTCAGCGACGGCACGAGTTCGCCGTCGAGGAACGAGCAGCCGGCGAGCGCGAGCACTGTCACGAACGCAAGGGCGGCGCGCGGCAGCGTGCTTGGCAAGATTGACCTCATCCCCCTTCGCGACGGCCTGCTTGCCGCCCCGACCCGGATGCCGGGAAAACCGCGCCGGCCCAACGCGTTGCGCGGGGATGTTACTGAGTTGCCTGACTCCCGGCAAGCCGCTTGTGCCGACCGGCCGCGCGGCTGGCCGCAAGCTTCGCCCGGGTGCGACCGTTTGGCAACACTGCCGCCCTTGCCATGCCGCGCCGCGGGCTTGCGCCGACGCGGCCTTCGGGTTAGACAACCGCTCCCTCGCGGCCGGAAACCGTGGCCGCGGGCGGCGCGCGCGCCCGTAGCTCAATGGATAGAGCGTCTGACTACGGATCAGAAGGTTAGGGGTTCGAGTCCTCTCGGGCGCGCCATATTTTTCAAAGTGTTGGACGATTTTCCCGGCTGGGTCGCAATGGCGGCCGGCCGTGCGCGTCCCACGGCGCCGTAGCGGTCACCGGGCCGACATGCCAGGGCGACCCACGCACCGCGGGGAGTCGCGTCCACGGAAGTGCCGGCACCCTGGCAGGGTTCCGGCGCCACGCCTTCGGCTCCCCGAATGCCCGACAGGCCGCGATGCCACGGTTCTGGCGCGCCCGGCAGGACTCGAACCTGCGACCCCCGGTTTAGGAAACCGATGCTCTATCCTGCTGAGCTACGGGCGCAACCGGCGCCGTTATAGCAGCGCCCGCCGCGGGCCTCCACCGCCGGAGCCTCGCGCCGGGCAGGCGCTACGCCTGTCCGCCGCCCTCGATGCGCGCGCGCAGGCCGCGGTTCTCGACCAGGTTGGCAAGCGCCGTCACGACGCGGCGGTCGAAGGCCTTGCCGGCCGACTGCATCAGTTCGGTCAGCGCGGTGTCGACCGGCATGCCGGCGCGGTGGGCGCGCGCGCTGGTCATGGCGACGAAGGCGTTGGCGACGGCGACGATGCGCGCCGTCACCAGGATGGCGTCGCCGGCAAGGCCGGCGGGGTCGCCCGAGCCGTCCCACTTCGCGCGCGCCTGGCGCAGCGTGTCGGCCACCGGGCCCTCGAACTCGATGCCGGCGAGCAGCTCGACGCCCTCGTCGATGCTGTTGCGCACGACGGCGAATTCCTCGTCTGTCAGGCGACCTTCCTTGGTCAGGATCTCGACCGGCACGAAGACCTTGCCGAGGTTCATCAGCCGCGCCGCCTTGTCGACGGCGTCGACCAGCACCGCGTCGAGAGCCATTTCCTCGGCCGTCTGTCGCGCCACGTCGGCGACGCGCGCCGACTGGTCGGCGGCGTAGGGGTCGCGGCGGTCGACCACCGACAGCAGGGTGGCGACGAGCTGCTGCAGCACGCGCTCGGCGCGTTCGCGCGCACGGATGGCGTCGCTCAGATCCTCCTCGATCACCAGCACGCCGCGCTCGGTATGGCGGCTGGCGTCCAGCGGGATGTACTGGCGCTGCAGCACGCGCTCGCCGCGCAGGCCCTCGACGCGGTCGATCCGCCGTTCCGGCTTGCCGTCCTCCAGCACGTCCTCGACGACGCGCTGGTGGCGCCGCGCCTCGTGCGGGCCGAACACGGCGGCCAGCGGCTTGCCGACCAGCGCCTCGGCGTCACCGGCGTCGAGCGCCGCGGCCAGCGCGGCGTTGGCGAAGGTGACGCGGCCGTCGGGCGTGGCGATGAAGATGCCGTTGGGCTGGCTGTCGGTCAGCCGGCGGATGAAACCGGCCTGATGCTCGAACCGTTCGGCGAGGTCGCGGAACAGCTGCGCCGCGCGCGCCGCCCGCTGCGAAGTACCGTGGCGCCACACCAGCAGCGCGCCGACCGTCACCAGCACGACAATCAGCAGCAACACCCCGAGTGTCACCTCGAGGCGGGCGTCGGAATCGGCCAGCGCCTCGTCGCGGTCTATCTTGTAAAGCAGCACCCAGTCGGTACCGGGAATCGCCCGCGAGGTCGCCAGCACCTCGACGTTGCGGTAGTCGCGCTGGCGCCCGAAGCCGCCGGGCTCGGCCAGCGCGGTCGCGGCGGCGAGGTGCGGCGTGTCGGCGGCGAGCGTCTTCGTCAGCGGCGCGGTCCCGTCGGCCAGCGGCGAGGCGTACTCGACCGTCGCGCCCTTGCGCGTCACCAGCAGCGCCTCGGCCGTGCGCTCGGTCGCGCCGGGCTGGATCAGCAGCGGGTAGAGTTCGCCCGTGACCGGCTTGATGCCGACGACGGCCGCGATGCGCTTGTCCTCCTGCACCGCCGCCATCGGCGCCGCCACGGCCAGCGTCGGCCCGCCATCGCCGAGGTAGAGGCGCGAGACGAACGCCTTGCCGGCATCGAGGCTCGTCTCCATCGCCGCGCGGATGTCCGCCGGCAGGCCGGGCATGCCCGGCGTCGACACCAGCAACCTGCCATCGGCGGCGACGATGCCGAGGCCGGCGACGGTGCGCCGCGCGACATTGGCGCCCACCGCCGGCGCCTGCGGCGGCGCGGCGAAACCGGCGCGCTCGGCGCTGACCACCAGCAGGTTCTCGAGATACTGGGCCTCCGGCGGCCGACCCTGGCTGGCGTAGGCGGGGTCGATCAGCTCGTCGGTGTAGAGGCGGACGGCGTCGTTGCCGGCCAGCGCCGTCACCGCCATGCGCTGCTCGCCGACCCAGCCGGCGACCGCCTGCACGCGGCTCTCGGCGACGATACCCATGCGGTCCTGCCAGACGCGCAGGTCGCGCTCGCGCTCGGAGTTGGTCCACAGGAAGACCAGCAGCACGCCGGCCACCGCCGTCGCGGCGATGACGAGGCCGACGATGCCCATGCGCACTGCCACGCGTTTGTCGACGCGGGCGTCGAAGGCTGCAACGGCTGAGGTTTCGCTCATGGCAGATGCCTCTCCGACCGGGCTTGCCGCAGTCTGCCACGCGGCACCGCCGCGGGCGAGCGCGACGGCGGCGCGTGGTCTATACTCGCGCCGCCGTGGTGGGCGGCAGCGGCCGGCGAAGCAGGGCAGCGGACGCATGGCGACGACACGGCGAGGGGTGCTGGCGGGCCTGGCAGCGATGGCTTTCGTGCCGATCGCGCTCCCGGCGCGGGCACAGGCGGCCCCGCCGCTTTTCGGCACCACGTCGCGCATGCTGCCGGGCATCGGCAAGTTCCCCAAATGGCAGGGCACGCTGCAGAAGTACTTCGATGAGCGGGCGATGGAGGACGCGCCGTGCGAGGCCCAGCGACGGCGCTTCGGCCACTGCCACCTCACCGAATGGCGCGCCTTTCTCGCCTCGCTCGCCGGGCACGGCGCCGACGAACAGATCCGAACCGTCAATGCCTACATGAACAAGGCGCAGTACGTCGTCGACCCGGTCAACTGGAACGTGCCCGACTACTGGTCGACGCCGGAGGAGTTCCTGCGCAAGAAGGGTGACTGCGAGGATTACGCCATCACAAAGTTCATGTCGCTGCGCGCGCTCGGCTACGATCAGTCCTTCATGCGCGTCGTCGTGCTGCAGGATCAGAACCTCGATCTCGCCCACGCCGTGCTGGCACTGGAGCGGCAGACCGACTACCTCATCCTCGACAACCAGATCGCCGAGCCGGTCAGCGACACCCGCATCCGCCACTACAAGCCGATCTATTCCGTCAACGAGACGAACTGGTGGCTGCACCGTTGACCCGCCGCGCCGGGGACGTTGAAGTGCGGCGGTGCGATCTTCCGGGAGAAATGCCGTGGCCATCGTGATGTACGACCTTGCCGGGCGCGACGACCGGCGCTTCAGCCCGGCCTGCTGGCGGGTACGGCTGACGCTTGCGCACAAGGGACTCGACTGCGAGGCGCGGCCGACGCGCTTCACGCAGATCCGCGACATCGGCGACGGCAGCCACCGTACCATCCCGGTGATCGAGGATGGCGGCCGATTCCTTGGCGACAGCTGGGCCATCGTCGAGCATCTCGAAGGCGCCTATCCCGGCCGCCCGTCCGTGTATGGCGGCGAAGCGGGCAAGTCCTACGCACGCTTCGTGCAGGGCTGGTCGGAGACGCAGGTGGCGCCGGCGGCGCTGCGCATGATCGTGCTCGACCTGTTCGACAGCATCGACCCGGCCGACCGCGCCTATTTCCGCGAGTCGCGCGAGAAGCGCCTCGGCATGAAGCTCGAGGACGTGCCCGGCGACCGCGAGGCGAAGCTGCCGGCCTTCCGTGCCCTGCTGGAGCCGCTGCGCCGCACCGTCGCGGCACAGCCCTTCCTCGGCGGCGCCGCGCCGATCTATGCCGACTACGTCGCTGCCGGCACCTTCGCCTGGGCGCGCGCGGCGAGCCCGTTCCGCCTGCTCGCCGCCGACGATCCGGTCGCCGCCTGGTTCGGCCGCATCAAGGCGCTGCACGGCGGCCTGTTGGGCAACAGCGTCGGCCACGACTGAATTCAGCGATAGCGCGACCCGCGCCGCGCCTCATGCCACCCGCACCGGCAGGAAGCCGTCGCCGGCGCGCTTGACCTTGACCATCGTGTACGGGTCCGGGAAGTGCGCCGGGAACAGGGTGTGCCCGCACTCGGCCGCCTCCTCCAGCAGGCGGCGGCGCGTCGCCCGCGCCGCGTCCTGGTCCTCGCAGCCATATGTGTTGACGTGCGGGTAGGGCATCTCGATCGGCGTGTGCAGGATGTCGCCGCAGAAGATGCCGGTCTCGCCGCCGCTCGTCGCACGCAGGTTGCAGTGGCCGAGCGTGTGGCCGTAGGACGCCTCGATCGTCAGGTGGTCGTCGATGGCGTGGCCGGCCTCGACCAGCACCGCCTGGCCGCGCTCGACGACGGGCTGCACGCTGTCCTCGAAGCAACTGCCCTGCAATGCCCAGTCGGCGAAGGGACGGGTCGCGGGATGCCAGTTCTCGTACTCGCGGCGCGCGATGAGGTACTTCGCGTTGGGAAAGGTCGGCACCCATCGCCGGTCCTTCCACTCGGTGAACCAGCCGACATGGTCGACGTGGAGATGGGAGCAGAAGACGTAGTCGATCTCCTCCGGCGCGACGCCGGCCTCGCGCAGACGCGCCAGCCACGGCGTGTCGAGCCGGTGGGCGCGCGGATACTGCAGGCGCGGCTTGTGGTTGCCGCCGCAGGCCTCCATCAGGACCGTGTGGCGGCCGGTGCGGATGACCCAGCCGTGCAGGCTCATGATCAGCGCGTCTTTCGCCGCGTCGTAGAAGGTCGGCGCGAACCAGCCGGCGTGGCGCGCGATGGCGTCCTCGGGCAGCGACGGCAGCAGCCGGTGCGGCGCCGCCGCCGGCCCGACGAGTTCGTCGATGCGGTCGAGGCGCAGGGCGCCGATGCCGGTGGTGAACATCGTGGACAGTCCTCCCGTGCCGACGCGGCCGACTTGGTGACGCCGCGCGACGGCATACGGACAGAATATTAAGATTACGGTATGCGCTTCCACAAAATAATCATTCGCACATATCATCGATTCAACTCGGACGATTATGAATATATCCAATAAATTATTTCCAGTGATGTAATCATCACTCGTATTTATACCGGGTATGAATAGATTTAATGACAATATATTTCCGGTAATGCTTGCCCACGTCGATTCCGGGTGATATCCGTCTCGCCAGACGGCGCGCTTTGCCGGACCTGCGCGGCCAGGGATGCCGACGGCGCGAGCCTACCGCTCGCGCGCCGCGCTGGAAGCAGCGGCCCACGGGAGTGACAGGCTTCCAGCGCATTTGTTCCAGCCAGCAGAAACCCGGCGTGACGGCGCTCGTTCGCGCCCACGCCGGTTGCTACGGAAGCGCCCAACGAGGTCACCAAGCCGCCGGACTGGCCCACACCTGAAGAACAACCGCGCCCGCAGGCGCAATCGGACCGGGAGAAAATCATGACAGCGTCACTGAGGCACGGGGCATATGCCCTCGCACTGGCGGCCGGCCTCGGCCTTGCCGCGAGCGCTCCGGCGAGCGCGACCGAGACGATCAAGCTGACCTACCTGGCGGGCTTTCCGCCGGCCGCGACCTTCGTCGGCGCCTTCGTCAACGGCTACATCCCGGCGGTCGACGCCGAACTGGCGAAGACGGGCAAGTACAAGATCGAGTGGAACCTCGCGCACAGCGGCCAGGTGGTGAAGCCGCGCGGCGAACTCGAGGCGATGCAGCAGGGTCTCGGCGACATCGGCAACATCCCCACCGGCTTTCATGCCGACAAGCTGCCCTACCACAAGATCTCCTACGTGACGCCCTTCACCACGCAGGACCCGGTACTGGTCGCCAACGTCATGCGCGAACTCGCCGGTGTGTTTCCCGAAAACGATGCGGTCTGGACCTCGTTCAACCAGACCGTTCTCGGCGAGACGGTCAACATCGAGAACTACATCATCCTGTCGTCGAAGCCACTGACCAGGCTGGCCGATCTCAAGGGCATGAAGGTCGGCGGTGCCGGCCCCAACCTGCTGTGGATCGAGGGCACCGGCGCAGCGGGCGTGTCGACAACGCTCAACGACTTCTACAACTCGCTCGCTTCCGGCATCTATCAGGCAGCGATCGTCTGGCCGCAGGCCGCGGGCGCGTTCAAGATCTGCGAACCGGCACCGCACGTGCTCGACGCCGGCTTCGGCGCCGCCGGTGTCCACACGCTAACGGCCAACGACGCTTCGTGGAAGAAGCTGCCGGACGAAGTGCGCGCGGCGCTGACGAAGCACGGCGCGACCTGGAACACCGCGCAGGCGAAGCTGCTGTTCGACGGTGCGACGGCCGGCATGGCGATGTGCGCCGAGAAATTCGGCATGAAGGTGACCAAGGTGAGCGACGCCGACCGCAAGACATGGGCGATGGGCCTGCCGCCGCTCGGCCTCGACTGGGCGAAGGAGATGGCGGCGGCCGGCCGTCCCGGCGCGAAGTACCTGACGGCCTACATGGACCGCATGCGGACAGCCAAGCAGCCGATCGCGCGCAACTGGGACAAGGAATAGGAACCACGGGAGAGGCCGGCTCGCCGGCCGGCCTCTCCCGTGACCAACGCGGCCCTGCTAGCTTGCAGAGCCGCTCAGGAGAGCGAGGCAGGATCCTTCCATGCACCTCAGTTACTTCAGCACGCCGCTGCACACGCCCGGGCGGCCCGAGAGCGAGACGCTGGCCGAGGACCGCGACGCCATCGTGCTGGCCGACCGTCTCGGCTACCGCGAGGCCTTCGTCGCCGAGCGGCTGGCCGACGCCGGCAACCCCGTCTCCAGCGCCGACATCTTCCTCGCCTCGCTGCTGCCGCTGACGGAGAAGATCAGGCTGGCGAGCTGCACCACCGTGCCGCTCATGCACCCGGCGCTGACCGCCGTCCACGCCGCCATGCTCGACCAGATGGCCAGGGGCCGTTTCGTCCTCGGCATCGCGCCCGGCGGCGGCCCCGACGCCGAGATGCTGCAGACGCTGCACGAGGATCCGACGGCGCTGTTCTTCGAGGCCATCGACCTGATCCTCGCGGGCTGGGCCGGCGAACCGCCCTATGGCCTCAGGACCGCGCACTGGACGATCACCACCGAACGCACCTTCTATCCGGCGACCGGCCTCGGCTACCTGCACCGGCCCTATCAGGAGCCGCTGCCGGAGATCGTCGTGGCGCTGGCCGGGCCGGCGCAGGACCTCGCCACCGGCGCAGGCACGCGCGGCTTCCACCTGCTCTCGGGCGAACTGCTGACGCCGGCCGAACTGGCGGCGCAATGGCAGGCCTATGCCCGCGCCGCGTCCACCGCCGGCAAGCCCGCCGATCCCCGCGACTGGCGCGTTGCCCGCACCGTCTTCGTCGCCGACGACGAGGCGACGGCCGAGCGTTACGGCCGCCGCGACGCTGCGAGCCCCTATCGCGCCTACCACGCGCGCGCCCTCGCGCGGGCCGGCCAGTCCACGACGGCGGCCGGCCTCGACACGGTCGTCGCGACGCAGGTGATCGCCGGCACGCCGGCCCGGGTGGCCGAACAGATCGCCGCCCTGCGCGCCGAGGCGGGCGCCTTCGGAACGCTGGTCTGCACCGGCGTCGACTGGGCCGACCCGGACCTCGCCCGCCGCTCGATGACACTGATGGCCGAGCAGGTGCTGCCGCTTCTCTCCGCCGCGCCCACCCGCACCGCCGCCGCCTGAAGGACCGCGCCAGACCATGAAGCTCGGACTGTTCATGATGCCCATCCACCCGCCGACCCGGGTGTGGGCCGAATCGCTGGACGAGGACCGCGAGTGCATCATGCTCGCCGACCGCGTCGGCTTTCAGGAAGCCTTCATCGGCGAGCACCTGACCGACCGCGCCGAGTCCATCCCGTCGTGCATGATGTTCATGGCCTCGGTGGCGCATGCGACGAAGCACATCCGCTTCGCCACCGGCACGGCGAACCTGGCGCAGATCCACCCGGCGATCATCGCCGCCAACGTCGCCATGCTCGACCACATGCTGCAGGGTCGCCTGATCTTCGGCATCAGCCCGGGCGCGGTGCAGTCGGACGCCGAGATCCTCGGCCTGCTCGACGAGGATCGCAACGCGATGTTCGCCGAAGCGATCGACATGATCATCGAGCTGTGGACCAAGGCGCCGCCGTACGACTTCAAGGGCAAGCGCTGGACCGTGACCACCGCGAACACGCTCGACGCAGCGAACGGCCTCGGCGTCGTCCACCGGCCGTTCCAGCAGCCCTATCCGGAGATCGTCGGCTCGGTCGTCGCACCCTTCTCGCCCGGCATCGTCAAGATGGGCGAGCGCGGCTTCCACCCGGCCTCGGCCAACCTGATGCACCCCAACTGGCTGGCCGGCCACTTCAAGGCCTACGCCCAGGGCTGCGCCAACGCCGGCAAGCCGGCCGACCGCAGCCACTGGCGCATCTGCCGCAACGTCTTCGTCGCCGACGACGAGGCCACCGCGCGCGCCTACGGCGGCGACGACAGCACCAGCCCGTACCGCCTCGCCTGCCACCTCGTGCTGAAGAAGCTCGAGATGGCCAACCGGCTGATGTGCTTCAAGGCCGACAAGGACCAGCCCGACGAGGCGCTGACCCTCGACTGGGTCACCGACGAACTCGGCATCGTCGGCACCGTCGACAGCGTCGTCGACCAGATCCTGCAACTGCACGAGCGCACCGGCGGCTTCGGCACGCTGCTCTACGCCTGCATGGACTGGCTCGACCCGAAGCTCGCCAGGCGCTCGATGGAGCTGATGGGCGAGCAGGTGATGCCGCGCGTCAACGCCGCCCTCGCCCGCTCGCAGGCCGCCGCGCAGTAGACCGCTTCAGAACACGTCGAAGCCACGGCGCAGCAGGTTGAGGGCGACGACGAAGAGCAGCGCCGTCAGCGCGCGGCGGAAGGTCTTTTCCGACAGGTAGCCGCGCAGTCGCGTGCCGATGGCCATGCCGGCGAGCGCCGGCGCCAGCGCCGCCAGCGTCGCCCAGCCGAGCCAGCCGTCGTAGACGCCGGCCAGCGCGAGGCTGCCGTAAAGCGGCACGCCGGAGACGAAGAAGAAGACGCAGACCGAGGCGATGAACGCCTCCTTGTCGAGGCGCAGCAGCACCATCCAGGCGAAGACGATCGGCCCGACGATGCTGGAGACGCCGTTGAGCAGGCCGGCGAGCACGCCCGCCACCGGCGCGAGCCAGCGTTCGAGCCGCGGCGACAGCGCCGAGCGGATCGGCAGGAGCTGGCTGGCGACGACGACCATGAGCACGAAGCCGAGCACCTTCGTCGCGTCGGTCGGATCGAGCGCCGTCAGCAGCCGCGCCGCCGGAATGGTGACGATCGCCATCGGCACCAGCATCGGCCAGAAGCGGATAAGGGATTCGCGCCAGCGCCCCGTCTGGACGAGCTGGACGATGTTCGTCACCAGCACCGGGACGGCCAGCATCGCGATGCCGGTCAGCGGGTCGCTGAGCGTCGCGATCAGCGGCACCGACAGCATCGGCAGGCCGGCGCCGAAGGTGCCCTTGACCATGCCGGCACCGAACAGCACCAGCGCGCCGAGGACCAGCACCTGCGTCGTCACATCGGCATAGGACAATCCGGCCCCCTCGCGCGGTACCGCCCGGACGAGCCGGGCGGGCGCGACTATAGCCGGCGGCGCGCGCCGTCGCGCTATTCCGGCGCGATACGGTTGCGAACGGAGCGATCCGGCCCAAGATAGACAGGGCAATTCCACCCGCCGCGGATGACGATGCGCCGAACAGGATGGCTGCCCATGGTCCTCGCAAGCCTGCTCGGCGCCGGGTGCGCGCTGGTGGCGCCGCTGCCCGAGCCGACCACGGTCGAACAGCGGCTCGCCGCGCTGCCGCTCGACGGCGCGCCGGTGGCCGCGCCCGTCACCATCCGCTGGAACGAGCACCAGATTCCCTTCGTCGAGGCGGCAAGCGACCGTGACCTGATGGTCGGCCTCGGCATGGTCCACGCCCATCTGCGCCTCGGCCAGATGGAGGTGATGCGGCGCGTCGCGCGCGGCCGCGTCTCGGAGATGGCCGGACCGTTCACCGCCGACATCGACCACGCGCTGCGCATCCTCGACTTCGGCAAGGCCGCGCCGGCGACGCTGGCGGCCCTGCCGCCGGCCACGCGCGACCTGCTCGACGGCTTCGTCGCCGGCATCAACCACGTGCTGATGAGCGTCGCGGTCCTGCCGCACGAGTTCCGCCTGCTCGGCCTGAAGCGCGAGCCGTGGACGGCCGAGGACGTGCTGACCGTCGGCCGCCTCGCCTCGATCGACATCAACTGGCTGGTCTGGTTCCGCCTGATGCCGCTGCGCGATCGTGCCGACTGGCCGGAGTTGTTCGCCCGCGTGCTGCGCTCCGGCGGCGCCTCGCTGCCGAGCTTCGGCGGCGCGGAGGACGCCTCCGCGGCGCTGCTCGAGGGCCTGCTGCTCGACCACGGCCGCACCGGCTCCAACTCCGTCGCCGTCGCCGGCACGCGCACGGCGAGCGGCGCGGCGATGATCGCCAGCGACCCGCATCTCGGCGTCTCGTTGCCCAATCTCTGGCTCGTCGCCGGCGCGCGCTCGCCCTCCTTCCACGTCGTCGGCCTGATGCCGCCGGGCCTGCCGATCTTCGGCGTCGGCCGCAACCCGACGGTGGCCTGGGGCGGCACCAACATGCGCGCCGCCTCCAGCGACCTCGTGGACGTCAGCGGCCTGCCGCCGGAAGCCTTCACCGTCGGCGAACAGCGCATCCGCGTACGCTGGTGGTTCGACCGCACGGTCACCGTGCGGCAAAGCCCGTGGGGGCCGGTCGTCTCCGATGCCGCGACGGTCAAGGCGCGCGACGGCGAGACGCTGGCGCTGCGCTGGGCTGGCCATGACGTGTCCGACGAGATCACGGCCATGTTCGGCGTCGCGCGGGCGACCGACTTCGCCGGCTTCCGCGCCGCGCTGGCCGGCTTCCACCTGCCTGGCCAGAACATGCTCTACGCCGACGTCGCCGGCCATGTCGGGCAGGTGATGGCGGTGCGCCTGCCGCGCCGCACGGAGGCGCCGGGCGACATCGCCGTGCCGCCGCAGCGCGCCGGCGACTGGGCGGCCGGGCTGACGGCGGCCGAACTGCCAGCCGTGCTCGACCCGCCCGGCGGCTTCGTCGCCTCGGCCAACAACCGCCCGGCGCCGGCGCCGGTCACCGTCGGCTGGTTCTTCTCGCCCGACGACCGCATCCGCCGCCTGCAGGAGCTGCTGTCCGGCGACGGCACGGTCGCGCGTGACGACTTGATGGCGCTGCAGCGCGACGTCACCGTCGCCAGCGCCATCGCGCTGCGCGACACGCTCGGCCGCCACGTCGCCGCCCTGCCGGACGGCGTCCTCGGCGACGCGGCGGACAAGGCCGCTGCGCTGATCGCCGGCTGGGACGGCCGCTACGATGCCGCCTCGGCCGGCGCGGTCGCCTTCGAGGCCGCCGCGCATCACCTCGAGCAGCAATTGTGGAGCGCCGAGGAGCGCGCCGTCGCCGGCATCGTCGACCGCGTCAACCAGGCCCTCGCCGAGACGCTGGACAAGGCGCCGGCGGCGCGCCTGCGCGAGGTCCTGCCGCTGGCGCTCGCTGCGGCGACGGCGGCGGTGGAGAAGCACGGAAGCTGGGGCGAGATGCACCGCCTCGCCTTCGCCCACACGCTGGCCAACGCCCCTGTCATCGGCGACCGCTACCGCTTCGGCGACATGCCGGCGTCGGGCACCACCACCTCGGTCAACAAGTCGGCGCATGGCCGCACCGAGGACCGCCACCCGACGCGCTACGGCGCCCAGTCGCGCCACGTCTCCGATCTCGCCGACCCCGACGCCAACTGGTTCGTCCTGCTCGGCGGCCAGGACGGCTGGTTCAACAGCTCGACCTTCCTCGACCAGACGACGCTGTGGCGCGACGGCGGCTACGTGCAGGTGCCGCTGCGCCCCGACAGCGTGGCGGGGGCGTTCCGCCACGTCACCATCCTGCGCCCTGCGGGCGGCGCGTGATCGACGTCACGCGCCCGGCCCGATTTCTCGCGCGCCGGCGCCTCGCGCATCTGGCGGCGCTCGACCCGGCGGAGTCGCAGCGGCGCACGCTGCGCGCGCTCGTCGGGCACGCCGCCGGCACGCGCTTCGGTCGCGACCACGGCTTCGCCCGCATCCGCACGCCGGAGGATTTCCGCGCCGCCGTGCCGCTGCGGCGCTGGGAGGACATGTGGCAGGCCTACTGGCGCGCGGCATTCCCGGTCCTCGACAATGTGAGCTGGCCGGGCCGCGTGCCCTTCTTCGCCGTCACCTCGGGCACGACGACGGGGCGCACCAAGCACATACCCGTCACGCGGGCGATGAACCGCTCGAACCGCAGCGCCGCGTTCGAGCTGCTGGCGCACCATCTCGGCGCGCGGCCGGCGAGCCGCCTCGGCGGCGGGCGCATGTTCATGCTCGGCGGCAGCGCCCGCCTGGAACGTCTCGCGCCGGGCGTGCGCGCCGGCGACCTCTCGGGCATCGCCGCCGCGACGGCGCCGCGCATCGGCCGGCCGTGGTTCTTCCCGCCGCCCGCACTCGCCGTCGAGGACGACTGGGAGCGCAAGATCGACGGCGTCGCCCGCATCGCGCGGGAGGCGCACCTGCGCCTCGTCGGCGGCGTGCCGAGCTGGCTACTGGCACTGTTCGACCGCATGGCGGCGCTGGAAGGCGATGACGCGCCGCGTCTCCCCCGCCTGCTGCCGGAGCTGGAGATGATCGTCCACGGCGGCGTGCATTTCGCCCCTTACCGCGAACGCTTCGCGCGGCTGCTCGAAGGCAGCCACGCCGAGCTGCGCGAGGTCTACGCCGCCAGCGAGGGTTTCGTCGCCATTGCCGACCGCGGCTCGGGCGAGGGCATGCTGCTGGGTCTCGAACGCGGCCTCTATTTCGAGTTCGTGCCGGTCGGCGAACTCGATGCGCCGCAGCCGACGCGCCACTGGATCGGCGAGGTCGAGCGCGGCGTCGAATACGCCATCGTGCTGTCGACCTGCGCCGGCCTGTGGGGCCACGTCCTCGGCGACACCGTGCGCTTCGTCGACCGCGCCCCGCCGCGCCTGCTGGTCACCGGGCGCACCAGCTACATGCTCTCGGCCTTCGGCGAGCACCTCATCGATGCGGAACTTGAGGAGGCCGTGTCGGCCGCCGCCGCCGCCATCGGCGCGCTGGTCACCGACTGGTCGGTGGCGCCGCGCTTTCCGGAGGGCAGCGGCGAACGCGGGCATCACCTGTTCGTCGTCGAGTTCGGCGCGCCGCCGTCGCGTGAGGCCGAGGCGCGCTTCCTGTCGGTGCTCGACGCGGCGCTGGCGGAAACCAACGACGACTACCGCGCCCACCGCAGCGCCAATGTCGGCATCGAGGCGCCGCGCCTGACCGTCGCCGCCCCCGGCGCCTTCGCCGCCTGGATGAAGGCGCGCGGCCAGCTCGGCGGCCAGCACAAGGTGCCGCGCATCGTCAACGACGCGGCGCTGTTCGCCGGCCTGCTCGACCATGTGGCCATGCACGCTTCTCGGGGAAACCCCACACCGGACTGATTTTAAACGATTCTTAATGCCCGCCCCGGAACATCGGCAGGCTAGGGCCCGGTATGGGCGGCCCGCGGGGATGTGCATGCGCCCGAATGTGCGTACAGGTGGCAAGGCGGTCGCGCCGACGGTACACGGAGCCAGCCGGCGGGCCGGCGAGACCATCCAGTACCTGCGGCCGAGCCAGGCCGAGGTCGACGAGATGGTGCGCCGCCACTCGATGCTCTACGCCGGCATCCCCGGCGGCGCGCGGGCGGTGTTCTCCTACTTCGACCTCGCGGGGCGCGAGCTGCGCGGCCGCAACCTCGCCGACGCCGACTTCACCGGCGCCCGCCTCAACGGCGCCGACCTCACCGGCGCCGTCCTCGACAGCGCGACGCTGTTCTGTGCCGACCTGCGGCAGGTCAAGCTGGTCAAGGCGTCGCTGCGCCGTGCCGACCTGCGCGGCGCCTGCCTGCGCGGCGCCGACCTGTCCGGCGCCGACCTGTTCGAATGCGACCTGCGCGAGGGCACCATCGCCGAGAAGGACCGCGACGGCCACCTGACCTTCCTCACCCACGACGTCACGCCGACGGCGATGGACACGGCGCTGCTCGCCAACGCCAACCTCGAGCGCGCCAAGATGACCGGCGTGGTCGCGGCACAGTGCGACTTCTCCGACGCCGTCATGCGCGGCGCCCGGCTGGTGCGCGCCAATCTGCGCCAGGCCAACCTCGCCGGCGCCAACCTGGAGAACGCCGACCTGTCGGGCGCCGACCTCACCGGCGCCGACCTGTCGCGCACGGTGCTGACCGGCGCGCTGATGACGCTGACCGCCTTCCACGACACCAAGCTCGACGACGTGCTGACCGAGGAGACCGCCGGCCGCTCGATCCGCGACTTCGACGAGCCCGTCGAGCGTATTCTCGAACGTCATGCCCGTTTCATCGAGACCGACGGCGCCGAGGGCGCCCCGGCCGACCTCGCCGGCGTCGACCTGCGGCCGCTCAAGTCGCTGAAACACGCGCTGCTGACGGCGTTGCGGGCGCCCGGCGCGGTGCTCTACGGCCTCGACCTCGCTGGCTGCAAGCTGCAGGCGGCGAACCTCGAGGGTGCCGACCTGCGCACGGCGAACCTCGCCGGCGCCGACCTGCGCGGCGCCAACCTCGCCGGCGCGCGCCTCAGCAACACCGACCTGCGCGACGCCAACCTCGGACCGCTGCTGATCGGCAGCGAGCGCATGCTGCCGGCCCGCCTCAACCGCGCGGTCCTGCGCTATGCCGACCTGCGCGGCGCCGACATGCGTCACTCGGTGCTGAGCGGCGCCGACCTGTCCTTCGCCAACCTGACCGGCGCCAACACCAGCCGGGCCGGCCTGCCCGACGCCCGCCTCGACGGCACCCGCCTGCCCTCCGGCCAGCTCGCCGGCAACCTGTCCGAACTGCTGCGCTCTACCTGACGAGACGGGTGAATCAAAACGCTTGCGTTCCGATTCGCAAAACGGGACGGCGGCAGGACACCTGTGCTAGCATATCAGCAATAAAAGGGTACGACCGACGCAGTTGTACCAGCCAGGGGGGCGCCGGCGGACGGACGCCCGTTCGGCGGCAGGTGGAGTTTCGGCGGTATGAGTAGCTACGATTCGCCCTCCGGGGGGCAGCAACGGGTCAACGCCATCGTCAAGTGGTACAACCCGACCAAGGGCTTCGGCTTCGTCCAGTTCGGCGACGACCGCCCAGACGCTTTCCTTCATGCTTCGGTCCTCAACGCCGCCGGCCATCGCGATGCGCCCGACGGCGCGACGGTCGTCTGCGACGTCGAGCAGGGTCCGCGCGGCCTCCAGGTCGCCGCGGTGCACGAGATCGATACGTCGACGGCCAGCGAGCCATCGCCGCGCAGTGGTGGCGGCGGCGGCTTCGGCGGCCGTGATCGTGGAGGATACAGCGACCGCGGTGACCGCGGCGGCTGGCGCGACCGCGGCGATCGCGACCGTGATCGCGGCGGTTACGACGACTACGGCGGCGGCAGCAGTGGCGGCGATGCCGCCGTGTCGGTCGACGGCACCGTCAAGTTCTACGACGCGGCCAAGGGCTACGGCTTCGTCATTCCGGACGGCGGCGGCCGCGACGTCTTCGTCTCCGGCCGCACGCTGCAGCGCCACGGCATCCAGTCGCTGACGCCCGACCAGCGCGTGCGCATGAGCACGCGCATGGGCCAGAAGGGCCCGATGGCCGAGACCGTCGAGCTGATCTGAACGCGCCGCCGCCAGGCAGGCGGCGAACATCCTGTGATCGCCGCAATCCGGACACCGGGCCGGCGCCGCTACCCGCGCCGCGCCTCCCGTGCGCGCCGCGCCAGCGCCGCGAGCGTCCGCCGTGCCGCGTCGGGTCCGTCGACGAGATCGGGAAACGCCAGCCTCGCGACATGTCGGTCGTCCGCCGCGCCTCGTCCCGGCACGCGCCGCAGGTCGCAGCCCTCGGGATCGATGCCGGTCATCCGCCAGCCTCCGCCGCGCGCGCCGAGGAGCGCCGTCGCGTAGAGCGTGACGGCCTCGGCGTGGTCCTCGTTCATATGCGCCAGGATGTCCTCCTCGGCCGCCCGCATGGCGGCCGCCGCCGTGCCGTCGACCAGCAGGTCCGGTCCGGCCAGGCGATGCGTGCGCGCGAAGCCGGCGACGAGATGACCGGACTCGGGCACGACGCGCAGGAGGGCGAAGTCGGGCAAGCTGGCCCATTCCGCCGCCGACGGATGGCGGGCGAGGAAACGGTGCCGGTCGATCGCGTCGTCGTGACGCAGCGCCCGGCCGCCGATGCTGACGCGCGGCCGCGTCAGCGCGCCCTCGCCACTTCCATCGGCCGTGAACAGCAGGGATACGCGCGGATCGGCGGCGATGTTGCGCGAATGCGCGGCGATGGCCGAGAGCAGCAGGAGGGGCGTCCCGTCCTGCGCCGAGGCCGTCAGTACCAGCGTCGCCAGCGGGCCACCGTCGGCGCCGACCGTGGCGAGCGTCGCCCGCCCGGCCGTGCGCGCCAGCCGCCGCGCCAGCCGCGCCGGATCCTCGGCTTCGCCGGCGCCGGCCGCCATCGGCTCAGATGCCGGCCATGTGCCGGCGGATCGTTGCGGCGATCTCCGCCGGATCGGTGCGGTAACGGAACATGGCGACGAACTTGCCGTCAGGGCCCATCAGGTAGACGTAGGACGAGTGATCCATAAGGTACTCGGTGGTGCCGGGTGTCTCGTTGCGCGCGGCGTAGACCCGGTACGCCTTCATTGCCGCCTCGACCTGCGCGCGCGAGCCGGTCAGCCCGACGAAGCGGTCGCCGAACAGCGGCATGTATTCGGCCAGCACCGCCGGGGTATCGCGCTCGGGATCGACGGTGACCAGCATCGGCACGACCTTGGCAGCGGCCTCGCCGAGGCCGTCGAGGGCGAGCGCCATGTTCGCCAGCTCGGTCGGACAGACGTCGGGGCAGAAGGTGTAGCCGAAATAGACCAGCATCCAGCGGCCGCGGAAGTCGGCGTCGGTGACCGTCTTGCCCGTCTGGTCGACCAGTTCGAACGGGCCGCCGATGCTGACCGCCGGCACGACGCCGCCGATGTTCTCGGGGCCGACCGGCCCCTTCTGGCCCTGCAGCGACAGCCAGCCGGCGACGACGACCGCAACGATGGCGACCGCCAGCGCGGCCCAGCGGACGAGGCGAAGCATCCGGCCCGCGTCAGGCGCCGGCCGCGAGGCCCGCGCCGGCAACCGCCGTGGCGGCGCCGGCGAGACGGACAGCCCAGCGCGCCGGCATGCCGTCGAGAGAGCGGACCAGACCCAGCACGAGAGCGATTCCGGCGACATGCAGCGCCGAGGTCGCGAGCACGAAGCCCAGCGCATAGGCAGCCGGATGCGCCGCCGCCGGCATCTCGGCCCCGTGCGCGTGCCCGTGCGCCAGCGCGAACAGGCCGGCCAGCGCCATGCCAGCCGCCATCGGCAGGCGGCGGTCGAGGGCCACCAGCGCGCCGAACAGGACGACCGACAGCGCGATGCCGGGCTCGACCAGCGGCAGGTCGACTCCGCCCCAGGCGAGCGCGCCGCCGGCCACCATCAGGACAACGAAGGTCGCCGGCACCGCCCACATCGCCCGGCCGCCCTGCCGCGCCGCGTAGGCGCCGACGGCGACCATCGCCAGCAGGTGATCGAGGCCGAGAACCGGATGCAGGAAGCCGGCGGCCAGTCCGCCATGCTCGCCCTGCCCGGTGTGGGCCGACGCCGCGCTGGCGGCCAGCAGAACGGGCAGCGCGAGGAGCGCGGCGACGGGCAGGCGCGTGAGCATGACGGCAGACCTTTCGCACGGAATCTGGTGCGGCGCGGGGCGTCCCGGCCACGGATCGGACCATAGCGACGGCTTCGCCGGGCGGTCAATCATCGCCCCGAAAGGGTCGAAAATTCGCCATAATGACCCTGGATGCTTCACGACAGGGTTCCCGTCGGGGCCCGTACCGTCAGGCGCCGGAGCAAGACATGGGCCAATCGATCGCGCTGGTCGACGACGACCGCAACATCCTGACCTCGATCTCGATGGCACTCGAATCAGAGGGTTTTCAGGTCCGCACCTTCGCCGACGGCGACGAGGCGCTGCGCGGGCTGAACGCAAGGCCCGCCGACCTCGTCGTCCTCGACATCAAGATGCCGCGCATGGACGGCATGGAGATGCTGGGCAAGCTGCGCCAGAACTCGACCGTGCCGGTGATCTTCCTGACCTCCAAGGACGACGAGATCGACGAGATGCTCGGCCTGCGCATGGGCGCCGACGACTACATCACCAAGCCCTTCTCGCAGCGCCTGCTGATCGAGCGCATCCGCGCCGTGCTGCGCCGCCGCGACAACGCCGGCAAGCCGGCCGCCGCCGACAAGGTGCTGGCGCGCGGCGAGCTGGTGCTCGACCCGGCCCGCCACCTCTGCGCCTGGAAGGGCAGCGAGATCGGCCTCACCGTCACCGAGTTCCTCATCCTGCAGGCCCTCGCCGTGCGGCCCGGCCATGTGAAGAGCCGCGACCAGCTGATCGACGTCGCCTACGGCGAGGCCGTCTACGTCGAGGACCGCACGATCGACAGCCACATCAAGCGGCTGCGGCGCAAGTTCAAGGAAGCCGACCCCGAATTCGGCCATATCGAGACCCTTTACGGGCTCGGTTACCGTTACAAGGACAACTGACCGCGGCCATCGTCCGCGCATCGTTCGGGGGCAGGGGTGCTGGACAGGAGCGACAGGGACGCAACGCCCCCTGGCGCGCGCCGCCCGCAAGGGCCGGCCCTCCGCCCGCGCGCGCCGACGGTGGCCCCGCCGCCTCCCGCCGAGCCGGCGCCGCCGCGCCGGCGGCGCCGGCTGTTTCCCTCGCCGTCGCTGACCCGCCGCATCCTCGCCATCAACCTGCTGGTGCTGGCCGTGCCGCTCGGCGGCTTCGCCTTCCTCGGCGAGTACCGCGCCGGGCTGATCGAGGCCGAGCTGGAGGCGCTGCGCGTGCAGGGCCGCATCTTCTCCGGCGCCGTGGCCGGCGGCGCGGTGTTCACGGCGCCGGGCTTCGGCCAGCGCATCGACTACCGCATCGGCGGCCAGATCCTGCTGCGGCTGGTCGAGCCGACCGGCCTGCGCGCGCGCCTGTTCGACCCCGAGGGCGAGCTGATCGCCGATACCCGCCTGCTCGGCGCGCCGCGCGGCATCGTGCGCATCGAGGAACTGCCGCCCCCCGACTCCGGCGCACGCGGCCCGCTCGACGACCTCGCCGCCGCCATCGACGACCTCCTGCCCGGCGGCCCCGAACTGCCGGCCTATGTCGAGAGCCGGCCGCAGACGATCAAGGACTATCCCGAGGCCGGCGCCGCTCTCGAGGGCCTCATCGCATCGGTCGCGCGGCGCAGCCATGGCGGCATCGTGCTGTCGGTGGCGGTGCCGGTGCAGCGCTATCGTCAGGTCGTCGGCGCGCTGATGCTGACCTCGGGCGGCGAGGGCATCGAGCGGGCGATGCATGCCGTACGCATGGACATCCTGCGCATATCGGCGGTGGCGCTCGCGGTAACGGTGCTGCTGTCGCTCTATCTCGCTGCGACCATCGCCCGCCCCCTGCAGCGCCTCGCCGCGGCGGCCGAGCGGGTGCGGCGCGGCTTCGGCCAGGGCGTCGAGATTCCCGACTTCTCGCGCCGCAACGACGAGGTCGGCGAACTGTCGCGCGACCTGCGCGCAATGACCTCGGCGCTGCGCGCGCGCATGGATGCCATCGAGCGTTTCGCCGCCGATGTCGCGCACGAACTCAAGAACCCGCTGACCTCGCTGCGCAGCGCCGTCGAGACCGTCGCCCGCGTCGACGACCCGGCGCAGCAAAGGCAGCTGATGCGCATCATCGTCGACGACGTCGGCCGCCTCGACCGCCTCATCAGCGACATTTCCGATGCCTCGCGCCTCGACGCCGAGCTGGCGCGCGAACAGGCCGAGACGGTCGACATCGCGCGCCTTCTCGCCACGCTGGTCGAAGTGCTCGAGGCGACCCTGCCGGACGGCGCGGCGCGGCTCGCTCTCGACCTGCCGACCGGCGCCGCGCCGGGCGCGTTGGCGATCCAGGCCCTCGAAGAACGCGTCGGCCAGGTCTTCCGCAACGTCATCGTCAACGCGCTGTCGTTCAGCCCGCCGGGCGGCGTCATCACCGTCGCCGCGCGCCGCGCCGCCGGTGCCGGCGGCCGCGACCTCGTGCGCGTGACCATCGACGACGAGGGCCCCGGCATTCCCGAGGCGAACCTCGACTCCATCTTCCGCCGCTTCTACTCGGATCGCCCGACCGCCGGGCCGGGCGCCGACGGCGGCCGCTTCGGCACGCATTCGGGCCTCGGCCTGTCGATCTCGCGCCAGATCGTCGAGGCCTTCGGCGGCACCATCCGCGCCGAGAACCGCCGTCACCCGGACGGCCAGGTCGCCGGCGCCCGCTTCATCGTCGAACTGCCGGCGAAGTGACGGCCTAGACCAGCACCCACACCAGCAGCGGCAGGGCGGCGAAGACGATCAGGGTCGAGACGATGACGGCGCCCGCGACCTCCTGCGGCGCGCGGTCGTAGAACTGCGCCCAGAGATAGTTGAACACCGCCGACGGCATGGCGCATTGCAGCACGAGGATGCCGCGCGCCGCGCCGTCGAGGCGAAACGCCCAGGCCAGCGCGAAGCCGGTGGCGATGCCCGGCCCGACGCGGATCAGCGCCACCACCAGCGGCCGGTAGAGCGCGCCGATGCGCAGGCTGGCGAGCGCCGCGCCGAGCGACATCAGGATCAGCGGGATCGCCGCCTGCCCGATCAGGCCGACGGTGTTGGCGAACCAGCGCGGCGGCTCGACTCCGCCGACGACGAAGACGAGGCCGAGCAGCGTCGCCCAGATCACCGGCTGGCGCAGCACCGTCATCGGCGCGAAGCGGCCGGCGAGGATGGCCGGGGCGAGGATGAACTGGCCGACGGCGAAGACGACGTAGTTGGCGATGGCCAGCGCCAGCCCCGTCTGGCCGAAGGTGAACAGCGCCACCGGCAGGCCGAGATTGCCGATGTTGGGGCACATCACCGACGGCAGGAAGGTGCGCAGCGGCAGGCGGAACGCCGCCAGCGCCGCCGCCCCGACGACGATGAACACGGCCATCGCGGCGAGGCTGGCGAGCGCCATCTCGGTGAAGGCGGCCGGCGTCAGCTCGACCCTCGACAGGGTCGCGACGATCAGACAGGGCGCGGCGACCCAGGTGTTGAGCGTGGTGATGAAGCGGGTCGGAAATTCCGGCCCGCGCTTGCCCCAGACGTAGCCGACCGCGATGGTGACGAAGACCGGAACGAGGATCTGGGCCAGGACGGCGAGCACGCGGGGCCGCTTTCTGCTGGAGGCGGGCAGGGCTGCGTAGCACGCCATGCTAGTCTGGCGACAGCGACGCCGCGCGGCGGCGGGAACGAGGCGAGCGTGGCGGCCGGCGAAACTTCCATCCATGCGACCGCGGTGGCGCTCGCCGCCCCGCCCGGCCGCGCGCCGGCCTGGCGCGGCGTGCTGCTGCGCGGTCCCTCCGGCGCCGGCAAGTCGGACCTCGCTTTGCGCCTGATCGAGGCCGGCGCGCGCCTCGTCGCCGACGACCAGGTCATCCTCGCCGCCGATGGTGGCGCGCTGCTCGCCGCGCCGCCGCCGGCACTGGCCGGCCGTATCGAGGTTCGCGGCCTCGGCATTGTCGCCGTGCCGTTCCTCGCCCGCGCCAGCCTCCTCCTGGCGATCGACCTCGTGCGGCCGGAGTCGGTGGAACGCCTGCCCGAGCCGGCCACGGCGACCGTCGCGGGCATCGCCCTGCCGCTGCTGCGGCTCGCCCCGTTCGAGGATTCCGCAGTTGCGAAGGTGCGGCTTGCCGTGGCGCTGCTGGCCGGCGATAGTCCGCCCGCGCCAGCCGGATCGCCGCCATGACCGACGCACCGACCGCACCGCCGACGGACGCCGGCGACGCCCCCGGCCTCGCCGGCCGCGTCGTTCTCGTGACGGGACTGTCCGGCGCCGGCCACACCACCGCCCTCAAGGTGCTCGAGGATGCCGGCTGCGAGGCGGTCGACAACCTGCCCCTGCGCCTGCTCGGACCGCTGGTGCGGCAGGGACCGGCGCCGGGACGCGGGCTCGCCATCGGCGTCGACGTCCGCACGCGTGATTTTTCGGCCACGGCGTTCATGGAGGAACTGGCGGCAGCGCGCACCGGCGCGCCGGCCCGCGTCGACGTGGTCTTCCTCGACTGCGACGAGGAGATTCTCCGCCGCCGCTACACCGAGACGCGCCGGCGCCACCCGCTTGCCGCCGACCGGCCGGTCACCGACGGCATCGCCGCCGAGCGCGCCCTGCTGGCGCCGCTGCGCGCCGCCGCCGACATCGTCCTCGACACCTCGCACACCACGGTGCGCGGCTTCGCCCGCGAGCTGGCGGAACGGCTCGGCGCGGTGACCTCGGGCGGGCCGCCGGTGTTCGTCACCTCCTTCTCTTTCCGCCACGGCCTGCCGCGCGACGCCGATCTCGTCTTCGACGTCCGCTTCCTGCGCAACCCGCATTACGTCGACACGCTGCGGCCGATGACCGGGCGCGACGAGGCGGTCGGCGCCTATGTCGCCGCCGACCCGGACTGGCCGGGATTCTTCGCCGAACTGACGGCATTGCTCGACCGGCTGCTGCCGCGCTTCAATCAGGAAGGCAAAAGCTACCTGACCATCGCCATCGGCTGTACCGGCGGCCGCCACCGCTCGGTCTACGCCGCCGAACGGCTCGGCGCCTGGCTGGCCGGCCGCGGCGCCCGGGCGGAAGTGAATCATCGCGAGCTGGCGGGCGCGGGCGGCGCTGGCAGCGCGGGGGACCCATGATCGGTATCGTGCTCGTCACCCACGGCCGGCTCTGCGCCGAGTTTCTCGCCGCGCTCGAGCATGTGGTCGGGCCGCAGACGCAGGCCGCGGTGGTGTCCATCGGTCCCGACGACGACATGGAGCGGCGGCGCCAGGACATCGTCGATGCCGTCGTGCGCGTCGACGACGGCGGCGGCGTCATCGTGCTGACCGACATGTTCGGCGGCACGCCGTCGAACCTCGCCATCTCGATCATGGACACGGCGCGGCCCGGCGGCGGCCCGATCGAGGTCATCGCCGGCGTCAACCTGCCGATGCTGATCAAGCTCGCCAGCGTCCGCGCCGAGCGGCCGATCGCCGAGGCCGTCGCGGCGGCGCAGGATGCCGGCCGCAAGTACATCAGCGTCGCCTCGGCCCTGCTCGACCAGGGATGAGCGAGGCCGCCGCCGCGCCGCCGCCGCGGCGCCTGACCATCGTCAACCGCAAGGGCCTCCACGCCCGCGCCGCCGCCGCCTTCGTCAAGCTCGCCGGCGGGTTCGATGCCGACATCGAGGTGTCGCGCGGCGGCGCAACCGTGCCGGGCACCTCGATCATGGGCCTGATGATGCTGGCCGCCGGTCCCGGCGAGGAGATCGTCGTCGCGGCGACCGGCCGCGAGGCCGCGGCGGCGCTCGAAGCGCTCGCCGGACTGGTCGAGGCGGGCTTCGGCGAGACCTGACCGCGGGGCGCACGACCGGCGCCCGGGCGGCCTGCCCACGCCGCCGGGATCGTTTCCGACGCCTCCGGGCGGGCAAAAAAGGGCGGAATCCCACGGCCGCCCAAAGTTGTGAGGCCTTGCCCGGTCTGCTATACGCGCGGCTCCGCTGCCCGGCCGGGCGCCGGAAAAGCCCCCCAAGACGCCGAAGGAGACGTCCCGCGATGGTCGCGAAACTGCCCGAGAGCGAATACCGCGTCGCCGACATGAAGCTCGCCGACTGGGGCCGGCGTGAAATCGAGCTGGCCGAGACCGAAATGCCCGGCCTGATGGCCACGCGCGAGGAATTCGGCGCCACGCAGCCGCTGAAGGGCGCCCGCGTCGCCGGCTCGCTGCACATGACCATCCAGACCGCGGTGCTCATCGAGACGCTGAAGGCGCTCGGCGCCGACGTCCGCTGGGCCTCGTGCAACATCTTCTCGACGCAGGACCAGGCCGCCGCGGCCATCGCCGCCGCCGGCACGCCGGTCTTCGCCTGGAAGGGCGAGTCGCTGAAGGAATACTGGGACTACACCCACCGCATCTTCGAGTGGTCGGACGGCGGCGTGCCGAACATGATCCTCGACGACGGCGGCGACGCCACGCTGCTGATCCATCTCGGCGCCGCCGCCGAGAAGAACCCCTCGCTGCTGGCCAAGCCGGAGAACGAGGAAGAGGAAGTCCTCTACGCCGCGATCAAGAAGCGCAACGCCGAGAAGCCGGGCTGGTACGCCAAGTGCCTGGCCAGCATCCGCGGCGTGTCGGAGGAGACGACGACCGGTGTGCACCGCCTCTACGTGATGGCGAAGGAAGGCCGCCTCGCATTCCCGGCGATCAACGTCAACGACTCCGTGACAAAGTCGAAGTTCGACAACCTCTACGGCTGCCGCGAGAGCCTCGTCGACGGCATCAAGCGGGCGACCGACGTGATGATCGCCGGCAAGGTCTGCGTGGTCGCCGGCTACGGCGATGTCGGCAAGGGCTGCGCCGTGGCGCTGCGCACCCAGGGCGCCCGCGTCCTCGTCACCGAGGTCGACCCCATCTGCGCCCTGCAGGCGGCGATGGAAGGCTATCAGGTGGTGACGATGGACGAGGCGGCGGCGATGGGCGACATCTTCGTCACCGCCACCGGCAATCTCGACGTCATCACCGTCGATCACATGCGGTCGATGAAGCACCGCGCCATCGTCTGCAACATCGGCCACTTCGACAGCGAGATCCAGGTCGCCGCGCTGCGTAACTTCAAGTGGTACAACGTAAAGCCGCAGGTCGACGAGATCGAGTTCCCTGACGGCAAGCGCATCATCCTGCTGGCCGAAGGCCGCCTCGTGAACCTCGGCTGCGCCACCGGCCATCCGAGCTTCGTGATGAGCGCCTCCTTCACCAACCAGGTGATCGCCCAGATCGAGCTGTGGACGCACCCGGAGAAGTACGAGAAGCAGGTCTACGTGCTGCCCAAGCACCTCGACGAGAAGGTGGCGCGCCTGCACCTCGACAAGCTCGGTGTTCACCTGACCGAGATGTCGCCGCGCCAGGCCAGCTACATCGGCGTGCCGGTATCCGGCCCGTACAAGCCGGACCACTACCGCTACTGAGGCCGGCGTCCCGCCGCCGCGCGATGCGGCGGCGGGATTCCCGGTGTAACATCGGCGCCGAACGAGGCGCCGATGATCCTCTCCGACAGCGTCGACATCCGCACCACGCCCGCGCAGGTCTTCGCCTTCTTCGCGGGCATGGAGGAAAACTACCGGCGCTGGCATCCCGACCACATCCTGTTCCGCTGGGTCGAGGGCGCCGGCATCGCCGAGGGCGTCGTCTTCCATTTCGAGGAGCGCATCGCCGGCAAGCTGTTGCGCAAGACGGTGCGCTTCACCCGCATCGTGCCCGGCCGCCTGATCGAGTTCGCGCCGACCAGCTTCCTGTTCCGCCTGGTGCTGCCGTCGATCGCCTTCGCCATCGTGCCACACGGCGACGGCGTCACCGTGCGCCAGACCATCCGCATCCGCATCGGCCCGATCGGCGCCTGGCTCAACCACCGCGACTTCGCCGCCGTCATCCGCCACATGCGCGAGGAGGGCGCCAACATGCGTCGCCTGCTCGAGGGCGCGGCTGCCACGACCTGACCCGCGGGTGGCGACGATTCGGTACGCGGGGGTCTAAACTCACCGCCCGTGACCTACACGCTCGCCAACGTCATCGCTTTCGCGGCGCTCGCGCTCGCCGTCACCGGCTTCGCCGCCTGGGCCCTCTTCGCCGCGCGGCTGGCGCGGCGGTCGGCGGCAGCGGCGGCCGAGGCGCGCGCCACCCTGGCCACGGCGCCGGCCGGCTGGATCGCCTGGGACGAAGCTGGCGCGGCGCGGGCCTCGCCCGACCTCGCCACCCGCCTGTCCGCCTGGGGGGCCGCGCCGTCGCCGGACGACGAGCCGCTCGCCCGGCTGAACGCGCTCCTGCCGCCGACTACCGTCGCGGCCGTGGCCGGCCGCGTGCAGGCGCTACGCGCCTTCGGCGAGGATTTCAGCATCACCGCCCTCACCGCCGATGGGGCGCGGGCCCTGCGCCTCGACGGCCGCCGCGCCGCCGACGCTCCCCTCGATGTGCTGTGGATCGCCGACGTCACCAGCGAGACGGCGATCCAGTCCGACACGGCGATCCAGCTCACCGCCGCCGAGGTCGAACGCGACGGGCTGCGCGCCATGGTCGACGCCCTGCCCTTCGCCATGTGGCGGCGCGGCGGCGACCTGCGCATCGCCCAGGCCAACCGCGCCTTCGTCGGCACCGTCGAGGACGGCGGCACGGATGCCGGCGCACTGGAGGACCGTTACGGCCTCGAACTGGCGCAGCTCGCCCGCGCCACCGGCCGGCCGCAGTCGGAAAGCCGCAACGTCGTCGTCGCCGGCGAGCGCCGCCTGTACGAGTTCCACGAGGTGCCGACGGACGACGGCGAGGTCGCCGGCTACGCCCTCGACGTCACCCAGCTCGAAGGCGTGCAGCAGGAGCTGGCGAGCCATATCGCCGCGCAGGCCGAGGTGCTGGAGAACGTCTATGCCGCCATCGCCATCTACGGCGCCGACACCCGTCTCAAGTTCTACAACAGCGCCTATGCGCGGCTGTGGGACGCCGACTCCGCCTGGCTCGACAGCGAGCCGACGCTGGGCGAGGAGCTGGAGAGCCTGCACGACCGCCGCCGGCTGACCGAGCAGGTCGATTTCCGTGCCTGGAAGGCCGAGCAGCAGCGGCTGTTCGGCTCGCTCATCGCGCCGCTGGAGGAACTGATCCATCTCCCCGACGGCCGCACCCTGCGCCGGCGCACGACCGCGCACCCGTTCGGCGGACTGATGATGGTGTACGAGGACGTCACCGACAGCCTCACCCTGGAGCGGCGCTACAACACCCTGATCGAGGTGCAGCGGCGCACCCTCGACAATCTCTACGAGGGCATCGCGCTGATCGGCGCCGACGGTCGCCTCAAGCTGTGCAACTCGGCCTACGCCCGCCTGTGGCAGTTCTCCGAGCGCGACCTCCAGGGCGAGCCGCACATCGCCGAGCTGACCGCCAAGCAGCGCCACTTCTGGCCCGACGACGCCGACTGGCCCGCCCTCGCCGCCTCCATCGTCGACACGGTGACGTCGCGCGAGCCGGTCAGCGGCCGTGTCGAGCGCATCGACGGTTCGGTGCTGGAATTCACCGGCGTGCCGCTGCCCGACGGCATGAAGCTCGTCTCCTATCTCGACGTCTCGGACCGCCACCGCGTCGAGCGCGCGCTGCGCGAACGCAACGAGGCGCTCGAGGCCGCCGACCAGTTGAAGAGCGAGTTCGTCGCCAACGTCTCCTACGAGCTGCGCACGCCGCTCAACACCATCATCGGCTTCGCCGAGGTGCTGTCGGGCAACATGTTCGGCCCGCTCAACGAGCGCCAGGCCGAGTATGTCGACGGCATCCTCGAATCCTCCGAGACGCTGCTCGAACTCATCAACGACATCCTCGACCTCGCTTCCATCGAGGCCGGCTATTTCGAACTCGAGACGGCGCCGGTCGACGTCAAGGCGATGATGACCGGCGTGTTCGCGCTCAACCGCGAGCGAGCCCGCTCGCACGACCTCGAGCTGGCGCTCGACTGCCCCGACGATATCGGCACCATCGTCGCCGACGAGCGACGGCTGAAGCAGGTGCTGTTCAACCTCGTCTCCAACGCCATCAAGTTCACGCCGGCCGGCGGCCGCATCGAGTTGCGCGCCGACCGCGACGGCGCGGGCATGGCCTTTGCCGTCAGCGATACCGGCATCGGCATCCCCGAGGAGGAGCACAGCCGGGTGCTGCGAAAGTTCGAGCGCGGACGCAACCCGTTCGGGCGGCAGACCGGCACCGGCGCCGGCCTCGGCCTGTCGCTGGTGAAGAGCATCGTGGAACTGCACGGCGGCGGGCTCGACATCCGTTCGGCGGTCGACCAGGGGACGACCGTAACCTGCCGCATCCCGCCCGATCCCGACGCCGCCATGCGCGCAACGGCCGACCCCGCGTGACCGCTACGCCGGTCATGCGGACGCTGCGTTCGCCGGCGGAGACGGCGCGGCTGGCCGCGCGGCTGGCGCCGCATCTCGCCGCCGGCGACGTCGTCACGCTGGCCGGCGATCTCGGCGCCGGCAAGACCACCTTCGCCCGTGGTCTCCTCGCCGCCTTCGGTCATCGCGGCGAGGTGCCGAGCCCGACCTTCACCCTCGTCCAGGTCTACGACGACCTGCCGGTGCCGGTCTGGCACGTCGACCTCTATCGCCTGGCCGTCGCCGACGACCTCGTCGAACTCGGCATCGCCGAGGCGCTGGCCGGATCGATCGTGCTGATCGAATGGGCCGAGCGGGCGGCGGCCCTGCTGCCGGCCGACCGCCTCGACGTGCGGCTCGACTTCGCCGACGCCGAGACGGCGCGCCGCCTGACGCTGACCGGCTCGGGGCGCTGGGCGGCGCAGCTGGACGCCATCGCCGATGCGCTCTGAACCTGCCGTCTTCTCGATCCCGCCGCATGCGTCCTTCCTCGACGCGCTGGCCGAGGGCGTCCTCGACCGGCACGGCGGCGACCCGCTGACGCTGGCGTCCGTGCGCGTGCTGCTGCCGACGCGACGCGCCTGCCGGGCCTTCGAGCAGGCGCTGCTCCGCGCCGCCGGCGGCCGGCCGCTGCTGCTGCCGCGCACCGAGCCCCTCGGCGACATCGACGAGGACGAGCTGGCGCTCGACGCCGCCGGTGCCGATCTGCCGCCGGCCATCGCCCCGCTGCGTCGGCGCCTGATTCTCGCCCGCCTCGTGCGCGCCTGGTGGCGGCGCACGCATGGCCGGGCGCTGTCGGTCGACCAGGCCGCACGGCTGGCCGAAGCGCTCGGCGGATTCCTCGACGAGGCGCAGACCGCCGGCGCCGACTTCGCGCGGCTCGACGGACTGGTGCCGGCGGATCTCGCGGGCCACTGGCAGCACACCCTGGCGTTCCTCCGCATCGTCACCGCCGAATGGCCGGCCGTGCTGGCGAGCGACGGCAGCCTCGATCCGGCCGAGCGGCGCAACTGCCTGCTCGCCGACCGTGCCGCCGCCTGGGCCGCGCGCGCGCCGGACTTCACCGTGATCGCCGCCGGCTCGACCGGCTCGATCCCGGCGACGGCACGACTGCTGGGGGTCGTCGCGCGCCTGCCGCGGGGCGCGGTGGTGCTGCCCGGCCTCGACCGCGACCTGCCGGACGCCGCCTGGGCGGCGCTCGAACCGTCACACCCGCAGTACGGGCTGAAGCGGCTGGTCGAGATGCTGGAGGTCGATCGCACCGCCGTCGTCGACTGGCCGCATGCCGCGCCGGCCGACGCCCGCGCCACGGCGCGCGCCGGGCTGGTCCGCGCGACCTTCTGGCCGGGCACCGGCGAGGCCGCGCCGCCTGCCGTGCCGCCGGGCGCCGCCGCCGACATCGAGCGCATCGACGCCACCACGCCGGAGGAGGAGGCCGGCGCCATTGCCCTCGTCATGCGCGCGGCGCTGGAGACGCCCGGCCGCACCTGCGCCCTCGTCACCCCCGACCGCGCGCTGGCCCGTCGCGTCGCCGCCGCGCTCGGCCGCTGGGACCTGGCGGTCGACGACAGCGCCGGCGTGCCGCTGAACGAGACGGTTCCCGGCGTCTTCCTGCGGCTCGTCGCCGCCGTCGTCGCCGGGCGCGCGGCGCCGGTGCCGCTGCTCGCCCTGCTCAAACATCCGCTCTGCGCCGCCGGGCTGCCGCCGGCGGAATGCCGCCGCCTCGCGCGCGAACTGGAAATCGCGGCGCTGCGCGGCACGCGGCCGGGTGCCGGCTTCCGTGGCCTGCGCGGAGCGCTCGGTCGGCGGCCGACGCCGCTCAAGGACTTCGTGCGGCGCATCGAGGGCGCGACGGCGCCTCTGGCGCGCCTGCTCGCGCGCGGCAGCCACCCCCTCGCCGATCTCGTGCGCGCGCATGTGGCGGTGGCCGAGGCGCTGGCGGCGAGCGACGCGGAAGCCGGCGCCGCCCGCCTGTGGCAGGGCGATGCCGGCGAGGCGGCCGCCACCCTTGCCGGCGAACTGATCGAGGCCGGCGACGTCCTCGGCCCGGTCGAGGGCGCGCGCTGGCCGGCGCTGCTGGAGGCGCTGCTGGCCGGCCATCCGGTGCGTCCGCGCCTCGGCGCGCATCCGCGCCTCGCCATCCTCGGCCCGCTGGAAGCGCGCCTCCAGCACGTCGACGTGATGGTGCTCGGCGGCCTCGTCGAGGGCAGCTGGCCAGCCGAGGCCGCCGCCGATCCGTGGATGAGCCGGCCGATGCGCGTCGCCTTCGGGCTCGAAGCGCCGGAGCGGCGCATCGGTCTCGCCGCACACGATGTCGCCCAGGCGCTGGCGGCGCCGCGCGTCGTGCTGACCCGCGCGGCGCGGGTGGACGGCTCGCCAACCGTGCCGTCGCGCTGGCTGACGCGCCTCGAATACGCCACCGGCGGCGACGACGGGCCGCTGTCGGCCATGGCCGGGCGGAATTCCGGCTGGCTCGGCTGGCAGCGCCGCCTGCTGGAACCGCCGGCCGCGCCGGCCGATCCGCTGGTCTGGCGCCCGGCGCCCCGGCCGCCCGTCGCCGCCCGGCCACGGCGCCTGTCGGTGACGCGCATCGAGGCGTGGATGCGCGATCCCTATGCCATCTACGCGCAGTACGTCCTCGGCCTGCGCGCCCTCGACCCGATCGACGCGCCGCCGACGGCGGCCGACTACGGCACGCACATCCACGAGGCCCTCGGCGCCTTCCTCGCCGCCTTTCCCGCCGGACCGCTGCCGGCCGACGCGCACGCGCGCCTGCTGGCCGAGGGACGCGCGCGCTTCGATCCCGTCGCCGTGCATCCCGCCGTCCACGCCTTCTGGTGGCCGCGCTTCGAGCGCGTCGCGGGCTGGTTCATAGCCGAGGAGGCGCGCCGCCGCCTTTCCGTAACCCAAACATTCACGGAGATCGCCGGTGCGCTGACCATCCGCGCGCCGGCCGGGCCGTTCGAGGTCTACGCCCGCGCCGACCGCATCGACCGCATGGCCGACGGCACGCTCGCCATCGTCGACTACAAGACCGGCGCGCCGCCGCGCACCGCCGAGGTGGCGGCCGGCTATGCGCCGCAGCTTCCCCTCGAGGCGGCCATCGCCGAGGCCGGTGGCTTCGCCGCCGTCGGCGCGGGGCGGGTCGGCGAACTCGCCTACTGGCAGCTCTCGGGCGGCAATCCGCCGGGACGCGTGCGTGCCGCCGGCGACGATCCCGCCGAACTGACGCGCGCCGCGCTGGCCGGCCTCGCCGGCCTGGTCGCCGCCTTCGACGACCCGGCGACGGCCTACGAGGCGCGGCCACGCCCCGACGCTGCGCCGGCCTACTCCGACTACGAGCACCTCGCCCGGCTGCGCGAATGGTCCGTCGCCGCCGGCGAGGGCGACGACGGCGGGGGCGTCGAGTGAACGCGCGCGACACCGCCGCCCGCATCATCGCCGAGGCCACTGCCGCGCAGCAGCGCGCCTCCGATCCGCGCGCCAGCGTCTGGGTCGATGCCTCGGCCGGATCGGGCAAGACGACGGTGCTCACGGCGCGGCTGCTGCGCCTGCTGCTCGCCGGCACGCCGCCGTCGCGCGTGCTCTGCCTCACCTTCACCCGCGCCGCCGCCGCCGAGATGGCCGGCCGCGTACGTGCCCGTCTCGGCCGCTGGGCGACGCTGGGCGAGGCCGCCCTCGCCCGCGATCTCGGCGATCTTCTCGGCGCGACGCCCGATGCCGCCACGCTGGAGCGCGCGCGCGGCCTGTTCCGCCGTGTTCTCGACGCGCCCGGCGGCCTGCGCCTGCTGACGCTGCACGCCTTCTGCCAGTCGGTGCTGCGCCGCTTTCCGCTCGAGGCGGGGCTGGCGCCGCATTTCGCCCTCGTCGAGGACAACGACGCGCAGGAGCTGCTGCGCGAAGCGCAGGCCGAGGTCTTCGCCGAGGCCGGCGAGGCCGATGGCGGGCCGCTCGCCGCGGCCCTCGCCCTCGTCACCGCGCGCGTGCACGAGATGAACTTCCCCGACCTGCTGGGCGAAGTGCTGCGCGAGCGCGGCCGCATCGGCCGGCTGCTCGAACCGGGCGGCGCTGCGGCGCTCCACCTGCGGACCTGCCGCCACCTGATGATCGGTCCCGACGAGACCGCGGGCACGATCGTCGCGGCCGCCACCGCCGAGGGCGCCTTCGACCGCGCCGCGCTGACGGCGGCGGCGAAGACCCTGACGCTCGGCGGCAAGGGCGATCAGGTGCGCGCGACGCAGATGGCGGCATGGCTCGCGGCGGACGATACGGCGCGTGCGGCGGGCTTCGACGACTGGCTCGATGTCTTCCTCACGCAGCAGCTTGCGCCGCGCGCGCGGCTCGCCACCAAGGCGGCGGCCGACGCCATTCCGGCTCTTTCGGCGGAAACCGGGCGCGTGCTCGACGTGCTCGACCGCTGCCGCAAGGCCGACATCGCGCAGGCGACGCACGCGCTCGTCCTCGTCGCCGAGGCCCTCATCGCGCGCTACGCCGCGAAGAAGGCGGCCATCGCCGCGCTCGACTACGACGACCTCATCGCCGCCACGGCGCGCCTGCTGGAGGCCAACCGCGCCGCCTGGGTGCTCTACAAGCTCGACGGCGGCATCGACCACGTGCTGATCGACGAGGCGCAGGACACCAACCCCGACCAGTGGGCGGTGGTGCGGGCACTGACCGGCGAATTCTATGCCGGCGGCGGTGCGCACGACGACGCGGCGCCGCCGCGCACGCTGTTCGTCGTCGGCGACGCCAAGCAGTCGATCTTCGCCTTCCAGCGCGCCGATCCGCGTGCCTATGCCGACGAACACGCCGACTACCGGCAGGCCGCGGCCGATGGCGGCGCCGACTGGCGCGACATCGGCCTCGACATCTCCTTCCGCTCGACACCGGCCGTGCTGCGCGCGGTCGACGCCGTCTTCGCCACCGACGCGGCGCGGACGGGCGTGGTCGCCGAGGGCGCCGTGCTGCGCCACCAGGCGCGGCGCGACGGCCATGCCGGGACGGTCGAACTGTGGCCGGTGCTGCAATCGGAAGGTCCGCCGCCGGCCGAGAGCTGGAAACCGCCGGTCGAGCGCATCGGCGGCGAGAGCGCGCGCACGCGCCTCGCCCGCCTGCTGGCGCGGCGCATCGCGCAGTGGTTCGCCGACGGCGAGCGCCTGGAGTCGCGCGACCGCCCGCTGCGGCCCGGCGACATCCTCATCCTGGTACGCCGCCGCGACGCCATGGTCGAAGAGATCGTGCGCGCGTTGAAGGACGAGGGCGTGCCGGTGTCGGGCGTCGACCGCATGCGGCTGGTCGAGCAGATGGCGGTGATGGACCTGATGGCGCTGGGCCGCTTCCTGCTGCTGCCGCAGGACGACCTGACGCTGGCCTGCGTGCTGAAGAGCCCGCTGATCGGCCTCGACGAGACGCAGCTCTTCACGCTGGCACACGGCCGGCCGGGCACGCTGTGGCAGTCCCTCGCCGCGCTGGCCGGCGACGATCCCGCCTTCGCCGCCGCCCATGCCCGGCTCGCCAGCCTGCTGGCGCGCGCCGACCTTGTGCGGCCCTACGAGCTTTACAGCGAGGTGCTGGTCGACGGCGGCGGCCGCGACCGCCTGCTGGCGCGGCTCGGACGCGACGCCGCCGATCCCGTCGACGAATTCCTCGCCCTCGCCCTGGCTTACGAGCGCTCCAACGTGCCGTCGCTCGAAGGCTTCCTGCACTGGGTCGCGACCGCCAGCCCCGAGGTCAAGCGCGACCTCGACCAGGCCAGCGACGCCGTGCGGGTGATGACGGTGCATGGCGCAAAGGGACTCGAGGCGCCGCTCGTCATCCTGCCGGACACGACACAGGTGCCGCGTGGAAGCGACCGCCTGCTGTGGCCGGGCAACGCCCGCGTGGTGCTGTGGTCGCCGTCGAAGAATGCCGACGACAGCGTCGCCGCCGCCGCCCGCGAGGATGCCGAGGCGGCGCGCGACGAGGAATATCGGCGCCTGCTCTACGTCGCCCTGACGCGCGCCGCCGACCGCCTGCTGGTCTGCGGCTGGGTCAACCGGCGCGAGCCTGCCGCCGGATGCTGGCACGCCCTCGTGCGCGGCGGCCTCGACGGCCGCGCGACGGCGGCACAGGACCCGTTCCTCGCCGCCAACGGTGTCGAGGACGCGACCGTGCTGCGCATGGCCGACAGGCAGGACGCGGCGCCCGAGGCGGAGCCGGCGCAGGTCGTTGCCGACGCCGTCGCCGTGCCGGACTGGTTCGGCCGGCCGCCACCGCCGGAGCCCGAGCCGACGCGGCCGCTGACGCCGTCGCGCGCCGTCGAGGGCGAGCCGCCGGTGCGCTCGCCCGCCGCCGGCGAGGACGCGACCGCCTTCGCGCGCGGGCGTTTCGTCCATCGCGCCCTCCAGCTTCTCGCCGCCTTGCCGCGCGAGCGCCGCGCCGACGCCGCCGCGCGACTGGCGGCGCGGCCCGACCACGGGCTCGACGCCGTGGCGGCGCGGGCGGCCGCGGCCAGCGTGCTGGCCGTCCTCGACGATCCCGCGACCGCGCCGCTGTGGGGCGAGGCCAGCCTCGCCGAGGCGCCCGTCGCCGGCCTCGTCGCCGGGCCGCCGGGCGCGCCGCCGCGCACCGTCGCCGGCCGCATCGACCGCCTCGCCGTGCTCGACGACCGCATCCTCGTCGCCGACTTCAAGACCGGACGCGCGCCGCCGGCCGACCCGGCCGCCACACCGCGCGCCTGGCTCGCCCAGATGGCGGCCTACCGCGCCCTCATCGCCGGCATCTGGCCCGACCGCCCGGTCGAGTGCTGGCTCGTCTGGACCGACGCGCCGGCGGTGCAGCGCCTGCCCGAGTCGCTGCTCGACGCGCACGCCCCCGCCGCCGGGCCGGCGTCGCCGCCGTCGCCTTGACCCGGTCCGGGGCGGTTCCTAGATTCGCAGTCCGCCCGCCAGCCGAAGGATCGCGCCATGTCCGAGAACACCGTCGCCATCACCGATGCCTCGTTCGAGGCCGACGTCCTCAAGTCGTCGCAGCCCGTGCTCGTCGATTTCTGGGCCGAGTGGTGTGGGCCGTGCCGGCAGATCGCGCCGACGCTGGAAGAGGTGGCCAAGGACAAGGCAGGCAAGCTGACCGTGGCCAAGCTCAACATCGACGACAATCCGATGACGCCGAACAAGTACGGCGTGCGAGGCATCCCGACGCTGCTGCTGTTCAAGGACGGCCAGGTGGCGTCGATGAAGGTCGGCTCCCTGCCGCGCAAGCAGCTCGTCGACTGGATCGAGTCGGTTCTCTAGGCAGGCGCTTGCGGCGCCTCATGCTTCGACAGGCTCGGCATGAGGATGGCAGGTTTGGCTCCTCGTCCTGAGCCTGTCGAAGGACGAGGCCGCCTCGCTTCCCCCGGCTTCCGGGACAATCACCGCCGCGACGCGGCGATCTGCTGCTGGATGCGTTCGCGCAGGCGGCGGCCCGCCTCGTCGAAGAAGAACGACAGCAGCACGAAGCGGCGGCCGCGCGTCACCGCCTTCGCCTCGTGCAGCAGGGCGCAGGAAAACACCACCGCCGTGCCCGCGGCCGGCGCGTAAGTGGCGCCGCCGTATTCGGGAAACCACAGTTCGCCGCCGTCGTACTCGCCGGTATTGAGGTTGAGCGTCATGGCGAAGCGGCGATGCGCCGTGCCGGGCGTGGTGTTGTCGCGGTGCGGCAGGAACCAGCCGCCGGTGTCGGCGTCGTAGCAGACGATCTTGAATTCCTCGACCTGCGAGGCATCGCAGTGGAAGGCGCGGCGGATCTCCGGCAGCACGCGCCGGCCGATGCGCGTCGCGATGGCCTCCATCAGGTCGGCGTCGACGACGTAGTGATCGCGCCGTCGCTTGGTCTCGCCCGACATGTCCTGGATCATGCGGCCGTCGACGGTGCGCTGCGTGCCCGTGGCCTCGTTACCGCGCACCTCGTACTGCTCGATCAGGTAGCGGCAGAATTCCGGCTCCAGCGCATCGGGGATGATCAACAGCGGTGGATGCATCGGCGCGGCGAAGGCTTGCGGGCGCTGCCAGGCGCGCACGCGCTCGGCCGCGCGCGCGACGATCGGCCCGTCGCGCGGCAGCAGCACTTCCGTGATCCGCTGGTTGGCGTCGAGCATGAGGCCGGCAAGCCGCCCGGTGAGACCGCAATGGGCGGCCGCGCGTCCCTCGGGGTCGGCGCAGGCGTGGACCGCGGCGCCGATGCCGCTGCGCAGCGCGAAGGCTACCGTGTCGGCCTCGCTGTCGCCGCCGACGGTGAAGACGTGCGCGCCTGCCGCGATCAGCTCCTCGGCGACGCGCCCCAGCGCCTGCATCTCCGCCGCCGCCGCGAGGTCGCCACGCGTCGGATAGAAGAGCATGAAGATCGGCCCGCCGCGCGACTTGTCGGCGAGGCTGATGACCACGCCGCGCTGGTCGGGCAGGAACAGGTTGGGCACCCGGTCGCCCGGCGTCGGCAGCGGCACCTCGGGTGTCCTCGCCTGCGCCACGGAAGCCTCCTTGCGATCGCCGTCCATCCTGAGCCGTGCCGTCGCCGTCGCGCAACCGCGCCAGGCGCGGCAGGACGCCGCTAGGCGTCCTCCGCCAGCACGTGGCCGGCGAGGTAGAGCGAACCGCAGACGAGCACGCGCGCCGGACCCGCGCCCGCATGGCCGCGCGGCAGGGCAGCGAGCGCGGCGGCGATGCCGGCGGCCGGCGCCGCGCGCACGATGCCGACGGCAGCGGCGGCGGTCGCGGCCTCGATGGCGCTCATCGACGCCGGTTCGCCGGGCACCGCGACGCCGGCGAGCGTCACCGCGATGCGCGACAGAGGCGCGAGGAAGCCGGCGGGATCCTTGGTGTTGAGCATGCCGTAGACGAGGTGCAGCGGCCGCCCGTCGTGGCGCATCCAGGCCTCGGCCTGTTCGGCCAGCACGGTGCCGGCGGCGGGGTTGTGACCGCCGTCGAGCCACAGTTCCCAGCCGTCCGGCAGCAGCGCGGCCAGCCGGCCGTTGAGGCGCTGCAACCGGGCCGGCCATTCCGCCCGCGCCAGGCCGGCGGCGATGGCGGCGGCGGGGATGACCGGCGCGGCCAGCCGCTCGGCGACGGCGACCGCCGTGCCGGCATTGTCGATCTGGTGCCGGCCAACCAGCGCCGGGCGCGGCAGACGTCGTTCGCCCAGCGGCGAGCGGTAGACGATGCCGGCGCCGTCGGGCGCGACGCTCCATTCGCGGCCGTGGCGCCACGGCGCGGCGCCGGCCGCCCTCGCCGCTTCGTCGATCACGGCCGCGGCCTCGGGCACCTGCGGGCCGACGACGGCGAGGACGCCCTCCTTCTGGATCGCCGCCTTCTCGCCCGCGATCGAGGCGATGTCGGGACCAAGGAAGCTCTGGTGGTCGAGCGAGACCGGCGTGATCGCCGTCGCCGCCGGCCGCGCGATCACGTTGGTCGCGTCGAGGCGGCCGCCGAGGCCGGTCTCGAGGATGACGAGATCGGCCGGCGCGCGGGCGAAGGCGAGGAAGGCCGCCGCCGTCGTCGCCTCGAAGAAGGTGATCGGTTCGCCGCCGTTGGCGCGCTCGACCTCCTCCAGCAGCGCCACCAGCGGCGCGTCCTCGATGATGCGCCCGGCGACGTGGATGCGCTCGTTGAAGCGCACGAGGTGCGGCGAGGTGTAGACATGGACGCGCAGGCCAGCGGCCTCCGCCATCGCCCGCAGGAAGGCCGCGACCGAGCCCTTGCCGTTGGTGCCGGCGATGTGGACGACGGGGGCGAGGTCGCGCTCGGGATGGTCGAGGCGGGCGAGCAACCGCTCGATGCGGCCGAGCGACAGGTCGATGAGCTTCGGATGAAGCCGCGTCAGGCGTTCGAGCACCGCCGCCGTCGAGGCGGACGGCGTGCCGTCAGGCATCGGCCCCGGCGCGATGGCCGGCTCCCCGACCCGCGGCGGACAGGCTGACGACCGGCGCCGGCGGATGCGGCGCCAGCAGCAGGCCGATCAGGCGCGCCAGCGCGTCGCGCAGGCCGGCGCGCGGCACGACCATGTCGATCATGCCGTGCTCCAGCATCGTCTCGGCGCGCTGGAAGTCGGCCGGCAGTTCCTCGCGGATGGTGTCCTGGATGACGCGCCGCCCGGCGAAGCCGACGGTCGCCCCAGGCTCGGCCACGTGCACGTCGCCGACCATGGCGAAGGACGCGGTCACGCCGCCGGTGGTCGGGTCGGTCAGCACGACGATGTAGGGTAGCCCGGCCTCGCGCACCTGCTCGACCGCGATCACCGTGCGCGGCATCTGGACCAGCGACAGGATGCCTTCCTGCATGCGCGCGCCGCCCGAAGAAGTGACGGCGATCAGCGCCGCGCGGTCCGCCACCGCCGCGTCGGCGGCGGCGAGCAGCGCCTCGCCGACGGCGAGCCCCATCGAGCCCCCCATGAAGGCGAAGTCGAGCACCGCGACGACGACCTTGTGGCCGCCGATGGTGCCGCGCGCGACCAGCGTCGCTTCCGGCTCGCCCGTCTTCGTCTGGGCGTCGCGCAGGCGGTCGGCGTAACGCTTGGTATCTCGGAAGCGCAGCGGGTCGGGCTGCGTCACCGGCAGGTCGAGGCGCGTCTCACTGTCGGCGTCGAGCAGCATGGCGAGGCGGGCCGCCGCGCCCATCCGCATATGATGGCCGCAGTGGTTGCAGACCTGCAGGTTCACGGCAAGTTCGCGGTGGAACAGCATCTGCTCGCAGGCCGGACACTTGATCCACAGATTGTCCGGCATGTCGGCCTTGCCGACCAGCGCCCGGATCTTCGGGCGCACGAAGTTGGTCAGCCAGCTCATGCCGCCTTGCCCCGCCGGGCGCGCCGCACACCGGCGGCGAGGTCGCGCGCGAAGGCCAGTACCTCCGGCACCGTGCGCACGCTGGCCCGGCCGTCGTCGCCGAGCGTGTCGGCGAGCTTCTGGACCAGCGACGAGCCCACCACGGCGGCATCGGCGACTTCGGCGACGGCCTCGGCCTGCGCCGCCGTGCGGATGCCGAAGCCGACGGCGACCGGCAGCTTCGTGTGGCGCTTGAGGCGCGTGACCGCCGCCGTAATGGCGTCGGCCGAGGCCGAGCGGGTGCCGGTGATGCCGGCGATGGCGACGTAGTAGACGAAGCCCGAGGCACCGCCGAGCACGACGGGCAGCCGCGCGTCGTCGGTCGTCGGCGTCGCCAGCCGCACCAGATCGAGGCCGGCGTCGCGCGCGAAGGGCGCCAGTTCGGCGTCCTCCTCGGGCGGCAGGTCGACGACGATGAGGCCGTCGACGCCGGCCGCCGCCGCGTCCCTGGCGAAGGCGGCGGCGCCGTAGATGTAGATGGGGTTGTAGTAGCCCATCAGGATGATCGGCGTGTCGGCGTCGGCCGCGCGGAAACGGCGCACCATCGCCAGCGTGTTGCGCACCGAGGCGCCGCCGGCGCGGGCGCGCAGGCCGGCGGCCTGGATCGCCGGGCCGTCGGCCATCGGGTCGGAGAACATGACGCCGAGTTCGATCAGGTCGGCGCCCGCCGCCGGCAGGCCCGCGAGGATCGCCTCGCTGGTGGCGAGGTCGGGATCGGCGGCCATGACGAACGGCACGAAGGCGGCGCGGCCCTCGGCGCGCAGGGCGGCGAAACGGCGCGCGATGCGGCTCACAGCTCGACTCCCAGCGCCTTCGCCACCGTGAAGACGTCCTTGTCGCCACGCCCGCACATGTTCATGACGAGGATGTGGTCCTTCGGCAGGTCCGGCGCGATCTTGGCGACATGGGCCAGCGCGTGCGCCGGCTCCAGCGCGGGGATGATGCCCTCCAGCCGCGTGCACTGCTGGAAGGCGGCGAGCGCCTCGTCGTCGGTGACGGGAACGTAGGAGACACGGCCGGTGTCGTGCAGCCAGGCATGTTCCGGGCCGACGCCGGGATAGTCGAGACCGGCCGAGATCGAGTGCGCGTCCTGGATCTGGCCGTCCTCGTCCTGCAGCAGGTAGGTGCGGTTGCCGTGCAGCACGCCCGGCTTGCCGCCGGTCATGGACGCGGCGTGCTGGCCGGTGGCGATGCCGTGGCCGGCCGCCTCGACGCCGATCATCTTCACCGACGGATCGTCGAGAAAGGGATGGAACAGGCCGATGGCGTTGGAGCCGCCGCCGATGCAGGCGACCAGCGTGTCGGGCAGCCGCCCTTCGGCATCCATGATCTGCGCGCGCACCTCGTCGCCGATCACCGACTGGAAATCGCGCACCATCTGCGGATAGGGGTGCGGGCCGGCCGCCGTGCCGATGATATAGAAGGTGTCGTCGACGTTGGCGACCCAGTCGCGCAGCGCCTCGTTCATCGCGTCCTTCAAGGTCGCCGTGCCGCTCGTCACGGGCCGCACCTCGGCGCCGAGCAGCTTCATGCGGAAGACGTTAGGCGCCTGCCGCTCGACGTCGGTGGCGCCCATGTAGACGATGCAGGGCAGGCCGAAGAGCGCGCACACCGTCGCCGTCGCCACGCCGTGCTGGCCGGCGCCGGTCTCGGCGATGATGCGCGTCTTGCCCATGCGGCGGGCCAGCAGGATCTGGCCCATGGTGTTGTTGATCTTGTGCGCGCCCGTGTGGTTCAGCTCGTCGCGCTTGAAGTAGATCTTCGCGCCGCCGTGGTGCGCGCTCAGGCGCCCCGCGAAGTACAGCGGGCTTGGCCGGCCGACATAGTATTTGAGCCAGTAGTCCAGTTCCGTACGGAAGGCCGGGTCGGCGCGCGCCGCGTCCCACGCCGTCTCGACGGCGAGGATCAGCGGCATCAGCGTCTCGGCGACGAAACGCCCCCCGAACGTGCCGAAATGGCCGCGCTCGTCGGGCCCGGTGCGGAAGCTGTTGGGTGTCGCGGGCTGCGTTGTCATAGCGCCGGCCTTGTACCCGATGGCGACGGCGCGGCCAACGTGCTTTGCTCCCACCATGCGTGTCGGCAACCGCACCCTCGGCGCAAGGCTGCGCATCGTCCTCGGCCCCGATGTGGCGATCGGCCCCGGCAAGGCCGACCTGCTCGACGGCATCAAGGCCACCGGCTCCATTGCCGCCGCCGGGCGCCGTATGGGCATGAGCTACCGCCGGGCCTGGCTCCTCGTCGACACGATGAACGCCTGCTTCCGCACGCCGCTGGTCGAAACCGCCCGCGGCGGCGCCGGCGGCGGCGGGCATGCCGGCCTGACGGCGCTGGGCGAGGAGGTGCTGGCCCGCTTCCGCCACATGGAGCAGGCGACCGCCAACGCCGTCGAGGCCGACATGGCGGCACTCCGCGACAGGCTGGCCCCGCACGACTGACCCGCGCAGGGCGCTCCCGCCGCCGCAAGCCGGCCTCTTGACGAGGCGATATGTCTGAAAGGATATTTCGACGACCGGCACGAATGAACATATCGAGCCCCGCCATGCTCTCCCCGCGCCTGCTGGCCCTCCTTGCCGCCCTGCTGCTGTCCGCGACCGCCCGTGCCGAAACGGCGACCATCGCCGTCGCCGCCAACTTCACCGCACCGGCGAGGGAGATCGTCGCGGCCTTCGCCGCTACCAGCGGCCACACCGTCGAGGTCTCGACAGGGTCGTCGGGCGCCTTCTATGCCCAGATCGTCAAGGGCGCGCCCTTCGACGCCTTCCTGTCGGCCGATGCCGAGCGGCCGGCGCGGCTGGCCGCCGAGGGACACGGCGCGCCGGCCAGCGTCTTCACCTATGCCGTCGGCCGCCTCGGCCTGTGGAGCGCCGACCCCGCCCGCGTCGGTGGCGACGGGCCGGCGGCGCTGAAGGCACCGTTCCGCCACCTCGCCATCGCCAATCCCGCCGTGGCACCCTATGGCGCGGCGGCGCGCGCGGCGCTGGAGAAGCTCGGCCTGTGGAGCGCCGTCGAGGGCCGGATCGTGATGGGGCAGGACATCGGCCAGACCTTCCAGATGGCGGCGACCGGCAATGCCGAACTTGGCCTCGTCGCGCTGTCCCAGACGATGTCAGAGCAGGGCCGCAGGGGCAGCGTCTGGCCCGTGCCGGCCGACCTGCACGCGCCGATCAGCCAGGACGCCATCCTGCTCGCCCGCGGCGCCGGCAACGCCGCCGCGCGCGACTTCCTCGCCTTCCTCAAGGCCCCGGCGGCGGTGGAGATCGTCCGCCGCTACGGTTACGACGTCGCGCGCTGAGGCCGCGTGATCGATTTCGGCGTCATCCTCCTCACCCTCGCGCTCGCCGCCGTCACCGTCGTCATCCTGCTGGCGGTCGGTACGCCCTGGGCATGGTGGCTGGCGCGCACGCGCTCGCCGCTCAAGCCCGCCGTCGAGGCGGTAGTGGCGCTGCCGCTGGTGCTGCCGCCGACGGTGCTCGGCTTCTACCTGCTGGTGATTTTCGCTCCCGACGCGCCGCTCGGCGCGGCTTGGGTGCGTGTGACCGGCACGACGCTGGCCTTCTCCTTCGCCGGGCTTGTCGTCGCGTCGGTCGTCTACTCGCTGCCCTTCGTCGTGCAGCCGTTGCAGACGGCCTTCGCCGCCATCGGCCGCGCACCGGTCGAGGCCGCCGAGGTGCTCGGCGCCCGCCCGCTCGACGCCTTCCTCACCGTCGTCTCGCCGCTGGCGGCGCGCGGCTATCTCACCGCCGCCGTGCTCGGCTTCGCCCACACGCTGGGGGAGTTCGGCGTGGTGCTGATGGTTGGCGGCAACATCCCCGGCCGCACGCGCGTCATCTCGATCGACGTCTTCGAGCGCGTCGAGACGCTCGACTGGCAGGGCGCGCATCTGCTGTCGGCCGGCCTGCTGGTCTTCTCCTTCGTCGTGCTGCTGGTCGTCTATGCCGTGAACCGGCGGTTTCCCGTCCATGTCGGACCGGGCGCGCCATGAGCGCGCTCGATCTCGACATCGCGGTCGACCGCGGCGGCTTCCGGCTGGCGGTCGCCGGCCGCTTTGCCCTCGACGGCATCACCGGCGTCTTCGGTGCATCGGGCCACGGCAAGACGACGCTGCTACGCGCGCTGGCCGGGCTGGAGCCGGCGGCGCGCGGCCGCATCGCCCTCGGCGACGCGGTGTGGCAGGACGACGCCCGCCGCGTCCGCATGCCGGCCTGGCGGCGGCGCGCCGGGCTGGTGTTCCAGGACGCCCGCCTGTTCGGCCATCTCGGCGTCGCCGGCAATCTGCGCTACGCCGCGCGCCGCGCGCCACGCGGCGCCGCCGGGCCGTCGTTCGACGAGGTCGTCGCCATGCTCGACCTCGCGCCGCTGCTCAGCCGCGACACGGCGAGCCTGTCGGGCGGCGAGCGCCAGCGCGTGGCGATCGGCCGCGCCCTGCTGGCAGCGCCGCGCCTGCTGCTGATGGACGAACCGCTGGCGGCGCTCGACCGGCCGCGCCGCGCCGCGATCCTGCCGCTGATCGAACGCGTCGCGGCGGAGACGCGCGTGCCGATCCTGTGGGTGACGCATTCGCTCGACGAACTCGCCCGCCTCGCCGGAACAGTGGTCGTGCTGGAAGACGGCCGCGTCGCGGCCTCCGGCCCGCTGGCGAGGGTGCTGGAGCATCCGGCGATGCGCCGCCTCGCCGGCCGCTTCGAGGCCGGCACGCTGCTCGAGGGCACGGTCGTCGCGCACGACGCGCACTGGGCGATGACCGAAGTGGCGCTGGCCGGCGGCCATCGCCTGCGCATGCCGGCGGTCGACCTGCCGCCGGGCGCGCCCGTGCGCCTGCGCATCCGCGCCCGCGACGTGGCGCTCGCCCGCACGGCGCCGGAGGCGATCTCCATCCGCAACACCTTTGCCGGCACTGTCGCCGCCATCGTCGAGGAGGACGGCGCCTTCGCCGAGGTGACGGTCGATCTCGGCGGCGGCGCTCATCTCGGCGCCCGCGTGACACGCGAGTCGGTCGCCGCCCTCGGCCTCGCGGCCGGTGGTCCGGTCGTGGCGCTGGTCAAGAGCGTCGCCCTTGATCGCCGCATGCTGAGCCGGGGCGAAGCCGTGACCGATGGCACTGGCTGAAGCGCCGTCGCGCGATCGTGATGCGGCGGCATTGGACGGCGAGCCGCCGTCACCCGATATGGGACGGCGGAGAGATCGCATGTTCCCCTGGCATGACCCGCGCGGCGCCATCTCGCCGCTGAAGACCGCCGCCTTCGCCGCGCTGTTCCTGCCGGCGGCGGCGGTCGCGATTCTGTGGGCCACCGATGGCCTCGGCGCGCGGCCGCTCGATGCCGCCATCGACCTGGTCGGGCAGTGGACCATTCGCCTGCTGTTCGTCACCCTGGCGATCACGCCCCTGGCGGCACTGCTGAAGTGGCCGCGCGTGATCCTGTTGCGCCGGATGGCCGGCGTCGCAACCTTCTGCTACGCGATCCTGCACCTCCTGCTGTTCGCCGCCGACAAGGGCTGGCTGCCGGGCGTCGTCGCCGGCGAGATCGTGCTGCGCGTCTACCTGACAATCGGCTTCGCCGGGCTGCTCGTCTTCGCGGCGCTGGCGGCGACCTCCACTGACGCGGCGATGCGCCGGCTCGGCGCGCGCCGCTGGCGGCGCCTGCACGCCCTCGTCTACCCGGCCGCCGTGCTGGCGGTCGTGCATCATTTCCTGCAGGCGAAGCTCGCGGCGGGCGAGCCGCTGGTGATGGCCGGGCTGCTGGCGTGGCTGCTCGCCTTCCGCGCGCTGGCGCGCGGCTACGGCTCGGCCGGCCGCATCCCGCCGCGCGTGGCGGCGCTGTCGCTGGTCCTCGCCGCGCCGCTGACGGCGCTCGGCGAGGCCGTCTGGTACGCGCCCAGTGTCGGGGCCGATCCGCTGCTGCTGCTGGCGGCGAACCTCTCGGCGGAGGCCGGCACGCGGCCGGCCTGGGTGGTCGCCGCCTTCGTCGTGCCGCTCGCCGTGGCGACGCTCCTGCGCGCACGACGTCCCGCGGCCGCCCGCCTGCGTCCCGCCGCCGCCTGACCCTCAGCCGCGCTTGCCGGCGCCGATATGGGCGATGGCGTCGATCTCGACCAGCATTTCGGGATGCGCCAGCTTCGAAATCTCGATCAGCGTCGAGACCGGGAAGTCGCCGGAGAACACTTCGGCGCGCGCCTTCCACACCTCCTCGCGCAGGCGGATGTCAGTGACGTAGATGGTCACCTTCACCACGTCGGCGAGGTTGCCGCCGGCGGCCTCCAGCAGGGCCCCCATCTTGGCGAAGATGGCCTGCGCCTGGCCGTAAGCGCCGCCGCCGACGACGCTGGCGAAATCGCTGCCGCGCGCCGTCAGCCCGGCGACGTAGGCGATGCCGTCGACGACGAGGCAGTTGGACCATGTGGCCGGCGGCGGCTCGGGCACCGACGGCGCGCTGACGCGCCGGATCGCCACGGTGCTACTTCACGGCGATCGCGGCGACGGCCCAGACCCAGCCGTCGTCGTTGCGGCCCTTGAGGGCCGGGTTGTCGGCGCGCGGGAAGATCACCCAGGTCGGGCCGTAGTCGCCGATGCCGAACGGCTTGCCGTCCTCGGCGAGCGCGAGGATGACGCCAAACTTCGCGATGTCGGCGATCGGCAGCTCGGCGGCGTAGCCGTCGAGCGCCGTGATCGTCGCCGTGGTGCCGGTGGCGCCGGCCGCCGCCAGCACGTCGGCCAGCAGCGGGCCGCTGAAGCTGCGTACCTTGCCACCCATCGGGAAATCGGTGCGAACGGTGTGCTGCTTCAGCGCCGACAGCATGGCGTGGTCGAAGGCCGCCGCCTTGGCGAAGGGAATGTTGAGGTGCTTGAAGTAGACGTCGCGCGCCTCGTCGTAGGCACCGCGGTTGGTCTTCGTGACATTGCCGATGACGGTGACAAGCACCGTGGATTTCGGCGTGGCGAGCTGCTGCGCCGCCGCCGGCAGGGCGAGCGCGGCGAGCAGGGCGAGGGCGAGACCGAACGGGGCGAGGCGGCGCATGGGAATCTCCAGCAGGTCCGGGGCCGCCGGCACGATAGGCATGCGTCGCGGCGCGGGCAGTGTCCCGCGCCGCTCCCGCTGCGTCAAACGTCTCAGGCCGGCTTGAATGCCTTGCGCTTGACCTGCATCAGGTCGGTGCCCTCGATGCGGATCAGCCGCGTGTCGCCGGCGCGACGGGGCGAATGGAGCTGGCCCTTCTGGTAGGCCACGGCCATGCCCGGCTCCATGTTGTAGGTCTTCACCGGCGAGGCGAGCCCGGGCTCGGTGTCCGTCGGCGCCTTTTCCAGCTTCCACTCGGTCATCTCGGTGACGCCTGTGGCCTGGCCGTAGATCGCCCAGGTCGGCCCGTGGTCGTGCGGCGGCGCGTTGGCGACGCCCTTGTAGACATGCGCGAGCACGACGAAGCCGAATTCGGGATCGGTGTAGAGCGGCGTGCGCGTCTCGTCGTTGTCGGGCCCGAGATAGCGCGCGACGACCGCCCGGTCGCGCAGCACCGGCTCGAGCAGCGCGCGGATCTTCTCCACGCCGCCGGGGCCGGGATCGGCCGCGTAGGCGGCGTGCGCCGCCGCCGCGAAGCGCGCCAGCGTCTCCTCGGCTGCCTGCCGGGCCGTTCCGCCCCGGGCCTCGACCGTATCGATCGTCATTGCCGGAATCCTCCTGAACGGATGCGGCGGGCCGTCCGGCCCGTCTCTGACACTACAATCTTGTAGAATTATGCGACCGGCGTCACGCCCTTTGCAACCCGGCACGGCGCGCGGCCGTGGCCGGCCGGCCCGCCTGCCGTCCGCTGCGCCGGCACCGCCCCGTCCGTAATCCCTCCGTTCCCGGCATGGCGAGGCGACACGACGTTCTCTCGGTGCGTTCCCGCATCCCGGCATGCCGGCGGCAGCGTCCGCACGCGATGCGTGAATCCGGTGCGCGTTCACAGCGAAAAAACTGTGGCCGATGGGCAACAGCAGCGCACCGAGGCGACCGGCCCCGCCTGTGGACGATCCACGTAGATCACTGATTCCGCTGGATTTCACGGCCCCGCCCGACAGGCCGCGCCGCTCGTCGATGGAATAGAGCGATGGCGGCCGGGTCTTACGGCACAGCGGCGGAGAGTGATCCGCCACAGCGGAATCGACCGGCGGTGTCGCCGGCGTTGCGCCTTCGACGCGATGCCACGAGGCCACGCCACCGGCCGGATGTCCGCGGACAACCGGAGGACCGGAAATGAAAGTTTATGAACGCTTGGGTCTCATGGTGGCGACGAGCGCGGCCGCGATCGCGCTGGCGACCGGTGCGACCGGCGCGTCAGCCCTGAAGCATGCCGTGGACAAGAGCCCCGACACGCGCGGCCCGATCATCCTTGCCCAGGCCGACGGCGGTGCCGGCGGCGCTGGCGGCGCGGCCGCCGGTGCGTCGGGTGACGCCGGCGCGGCCGCCGGCGACGGCGGCGCTTCGGCCGGCGCGTCCGGCGATGCCGGCGCCTCGGCCGGTGGCGACGGCGGTGATGGCGGCGCCGGCGATGGCGGCGGCGACGGCGGTGCCGGTGATGGCGGTGCCGGTGATGGCGGCGACGGTGGCACGGGTGACGGCGGCACCGGCGACGGTTCCGCGGGCGCCTCGGCCGGCGCCGATGCCGGTGCCAGCGCCTCGGCCGGACCGGACGGCGCCTCGGCGTCGGCCGGCGCCAGTGCCAGCGCCACGTCCGGCGACAGTTCGAGTGCCTCGGCGAACGCCGGCGCCACGGCGACCGGCAGCGGTTCGTCGGCGAGCGCCGACGCCAGCGCCGGCGTGTCCGGCGACGGCACGGCGAACGCCGATGCCGGTGCCACCTCGTCGGTCGGCAGCGACGCCGGCACGTCGGCCAGCGCCGATGCCGGCGCCAGCGCGGACGGTACCTCGGCCAGCGCCGACGCCGGTGCGTCCGCGTCGGTCGGCGCCGAGGGCGGCACGGCGAACGCCGATGCCGGCGCCTCGGCCTCGGTCGGCAGCGACGGCACCTCGTCGGCCGACGCCGGAGCGTCCGCGTCCGTCGGCGGCGACGGCGGCACGGCCAATGCCGATGCCGGCGCCGCCGCGTCCACGGGCGGCGAGGACGGCACCTCCGCCAGCGCCGACGCCGGAGCGTCCGCTTCGGTCGGCGGCGACGATGGCGGCGTGACGGCCGATGCCGGCGCCGACGCGACCGGCACCTCGACCTCGGCCGACGCCGGGGCCTCGGCCTCGGTCGGCGGCGAGGACGGCACGGCGGCCAATGCCGATGCCGGTGCCAGCGCCACGGGCGAGGACGGCACGGCGTCGAGCGCCGATGCCGGGGCGTCCGCCTCGGTCGGCGCCGACGGTACGGCCACGGCCGACACCACGGCCAGCGCCGACGGCACGTCGGCCAGCGCCGAGGGCGGCGCCAACGCCTCGGTCGGCGACGGCGTGAGCGCCGACGCCGGGGCCAGCGCCAGCGGCACCTCCGCCGATGCGGCGGCCTCGGCCAGCGCTTCGGCCGACGGCACGGCCGGCGCCGACGCCACGGCGGCGTCGGAAGGCGGCGAGGCCGACGCGACCGCGAGCGCGGGCGCCGAGGCTTCGGCCGAGGGCGAGGACGGCACGTCGGCGTCCGCGGGCGGCCAGGCGAACGCCGACGCGTCCGTCGACGGTACCGGCACGGCGAACGCCTCGGCGAACGTCAGCGCCAATGCCGACGCGGACGACACCAGCGCCTCTGCCGGCGTCGACACCGATGCCGCGGCGAGCGTGACCGGCAACGGTCAGGCCACCGCCTCGGCCAACGGCGTCGCCAGCGCCAGCAACGGCGACGGCGTCTCGGCGGCGGCAGCGGCGGCAGCGGCCGCGGCGGCGGCCGTCGACGGCAATGGCCAGGCCGATGCCGACGCGGCGGCCGCGGCGCATGCCACGGCGGTGGCGGCGGCCCAGGCGGCCGACGCGACCAACGCCATGGCGACGGCGACCTCGCAGGCCGAGGCTTCGGCGCAGAGCGAGGCCGCCGGCCAGGCGGCCGCCGAGGCCCAGGCTTCGGCCGAAGCCGCGGCGCAGGCCGCGGGCCAGCCAGGCGCTTCGGCGTCCGCCCAGGCGGCGGCGGAAGCTGCGGCCAACGCCGCCAACGCGGCGGCGCAGGCGGTGGCCAATGCCCAGGTCAGCGTCGACGCCAACGGCCAGGTGAGTGCGACGGCGACGTCGAGCGCCAGCGCCAACGGCGGCAGCGCGGCGGCGTCCGCGCAGGCCTCCGCCAGCGCGGCGTCGATCGCCGCGGCCGTCTCCCAGGCGATGGCGTCGGTCGCCGCCCAGGCCTCGTCGTCCGAGCAGGCTTCGGCGATGGCCGAGGCGTCGGCCAACGCCGCCGCCGAGGCGCGCGGTCACGCCGACGCGGCCGCCCAGGCGGCGGCCGAGGCGGTGTCCGTGGCCAACGCCGATGGCGGGCCGGCCGCGCAGGCTGCCGCCGAGGCCGCGGCGCACGCCGCCGCGCAGGCGGAAGGCGAGGCCGAGGCTGCGGCGCATGCCGCGGCGGAGGCCATGGCCGCCGTGTCGACCGAGGACGGGTTCAGCTCGGCCTCGGCCAACGGCACCGCGAACGCGACCGTCCAGTAGGACCGCGTCTTCGCGGGTACGAACCCGGGTCCGGTCGGCGTCATGCCGGCCGGGCCCGGCCCCGCGTCCGGACACCGGAACAAAGGCGCGTGGCGTTCGTTCTTGAGGACAAGAAGCCTGACCCTGCCAACGCCGATTTGCGCGCCGGTGCCGCCGGACGACACCAGCAGGAGGATTTTCCGTGACCCGATTCAGACCGTTTCCATCGCTCGCGGCGGCGTTCGCCGCCATCGCCCTCGTCCAGGCCTTCCCGGCAACGCCGGCGGCCGATGACGCCAGCGGAAAGGCACCCCCCGAAATGCAGCAGAACGCCGACAAACCGGCGGCGCGCGCCGGCGCGCGGGCGTCGGCCAGCGCCAGCGCGACCGCCCGCAGTTCGTCGACCAACGGCGAGCAGCAGGCGCGCGGCTGCGAGGCGCACGCCACCTCGTCCGCCACGGCCGAGGCCGACGGCGAGCGTCGCAGCGACCACGACGAGGCGCACAAGGTCGTCGAGGGCGACGGCTGCAGCGCCGGCGCCCATTCGCGCGCCCGTGCCACCGTCGGGCCCCGCCACACCGATTCCGATCCCGACCCCGACAAGCAGCGTCCCTGACGCGACGGCCGGCAGGCCATGCCCACGCGGCGTGGCCTGCCGGCATCACCGGTGACCGCCGCCAACGCATCAGACACGGAGCACTCGCCATGAAGCTGACGACCCTGCTGCGCGGCACGGCCGCCGCTACCCTCTGCATCGCCGTCGCCGCCTGCGGCAGTGTCGGCGACGACACGCCGGCCCGTTACGGCCTTTATGCCGACGACGACGGCGACCTCGTCCGCCTCGACGGCGACGAGGCCTGGGAGCGCGCGACATGGAGCGACCGCTCGGACCTCGAGCCCGACGTCACCTTCGTCGTCTATTCGCCCGGGCTGTCGCGCGGCGGCATGATGGGATCGAGCGTGCGCCTGCAGCGCGTCGCCTCGGTACGGCGCACGATCGGCCCGAAGCCCGGCATCGTCGAGGCGAGCCAGACGACGCAGTGGTATCCGGCCGACGACGCCGCGCTCGACGTGCCGGTCGACTTCGGCCCGTACGACGACGTCGCCGACGCCATTTCCGTCATTCCGCGCCGGCCGCTGGAGCCGGGCCTCTACTCGCTGCAGGTCGAGACCACGGCCGGCAAGCGCACCGCGCGCGTCGGCATCGGCTGGAGCCGGGTCGACCGACTGGCCTACGCCGAACGCTACTGCGTCGACCGCTACCGCACCGATTCCGACACCATCTACCTGCCCTGCCGCGACGAGGCGCCGGGCGCCGGCCTCGACCTCGCGCTCGACCGCCCGGTGCAGGAGAAGATCGCCGGCGCGACCGTCATGGTCGTACGCGGCGAGGTGCGCAATCCGACGCCCGAGCAGCGGCCGGTGCCGCAGCTCGTGGCGCAGTTGCGCGCGACCGATGGCACCGTGCTGAAGGAATGGCTGATCGTGCCGCCGACACCGATCCTCGCGCCGAACGAGAGCGTTGCCTTCCGCTCGACCGTCGACCAGCCGCCCACCGGCGTCACCACCGTGCACGTCAACTTCGCGCGGCAGACCAATACCGCGGCCGCGCGCTAGTGCGGCCAGGCCCGGGGACGGCGGCTGCACGCCGGGCGCGCGTGCAGCGGCCGCCCCGTGCCACGGGGCCGGGCCGGAAATGACGGCGTTCGCCATGGACACCTGGCGGCAGAACAGGACACAGGGCATGCATGAGGATGTCTCGGGCGCCCTGACCGGATGCATCGCGTCGCTGCGGCGCTACGCCATGGCGCTGTGCCGCAACCCCGACGAGGCCGACGACCTCGTGCAGGAGACCCTCAAGCGGGCGCTGGTCTACATCCGCGACGGCCGCCAGATCCGCGACCTGCGCGCGTATCTCTTCACCGTCCTGCACAACGTGCGCGTCGACGACGCCATGCGCGCCAGCCGCAACGGCCATGCCATTCCCATCGAGGCTGTCGCCGATGAACTGTCCTCCGCCGCCGGCCAGCACGCCCGGCACGAGTTCCGCGACTTCACGCGCGCCCTCCACCGGCTGCCGGACGAGCAGCGCACAGTCGTCCTGCTCGTCGGCCTTGAGGGCCTGTCCTATCGCGCCGTCTCGCAGGTCCTCGGCATTCCGGCCGGCACCGTGATGTCGCGGCTGTGCCGCGGCCGGCGCGCCCTGCGCCGCCTGATGGACGGCGACAACCCCGTCATCGACGCCCGCCATGCCGGCGAGGCGCCCCTGCCAGCGGTTCAAGACAATGCCTGAGCATCGCACCCAGCGCGGCACCCACCGCGACCTGCCGTTCAACGAGGAAACCCTGTGCGCCTACGCCGATGGCGCACTCGACACGGCGGACCGGATCGAGGTCGAGGCCCGCCTCGCCGACGATCCCGATGCCGCGGCGCGCGTCGTCGCCTGGCGCCGCGACAGCGAAACGCTGCATCGCATCTATGACCCGGTCTTGCTGGAACCGCTGCCGCCGGTCATCGACGAGCTGCGGCGCAACCTGCAGGCGCGCCTCGCCGCACCGCCGCCGCCGCGCGTCCGTCCGCGTCGCTTCGCCGTCGCGGCCCTGGCGGCGGTCGTCGTCGCCGTCTGTGCCGGCGCCGGCGTCCGCCTGCTGTGGCCGGTGGCGCCGACCGAAGCGATGTTTGCACTCCTCGCCGACGGCACGCCGCCGTCGCCGCAGGCCGTCGCCACCGGCACGGCCGGCGGCACTGGCGTGCTGCCGGCGGCCAACCCCGACCGGCCGGCGGCGAAGGGCGACTTCGCGCCCGATCTCGCGGCGCTCGGCTTCACGCTGATCAGCACACGCGTCCTGCCCGGCGACGCGCTGCGCACCATCGAGCTGGAATACGAGAACACCGAGGGCCGCCGCGTGTCGCTCTACTACACACCGAATGACAAGGAGACCAAGCTGGGCCTCTCGCTGACGCAGGAAGGGCCGGTCTCGCTGCTGTTCTGGCACGCCGACGGCCGTTCCTACGCGATGATCGGCGAGGTGCCGCGCGACATGCTGCTGAAGCTTGGCCGCGCCGTCAGCGCCGACCTCGCTGACACCGCCGCACCGCCGGCGCTGAACACGCCCGGCAAGCTGCCGGCCGACCCGCGAGGCCTGCCGGCGCCCGGTGGCGAGGCCGCGCCGCCGCGCGCCGTGCCGGACGGCCTGTCGCCGCGCACCGACGCCCCTGCGGCGATGCCGCCCGTGCTGCACAACAGCGACGGCGGCGCGGTCGCGCCGCAGGATGCGTCGGGGCGCGGGCCGCTGCCGAGGATCTGAGCCGGCGCATGCCGCCGGCCGGGCCCCAAAACCGCGCGCTAGAAGAAGGCGAAGGTGCGCGTCTCGATGCTTTCGCGCGGCGGCGCGGCATCCTGGCCCGGCAGGTCGAAGGCCGAGTGGATGGCGAAGCGCGCGCGGCCGTCCCGCGCCGAGTCGAAGGTCTTGATCAGCAGCGCCTCGTCGCGCCGCATGCGCGAGAAGTAGTACCAGCGGTGGCGCGGGTTCCACAGCACCTGATGGATCTCGCCGACGCGCTCCCTGGCGCGCCGCTCGGCCGGCACGAGGTCGCCCGCCTCGACCGAGGTCGGATCGCACAGCGCCAGCGGCGAGGATTCGACCGGCCCGGCGATCGACCGCCACACCTGCACGACGGCGAAGCGGCGCGCCAGCCGGCGCTCGGCCTCATCGGCTGGCAGGAAGTCGCGCAGCCGGCGCGGCCCCGAGCGGTCGGTATAGTCGTTGTGTACCGTCTTCGCCGGGTCGCGCATGTGCTGCGTCTCGCGCAGCTCGGGCGTGCTGGCGCGCAGCGTGTGGTCGAAGATCACGGCGGCGTCGGCACCGGCATGGCGGCGCACCAGCGCGATCACCTCCGGCTCGTAGACGCGCTTGACCTCGTCGGGGTCGAGAAAGTTCCGCATGCGCGTGTCGTGGCGCACGAGCTGGAAACCGTGGCGGTCGAGCGTGAAGCGGTCGGCGATCGGGCGGGCGTCGCGCACGACGACCTCGCGTGCCTCGGCGTTGGTGGCGTAGGTCGTCTCGGCGGCGCCGGCGACCGACGGGTAGAAGAACGGCGTCGCGTTGCCGCCGGCGAGATAGTTGAGCGAGGTCCGCACGCTGGCGAGGCCGGCGTCGGGATCGGTGGCGAGGGTCATGGCGTCCTTCCCTCCTGCGCGCGTTCGGCGGCGCTTGCGTCCATCATATGCGCCTTCGCCGCGCGCGGGGCCAGTTTCGCCGCGGTCACAACCCGTGCGCCCGGCGGGCACGGCCGGCGCCGGCGGCCAGCGACACCAGCTCGGCGCCGGCGGCCAGCGGCGCGGCCTGTTCCGGCCAGTGCGCGAGGTTGAGCACCTGGCCGTCCCGGCGCACGGCGTGCACGCGGTCGAGGTCGAGATCGGCGTAAAGCCAGCCCGGTGCGTCCAATGCCGCCTCGGCGACGATGCCGGTCGGCGGGAAACCGATGTCGGGCGGCGCGTAGACGGCGGCCGCACCGACATTCACGTCGAGCAGCGGCGACCACGGCGCCGCGCCGACCGTCGGCGCGTGCACGGCGTAGCACTGGTTCTCGAGTGCCCGCGCCATGGCGCCGACGCGCACCCGGCTGTAGCCGGCCAGCGCGTCGGTGCAGGACGGCACCAACAGGATCTCGGCGCCCGCCTCGGCCATGGCGCGGGCGACCAGCGGAAACTCGGCGTCGTAACAGATGCAGATACCGATGCGCCCCAACGCCGTCTCGAACACCCGCGCCGGGCCGCCGCCGCCGGCCACGCCCGCGACCTCGCGCTCGAAGCGTGTCGGCACCAGCTTGTCCTGGATGCCGACCGTGCCGTCCGGCGTGAACAGGCGGGCACGGTTGACGTAGCGCCCGTCGCCGCGCGGCAGCAGGATCGTGCCGGCGAGGATGTGGGTGTTGGTCTCGCGCGCCAGCACGGCGTGGGCGGCGTCGATGCGCGGCGCCACGGCGGCGACGGCGGCGATCTGTGCCGCGGCGTCGTCCTCCGCCACGCCGGCAAGCGCGCCCGCCAGTTCGAGCGCGCCGTATTCGGGCAGCACCAGCAGCCGCGCGCCCCTGGCCGCCGCCTCGCCGACCCAGGCGCCAAGCTTGGCCTGCCAGGCGTCAAAGCCGGCAAGGCGCTCGACCGGCCAGGCGGCGGCGGCGACGCAAACGATCACAGCGCGCGCAGCCAGAACTGCATGCGGTTGGTCACCTCGTCCTCGCCGCCGCCCACCTCGCGCCAGTCGAAGGTGGTGACGAGGCCGTCGACGGGCGCATAGCCGCGCTTGCGCCAGAACGGCGCGAGGTCGCGCGCGCCCTCCGGCCGCCGCGGATCGTCGGCGCGGCGCACGACGGCGCAGAAGGCGATGGTGTCGAGCCCGCCGAGCGCGCGCGCGTGGTCCTCGCGGCGGTCGAAGAAGGCATGGCCGATGCCCTGTCCGCGCCAGTCCGGCAGCAGCACGGATTCGCCGCAGTAAAAGACGCGGGCGGCGTCGTGGCCATGCGCCTGGAATGGCGCGACGAACTCGGGGTGCTGGCCCGTCAGCGGCGCGCCGGTCGCCGCGCCGATCAGGCGATCGCCGTCCCACGCGGCGACGATGACGGCGTCGCGCAGCTTCGAGAAGCGCTCGATGTAGCGTTGCTCGTAGGCCAGCGTACCATCGTAGAGATAGGGCCACTCGCGAAACACGGCGATACGCAGGCGGGCGACGTCCGGCAGCGCGTCGCGCAGGCGCGCGCCGGTCAGCGTCTCGACCGTGGCGCTCATGCCGGCGCCGCCGCGCCGACCAGCTCCAGCCATTGGCGCAGGTTGTAGCAGGTGGTCACGCGCGTGATCGTGCCGTTCCTGATGGCGAGGAAGGCGCCGGCCGGCAGCACGTAGCGCTGGCCGGTCGCCGGCGGCAGGCCATCGTCGGTGGCGATGTAGGCGCCGTGGACGGTGAACTCGGCGGCGGCGCGGCGGCCGTCCGGTGCCACCATGACGACGATGTCCTCCAGCCGCTCGCGGTAGCAGCGGGCCATGTGGGCGCAGAATTCGGCGAAGGCGGCCTTGCCGCGGCGCGTGCCGCCCTGGTTGACGTCGTGGCGCACGTCGTCGGCGAGGCAGGCGAGCATGCCGGCCGTGTCGCCGGCGTTGAAGGCGGCGTAGTAGCGACGGACGAGGGCCTCGGTGGCGGCGGTGGTCATGCGCCCCTTCTGCGGCGGCGGCCGGCGAGCGTCAAGTCCGCCGCCATTCATGCGCCTCGCACATGACGGCCGTGCCCGCCCGTCTGCCCATTGGCGTTTGACCCCCGCCCGATGGGCGGCGACCGTTGTCGCCATAGAACATGGAAAGAGGCAGCGGGGCATCCCGCCCACGCCGGCCCGCCTGTCAGGGGAGAATCGCGATGATGGCTCGTCGGATATGCATGCTCCGCCGCGGCGGCGCACTGGTCGCCGCCCTTGCGTTCGCCTGTGCCCTGGCCGCCCCCGCTGCCGCGCAGCAGGCGGTCAAGGTGACCTTCATCTCCGGCTTCGCGCCGAACGTCACCTTCACCGGCGCCTTCACCGGCGCCTACGTGAAGGGGGTCGAGGAGGCGCTGGCCAAGGGCGGCAAGTACCGCATCGACTGGAACATGGCGCATTCGGGCCAGGTGGCGAAGCCGCGCGGCGAGTTCGAGGCGCTGCAGTCCGGCCTCGGCGACATCGCCACGGTGCCGACGCCCTACTTCTTCGACCGCGTGCCGCTCTACCAGACGCCCTATGTCACGCCCTTCACGACCAAGGAGCCCGGGGCGATCGGCGACGCCTACACGGCCATCCACGCGAAGTTCCCGCAGTTCGCCGCTGCCTGGGCGTCGGGCAACCAGGTGGCGCTCGCCAGCACGGCCAATGCCGACCGCTACGTGCTGGTCTCGACGGTGCCGCTGAAGACGCTCGCCGACCTCAAGGGCAAGAAGATCGGCGGCGTCGGCGCCAACCTGCGCTGGGTAACGCCGGTCGGCGCCACCGGCGTCACGCAGGGCCTCGCCGACTTCTTCAACGGCCTGCAGACCGGGCTGGTGACGGCGGTGATCGGCTGGCCGCAGGCGATGGGCGCCTTCAAGCTGTGCGAACCGGCGCCGCACACGCTCGACCCCGGTTTCGGCGCCTCCTCGGTCATCAACCTGAATGCCAACAGGGACTGGTTCGGCAAACTGCCCGAGGATGTCCGCAAGGCGCTGCTCGACGCCGGCAACATCTGGCACCGCGACCAGCTCCGCCTGCTGGCCGAAGGGGCGGCCGACGGCATCGAACGTTGCCGGCGCGACTTCAAGATGCAGTGGACCGACCTGTCGGCCGACGAGACGCGGCAATGGGCGATGGCCCTGCCGCCGATGGCGCTCGAATGGGCCGCCGAGATGGACAAGGCCGCCTTGCCGGGAACCGCCGTGCTCGCCGCCTACATGGACTCGATGCGCGCCGCCAAGCAGCCCGTCGTGCGCGACTGGGACAAGGAGTAGCGACTGCCGGCCGTCGCCGCCGCGCGACGGCAAAGCCGGGTCCACGGCCGGGCGGCCCCGTTGCGCGCGCAGCGGGGCCGTTCGTGCCTTCGCGGCGAATGGGATTGCCCGCCGCCCCGCGCCTCTGCTGGAATATCGACGCCGGCAGCGCCGACGACGAGTGCGCGCCGCAGGGAGGATTTGATGATCATCGAACGCGACGTGCCGATAAAGATGGACGATGGCGTGGTGCTGCGGGCCGACGTCTACCGGCCCGACACCAAGGCGAAGGTGCCGGTCGTCATGGCCGGCGGCCCCTATGGCAAGGGCGTCAAGTACCAGGAGCACTACAAGCCGCTGTGGGACTCGCTGGTGAAGATGCACCCCGACGTCCTCAAGGGCTCGCAGCACCGCTGGCTGACCTGGGAGACGGTCGATCCCGAGATCTGGGTCCCCTGGGGTTACGCCTGCGTGCGCCTCGATTCGCGCGGCGCCGGCCGCTCGCCGGGCTATCTCGACATCTTCTCGCCGCGCGAGACGAAGGACTACGCCAACGCCATCGAGTGGGCCGGCCAGCAGGCGTGGTCGAATGGCAAGGTCGGCCTCAACGGCGTGTCCTACTACGCCATCAACCAGTGGCACGTCGCGGCCCTGCAGCCGAAGCACCTGACGGCGATGATCCCGTGGGAGGGCGCCGCCGACATGTACCGCGACTGGAGCCGGCACGGCGGCATCCTGTCCAACAAGTTCATGGAGATCTGGTATCCGCGCCAGGTCGAGTCGGTGCAGCACGGCAACCCGAAGGGGCCGCGCGACCACTGGATGAAGACCTCGGCAACCGGCCCGGAGAAGCTCAAGCCGCGCCAGCTCAAGGAGAACCGCGCCGACACGCTGGCCAATCAGGTCGCCCGCGAGATGGACGACGACTGGTACCGCGCGCGCTCGCCCGACTGGTCCAAGGTGGTGGTGCCGTTCCTCTCGCCGGCAAGCTGGGCCGGCTTCGGCCTGCACCCGCGCGGCAATTTCGAGGCCTTCACCCAGGCCGCCTCGAAGGAGAAGTGGCTCGAGGGCCATCCCGGCCGCCACGAGGAATGGTTCTACCTCGACTACGGCATGCAGCTGCAGAAGAAGTTCTTCGACTACTACCTCAAGGGCGAGAAGAACGGCTGGGACAAGGAAAAGCGCGTCTGGATCAACCTGCGCCGGCCGTTCACCGACGCGGTGACGCTGCGCAAGGAAGACGCCTGGCCGCTCAAGGGCACGAAGTGGACCAAGCTGTTCCTCGACGCCGGCGGCAAGGGCAAGCTCGACTGGGCCCAGCCGAAGACGAAGAAGGCGGCGAAGTTCAAGGCGCTGACGCGCGGCATCACCTGGATGTCGCCGCCGCTCAAGGAGGAGACGGAGATCACCGGCCCGATGGCGGCGAAGCTGTTCATCTCCTCCTCGACGGTCGACGCCGACTTCTTCGTCACCATGCAGGCCTTCTCGCCGAAGGGCGAGGAGGTCCACTTCCAGGGCACGGTCGATCCCAAGACGCCGCTCGCCCAGGGCTGGCTGCGCGCCTCGCACAGGAAGCTCGACCCGGCGAAGTCGGAGCCGTGGCGGCCCTTCCATACGCATGACGACAAGATGCCGCTGATCCCCGGCGAGGTGTACGAGCTCGACGTCGAGATCTGGCCGCAGTGCATCGTGCTGCCGAAGGGCTTCCGCATCGCGCTCAACATCGCGGGGCAGGACTTCGACCGGCCGGGTCCGGCGGTCGAGGCCTATGTCCCGTCGCGCGGCTCGGGGCCGTTCCTGCACGACCACCCGGCCGACCGCCCGAAGGCGGTGTTCGGCGGCGAGACCACCATCCACACCGGGCCGGGCCAGGCCTCCTACCTGCTGCTGCCGGTCATCCCGGCGAAGCGGTAGGCGTCCCCCCGGACGACGACCCGACGGGGGCCGGGCAACCGGCCCCCGTTTTCTTTTCTGGGGAAAAAACGACACGGGGGCTGGCGGTTTCCCGACAGCCCCCGTGCGCTGGTGTCCGCGCCGCCGGCGGCGGCGGTCGGCGGGGCCAACGGCCGTCGCCGCCGCGAACGTCGCGGACGCGGGAGGTCAGCTCGGCAGCAACACCTTGTCGACGACGTGGATGACGCCGTTGGACTGCAGAACGTCGTAGGTCGAGATGTGGGCGGTGCCGCCGTGCCCGTCGTGGATGACGAGGTTCATCGGACCGTTCTGCATCACCGTCAGCGTGCCGCCGGCGACCGTCTTCAGCGTCGCCTTGCCGCCATGCGCCTTGGTCATCGCCATCAGGTCGGCGGCGGTGAGGCGGCCGGGCACGACGTGGTAGGTCAGCACGCCGGTCAGCTTCGCCTTGTTGGCCGGCTGCATCAGCGTGTCGACGGTGCCCTTGGGCAGCTCGGCGAAGGCGTCGTCGGTCGGCGCGAACACCGTGAACGGGCCGGGGCCGGACAGCGTGCCGACGAGGCCAGCGTGCTTCACGGCGGCGACCAGCGTCTCGTGGTCCTTCGAGTTGACGGCGTTCTCGACGATGGTCTTCGATGGGTACATCGCCTCGCCGCCGACCATCACCGTATCGGCGGGCATCGCCGCCTGCTTCATGTCGCCTGCGCAGGCGGTGCCGGCGACGCCGATGAGGCCGAGCGCGACGATGATGCGCGCCGTCGATACCAGCCCGCGATGGCTCGTGTGATCGTTCATGGGTTCTCCTCGCATCTCTGTCGTTCCCCCGCGCCGGCCGTCATGGCCGGCTCTGCAGGGGATACGCGGCGAGGCGCGGAGAGGATGCAGTGGCGGCGAAAAAAATTCAGCCGCGCGGAGCGAGCGTGCCGGTGAACACCACCGGCCCGGTCGGCGCGCCGGTCGGCGAGCCGCCCCGCGGCTCGATGCTGACGGCGAGTGTGACGCCACCGCCGAGGCGGGCACGGATCACGTCCGGAACGCGCACGCGGGTCGGCGCCGCGCGGTCAATCACGCCGAGCGAGACCGGCGCATCGCCGCCGATGATCGCCCACAGTTCGAAGTCGCGGCCCTCGGCCAGCGCCGGCGTCGCGACGGGCCGTACGGAGGCGGCGCCATCGCCGGCGCGGGCCTCGATCAGCCATGCCGGCGACGGCCCGCCCTGCTGCAGCACGGCGACCAGCACCGCCGGCTCGCGCCACGGCAGGCCGGGCACGCCGAGGCCGATATAGACCGCCAGCGCGGCGGCCAGCGCACCCGCGCCGGCCGTCGCCAGCCGCCAGCCGCGCAGCCTCCGGCGCAGGCGTTCCGCCACCGGCTCGCCGGCCCCGGCCGCCCGCGTCACCGTCGCGGCGGCGAGCCGCGGCCAGGCGGCGGCGGAGGGCGGTACCGGTGTCACGCCATCGGCCAGCGGCGCCAGCCGGTCCTCCCAGGCGGCGACGAGGTCGCGCAGCCCGGCGTCGTGCCGCAGCGCCAGCATCATCTCGGCGCGCTCGTCCTCGTCGAGCGTGCCGAGGACGTACTCGGCGGCGTGCGCGTCGCGCGCCTGGCGGTCGGCGGGGATCATCGCTCGAGGCACTCCCGCAGCGCGATCAGGCCGCGGCGCAGCCACGACTTGACCGTCGGCACCGGTGCCCCGGTGCGCTGCGCGATGTCCTCGCGCGTGGCACCCTCGAGATAGGCCAGCGCCACCGTGCGGCGCTGGTCGGCCGAGAGGGTATCGAGACAGGTACGCAAGCGGGCGACCTCCTCGTTCAGCACCATCGCGCTCTCCGCCGACGGCGCCTCGTCGGCGGCGTCGGCCAGCGGATCGGGGTCGACGACCTCGCGCCGCCGGCGCCGCTGCAGGTCGATCGCCCGATAGCGCACGATGCTCGTCATCCAGCCCCGCGCCGAACCGCGACGACGGGCGAATTCAGCCGCCCGCCGCCAGATTTGCACGAAAGCCTCGTGCAGCGCGTCCTCCGCGAGGGCGCGATCACGCAGGATACGCACGGCGACGCCCAAAAGTTGCGGCGCGTGGTCGTCGTAGAGCTGCCGCAACGCGGCCTCGTCGCCGCGCGCGCAGGCGGCCAGCAGCGCGGCGGCTTCCTCCTCGGCGTCCATGCCCGCGACCGTACGGTGTGCGCCGATGCAGCGCAACGCGCCGGGATGGACGCTCCCGCGAGCGCGCGGGCACACTCGCCGCCATGCTCTCCTACCGCCACGGCTTCCATGCCGGAAACCATGCCGACGTGCTGAAGCACGCGGTCGCGGTGTTCCTCGTCCGCTACCTGCAACAGAAACCGGGCGGGGTGCTGTTCGTCGACACCCATGCCGGCGCCGGCCTCTACGACCTCGCCGCGCCGATGGCGGCGAAGACCGCCGAATGGGAGGAGGGCGTGGCGCGCGTGCTCGACGTCGCCGCGTCGGGCGTGTCGGCAGCGCCCCCACCTCACCCTCCCCGTCGCGGGAGCGACGGGTCCCCTCCCTCGCCGCCCCCGCCGGGCGGAGAGGGTGAACTTGGAGGTTCGCCGCCCTCCTCCCTCTCCGCCCCCGGGGACGGAGAGGGCCGGGGTGAGGTGGGGGACCGCCCGGTGCCGGCCCTCGTGGCGGACTGGCTGGCGCTGGTGCGCGCGCGCAACCCCGGCGGCGCCCTCACCGTCTATCCCGGCTCGGCGGCGCTGTTCGCCGCGCTGCGCCGCAAGCAGGACCGCGTCGCGCTCTACGACCTGCATCCGACCGACCATGCCGCGCTGGCCGCCCTGATGCGGCGCGAGAGCCGCGTCGCGGTGACGAAGGCCGACGGCTTCGCCGCCCTCGACGCCCTGCTGCCACCGCCCGAGCGCCGCGCGCTGGTGCTCGTCGATCCGAGCTACGAGATCAAGTCGGACTACGAGGCCGCCGTCGCCGCGCTGGCCGGCGCCTGTCGCCGGTTCCCCACCGGCGTCTACGCCCTCTGGCTGCCGGTGATCGAGCGCGCGCGCACCGAGGCGGCGACGCGGGCCGTCGCCGCCACCGGGCTGCGCAAGGTGTTCCGGCTCGACCTGTGCGTCGTGCCCGACGGCGCGCAGCGCGGCCTCACCGGCTCGCGGCTGCTCGTCGTCAACCCGCCGTGGACGCTGCCCGACGCGGCCGCGGAGGCGCTGCCGTGGCTCGCCCGCGCGCTCGGCGCGCGCGGGCCGGTCGACAGCGGCTGGCTGGTGCCGGAATAGGGCTCACGCCGCCGCCGCGACGATCTCCCTGAACTCGGCGTCGGTGAGCTGGCGGCGGACGGCCTGGATCTTCTTGCGCACGCCGCCGACGACCTCGATCTCCCTGCCCTCGGGGATGGTCACGCCCAGCTCCTGCGCCTTGGCGCGCACCGCCCAGGGGCCGGAGTAGTGGCCGAGCAGGTTGTGCTGCGTGTTGCCGAACACTTCCGGCTTCATGCACAGGTAGGACCAGAAGCCCTCCTCGGTCGGCGGCACGCAGTAATGCACCTCGACGAGGTGCGAGAAGGCGGTCTTGCCGACGAAGGGCATGGTCGGCGGCATCGGCCACGGCATGGTCTCGGCGACGAGCTGCGACAGCTCGGTCATCTTCTCGAGCTTTATCCCGCAGTCGATCCCGTAATAGATCTGGATCACCGAGGCGACCTCGGCGAGGCAGGCGATGTGGGCGCGCTCGCCCAGCCCGTTGACGCAGGCGTCGATGATGTCGGCGCCGCCTTCGAGCCCGGCATAGAGCGCCGCCGCCGCCATGCCGATGTCGTTGTGCGTGTGCAGCGCGATCTCGGTGCCCTTCGGCAGGCGCCGCTTCATTTCGCGCACCACCCAGGTGTAGACGCGGTAGATCGCCATGCCGTTGATGTCGTCGAGCCGCACCATGTCGGCGCCGGCCTCGACCAGCCGCGTGCAGACAGTGGCCAGCTCGTCGATGGGGATGCGCGTGCAGTCCTGGATCAGGCAGGCGACCTTGCGCTCCTTGCCCGCCTTGCGGCGCGCGTACTGGATCGAGCCGCAGGCGCGCTCGATCGCCTCCTCGACCGTGATGCGGCCGCCGGCCATCGATTCGAACAGGCACATCTGATGCGGCGAGAAGGAGAAGCACAGCGAGGCGTAGTCGGCGCCGTTGTCGTAGTTGATGTCGATCTCGGGCTTGGCCTTCTCGGGGTTGAGCACCGCCGTCGGATGCACCAGCGCGTCGATGAGAACGTGCGGGTGTCTCTTCTTGACGGCCAGCATCTCGCCGGGGTCGTCGTGGTGCATCTGAACCATGCTGACGCCGGCCTCGACCAGCTTGTCGGCGATCCGCATCACCTGGTCGCGGGTCAGCGACACGCCGGGAAGCTGGCGGCCCTCGCGCAGCGTGATGTCGCAGAGCTGCACCTTCTCCGGCAGCGTCATCTCACCGCGAATGGCCGGGTCGAAGCACATCTGCGAGATGCGCCACTGGTCGGTCGTGGCCTCCAGCTTGTCGTTGACCGGATTGCCGCGCATGGCGTCCTCCCTTTCCGTCGTCTGCCTGTCGTGCGGAAGCTTCAGCCCGTCCATACCCCGCCGTTGACGTCGAGCACGGCGCCGGTGGTGAAGGCCGCGCCCGGCGTCGCGAGGTACCAGATGGCGTGGGCCAGTTCCTCGGTCTTGCCGAGCCGGCCGACCGGGATGTTCTTCGCGATGGCCTCGAGCCGCTCGACCTGCACGCGGGCGACGCGCGGGCTCATCACCGTGCCCGGTGCGACCATGTTGACGGTGATGCCGGCGGCCGCCAGCTCGACCGCCAGCCGGCGGGTGAAGCCGATGACGGCGGCCTTGGCCGTCGAGTATTCGAGCGAGCCGAACAGGATGCCGGTGCGCCCCGCGAGCGAGCCGACGTTGACGATGCGGCCATAGCCGTTGCGCTTCATCAGCGGCACCAGCTCGCGGGTGATGAAGAATTTGGAATCGAGGCTCGCCGCCATCGCCTCGCGCCACATCGCGCTGTCGATCTCCTCGAGCTTCGGCACACCACGAAAGCCGCCGGCGCAGTTGACGAGGATGTCGCAGCGCCCCCAGCGGTCGCCCACCGCCGCGGCGACTCTTTTCATGTCGGCCTCGTCGGCACATTCGCCGGCGAGGAAGGCAACGTCGGCGCCCGTCGCGGCGAGGCGTTGCGCGATCGGTTCGCCCAGCTCGGCGCGGCGGCCGACGATGGCGACCTTCGCACCCTCGGCGGCGAAGCGCTCGACGCAGGACAGGCCGATCCCGGCCGTGCCGCCCGTCACCACGGCCACCTGGCCCTCGATCGATGCAAGATTCGCCACGATCCGCACTCCCCGAACGGCGGCCTTCGTTGCGGTGGGCCGCCCGTGGGCGCGACGTTAGGCCGGCTTTCCGCCCGCCAGCAAGGCGCCAGGCGGAACGGGTCAGCCGGCGGCGGGCATGGCCGCTATGCGCGTGGCGAACAGGCGTGCCAGCGGGCTCATCGGCTTGGCGGCGAGACGTTCGGCGGCGAGCGCCTCGGCGAAGGCGCGCTCGCCGGCACGGATCGCCGCCTCGATCATCGTCAGGTCGATCACGTCACGCTGGGCGTGGCTGCCGCCGAAGCGATGGGCAATGCCGCGCACCGGCCGCAGCAGGCCGAGCGCGCCGGCCCAGTCGCCGTCGCTGCAGGCGCGGATGGCCAGCGCCACCGGCCGGCCGACCTCGCGCGTGAATGCGGCGTTGTCGGTGTCCGCCGCCATCGCACGCTCCTGCGCGGCAAGCACGGCTTCGGCGGCATCGGCGCGGCCGGCGCCGACGAAGGCCATCATCGCGTGCGCGTCGTTGAAGGCGTAGTGGCCGGCCGTGTCGGCGGCCTGCCAGTTGTCGGCGACGCCCTGCCAGCGGTCGCCGACGTCGACGCCGCGCAGATGCAGGCGCCAGAGCAGCGCCGAGGCGTCGATCAGGTCGAGCACGACCGTTGACCTGGCGCCAAAGACCGGCCCGTCGAACAGCGCCAGCACCTCGTCCGTCTCGCCGCGCTCGAGGTGATAGAGCGCGAGGTGCCACCAGTTGTGGACGCAGAAGAAGCTGCCTTCCGACCATGCCGGCGGATCGGCGCGCATCCAGGCGATGCCGTCGTCGAGGCGGCCCTGCATCTCCAGCACATGCGCCACGGCGTGCTGCGCCCAGCCGTCGCGCCGTTCGAGTTCGACGCCGCGCTTGCCCGCCGCCTCGGCGGCGGCGTAGTCGCCGCACTCCTCGAGGCCGAAGGCGCGCATGCCGAGGACGGCGTGCCAGCCCGGCATGGCGGCGTCCCAGCGCGAGAGAGCGCGGGCGATGCGGTCGCGCAGCATGCGGGCGTCGCCGCGGTAGAAGTCGATGAGGTGGCCGACCTGCAGGGCCAGCGCGTCGCGCGGCGCCGCCACCGTCACGTCCTCCAGCGTGCGCGAGGCCTCGCCCCAGCGGCCGGCGAGGAGCTGGCCGACGGCCGCCACATGGCCGCGCTCGCGCGCGTCGCCCGGCAGCGCCGCGGCCGCCTCCCAGCAGGCGCGGGCGGGCGCCTGCGCGCCGGCCTCGGTGCTCAGCAGGTAGAGCCAGGCCTTGAAGGCGTGCGCCATGACGAAGCCGGGGCTCGCCGCGATGGCGCGGTCGATGGTGGCGACGGGGTCGCCGATGTAGCACTGCAGCTCGTGCCGCGCCGTCTCGTAGTGCCCCACCGCATCGGCGCCGGCCCCGCTCAGGGGCAGACCGAGACTGTCGCGTTGCATGGCGGCTCCTCCGGACGGATTGCCGCCTCCTTTTGCCCGTGATGCGAGGCACGGGCCAGCAAAGAAAAAGGCGGCGCCACAACGGGCGCCGCCAGTGCATCGTTTGCGCCGTCGTGGCGGCGGCGCGTCGACGCGTGTCAGTCGATCTTGTAGCGGATCGGCCAGGTGTAGCCGACGTCCTCGGCGGCCTTGAGGAAGGCCTTGAGCGTCGCCTTCATCGGCCAGCCGGTCTCCTTCTCGATCTCGCCGGCGCGCTCGTTCGGCCATGCGGCCAGCAGGTTCGCCCAGGCGGCGCGCTCGTCGGCCGGAAACTCGCTGATCTTGGCGCCCTTCGAGGCGATCAGCGCCATGTACTTGTCGGTTACGTCCTGGGTGAACGGCCCGGCCTTCAGGTCCATCTCGCGCGCCGTCTCGTCGAGGATGGCCTGAACCTCCTTCGGCAGGCGGTTGTAGGAGTCGAGGTTGACGTTCATGCCGATGACCGCCATCGCGCCGAAGTTGACGCGGATGTAGTAGGGCGCGACCGGATAGAGCTTGAGGCTGTCCATGATCGAGACGAAGGCGATCGAGCCCTCGAACAGGCCGGTCTGGAAGGCGGTGTAGAACTCCGGCCCCGTCACCGAGACCGGGATGCCGCCGGCGCGCTCGATCCACGGCAGGTTCGGCCCGGCGCCGCCGAACTTCTTGCCCTTCACCTCCGACAGCTTGGCCAGCGGGAACTTGGCGATGATGTCGTAGTTGTCGATCGGCACCAGCACGAGGTTCTTCTGGTTGTGGTTCTTGATCAGGATGTCCTGCAGCGCCGGAACCTGGTCGTACACCTTGCGCGCGGCGGCGTTGGCGAGGCCGGCGTTGGGCGAGAAGAACGGCGCGTAGTAGGGGAAGTTGTGCAGCGCCATCTTGCCGGCCTCGTGGCCCCAGCCGAACAGGCCGAGGTCGACGATGCCGGACTCGGTGCCTTCCAGCACCTCGGTCGCCTTGACGATCGAGCTGGCCCAGCCCTCGAGAACCTCGATCTTGTGCGGCGTGCGGCTTTCGACGCGCTTCTTCAGTTCCGGCACGAAGAACTCGTGCGCGAGCTGGATGAAGTGCCAGTTCATGTTGTGGCCGGACGCGATCTTGAGTCGGATCGTGTCGGCCTGGGCGCCGCCGGCGGCGGCGACGAACGCGGCGGCGGCGGCAGCGACGGCGAACGGACGCAGTGACCTGTTCATCGTGACTCCTCCCTGTTCGACCGCGCGGCGGCACATGGCGTGGCGTCGGCGGTTCTTCATCGCCACCGCGGTCGCGGCATCTCGGCGGCGGCGTCCGGGCAGTATGGACCGGAGGAGTTTTTCGTCAATTGAGGACTTTGATATTTCAGCTAGTGCACCAGCCGTGCGAAAGAAAACGGGGCGGCCCTTCCGGGCCGCCCCGCGTATCGCTCGCGCCGCCGCGGCGGCGCCGGCAGGCGTCAGTCGATCTTGTACTTGATCGGCCAGACGTAGCCTTCGTCCTCCGCGGCCTTGATCATGGCCTTGACCGTCGCCTTCATCGGCGCGCCGGTCTCCTTCTCGATCTCGGTCGCGCGCTCGTTGGGCCATGGCGCCAGCAGCTCGGCCCACTTCTTCCGCTCTTCCTCGGGGAAGTCGATGATCTTGGCGCCGTTCTGGGCGATGATGCCCATGTACTTGTCGTAGATCTCCTGGGTGAACGGGCCGCCGCGGACTTCCATCTCGCGCGCCGTCTCGACCAGGATGTCCTGCACCTCCTTCGGCATCCGCTTCAGGGACTCGAGGTTCACGTTCATGCCGAAGATGGTCATGGCGCCGAAATTGACGCGCACGTAGTAGGGCGCGATCGGGTAGAGCTTCAGGCTGTCCATGATCGACACGAAGATGACGCCGCCCTCGAACAGGCCGGTCTGGAACGCGGTGTAGAACTCCGGTCCCGTCACCGATACCGGCAGTCCGCCCGCGCGCTCGATCCACGGCAGGTTGGGACCGGCGCCGCCGAACTTCTTGCCCTTGACCTCGGAGATCTTGGTCAGCGGGAACTTGGTGACGAGGTCGTAGTTGTCGATCGGCATCAGGGCGAGGACACGCTGGCCGTTGTCCTTCTCCATGATGTCGTGCAGCGCCTGGATCTGGTCGTAGACGCGGCGCGCGGCCTTGTTGGCGACTTCCGGCTTCGGCGAGGCGAAGGGCGCGTAATAGGGGAAGTTGTGCAGCGCGAGCTTGCCGCCCTCGTGGCAGTAGCAGAAGTAGCCGAGGTCGACGATGCCCGACTGGGTGCCTTCGAGCACCTCGGTCGCCTTGAGGATGGAGCTGGCCCAGCCCTCCAGCACCTCGACCTTGTGCTTGGTGCGGCTCTCGACGCGCTTCTTCAGCTCCGGCACGAACCAGTCGTGCGCGATCTGGATGAAGTGCCAGTTCATGTTGTGGCCGGACGCGATCTTGAGGCGGATCGTGTCGGCCGCGGCCGGCGCGGCGAAGGCCGTGGCCGCCAGCACGCCCGCGGCAGCGAGGCCGGCGAGTCTGGTACGGAACGCAATTGGCATTTGAGGTTTCCTCCGCTGATTGTAGGCACGTTCGACCGCGGTTCGTTGCGCGCCGCCCCCTGACGACGTCGCCGCGCGGTTTGCATCCCGCCGGTACTGCCGGGTTTTTTGCCGGCGAAGGTTAGCGGCGGGACTTTAAAGTCGTCAAACGAATACTCTATTCTGCCGCCGCGACAATCTGTGCGATGGCGCCGATTGACGGATGGCGTGCTATCCCCATGATGCCGCGCCCCGTTGGGCGGATGGGCGCATGCCCACCCAGGCCGGCCGGTACCGAACGGATACGAGCGATGAAAGCCAAGTCGGACAGTCTGCGCGCGACCAAGCCCAAGCGGACGGGACCGCGCCGGCACCTGCGCTACGACGACCGCCGCGCGCAGATTCTCGACAAGGCGATCCTGTTCTTCTCCGAGTACGGCCTGACCGGCCAGACGCGCCATCTCGCCGTCGCCTGCGGCGTCTCTCAGCGCCTGCTCTATCGCTACTTCCCCAACAAGGCGGCGCTGCTCGACGAGGTCTATCGCGAGGCCATCGCCAAGCCGTTCGACGAGGCCTGGCTCGCCGAGCTGCAGGATCCCGCGACGCCGCTGCGCGACCGTCTGCGCCAGTTCTACGCCCGCTACACCGATGCGGTGCTGCAGCGCCGCTGGCTGCGCCTGTTCCTCTATTCGGCGCTGGCCGAGAACCCGATGCCGGCGGCCTACGCCGATTCGATCGTCAACCGCATGCTCGACGTCGTCGTCGGCGTCGCCGCGCGCGACGTCGGCGCGACGCTGCCGGCGGATCGCGATGAGGTGCGCCGTCTCGGCTGGGCGCTGCACGGCGCCATCGTGCTCGGCGGCATCCGCCGGCACATCTACCGCATCATCGACGACGCGGCCTGGCAGCGCGAGACCGAGTGCGCCATCGACACCTTCATCGCCGCGCTGCCGGCGATGTGCGCCAAGGCCGCGCCGCCGCGGCGCCGCGGCGCGGCCGGACGGACGGCCGGCGACGTCGCCGCCTGAGCCGCGCCGGGCGCCCCAGGCTTTATCGTCGCTGGACGACTTTTCGGCACCGGTATAGCATCCCCGCCCAGAACAAGGGTCCGGAGCGGACCGCTGGCGTTCCCGCCGCGCGCAGGCCGATTGCCGTCGCGCCGGGTCGTCGCGGCGCTACCGGCCCGGCGCGACGCGCAGGGGGAGACAGCCGGCATGCGGGGACTTTCGCGGGCCATCGACACGTTCACCAACTGGCTGATGGTCGTCGCGGCGATCTTCGCCGCGTGCATCGCGCTGTTCGTGTTCTTCGACATCGTCGCGCGCAACGTCGGCATCGTGTTCTACGGCACGGCCGAGTACATCAAGAACATCATCGTCGCCATCGTCTTCCTGTGGCTGCCGTACTGCGTCAAGGTCGACAGCATGCTGCGGATGGACTTCCTGCTGATGACGGTGTCGCCGGGGGTGCGCCGCGTGCTGGTCGTCTTCGGCTATCTGCTCGGCGTGCTGTTCTTCGCCTCGATCACCTACGGCGCCATCGAGCCGACCTACACCTCGTGGCTGACCAACGAGGTCGAGGACCGCGGTATGGGCATCACCGTCCCCGTCTGGCCCGCCCGCTTCGCCATCCTGTTCGGCTGCGCGGCCGCCTCGCTGATCTACATCCTGCGCGCCATAGAGGTCCTGACGAGGGTGCCGGGCAGCGACCCGATTGCCGCCCGGGCCGACGCCGCCGCCTGAACCATCGCCGGACAACCGAGGCGTCACGAAACGCCCGCACGAACGCACGGTGACAGCCATGGAATCGCTGGAAGTACTGTTCCTCGTCATCATCCTGCTGTCGCTGATCTTCGTCGGCGTGCATGTCGCTATCTGCCTCGGCATCGCCAGCATGTGGGGCCTCTACCGGGCGACGAACGGGAACCTGGACATCATGTTCTCGTTCCTCAACTCGACCGCCTACGAGGCGCTGCGCGACTATGTCTTTGCCGTCATTCCGCTGTTCATGCTGATGGGCGAGTTCATCTCGCGCTGCGGCCTTGCCACCGACATCTACCGCTCCATCAACAACCGCTTCCACCGCCTGCCGGGCCGTCTCGCGCACGCCACCGTCCTCGGCAACGTCATCTTCGCCTTCGTCACCGGCACCAGCGTCGCCTCGGCGACGGCGTTCACCACCATCGCCTACCCGGAGATGCTGCGGTTCCGTTACAACTCGTCCTTCTCGCTCGGGCTGATCGCCGGCTCGGCCTGCCTCGGCATGCTGATTCCGCCGAGCCTGCTGATGGTCGTCTGGGGTCTGCTGACGGAGCAGTCGATCGGCGAGATGTTCCTCGCCGGCGTGTTGCCGGGCTTCCTGCTCGCGCTGCTGATGATCATTTACATCACGGCGGTCGCCGTGTTCCGTCCCGACATGGTCGGCGAGGGGCTGCCGCCGGCCTCGGTCGGCGCCCAGTCGGTCGCCGAGGGTAGCGGCAGCGGGCCGGTCCTCGGCGCGGCCGAAGGCAATCCGTGGATCAGCGGCCTCGGCTTCCTGTGCATCCTCGCCGGCTCGCTCGGCGGCATCTGGGCGGGCATCTTCACGCCGACCGAAGGCGCCGGCATGGGCGCACTGATCGCCCTCATCGTCGGCGTGCTCAAGGGCATGCGGCTGCGCGAGGTCTACGAATCGATCCTCTCGGTCGGCCGCTCGGCGGCGCCGCTGATGGTCATCGTCTTCTCCGCCCAGCTCTACTCGCGCACCCTCGCCCTGTCGGGCATCGGCGCCACCATCGAGAGCATGCTGCTCGACACCGGGCTCGGTACCTGGGGCATCGTGCTGGTGATGGTGATCATCTGGATGATGCTCGGCATGGTCATCGACTCGGTCTCGATCATGCTGCTGACGGTGCCGATCTTCTACCCCATCGCGGTCAACCTGCAGATCGACCCGATGGCCTTCGCCATCAGCGGCATCCTGGTCGTCGAGGCGGGGCTGCTGACGCCGCCCTTCGGAGTCCTCGTCTTCGCCGTCAAGGCGGCGGCCGAACGCACCGCCCGAACATCGCTCGGCGAAATCTTCCGCGGCGCCGCGCCGCTGTGGATCATGCTGCTGGTGACGGTGGTGATCCTGTTCGTCGAGCCGCGCATCGTCACCCTGCTGCCCAGCCTGATCCTCTACTAGCGGGATCCCGGGGCCACCCGCCGGGTAGCCCCGCGGGCTTGTCGCGCGGGCGCGAACGGATTAGACCTACGGCCAAGAGCAAGAAAAATCGTGCCGATGCACCGGGTTGCATGGCGCGCCCGGCGGTAGCTCACGATGCTATGCGGGGGAAACATGCCTGAAGGTGGCAGGGGCCCCAGGGGCCTGCGCAGCGAAGTCGTCAACAACATCCGCATCGACTGGGACGTGCCGATCGTCATGGACGACGGCCTGATCCTGCGGGCCAACGTCTACCGGCCGGACGACGAGACCGGCCGCTTTCCGGTCATTCTGAGCCACGGCCCCTACGGCAAGGACCTCGCCTGGCAGGACGGCTATCCGACCGTCTGGAAGGTGTTTTCCGAGGGCCACCCGGAAGCCGTCGCCGGCTCGACCAACGTTCACCAGAGCTGGGAAGTCCTCGATCCCGAGAAATGGGTGCCGGACGGCTACGTGCTCGTGCGCGTCGATTCGCGCGGCGCCGGCCGCTCGCCCGGCCGCATCGACCACTGGTCGCCGCGCGAGACCAAGGACTTCTACGACTGCATCGAGTGGGCCGGGGTGCAGAACTGGTCCAACGGCAAGGTCGGCCTCTCCGGCATCTCGTACTATGCCGTCAACCAGTGGCAGGTCGCGGCGATGAAGCCGCCGCATCTCGCCGCCATCTGCCCGTGGGAAGGCTTCAACGATTTCTACCGCGAGTTGTCGCACCACGGCGGCATCCAGACCTCCTTCATGGCCCACTGGTACGACCTGCAGATCAAGATCATCCAGCACGGCCTCGGCAAGCGCGGCTTCAAGAGCCGCGTCAACGGCGAGCTGGCATCGGGCCCGGGCGAGCTGACCGACGCCGAACTGGCGAAGAACCGCGCCGACCTCGCCGCCGACTACACGACGCATGCGCTCGACGACGACTTCTACCGTGCGCGCACGCCGGACCTGTCGCAGATCGACGTGCCGCTGTTGTCCTGTGCCAACTGGGGCGGCCAACCGCTGCATCCGCGCGGCAACTACATGGGTTACATGAACGCGCGCTCGAAGCAGAAGTGGCTCGAATGCCACGGGCTCGAGCACTGGACGCACTTCTACACGCCCTACGGCCAGGCGCTGCAGAAGCAGTTCTTCGACTATTTCCTCAAGGGCGCGAAGAACGGCTGGGCAAGACGGCCGAAGGTGATGCTGCAGGTGCGCTCGCCGGGTGAGAAGTTCGTCGCCCGTGGCGAGAACGAGTGGCCGCTCAAGCGCACCAAGTGGACCAAGGCCTATCTCGACGCCGGCAGCGCCACGCTCGACCGCAAGGCGCCGGCGAAGGCGGCGAAAGTCGCCTACAAGGGCCAATCGAGCGACGGCGTGACCTTCATGTTGCCGCCGGCCGCCGAGGACACGGAGCTGACCGGCCCCTTCGCGGCCAAGCTGTTCGTCTCGTCCTCGACGGCCGATGCCGACCTGTTCCTCGTCGTGCGCCTGTTCTCGCCCGACATGACGGAAGTGACCTTCAAGGGCACGGTCGACCCGCACACGCCCATCGCCCAGGGCTGGCTGCGCGCCTCGCACCGCAAGCTCGACAAGAAGAAGTCGAAGCCGTGGCAGCCGTGGCATACGCATGACGAGAAGCAGCCGCTGACGCCCGACCGCGTCTACGAGCTGGATGTCGAGATCCATCCGACCTGCATCGTCGTGCCGGCCGGCTACCGGCTGGCCCTGACGGTGCGCGGCAAGGACTACGTCTGGCCGGGCGCCAAGGACACCGCCGACCAGGTGCGGCTGTCCAACTTCGCCAAGCCGCTGACCGGCTGCGGTCCCTTCCTGCACGACATCGAGGACGACCGGCCGGCGAAGGTCTACGACGGCACCGTCACCATCCACACCGGCGGCAAGCGCGCCTCCTACCTGCTGCTGCCGGTCATCCCCGGCCGCCGCAAGTAGCCGCGCCGCCCGTCCCGCGCGCCGGAGGGCCCACGCGTTTGCGCGCCCTCCGGCGGCACCCTATAGTCCGGCAAAACCCAAGGCGCCGCGCGGCTTTCGCGCGCCGCGCCGTCATGCTCCGGGGGAGACGATGAAGCTCAGCACCGACCGCATCCTGACGACGCATACGGGCAGCCTGCCGCGACCGGACGGGCTCAGCCAGATGCTGCTCGACCACGAGGCCGGCAAGCCGGTCGACGCGAAAGCCTTCGAGGCGGCGGCGCGCGAAGCGGTGGTCGAGGTGGTCAAGCGCCAGGTCGCCTGCGGCATCGACATCGTCAACGACGGCGAGATGAGCAAGGTCGGCTACGCCACCTATATCAAGGACCGCGCCACCGGCTTCTCGGGCACCAGCCCGCGCCGCGTGCCGGCCGACCTCGAGATGTATCCCAACTACCTCAAGGCGGCGGCGCAGCGGCGCGAGTCCCCGGCCATCCAGCGGCCGATCTGCACCGGCGAGGTGAAGCTGCGCGACAACGCACCGCTGGAGCGCGACATCGCCAACTTCGCCGCCGCCCTCAAGGGCGCGCGCGCCGTCGAGGGCTTCATGACGGCGGCCTCGCCGGGCGTCATCTGCTCGTTCCTGCCGAACGAGTACTACCCGACCGAGGACGCCTATCTCGAGGCCCTCGCGGCGGTGATGAAGACCGAGTACGACGCCATCCACGCCGCCGGCTTCATCCTCCAGCTCGACTGCCCCGACCTCGCGATGGCGCGGCACATGCAGTACAAGGCCGTCAGCGACGAGGATTTCGTCGCCCGCGCCGACGCCCATATCGAGGTGCTCAACGCCGCCCTCGCCGACGTGCCGGCCGACCGCATCCGCCTGCACCTGTGCTGGGGCAACTACGAGGGCCCGCACGTCTGCGACATCCCGGCGGCGAAGATCCTGCCGGTGGTACGCAAGACTAAGGCCCAGGTGATTTCCTTCGAGGCGTCGAACCCGCGGCACGCGCACGAGTGGACGGCGTGGAAGGAAGCGAAGCTGCCCGACGACAAGGTGCTGCTGCCGGGCGTGATCGACTCGGTCTCGAACTTCGTCGAGCACCCCGATCTGGTTGCCGAGCGCATCTGCCGCTTCGCCGACATCGTCGGCCGCGAGCGCGTGCTCGCCGGCACCGACTGCGGCTTCGGCACCTTCGTCGGCTTCGGCAAGATCGACCCCGACATCGCCTTCGCCAAGCTCAAGACCATGGCCGAGGGTGCCGCCATCGCCACGAAGCGGCTGTGGAAGCACTGACCGCGCCGGGGTGCCACTTTTAACGCCTTCTCCGCCCTTCAGGGGGGAGAGGGCCGGGGTGAGGTGGGTGTTACCGGCGGCGGAACTCGCGGCGACGGAGACGGTGGCGACGCCCCCACCTCACCCTGCCCTCTCCGCCCCCGGGGGCGGAGAGGGTCGCACCCGACCGACCCACGGGTTCTACAGCGCGAGAAAGCAGTTTCGCGGCGGCGGGAAGCCGGCTATCCGTCCGCCGCTCCGCCCCGGTGGCGGGCCTGCCCGGCCGAGGTTCCGTCCGCCATGCCCATGACCAAGCGAAAATCCTACCGGTTCCTCTCGGGCGTCGACGACGCCGCCTTCTGCCAGCGCGTCAGCGACGCCCTCGCCGACGGCTACGAGCTGTACGGCAATCCGGTCATGGTCATGGACGGCGACCGGCGCATCGTCGGCCAGGCCATCGTCGATCCCAAGCAGATTGGCCGCAAGCCGGCCACGCGCAGGACGGCGGCGCGCAAGACAGGGCCACACAAGACGCGGGCGGTGCGGACATGAGTAGCGACCCGAAGGACTGGCGCCTGCCGACGCGGCTCGTCCGCGCCGGCCTCACCCGCTCGCAGCACCACGAAACGAGCGAGGCGATCTTCTTCAACTCGGGCTACGTCTTCGACAACGCCGCCCAGGCCGAGGCCGCCTTCAAGGGCGAGAACGACGTCTACATCTACAGCCGCTACGGCAACCCGACGGTGTCGATGTTCGAAGAGCGGCTGGCCGCCCTCGAGGGCGCCGAGATGTGCCGCGGCACGGCGACCGGCATGGCCGCCGTCTTCGCCGCGCTCGGCTGCTTCCTCAAGCAGGGCGACCGTGTCGTCGCCTCGCGCGCGCTGTTCGGCTCCTGCCACTACATCGTCGACAAGGTGCTGCCGCGCTGGGGCGTCGTCACCCGCTTCGTCGACGGCACCAATCTCGACGAGTGGCGCGAGGCGCTGGCGACGCCGGCCACGGCCGTGTTCCTCGAAAGCCCGTCGAACCCGATGCTCGATCTCGTCGACGTCGCCGCCGTGGCCGAACTGGCGCACAGGGCCGGCGCGCGCGTCGTCATCGACAACGTGTTCTCGACGCCGCTCTACCAGCGCCCGCTCGAACTCGGCGCCGACATCGTCGTCTACTCGGCGACCAAGCACATCGACGGCCAGGGCCGCGCGCTCGGCGGCGCCGTGCTCGCCGACAAGGCGTTCATGACCGAGCACTTCATCCCCTTCTACCGCAACACCGGGCCGTCGATGAGCCCGTTCAACGCCTGGGTGATGCTGAAGGGCATGGAGACGCTGGAGCTGCGCGTCGAGCGCCAGTCGGCCAACGCGCTGGCGCTGGCGACCTGGCTCGAGGCCCACAAGGGCATCGAGTTCGTGCGCTATCCCGGCCTGCCGAGCTTCCCGCAGCACGCGCTGGCGAAGCGCCAGATGAGCGGCTTCGGCAACCTCGTCACCTTCGTCGTCAAGGGCGGCAAGCGCGCCGCCTTCGCCGTCGCCGATTCGCTCGAACTGGTCGACATCTCCAACAATCTCGGCGACACGAAATCGCTGATCTGCCACCCGGCGACGACGACGCATTCGCGCATCGGCGCCGAGGAGCGGGCGAAGCTCGGCATCTCCGATGGCGTGCTGCGCATCTCGGTCGGCCTCGAACATCCCGACGACCTCGCCGCCGACATCGGCAACGCGCTCGCCGGCGCCGCGGCCGGCTGACGTGACTGCCCCCGACCCGGCCTGGGGCGCGGCGCTGGCGCGCCAGACGGCGCGCGTGCGCGCCACCCTGGCCGCCCGGCCCGACGGCTTCCCGCACTACGCCGATCCGGCGACCGGCGCCTGGACGACGACGGCGGACGGCTTCTGGACCGGCGGCTTCTGGGCCGGAATGCTGTGGCTCGCCGCGCGCTACGAGGGCGATACGGCGCTCGCGGCCGAGGCCGCGCGCTGGACAGCCCGCCTCGAGGGCAAGCTCGCCACGCGCTCGATCTTCCGCGCCTTCCTCTTCTGGTATGCCGGCGTGGCCGGCGCCGCGATCGGCGGCGACGCGTCCGCGCGCGATCTTGCCCTGCGCGCCGCCCGCGCCATCGCGGCGGGCTACGATGGGCGCGCCGGTCTCATCCCGCTCGGCGTCGAGGCCGAGGAGGCGCACACCGTCGGCAACGACGAAAGCAACATCGACGGCCTCATCGCCACGCCGCTGCTGCTGTGGGCGGCGCGCGAGACGGGCGACGGCGACATGCGCCGCGTGGCGCTCGCCCATGCCCGGCGCAATGCCGAATTCTGCGTCCAGGCCGACGGTTCGGTCATCCAGTCGGCGAGCTTCGACCGGGCGACCGGCGCCGTGATCCGCCGGTATACGCACAAGGGCTATGCCGGCGACTCGATCTGGACCCGCGCCCAGGCCTGGCCGATGCTGTTCTACGCGCTCGCCGCGCGCCTCGCGCCGGAGGAGCCGGACCTGCTGGCCCTCGCCGACACGGTCACGCAATGGTGGCTCGCCAACGTGCCCGCCGACCGCGTCGCGTACTGGGATTTCAGTGCGCCGCGCACACCCGGGACGCGGCGCGACACCTCCGGCACTGCCATCGCCGCGGCGGCGATGCTGAAGCTCGCCGCCCGCCACCCCGATCCGGCGCGCGCGGCGCAGTACCGCGAGGCGGCGGCGGCGACGGTGCGCGTGCTCGCCGAACGTCACCTGAAGGATTCGGGCCTGCTCGCCGACGGCTGCTTCGACCCCAACAACGGCACCGCCGTCGCGCACGAGCTGATCTGGGGCAGCTACTTCCTCTACGAGGCGCTCGGCGTGCTCGCCGGGAAACTGCCCGCCGACGCCATCTGAGCGCCGCGCCCTAGAGCAGCCCGCGCCGCGCCAGGTTCCGCATCAGGTCGGCGAGACCGAAGGTCCACGGCGCGCAGGCATCCGAGGTCCGCATCCGGTTGACGAGGCTGCCGAGTTCCGGCGCGGCGATGGTGACGATGTCGCCCGGCTTGTGGGTGAAGCCCTGGCCCTTCTCGCCGCGGTCCTCGGTCGGCGCGAACATGGTGCCGAGGAACAGCGCCGCGCCGTCGGGATACTGGTGCTCGCGGCCGACGAGCTGGGCGACGAGGTCGGCAGGATCGCGGCTGATCTTGGCCAGCGACGAGCTGCCCGACAGGCGGAAGCCGTCCTCGCCCGTGACCGTCAGCGACACGGTCGTGCGCCGCACGTCGTCGAGCGCGAAGGTGGCATCGAAGAAGCGGATCAGCGGCCCCAGCACGCACGAGGCGTTGTTGTCCTTGGCCTTGCTCAGCAGCAGCGCCGAACGCCCCTCGAAGTCGCGCAGATTGACGTCGTTGCCCAGCGTCGCGCCGACGATGGCGCCGGTCGAGGCGACGATCAGCGCCACCTCGGGCTCCGGGTTGTTCCACGACGACTTCGGATGCAGGCCGGCGTCCATCGCCGTGCCGACGGCCGACAGCGTCGCCGCCTTGGTGAAGATCTCGGCGTCCGGCCCGATACCGACCTCCAGATACTGGCTCCACGCGCCCTGGCGGATCAGCACCTCCTTCAGCGCCATCGCCTCGGGCGAGCCGGGCTTCAGGTTCTGCAGGTCGTCGCCGATCAGCCGGCGCATCTCGCTGCGGATCGTCACCGCTGCCTCGGGGTTGCCGCGCGCCCGCTCCTCGATGACGCGCTCCAGCATCGAGACGACGAAGGTCACGCCGGCGGCCTTCACCGCCTGCAGGTCGACCGGCGTCAGCAGCCAGGGTCGCGCCGGGTCGCGCGTGTCGGGAAAGGTGTTGGCGAGGATCGGCGCGAGATCGCCGATCGTCTCGCCCTCGGCCCCGCACAGCGCGGCGGCCGGATCGCCGCTCTCGCAGAGGTCGCGCATGGTCGGGAATCGGTGAGAGATATCGACCACGCCGCTCCGCCGGACAGCGACCACAGACGGCCCGCCGGCCTCGGGCCGCCAGACGCGTCCGGCCAGCGCCCCGGCCGTGCCGTCGGCCGGCAGCAGCGATGCCACATCCTGTGCGAAACGAGCGTCTGTCATGGCGTCCCCGGCGGCGGTTCCGTTGCGCGGCGCATACTAGACGAAGGCGCCGGCCGTCATTGGTATTTCAACCGGGTTGGCGCCTGCGTTGCCGCCGAGGAATATCAACCGGCGCGGCCTTGGCGGGCCATCGTGGGCACCGCTAAAGTCGCGCGTCGCCGGAGAACGACGCAAACGGGAAGGACGCCCATGGCCGCCGGTCTGTCCGCCAGCCAGCGCACGCAGTACGCCGCGGCGCTCGACCTGCTCGCCGGCAAGCTGCTGGAGGACGAGGCGCGCATCGGCATTGCCTTCCCCTACGTCACCCTGCCGTCGGGCGACTGGGACCTGATGCCTGCCTCGGTCTCGGCCGGCTACGGCGCCAGGGGCTGGAGCCACGGCAACTGGTTCTGCGGCTTCTGGGTCGGGCTGCACGTCGCCGCCGCCCTGCACACCGGCAACGACGCGCATTTCGGCCTCGCGCGCGAGCGCATGCGGCTGGTCGCCCAGCGCGCCGACGATCCCAACACGCACGACATCGGCTTCATCTTCGAATCGAGTGCGCTGCGCCTGCTGCACGCTGCCGGCGACGAGAGCCAGGCGGCGATCGCCATGACCGCGGCCGAGCGCCTGCGCGCCCGCACCATCGTCACGGAACGCGGCGCCTATCTCTCGTCCTGGGGCCCGCTCGACGACGCCCGCGCTCGCGCCGCCTCGGCCATCGACACCATGACCAACCTGCCGCTGCTCTACTGGGCAGCGGAGTACAGCGGCGATGCCAGCTTCCTGCTCGCCGCCGAGGCGCACGCGAAGATGACGCGGCTCGGCATGGTGCGCGACGACTGGTCGACTTACCACGCCGTCGAGTACGACACGCGCACGGGTGCGCGCGCGCGCGGCTACACCTTCCAGGGTTACGCCGACGAGTCGCACTGGTCGCGCGGCCAGGGCTGGGCCGTTCTCGGCTTCGCCGCCACCGCGGCGGCGACCGGCAACGCGGCGTATCTCGACATCGCCGCTCACCTGTTCGACGCCTACGAGCGCCGCCTCGGCGGCAATCCGATCCCGGCCTGGGACTTCGACGACCCGCGCGGCGCTGCGGCGCCACGCGACAGCTCGGCGGGCGCCGTGATGGCCAATGCCCTGCTGCGTATGGCCGACCTGGCGCCGGACGTGGCGTGTGCCGAGCGCTGGCGCGATCTCGCCCTGGCGATGCTCGATGCGCTTTGCCGCGAGGCGCTGGCGACCGACCCGCGCCATCGCGGCCTGCTGCGCCACGGCGTCTACTCGATGCCACAGGGCATCGGCACCGATTCCGCGGTGCTGTTCGGCGACTACTTCTTCACCACGGCGCTGATGCGCGCGCTTCACCCGGGCGCCTTCGTCCCGGTCGACGCGCGTCTGGCCTGACAGGGAGCGACGGCATGGCGGGACTCGCGGACGCACCTCGGCGTCGCCTCGGCGGCAGCGGCCTGACGGTCGCCCCCATCGGTCTCGGCTGCGTGTCGATCGCCGGCGCCTACGGGCCGAGCGACGACGCCTCCGGCATCCGCCTGCTGCACGCGGCGATGGATGCGGGCGTCGACCACTTCGACACCGCCGACCTCTATGGCCTCGGCCACAACGAGGAGATCATCGGCCAGGCCGTGCGCGGCCGCGCCGGCAAGGTCGTCGTCGCCACCAAGTTCGGCCAGATCCAGCGCAACCCGCCGCCCAACGCCATCGACGGCAGCCCGGCCTACGTCATGTCGGCCTGCGAGGCGAGCCTGCGCCGCCTCGGCGTCGAGACCATCGACCTCTACTACCAGCACCGCCTCGACCCCAAGGTGCCGATCGAGGAGACCGTCGGCGCGATGAAGCGGCTGGTCGAGCAGGGCAAGGTGCGCGCGCTCGGCCTGTCGGAGGTCAACGCCGCCACCATCCGCCGCGCCCATGCGGTGCATCCCATCGCCGTGGTGCAGAACGAGTATTCGCTGCTCTACCGCGAGGACGCCGAGGAAGCACTGGGCGCGATGCGCGAGCGCGACATCGCGCTCGTCGCCTACGCGCCGCTCGGCCGCAGTCTGCTCGCCGGCACCGTGCCGGCGGAAGGTGGCTTCGCCAGGGGCGACCTGCGCGGCACCATGCCCCGCTTCGCCGGCGACAACTTCGCCCGCAACCATGCGCTGTCGGACCGCATCGCAGACTTCGCCCGCGCGAAGGGCTGCACCGCCGCCCAGCTTTCCCTCGCCTGGCTGCTGGCGCAGGGGAGCGACATCCTGCCGATCCCCGGCACCAAGCGGCCGGAGCGGCTGGCCGAGAACATCGCCGCCGTCGACATCCGGCTGACGCCGCAGGAACTCGCCGCGCTCGATGCGCTGGCGCCGCGCGGCGCCGCCGCCGGCACGCGCTATCCCGAGTACCTGATGGACTCGATCAATCTGTAACCTTCCCCTCTCCCTCTGGGAGAGGAATGACCAACCGGACCGCAAAATGCTCTACACTGCCAGCGTCGCACCGTCGGCCCGAGGACTCCGCTGATGACCTTCAGCGTCCACCCCGTCACCGACAGCTTCGCCGCCGAGATCGGCGACCTCGACCTGCGCCGCCCGCTCGATGCCGCGACGGTCGAGGAGCTGGAGGCGACCTTCGACCGCTATTCGGTGCTGATCTTCGGCGACCAGCACCTCAGCGACGAGGAGCAGATCGCCTTCAGCCGCAATTTCGGTCCGCTGGAGATCACCATCCAGGCCATCCGCAAGGACGCGAAGCTGCGCGTGCGGCCGGAGCTGGCCGACGTGTCGAACCTCGACGCCGAGCACAACGTCATGGCCGCCGACAGCACGCGGCGAAAGTTCAACGACGGCAACCGGCTGTGGCACACCGACTCGTCGTTCAAGCGCCTGCCGGCGAAGTGCTCGCTGCTCTATGCCCGCACCATCCCGCCGACCGGCGGCCACACCGAGTTTGCCGACATGCGCGCGGCTTACGACGCGCTGCCGGCCGCGACCAAGGCGCGCCTCGAGGGCCTGGTGGCCGAGCACTCGATCATGACCTCGCGCGCGCGCATCGGCTTCCGCGAATTCGCGCCCGAGGAGCACGAGCAGATGCCGCCGGTGCCGCAGGTGCTGGTGCGCACCCACGCCGGCTCGAAGCGTCGCACGCTCTACATCGCCTCGCACGCCGGCCGCATCTACGGCATGCCCGACGACGAGGCCGAGGCGCTGCTCGCCGAGCTGATGGCGCACGCCACCCAGCGGCAGTTCGTCTACACCCACCGCTGGCGGCCGAACGAGCTGGTGATGTGGGACGACCGCTGCACCATGCATCGCGGCCGCCCGTACGACGACATGCGTTGGAAGCGCGACGTGCGCCGCACGACGGTGTCCGACGTGGCGCCGACCTGCGAGCAGGAAGGCGTCTACCCCGACATGGCGGCGGCGCAGTAGAGGCTGGCCCGGCTCAGCCCTTCGGCCGCCCGCCCAGCGCCTTCGCCAGCGCCTGCGCGCCGTGCCGCAGCGCGGTGCGGTGCGACGTGTCGAGCGCCGGGCGCTCGCCGACGGCGCGCGCCATCTCGCCCAGGATGTCGGCCAGCAGGTAGTAGTGGAGGTGGATCGCCACCTCGCGCCGCTGTTCGCCCGGCCGTAGCAGCTTCACCAGCATTTCCTCGCCGTCGGCGCGCACCTCGAAGCCGCTCTCGTGCCCGAAGGCGCCCATGTAGGCCTTCTCGGGAAAGTCGATGCCGATCTCGGCCCTGTCCGCCACCGGCTTCATCGCCGTCTCTCCTCCGTCGCGCCGCGCATCCGGCACGGGGAACGATCGCAGCCGCCGGCATCCGGCGGCATGACCTGGATCAACACGCCGGCACGCCCGCCGACGGGCGCAAGGCTCTACAGAAAGGGCCGCACGTCGATCGGCCGGCCGTGCGGCGTCGCCTCGGCGGCGCGTTCCCAGGCGTCGCGGCGGCGCGCCAGTTCGGCATCGCTGGCCAGCCCCTTGCCGGCGACGAGTTGCTCCAGCGCCGCCAGCCAGTGCCGCCAGTAGTCGGTGGCGTCCGCCGGTCCGGCGGCGGCGATCTCGGCGGCCAGCGCGGCGGCCCACTCGCCCCAGGTGAAGCGGCCGCGCGCATGCAGTTCGACCGCCATGGCGAAGGCCTGGGCCTGCCACGGCGCCGCGAACACCGGCCCGTCGGCGTCGGCGGGCAGTGCCGGCAGGGCGCGCCAGCCGTCTGCAGGCTCGCTCATGCCGGCTCCAGGTGGTCGTCCCACAGGTCGACGAAGACGCGGTCGCGCGGCGCGGCTTCCGGGCCCCACAGGTCGCCGGCGAGGAAGCCGACGCTGTAGCAGTGCTGGCCGACCTTCTCGCCGCGGGCATTGGCGTCGGCGAAGACGAAGATGCCGTGGTCGCGCAGCACGGTGCCCGTATGCCCGCGCACGTAGCGCGGCACGCGGGTATGGCCTTCGGGATTGCGGTTGAGCACGCGCACGCTGTCGCCCGCGGCGAAGCGGGCCGGCTTGCCCTCGTCCATGCGGAACCTGTCGCCACGCGCCAGCGCCGGGGCGACGCGGCCCGGCGGCAGGCAACGTTCGCGCAGGGCCGGCTCCGCCGGCCGCTCGGCCTTGCCGCTCGCCAGTTCGGCCGGCGTGACGAGGCCGGCCTGGAGCAGCAGCGTCGAGACGCCGTGCAGCCAGATTTCGTAGTAGCTGCTGGCGAGGTAGCGGTCGGGCGCCTGGTTCTCGCGCACCGCGCGGCCCATGTCGATGTTCCAGCGGCCGAGCGCGCCGGCAGCGAGTTGCAGCGCGAACATGCGCCGCTCCCAGTCGGCGTGAAACACCGGCTCGTCGGCCTCGGCGACAACCGGGCCGAAGCCGTGCATGCCGCCCATGTCGTGGGCGCCGTTCATGCCGCGCCCCGCCCGGCCGGCGCCTTGACCGTCTCGACGCCGATCATGGCGTTGCGCGTCACCAGCGCGGCCAGCGCCTCGATGTCCATGCCCTCGGTGCCGGCGGGCCGCTCGGGCAGCACGAGGTAGCGCAGTTCCGCCGTCGAATCCCAGACCCGCACCTCGACCCCGGCGGGCAGCTCCGTGCCGAAGTCGCGCAGCACGCCGCGCGGATCGATGACGGCGCGCGAGCGGTACGGCGCCGACTTGTACCAGACCGGCGGCAGGCCGAGCACCGGCCACGGATAGCAGGAACACAGGGTACACACGACGAGGTTGTGGACGGTCGGCGTGTTCTCGACGACGTACATGTTCTCGCCCTGGCGGCCGGTATAGCCCATGTCGGCGATGGCGGCCGAGCCGTCGCGCAGCAGCCAGGCGCGGTAGTCGGGCTCCAGCCAGGCGCGGGCGACGACGCGGGCGCCGTTGCGCGGGCCGATCTTTGTCTCGTAGGTCTCGATGAGGGTGTCGAGTGTCGCCGGATCGACGAGGCCCTTCTCGACCAGCAGCGATTCGAGCGCGCGCACGCGCAGGTCGGTTTCCGACAGGTGCTCGTGATCGTGGTCGGCCATGCCGGGCTCCCGCACTGGCGCCGAGAGGCTGTCATATCCCCGGCCCGGCCCGCAACCGTGCCCGCCGTTGCGTCGCGGCGGCAAAGCGGCCAGCCTTGGCCCGCCCGCCGGCAGGGCGGGCCGCGCGGGGGAGGCGGACATGCTGGAGCGTTTCGTCGACATCGCCACGGCCGACGGCAGGATGAAGACCTTCGTCGTCCACCCCGAGCAGGACGGGCCGTTTCCGCCGGTCGTGCTCTACATGGATGTCTGGGGCGTGCGCGAGCAGCTCTTCGACATCGCCCGCCGCATCGCCTCGGTCGGCTATGTCTGCGTCGTGCCCGATCTCTACTACCGCGTCGACTGGACGCCGTTCGACCTGCGCGACGCCACCGGCCGCACCGTCTCGCTGCTGCGCCTGACCGACGAGATGCAGGCGAAGGTGCGCGCCGCGCGCATGCACCTGAAGGACGCCATGGTCGTCGCCGACAGCCGGGCCATCCTCGCCTTCCTCGACGCCGACGCGGCCGTGCGGCCGGGGCCGGTCGGTTCGGTCGGCTACTGCATGGGCGGCCGCCACGTCGTCTGCGTCGCCGCGGCCCTGCCCGACCGCTTCCGCGCCTCGGCCTGCCTGCACGGCACATCGCTGGTGGCGGACGGCGCCGACTCGCCGCATCTCGCCGTCCCGCGTATCCGCGGCGAACTCTACTGCGGCTTCGCCGAGCACGATCCGTTCGCGCCGCCGGCCACCATCGCGGCGATGCGGGAGATCGCCGCCGGCGCGAAGCTGCGCTACCGCGAGCAGATCCACCCCGGCGCCGACCACGGCTACGCCATTCCCGACCGCGACATCCACGACAAGCACGCCGCCGAACGCGACTGGGAGCTGATCTTCGCCATGTACCACCGCCAGCTCGCGCCCTACGCGCCGGCGCCGTCCACGGCCTCGGCCACGACGAGATAGCGCTGCGGGCCGGGCAGGCGGGCGTCGAGCGGCCAGCACGTCGTCAGCACCAGCCAGCTTCCGTCGGCGTGCGCGTCGATGCCCGGCCGGTCCCAGGCCGCCACGCGCGTCGCGCGCACGACGAAGGCGGCGACGCGGCCGTCGGCGCGCATCACCTCGATGCGGTCGCCGGGGACGAGGCCGCCGAGGAAGGCGAAATGCGTATCGCGGTGGCCGGCGACAACGCTGGTCCCCGCCTCGCCGGGCACCGCGCCGCCGTCGAGCAACGCCGGCCCGAAGGCCAGCGCCTCGCCGCTCGCCCCGGCCAGCACCACGAGATCGACGCCGAGGCGCGGCACGGCGAGGCGGGCGACCGGCCAGGTGTCGGCCCAGTCCCAGGCCCGGACCGGCGCGCCCGCCGCCGCCGCGCTGGCGGCGAAGGCGCGGTCGAGCAGGATTTGCGCCAGCGCCGCCTTGGCCGGGATCCACAGTCCCTGCCAGAGCAGGGCGAGTCCGGCCGCCAGCAGGCCCGCCCCGGCCAGCGCGATGCTGCGCCGCCTCACGCCGCCGTCCCGCCGCCGCGCCGGCGCGCCACCAGCAGCAGCGCCAGCCCGCCGAGCGCGACGACCAGCCCGCCCGCCGTCAGCAACGCCGCCGGCGTCGCCGTCTGTGGCAGCGACATCGGCTGCGTCGGCACGGCCAGCGCCGCAGTCTGCATCGGCGCCGGCGCCGCCGCGTGCTGCCGCATCGCCCGACCGAAGACCTTCTCATGGCTCCAGCCGGCCGGCAGGTTGAGCGGAACGTCAGTGCGCTCCAGCACCTCGTCCTCGGGCCGCGCCGGCGCGCGGTCGACGGCGACGAGGCTCGTCAGGCGTGTAACCAGATGGTGCTCCAGCGCCAGCGAGAGGATGTCGCGGTCGCGCGAGACGTTGTCGATCTCGCCGAGGATCGCCGCGGCCTCGAGATTGTCGATGCGGCGGCGCGCCCACAGCTTCGCGATGCCGCTGCCTTCCTGCACGCCCGTGGTCGGCAGGGTGGCGCTCCACGGCTGGCGGCCGATGCTGCCGGCGAGCGTGAAGTCGCCGGCCAGCGCCGGCGCGCGCGCCAGCAGCACCACCGGCTCGCCGGCATAGAGGTCCGGCACCGGGTCGGGCGTCGCCGCCACGCCGGCATCGGCGAAGCGCACCGCGAGGCCGGTGACGACGGGGCTTTCGAGCTTGGCGAACAGCGCCCGCATGCCGGCTTCGACCTCGCCGGTCGAGCCGATATGCGTGAAGGTGCCGCGGCCGATCTCGGCGGCGCGCGCCATCAGGTGGCTGTTGGGCGCCGAGCCGATGCCGACCATGAAGACGCGCGAGCGGCCGCGCTCCTGCGCCAGCAGGTCGAACACCTGGTTCTCGTTGCCGATGGCGCCGTCGGTGAGGAAGATCACCTGGCGCACCGTGCCGCGCCGCTCGGCGGCGTTGTCGGCCAGCGCCATGCCGAGCGCCGGCACCATCTCCGTGCCGCCGTCGGCCGTCAGCCGCGCGACCCAGTCACGCGCCCGCGCGACGTTCGCCGCGTCGGCCGCCGCCGGCGCGCGGAACAGCGCGCTGGCGTCGCTGGCGAAACGGATGACGTTGAAGCGGTCGCCTTCCCTGAGGCCGTCGAGCGCCGCCAGCAGCGCCGCACGCGCCTGCTCGATCGACGGCCCCGACATCGAGCCCGAGGTGTCGATGACGAAGATCGCCTCGCGCGCGGGCCGCTTCTCCGCCGTCGCCGCCACCGGCGGCACGACCATCGCCAGCAGGTAGTCGGCGTCGCCGACGCGCTCGCGGAACAGGCCAATGGTCGGCACGGCGCCCGTCTTCGGCCGCCAGACCAGCTCGAAATCGCGGTCGGCAGGCACCTCGCCGTCGGCCAGGGCGACAAGGCGCACATCGTCGCCGGCGTCGCGCACGGCGACCTTGTGGTATGGGCTCTCCACCGCCTCGACAGGGAAGCCGGCCTGCAGGCGCACCTGCAGCGTCACCGGGTTGCCCGGCGGCGTCGCCGCCGGGTCGCGCACCGGCACCGTCTGCCACGCCTCGCCGGTGGCCCAGCCGCCGCTCAGCGCATCGGCCGAGGCCTCCTGGCGGATGGCCGGCGGGGTGTAGCGCGGCGCCACCACCAGCGGCACGCGCAGCGAGTATCGGCCGGCGTCCTGGCGCACCGTCTCCTGGTACTCGATCTGCACGACGACGCTCTCGCCCGGCCCGATATTGGCGACCGAGGTCGAGAACACGTTGGGGCGATGCTGCTCGACGAGGCTCGCCCGCTGGCCGGCCGCCGCCGCCTCCTCGTAGGTGCGGCGGGCGGCGACCTTCTCCTTGATCTCGCCGACGACGACGCGCGTGCCGATCACCATCGTCAGCGTGTCGACCGCCGCCTTTTCCGGCAGCGGGAAGACGTAGACGCCCTCGACCCAGCGGTCGGTCGGGTTGGTGAAGCGCTGGGTAACGCGGGTGCGCGCCGCCGGGCCGGACACGGTGATGTCGTAGTCGGTAGCGAGCAGCGGCGCCGTCACGCGCCCGCCCTCCCCCGATGCCAGCAGCAGGCCCACCGGGCCGTCGTCGTTCGCCGATTGCGACCAGCCGAGCATCGGCATGGCCATGGCGGCCAGCAACGCGATCCACGCGAACACGAGCGCCGGCCGCAGCCGGACGCGGGCGAGAGCTATCATGGTGAGTTCCCCGGTCGACGATCCCCGCCGCCCCGCCGGTCCGCAGTCACCGGACAGGTGCGGTCAGGCGCGATCCTCGGGGTTCCGCCGGGCGCCCGCGCGGCCGGATCGGGGCATTTTCGTGGCAGCGCGGGTGACGCGTGGACCGGCCACGGCCGACGCCCCTCGCCCTTCGAGACGCCCGCTGGCGCGGGCTCCTCAGGGTGAGGTGCGTGGGAAGCCGTGGCGCGGGCGATCCGGCCTATCACCCCCGGAATGCAGGCCCAACCTCAAGGGCCTCATCCTGAGGAGCCGGGCGCAGCCCGGCGTCTCGAAGGACGGGGCCCGTGGCGGAGACCAGGTAAGGACCGCCCGCTAGAACGTCCGCACGTCGCCGGCGCCGCCGAAGGCTTCCCAGCCGCCGTCGACGAACAGCGTCTCGCCGGTGATGAAGGAGGCCCAGTCGGAGGCGAGGAAGGCGATGGCCATGCCGACCTCGGCCGGGGTGCCGAGGCGCAGCAGTGGCGTGCGCGCTTCCAGCCGCGCCGTGTCGACCTTCCCGGCCGCCACCAGCCCGGCAATCATCGGCGTGGCGATGTAGCCCGGCGCCACGGCGTTGACGCGTACCCCGTGCGGCCCCCACTCGCCCGACAGCGAGCGTGTCAGGGCGCGGATCGCCGCCTTGGAGGGGCCGTAGGCGGTTCGCCGCGGCCAGGCGCGTTCGCCGTTGACCGAGGCGATGTTGACGATCGACCCCGACTTCTGCGCCACCATGATGCGGCCAGCGGCGCGGCAGATCTGGTAGGTGCCGCGCAGGTTCACGTCGAGGATGCGCTGCCACGGCCCCATGTCGCGGTCGAGGGCCGGCTTGACCTCGTCGACGATGCCGGCGCTGTTGACCACCACGTCGAGCCCGCCCAGCGCCGCCGCCGCTTCCTGCACCATGCGCTCGCAGTCGGCCTCGACGGCGACGTCGCCGGTGACGGTCGGGCACGTGCCGATCGTGGCCTGCACGGCGGCGAAGCCGTCGGCCTTGATGTCGGCCAGCGCCACCCGGGCGCCAAGGCTCGCCAGCACCTCGACGGTGGCGGCGCCGATGCCGCTGGCCGCGCCGGTGACGAGCGCCCGCTTGCCCGCGAGCGTGAAGGGAGGAACGGTCATGGTGGGGTTTCCTGGCGTTGCATTGAGTAAGGGTTGATCGGCTCTTTCGGACCCTCTCCGCCCCTCGGGGCGGAGAGGGCAGGGTGAGGTGGGGGCGTTCCCGGCAAGGCGGTCGCAGCAAAAGGACTGCTGGTAACGCCCCCACCTCACCCGGCTCACTGACGTTCGCCACCCTCTCCGCCCCGAGGGGCGGAGAGGGTCAGATTCACACCGCCAGAACGACCTTGCCGAAGTGTCTGTTGGCGCGCATGTGCTCCAGCGCCGCCGGGCCCTGGTCGAGCGGAAACTCGCGGTCGACCGGCAGCGCCAGCTTGCCGGCCTCGATGGCGGCACCGAGGTCGGCATGGGTGCGGCGCACGATCTCGCGCACCTCTTCGGGCGTGCGCGTGCGGAAGGTGACGCCGATGTAGTCGATGCGGCGCAGCGCGTGCAGGTCGAAGTTGAACTCGCCGGTCATGCCGCCGAGGCGGCCGACATTGACGATGCGGCCGAGCACGCGCGTCGCCGCGAGGTTCTGGTTGGCGACGTAGCCCGAGATCTGGTCGACGATGAGGTCGACGCCGGCCCCGCCCGTCGCGTCGAGCACAAGCTGCACCCAGCCGGGGTCGCGCGAGTCCAGTGCCAGGTCGGCGCCGAACTCCTTCAGGCGCGCGCGGCGGCCGGGATCGGTCGAGGTGCCGATGACGAGCTTCGCGCCCTTGAGCTTGGCGATCTGCATGCCCATCAGCCCGACGCCGGAGCTGGCGCCCTGCATCAGGATCGTCTCGCCGGCGACGAGGCGGCCGTTGGTGACCACCGCGTCGTGCATGGTCTGCAGCGCGATCGGCAGCGTCGCGGCCTGGGCGAAGGTCATGTTGTTGGCCGGAATGCGCGTGACGCGGCCGGCATCGGTGACGGCGTACTCGGCGAAGCCGGCGGGGCCGGAGCCCATGACGCGGTCGCCGGGCTTGAACGCGGTCACGCCGGCGCCGACGGCGGCGATCTCGCCGGCCCACTCGCTACCGACGACCGTGCCCTTGCCGCCGACGCGGCCATGCGCGCGGCCGCTCGCCACCGCCACGTCGGCGCGGTTGAGGCCGCAGGCGCGCACCTTCACCTTCACCTCGCCGGCCTTCGCCTCGGGCTCCGGCACCTCCGCCATCTCGGCCCAGCCCTCGCCGACGACGACTGCCTTCATGGTCGCTTCCCCCGTTCGCGTGTGGCCGCCATCGCAGCACTTGCCGCGCCGCTTGTCACCTGCGGCAGCAGGGCGCCCCTCGCCCTTCGAGACGCCCGCGTCGCGGGCTCCTCAGGGTGAGGGGCGCGGGGAGCAGCAGTCGTTTGGTACCCACAACAACAGGGGCCTCATCCTGAGGAGCCGGGCGCAGCCCGGCGTCTCGAAGGACGAGGCCCGTGACGGCAAGGCAGACGCGGCGTGCCTCAGCCCTCTTCGCGCTTCTTCGCACCGGCCTGCCGCGCAAGCTGCTCCAGCACGTCGTACGGCTGGGCGCCGACGACGCCGTAGCCGCCGGCGACGTAGGTCGGCACGCCGGTCACGCCGTACTGGCGCGACTTCGCCCAGTCGGCGTCGACCCGCTCGCTGTAGCGACGCGTCTCCAGCACCTCGCGCGCCGCCTCGACCGGCAGGCCGGCCGCCGCGACGAGGTCGAGCAGCACGGCGACGTCGCCGATGTTGCGGCCGTCGACGAAGTAGGCGCGATAGAGCAGATCGTGCAGTTTCTCGCCGCCCGGCACCGTGTCGGCCCAGACGCCGAGTTCCTGCGCGAGGCGGCTGTTGTAGCTGTGGGTGCGCTGGCCGTAGGGCAGCCCCTCCAGCTCCATCATCCGCTTCATGCGCTTGTACATGGCGTCGGGGTCGAGGCCCCGGCTGGCGTAGTACTCGGCCATCAGGCGGCCTTCCTGCGGCGTCTCGGGATGCAGCGGGAAGTGCACCAGCCTGATCGCGACGTCGTATTCCCTGGCGAGTTTTTCGATACGCACGGTACTGAGGTAGCACCAGGGTCAGACGTAGTCGCTGAAGACCTCGATGACGACGGGCTCGGCCATGCCGGCCTCCCTGCGGGTTCGTGGTGACGTTGCCGGCGACCTTGCCACGCGGCGGCCGGGGCAACAACGGGCCGGACGAAACCCTCTCCGCCCCTTCCGCTCAGCTATACCGCGTCGGCTCGTCGCCGGCGACGCAGGCGGCGAAAGCCGCCTGCAGGGCGGCGGCATCGAGGTTGCGGCCGATGAAGACGAGGCGGCTCTCGCGCGCCTGCCCCGGCTTCCATGGCGCCGCGAAGTCCGCCTCCAGCAGGTTGTGCACCGCCTGCACGACGAAGCGCTCGTCGTAGCCTTCGAGATCGAGGATGCCCTTGGTGCGCAGCAGGTCGGGGCCGCGCTCGTCGACCAGCCGGCGCAGCCAGCCCATGGTGCGGATGCCGTCGAGCGGCTCGGTGACGCGCAGGCTGACGCTGCCGACGCTCTCGGCGTGATCGTGGTGGTGATGCTCGAGGAAGTGCGGCTCGACCTCGAGGATGCGGTCGAGATCGAAGGCGCCGCGCTCGATCACCGAGCGGATGTCGACGCCGCAGCGCGTCGTGCGGTGGATCGGCGCCAGCGGGTTGATCGCCCGGATGCGGCGCTCGACCTCGGTCAGCTCGGGCGCGCTCATCAGGTCGATCTTGTTGAGCAGGATGGTGTCGGCGAAGGCGATCTGGCTCTCGGCCTCGTGGCTGTCGGCGAGGCGCTGGCCGATATGGCGGGCGTCGACCACGGTGGTGATCGAATCGAGCTTCGTCTTCTCGCGCACGCTGTCGTCGGCGAAGAAGGTCTGCGCCACCGGCGCCGGGTCGGCGAGGCCGGTCGTCTCGATGACGATGGCATCGAAGCGGTCGCGCCGTTCGAGCAGGTCGCCGACGATGCGGATGAGGTCGCCGCGCACGGTGCAGCAGATGCAGCCGTTGTTCATCTCGAACACTTCCTCGTCGGTATCCACCACGAGGTCGTTGTCGATGCCGATCTCGCCGAACTCGTTGACGATGACGGCGTAGCGCCGCCCGTGCCGCTCGGTGAGGATGCGATTGAGCAGCGTCGTCTTGCCGGCGCCGAGGAAGCCGGTCAGCACGGTGACGGGAATCTTGTTCATGCCGCTTGCTCCCGGTCGCCGGCGAATCGCCGTCCGGCCAGCCCGGACAGCAGCACCACATAGCCGCAGGCGATACCGAACCACAACGTACCGAGGCGGACGATCGTCGTCGTCGCCACGGCGGCGTCGAGATCGAGGCCGGCGGCCAGCAGCAACGCGACCATCGTGACCTCGGTACCGCCGATGCCGCCGGGCACCAGGGTCAGGCCGCCGACGAGGTTGGCGAAGGCGAAGACGAACACCGCCTGCAGCAACGTGATGTCGGCGCTGAAGGTCGCGGCACAGACGTACAGCGCGACACACTCGCAGAACCAGCCGGCGACGCCGAGGACCAGCCCTTGCGCCAGCGGCCGTGGCCGGAACAGCGCGGCGGTGGCGCGCAGCAGCGCGCGCAGCCGGGCGAAGAGCCGCGGCCGCCGGCCGACCAGCGCGTAGAGCCGGCCGACCAGCCGCAGCAGCAGGCGCGGCTGCACCAGCAACGCCACCGCCGCCAGCCACAGCGCCGCCATCGGCAGTGCCGCAGCGGCATAGTCGGCGAAGGCGGCGAGGCCGGCGACGCACAGCAGCAGCATCGCCATGACGTCGCCGGCGCGGTCGGCGACCAGCACCGGAAAGGTGCGGCGGAACGCCAGGCCGTGAGCGCGGCGCAGCAGCCACAGGCGCAGCAGTTCGCCGACCTTGCCCGGCGTCGCCGACATCGCGAAGCCGGCGACGTAGACCGTCGCCGCCGCGCGCGCGGGCAGCCGCATGCCGAGCCGGCGCAGGAAGACGTCGAAGCGGACGACGCGCAGGGCGTAGTTGGCCAGCGCCAGCGCCAGCACGGCGCCGATCGTCGCCGCCTCGGTGCGCCCCAGCGCGTCGAACAGCCGCCCGGTGTCGGTCGCCAGCGCCACCGGCACCAGTGCCGCCAGCGTCACCGCCAGCATCAGCGCCGTCATCACCTCGCCACGGCGCAGCAGGCCGCGCAGGACCCCCGGCCGGTCGGCGTCGTCCGCCGTCATTCGAGGCCCCGGCGCATGCGGTCCTTCAGTTCGGCCAGCCCCTCGGCGAAGCCGACGCGCGGCGCCCAGCCGAGCAGCGCGCGGGTGCGCGCGATGTCGGCCAGCGTCTCCACCGCATCGCCGGCCCGGCGTTCGACATGCCGCTGGTCGGGCGAGATCATGTCGGCGAGCTGCTGGATCGACAGGCTGGTGCCGGTGCCGACATTGAGCACGGTGGCGCGCAGGTCGCTCTCGAAGGCGGCGATGTTGACGTCGGCGACGTCGCGGACATGCACGAAGTCGCGGCGCTGGCTGCCGTCGCCGTGGATTTCCAGCGTCAGCCCGTCGACCCAGCGGCGCAGGAAGATGCCGAGCACCAGCGCGTAGGCGCCGGTCTGCGGCTGGCGCGGGCCGTAGACGTTGAAGTAGCGCAGGCTCACCGTCGGCAGACCGAAGACGCCGTCGAACAGGCGGCAGTACTCCTCGCCGACGAACTTGCTGAGGCCGTAGAAATTGAGGAATTCGCCGGGCAGCGTCTCGACGTGTGGCGGCGGGCGGTTGCCGTAATAGGTCGACGAGGCGCTGTAGACGAAGCGGCGCGCGCCGGCGTCGCGGGCCGCCACCAGCATGTTCTGGGTGCCGACGATGTTCTGCTGCGTGCAGGCTTCTATCGCCGTCAGCGACGGCCCGGCGCGCGACATGGCGGCGGCGTGGAAGACGCCGGCGACGCCGGCGCAGGCGGCCGTACAGGCGGCGGGGTCGGCGACGTCGCCGACGACCAGCTCGGCGCCGGCCGGCACATGCTCGCGCCGGCCGTAGGAGAGGTTGTCGAGCACGCGCACGCGGTAGCCGCGCGCCAGCAGGCGCTCGCAGAGATGACTGCCGATGAAGCCGGCGCCGCCGGTGACGAGAACCAGATCGTTCATGGCATTACTGGCCCCGGCCACCCTGCAGGTTACGGAAGTAGGCGAGGTCGTCCGGCGTGTTGACGCCGCGCGCCTCGCGCGCGTCGGCTACCATCAACGGTTCGACCGCCCAGCCGGCCGCCGCCAGGAAGGGCAGGAACGGCAGGAAGTTCACCTCGCCGGTCCGCGCGCCCCTTGCCGCGCCGGCGCGGTAGTCTCGCCACGCCCCGGCGAGACCGCAAGGGGAGAGCGCGAAGGTGCCGACGTCGCCGAGGCCACCCGGCGCGCAGCGGTCGCCCTCGCGCGTCTGGCGCACGCCGTCCAGCCCGCCGCCGGGCGCGAAGACGTACTCGACATAGGGCTCGGGCAGCGACACGACGGGCAGGACCAGCCGCCGCGCGGCGCCGCCGTGGCGGCCGACCGCCGCCCGCAGCGTCGCGTCCGACACGAACACCTGGTCGCCCCAGACGACCAGCAGCGTCGTCGCGTCGCGCCAGGCGTCGTGGCAGCCGAAGATGGCGTCGCCCATGCCGGTCGGACGCTCCTGCACCGACAGCGACAGGCGGCCCGCGTCCGGGTCGTCGCGCGTCGCCGCACGCATCGCCGCGAGGCCGTCCGGCGCCACGACGACGTGCACGCGGTCGGCGACGGCCAGCAGCTTCGCCCGCAGCACGCTCCAGATCGTCTCGCTCGCGGTGAGCGGCGCGAGGATCTTCGGCCGGTCGAGGCCGAGGCGGGTGCCGCGCCCGGCGGCCGGCACGACGGCGCAGACGCTCATCGCGGCATACCGGCCGGCGGCGCCGCCGCGAAGCCGGCGGCGAGGGCGGCGAGGTCGGACAGGCATACGTCGACGGCGGCATCCCCGGCGGCGCCGTGCACGGCGACGACGGCAACCCCGGCGGCGCGCGCCGCGGCGAAGCCGGCCGGCGAATCCTCGACGGCGACGGCGTCGTCGGCCGCGACGCCGAAACGCGTGAGGCAGCGCAGGTAGAGATCGGGCGCCGGCTTGCCGTAGGGCGCGTCCTCGGCGGCGACCGTGCCGGCGAAGGCGTCGCCGAGGCCGGCGGCGGCGAGCGCCGCGTCGGCCGAGGCGCGGCTCGCCGAGGTCACGAGGTAGCAGCGCCGGCCCTGCGCGCCCAGCAGGCGCAGCAGGTCGGCGGCGCCGGCCATCACCGGCAGCGCGCCGGCGGCGACCAGTGCGCGATAGCGCGCCTGCTTGGCGCGGGTCAGCTCGGCGCAGCGCGCCGCGTCGTCGACGCCGAGGCGGCGGAACACCGCCGCCGTCGTCTGCCCGCGCACCGCCGCGTAGTCGAAGCCCGCCAGCGCCTCGGGCATGGCCTCGGCCAGCACGTCACGAAAGGCGCGGTCGTGCAGCGGGCCGGAATCGACCAGCGTGCCATCGAGGTCGAACAGCACGTTGCGGGCGGCGAGAAAGTCGCGGTGCATCAGCGGAACAATCCGAGCAGGTTGAGCAGGCCGCGCCGCAGGCGCCAGCGCGGATCGACGAAGCCGGCGAAGGTGCGATAGTGCACCGGCAGTTCGGCGATCTCGATGCCGGCGGCGACGAGGCGGCGCGTGATCGAGGTCGGCGTCAGGCCACGTTCGGGCAGGCGCGCGCGCAGGCCCGCCAGGTCGCGGCGACGGTAGATGCGGAAGCCCGTCAGCGGGTCGGAGAAGATGACGCCGAAGCGCAGCGCGAAGAGGATGCTGAGCACGAAGGCGCCGAGGAAGCTCAGGCGCATGGCGAAGCCGCGCTCGCCGTAGGCCGCGCGCAGCGACAGGCGGAACTGCCGCCGGCTCTGCGTGCGCGAGCCGTAGATGGCGCCGAAGGCGCTGCCGGCGAGGACGCGAAAGCCGGTTATCACGTCGCGGAAGCGGTACTCGCCGTCGCCGGTCAGCGTGACGAGGTAGTCGGCCTCGCCGGCCACCAGCCAGTCGCGGAACGCCGCCACCTCGGGGAACGGGCCGCCGAACCGTGCGCTTTCGACCGCCGCCGCCGGATTGGTCTCGACCGGCACGTTGCCGAGCCCGTTGATGCGCAGGCGCACGCGCGTGAAGGCCGCCGCCCAGTCGATCTCGTTGAACTCCTCGACCACGGAATCGATGGCCGCGCGGCGGCGGTAGAGGTCGACGAAGATGTCGAGTGTGCGGCGGCCGTCGTCCTCGCCGGCCCCGTCCCACAACGCGAGGATGGCGCCGACCACGGCGTTGCCGTTGTGGACCGGCGCGTCGCCGCCGGATGCGAAGGCGCCGTCGACGATCGCTGCGCGGCGGTAGAGGCCGCTCGGCCCGGTCTCGGGCATGCGCAGGGTTTCCGGGCCGGCCTCGGCGTCGATGAGGATGTGGGTGATCATCCGCCGCCCGTCGGCGTCGTTGTGCGGGCAGCCGGCGGCGGCGAGGGCGCGGTCGACGAGGTCGCCGCCCTGCAGGGTCTGGATGTCGTGGTCGCTGCCGAGATTGACGACGAAGGCCTTCACCCGCGCCGGCGCGTCAGCCAGCGCGGCGCCGGCGATGCGGTAACTCGGCAGCAGCGAGGAGTGCTGCGTCCCCGGCCCGTAGACGATGATGTCGGCCTCGTCGAGCGCCGCCGCCGCCTCGGCCGACAGCGATGGCAGCGCCTCGCGGGCCGCCAGCCAGGCCTCCTTGTCGGCGACCTTGCGCGCGGCGACGCGCTGCCACGCCGCCGGCTCGACCGAACCGTCGAGGAAGTAGACGCCGCGGATCGGCACCGCGCTCTGCGGGCCGACGATCTCGGACTCGCGGGCGAGCAGCGTGCCGTCGTTCTTGAGCGCGACGAGCGTCCGGTTCTCGCCGCCGCTGACATTCACCAGCGTCGCCTGCGACGACACCAGCCGGCTGACCGTTTCGGCGGCGGCGTTGAAGTTGCGCCCGGACTGCAGGTAGGCGCCGGCGAAGATCAGGTTGCCGAGGGCGCAGTCGCGGTAGTCAAACGGCGCCGGCGCGGCGCGCGCGTAGTCGACGAACACCCTCAGCAGGGTCAGCAGCCGCCGGCGAGTCGCCGGCGCGAGGCCGTCCCAGATGGCGCGCAGGCCGGCTTCCAGCGCCGTCGCGTCGCCGCTCGCGGTGAAGCGCTCGAAGGCCGCCGCCTCGGTGGCGCCGACGGTCTTCGGCAGGCGGTATTCGAGGACATTGCGCAGGGCGTACTGGTCGTCCGAATAGGTGTCGAGCAGGTAGGACAGGTTCTTGCGGAAGTCGGACGGCCCCAGCATGCCGGCGATGAAGTCGCGCAGCGCGCCGGTCGACAGGCCATCGTCGTAGGCATTGACCAGCAGCGTCAGCTCGACGTTGGGCCAGCGCAGGAACTCGCGGATGATGGTGGCGCTGCCGCGCCCGCCGCAGAACAGCGCGACGCGGACCGGCGGCGCGCCGCCGCGCCGGACGGCATCGGCGGCGGCGCTCATGGCCGCGGCGCCATCAGCACGCCGGCGGCGATCAGCAGCCGCCGCAGGGCGAAGTAGCAGACGAACAGCAGGCGGTGCAGCGCGCCGCGCAGCAGGCGCATGTTGCTCGTCCCGGTCGCGCGCGGGCGATGGCCGACGGCGACCTCGAGCGGCCGCACGCCGCATTCGAGCAGCCGCGCCGTCACCTCGGTCGAGTAGTTCATGCCGCGCGCCTCCAGCGTCAGGCCGCGCAGCAGCGGCCCCCACACCGCCTTGAAGGCCGAGTTGAAGTCGCGCAGCCGCGTGCCGAACAGTAGGTTGCAGGCGATGCCGCTCGACCAGGTGCCGAAGCGGGCGAACCAGCGGTCCTTCTTCTGCCGGATGCCGATCGCCGCCGGCGCCCCGGCGCGGCGCGCCGCCGCCAGCATGGCGAGGCCGTCCTCGACGGGGAACTGGCCGTCGGAATCGATCAGCAGCACCCAGTCGTGGCGCGTCGCGGCGATGGCCGCCGCCAGCGCCGCCGCGGCGCCCTGATTGCGCGCGAAGTGGAGCGGGCGCAGTTGCGGCAGCTCGGCGGCCAGCGCATCGAGGATCTCGCCGGTACGGTCGCGGCTGCCGTCGTTGCAGACGACGATCTCGAACGCGGCGACGTCCGGGCTGGCGGCGAGGCAGGCATGCCAGTCGCGCACCACCGCCGCGATGCCGGCCGCCTCGTTGTAGGCCGGCGCGGCGAGCGACAGGCGCACCGGCCCGGCAAAATCGGCCGCCGCCGGCAGCGCGGCGGCGCGGTCTGTCGACGCCGTCATCGTGCCCTACAGCCGCAGCACGGCCTTGGCGACACCGAGCACGCCCTGTTTCCAGGCCACGCGATGACTGGTCCCTGTCGCCTGCGCCATCCGCTTGCCTTCCGCGAGATACCAGTCGTAGGTGCCGGTCAGCGCGTCGCGGTTGCTGTGGCGGGGCCGCCAGCCGAGATCGCGTTCCGCCCGGGCGGTGGAAACCCAGGAATCCTGGTCGGCCGTATCGTACACCCATCGGTAGACGGGCGACAGCCGCAGCGCCGACAGCGCGCCGAGCAGCAGCTTGGTCGGTCGCGACGGGATGTGCAGGATGCGGCTGCCGCTGCCGGCGTGTTCCAGCAGGGCGCCGAGGTCCGCGTTGACGGTGCCGAAGGCGGTGGCGCCGATGTTGTAGACGGCGCCCGGAACGCCGCGCAGCGCCGCCAGCCGCGCGGCCTCGACGAGGTCGGTCACTTCGAGAAGCTGGAAGCGGTTGTTGCCGTCGCCGAGCACCGGGATGCGCGCCCCGGCCTCGATCCAGTCGAAGAGGATCTGGAAGATGCCGAGGCGGCCGGTGCCGATGAAGCTCTTTGGCCGCAGCCGCACCGTCTCGACGCCGCGCGCCTCGATGGCGAACTGCTCGGCCCTGGCCTTGGCGATGCCGTACGGCCCCATCGGGTCGAGCGGCGCGTCCTCGTCGATCGGGTGGAAGCGCGGCATGCCGTATACCGCCGTGGTGCCGATCGTCACCACCCGCCGCACCCCGGCCGCCGCCGCCGCCTCCAGCACCGTGCGCGTGCCGCCGGCATTGACCGCGTCGATGACCTCGGGCGGCGCCAGCGCCAGCGCGGCGGCGGCGTGGATCACGGCGTCGACCCCCGCCATCGCCGCCGTCAGCGCCGCCGCGTCGCGCACGTCGCCAGTGATGGCGCGGATGCCGGGCAGCCGTTCCTCGCGCGGGAAATCCTCGATGTCGAAGCTGACCACGTCCTCGCCGCGCGCCGCCAGCGCCCGGCACATGTGGACGCCGAAGAAGCCGGCCCCGCCGGTGACCAGCCAGCGTCGCGGCGCGTCCGTAGCCATGACCCGTCACCGTACGTCCCGGCGGCGGCCCCTGCCGCCCCTGCCGGTCCAGCTAATAATCGCAGCGCGCCGTCGGCTCAACGGTGGGCGCGGCGGAACATGAAGAATCACGCCAGCGCGGCGGCGCGGATGGCCTCCGCGGTGAAGGGCAGGCGCACCAGACGCAGGCCGGTCGCGGCGCGGATGGCGTTGGCGATGGCCGCCGCCGTCGGCCCCAGCGCGCATTCCGACGGACCGAGATAGGGAGCGTCCGGGCGGTCGATGATGTGCACGTCCACGTCCGGCGCGGTGTCGAATCGCAGGATGGGGTAGCTGTCCCAGTCGCGGCTGGTGATGCCGTCGCGGTCCCACGTCACCTGCTCGTGCAGCGTCCAGCTCGCCGCCTGCAGCGCCGCGCCCTCGATCTGCAGGGCGAGCCCGTCATGGTCGACCACCTGGCCGGCGTCGGCGGCCACGGTGATGCGGCGCACGCGGGCCGTCGCGTCGTCGCCGACAACGACATCGGCCACCACCGCCGCATAGGCCTTGCGGCCGTTGTAGCGGGCGAAGGCGAGGCCGCGCCCCTGCCCTTCGCCCGTCGCCTCGCGGCCCCAGCGGGCGCGCTCGGCGACCGTCCGCAGCACGTCGCGGGCGCGTTCGTCGTCGAGTTGCCGCAGGCGGAAGTCGAGCGGGTCGACGCCGGCGGCAATCGCCAGTTCGTCCATCATGCCTTCGGTCGCCATGACGTTGGCGCAGGCGCCGAGCGAGCGCAGCGTCGAGGTGCGGTGCGCCATGCCGCGCACCAGATGCTTGACCACGCGCTTCCGCGGAAACGTGTAGTAGGGCCAGGCGTTGCGATGCACGCCGGCGAGCGGCGCAGCGAGGAACGGTTCCGGCACGAAGGGCGGCAGGGCGTCGGCGAGGAAGCGGGTCGCCAGCATGCGCCGCGGCCCGGCGCCGTCGGGGCCCGGGCGCGGCCGCGTGCGGTGCGTGTCGCTGAAGGTCTCGTGCGACCAGTCGATGACGCGGCCCTCGGCGTCGAGGCTGGCGCGGACATCGATCACCATGGCCGGGCTGTAGGGCTCCCAGGCGTGCTCGTCCGCGCGCGTCCATTTCAGCAGCACCGGCCGGCCGGGGATGGCGCGGGCGACGATGCCGGCGTCGAGCGCCGCGTCGTCGGCGCCGTTGTGGCCGTAGCAGCCGGCGCCGCGCTTCTGCACCAGCCGGACTTTCGCCGGGTCCATGCGCAGCGCCTCGGCGATCGACAGGCGCACCTGGTGGACGCCCTGGCTGTGCGTCCAGACGGTCAGCGCGCCGTCCGCGAACAGCGCCATCGCCGCCGAGGGCGCGATGGACGCGTGCATGACGTAGGGCCGCTCCAGCCGCAGCGAGAGCGTCGTGACGGCGCCGGCCGGCGGCGCTTCGAGCGGCGGCACCGGCGCGTCGACCGCGTCACCGTCGCGCACCGGCAGGCTGATGCGCGGCGCCGTCGTCAGCGCCTCGTAAATGTCGCGCGTGTCGAGCCCGCCATGATCGTCCCAGCGCGCGGCGGCGGCGACGCGGGCGGCGAGACGCAGCGCCGTGTACTCGTCCGCGTGGGCGACGGCGAGGAAGCTGCCGTCGCGCACCAGCGTGCCGCCGTCGAGCCGCCCCGCGATGCCCGCGTCGAGCGCGGCGAGCCGCGCATTGGCGTGCGGCGGGCGCACCACGCGCGCGTGCAGCATGTCCGGCAGCGTCATGTCGTGGACGAAGGGCGCCGCGCCGCGCACCAGCGCCGCGAGGTCGCGCGCCACCACCCTGCGGCCGATCTGGCGGTAGCGCGCCGCCGGCTTCGGCGCGATGGCGGTGTCGACGGCGATGGCGAACCTGCCGCCCTCCATCAGCTCCCAGTAGCTCACCGCGCGGTTGGTCGCCGTCGAGCGCACGATGCCGTCGGACACGTCGAGCGTCGCCGGGTCCGCCTCCAGCACCGCGGCGGCGCGCGCCAGCAGGTGGCGGCGGGCCGTCGCCGCGGCGAGGCGGATCGACTGGCCGGAGCGTTCGACCGAATTGCTCGCCGAGGTGTGCTCCTCATCGAGCGAGGTCGCGGTGTCGACGCCGTCGATGTCGATGCGCCCGTAGTCGACGTCGAGTTCCTCGGCGGCGATCAGCGCCAGCGCCGTCGTCACGCGCTGGCCGATGTCGACCTTGCCGGTGCGCACCGTCACCCGCCCGTCCGGCGTCAGCGCGAGCCAGTCGTCGACGTCGCGGTAGCGCTCGAGGCTTTCCGTCGTCATGGCCGCGCGGCGCCGTCGCGCGCCGCCAGCGCGGCGACCGCCCGCAGCACGCGCATATGCGTGCCGCAGCGGCAGAGATGTGGGTGCAGCGCCTCGCGGATGGCGGTCTCGCCGGGGTGCGGGTCGGCGCGCAGCAGGCCGGCGGCGGCGATCACCATGCCGGGAATGCAGTAGCCGCACTGGGCGGCGCCGGCGGCGACGAAGGCCTCAGCCACCGCCTCGATCAGCGCGTCGTCGGCGGCCTCGACGGTGACGATGTCGCGGCCGGCGAACTGCCCGGCCGGGGCGTCGCAGCACAGCGTCGAGACGCCGTCGACCAGCACGGCGCAGGCGCCGCACTGCTCCAGCCCGCAGCCGAGCTTGGTGCCGGTCAGCCCCAGCTCGTTGCGCAGCACGTAGGCCAGCGGCGTCGCCGGATCGGCGGCGATCTCGTGGACCTTCCCATTCACACGCAACGACAGGGTGGACACGGAGCCCTCACGGCGGATGCGGCGGCGGAAGACTAGCAACTCCCGTGCCGGCGCGTCGCCTCTCCGTGCTTGTCCTCCCTCTCCGCCCCTTCGGGGGGGGGGGGGGAGAGGGTCGGGGTGAGGTGGGGTGGTTCGTACATGCGCGGACGCGGTAGCGAGGTGCCGGTAACGGCCCCACCTCACCCTGCCCTCTCCGCCCCCCGGGGCGGAGAGGGTGTCGCTGGCAATTTCGAACGCCTACTCCCCCGCCATCCGCGCCGCCGGGCGGCCAACGAAGAAGCGGTTCTCCGGCCGTGCCAGGCCCATGGTGTCGCGCAGCGTCGTGCCGGGATATTCGCGGCGGAACAGGCCGCGCCGCTGCAGTTCGGGCACCACCTTGGCGCAGAAATCCTCCAGCCCGCCGGGCAGGTAGGAGAACATGATGGTGAAGCCGTCGCTGCCGCGCATCTCCAGCCACTCCTCCATCTCGTCGGCGATGGTCTTCGCCGTGCCGACCATGGCGTTGCCGGAATAGCCGCCGAGCCGCTGGGCGAGCTGGCGCACGGTCAGGTTCTCGCGCCGGGCCAGCGCGACGGCGCGGTCGCGCCCGCTCTTCGACGCGTTGCTGTCGGGTATCTCCGGCAGCGGCCCGTCGGGGTCGAACTTCGCGGCGTCGGTGCCGAGCGCGATCGACAGCGAGGCGATGGCGCTCGCCGAGTGGACGAGGCTGTCGAGCGTCGCCCGCTTCTCGCGCGCCTCCTCGACGCTGTCGCCGACGACGACGAAGCAGGCCGGCAGGATCTTGAGACTGTCCGGGTCGCGGCCGAGTTTCGCCATGCGCCCCTTCACGTCGGCGTAGAACGCGCGCCCTGCCTCGAGATTGGCGACGGAGGTGAAGATCGCCTCGGCCGTCTCTGCGGCAAGCTGGCGGCCGGCGTCCGACGCGCCGGCCTGCACGATTACCGGCCAGCCCTGCACCGGCCGCGCGATATTGAGCGGGCCGCGCACCGAATAGTGCGTCCCCTTGTGGTCGAGCACGTGCATCTTGTCGGGGTCGAAGAACACGCCGCTCGCCTGGTCGCGCACGAAGGCGTCGTCGGCCCAGCTGTCCCACAGCCCCGTCACCACGTCGACGAACTCGCGCGCGCGGCGATAGCGCTCGCCGTGCTCGAGGTGCTCCTCGTGGCCGAAATTGCGCGAGGCGTCGGGGTTCGAGGTCGTCACCACGTTCCAGCCGGCGCGCCCGCCGCTGATATGGTCGAGCGAGGCGAAGCGCCGCGCCACGTGGAACGGCAAATCGTAGGTGGTCGAGCCGGTGGCGATGAGGCCGAGGCGCTGCGTCACCATGGCCAGCGCCGGCAGCAGCGTCAGCGGCTCGAAGGAGGTCGGCGTCGCGCTGCGCTTCAGCGCCTCGACCGGCATGTTGAGCACGGCGAGGTGGTCGGCCATGAAGAAGGCGTCGAAGCGCGCCGCCTCCAGCATCTGGGCGAAGCGCACGATGGCCGGGAAGTTGAAGTTGGCGTCGGCCAGCGCGCCCGGATAGCGCCACGCCCCGGTGTGGATGGTCGTCGGCCGCATGAAGGCCGCGAGATGGATCTGCCGCTGGCTCATGTCTGCTTCCGTTCCTGCCCGCCGCGGCCATTGTCGCGCGAAAGGGCGGCGGAGGTAAGCCGCTTCAACCCTCTCCGCCCCTTGGGGGGAGAGGGTGCGAGCGCAGCGAGCGGGTGAGGTGGGGCAGCGCGGGCGGGTGCGGCCTTTCCGGCCCTCCTCACCCCGACCCACTCCACCCCCCGGCGGTGAGGGTGAGGCTTACCCCATCGCCCCGCGCGGCTTCCTCTTTTCGAGGAATGCCGCGGTGCCCTCCCGCGCGTCGGCGCCGGCGCGGCCGGCGGCGAAGGCGTGGATGGTGCGCTCGACCGTCGCGCCTTCGGCGGGCGGGCGGGCGAGGCGGTTGAGGGCGGCCTTGGTGTCGGCCAGCGCGCCGGGGGCGCCGGCCAGCATGTCGGCGACGAGGCGCGCCATCGCCGCGTCCAGCTCGCCGGCCGGCACGACCACGTCGACGAGGCCGATCGCCGCCGCCGTCGCCGCGTCGATGCGCTCGGCCGTCAGGCACCAGCGCCGCGCCTGCCGCGCGCCGATGCGGGCGATCAGGTAGGGCAGCATCAGCGACGGCGTCAGGCCGAACTTCGCCTCGGTAATGGCGAAGCGCGCGCCGTCCTCCGCCACCACCGCGTCGCAGGCGGCGATCATGGTGATGCCGCCGCCGAAGGCGCCGCCCTGCACGCGCGCGACGACCGGCTTGGCCATCGCCCGGATCAGCTCGGTCGTGCGCGAGTAGACGCGCGCGTCGGCGAGGTTGTCCGCCTCCGGCAGCGCCGCCACCGCGCGCAAATAGTCGATGTCGGCGCCGGCGCAGAACATCCGCCCGGCCCCGGCAAGGACGACGGCGCGCACGGCTGTGTCGGCTGCGGCGCGCTCCAGCGCCGCGTTGAGCGCGGCGATCAGCGCCGCGTCGAGGGCGTTGAAGCGCGCCGGTCGGTCGAGCGTCAGCGTCGCCACGCCACGCGCGTCGCGGCTCTCGTGCAGGATGTCGCCCATCGCCGTCACGCTCCCTGCCACGACGGCGGGCGCTTGCCGGCGAATGCGGCGAGGCCCTCGGCCGCCTCGGCCGACTGCCGGCGCGCGGCATGCGTCGCCGCCATCGCGTCGGCCGCCTCGTCGCTGACGCGCAGGCCGCCGAGATCGAGCAGGACATCCTTGCAGGCGCGCATCGCCCCCGGGCCGTTGAGGAGCAGCGTCTCCACCATCGCCGCGCCGGCGGCGTCGAGCCCGTCGGCCGGGCAGACCTGATGGACGAGGCCCGTCGCCAGCGCCTCGGCGGCGCCAAAGCGCTCGGCCGACAGCGCGTAGCGGCGCGCCGCCTGCGACCCCATGGCGGCGACGAGCTGCGGCAGGATCGGCCCCGCCGTCAGCCCCCAGCGCGCCTCGGCGACGGCGAAGCGCGCATCCTCCGCGGCGATGACGATGTCGCAGGCCGCCGCGATGCCGGTGCCGCCGCCGAAGCAGGCGCCGTGCACCAGCGCCACGGTCGGCCTGGGGAACTCGTTGAGGTGTCGCACGGCGTCGACGGTGAGGCGCGAGGCGGCCGCGTTTTCGTCTGCCGTGCCAGACGCCACGGCGCGCAGCCAGCCGAGATCGGCGCCGGCCTGGAAGTGCCTGCCGGCGCCGCGCAGCACGGCGAGGCGGCAGCCATCGTCGGAGGCCAGCCGCGCGAACACGTCGATCAGCCCCTGCAGCAGTGCCGCGTCGTAGGCGTTGCCGACCGCGGGGCGGTTGAGCGTCACCGTGGCGACGCCGCGCGCGTCGACCTCGTACAGCACGGCGCTCACGCGCCCGTCTCCTGCCAGGCGGGGCGACGCTTCTCGAGGAAGCTCGCGATGCCCTCGCGGCCCTCGGGCGTGGCGCGCAACGCAGCGATGCGCGCGGCCGTCGCCCGCCGCGTCTCCTCCGTCACCGGCCCGGCGGTGGCGCGGATCAATGCCTTGCAGGCCTTCAGCGCCGCCGGCCCGTTGCCCAGCGCCGCGGCGACGACGCCCTCGACCGCCGCGTCGAGTTCCGCCACCGGCACGGCCGCGTGAACCAGTCCGACACGCGCCGCCTCGATCCCGTCGAAGCGCTCGCCGGTCAGCCAGTAGCGGCGCGCGGCGCGCGGCCCCATCGCCGCCAGCACGTAGGGGGCGATGGTCGCGGGCGCGATGCCGACGCGCACCTCGGAAATGGCGAAGCGCGAATCCTCCGCCGCGATGGCGACGTCGCAGGCGGCGATCAGCCCCGTCGCCCCGGCGAAGGCGGCGCCGTGCACGCGTGCCACCGTCACGCAGGGCAGCGTGTCCAGCGCCTCGAACATGTCGGCCATGCGCAGGGCACCGGCCTCGTTCTCGGCCCTGTCGGCGGCGCCCATGCGGCGCATCCAGTTGAGGTCGGCGCCGGCGCAGAAGCTCTTCCCCGCGCCGGCCAGCACCAGCACGCGCACGTCGTCGCGCCCGCGCAGCGCCTCGAAGGCCTCGTGCAGCGCGGCGATGAGCGCGTCGTCGAAGGCGTTGTGCAGCTCCGGCCGGTTGAGCGTCAGCGTGGCGACGCCGCGCGCGTCGACCGTACAAAGAAGGGTATCAGCCATGCGGGACAGGTTCCGGCGGCACGCGGGCGTTGACGCCGGGCGGCGAAGAACCGACCCTGCCGTTCAACGAACCGTTCGACTTGGAGGAAACATCGTGACGCGTCCGGAGTCCAGTTCCGCCGACCGCCGCGCCGTCCCCGTCCGCCGCATGCCGGTGCTCGACGTCGGCCCGTTCCTCGCCGGCGACGCCGAGGGCACGCGCCGCGCCGCCGCGCAGTTGCGCGAGACCTTCGAGACGCTCGGCTTCAACTCCATCGTCAACCATGGCATCCCGGCCGACCTCATCGCCCGCATGACCGAGCAGAGCCGGCTGTTCCACGCCCTGCCGATGGAGCGCAAGCTGGCCTACCGCGTCGACCAGAACCAGCGCGGCTACATCCCGTCGGGCGGCGCGATGATCAAGGTGTCGACCTACAATCGCAATACGAAGTACGACACCGGCGGCGTCATGGTGCTGGCCAACGAGTACCCCGACGACCACAAGCAGGTGCGCGCCGGCAAGCGCTTCTACGGCCGCAACCCGTGGCCGGCCGAGCTGCCGCATTTCCGCGCCACGGTCGAGGAGTACCTCGCGGCGATGAACGCGCTCGGCCACCGCATGATGACGCTGTGGGCGCTGGCGCTCGACCTGCCGGGCGACTTCTTCGCGCCCTGCTTCGCCGAGCCCTACACCTACATGCGCCTGTCGCACTACCCGGCGCAGGCCGAGCTGGCCGACAACGAGTTCGGGCAGAGCCCGCACGCCGACGCCGGGCTGCAGACCTTCCTCGCGCCGACCAACGAGCCGGGCCTGCAGATCCTCGACACCGACGGCACGTGGTTCGCGCCCGAGGTGGTGGAGGGCGGCCTGATCCACAACGCCGGCCTCATCTTCGAGCGCTGGACCAACAAGCGCTTCCGGGCGACGCCGCACCGCGTCGTGCCGCCACGCGAGAACGACCGGTTCTCGGTCGCCTGCTTCGTCAACACCGACCTCGCGGCGACCATCGCGCCGATCCCCACCTGCATCGGCCCCGACAACCCGCCGCGTTACCAGACCCAGACCTACTGGGACTTCTACAACTGGTACATGTCGAGCATCTACACGCATTACCCCGAGTTCAAGGCCGACGCGGCCGAGTAGCGGGGGGACCGGCATGGCCACCATCGGCGTGCTCGGGCTCGGGCTGATCGGCGGCTACGCGGCCGAGGTCTTCCTCGCCGCCGGCCATCGCGTGCTGGCGGTGCGCCGGCCGTCGACCGAGGACTTCCCTTCGCGCGGCGGCGAACTGGCCGATACGCCGCGCGACCTGGCCGCCGCATCGGAGGTCGTCGTCTCGGCACTGCCCGACGACGCGGCCATCCGCGCCGCCATGCTCGGGCCCGACGGCATCGTCGCCGGCGCCCATGCCGGCCTCGTCGTCGTCGACATGAACACCGCGCCGGTCGCCCTCAAGGAGGCGCTGGCGGCGGCGATCGCGCCCACCGGCGCCGGCATCGTCGATGCGCCGGTCAGCGGCTCGCGGCCGATGCTGGCGGCCGGGCGCGGCGTCATCATGGCCAGCGGCGACGCGGCCGCGGTCGAGCGCGTGCGGCCGCTGCTGGAGCTGGTCGCGCCGAAGACCATCCATGTCGGCGACTACGGCACCGGCATCAAGCTCAAGCTGGTCATCAACATGCTGGTCGGCGCGCACACCGCCGCCATCGGCGAGGCGATGGTGTTCGGCCACGCCATGGGCCTCGACTCGCAGACCCTGCTCGACGTCGTCGGCCCGAGCGTCGGCGGCTCGATGGGCTTCCCCTTCCGCGTCCCGGTCATGGCGGCGCGGCGCTGGCAGCCGCCGACCGCGCCGGCGCGCCTGCTCTACAAGGATCTGAAGATCATCGAGGCCGAGGTCGCGGCCCTCGGCCTGCCGGCGCCCTATGCCCGCCTCGCCACGGCGCTCTACCGCGAGATCGAGGCGGCCGGGCGGCTCGAGGACGACCTGTCCGTGGTCTACGAGTTCCTCGAGGCGAAGCCGAAGCCCGTCTGATCCCCTCCCACGGCGGAATTCCGGCACGGCGCTTGCACGGCGGACGGCAACGAACGCCGCCTCGGAGCGCCGCCATGCAATACGATCTCGACGCCTTCAAGGCCGCCATCGCCGGCATCGAGCATACCGACGATCCGCTGGCGATCCGCCGCAAGAGCCGCGACCGCTACGGCGTCAGCCCGCTGCTGCGCCAGATGCTCGACGGCAAGGTCGCCGACATCGTGGTGACGCCGCGCACGCGCGACGAGGTCGTCGCCGTCGCCCGCGCCGCCGTGCGCCACCGCATCCCCGTCACGCCGCGCGGCGGCGGCACCGCCAACTACGGCCAGAGCGTGCCGCTCAAGGGCGGCATCGTCCTCGACATGACGGAGTACGCCGGCGTCGTCGCCCTCGGCGGCGGCATCGTGCGGGCGCGCGCCGGCACCATCGTCGCCGACATCGACACGGCGGCGCGCGCCACCGGCTGGGAGCTTCGCATCCACCCGACGACGAAGCGCTGGGCGACCATCGGCGGCTTCGTCATGGGCGGCTCGGGCGGGCCGGGCTCGGTCGTCCACGGCTACCTGCACGAGCGCGGCAACATCGCCGCGGCCGAGATCGTCACCATGGAGGACGCGCCGCGCGTCCTCGAACTGGAGGGCCGCGACGCCCAGCTCGTCCACCACACCTACGGCGCCACCGGCATCGTCACCGAGGTGGCCATGCCGCTGGAGCCGGCGTGGCGCTGGCGCGAGGCCATCGTCGCCTTCCCCGCCTACATGGACGCGGTGCGCTTCGGCGTCGGCCTCGGCAACGCCTCGGGCATCACGAAGAAGCTCGTCTCGATCCAGGACTGGCCGACACCGTCGCTGATCGCCGAGTACGCGCGCGTCGTACCCGAGGGTCACGCCGTCGTCTCGACGCTGATCGCCGAGCGAAGCTGGACCGAGTTCGCGCAGTTCGTCGCCGCATCCGGCGGCGCCGTGGTTTCCGATCATGTCGAGGGCAGCGGCCCCTACGGGCCGTCGCTCACCGAGTTCGCCTTCGGCCATGCGCTGTGGCACGTACAGAAGACCGACCCGCGCCGCGCCATGATCGAGGGCTTCCTGCGCGCCCCCGACCTCACGGAACTGATCGAGCGCGTCTGGCGCGCCGTCGGCGGGTACGGGCCGATGCGCATGGAGCTGGTGCGCGCCGGCGGCGAGCTGTGCGGCACCGGCTCGCCCTACTTCGTCTACGAGAGCCCGGAGCAGATGGCGGCGCTGGTGCGCGCCATGCAGGCGGCCGGCGCGCATGTGTCGAACTCGCACACGTCCAACGTGCGCGCCGTCGGCAAGAAGGAGATCACCTCGCGTGATTCCGCCTTCAAGCGCGCCGTCGACCCCTACGGCCTGCTCAACCCCGGCCGCTTCGAGGCCGACCCCGACGCCGACGCAACCTTCGCCCTCACCCTGCCTACCGACGCCTGGCACCGCCGCATCGCGTGAGGGGCGGCGGCGGTGCGCGCTGCGCCGCCGGAGTGCCGATCCCCATCCTTCGACAGGCTCAGGATGAGGATGGGTAGTTGTGAGGCCGGCACGACGGGCAGCAGGCGGTAGCGCAGCCGCAATCCTCCCAGCGTCCTCATCCTGAGCCTCCTCATCCCGAGCCTGTCGAGGGACGAAGGACGAGGACGCACGAAGGACGATCGCGCCGGGATTCCGGTAACGCCCACCTCTCCCGGCTCGCTCCCGCTCGCCACCCTCTCCCCCCGGAGAGCGGAGAGGGTTTTCCACCGCGCGCCGACATCCCGCCCCCACGTTGACAACGCGCGGGCCGGCGGCTGTTCTGGCGTGGGCAGGCGCGCCGAACCGCGCGCGGGTACAGGGGATGCATCGATGGTCGCGCGCAACACGCGCATCGCCGTCATCGGCGGCTCGGTCGGCGCGCTGTTCGCCGCCAACATGCTGCGCAACCGCGGCTGGCAGGTCGACGTCTTCGAGCGCACGCACGACGACCTCGCCACGCGCGGCGCCGGCATCGCGCGCCACCCCGACATGCGGCCGGTGTTCGCCGCCGCCGGCCTCGACGCCGACGCGCTCGACGGCGCCTGGATGGCCGGGCGCCTGCTGATCGACCGCGCCGGCAACGAGCTCGCCTTCCTCGACTTCCCGCAGTACCTGTCGGCGTGGAGCGCCATCTTCACGCCGCTGTTCGAGCGCTTCGGCCGCGAGCGCTACCATTTCGGCAAGGAGATGGTCGGGCTGGAGGAGCGCGGCGACGAGGTGCTGGTGCGCTTCGCCGACGGTGGCGTCTTCGCCGCCGACCTCGTCGTCGGCGCCGACGGCTTCCGCTCCGCCGTGCGCGCCGCCTGCGCGCCGGAGACGCAGCCGGAATACGCCGGCTACTTCGCCTGGCGCGGCGTCATCCCGGCCGACCGGCTCGATGCCGGCTTCGTCGACGGGCTGTTCTCGAAATACTCCTTCTGCTTCCTGCCCGGCGGCCAGCTCGCCGGCTTCCCGCTGATGCTCGACGAGCCGGGCGCGGCGACGGCACGCGGCGGCGCGCGGCTGTTCTCGGTGCTGTGGTACGACCATGTCGGCGACCAGGCCGAATTCGACGACCTGCTGACCGACGAGAACGGCCGCCTGCACGCCTACTCGATCCCGCCCGCCCTCATCCGCCGCGACCATGTCGAGCGCATCCGCATCCGCGCGCGCGCCGAACTGCCGCCGGCGATGGCCGAGATGTTCTGCCGCATCGAGCGCTACCTGCTGCAGCCGATCTACGACGTGATGTCGACGCGCATGGCCTGGGGCCGCGCCTGCGTGCTGGGCGACGCCGCGTTCGTGGTGCGCCCGCATGTCGGCACCGGCGTGCTCAAGGCCGGCGAGGATGCGCTGGCGCTGGCCGAGGCGCTGTCGGCCGCCAGCAGCGTGCCGGAGGCGCTGGAGGCCTACAACGCCGCCCGCCTGCAGCTCGGCATCGACACGGTGCGCTTCGCCCGCCACCTCGGTTCGACCATCGGCGCCGACGTGCCGAAATCGGCCTGGCCCGACCCCGATCTCGCGACGCAGAAGGCGACGATGATGAGTTCGGCCCGCCCGCCCGGCCGCTTCGCCGACGCCATGGCCCGTTTCGAGCGCTATCGCCAGGGGCTGGCGGAGTAGCCGGCGCCCCTGTGGCGCGGATCACACGCCGCGCCCGCCCCGCGTTGCAGAATTGACCCCGTTCCGTGCCGTGGCGAAGATGATCACGGCAACCATCGGCCTCCGGGGGAACCATGCGGTCGGCGGCAATGGCTCTGGCGGTGTTGCTGGGCGTCGCGGTGGCGCTGCCGGCCGAGGCGGCGCGCAAGGCGCTGGTCATCGGCAACTCCGCCTACAAGGCGCAGCCGCTCGCCAACCCCGTCAACGACGCCACCGACATGGCGGCGCGCCTGAAGGCGCTGGGTTTCGACGTGGTGACGGCGACCAACGCCACGCGCAGCCAGATGGCCGTCGCCATCCTCGACTTCCAGAAGCGGCTGGCGGCCGGCGACGAGGCGGTCGTCTTCTATGCCGGCCATGGCGTGCAGGTGAACGGCACCAACTACCTCATGCCGGTCGACGCCGAGCCGGGCAGCGAGGCCGAGGTGGAGTTCGTCGCCATCGACCTCGACCGCGTGCTGCGCATCCTCAATTCCACCGGCACCAGCGCCAACCTGCTGCTGCTCGATGCCTGCCGCAACAACCCGTTCGAGCAGAAGTTCCGCGGCGGCGCGCGCGGCCTCGCCCGCGTCGAGAGCGCGTCCGGCACGCTCATCTCCTACGCCGCGGCGCCGGGCACCGTGGCCGCCGACGGGCGCGGCCGCAACAGCCCCTATACCCAGGCCGTGCTGACGGCGCTGGAGGAGCCGGGCCTGACCGTCGAGGACGTGCTGAAGCGCGTGCATGTCGCCGTGCGGCGGTCGACCGGCGACCGCCAGACGACGTGGCAGGAGGGCCAGATCGTCGGCCGGCTGGTGCTCAACGCCGAGGCGCCGAAGGTCGCGCCGCCAACACCCGCGCCCCCGCCGGCGGCGGCGCTCGACCCGGCGATGGTGGAGCTGCGCTTCTGGGAGTCGGCCGACCGCGGCGGCAGCGTCGGCGCCTACGAGGCCTATCTCGCGCGCTATCCCGACGGCATCTTCGCCGGGCTGGCCAGGGCACGCGTGGCGGAGCTGAAGGGACCGTCCGCGCGGCCGCCGGCGGCGGCGCCCGTCGCCACGCCGGTGCCCGCGCCGGTTACGGCACCGCAATCCGCCCCGGCGCGTCCCGCCGCCGCGCCGACGCCGGTCGCCACTGTGGCGGCTCCGGCGCCGGTGCCGGCCCAGCCCGAGCCGCCCGCGGGCGGGTTCCGCTCGCCGGCCGAGGCCGAGGGCCGCTGGGAAGGCGACCGCGCCGACGGCGTCTTTCGCCTGGTCATCGAGCGCGAGGGCCGGCGGGTGCGCCTGCACCTCGTCGTCCTGCAGACGACATCGCTCATGATGCGCACGCTGGGGCCGGGCGACCGGGTCGAGTGCGACGACGCCGAGTTGAGGCCGGACGGCAGCCTGCGAAGCTGGTGCCGCCCCGACCGCGAGGGCGTCCAGGTGATCGGGGACGGGGCGCACTACCGCGTCGCGGGAGCGAGCGTCGCTGGCGGCGGCACCTACGAGGTCCGCTACTTTCCGCCGGGAGCGAGTGTCGCGATCGCCGCCGGTCCTGCCGTCGACCGTCCTGCCGCCGCCGGACCGGCCGGTGCGACGGCAGCCCCGGCGACACCGACCGAAACGCGGCTCGCCGCCCTGTCGCCCTCGCGCGACGACGGCACCTGGGAAGCCGTCTCGGCGGATGGCGGCTACCGTCTCGTGCTGACGCGGCGGGGCGGCGACGTGCAGGCGCGCATCGTCAACCTGCAGCCGCGCAGCGCCACCGTCACCGGCGAGGTGCTGCCGCCCGGTCATGTGTTCACCTGCGACAGCGTGCGGATCGACCCCGGCGGGCAGACGGATGGCTGGTGCGGCGAGGGCCGCTACTCGGGTCGCAGCAAGCTGTCCGGCGCCTTCCCGCGCGTGAAGGTCCTCGGCACGATCGGAAACGGCGACTACGCGCTGCGCTTTGTGCCGTCCGAAGAGGATGCCGCGCGGATCGAGGCAGAAAGGCGGGCCACACGGTAACGCGCCTACAGCCCCGGCGTCTCGATGTCGATGACGCGGCCGCAGTGCTTGCAGTGCACGGCGTCGCGGTCGTGCTCGGTGAGGCCGCAGTCGGGGCAGCGGTGCTTCACCTGGTCGGGGCGGAAGACCGTCTGCAGCAGGCGCACGAACAGCGCCACGCCGACGATCATGATGGCGATGGCGAGCAGCCGCCCGGCGTCGCCGGTCATCACGATGTCGCCGAAGCCGGTGGTGGTCAGCGTGCCGACGGTGAAGTAGAGCGCGTCGAGGTAGTTGGAGATCTGTGGGTTCACGCGTATCTGCACGACCAGCACCAGCGCGGCCACCACATAGACGAAGACGACGAGGTTGACGGTCGCGACGATGACGTCCTCGTTGCGGCGGAAGAACGGGTAGATGCGCCGCAGGTCGCGCGCCATGTGGTAGGAGCGCAGCAGGCGCACGGCGCGCAGCACGCGCAGGAACAGCAGGCTCTCGACGAAGGGCGCGGCGACGAGGCTGGCGATGACCACGAGGTCGGCCAGCGTCGTCGGCCGCAGGAGGAATCGCAGCCGCCGCCGCTCGATCGACGCGCGCGCCGCCAGGTCGGCGGCGATATAGGCGGCGATGATGGCGTCGAGCGTCAGCGTCAGCGCCGTCTCGAAGCCGGCGACCGACTGGGCGACGAAGAAGCCGATGGTCAGCACGTCGACCAGCAGGAGCGCGAAGCGGAAGCGCGCCGCCACCACGTCGTTGCCGTGGTAGAGCCGGTCGATGATGCCGAGCGTTCCTGTCACCGGTCCTCGCGGCGGCGTGGTCGCCGGCCGCGACGATAGCGCCGGCACCGGCGATGCGGAAGCCGCGCGCCCCGCGGCGGACGGGCGCCGCCGCTATCCGGCCGTGGCCGGCGCGCTCCGGCGGGCCCCGTTCGATGCGTCGACGCGCCGCCGCGCGGCGGCGATGGCGACGGCGAGGGTCGAGCGGTAGCGCGCCAGCGGCGGGCGGACGCCGTGCGTCAGCAGCGCGCGGCGCACCGCCGGCCGCGCCCCGGCGATCCACACCGCCGCACCCTGGCCGCGCGCCTTGCGGGCGAAGCCCTCGACGGTCGCCGCGGCGGTCGAGTCGATGAGCGGCACGGCGGCGAAGTCGACCACCCAGGCCTTCGGCTGCGCCCCGGTGCGCTCCAGCGCCGCCGCGACGCCCGCCGCCGTACCGAAGAAGAAGGCGCCGGAGATGCGGCAGACGGCGATGTCGGGATCGGTCGCCAGCGCCGCGTCGTAGGCGGCGCGCGTGCCGTCCGGTGCCGTGTCGGGCCGGTCCGGCTCGGCCAGCAGCGGCACGCTCTCGACGGCCGCCGACTGCGCCATGCGGTGCAGGAACAGCAACGCGCCGAGTGCCACGCCGACGACGATGCCCTCGGTCAGGTCACGGAAGACGACCAGCAGGAAGGTCGCCAGCAGCACCGCCGCGTCGCCCCACGAGGCCCGCAGCAGCGTGGCGAAGGCGTGCTTCTCGGCCATGTTCCAGGCGACGACGGCGAGCACCCCGGCCAGCGCCGCCAGCGGGATGTAGCTCGCCAGCGGCGCCGCGACGAGGATAAAGGCGAGCAGGAACAGCGCGTGCAGCATGCCGGCCACCGGCCCGCGCGCGCCGGCCCGCACGTTGGTCGCCGTGCGCGCGATCGTGCCGGTGACGCAGAAGCCGCCGAACAGCGCCGAGCCCATGTTGGCCGCGCCCTGCGCCACCAGCTCGGCGTTGGAGCGGTGGCGCCGCCCGGTCATGCTGTCGGCGACCACCGCCGACAGCAGGCTCTCGATGCTGCCGAGCAGGGCGAAGGCGACGGCCGAGGGCAGCACCGCGACAATGCGTTCCGGCGTGAGGTCGGGCAGGTGCGGCAGCGGCAGCGCCTGCGGCACGCCGCCGAAGCGCGTGCCGATGGTCTCGACCGGCAGCCCGGCCAGCGCGGCGAGTGCCGTCGTCGCCGTCACGGCGATCAGCAGCGCCGGCCAGCCCGGCCGCCAGCGTCGCACGGCGAGGATGGCCGCGACCGTCAGCGCCGCCACCGCGGCCGCGGCGGCGTTCAGCGTCGGCAGCGCCGCCGCCAGCGCCGGCAGCTTGTCGGTCAGAGGCCCCGGCTCGGCGCCGGGCAGCGTCAGGCCGAGCAGGTCGCGGAGCTGGCTGGCGAAGATGATGACGGCGATGCCGGCCGTGAACCCGACGGTGACGGGATAGGGGATGAACTTGATGAAGGTGCCGAGCCGCAGCAGGCCGATGGCCAGCAGCATCAGCCCGGCGAGGAAGGTCGCGAGTATGACGCCGTCGACGCCGTGCTGCATGACCGTGGCGGCGACCAGCACGATGAAGGCGCCGGCCGGCCCGCCGATCTGGAAGCGGCTGCCGCCCAGCGCCGAGACGAGGAAGCCGCCGACGATGGCGGTGTAGAGGCCGCTCTCCGGCGACATGCCCGAGGCGATGGCGATGGCCATCGACAGCGGCAGGGCGACGATGGCGACCGTCAGCCCGGCGACGGCGTCGGCCTTGAGGTGCGCGAGGCCGTAGCCCTCGCGCAGGATGGTCACCAGCTTGGGCGTGAACAGGTCCATGCCGCCGGGCGCCATGGGCCCGGATCCGGGGCTGGCCGGGGTCGCGGATGCCATCGCTCTCGCACTCCATGCGTGAGCGGCGGGATCGTCGGCCACGAGGTCGGCGGTCGCCGTCGCGGCGGCACCCGCGCCCGCGAAGCCTCGCGCGCGCGTCGCCGCCCGTGTGATGCCGTCAGCCGGGCCCGCCCTCGGCGCGCCGCGACTGCTTGAGGCGGACACCGCGCCCGCCCGTGCCGCTGACGGCGTCGTCGCCGATCAGCGCCACGCCGGCGCGGTCGAGGGCCTCGACCACCTTGGTGAGGGTGTCGATCACGCCGCGCACCGTGCCGTCGCTCGCCTCCATGCGCTGGATCGTCGGCAACGACACCCCGGCCAGCTCGGCGAGCTGGCGCTGGTCGATGCCGACGAGCGCGCGGGCGGCCCGCATCTGCGCGGCGGTGATCATGCATCCTCCACAAGGATGCATGATCTAGACACGATTATTGATGTTTGACACGTCATTTCTGCCCGACCACCTAGAAGGAGTAGACCGGCACGTCGATCATGTTAGCTAACAAAACTCTTTGGCGGTCGGCGCCCGTCCGACCGATGGCCGATATCACGCCATCGTGGAAGAATATTGATCCCTTTCAATTTATCATAGCCGACTCACCCGACGTACGCTCATGGTTTGTTCTCACTCTGCAGAGGCTTCAACGATGCCCAGACGAGTCGTGCACGCGCGTGTCGGAATGGTAGCGGGCCTAGGGGCTGCCTATGCGAATTCCGCAAACCAGACGCCACAGACTCGTCTACTAGAAATCGTGGGAGGCGGGCTCGGGGGGACGCTCGGGAGCCGCCTGCCAGACATCATTGACCCACCAACCTCGGGCAGCCACCGCAGTCATGGGCATGCCGTAGTGCCGGCCGCCACATTGCTTCGTTTGTACATGGAGCACGCGCCACAGTGGGTTGATGACCTGCGGGCGATGGCCAAGCAATTCGAAGCGAAGACGACAGATACAGACCAGATCGCACTTTCCGTAGTCTACGCCCTCCTCGCCGCCTTGCTCCGTATCATTGCGGGAGCTGTGAGCGGGCTTCCTGCGGGTCATTTTTCACACCTGGCACTAGACGTATGGACGCCGAAGGGCCTGCCGGTCATCTGACAGATCCGAAGTTGACCGGCGTTGCCCGCACGCATGCAGGAGTGGGGCAATGATTACGCGCTGGTCATATCGGAAGGCGCACTTAAGACGGTTGGCGACCGGAAGAATTGTACCAGTGCGAGAGACAGTTGTTTCATGCACGACCAACGCAGTGCCTCAGAATGGGAGTTTTCAGCACCAATGTCGAAAATGTGGGGCAGGAATTATAAGTGTCCGGATGCCCAACGGCGGATGGGCACATTTTGAGGCGGCGCCAGGGTTGACCCGTATAAAGCATCCGTGTCTGCATAGAGGCGAGGGACTGCCGCAGCATCGAGACGACAGAACACTGGACATATTCGACTTTCTCCAAGAATAATATTCCTGAATTTTTTGAGGATCACATGAAATCTTCTACTTTGATAGAGTATGACTGCGAACAATTTCTTGAAATTCTTTGCTTAGTTTATGATTGGCAAACAATACTAGCGGGAATATTTGCAGTTGTCGCTGCTGGTTTTACCGTCGTGCAGCTACGCCGCCAACTTGCCGCGGAAGAGCGGCGACACCGTGAAATGCGAGAAAGCAAGGCGTGGGCAGCAAGGGCTCGCCTGCCTGACGCTTTAAGCGCTGTAGTGGAGTATTCAGAACAAGCTAGTAGGTTTATTGTAGGTCTCCGGAAAGACATGCCAGAATCTCCGGATGCTTATATTCAGGAAATAAAAGAATCTATTGAGTTTCTCCCCCCTGACGCCGCAGGATCGTTATTTAGCGTTGCAGTATTCTTTCAAATATTCAACTCTAGAATTAGAGAGCCTACTGATTCTCCACTATGGGAGATCGAGAGACTCTACGATTCGGCCAAACTCCGCTGCATTTCCGAGAGAATATTCCCCTTTGCCCGCAAAGAAGGCGAGATTCCGACAACCGAGATAACGCAAGATGATATGAAGTCAGCTCTTCGTATGAATGTCGGATTTGCAAATTATCATAAAGCTTCCATTTATGATAGCGTCATTCTAAACATTGAGCGCAGAATAAAGCATTAGAGTAGATTTTTGGACCAACCGTAGATTGATGCTCCTTGGGAGACTATCGGCACTCCCTGCGTGCGCGGACGCGCGCCCAAGGCCCAGCTTGCTAGCCGTGCGCTGGGCAAGGATGTACCACATCCGAATAGCGCGGTTCCGGGCAGCCGGAACCCCGTGTAAGTCGCGGTTAACATCACGGCCCTGCCTCACGCCAGCCCGAGCGCCCCGCGCACGCCGGGAGCGAACTGCACGACGAGATAGGCGACGTAACCGGCGAGCAGCACGGCGCCCTCGCGACGGGTAATGCGCCAGCCGCTGACGGCGAAGACGACGAGCAGCAGCGCCGCGGCCAGCATCACCCAGACGTCGAAGCGGACGATCTCGGCCGGGATCGGAATCGGCTTCACCAGCGCCGTGACGCCGGCGATGCCGAGGATGTTGAAGATGTTGCTGCCGACGACGTTGCCCAGCGCGACGTCGCCGTGCCGGCGCAGGGCCGCCATGACGGCGGTCGCCAGCTCGGGCAGCGAGGTGCCGACGGCGACGAGCGTCAGGCCGATCACCGCCTCCGACAGGCCAAGGTCGCGGGCGATGACGATGGCCGAATCGACCAGCAGGCTCGCCCCGAGGACCACGCCGGCGATGCCGCCCAGCGCGAGCGCCGCGGCGGCACCGAGCGAGAGGGTGCGCGGCACCGCCACCTCGGCCACCTCCGCGGCGTGCAGCTCGGCCGCCGGGCCGCCGCCGCGCTCGGTCAGGTAGGCATAGCCGGAATAGGCCGCGAGCAGCACGAGCAGCACGGCGCCGCCCCAGCGCTCGAGGCTGCCGCCGAGCACGATCCCCACCATCACCAGCGTCGCGCCGACCAGCACGGCGCCGTCGCGCGTGAAGGCGGCGCGCGTCGTCGCCATCGGCAGCAGCACCGCCGCGACACCCATGATCAGCAGGACATTGGCGATGTTGCTGCCGACGACATTGCCCACGGCGATGCCGGGCGCGCCGATCAGCGCCGCCTCGACGCTGGCGACGAGTTCCGGCGTCGAGGTGCCGAAGCCGACCAGGGTGAGGCCGATCAGCAGGGGCGAGACGCCGAGGCGTGTCGCCACCGCCACGCTGCCGCGCACCAGAAACTCGCCGCCGCCGAGCAGCAGCACGAGACCGGCCGCCAGTTCGAGCCAGGTCAGCATGGGCGGAGGCGTGCGCCGGATAGGGCGCGCGGCGCCTGGGCCTGAGCGGCGGTCGTGTCGTCGTCAGTGGACTCCACGCTTCCGTCTCCCCCTGCGGTTGGCGCGCGTTGCCCACATGGGGGCGCGCGGCGGCCGTTTCAACCGCCAACGTGGGGCGCTGGCGCCGCGCGCCCCGGCCGGGGCATGCTCGGCGTGGAACGGCGCGGCCACCGGAGGGGGCGATGGACACGGACGAACTCTGCGGCCTCGGCGTCGCCGGCCTTGCCGACCTCATCCAGCGCCGCGCCGTCTCGCCCGTCGACGTGACCGAGGCGTACCTGACGCGCATCGCGGCGCTCGACCCGGCGCTGTCGGCCTGGCAGCGCGTCACCGCCGACATCGCCCGCGCCCAGGCGCGCGAGGCCGCGGCCGAGATCGCCGCCGGGCGCTGGCGCGGGCCGCTCCACGGCATCCCCTACGGCGTCAAGGACATCATCGAGACCGCGGGCGTGACGACGACGCACGGCTCGCCGCTGTTCCGCGACCATGTGCCGGCGCGCGATGCCGACTGCGTCGCGCGCCTTCGTCGCGCCGGCGCCGTCATGCTCGGCAAGACGCTGACGCACGAGTTCGCCGCCGCCGCCACCACCATCAACCGCCACTACGGCACGGCGCGCAACCCGTGGGACACGGCATGCATCGCCGGCGGGTCGAGCGGCGGCTCGGCGGTGGCGGTTGCCGCCGGTCTCTGCGCCTTCGCCCTCGGCAGCGACACCGGCGGCTCGATCCGCAACCCGGCGGCGATGTGCGGCGTCGTCGGCCTCAAGCCGACGCATGGCCGCGTCAGCCTCGCCGGCGTCTGCCCCAACGTCATGACCTTCGACCATGTCGGCCCGCTCGCCGCAAGCGCGCGCGACGCCGCAATCGTGCTGCAGGCGATCGCCGGCTACGACGCGGGCGATGCCGCCTCGCGCGACGCGCCGGTGCCCGCCGACTACACCGAAGGATGGGAACACGGCGTGCGCGGACTGCGCCTCGCCCTGTGCCCCGACTTCCACCTCGACGCCGAGGTCGACGCGGCCGTGGCGCGCGCCTTCGCCGACGCCGTCGCGACGTTCCGCGATCTCGGCGCGACCGTCGAGACCGTCGCATTCCCGGAGGCGCGGCGGCTGACGGCGCTGTTCACGCCGATCTCGGGGCCGGAGTTCGCCGAGTTCCATCGTCCGTTCTTCACGCGCGACCCGGACAGCTACGACCCCTCGGTGCGCGAGCGCCTCGACTGGTCCTTCGCCGTCACCGCCGACGAACATGTGCGGGCGCTGCGCGAGCGCACCCTGCTGCGCCGGCGGGTCGCGGACTTCTTCCGCGGCCACGACGCGCTGCTGGCGCCCGCCCTGCCCTATGCGGCACCGCCGATCGACACCCTGCTGGCGCGCATGAACGGCCGGCAGGTGCCCTCGGCGCCGCTCCACCGGCCATTCCTCAACCCGCACAACGTCAGCGGCAACCCCGCCGTCGTGTTGCCGATGGGTTTCGACGGCCGCGGCATGCCGCTGTCGCTGCAGGTCGTCGGGCCCGACTGGAGCGAGGGCCGCATCCTCGCCGTCGCCGCCGCCTTCGAGGCGGCGCGGCCGGAGATCGCCGCCCGCCGCCCGCCGTCGCCGGGCGCGACGTGAGCGCGCCGCCGCGGCGATCCGCTCAGAAGTCGAAAATGTCGCTCAGAAACGACTCCTTCTTCCGCCTGTACGGCTGCGGCCGGTATGCCTCCTCGCGCGTCGGCTGGCGCTGCGGCGGCGGCGCGACGGTGCCGGCGGAGCGTTCGATCAGCTTGTCGAGTTCGCCGCGGTCGAGCCATACGCCGCGGCATTTCGGGCAGTAGTCGATCTCGACACCGCTGCGATCGGTCATGACAAGCGTCTCGTTGTCCACCGGGCACTGCATCGGCCGGGCTCCGCTTCGTGGTTGAAGGTCCGTCCGATATGGGCCGGCGGTGGCGCCGCTTCAACCGCGCGCGACGGCGGCGGCCTCAGCCGCGCACGAAGGCGACGAACCCCGCGAGGAAGTCGGCCAGCCGGTCGCGCGTCGCCGCGTCGGTCAGCGCGCCGTCGCTGTCGAGCAGGGTGTGGGCGCGCGAGACCATCAGCCGGCCGCCGAACCACGGCCGCGTGCCGAGCGTCCGCAGCACCGGCAGCCAGGCGTCCTGCGACAGGATGGTGCCGAAGCCGCCGGGCGATGCGCCGATCACCGCCACCTTCTTGCCGCCGAAATGGCGCGCGATCTCGTCCGACGGCCGCGTCATCCAGTCGATGGCGTTCTTGAACGCGCCGGGGATCGAGTTGTTGTATTCGGGCGTCGCCAGCAGCAGCCCGTCGGCGGCGGCGAGCTTCGCCTTGAGCCGCACGACGGCCGGCGGCAGGCCCTGCGCCGCCTCGGCGTCGCCGTCGTAGAGCGGGATGCCGTGGATGCCCTCGGCCTCCAGCGTCGCGCCGGCCGGCATCAGCCCGGTGGCGGCGCGCAGCAGCGCGGTATTGAGCGAGCCCTTCCGCAGACTGCCCGAGATGCCGAGGATCGTCGTCATGCGTGCTCCTTCTCCGTGAAGATCGGGGCCATGAAGGTGGGGGCCGTGAAGGTGGGGGCCATGTGGATCGGGAAGACGGTCAACGCTTCAGCACGTCCGCCCATTCCGGGTGGCGGGCGAAGCGCGATTTGGCGAAGGGGCAGAGCGGGATGATCGCGCGTCCCTCGGCGCGCGCGTCCTCGACGGCGCGCAGCACCAGCGCGTCGCCGACGCCGCGCCCCCGAAGAGCATCCGGCACGCCGGTATGGTCGATGATGATGGTGGCCGCGCCGGCCCGCGAATACGTCATCTCGGCCTCGGCGCCGTCGAGACGGGCGACGTAGCGGCCCTTGGTCGGGCCTTCCTCGCGCGCGATGTGCGGTTCGGCGGTCGGTGCTTGTGTCATGCGGGGCCTCCTGCCGGGCGGCGGCGCGCGCCGGTGATCTGCGTCAAGACATGCGCCCCCATCCTGACGCATTTTTGCGACGCCGGCGTGCCTTGGCGGAGCGGCTTGCCATCCCGCCGGCCGTCTGTTTAGAATAATTCCAATCTATGGCGGTTCGGCCCCAGACGGGAGTGACGACGATGGACGGACACGACGCGACCCCTGCCGGCAAGTGCCCGGTGGCCCATGGCGGCGGCAGCCAGCCCATGCCGCGCCGCCGCACCAACCGCGACTGGTGGCCGGAGCAGGTCGACCTCGGCGTCCTGCACCAGCACCCGCCGGCCAGCGACCCGATGGGCGCCGACTTCGACTATGCCGCCGAATTCGCCAGGCTCGACTACGCCGCCCTCAAGCGCGACCTCGCCGCGCTGATGACCGATTCGCAGGACTGGTGGCCGGCCGACTACGGCCATTACGGGCCGCTGTTCATCCGCATGGCCTGGCACAGCGCCGGCACCTACCGCGTCAACGACGGCCGCGGCGGCGCCGGCAACGGCACGCAGCGTTTCGCGCCGCTCAACTCGTGGCCCGACAACGCCAACCTCGACAAGGCCCGCCGCCTGCTGTGGCCGGTCAAGAAGAAGTACGGCCGCGCCATCTCCTGGGCCGACCTGATGATCCTCGCCGGCAACGTCGCGCTGGAAACGATGGGCCTCAAGACCTTCGGCTTCGGTGGCGGCCGCGCCGATGTGTGGGAGCCCGAGCAGGACATCGACTGGGGCAACGAGGACACCTGGCTCGGCGACAAGCGCTACTCCGGCGACCGCGAGCTGGCCAACCCGCTCGCCGCCGTGCAGATGGGGCTGATCTACGTGAACCCGGAGGGTCCCAACGGCCAGCCGAGCGCGCTCGCCTCGGCCCGCGACATCCGCGAGACCTTCGCGCGCATGGCGATGGACGACTATGAGACCGTGGCGCTGGTCGCCGGCGGCCACACCTTCGGCAAGACGCACGGCGCCGGCCCGGCGACGCATGTCGGCCCCGAGCCGGAAGCCGCGCCGGTCGAGGCCATGGGCCTCGGCTGGCTCAGCAGCTACGCCAGCGGCAAGGGCGACGACACCATCACCTCGGGAATCGAGGGCGCGTGGACGGCCAACCCGGTCAAGTGGGACATGGGCTATTTCGACGTGCTGTTCGGCCATGAATGGGACCTCGTGAAAAGCCCCGCCGGCGCCTGGCAGTGGGTGCCGGTGAACCCGGACCCGAAATTCCTCGCCCCCGCCGCACACGACGCCGGCAAGCGCGTGACCACCATCATGACCACCGCCGACATGGCGATGCGCATGGACCCCGCCTACGCGAAGATCTCGCGCCACTTCCACGCCAACCCCGACGAGTTCGCCGACGCCTTCGCGCGCGCCTGGTTCAAGCTGACGCACCGCGACATGGGCCCGCGCGCCCGCTACCTCGGCCCCGAGGTGCCGCGCGAGGACCTGGTGTGGCAGGACCCGGTGCCGGCGGTCGACCACGCGCTGGTCGACGCGCAGGACGTCGCCGCGCTGAAGGCAAAGGTCCTCGCCGCCGGCGTGCCGCTCGCCGATCTCGTCGCCGTCGCCTGGGCCTCGGCCGCGACCTTCCGCGGCTCCGACAAGCGCGGCGGCGCCAACGGCGCGCGCATCCGCCTGGCCCCGCAGAAGGACTGGGCGGTCAACCGGCCGGAACGCCTGGCGTCGGTGCTCGCCGCGCTCGATGGCGTGCGCACGGCCTTCAACGCCGCGCAGTCCGGCGGCAAGAAGATTTCCCTCGCCGACACCATCGTGCTCGCCGGCGGCGCCGCCGTCGAGGCGGCGGCGCGTCTCGCCGGCCATACGGTGACGGTGCCGTTCACGCCCGGCCGCACCGACGCCACGCAGGCGCAGACCGACGCCGCCTCCTTCACCGTGATGGAGCCGGCGGCCGACGGCTTCCGCAACTGGGTCGGTCCGCGCACCACCGCGCGGCCCGAGGAGCTGCTGGTCGACCGCGCCCAGCTTCTCACCCTGAGCGCGCCGGAGATGACGGTGCTGGTCGGCGGGCTGCGCGTGCTCGGCACCAACGCCGACGGCTCGCGCCACGGCATGTTCACGCAGCGCCCCGGCACGCTGACCAACGACTTCTTCGCCACCATCGTCGACGTGGGTATCGCCTGGACGCCTTCCGCCACCACGCCGGGCATCTACGAAGGCCGCGACCGTACCGGCGGCGCGCCGAAGTGGACCGCGACGCGCGTCGACCTGCTGTTCGGCGCGCATTCGCAGCTCCGCGCGCTGGCCGAGGTCTACGCCAGCGACGACGCCGGCGAGAAATTCGCCCGCGACTTCGCGGCGGCCTGGACGAAGGTGATGAACCTCGACCGCTTCGACCTCGCGTAAGCGGGGCGAAGCGGGGGGCTCGGCGGGGAACGGGGGACGCGCGGCGTGACGGCCGCGCGTCAGCCCTTGCGCCGCATCGCCCCGATCTCGGCCGCCGAATGGCGCGCGGTACGCTCTTTCTTCGCCATGTCGCGCTCTCCGCAACGTGATGATCCGAACCCGGTCCGCGCGCCAGCACCACACCGCCGCCACGAGCACGCCTTCGATCTGCCCGACCGTCACCGAACGGTCCTCGCCATCGCGCGGCGACGCCTTGGTGACAACCGGCCTGCCGTCGAACAGTGCCGGCGCCACGAGGAAGTCGAGTCCGCGCGCCGCGAGCACCCGAAACGCGCGAGTGGAATGGTCTGCCGATCGATGGCGCCGCTGGCCTCGAAGCTGGCTTGATACGAACGCTCCGGCCTCCATGGAACATTCAGGGTGCCCGTTGAAGGCCGCGCACGGTGCTGCGAGGACACTCTCTGCACCACTCGGACCACGGTCGCCAGCTACACCGCCCGCGGGAAACGATCCGGGGTTTGACGAACGCGGCCCGAAGGTGACGGGGAAAATCCTCCGCCACCCTTGCTCTCCGCCCCCTCGGCTCATCGGGTAGCGGTGTTGGCTGCCGTCGACGCCGGCAGTGCTGCCGGCGATGAAGACGGGGCCGCGGCGGCTGGCCGGCATCGGCCCGGTGGGGCAGCAGCGATGCGGTGTTGAGCGGCTTTCCGCAGGCTGCCCGGGATGCCGGGGATCGTGGTCATGTTCCCTCCCGCGCCGCCACGGCGCCGGCGACGATCGCACGTTGCGCGGCGCGCGGCGGGGCCCCGCCGGCCGCCGGCACGGCACGGCGGATGCGGCTTCACAGCCGCCGGCACGCGTTCTACCCTGCCGCGGCGTCGGGTACGGCGGTCGCCGGACCGACTTGGGGGAGACACCTCGACATGCGAGCCCCTGCGCTTGCCGCTGTCTTGGCGCTGCCGGTGCTGGCGGGGTGCGTCACGTCCGGCCAACCGGTGCAGTTCGCCGCCGCGCGGCCGGCGAACGTGACGCTGGACGGCACTTTCCAGTTGCCCGAGGGAGCCGGGCCGTTTCCCGGGGTCGTCCTGCTGCACGGCGGTTGCAACCTCGACAGCGAAACGCACGTCGCCGATTATCAGCGCGATCTGACCCGGGCCGGCTTCGCCACCCTGGCGGCGGACAGTTGGCGGGCGCGCGGACTGCGCGGGCCCGGCTGCCCGCCCGACGCGTCCGGCGGATCGGGCGGCGGCATGCGGGGACCGCAGGTGCAGCCGATGCAGCCGCCCATGTCCCGCCCGCCCGGGCCGGCGGCGGCGGACGGACGACCCATGGCGGGGCCGGCGGCGCCGGGCGGCCCCATGCCGCAGCGGCCCGGCATGGCGCCAGCGGTCTCGGCGGAGCAGGCCGCGGCGTTCGCCGAGCGCTTCCTCGACGCCTACGGCGCCGTCGCGTGGCTGCGCGGCCAGCCGAAAGTCGATCCCCAACGCATCGCCGTCATCGGTTTCAGCGACGGCGGACGGGTGGCGCTCCATGTCGCGGCCGGTCTCGGCCCGACCGGCGTGGCCTATCCGGACGCGCCGCTGCCACGGGCCGCGGTCGGCTACTATCCGAGCTGCTTCGGTCCCACCGGCAACGCGGCCGCCACGCTGGCGACGCTGGAGGTGCCCTACCTCGCACACGTCGCCGGCAACGAGGACTGGCCGGGCCCCGTGCTTTGCCCGGCGGTTTTCGAGCGGCTGGTCCGTGCCGGCGCGCCCCTGACGCAGTTCGACTACCCGGGCGCCCATCACGACTTCAACGCGCGCAAGTTCACGAGCCCGGTGCGCACCCCGCAGGGCACGCTTCTCTACAATGCCGAGGCCGACCGCTTGGCGTGGGAACGGACGCTCGCCTTCTTGCGCGAGAAGCTGGCCGTCGCGCCGCGCTAGGGGCGGATATCGGGCCGTGCACAATTGGCCATGCGTCCGCTCGCGCCGGAGGACTTCAACCGCATCGTCACGCCGGGCCTCGACGACAGCGCGGTCGTGCTGCCGCGTCTCGGCGGCGGTCGCGCCGAGGTCGCCGTCGCGCATATCCGTCCGGTCGAGGCGAACGACCCCGACATCGTCAACAACGGCATCGCGCTCTCGGGCACCGCGCACTGGATGTTCGACCGCGGCCTGATCGACCTCTCCGACGATCCGAATGAATGGGGAAAGCGATGCGAACGACGAATCCCACAGATACCGCGGACGAAAAAGGGCTTCCGGTCGATAGCTTGGCCGCTGGCCGAATGCGTGCCGCTATTGGTGCGGGTTTCTCGAAATGGCACCGGTGGAATGACCGGGAGAATCACCCGGACGCGGCGAGCCGCGGCATTTACCTGATCGGTCACATTCGACGCGTTCCGAATCGCCCGGCCGATCCCACGTCCGCCAGAGTCGTCTATATCGGCCAGACCGGGCGGTGGTTCGCCAAGCGGTGGGCGGAGTTCGACCGGTCTGCCGCAACTGGCAAGCGTGCCCATTCGGGTGGCCGCGGCTATCACGGCCATTACGGGAATCTGCAGTCCGATCTTTGCGTCGCAGCGCTGCCCGTGCGCGATCTGAAAGGCTTGGAGTTCAGCGTCCTTGTCGCCCTCTACGAGAGCAAACTCCTCTGCGACTACCTCCTGCTGCACGGTAGCCTGCCAAAATGCAACACGGTGACCACGCGTCAATGACCACCGTCTTCCGAGTGGTGCGTGCATACTCGGCGACGTCGCCCCGGCCAAAGCCCGCAGGGCGTAGCGCCGGGGTCCATGAACACCGGAGGGCCCCGCGAGGCCATGGACCGGTGTTCATGGTTTCCGGATCGCGCCTGCGGCGCGTCCGGGACGACATCCGAGGTGTGGTTCGTTTCACGGATACCGCCTAATCCCCGCAGATCATGCGGAGATGAGGGTGCCGCTCCCCAGCGGGCGGAGCGCAGCCCCCACATCTACCACCGCCCGCACGGCGGAATGTCGCGGCGATTCGGGACAACGGGACGCGACGCGACAAGCCCCCCTCAGCTCATCGGGTACCGATGGTATCCGCCGTCGACGCACACCGTACTGCCGGTGATGAAAGATGCGGCGTCGGAGACGAGGAAGGCCGCGGTGGCGGCTACCTCCTCGGGGCGGCCGAGGCGGCCGAGCGGGTTGGCGCGGGCGTAGCTGAAGGTCGCCGTGGCGCGATCGATTCCGTGCTTTCGCATCTGCTCCTCGACGATGCCGGCGAGCAGCGGCCCCTCGACGTACTGCGGCGAGACGACGTTGAGGCGCACGTTGTCGCGCGCCACCGTGTCGGCGATGCTTTTCACCATCGCCGCCTGGCCGGCATTGGTGATGCCCGAGGGCAGGCGGTCGGCCTGCGGGTGCCAGCCGGCCTGGCCGACGAACACCACGATGCGGCCGTCCCGGCGCGCGCGCATGCCGGGCAGCACGGCGCGGATGGCGTTGAGCGTGCCGAACACCTTCTCGTCGATATGCGTCTGCATCTCCGCGTCGGTCATGCTGTCGATGGTCGAGCGGCGGCCGGTGCCGGCGGCGTAGACGAGGATGCCGACGGGACCGAAGCGTTCGCGCACCTGCGCGACGAAGGCGTCCATCGCCTTCCGGTCGGCGACGTCGAAGGCCGCGCCCGTCACCCGGTCGGCGCCGTGACGCGCGCCCAGTTCCCGTACTGCGGCATCGACGTTGGCCTGCCGCCGGCTGCACACGGCGACGGCGCGCGCGCCTTCCGCCAGCAGCAGGTCGGCCGTGGCCTTGCCGAGCGCGCCCGTGCCGCCCGGCACCAGCGCCACCTTGCCGTCGAGCCCGAGATCCATGCCTGCCCCCTAGCCCGCTCCTTGACCGGCGTGCGCGCCGCGCTCCGCCTCAGAAGATCATCCGCTGGTCGCCGCCGTCGACGTCGAGGTTGGTGCCGGTGAGGAAGGCGGCGCGGTCGGAAGCGAGGAAGGCGACGGCGTTGGCCACCTCCTCGGGCGTGCCGGCGCGGCCAAGCGGCACGTCGAGGCCCCAGCCCGCCTCCTGGTGCTCCAGCGAGCGCCCGAGCCAGCGCTCGCGCGGCGCGTCCATGGCCGTCCCCGGCGCGGCGCGGATATGGCCGTGGCACACCGACGTGACCAGAATGTTATCGCGCGCGAGGTGGTCGGACAGCGCCTTGACGAAGGCGTGCTGCGCCGCGCCGGCCATGCCCGCCGCAATGGTGCCGGCAGCCGGCAGCTTGGCCGACTGGCCGATGACGACGATGAGGCGCCCGCCGCCCTGGCGGCGCAGGTGTGGCACCGCCGCGCGCGCCAGCATCCACGCCCCCATCGCCCGCGTCTGCAGATGCGCCGCCACCGCGGCCGGATCGAGCGCGTCGAAGTCGCCGCGCAGTTCGCCGCCGACGGCGAAGACGACGATGTCGAGGCGGCCGAACGCCGCCACGGCGGCTGCCGCCATCGCCGCCGCGTCGTCCGGCCGCGTCACGTCGCCGGCCTGGGCGGCGACGTCGCCGGCCGCCACGCCGTCGTCCCGCCGCAGCTCACCGGCCGCCCGCGCCAGCCGCTCCGCGTTGCGCCCGGCGATGGCCACCCGCGCGCCCTCGGCCAGCAGGCGCCGCGCCGCGGCGAGGCCGATGCCCGTGCTGCCGCCGGCGACGAGGGCGGCCTTGCCGGCAAGGTGAAGGTCCATGGCGTGCTCCCTCGCGTCGGCCGGTCAGGGCATAGGCGTGCGGGCCCGAGTGTAGAGCAGCCGGCGCGGCGCGGTACCACGAACGGCGTGCCGGTCCCATCGGCGGGGCGTGGGCCGGTCACGCGCCGGCCGCGTCGCTAGATCGCCAGCCGCTCGGTCTGCGGCAGGGCACGCTTCTGCGCGGCGATGCGGACAGGCGCGTTAGGCGCGCCGTAGCCCGCGTAGCCGCGGCGCTGGACGATCTCGAAGAAGAAGCCGTCGTCGAGGCCGGGGCCGTAGACCTGGAAATAGTCGCCCGCGGCGTCGCGGTCGTAGAGCACGTTGTCGGCGCGCAGGCGGGCCAGCAGGTCCGCCTTCAGGTCGAAGCGGGCATTGAGGTCGTCGTAGTAGTTGGCCGGGATGGGCAGCGGCCGGAAGCCGCCTTCCCTCAGCGCCGCGACGGTGGCGAAGATGTCGGCCGTCGCGAAGGCCAGGTGCTGCACGGCGGAACCGAAACTCTCGGCGATGAAATGCCCCGCCAGCGTGCGGCGGTTCTCGGCGCCGTTGAGGGTGATGCGAAGCCGGCCGTCCGCGTCCTCGATGGCCTGGCTGCGCACCAGGCCGGCCGGGTCGGCGATGTCTACCATCGGCGTCTTCCGCGTCGCGAAGATCGACGTGTAGAAGAGCACCCAGGTCAGCATCTCCTCGTAGTTCATCGTCTGTGCCAGGTGGTCGACGGCCAGCAGGCCAGCACCGTGTCCGCCGCCGGCCGCGCGCCCGGCATCGGCGTCGGGCACGAACTCGGTCTCCCACACGCGCGCGAGGTCGCTGCCGGCATCAATGAAGTGGATCACGCCGCCGCCGACGCCGCGGATGGCCGGGATGCTCAGTTCGCCGGGCCCCGGCGCCTGCTCGAAGGGTTCGGCGCCCAGCGCGCGGGCCCGCGCCACGGTCGCGCGCGCGTCCTCGACGCGCAGGCCGATATCGCAGACGCAGGTGCCGTGCATCAGCCAGGCGGCGTGGGCGAAGCCTTCCTTTTCGGTGTTGATGACGAGGTTGATGCCGCCCTGCCGCCACAGCGTGACGTCCTTGGACTTGTGATGCGCCGTACGGCGGAAGCCGAGAGTGCGGAACAGCGCCGCCAGCGCCTCCGCCTCGCGCTCGTCGGCGGCGAACTCGACGAACTCTATGCCCTCGGCGCGAATGCGGTCGGGGATGTCGGGCACGGCGATCCGCACGCCGGTCTCCAGCCGCCGCACCCGGTCCATCAGCGCGACCAGCGAACGCCTGCCGTCGACGGCGATCGCCCGCGGCGAGCCGCCGCGGAACTGGTCGTTGAAGATTTCCAGCGACAGCGTGCCGTCGTAACCGGTCGCCGCCACCGCGCGCATGAAGTCGACCACCGGCAGGTCGCCCTGTCCCGGCATGTTGCGATGGTGCCGGCTCCACTGCAGCAGCTCCATGTCGAGAAGCGGTGCGTCGGCGAGCTGCACGAGGAAAATCCTGTCGCGCGGTATGGCGCGGATCGAGCCGGTGTCGATGCCGCGCGCGAGCGTGTGGAAGGAGTCGAGGATCAGTCCGATCGCCGGGTGGTCGGCCCGCCGCACGATCTCCCAGGCGTCGCGGTGATCGTTGACGTAGCGCCCCCAGGACAGCGCCTCGTAGCCGACGCGCAGGCCGCGCCGCGCGGCGCGCTCGCCCAGCGCGCGGAAATCCTCGGCCGCGCGGTCGATGCCGCCCAGCGCCAGCGGCGAGACGCTGGAACAGACGAGCATCAGTTCGGCGCCCAGCTCCTGCATGACATCGAACTTGCGCTCGGCGCGATCGAAGGCGCGGCTGCGCTGCGGCTCGGGCAGGCCCTCGAAGTCGCGGAAGGGCTGGAACAGCGTGATCCGCAGGCCGGCATCGGCGACCATGCGCCCGACCTCGCGCGGTGAGCCGTCGAAGGCGAGGAAGTCGTTCTCGAAGATCTCGACCCCGTCGAAGCCGGCGGCGGCGATGGCCTGCAGCTTCTCCGCCAGCGTGCCGCTGATAGAAACCGTTGCGATCGAGGTCCTCATGATCGGCGGCCCTCCTCGCTCCCGGCTGTCATGGCCGGTATGTTTGTACTAGTTCGTACAAAATAGGCGCGCGCGTCGGCCGCGTCAAACGCGCGCCGGCGACGGCTGTCGCCGGCCGCCTCAGCCCGGCGTCTTCAGCACGTTGCGCAGGATCATGTCGACGACCTGCTGGCGCAGCGCCGCCAGCGCCTTCTTCGAGGCGAGGTCGACGCGGAAGATGCGCGAGAAGGTGGCGCGGTTCGAGACGTTGAAGAAGCACAGCGCGCTGATCTGCCAGTGCAGGTCGATGGCGGTCAGCCCCTTGCGGAAGATGCCGTCCTGCAGGCCGCGCCGGTAAATGCTTTCCAGTTCCCCGATCGCCGACACGTTCAGGTCCTGGATCGTCCGCGAGCGCGCCAGATAGTCGCCGTGATGGATGTTCTCGATCATCACCAGGCGAATGAAGGCCTCGTTGGAATGGTGGTGATCGAAGGTGAACTCGACCAGCTTTCGCAGGGCTTCGGCCGGCGGCAGGTGTTCGAGGTCGAGCCCGGCCTCGGTGGTCCGCACCCGGCGGTAGGCTTCCTCGAGGACGGCGAGGTAGAGCCCCTCCTTGTCGCCGAAGTAGTAGTAGATCATCCGCTTGCTGGAGCCGGTCTTGTCGGCGATCTCGTCGACGCGCGCGCCGGACAGGCCGTTCTGCGCGAATTCGCGCGTGGCGACGTCGATGATGTCCTGCCGGGTCGCCTCGGGACGGCGCGTCCGGGTGACGGACCTGGCGCCTTCCGGGCCGGGCTTCTTCTTCATCGTTCCGATCTCTCGCGGGCAGGTTCGGCGCGGCCCGGGCGGTGTCGCCCGGCAGCCCCGCATAATGGCGCCGGAACGGGGCGATGCAAACAGCCGCCGGAAACGGCGGGCCCGGACGCGCCGGGGCGTCCGCCCGGCGGCGGAAAATTGACTATACGAACTGTTTCGTACAATGTTCGCGCCGAGGCCGACTGGGAGACCAGGGACGTGCGACGCGACTGCATCGACCGGCTGAGGCGGATCGTCCAGGCGCACCCGGCTGCGGCCCGGCCGGCCTCGCCGTCGATCCTCGTCGGTCTGATCGGACGCGGCATCCAGGCCTCGCGCACGCCGGCCATGCACGAGCGCGAGGCGGCCCGCCTCGGCCTCGACTGTACCTACGTGCTGGTGGATTTCGACGCCCTCGACCTCCCCGACGACGCGCTGGCCGACATGCTCGGCGCTGGCGCCGCGCTCGGCTTCCAGGGCTTCAACGTCACGCATCCGTTCAAGCAGGCGATCGTGCCGCGGCTGGATGCGCTGTCGCCCGAGGCGGCGGCGATCGGGGCGGTGAATACCGTGGTCTACGACGGCGGGCGGACCATCGGCCACAACACCGACTGCTGGGGCTTTGCCGAGAATTTCCGCGCCGGCCTCGCCGACGTTCCGCGCGACGCGGTGATGCAGTTCGGCGCCGGCGGCGCGGGCGCCGCGGTGGCGCACGCGCTGCTCGATCTCGGCGTCCGCCGGCTCGCCATCCACGACAGCGTGGCGGCGCGGTCGCGGGCGCTCGCCCTGCGGCTGCGCGAGAACTGGGGCGATCGTATCCTGCCGGTCGACGACATCGCGGCGGCGCTGCCCGGTGTCGACGGCGTGGTCAACGCCACGCCCGTCGGCATGGCGAAGTACCCGGGCGTTCCCTTTCCCGGCGCGTTGCTCGCCGCCCGGCACTGGGTGGCCGAGATCGTCTACTTCCCGGAGGAAACGGAATTGCTGCGCGCAGCGCGCGCGCTGGGCTGCCGCACGCTGGCCGGCACGGGCATGGCCATCGGCCAGGCGGTGCGGGCCTTCGAGCTGTTCACCGGCAGGAAGTCGACCATGGCGTCGATGGCCTGCCACTTCGAGGCCGCCGCGTGACCGGCCGCCCGTGGAGGACCGTAGCGTTACCGACCCCATCGCCATCATGCAGAAAACGGGAGGAAACATGACCGCACGCACAACACGCCGCCGGTTTCTCGTCGGAACCGGCGTGGCGGCAGCCGCCATCAGCTTCCCCGCCCTCGCCCAGGGCAAGCCCAAGCTCCGCTTCTCGGCCGTGTTCTCCGAGCAGGACATCCGCGCCGAGATGATGAAGCAGTTCGCCGCCGCGGTGGCGGGCGACTTCGACTTCGAGGGCTACTACGGCGGCAACCTGTTCAAGCAGGGCACCGAGCTGGTGGCGCTGCAGCGCGGCAACCTCGAGATGGGCAACATCTCGCCGCAGGACGTCTCCAAGCAGGTTCCCGCCTGGTCGATCCTGACCGCCGCCTATCTCTTCCGCGACGCCGACCATCTCGCGAAGTTCTTCGCCAGCGCGCCCGGCGCCGAAATGAAGAAGATGGCTGAGGACCAGCTCGGCATCCGCATCCTCGGACCGACCTATTTCGGCGCCCGCCAGATCGGGCTGAAGCCGAACAGGAAGATCACCACCCCCGCCGACATGGCCGGCATCAAGCTGCGCATGCCGCCGGGCGAGGCGTGGCAGTTCCTCGGCGAATCGCTCGGCGCCAACCCGACGCCGATGGCCTATGCCGAGGTCTATACCGGCCTGCAGACCGGCGCCATCGACGGCCAGGACAACCCGCTGCCCAACGTCGAGAACATGAAGTTCTACGAGGTGATGTCGCAGATCGTCATGACCTCGCATCTGGTCGGGTTCGACCTGCTGACCGTTTCCAGCAAGGTCTGGAGCGGCATGTCGCCCGACGGCCAGAAGCGCTTCCGGGCGGCGGCCGACGCGGCGATCGACTTCTCCACGAAGAAGCATCGCGCGCGCGAGGCCGACCTCGTGGCGCAGTTCAAGGCCAAGGGGCTGCAGATCTACGAGCCCGACCAGGCCGCCTTCCGCGCCCATGCCCAGCGCAAGTACCTCGCGTCCGACCTGGCCAAGGATTGGCCGAAGGGCATGGTCGAAAAGATCAACGCCCTCTAGCCTCCCCGTCGGCGGCCCCGGCATGCGCGCCGGGGCCGACCGGCTTGCCTACCGGCCAGCGGGGAAGCGCGCGTGCATCGGGGCATCGCAGGTCTGGCGGGGTGGCTCTACCGCCGCGGCGAGAACGTGCTGGCCGCGATGCTGGCGGCGATGTTCGTCGCCTTCATCCTGCAGGTCGTCTTCCGCTACGTGCTGAACCTGCCGATCGGCTGGACCAACGAGGTCAGCTCGATCCTGTGGATCTGGATCGTCCTGTGGGGCGCCGCCTTCGTGCTGCGCGAGCGCGAGGAGATCCGCTTCGACCTGATCTACGCGCATGTGCGGCCGGCGCTGCGCCGGCGCATGGCGCTGCTGGCGGCGGTGGCGCTGGTGCCGCTCTACGCCGTGTCCCTGCCGGCGAGCGTCGACTACGTGCTGTTCATGAAGGTCGAGAGCACGGCCTATCTGAAGATCCGCATGGACTGGCTGTTCTCGATCTACATCGTCTTCGTCGTCGCCGTCCTCGTCCGCCACCTGTGGCTCGGCGGGCGCGCGCTGCGCGGCGAGCCGGCGGGCGCGGATGCCGCACCGGGGGCCGGGGCCGGTGCGGGGTCGGGCCTGTGAACCCGGCGAGCCCGTTCTCGCTGGCGATCGTCGCCATCACGGTGCTGGCGCTGCTCGGCCTGCCGATCGGCCACGCCATGATCCTCGGCTCGATCCTCTACCTGCTGACCGCCGGCCTCGACATGGGTACGGCGGCCGAGCAGCTCCTCAACGGCATGAACACCAACTACATCATCCTCGCCGTGCCGCTGTTCATCCTGGCGGCCGAGCTGATGAACGTCGGCTCGATGACCGAGCGGCTGCTGCGCTTCTGCAACGCCGTCGTCGGCCGCTTCCGCGGCGGCCTCGCCCAGGTCAACGTCCTGCAGAGCATCATCTTCGCCGGCATGTCGGGTTCGGCCATCGCCGACGCCGCCGGCACCGGCAAGATGATGCAGACGATGATGACGGCCGGCGGCCGCTACCGCCCGGCCTATGCCGCAGCGCTGACGGCGGCGACGGCCGTGATCGGGCCGATCATCCCGCCGTCGATCCCGATGATCCTCTACGCGCTCGTGTCCGACGCCTCGATCGGCTTTCTCTTCCTCGGCGGCGTGGTGCCCGGGCTGCTGATGGCGCTGGCGCTGATGACCATCGTCGCCGTCGCCGCGCGCCGCGGCAACTTCCCGGTCGAGCCGCCGACGCCGCTGCGCGAGCTGCCGTGCATCGCCTGGCGCGCGCTGCCGACCCTGCTCATGCCCGTGGTCCTGCTCGGCGGCATCTACAGCGGTGCCACGACGCCGACCGAGGCGGCGGCCGTGGCGGCGGCCTACGCGCTGGCCGTCTCCGCCGTGGTCTACCGCAGCGTCACCTTCGCCGACCTCTACCGCTCGGTCCTCGACAGCGCCCGCACGGCAGCCTCCGTCGGCATGCTGATCGCCGGCGCGCTGGCCTTCAACTACGTGGTGACGGTCGAGAACATCCCGGAGACCATCCGCGCCGTCCTGACCGCCTCGCAACTCTCGGCCTTCTGGTTCCTCGTGCTCGTCAACGTGCTGCTGCTGCTGCTCGGCTGCGTGCTGGAGGGCACGACCATCCTGCTGGTCGTGGTTCCGGTGCTGATCCCGGCGGCAGGCGCGCTCGGCATCGACCCGGTGCATTTCGGCGTCATGGTGGTCGTCAACATCATGCTCGGGCTGATCACGCCGCCCTTCGGCCTGCTGCTGTTCGTCATGACCCGCATCGCCGGCGTGCCGGTACGACAGATCGTGCGCGAGGCGATGCCGTTCCTGTTCGCCATGCTGGCGGCTCTCGCCTGCATCACCTTCGTTCCCGAGATCGTCCTCTGGCTGCCGCGGCTGTTCGGCTACCAGGGCTGAGACCACCGACGCAGGAGGCCGGCATGACCGCGCAGAAACCGCTCTACGTCCTCAACGGCCCCAACCTCAACCGGCTGGGCAAACGGGAGCCCGAGATCTACGGCCGCACCACGCTGGCGGAGGTCGAGGCGATGTGCCGGGCGGCGGCGGGCGACCGGCCGCTGCGCTTCCACCAGACGAATTACGAGGGCCAGCTCGTCGACTGGATCCACGAGGCGATCGACGACGGCGCCGGCATCGTCATCAACCCGGCGGCGCTGACCTTCACCTCGATCGCCGTGCTCGACGCGCTGAAGATGTTCCCCGGCCCGATCGTCGAGCTGCACATCTCCAACGTCCACCGCCGCGAGGCCTACTACCACAACTCGCTGGTCTCGAAGGTGGCGACGGCGGTGATCGCCGGACTGGGACCGCGCGGCTACGCCGTCGCCGTGCGCGCCATCGCCGACCTCGTCGCCCCGCCGGACTGACGGGCCGGGCAGCCGGCACTCGACGAGCAGTACCTAGATGGAACGCACGGACTGGAGCCTGCCGCACGCGGCCGTTCCCGCGAGTGCCTGGAAGGCATCCGGTTCGACGGGCTTGCCGAAAAGATAGCCCTGGCCGAAGGGGCAGTTCATGGCCGCAAGGGCGTCCCTTTGAGCCTCCGTCTCGATCCCTTCCGCCACGATATCGAGATCCAGTGCCCGACCGATGTCGACAACGGCGCCGATGACGATGCGCTTGGCGGCGCTTTTCGACATTTCGTCGACCAGCCCCTTGTCGACCTTGATTTCGGTCAGCGGGAATCGTTCGACATAGCGAAAGGACGAATACCCGACGCCGAAATCGTCGATCGACAATCCGACCCCGAATTCGCGCAACCGCTGAAGTATCTCCATGAGTTTCGGCGTCTCTTCGGCGAGCATGCGTTCGGTGATCTCGAGCGTCAGCCAGGCCGGGTCAGCTCCGCTCTCCTTCACGGCGTCCTCAACCGAGGCAACGATATCCCGGTGCGTCAGCTCGATGGCCGCGACGTTGAGCGAGAAATGGAGCGGGGTCTGGCGGTGCCGGTTCACCTCGGCCGCGAAGCGGGCGACCTCGCGCCGGCCCCAGTGGCCGATATCGAGTATCAGCCCGGTGTCTTCGGCGAGTTCGATGAACCGGTCGGGACGCTGCAGCCCGAACACGCCGTGATTCCAGCGCAACAGGGCCTCGGCCCCGATGACCGCGCCGGTGCGCAGATCGACGCGCGGCTGGTAGTGGAACAGGAATTCGCTGTTGGCGACCGCTTGCTGCAGTTCGTTCGTCAGGCGTTGTCGCTGCACGGAGCGACGCTGATCGGCGGCGTCGAACTCCTTGACGTCGCGCAGCCGCGTGTGCCGCGAATGATGAAGGGCGGTGCCCGCCTGGCGAAGCAGGGAGATGGCGTTGCTGCCCGCTTGCCCCATCACGAAGCCGGTGGCGAACCTGACCTCGATGGAGGCGCCCGGAAGCACGAACCGCTGGCCCAGCGCGGCCCCTATCCTGTTCACCCAGGCCACGGCCTGCTCGCGTCCGTCCACGAAGCAGGCGATGGCAAACACGTCGCCGTCGGTCCGCGCGATCAGGTCGGGGCCAAGGGCCTGCAACCGTTGCGCCGTCTGTTGCAATAGCGCGTCGCCGACATCGAATCCGTAGCTCGTGTTGATGTCATGGAACTGTGCCACGTTGATCTTGACGATGACCGGCAATTGCGCCGAGCGCCGCGACAGCGCGTCGAACCGTTCCACGAAGCCATAGCGGTTCATGGTGCCGGTGAGCGGGTCCTGGTGCTCGGCCCGATCGATCCGTTCGGCCGAGAGATACAGGTCGCTCACATCGGTAATGAGGCCCACGACGTAGGTCGTATTGCCCGCAGCCGGCAGCGGGAAAAGTCGGATGGAATTCCAGAAGAGACGGCCGTCCTTGCGGTAATTCCGCAAGGTGACGGCGACGGGTGTGCGCGCGTCGATCGCCTCCCGCATCCTGACGATTTCCGGCTGAAGCCTGTCGCTCCCTTGCAGGTAACGGCAGTTCTTGCCGATCGCTTCCTCGCGGGAGTAGCCCGTGATGGTCTCGAAAGCCCGATTCACATGGACGAGCCGCAGGTCCGGATCATTGCCATCCGCGATGAGCACGCCCTCGTCGATCTCCTCGATCACCGCTGCAATGGCCGCGGCCGACATGCCGGCCAGCTCGCTCACGCGCTCCGGCAGGGCCTGTTCGGTGCCTGCAAGGAGGGAAAGAAGGCGACCGGTTGACTTGAACTTTTTGCCCGTCATTCGCGGTGGTCCTCGCGCGGCGTCCGGCGTGGCGGCCCGGGAGCGTTGCCGCGCGGGCCGGAGCGGGAACGACCGGTGATTCCCGGCTTGCCCGGGTCCTCACGGCAAGCCCGCGCATGCGGTGCGAGATGGTGCGCTGCGCCCGGCAGCGGAACTCGTACCGCCACGGGGCGCGGCTCCTCGTAGATCTACGAGGCTCGGGACGCCGGGCAGTGGTGACCGCGGATACCGTTCGTGCTAAAAGGTATGCGACAATGGTTCGCAGAGGTGGTGCCTGGATGTCGCTCCATGCGCGAACTGCCCCTGATATCGATCCTTTGCGTAACACCGGTCTCGGCCCTGTCGGCGACCGGCCATGGGGCACGCATATCTGCCTGTTCTACGAGACATCGCAGGATTTGTACGACCTGCATGCCGACTATTTCGCCGCCGGCCTCGCCAGCGGGGAATTCTGCGTCTGGGCCTTGTCGGACCCGATCGACCGCGAGACCGCCATCGACGCGTTGCGCCGTTCCGTTCCCGATTTCGAGCGACATCTGCGCGACGGCCAGATCGAATTCGTCCCCGGCTACAAATGGTATCTGCGCGGCAATGAATTCGACCCGCAACGGATCACCGGCGGCTGGCACGCCAAGCTGGACGATGCGCTGGCGCGCGGCTTCGAGGGCATGCGGGTCAGCGGCAATGCCTTCTGGTTCGAGACGGGTCTCTGGACCACCTTCCGCGATTACGAGGCCGAGCTCGACCGCTCGCTTGCCGGGCGGCGAATGATCGTGCTGTGCACCTATTCCCTTCAGGCAAGCCGCGCCGTCGACGTGCTCGATGTGGCTCGCACGCACAATTTCTCGGTTGCGAAGCGGGACGGCCGGTGGGAATTCCTCGAAACGCCGGAGCTGGTCGAAGCAAAGCGCGAGATCGGACGGTTGAATGGCGCGATCGATATTCTCTCGAAGCCGTTTCCCGGCCGCCGGCATCTGACGCATCGGGAGCAGGTCGTGCTGGCGCAGGTCGTCAAGGGCGCCTCAAGCAAGGAAGCGGCGCGCAGCCTCGACATCAGCCCGCGCACGGTGGAATTTCATCGCAAGAACATCATGCAGAAGCTCGGCGCCCGGAATGTCGTCGATCTGCTTGGTATCGTGCTTGGGAATGGTTGAACCGGCCCCGGCACCGGTCGGATGGCAGGGATAGTGCACTTGGCCTGATCGCCTTCGTGCGGCAGTCCACTTCCGTGGCCTGACACCCGAAGCCAAAGGTGCAGAGGTGGCGGAGGGAG
>JBFWVF010000009.1:0-266791 GCA_050246875.1 Alphaproteobacteria bacterium | reverse complement strand
AACCCGGCTTCTCACACTTCCACACTCGCGGCTCTGCTGCTTTCAGCAACTGCGCTCGCCGGCTGCGCCACGACGCAGAAACCGCCCGAGATATCCTATGACGACGCGACGCCCGCCGTGCAGACGGTCGATCCACCGGGACCGGTGCAGGTAGTGGAGCTTCCACGTCCGCTACCGCTGCCGGGACAGATGAAGCCCGTTGAAGAATCGCGCCGAACCCCAGAGCCGACCGATCCGACGGCCCGCGTCAATCAAGCCAACGCCGCCGCGCGCGTTCAGCCGGTGCGCGACGGCTTCATCAACGCCATGCAGGTCTACCCTTACACCGGCGGCGCGCTCTATCAGGTGTATACCGCCGTTGGTCAGATCACCGATATCGCTCTGCAGCCCGGCGAGCAGCTCGTGGGCTCCGGGCCGGTGGCCGCTGGCGACACGGTCCGCTGGATCATCGGCGACACGCAGAGCGGTTCAGGTGCGACTCTGCAAGTCCACATCCTGGTGAAGCCGACCCGCGCCGACCTGATGACCAACCTGGTCATCAACACCAATCTGCGGACCTATCACATGGAGCTGCGCTCGACCGAGCGCACCTATATGGCGTCGGTCTCGTGGCAGTACCCGCAGGATCAGCTCATCGCCCTGCGCCGCCAGAACGCGCAGGCCGAGGCGGCGCGTCCGGTCGCCACCGGCGTCGACCTCGCGAACATCAACTTCCGCTATTCGATCGAGGGCGACCGTGCGCCGTGGCGGCCACTGCGGGCCTACGATGACGGACGGCAGGTCTTCATCGAGTTTCCGCGCGGCATCGGCCAGGGCGAGATGCCGCCGCTCTTCGTGGTCGGCCCCGAGGGCAACACCTCCGAACTCGTGAATTACCGCGTCCGCGGCAACTACATGATCGTCGATCGTCTATTCGCGGCCGCCGAGCTGCGCTTCGGCGCCGGTGACCACCAGAAGCGCGTTCGGATCACCCGCACCGACGGGAGGCCGGCGTCGTGAGCGAGCCTGAAGCCCGGAAAGAGGATGAGGATGCGCCGCTGACCGGGTCGACCGCCGACGCGGCCGCCCCGATGCGGCTTCGTGCGGAGGCTCCGCGTGTTACGCGGCTGTCGCGCAAGGTGCTCGCCAGCATCGGTCTCGTGGCGAGCGTGGGCCTGGGCGGAGCGCTGATCTACGCCCTTCAGACGCGCGACGGCGGCAAGTCCGCCGAAGAACTCTATTCGACCGAAAACCGATCGACCGCCGACGGCCTGGCGGGCTTGCCCCGCGACTACAGCGGTGTGCCTCAGCTTGGTCCGCCGCTTCCCGGCGACCTCGGCCGTCCTATCCTCAGCGCGCAGAATCGCGGCCAGCCCATGCCCAACCCCGGCGGAGTAGCACCCAATCCCGGTCTCAGCGCCGAGGAACAACGCCGCCTTCAGGAAATCGAGAGCGCCCGCACCGCCAAGCTCTTCGCCGGCACGGAGAACCGGCCGACGCCACCATCAGCCTCTGGCACGGCGACGGTTGTTCCGCCACCCACGCCTGACCTCGCCAGCCTCGGGCTTGCTCCCCAGCCAGCAACGCCGTCGGCCCAGGATCGGCAACTCGCCTTCCTCAATGCCGCCGCCGATCGCCGCACCGTCTCGCCGGATCGCATCGCGGCTCCGGCGTCGCCGAACATCCTTCAGGCGGGCGCCGTGATTTCGGCCGCGCTCATCACCGGCATCCGGTCCGATCTTCCGGGCCAGGTCACCGCGCAAGTGACGGAGAACATCTATGACAGCCCGACGGGCCGCATCCTTCTTGTGCCCCAGGGCACGCGCATCATCGGCCAGTACGACAACAATGTTCAGTTCGGCCAAAGCCGCGTGCTGCTGGTCTGGAACCGGCTGATCTTCCCGAACGGCCGCTCGATCGTGCTCGAGCGCCAACCTGGCGCTGATGCCGAAGGTTATGCCGGTCTCCAGGATGGCGTCGATTATCACTGGTGGGATCTCGCCAAGGCGGCGGGCCTGTCCACGCTGCTGAGCATCGGGGCCGAGCTCGCCACCAACGACGACGACCGCCTGATCCAGGCTATCCGCAACGGCGGGCAGGACACGATCAACGATGCCGGTCAGCAGATCGTTCGCCGCCAGTTGAACATCGCCCCGACCTTGACGATCCGGCCTGGGTTCCCCGTTCGCGTCATCGTTACCCGCGACCTTGTCCTCGAACCCTACGGAGGCTGACATGGCAAAGCTGAAGCTCGGGGCCGTTGCCGACGACAAGCCGGTCAAGCTCGCGATCGAATTTCCGGCGGCCGTTCATCGCGACCTGGTCGCTTACGCGGAAATCCTGGCCCGCGAGACCGGCCATCCGGTAAGCGACCCGGCCAAGCTGATCGTCCCCATGGTGGAGCGCTTCATGGCCACCGATCGCGGATTCGCGAAGGCGCGGCGACCGCGTCAGTCGCCCGCGGGCAAGGAGGGATAGCGCTCTTGCAGCAGGTTGATGAACCCTGCCAACGCCGGATTGTCGTTCTGGCTCTGCCAATAAGCTGCGTAGTTGATCCGGCTCGGACCATTGCCGTCCCGCGCCTCGCGGTAGACTACGCCTGTATAGGAGGCCCCTATGCAGGCATCGCACATCAGGCTGACGCCGAAGCCCGCTCCCACGAGGCTCTTGATGTTCTCGCGGCTGACATCGTGACTGATGACCCTGGGCCGCTCGCCCGGCACGGCGAGCTTCGCCAGCAAGACTTCCTGGATCTCCGGCCCAGGATCACGCTGGCTGAAAAGGAAGGTCTCGTCTTTCAGATCGGTCCAATAGACGATGTTGTTGCCGGCCAATCGGTGACCTTCGGGCAGCGCGACCATGATGCGCTCGCTCCAGAGACCCATGACCTTCCCCTCGCGAGAGATCGGGTCACCTGTCACGATGGCGACATCGAGCCGGCCAGCATCGACGCCGGCAAACAGACATGCGCGTGCGCCCTCATATGTCTGGATTTCGACCTTCGGGAACCGCGACGCATACTCGATCAGGCTGGCCCGCAGGTTCCCCGCCGACAGCGAGGTGTAGAATCCGACCGTGAGGCGACCGGCCTCGCCCCTGCCCATGTCCTTGGCGGTAGCGGCCATATGATCGACCGTTTCGACGAGATGACGGGAGGTCCGCAATATCTCGACGCCAGCCGTAGTCAGCCGAACGCCCCCGCTGGTTCGTTCGAACAGCACGACGCCCAGACGCCCTTCCAATTGCGAAATGCAGCGGCTCAGGGTCGATTGCTTGACCCCAAGCGCTTCAGCCGCCCGCCGAAAACTGCGGTAATGCGCAGCGGCGACCGCATAGCGCAGATGTCTCAGTTCGATTTGCGCTTCCAGCGATCGGAACTCCTCCTGTGATTCCGGCAACCTCCTGTCATGGCACCCCCGGAATTTATGTGCCCGGCCGAGCGGCAGCCGCCTCAACCAATATGGGAATTGTCCGCCGCAATTTTCACGGTGCGGGAGCACAACCGACTCGGATCGGCAGCACGGCCGCTAGGACTGTAGTCGGCCTGACAGGGTAATGCTATTGCGACGCGTTTGCATCAATTCGATCCGAAATGGATCAAAATGCCGGCTTGGCGGCGGCATGGTTCCCCGGACCTACCCCGGTCAGCGTCCACCGTCCCTCAAGCCGCCTGACGATCGGCCGCGCGATACTGGCCATATCCGACCTTTACCAGCAGGCCCTCTTCGCACATGCGGGCCAAGTAACAGCGAGGGACGCCGATGTCCGTTAGATCGCGCGTCCGCACCAGGTCGCGCTCATTGGCCAGGGCGACGGCTCGGTCCCTCAGCGAGGGCTTCGGGCCGCCGGCGAGGCGTAGTGCTTCTGCGCGATCCCGGTCGCGCTTGCGCATTTTGGGAGGCTCTGGCGTAGTGGGGAGTAGGGAAATCGAGCACTCGTAGTTCGCATCTTCGCCGACCCCGGCGAGCCATTGAAATCAGGGGCTTGAGCCACATTGCTCAAGCCCCTGATTAATTTTCGAGGCATGGCTGTCGCACCGTCGCGCCGCCGCCGCCGGCACGGGCGAACCGGGGCGATCATCTTGGCGCGTCCTTCGGCCGGACGCCGAAGCGGCGCCTGAAAAGCGAAACCCCCGGCGGGTGACGGGTGGCGCCGGGGGTTTCTGACGGGTGATGTGGTGTTCAGGTGGGGCGATTTATACTCCGCCCCCGCTCCCTCTGCAACACTCGATCGGATTTTGCCGAGAGTTTCGTTTCAGTTTTCCGGGAGCCGGGCGCGCATGACAGCGCGCCTGACCGTAGTGGAGCGGAGGCCGCCGGTCGGTTCCGGGCTCAGGGGCTGACCTTGATCTCGACCCGGCGGTTGCGCGGCTCGCGCACGCCATCCGCCGTCGGCACCAGCGGTTCGGCCTCGCCGCGACCGACGAACCTGATGTTGTCGCGGGTGATGCCGTGGCCGATCAGCGCGTTGGCGACGATTGCCGCCCGCCGCCGTGACAGGCCGAGATTGTAGGCTTCCGTGCCCGAGCGGTCGGTATAGCCGACGGACTCGATGCTGACGGCACTGCCCTGCGCCCGGGCGCTCGCCGCCACCTCGGCGACGATCGCCCTGGCTTCCGGCGTCAACTCGGCGCTGTCCCAGGCGAAGAACACGCGGGCCAGCTCGATGCGCGCAGGGGGCACCGGCTGGGGCGCCGGCTGTACCGTGCGTGTCAGCGACGCCGGCTCGGGCTGCGGTGCCTGCGGGCGCAGCAACGGTTGTTGCGGCGCCGCGGCCGTCGAGGTGCCGCCGAAGGAAAAGCGCAAGCCCACGAGCAGGGCGTGCGACATGTACTCCGTCGACACCGCCGTGCCGGTCGTCGTGCGCATTTCCGGATCGTCGGCGGCGAAGAACCGGTAATCCAGCGTGATCTCGGTGCCGTCCGAGACGGCGTAGGCCATGCCGGCGAGCGCCTGGTAGGCGATGACGGAGTCCGTGTCGTCGACGCTCTGGCCCGAAAGGGTGCCGACGCCATCGTAGGCGAACCGGGCGACGCCCGCGCCGGCGCCAACATAGGGCGTCAGCGACCCGCCGAGATCGATGTCCCAGGCCAGGTTGGCCATCAGGGATTCGACGCGCGAATTGCCGGTCGCGGTGGCCCCGGTCGCCTTGTCGATCTCGTTGCGGCGCCAGCCGAATTCGGCCTCCAGCCGGAAGCCGGGCTCGAAACCGTAGCCGATGGCGCCGATGGCCGTCAGGCCGGTCGAACTCTCGACGTTGGAATTGATGCCGGTGCCGGTGGCGGTCGCGTCATCCGCGAGGTTTCCGCCCACACCGGCACCAACATAGAATCCGCGATCCTCGGCCGCCGCGGACGCCGCGACGGAAAGGAACGCAATCAACGCGGCCGTGCCGACGTGCCCCACGCGGCGACCGCGGACGGCCTCAGGCCAGGTGACTGTCCGCTTCATGGCCAGACAATTATCACACTTCTGGGATGGAGAAAGTTGTTTCGTTTGATCGGCCTGCATGCCTGCGTTCGTGCGCTGTCTCTGGTACAGTCGCTTCACGTCGTCGAGGTGGGTGCGAACCGATGGCTTCCGAGACACGGACGATCGTCTTCACCGCCACCGAGGTGGCGCGCGCCATCGCGGCCTACCGCCGCTCGCGCAACAGTCCCCTGCCCGGCGGCGAGATCGTCGATGTGACGCTCGGCGCCTCGCCCGACATCTATGTCCGCGGCCGTGTCGTCGATGCCCACAGCGGCCATTCGCACGAATTCCGCCTGCAGGGCGCCGAACTGGGCGCGGCGATGATCATGTTCTGCCTCAACGAACACATCCCGCTACCGGCCAGCAACAACAGCAAGCGGCTGCAGCTCTTCGGCGAGAGCCTCGGCCTCGTCATCCACATCAACATGCCGTCGGGCGCCAGCGCTCCCTTCATTTGACGGCGGCGGTCACAGATGATTGCGCGGGCACGCGCCGCACGGCTATCCAGCCGGGGCGTGCCGCGGGCTAGACTGTGCGCCGGCTCAGGTGGGGAAGGACGATGACGGACGCGATCGAAAGCAGGGCGATCCGGGTGAACGGCATCCGCCTGCACTACCGCGCCGCGGGCCAAGCCGGCGCGCCGGCGGTGATCCTCCTGCACGGCTGGCCGCAGACGTCCTACTCGTGGCGCAAGGTCATGGGCCCCCTCGCCCGCCGCTACCGCGTCGTGGCGCCGGACCTGCGCGGCATGGGCCACAGCGACAAGCCGGCCGGCGGCTACGACATGCGGACGGTCGCCACCGACATCCGCGAACTGGCTGCTGCCCTCGGCCTCGACCGGCCTTACATCGTCGGCACCGACTGGGGCGGCCTCGTCGCCCGCCGCTTCGCCCTCGACAACCCCGGCCTCGCCCGGCGGTACGCCATCGTCGACATCGTGCCGCACGAGCAGATCTTCCAGAACCTGACCGTCGACTACGCCAAGGGCGCCTGGCACTACTGGTTCAACGCCTTCGGCGAGCTGCCCGAGCATCTGGTGGCGAAGGACGTCGAGGGCTTCCTGCGCGCCTTCTTCGCGCCGAAGTATCACAACCCGGCCGACATGGAGGAGGCGCTGCCCGAGTACGTCCGCGCCTATTCGGCGCCGGGCGCCCTGCGCGGCGGCTTCGCCTACTACAAGGCGATGTTCGCGGAGAACCGCGCGCTCGACCGCGAAAGCGCCGGCAAGCGCATCGCCGAGCCGATGCTGTGCGTGTGGGGCAACAGCGGCGGCATGGGCGGACCCTTCGACGTGCTCGCCATGTGGCGGCGCGAAGCCGACGACGTGCGCGGCCACGGCCTCGACGACTGCGGCCACTATGTCGCCGAGGAGGCGCCCGACCGGCTGGTCGACGCCCTGCTCGCCTTCGAACCCTGAGCATACGGACGGAGCACCATGACGGCACCCGACCGCGACCGGCTGATCGAAGCGCTCGACCGGCTCGGCGATCCCGACGACGCCACCGCCCTCGCCGCGGCGCGCGAGGCGGCCAGTGCGATGAAGGACGCCGACCTCGACTGGGACGACGTCCTGACGCTGCCGCGCGACGAGGAAGACGCCGGGGATATGGCCGAGACCGGCGAGGGCGTCGCCGCGCCGGTGGCCGTCGGCGACAACGCCGAGGCCCTGAGCACGATCGAGCGGCTGCTGGCGCGGCCCGGCCTGTTCGAGGGTACCCGCGAGGAGCTGCTCGGCTACCGCGCCGACATCGCCGCCGGCGAGTTCGACGCCGAGGATCGCCGCTATCTCGCGGCGCTGGCGGCCCGCCTCGGCGGCAAGCCGCGTCGTGGCGCGGCGGATTGACCGCATCGCCGGGGCGCTGCTGGCCACGCTGGCCGGCATCGGCCCGGCCGGCGCGGCCGACCTTCCGGTCGACCTCGCGCTCGTCTTCGCGATCGATGTCTCGGCCAGCATCGACCTCTACGAGGTGCAGTTGCAGCGCGACGGCGTCGCCCGCGCGCTGAACGACCCCGAGGTGCTGGCGTCGATCGCCGGCGGCTCCTACGGGCGTATCGCGGTCGCCTATGTCGAATGGGCCGAGGCGGCGCGCACCGTCGTCGACTGGCACCTCGTCGATGGCCCCGTCGCGGCCGGCGCGCTCGGCGAGGCCATCCGCAACGCGCCGGAGATACTCGGCACCGTCACTTCGATCAGCGCCGCCATCGACCATGGCATTTCGCTGCTCGAGGGCAGCGGCTTCGAAGGCGTGCGCCGGGTCATCGACGTCGCCAGCGACGGCCGCAACTTCCACGGCCGGCCGGTGCAGGATGCGCGCGACGCGGCGGTGGCGCGCGGCATCACGGTCAACGCCCTGGTCGTCGCCACCAAGGGACTGACGCCCGGCGGCGCGGCCGAACTGCGGGAGTATTTCCGCGCGCTGGTGATCGGCGGGCCGCGCGCCTTCGCCCTCGTCGCCCACGGCATCGAGGATTTCCCGCGCGCCATGGCGGCCAAGCTGGCGGCGGAAATCTCCGACCGCCTGCCCGATGGCGCGCCGCTCCATGCCGAACTGCCGCAGGCGGTCCGGCCGGACGCCGACGCCCGCTTCTAGGCGTGCCGTGTGGCGGCCTGCACCCGCCGCTCGGCCAGCACGACCCAGATGCCGCTTGCGGCGACGATGGCCGCGCCGACGAAGGTCCACAGGTCGGGCAGTTCGTGGAACACGAGGTAGCCCCACACCGTGGCACCGAGGATCTCGGTGTAGATGAACGGCGCCACGACGTTGGCCTGCGCCCGCGCATAGGCCTTGATGACGAAGAAATGGCCGGCGGCGCCGAGGACGCCGCAGACGACGAACAACAGCCAGTGGACGGGTTGCGGCGTTACCCACTCGAAGGGCTGCACCACCGACAGCGCGATCGCGCCGCACAGCGCCGGATAGACCGTCGAGGCATAGGGGTTCTCGATCATCGCGATGCGCCGCGTGATGATCTGGTAGATCGCGTAGAGAACCGCCGCGCCGATCGGCAGCAGCACGGCCCAGCCGCCGCCGAAGCCGGGGCGGATGATGACGAGGATGCCGACGAAGCCGCAGACGACGGCGACCCAGCGATCCCATGTCACCCGCTCGCCCAGCACGGCCATCGACAGGGCAACGACGATCAGCGGCGAGATGAAGGTGATCGACACCGCCGTCGCGAGCGGCATCAGGCCGATGCCGGTGAACATGCAGGCCGCCGAGGTGACGACCAGCACGCCGCGGAGGGCCTGCACCCGCAGGCTGTAGGTGCGGAACAGCGCACCAAGGCGCGGCGCGAACAGGGCGACCACGAACAGGAAGTGGAAGCTGTAGCGCAGCCACACCATCTGGGTGATCGGGTAGAGCTCGTAGATCGACTTGATGATGACGTTCATGGTGTTGAACATCAGCACCGCGAGGCACATCAGCAGGACGCCGCGCACGGGCGCGTCGCTCGGCGGTGCGGCGGTCGATCGGACGCTCGGCACGGTTCGCGGATCCCGGTCCCGGGGCCGGACGGTCCGCCCCTTGCGGCGCAGTCTATAGCACCGGCGGGTGGGCGGCCGTCAGCCGCCGCCGGCCAGCAGGCGGCGCTCGGACTGCACGATCCACAGGCCACAGGCGACGATCACCCCGACCCCGGCGAAGGTCCAGGCGTCCGGCAGCTCGCCGAACAGGGCGAATCCCCAGACCATGGCGCCGACGATCTCCATGTAGACGAAAGGCGAGACCACATTGACGTGGGCCCGGGCGAAGGCCTGGATGACGAGGAAATGGCCGATGCCGCCGAGCATGCCGGCGGCGGCCAGCATCAGCCAGCCGGTCGCGGTCGGCCACACCCACTCGAACGGCGCGACGACACTGGCGAGGGCGGTGCCGACCAGCGCGAGGTAGAGCAGCGAGGTGCGGGGATCCTCGCGCGCGGCGATGCGGCGGGTGATGATCTGGTAGTAGGCGTACAGCAGGGCTGTGCCGAGCGGCAGCAGCACGGCCCAGCCGCCGCCGAAGCCCGGCCTGATGATCAGCAGGACGCCGGCGAAGCCGATGACGACGGCGGCCCAGCGCCCGGCACCGACGCGCTCGCCGAGCATGGCGGTGGAGAGCGCGACGACGAGCAGCGGCGAGACGAAGTTGATGGCGATGGCGGTTGCCAGCGGCAGGAAGCCGATGGCGATGAACATGGTGGTGGTCGCGCCGAGGATCAGCACGCCGCGCAGCAGGTGGATAGGCAGGTTCGCCGTCCGCAGCAGCGCCGGCAACCGCGGGCCGATGATGATCAGCGCGAAGACCAGATGGAACGTGTAGCGCCCCCAGACGATCTCCGACACCGGATAGTCGGCGCGCAGCAGCTTCACGAACATGTTCATGGTGGCGAACAGCGTCACCGCCAGGCACATCAGCAGCACGCCGCGAACCGGGGCATCGTGCGGCGCGGCGCGCGGCGCGGAAGTCGGATGGGTCATGCGCGCGGGCGATCCGGCTGGTTGCCGCGCGGCGGAAGCGGCGGGCGGGCGGACTGTAGACGCCACCCCGCCGCGACGCACGGCTTGTCGCGTCCTCGCCCGGCGTTCAGCATGCGCGCCGAAATCGGCGGGGACGACGGCATGACGACGCAAGACTGGGCGGTCCGCACCATGACCGAGGGAGACCTCGCCCTGCTGCTCGACTGGGCGGCGGCGGAAGGCTGGAACCCCGGCCTCGGCGACGCCGCCTGCTTCCACGCGACCGATCCCGGCGGCTTCCTGTTCGGCACCGTCGACGGCGAGCCGGTGGCCTCGATTTCGGTGGTGCGCTACGGCGCCGGTTTCGGCTTCCTCGGCTTCTACATCGCCCGGCCGGGCTGGCGCGGTCGTGGCTTCGGCTTCCGTCTCTGGCAGGCCGGCATGGCGCGTCTCGACGGCCGCGTCATCGGCCTCGACGGCGTCGTCGCGCAGCAGGCGAACTATGCGAAGTCAGGCTACGCGCTGGCCCACCGCAATGTGCGCTGGGGTGGCGCCGCCACGGCCTCGGCGACGGCGCCCGGCATCGTCGCGGCGGACGCCCTGCCGGCGGAGCGCCTGCTGGCCTGGGACAGGCCGTACTACCCGGCCCCGCGCGATGCCTTCCTGAGCGGTTGGCTCGGCACGGCCGGGCACGCGGCGCGGGTTCTGCTGCGCGACGGCGAGATCGCCGGCTGGGGCGTCGTGCGGCCCTGCCGCGACGGCCATCGCATCGGCCCGCTCGTCGCCGTCGACGAGGCCGGCGCCGAGGCACTGTTCGGCGCGCTGGCGGCGGTCGCGGCGCCGGGTCCGGTCTTCCTCGACGCCCCGGAGCCGAACGGCGCGGCTGCGGCACTGGCCCGCCGGCACGGGCTGGTGCCGACCTTCGAGACCGCGCGCATGTATCGCGGCCCGGACCCTGCCCTGCCGCTCGGCCATATCTACGGGATCACGTCGCTCGAGCTTGGCTGACGGCGCGCCGGCGCCGCAGCATCAGCCACAGCCCGGCCATCACGAGGACCAGTCCGACGCCGTGATAGAGCTGCGGCCGTTCGCCCAGCAGGGCGATGGCGAGGCCGAGCGAGAAGACCGTGCGGAGATAGTTGAAGGCGCCGGCCTGGTAGGAGCCGACCATGCGCGTGCCGGCCGTCAGGCAGCCGACGGCGAAGATGCCGACGGCGATCGACGACCACAGTGCGAGGCCGACCGTCTTCACCGTGGCCACGAAGACATGGCCGGCGAGCATTTCGGCGACGACCGCGGGCGCGAGGAAGGCCGAGCCCCACCACATGATGACGCACAGCGCGGCCATCGGCGACATGCCGACGGGCAGGCGGCGCAGCCAGACCACATAGGCGGCGAAACCGGCGACGCCGACGAAGACGAAGAGGTCGCCGACATGCGGCTGGAAGGCCGCCAACCGGGCGAAATCGCCGCCGACCATGACATAGAGCACGCCGGCCGCCGCGACGAGCAGACCGAGCATCTCGCTCCGCCCGATCCGCTCGCCGAAGGCCGCCCAGGCGATCGCCACCGTCAGCGCCGACTGGGTCGTCGAGACGATGCCGCCGTTGAGCCCGGTGGTCATGGCCAGCCCGGTGTAGATGCCGCCGGCGCCGATGATCGAGCCGAACAGGCCAACCAGCGCGAAGTGCCGCCACGCGGCGGCTATGACGTGACGCTGGGACAGCAGTTCCCGGCCGACGAAGGGCAGCAGCAGGACAGCTGCCCCGGCACAGCGGAAGAAGGCCAGCACCAGCGGCGGCGTGGTGCCGTCGGCCAGTCGGCCGACGATCACGTCGCTGGCCAGCAGGAACGCCGCCGCCGTGAGCACGGCATACGGCAACAGCGGCGCACGCGAGGCCACGCTGCGTTCACCCGTCTTGCATGGGTGCCGCCTTCAGGCGGCGAGGACAACGTCCGTCGCGTGGACGAGGTACTGGCGGACCCGTCGCGCCATCAGCCGGGGATGGGGGCGCACGTCGCCGCCGTAGGCGGCGCGGCCGAACAGCGTCGTCGCCGTATCGACCGTGAGGCCGAAGAAGGCGGCCACCGCCTCCCATCCCTCGCGGCCGGCGAAGACCGGACGGCAGTCCTTGAGGTTGCCGGCGCCTTCGAGCCGGAGCCCCTGGGCGGAAAACCAGGGGTCGAGCCGCACGGCAAGGCCGACCGCGCAGCCGGTGCCGTAGCCGTACCACTGCGCCAGCGTCAGGGAGCCCGCTGGCAGCTTCTCCAGAAACCCGGCGAGATGGTCGAGGCGCTCGGCGCCCGAGGCGATGTGGTTGCGGATTTCACCGCGCGGGATCTGTCGCATGGCAAGACCGTCCGATCACGCCGGGCCCGTCCCGGCCGCCCGCCAACAGTAGTCGAGGCGGTTCGCGGAGTCATCCTCCGGCGACTCGGCCGGCCGCGCGGCTTGCCGCGACTCAATGCGCCGGCGCAACGATGCCGCATGCACACGGATCGCCATATCGGCAGGCTGGGGCTTGCACTGGCCATCCTGGCCGTCGTCGCCGGTTGCAGCGGCGGACCGGTGCTGGAGCCCTCCCGGGCCAGCGCCGACGCGCCGCTGCAGAAGTCCTTCGCGCTGGTCAACGACATCCCGATCCCGGCGGGTGCGACGCTCGACGTCGACCGTTCGATCATCCTCGGCGACCCCGACAACTGGACGGGACGGCTGACGCTGCGCACCGGCCTGACGGCGACGCAGGCCTTCTCGCTCTACCAGCGCGAAATGCCGGAATTCGGCTGGGAACCGATCATGAGCGTGCAGGCCGAAATCAGCGCCATGGCCTACACCCGCGGCGAACGCGCGGCGACGGTGCAGATCGAGAGCCGCAGCCTGTCCGGCGCCAGCATCGCCGTCACCGTCGCCCCGCGGCAGCAGGCGGGCAGCACGGGCGGCGGCGCGGCGCGAGCACCGGTCACCATCACGCCGCGCTGAACGGCACGGGCGACAGTCCGCTCCCGGCGTGCCTGCCTAGAGTTCCTGTACGTCGACCACGCCAGGAATGGCGCGGATGGCGCGGCGTACCTGCGGCGAGCACAGGAAGCCGCCGTCGAGACCGATCTCGACCTCCTCGTCGTCGGTCGGCACGACGATGCGGATATGCCCCCGGGCGCGGCGGCCACGCGCCTCGCGCTCGACGAGCTGGTGCAGGGTCGCCAGCGGCGCCGCATCGCCGACCCAGACCTTCAGCCCCTCGGCCGCCTCGCTGACTGCGGCTTCGAGCGGGCTGATGCGGTTGGCGGTGAGGCGGATGCCGCCGCCCTCCTCCACGCGCGCCACGGCCTCGACGAGAACCGGCCGGTCGCCGTCGAGCAGGTTGCGCGCCTCGCCCAGCGCCTCGGAGAACACCGTCACCTCGTAGGCGCCCGACGCGTCGGACAGTTGCACGAAGGCGAAGCGGTTACCGCGCTGGGAGGTACGCTGCTGGAAGCCGAGCACCGCCCCGGCGAGCTTCACCGCCGCGGTGCCGCCGCGCGCCGCCAGCGTCGCCGGCAATGTCGCCCATGGGATGACGCCGAGGCGGTCGAGCGCACGACGGTACTCGTCGAGCGGATGGGCCGAGAGATAGAAGCCGATGGCATCGAGTTCACGCTGCAGGCGCTCGGCCGGCTGCCAGTCGGCAACAGACGGCAGGCGCGGCCGCTGCGCCTCCTCGCCGCCGCCGAACAGTGTCGCCTGGCCGCTCTCCTTCTCGCGCTGCACCGACTGGGCGTAGCCGAGCATCATGTCGATGGCAGCGTGGACGCGCGCGCGGCTCGGTTCGAGCGAGTCGAAGGCGCCGGCATTGACCAGGCTTTCGATTTGGCGGCGGTTGAGCAGCGAGGCGTCGGCCCGCTCGGCGAAGTCGAACAGGCTGCGGAACGGGCCATTGGCCTCGCGCTCCGCCGCCAGCGCGGCGACGGCCGCGCGCCCGACGCCGCGGATCGCCGCCAGCGCGTAGCGGATGGCGCCGCGCTCGCCGCCGTCGCCATCCTCGGCCGTCTCGACGGAGAAGTCGGCCTCGCTGCGGTTCACGTCCGGCGGCAGCAGGGCGATGCCCATGCGGTCGAGCTCGCGGCGGTAGAGCGCGATGCGGTCGGTCGAGCCCTGGTCCCAGGTCATCGACGCGGCGAGGAATTCGACCGGCCAGTTGGCTTTGAGCCAGGCCGTGCGGTAGGCGATGAGGGCGTAGGCTGCCGCGTGCGCCTTGTTGAAGCCGTAGCCGGCGAACTTGTCCATGACGTCGAAGATCTGGCCGGCGCGGTCGGCGGTGAGGCCGGAAATCTTCTGCGCGCCGGCGACGAAGTTGGCGCGCTGCGCGGCCATCTCCGCCTTGTCCTTCTTGCCCATGGCGCGGCGCAGCAGGTCGGCGCTGCCGAGCGAATAGCCGGCCAGCACCTGCGCCATCTGCAGCACCTGCTCCTGGTAGATCGGGATGCCGTGGGTCTCGCCCAGCACCGGTTCCAGCTTGGCGTGGAGGGTGTCGACCTCCTCCTCGCCGTGCTTGCGGCGGATGTAGCTCGGGATGTTGTCCATCGGGCCGGGACGGTAGAGCGCCACGACGGCGATGATGTCCTCGAAGCGGTCGGGCTTGAGGCGCCGCAGCACATCGCGCACGCCCGAGCTTTCACACTGGAAGACGCCGGTCGTGTCGCCCTTGGCCAGCATGCCGTAGGTTTTCGGATCGTCGAGCGGCAGCGTGTCGAGGTCGATGGCGACGCCGCGCCGGTGCAGCAGGGCGACGGCACGGTCGAGCACGTCGAGCGTCTTGAGGCCGAGGAAGTCGAACTTCACCAGCCCCGCCACCTCGACGTACTTCATGTTGTACTGCGTCACCGGCATGTCTGAGCGCGGGTCGCGATAGAGCGGCACCAGCGTCTCCAGCGGCCGGTCGCCGATGACGACACCGGCGGCGTGCGTCGAGGAGTTGCGGTAGAGCCCCTCCAGCTTCAGCGCCAGGTCGAGCAGGCGACGCACGTCCTCGTCCTCTTCGGCCATCGCCTGCAACTGCGGCTCGGCCTTGATCGCCTGCGCCAGCGTCACCGGATTGGCCGGGTTGAACGGCACCAGCTTGGCGATGCGGTCGACCTTGCCGTAGGGCATCTCCATGACGCGGCCGACGTCGCGCACCACGGCGCGCGCCTGCAGCTTGCCAAAGGTGATGATCTGCGCCACCCGGTCGGTGCCGTACAGGTCCTGCACGTGACGGATCACGCGGTCGCGGTTCTCCTGGCAGAAGTCGATGTCGAAGTCCGGCATCGACACGCGCTCGGGGTTGAGGAAGCGCTCGAACAGCAGTCCCCAGCGCAGCGGATCGAGGTCGGTGATGGTCAGCGCCCAGGCGGCGACGGAGGCGGCGCCGGAGCCGCGCCCCGGACCGACCGGCACGCCGTTGGCGCGTGCCCACTGGATGAATTCCGCCACGATCAGGTAGTAGCCGGCGTAACCCATGCGGCCGATGATGCCGAGTTCGTAGTCGAGCCGATCGAGATAGGGCCTCGCCTTCTCCGCCCGCGTCGACGCGTCCATGTCCGGCGTGTAGACGTGGACCGCGAGACGGCGCTCCAGCCCCTCCGCCGCGCGCGCCGCCAGTTCCTCCGCCTCGCTGCGGCCGCTCGCCGTCGGAAAGGCCGGCAGGATCGGCTTCTGCGCCGTCGGCATGAAGGCGCAGCGGCGGGCGACGACGAGCGTGTTGTCGATCGCCTCGGGCAAGTCGGCGAACAGCGCCGCCATCTCGTCGGCGCTCTTGAAGCGGTGCTCCGGCGTCACCCGCCGCCGCTCGCGCTCGGAGAGATAGGCGCCCTGGGCGATGCAGAGCAGCGCATCGTGCGCCTCGACCATGCTCTCGTCGGCGAAGAAGCATTCGTTGGTGGCGACCAGCGGCAGGTCGCGGCGCATGGCGAAGTCGATGAGACCGGTCTCGATGCGGTCCTCGACGTCCTGCCCGTGGCGCTGCAGCTCGACGTAGAGGCGGCCGGGGAAGAGCGCCTGCAGCCGGTCGAGCATGGCTGACGCCGCCGGCCCCTGCCCCGCCGCCAGCAACCGCCCGATGCCGCCGTCAGGACCGCCGGTGAGCGCGATGAGGCCGTCGCTGCGTCCGTCGAGGTCGTCGAGCGACAGCGCCACGGCCTCGGCCGGGTCGCTCTCCCTGTAGGCCTTGCTGACCAGCGCCAGCAGATTGGCCCAGCCGGTCGCGTCCTGCACCAGCACGACGAGCTGGTCGAGCGCCGCGGCGGCATTGCGCCCGCGCGGCGCCGGCGGCCGCGTGCCGCCCTTGCCGGCCGGCGGACGTAGGGCGAGCTGGCAGCCGACGATGGGCTGCACCCCCGCCTTCGCCGCCGTGACGGCGAACTCCAGCGCGCCGAACAGGTTCATCGTGTCGGTGACGGCCACCGCCGGCATGCGGTGACGTTTGCACAGCTCGACCAGCGCCTTCAGTTGCAGAGCCCCCTCGGCCAGCGAGAAGGCGGAGTGGACGCGCAGATGTACGAAGGCGGCGTGGCTCGGCGGGCTGTCGGTCATGGGCCGCATGGTACCCGAGTCGCCAATGGACAGGGCGACGTTCAGCCGCCCGACAGCACTCCCGGCTGGTGACGAGTTGCGGCAAGACGAGTGGATGGGAAGGTGGACGAAGCTCTCGCGATGCGGTGGAACATTCACTTCCAGCAGGAAATTGGACGAGCCGCGTTTCAGGCTTTACCCTTCATTTCGTCCCTGCGGTGAGCGCTGGTGTCTATATCCGTACGGAGGACCAACCGCATGAAAGTTCTTAAAGCGGGTAGGCCACTGCGGCCACTGCTTCAAGCAACGTGGCTTTTCTTGTTAATGTCTGGGGTTATAGCCTCTTCTGGATGCTATCCCATGCAAGAGGAAGTTATTAAATCAAATTTTTTGACGTCCAGAGTTTCATCATTTTTTGGAACAGATAACATTAAAGGTAAATGGGTAGACTGGGAAACCAAAGTACAAGAAGCTCTTCTTGCTGAATTTCCGATAGGGACACCTATACAACAAGTGATTTACAGAATGTTTGATGCGGATATGCCATGCGAATATAATACCCCTCAAGAGCTTTTGTGTTTTTTCTTCGCACTTTCGTACTACGATCAGTTTCTCGGTCCGAAGTCATATGGCAACACAAATTATGTTGCGATGACGTTCTTGCACGACAAGGGCCAAGTAACGGAGATCAACGTCCGTAACTTTGGCAGATCGGGATATCGCAGGTCAGTGGACGGTAAGTTCATCCCATCGCCGGAACCAGTCGACCGTCGCTGATCGTCAGCGCGCGGTCCATGCGGCTGGCGAGGTCGAGGTTGTGGGTGGCGACCAGCGCCGCCAGCCCGGCCTGACGGACCAGCGCCATCAGTTGTCCGAAGACGCGCTCGGCGGTGGCCGGGTCGAGGTTGCCGGTCGGCTCGTCGGCCAGCAGCACGGCCGGCGCGTTGGCGACGGCGCGGACGATGGCGACGCGCTGCTGCTCGCCGCCCGACAGCATGCCGGGACGATGGCTGGCACGCTCGGCGAGGCCGACCATGGCCAGCAGTTCGCGGGCGCGCTCGCGCGCCTCGGCCTTCGACAGGCCGGCGACGAGCTGCGGCAGGACGACGTTCTCCTCCGCCGTGAACTCCGGCAGCAGATGGTGGAACTGGTAGACGAAACCGAGCTTGTGACGGCGCAGCCGCGTGCGCTCGGCGTCGCCGAGGTCGCTGGCATCGACGCCCTCGATGTGGATGCTGCCGCCGTCCGGCCGTTCCAGCAGGCCGGCGACGTGCAGCAGCGTCGACTTGCCGGCGCCCGACGGGCCGACCAGCGCCACCATCTCGCCGGCACGCAGGGTGAGATGGACGTCGCGCAGCACGTCGAGCCGGCGATCGCCCTGCTGGAACGTCCGGCGCACGCCCGTAAGCCGCAGCGCCGGCACGGCCTCACTCATAGCGCAGCGCCTCGACGGGGTCGGTGCGCGCTGCCCGCCAGCTCGGATAGATGGTGGCGAGGATCGACAGCGCGAAGGCCATGCCGACGACGGTGATCACCTCGCCGGGATCGACCTTGGCCGGCAACTGGCTGAGGAAATAGATCTCCGGCGAGAACAGGTCGGTTCCGGTCAGCGCCTGCAGGCCCTGCCGGATCGACTCGATGTTGGCGCAGAAGACCAGCCCGAGCAGCGTGCCCGCCGTCGTGCCGACGACGCCGATGGAGGCGCCGGCAATGAAGAAGATGCGCATGATCGAGGCGCGCGACGTGCCCATCGTGCGCAGGATGGCGATGTCGGCGCCCTTGTCCTTCACCAGCATGATCAGGCCGGAAATGATGTTGAAGGCGGCGACCAGGATGATCAGCGTCAGGATGAGGAACATGACGTTGCGTTCGACATGCAGCGCGTTGAAGAAGCTGCGGTTGGCCTGCTGCCAGTCGAACACCCCCTGCCCCGGACTCAGCGTCGCCGCCACCGCCGCGCGCGGCCGCGCCACGGCGTCGGGATTGGTCACCATCACCTCGAGCTGCGAGACGCGGTCGTCGAGGCGAAAATAGATCTGTGCCGCCGCCAGCGGCATCAGCACGACCGAGTTGTCGAACTCGAACATGCCGACCTCGAACAGGCCCGAGACGGGATAGGCCTTCTGTCGCGGCACGGTGCCGAAGGCCGTCTTGGTGCCATGCGGCGAGATCAGGGTGATCTTGCCGCCCGGCGCGATGCCGAGGCGGCGGGCGAGGCGCGCGCCGACCAGAACGCCCTCGCCCTCGGCGAAGCCGTCGAGCGAACCGGAGACGATGTGGTCGGACACGGCGGCGCGCGCCTTGAGGTCTTCCAGCCGCATGCCGCGCGCCATGGCGCCGGCGGCGTATCCCTCCGACGTCGCCATCACCTGCCCTTCGGCCACGGGCACGACCGACGTGACGTCCGGCAGCGCGCGAAGCCGCGCCGCCAGCGCGTCCCAGCCGGCGAGGCCGTCCGGGGTCTGCGAGACCACCGAGATGTGGCCGTTGACGCCGAGGATGCGGCCGAGCAGCTCGGCGCGGAAGCCGTTCATCACCGACATGACGATGATCAGCGTGGCGACGCCCAGCGCGATGCCGAGCAACGAGAAGCCGGCGATGACCGAGATGAACCCTTCCTTGCGGCGGGCGCGCATGTAGCGCCCGGCGACCATCCACTCGAAGGGCGCGAACATCGTCAGGCGGCCCGGCCGCGGGCGGCGATCCAGTCGCGCGCCGCGTCGAGCGTCACGGTCTCGCGGTCGGCCGCGCCGCGGCGCTTCAGCTCGACCTTGCCCTCGGCGAGGCCACGCGGTCCGACGACCATCTGCCATGGCAGTCCGACGAGATCCATGTCGGCGAACTTGGCGCCGGCGCGTTCGTCGCGATCGTCGTAGACGACCTCGACCCCGGCCGCGCGCATGGCGCCGAACAGCTCCTCGCACGCCTTGTCGCAGGCCGCGTCGCCGCTCTTGAGGTTGACGAGGCCGACCTGCCACGGCGCCACCGCATCCGGCCAGACGATGCCGGCGTCGTCGTGCGAGGCCTCGATGATGGCGCCGACGAGGCGCGAGACACCGATGCCGTAGCTGCCCATCTCCAGCGCCACGCGGTTGCCGTCCGGCCCCTGCACGAAGGCGCCCATCGGCTGCGAATACTTGGTGCCGAAGTAGAAGATGTGTCCGACCTCGATGCCGCGCGCGGTGACGAGGCGGTCAGCCGGCACCGGGCACTTCGTCGCGTCGTGCATCTCGTCGGTCGCCGCGTAGGGCGCGGTCCAGGCATCGACGATCGGCTGCAGGTCGCCGGCGTAGTCGACGTCGTCGCCAGGCGGCGTCATGTCGAGCAGCGCGCGGTCGCAGAACACGGCGCTCTCGCCGGTCTCGGCGAGGATGATGAACTCGTGCGAAAGATCGCCGCCGATGGGCCCGGTGTCGGCGCGCATCGGGATGGCCTTGAGGCCCATGCGGGCGAAGGTCCGCAGGTAGGCGACGAACATGCGGTTGTAGGCGCGGCGCGCGCCGGCGCGGTCGAGGTCGAAGGAATAGGCGTCCTTCATCAGGAACTCGCGCCCGCGCATGACGCCGAAGCGCGGCCGCACCTCGTCGCGGAACTTCCACTGGATGTTGTAGAGGTTCTTCGGCAGATCGCGGTAGCTGCCGATCTCGCGCGAGACGACGTCGGTGATCACCTCTTCCGCCGTAGGGCCGTACAGCAGCTCACGGTCGTGGCGGTCGGTGATGCGCAGCATCTCCTTGCCGTAATCCTCGTAGCGGCCCGACTTGCGCCACAGATCGGCCGACTGGATGGTCGCCATCAGCACTTCCTGGGCGCCGGCGGCGTCCTGCTCGGCGCGCACGATGTCGGCGATCTTGCGCAGCACGCGCAGCCCGGCCGGCAGCCAGGTGTAGATGCCCGAGGCGGACTGGCGCACCAGCCCGGCCCGCAGCATCAGGCGGTGCGATACGATCTGCGCGTCGCTCGGCGTCTCCTTGAGCGTCGGCAGAAGCAACTGGGAGCGGCGGACGGCGCTGCTCACGGGGCACATTCCTCGGGCCGGGGCAGAGGCGGCGGAGAGTAGGCAATGGCGCCGCGGCCTGTCCATTGCCGCGCCGCGGCGATGACGGACGGCATCGTCAGGACGACGCCTGCGGCACCGGCGTGCCCCAGGTCCAGACCGCGACCGGCTCGGCGCGTCCCTGGAGATCCTGAGGACCGGCATTGTGGAAGCCGTCGAGCAGCCCGGCGGCGCGCGCGTCGCCCGAGGCGCGCAGCACATTGACAAGCGCCTCGCTGACGGCGACACGGCACTCGAGCACACGGGTCTGCGCCTCGATGCGCGCCGCTACGTTGACGGTATCGCCGAGGACGGTGAACTCGAGCCGCCGCTCGCTGCCGATATCGCCGAGCACCACCCGTCCCCAGTGCGCGCCGACCGAGAGGCGGATGGGCGGCAGGCCGGCGTCCCGGCGGCGGCCGTTCCATTCGTCGACGGCCGCCTGCATGGCCCGCGCGCAGGCCAGCGCGTTGGCGGCGTCCGACGGACCGGGCTCGGGCGTGCCGAACGTCGCCATCACGCCGTCGCCGAGGAACTTGTCGAGCGTGCCGTGGTTGTCGAAGACGCAGGCCTCGAGGCGGCGGTGCAGCGCGCGCAGGCCCTCGACGACCTGTTGCGGCGTCGCCTGCTCGGCCAGCCGCGTGAAGCCCACGATGTCGGCGAACAGCACGGCCACCGTCTGCTCGCGACCCTCGCCCAGCGGCCGGTCGGCATGCGACAGGCGGTCGACCATCGACGGCGGGAAGTAGCGCGCGAGGTTCGACCGCTCGCGCTCGACCTCGGCCTGGCGATGGGCCAGCCGCCGTGCGCGCCGGACGGCGGCGGCCAGCGTGCCGGCGACGAGCAGCAGGACGATCACCTCCTGCACGCGCTGGCCCACCAGCACCGTATGGGGGTCGAGCATGAGCGCCATCGCCTCGGCCCGCGAGGTGCCGTCGGGGATGCCGTTGACCGGCAGCAGGATCGTGTCGGGATGCGACGCCACCCAGGCCAGCCCGACGAGCCAGAATGCGCCTCCGACGAAACCGGCCCACAGCATGACGCCCGGCGAAAAGCTGAGGGCCACGCCGGCGAGGACGACGAAGAAGTAGACGAAATTGTCGAAGCGGTAGGGAAAGGCAGCCGGATACTGGTGCGCCGCCAGCGGGTTCTGCACGACCAGCAGGAAGGTCAGCAGGGCGACATCGACGGCCACGATCAGATAAGTCGGCCAGCGCCGCGCGGGGCGCCGGCGGGCGATTGCGTACTGCGCGATGCCGTTGGCGCCGAAGAGCGTGATGCAGGCGAGGTAGTAGACCGCCTCGAACTCCAGCAGCACGACCAGCCAGACGCCGATGATGGCGACCGCGACGAGGCGCGCGATCATCGCCAGCCGGGTGCCGGCGAGCTGTTCGGCATCGAAGGCCGTATCGATGCGGTTGCGGCGGCTTTCGGCCGGGGCGCTGGCCGGGCTGGCGGTATCCGTCATGGCGACACTCGTGGCGCGACCGGACCTGTCTACGCCTGCGCCGCGCGCCGGGCCAGTTCTAGGGGCGTGCGCCCGTACGCTGGCAGGCGGCGGCGAGCGCTGCCGAGGCGTCGGACTGGAGCGGCTGGCCGTTGAACGTGGCCCGCCCGTCGGCCGTCACCACGACCGTGCCGACGGCGATCTCGCCGCCGTGCAGGGCGCCGCTGCCGAGCGGCGGAATGCCGAGCTTTTCGGCCATGTCGACGGTGACGGGAATGGCGAAACGCTCCGGTAGCGCGATCGGCGTGCCGCCGTCGAGGTCGGCCGGCGCGACGGGCCGCCCGTGGACATCCACACCGGGCCGGTAGGCGACATCGGGCGCGGGCTGGTGCTTCACCAGCCGGGCGCAGTCCGCGGCCGTGACGCTGACGGTGCGTTGCTGGGCCGCCGCCGGCGCGGCTAGAAGCAGGGCGAGGATGACGAGGACCGCATGGCGCATGACGCTATCCTGACGCGGCGCGGTTAACGAACGGACAATCGCTCCGCGGCCTCGCCCGTTCCGGGGCAGCGTCAAATTCTGTCGCCAAATGGCTGTCGTGATTGCAACAAAAAGAGGGCCGTGCCCTCGGGCACGGCCCTCAGTCTCTGGAGGAATCGCCACCAAGCGATTGTCCGGTCGCCCGGACCCTTTCCGTTTAGGCGACGCGGTGCCGGGACGCCAAGCGAAACGCGGTGCCCGTCCCGATTTTTCGTGCGATTCCCGGTACTTGTGGCGCCCGCTTGAGCAAGTGCCCGCCTTTTCGCCGCCGGTTTGCCTAGTGGCGGTGCAGAGATTCAGCGGCCCTTCCGCGCCCCCTTCATCCACGGCGGCGACGCATGGCGAATCGCCTTCATGACCGGGCAGTCGGCCCGGTGCGCGCCGGCCAGGTAGCCGGTCGACATCAGGAACTCGTTGACGATCTCGCCGCCGGTGAACCGGAAGGTCTTGCGGAACAGCTTCGTCCACTCCTCCAGCGTCAGCGGGTGATGCGCATCGAGCCAGCCGGCGAAACCGCCATGGCTGTCACGCAACGCGAGGAGTGTCCCCGCGTTGGCGATCGCCGCGTCGACCTTGAGGCGGTTGCGGATGATGCCGGCATCGGCCAGCAGCCGCGCCCGTTCCCGCTCGCCGTAGGCCGCCACACGCTCCACGTCGAAGCCGTCATAGGCGGCGAGGAAGGCCGGCCGCTTCTTCAGGATCGTCAGCCACGACAGCCCGGCCTGGTTGATCTCCAGCACGAGGCGCTCGAACAGGCGGGCCTCGTCGCTGACCGGAAAGCCGTACTCGCCGTCATGGTACGGGCCATGCCATTCGTGACCCGGCGCGATGTCGCAATAGGCCGACACGTCATCATCCCTCATCCATCCGCGCGCGACAGTAGCCGGTCGGCCCCGTATTGTCCCCTCGCCGCAAGCCGTCCCGCGCGACCGGAGCATGCATGACCGCCTCGCAGGCCAGCAACGCAGCCGACGCCCGCCCCGGGTCGGTCCGGGAGGTCTTCCGCGCCTTCCTGCTGCTCGGGCTCACCTCGTTCGGCGGCCCGGTCGCCCATCTCGGCTACTACCGGACGGAGTTCGTCGCGCGCCGGCGCTGGCTGGACGAGGCCACCTACGCCGACATCGTCGCCCTCAACCAGTTCCTGCCCGGGCCGACATCGAGCCAGACCGGCTTCGCCATCGGCCTGCTACGGGCCGGCCTGCCCGGTGCGCTCGCGGCCTGGATCGGGTTCACGCTGCCGTCCGCCGTGGCGATGCTTCTGCTGGGCACGGGGCTGGTTGCGGCTGGCGGGTTCGATATCGCCTGGCTGTCGGGCCTCAAGATCGCCGCGCTGGCGATCGTCGCTCAGGCGGTGTGGGCGATGGCGGTGCAGCTTTGCCCGAACCGTCGCACCCAAGGTTTCGCTCTGGTGGCGGCGATGATCATGCTGGTGGCCGGCGACGCCGCCGTGCAGATCGCCGTCATCGCGCTGGCGGCCGTGGCAGGCCATGTCCTGCTGGAGAATGCCGGCGGAACGGCCGAAGACCATGTCATGGGGCATCGCCGTCTGCCGGCTACGGTCCCGGTTCTGTCGGCGGTCCTGCTGGTCCTGCTCCTCGGCGGCCTGCCCGTCGCCGCACTGGCCCTGATGCATCCGGCACTCGACCTCGTCGATGCCTTCCTCCGTGCGGGCGCACTTGTGTTCGGCGGCGGCCATGTCGTCCTGCCGCTGCTGCAGTCCGAAATGGTCTCGCCCGGTTACATATCCGCCGACGCGTTTCTCGCCGGCTATGGCGCGGCGCAGGCCCTGCCCGGCCCGCTGTTCACGATCGCCGGATTTCTCGGCAGCGCCATCGAGCTGCCGGGCTGGCCGGGCGGGATCGCCGGCGGGGTGATTGCACTTGTCGCGATCTTCGCGCCCGGCTTCCTGCTGCTGCTCGTGGTCTGGCCATTCTGGCAGGGCCTGCGGCGACGCCACGGTATCCGGCGGGCGCTGGCAGGCGTGAACGCCGCGGTCGTCGGCCTGCTGCTGGCGGCACTCTACGATCCGATATGGACGTCGACCGTGCACGGCCCGCTCGATCTGGCGATGGCGCTGGGCGCCCTGACACTGCTCGCCGTCGCGCGCGTGCCACCATGGGCCGTGGTAGTCCTCTGCCTTGCTGCCGGCGCCGCGCCGGCGGCACTGGCATAACCCGGTTCAGCTCGGACTTGCCTGGTTCTGCGCCTCGTTCGTCTCGCCCGTCTGGGTGTCGTCGCCGTCGGGGTCCTGCGCGCTGGCGATGGCCACCTCGGCCTCCTCGACTTCCGCCTCGATGATGGCGGCGAGTTCCGGCGCCACGGACTGAAGCAGCGCCGCCACCTGCGAGGCTATCGTCGTGACGAGCGCGGCCGCGGCCGGATCGGCGCGCGCGACTTCCGGTCGCGAGGCGAGTTGCAGGGCCGCAACGATCATGGCGGCGGCACGCGCGCGCGCCTCCGGGGTCTGCGCCTGGGTCGTCAGGGCCGGCGAGCGGGCCATTTCGGCCGCCTCCAGCGCGACGGCAGCGGCGAGATCGGGCCGCCCCGACACCACCGACGTCTGCCCCGCCGCCGCCAGAGCCCGGTCGGCGACATCGGCAGCTTCGGTGGGCTGCACGGCGAGGATGCTGTCGTCACGCGCCAGCGCGATGGCCGCCAGAGCCAGACTTCCGCTCTCCCCGGCATCGGCGGCGCCATCGATCCCGTCGGCATAGTCGCCGGCCAGGGTCAGCCGCTCCCCGGGAGCGCCCTGAAGCTGCCGGGCTGCGGTGCCGATGGCCTCGGGGTCGCCGGTCGCTATCGCGGCCTCCAGACTTGCGGTGTTCTGGGCGGCCGCGTCGCGCGGCAGGCCGACAGAGACGCCGGCAAGGACAATCGCTGACACGAACAGGAAACCGACCCGAGGCATGGAACGGCCCTCCGGGAAGCCCGTGGTGCCGGACATCCGGACGGGCTCCACACGAAGGAAACGCGCCGCATGGCGCGCGGTTCCTGACGCGGGAAGTCGGGCCGGCCGAAGCCTGCCGCCGGTCAGCGTTCCTCGAACACGTCGCGCAGGTTCGGCAGCAGGCCGCCGTCGATCACGACATACACGATGGCGAACAGGACGGCCGCGATGGCCGTCGTCAGCAGCGCCTTCCGCAACAGGCGCGGGCGCAGCGGCGCGCCCGGGTCGTTGCCGGTCCGGGGGGCGTCGTCGCGCTGGATGCCCCATGGCAGGACGGCGAAGAACACCAGCCACCACAGCACGATGAAGACGGTGATCGCGCTGACCGGGGCCATGCCGGCTAGACCTGCTCGAGTTCGACGAGGGTGCCGACGAAGTCCTTGGGATGCAGGAACAGCACCGGCTTGCCGTGCGCGCCGGTGCGCGGCTGGCCGTCGCCCAGCACGCGGGCGCCGGCCGCCTTCAGCCGGTCGCGGGCGGCGAGGATGTCGTCGACCTCGTAGCAGACATGGTGGATGCCGCCACTCGCGTTGCGCTCGAGAAAGCTGGCGATCGGCGAGCCGTCGCCCAGCGGATGCAGCAGTTCGATCTTGGTGTTGGGCAGGATCACGAACACCGTCGTCACGCCGTGCTCCGGCAGATCCTGCGGCGCCGACACCTCGGCCCCCAGTGTGTCGCGATACACCGCCGTCGCGGCCGCGAGGTCGGGCACGACGATGGCGACGTGGTTCAGGCGTCCGATCATGGGTCTTCCCTATACCCGCACGAGGTGGACATCAATCGCCGGCCGCTTGCCGCGACGGGCGCGGAACGAGGCCCGCAGGGCGCGGCGCGCGGCCTCGGTGACTTCGCCGTCGTCGCGCTTCTCGGCCGTCGACAGGCCATCGAGTTGCGACATCACATCCTCGACGACCTCGACGGCGAGCGCGGCATCCTCCGCCGTATCGCCGATCAGACCCGGTGCCGACAGCAGCGGCGTCGACAGCACCTTGCCCTTGCGGTCGAGCACCAGAGTGACGATGGCGCTGCCGTTCCACAGCATCTGCGTGCGCGCCTTCATCGTCGCGCTGGCCAGTGGCACGAGCGTGCGACCGTCGACAGCGAGTTGGCCGGTGTCGACCTTGCCGACGACCTCGGCGCCGGTGCGCCGGATGGCGAGGACATCGCCGTTCGTCACCACCGGCGTCTGCGGTACCTGACAGGCCCGCGCCAGTTCGGCATGGGCGAGCAGATGGCGCATCTCGCCGTGCACGGGCACGGCGATGCGCGGGCGGATCCACTGGTACATCTGCACCAGTTCGTCGCGCGCCGGGTGGCCGGAGACGTGGACGAAATGCGTGGCGTCGGTGATGAGATTGACGCCGGCGCGGGCGAGATCGTTGCGGACGCGGTCGATCGCCACCTCGTTGCCGGGAATGACCCGCGACGAGAAGATCACCGTGTCGCCGGCCTCCAGCGAGACGTGGTTGTGCTCGTCGCGGGCGATGCGGGCGAGCGCGGCGCGCGGCTCGCCCTGGCTGCCGGTGCAGATGAGCAGGGTCTTGTCGCGTGGCAGGAAGCCGGCGTCCTCCTCGTCCACGAAGTCCGGCAGGTCACGCAGATAGCCGGCGGCGCGTGCCGCCTCGACCAGCCTGTGCATGGAGCGGCCGACCAGCACGGGATTGCGGTCGTTGGCCACCGCCGCCTCGACGATCGACGAGATGCGGGCGACGTTGGAAGCGAAACAGGTGACGGCGATGCGGCCGGGCAGTGTACCGATCAACTCGATCAGACTCTCACGCACGGCGGCTTCGGAGCCAGAGCTGCCCTCCACCATGGCATTGGTGGAGTCGCCGACCAGAGCCAGCACGCCTTTCTCACCCAGCTCCGCCAGCCCTTCCTCGTCCGTTGTCATGCCGATCAGCGGCTCCGGGTCGATCTTCCAGTCGCCGGTATGCAGGATCGTGCCGACCCGCGTGCCGATGGCAAGCGCGTTGGGCTCGGGGATCGAATGGGTCAGCGTGACGAAGCGCAGGCCGAACGGCCCGGCGCGCCAGCGCGCGCCCTGCTCCACCTCTTCCAGCGGCACGCGGTCGAGCAGCCCAGCCTCCGACAGCCGGCCGCGCACCAGTTCGGCGGTGAATTTCGTCGCGTAGACCGGGCAGCCGAGGCGCGGCCACAGCCACTGCAGGGCGCCGATGTGGTCCTCGTGGCCGTGCGTCAGCACGATCGCCTCGAGCCGATCGCGGTTGGCGGCGATGAAGCCGGGATCGGCCATCAGCACGTCGGTGCCGGGAATGCCGGCATCGGCGAAGGTGACGCCGCAGTCGACCATCAGCCAGCGCCCGGCATGTCCGTAGAGGTACATGTTCATGCCGATTTCGCCGACGCCGCCGAGGGCGCAGAACAGCACCTCGTCGTCCTCGGGCCAGGCGAGGTCGCGTAGCTTGCTCAAGCGGGTTCACCGTAATTGAGGGACATGGCGACTAGCCGCCGAGGTTGCGGCGGTGGAGATCGAGCAGGCCGAGCAGCACGAGGTCCGGCTCCGTCGCCTCGATCACCGGCACGACATCCGCGAACAGCGCGGCGAGGCCGCCGGTTGCGACCACGCGCATCGGCTTGCCGTACTCGGCCTTGATGCGCGGGATCATGCCCTCGATCATCGAGACGTAGCCCCAGAAGATGCCCGACTGCATGGCCGGCACCGTGGCCCCGCCGATGACGCGTGCGGGTTTCTCCACCGCGACGCGCGGCAACTGGGCGCCGGCCATGTACAGCGCCTCGACCGAAAGGTTGATACCCGGCGCAATGATGCCGCCGCGGAAATTGCCCGCGGCATCGATCACGTCGAAGGTGGTGCCGGTGCCGAAATCGATGACGATCAGGTCGCCCGGATAGCGCACATGCGCGGCGACCGCCGCGACCAGACGGTCGGCGCCGACCTGTTCGGGCCGGTCGATGAGGATGTCGAGGCCGAGCCTGAGCGACGGATCGCGCACGAAGCGGGCCGGTACCTTGAAATAGCGGGTGATGAGCTGAGCCAGTTCGAAACGCTTGGCCGGCACGACCGTGGCGGCGATCGCCGCGTCGATGTCGCCGACGCCGATGCCCGAAAGCTGCATGAGCTGGGTCAGCCACACGGCATACTCGTCGGCGGTGCGGCCGGCATCGGTCGAGATGCGCCACTTGCCCGCCATGCGGTCGCCGTCGAAGACCGCGAAGACGGTGTTGGTGTTGCCGCAGTCGATGGCGAGCAGCATCGCCGGTCCTTCCCTAGGCCGCGCTGGCGAAAACCTCGCCGGCGGTGACGGTGCGCCGGCCTCCCGGCGCGTCGAGCAGGAGCGCGCCGCTGTCGTCGAGATCGGCGAAGGTGCCGGTCAGTTCGCTGTCCGGCAGGCGCACGACGATCGGCCCGCCGAGGCCGCTGGCGCGGCCAAGCCAGGCATCGCGCACCGGGGCGAAGCCATCGCGCATCCAGCGGTCGGTCCAGCCGGCGAGTGCACCTGCATAGACCGGCAGCAGCGCCTCCGGCGTCAGCCGCACGCCGGCGGCGGCGAGGTTGGTCGCCGTCGCCAGGGCCTCCGGATGCGAGGCAAGGTTGACGCCGGTGCCGGCGACGAGCCATTCGAGCGCGCCGCCCGCGCCGGAGCTTTCGAGCAGGATGCCGGCGGTCTTGCGCCCGTCGAGCAGCAGGTCGTTGGGCCATTTGAGGCGCAGCGACAGGCCGCCGGCGCGTTCGATCGCCTCGGCCATGGCCACCGCGACGACGAAGGACAATTGCATCGCCCGCGCCGGCGGCACCGCCGGCCGCAGGATCGCCGAGACGTAGAGATTGCCGGGCGGCGACGTCCAGCCGGCGCCGCGGCGCCCGCGTCCGGCGGTCTGCTCGCGGGCCCAGACAAAGGTCCTGTCGGGGGCGCCGGCCACCGCGAGCAAGCGCGCCTCGTCGTTGGTCGAGCCGACCGCTCCGAGCGCCACCAGCCGGCAGCCGGCCGGCAGCGCGGGCAAGGTCAGGGTCACGCGGCGAACAGCGCCGCAGCGGCGCGCCCGGTCTCGTGCAGCACCGGCGACAGGGCGATGAAGAAGAACAGCGTGACGATGCTTGTCCCCACCAGCACCAGCGACAGCTTGCGACCGAACGGCCGGTCGAAGCGTTCGACCGGCTCGTCGAAGTACATCACCTTGACGATCCGCAGGTAGTAGAAGGCCGAGATCACGCTGGCCAGCAGGCCGATCACCGCGAGCTGGTAAAGCTCGGCCTGGATCGCCGCGATGAAGACGTAGAACTTGCCGAAGAAGCCGGCGAGCGGCGGGATGCCGGCCATCGAGAACATGAAGATGGCCAGCGCCGCCGCCAGCGCCGGATGCGTGCGGCCGAGGCCGGCGAGGTCGTTGATGCCTTCTACCATGCGGCCCTGCCGCCGCATCGCGAGGATGACGGCGAAGGTGCCGACGTTCATGAACAGGTAGACGGTGAGGTAGAGCAGGATGCCCTGGGCGCCGGTCTCGGTGCCGGCGGCGAGGCCGACGAGCGCGAAGCCCATATGGCCGATCGACGAATAGGCCATCAGTCGCTTGATGTTGGTCTGGCCGATGGCGGCGAGCGAGCCGAGCAGCATCGAGGCAACCGAGATGGCCCAGATGACCTGCTGCCACTGCGTGAACAGGTCGCCGAACGGCTCCAGCATGACGCGCACGAACAGTGCCATGGCGGCGATCTTGGGCGCCACGGCGAAGAAGGCCGTCACCGGCGTCGGCGCACCCTCGTAGACGTCCGGCGTCCACATGTGGAACGGCACGGCCGAGACCTTGAAGGCGAGGCCTGCCGCGACGAAGACGATGCCGAGGACGACGCCGATCGGCACCTGTCCCTCGCTACTGGCGATACCACCGAAGATTTCCGCCAGCCCGTCGAAGCTAGTGGTGCCGGCAAAGCCGTAGACCATCGACATGCCGTAGAGCAGCAGGCCCGACGACAGCGCGCCGAGGACGAAATACTTGAGGCCGGCCTCGGACGAGCGCAGGGCGTCGCGGCGGATGGCGGCGATGACATAGAGCGACAGCGACTGGAGTTCGAGGCCGACATAGAGCGAGATGAGGTCGTTGGCCGAGACCATCAGCATCATGCCGAGGACGGCGAACAGCATGAGCAGCGGATACTCGAACTGGTCGATCTTCTCGCGCGCGTTGAAGTCGATCGAGAGGATCACGGCGAGGGCCGCGCCGACGGCGATCAGCACCTTGGCGAAGGCGCCGAAATCGTCGGCGACGAACAGGCCATTGAAGGCCGACGTGCGCTCGTCCGGGCCCAGCATCGCCAGCACGGCGGCGACGAGGACGGCCAGCACGACCAGCCAGGACAGCATGCGCTGGCCACCGGCGCCGCGGAAGACGCCGACCATCAGCAGCAGCATGGCGGCGAGGGCCGTGAAGAGTTCCGGCCGCGCGGCGAGGAGATCAGCCCCAAGGGTCACTTGCCGCCTCCCGCGGCGATGCTGGCCGCCGATCCGGTCGAGGCCGCGCCTTCGACCGCCGCCTGGTAGTTGCCGAGCAGATTGGCCACGCTTTCGCCCATCACGTCGAAGAACGGCTTTGGATAGAGTCCCATCCACAGCACGAGGAAGACCAGCGGCGCGAACACCGCCACCTCGCGCAGGTCGAGGTCGAGGATCGACTTGAGATCGGCGCGCGTCAGCCGGCCGAAGATGACCCGCCGGTAGAGGAACAGCATGTAGGTCGCGCCCAGCACCACGCCCGATGCCGTCAGCAGCGCCACCCAGGTATTGGCCTGGAAGGCGCCGACGATGATGAGGAACTCGCCGACGAAGCCGCTGGTGCCCGGCAGGCCGACCGAGGCCAGCATGAACAGCATGAAGACGAAGGCGTATTTCGGCATGCGCTCGACGAGGCCGCCGTAGCGTGCGATCTCGCGCGTGTGGATGCGGTCGTAGACGACGCCGACGACGAGGAACAGCGCCGCCGAGACGACGCCGTGCGACAGCATCTGGAAGATCGCGCCCTCGATGCCCTGGCGCGTCGCGGTGAACAGACCGACCGTGACGAAGCCCATGTGGGCGACCGAGGAATAGGCGATCAGCTTCTTCATGTCCTCCTGCGCCAGCGCCACCAGTGAGGTGTAGACGATGGCGATCACCGACAGGGTGAACACGAAGGGCGTGAACGTTTCCGAGGCAAGCGGCAGCATCGGCAGCGAGAAGCGCAGGAAACCGTAACCGCCCATCTTCAGCAGCACGCCCGCGAGGATGACCGAGCCCGCGGTCGGCGCCTCGACATGGGCGTCGGGCAGCCAGGTGTGGACCGGCCACATCGGCATCTTCACCGCGAAGGAGGCGAAGAAGGCGAGCCAGACCCAGTTCTGCATCCCCTCGGGGAAGGTCGTGGTCAGCAGCGTCGGGATGTCGGACGTGCCGGCCTCGTAATAGACGGCGAAGATCGCCGCCAGCATCAGCACCGAGCCGGTCAGCGTGAACAGGAAGAACTTGAAGGCCGAATAGACGCGCCGCGGGCCGCCCCAGATGCCGATGATGAGGAACATCGGGATCAGCACGCCCTCGAAGAAGATGTAGAACAGCACGAAATCGAGGGCCGCGAAGGTGCCGACCATCATGGTCTCGAGCACCAGGAAGGCGATCATGTACTCGCGCACGCGCTCGCGAACATGCCACGAAGCGATGATGCAGATCGGCGTCAGCAGCGTGGACAGCAGGACGAACAGCATCGAGATGCCGTCGACGCCCATGTGGTAGGCGATGTTCCACGCGGGTATCCACTCGACCTTCTCGACGAACTGGAAGCCCGCCGTCGAGGTGTCGAAGCCGAGCCACAGGGCGAGGCTGATGACGAAGGCGGCGAGCGACGTCCACAGCGCGATCCAGCGCGCGTTGCCGGCGACGTCGTCGGGGTTGCTGCTGCGCACCATCAGGATGAACAGCACGCCCGCCAGCGGCAGGAAGGTGACGATCGACAGGATCGGCCAGTCGCCCATTTTCCCCGCGCCCCGCTAGCCGCCGAACCGCACGAGCAGCCACGTCGCGAGCGCGACGACGCCGATCAGGATGGCGAACGCGTAGTGATAGACGAAGCCGCTCTGCAGGCGTACGGCGCGGCCGGCGAAGTCGCGCGCGACGGCGGCGAAGCCGTCCGGCCCGACGCCGTCGATCACCCGTCCGTCGCCGCCCTTCCAGAAGCTGCGGCCGAGCCAGAAGGCCGGGCGGACGAACAGCGCGTCGTACAGCTCGTCGAAGTACCACTTGTTGTAGAAGAACGTGGTCAGCGGCTGGAACGTCCGCGCGATGCGCTCGTTCAGCCCCGGCACGAGAATGTAGCAGAGGAAGGCGAGGCCGATGCCGGCGAGGCCGACGACGGTCGGCGCCAGCGGCACCCAGCCGGGAACGTGGTGGGCTTCCTCGATGATGTTGTGGCGCATCAGGATCGAGCGGGCCCAGAACTCGGCCATGTCGTGGCCGACGAAATACTCGTAGGCGAGCCAGCCGGCGAAGATGGCGCCCGCAGCCAGCACGAACAGCGGCACCAGCATTACCGGCGGCGATTCGTGGGCATGGTCGTAGGCGTGGTAGTCGGCGCGCGTCGGCGTGTGGAAGGTCAGCAACAGCAGCCGCCAGGAGTAGAAGGCCGTCATCGCCGCCGCGGCGAGGCCGAGCCAGAAGGCGTACTCGCCGAGGCCGGTATGATGCGCGAAGGCGCTTTCGAGGATGATGTCCTTGGAATAGTAGCCGGCGAAGAACGGCATGCCGGCAAGCGCCAGACTGCCGATCCACATCAGCACGGCGGTGATCCGCATCTTCGACCACAGGCCGCCCATGCGGCGCATGTCCTGCTCGTCGCCGAGGCCGTGAATGACGCTGCCCGAGCCGAGGAACAGCAGGGCCTTGAAGAAGGCGTGCGTCATCAGGTGGAAGATGGCGGCGGGATAGGCGCCGACGCCGCAGGCGAAGAACATGTAGCCGAGCTGCGAGCAGGTCGAATAGGCAACCACCCGCTTGATGTCGAACTGGGTCAGGCCGATCGTCGCCGCGAAGAAGGCCGTCGACGCGCCGATGAAGGTCACCACCGCCAGCGCGTCGGGCGCGTACTCGAACATCGGCGACAGGCGGGCGACCATGAACACGCCGGCCGTCACCATCGTCGCGGCATGGATCAGCGCCGACACCGGCGTCGGGCCCTCCATGGCGTCGGGCAGCCAGGTGTGCAGCAGGAGCTGCGCCGACTTGCCCATGGCGCCGATGAACAGCAGCAGGCAGATGATGGTCATGACGTCCCATTCGAGGTCGAGGAACGTCAGGGTCTGGCCGGCGAGCTGGGGCGTGGCGGCGAACACCACGTCGAAGTCGAGCGAGCCGAAGGCGAGGAACACCGCGCCGATGCCGAGGACGAAGCCGAAATCGCCGACGCGGTTGACGACGAACGCCTTGATGGCCGCGGCGTTGGCACTGTCGCGGTTGTACCAGAAGCCGATCAGCAGGTAGGAGGCGACGCCGACGCCTTCCCAGCCGAAGAACATCTGCACGAAGTTGTCGGCCGTCACCAGCATCAGCATGAAGAAGGTGAATAGCGACAGATAGGCCATGAAACGCGGGATGTGCGGGTCGTGGCCCATGTAGCCGATGGAATAGACGTGGACCATCGCCGAGACGACGCAGACCACGAACACCATGACGGCGGTGAGCGTGTCGAAGCGCAGCGCCCAGGCGACCTCGAGGCCGCCCGAGGTGATCCACGGCACGATCTGCAGCGTGCGCGGCTCGCCGCCGATGCCGACTTCCCACAGGATGACGCAGGACAGCACGGCCGAGACCAGCAGCGGCACCGAGGTGACGAGCTGCGCCGCCCGGTCGCCGATGCGGTTGCCGAACACCGCCGTGCCGCCGATGGCGGCGATGAGGAAGCCCGCGAGCGGCAGGAAGATCGTCAGCGTGTACATGGAGGCGCGCCGTCCGTTCCCGCCGCCGCCGGACCGAGGGTCCGCGTCACGGCTAGCCCTTCATCAGGTTGATGTCTTCAACCGCGATGGAGCCGCGGTTGCGGAAGTAGACGACGAGGATGGCGAGCCCGATCGCCGCCTCGGCCGCCGCCACCGTCAGCACGAACATCGCGAAGATCTGGCCGACCAGGTCCTGCAGGTGCGTCGAGAAGGCGACGAGGTTGATGTTGACCGCCAGCAGCATCAGCTCGATCGACATCATGATGATGATGACGTTCTTGCGGTTGAGGAAGATGCCGAAGATGCCGAGCGTGAACAGCACGGCGGCGACGACGAGATAGTGGGTGAGGCCGATCTCCATCAGGCGCCGCTCCCCGTCGGAATCTTCTTGATCTCGACCACGTCCTCGCGCCGGCGCGCCGTCTGCTCGGCGATGCGCTGACGCCGCACACCCTCGCGCGAGCGCAGCGTCAGCACGATGGCGCCGATCATCGCCACCAGCAGCACGAGGCCGGCCGTCTGGAAGAGGTAGATGTAGTCGGTATAGATCAGCATGCCGAGCGCATGGGTGTTGGTCAGCCCGTCCGGCCGCGGCGCGGCGGCGACCGTGCCGGCACTGTCGGAGACCGCCCACGAGCCGAACACGATGACCAGCTCGGCCAGCAGCACGAGGCCGACCAGCGCACCGATCGGCAGGTAGCGCAGGAAACCTTCGCGCAGCTCGGCGAAGTTGATGTCGAGCATCATGACGACGAAGAGGAACAGCACCATCACGGCGCCGACGTAGACGACGACCAGGATCATCGCCAGGAACTCCGCCCCCATCAGCACGAACAGGCCGGCCGAGTTGAAGAAGGCGAGGATCAGGAAGAGGACCGAGTGGACCGGGTTGCGCGCCGACACGACCATTGCACCCGAGGCGATGGCGACGGCGGCGAAGAGGTAGAAGGCGAGCGCCTGGATGACCATGTCCGTCGGCCCTCAGCGGTACGGCGCGTCGGCCCGCAGGCGGGCGGCGAGTTCGCTTTCCCAGCGGTCGCCGTTGGCCAGCAGGCGGTCCTTGTCGTACATCAATTCCTCGCGCGTCTCCGTCGCGTTCTCGAAATTCGGCCCCTCGACGATGGCATCGACCGGGCAGGCTTCCTCGCAGAAGCCGCAGTAGATGCACTTGGTCATGTCGATGTCGTAGCGCGTCGTGCGGCGGCTGCCGTCGGCGCGCGGTTCGGCCTCGATGGTGATGGCCTGGGCCGGGCAGATCGCCTCGCACAGCTTGCAGGCGATGCAGCGCTCCTCACCGCTGGGATAGCGGCGCAGCGCGTGCTCGCCGCGGAAGCGCGGGCTGAGCGGCCCCTTCTCGTAGGGATAGTTCACCGTCACCTTGCCGCGGAACATGTAGCGCAGCGTCAGCAGCAGGCCCGAGGCGATCTCGGACAGCAGCAGCGAGCGGGCGGTGCGGTCGAGTACGGCCATGTCTGTCCCCTCCCCGCCCTAGATGCCCGGCCGCGGCAGCCAGCCGAACGCGATCAGCGCGCCGGCGGTGACGACGACCCACAGCAGCGACAGCGGCAGGAACACCTTCCAGCCGAGCCGCATCAACTGGTCATAGCGGTAGCGCGGCAGGGTCGCGCGCACCCACAGGAAGATGAACAGGACCAGCGACAGCTTGGCCATGAACCAGAACACCGACCACATCGCCTCGGGTATCCACAGGATCGGCGCGATGTTGAACGGCGCCAGCCAGCCGCCGAGGAACAGCACGGTGGTCATGCCGCTCATCAGGATCATGTTGGCGTATTCGCCGAGGAAGAACAGGGCGAAGGTCATCGCCGAATATTCGACGTTGTAGCCCGACACCAGCTCCGCCTCGGCCTCCGGCAGGTCGAACGGCGCGCGGTTGGTCTCGGCCAGGGCCGAGATGATGAACACGATGAACATCGGCGCCAGCGGAATGAAGAACCACATGTTCTCCTGCGCCCGTACGATGTCCGACAGGTTGAGCGAGCCGGCCGCCAGCAGCACGGTGATGATGACGAAGCCGATCGACACCTCGTAGGACACCATCTGCGCCGAGGATCGCAGCGCGCCGAGGAAGGCGTACTTCGAGTTCGACGCCCAGCCGGCCATGATGATGCCGTAGACGCCGAGGGAGCTGATGGCGAAGAGATAGAGCACGCCGACGTTGATGTCGGAGATGACGAGCCCCTCGCCGAACGGCACGACGGCCCAGCCGATGATCGCCAGCACGAAGGTCAGCATCGGCGCCACCACGAACACGACGCGGTTGGCGCCGGTCGGGATGATCGTCTCCTTGACCAGCAGCTTGAGGCCGTCGGCCAGCGGCTGAAGCAGCCCGAAGGGCCCGACGACGTTGGGGCCCATGCGAAGCTGCATCGCCGCGATGACCTTGCGCTCGGCATAGGTCAGGTAGGCGACAGCGCCGAGCAGCGGCACGACGACGAGCAGGATCGTCGCCACGATCCAGGCGGTCGGCCAGACGTAGCTGTCGAAAAACTCAGCCATCGGTGCCGGTTCTCCGCGCCGGATTGGCGCCGAATTCGCGCGTGCAGGCGGCCATGGTCTGGGATGCGCGGCTGATCGGGCAGGTCATGTAGAAATTGCCGACGGGCAGCGCGAAAGGCGCGCCATCCGGGGCGCCGTCGGCCGTCGGGGCGCGCCAAGGCGCCGCGGCGACCGTGCCGGTCGAGGCGAAGACGCCGTTCACCGCCGCCAGCCGGGCGCGCACGTCGCCCAGCGTGGCGATGTCGAGCCCCGCGCCAAGCGCGTCGGAAAGGGCGCGCACGATCGTCCAGTCCTCGCGCGCCTCACCCGGCGGCGCCACGGCCGGCCGGCCGATCTGCACGCGGCCCTCGGTGTTGACCCAGGTGCCGTGCTTCTCGGTGTAGGCGGCACCAGGCAGGATGACGTCGGCCGCATGCGCGCCGGCGTCGCCGTGATGGCCCTGATAGATCACGAATGCCCGCGCGAGTTTCGTGGTGTCGATCTCGTCGGCGGCGAGCAGGTAGACGACCTCGATCTCGCCGTTCGCCGCGCCGTCGAGGATGCCGGCGACGTCGCGGCCGCCCGGCCCGGGCACGAAGCCAAGGTCGAGCCCGCCGACGCGCGCCGCCGCGGTGTGCAGTACGTTGAAGCCGTTCCAGTCCTCGCGCACCACGCCGAGCGCCTCGGCGGCCTTCGCCGCGAGCGCAAGGACCGCCGCGCCGTCCGCCCGGGCCAGAGCGCCCATGCCGACGATGATGGCCGGCCGCTTGGCGTCCCGCAGCACCGACGCGAAGGAGTGCGTCCCGGCGGCGATCTCGGCCAGCGTCGCCGGCCCTGCGCCGATGCTGGCGCAGGGCCAGCCGAGGTCGATCTCGGGGCCGATCGAGGCCCCCTTCATGCCGCCACGCAGCCAAGCCTTGCGCAGGCGGGTGTTGACCAGCGCCGCCTCGTGACGCGGGTCGCAGCCGACCAGCAGCACTGCGTCGGCCGTCTCCAGCCCGGCAATGGTCGAGTTGAGCAGATAGCCCGCCCGGTTGCCGGCATCGAGGCGCGCGCCGTCCTGGCGGCAGTCGATGTTGGTCGAACCCAGACGCACCATCAGGTCCTTGAGCGCGACCATCGCTTCGGCGTCGCACTGGTCGCCGGCGATGGCGGCGATGCGGCTGCCGGAAACGCCCTTCACGCGCGCCGCGATGGCCGCGAAGGCTTCCTGCCACGTCGCTTCCTGCAGCTTGCCGTCGCGACGGACATAGGGGCGGTCGAGGCGCTGGCGGGCAAGGCCGTCGCAGGCGTAGCGCGACTTGTCCGACAGCCACTCCTCGTTGACGTCCTCGTTGAGGCGCGGCAGGACGCGCAGCACTTCGGTCATGCGGGCGTCGACGCGGATCGCCGCGCCGACCGCATCGAGCACGTCGACCGATTCCGTGCGCGCCAGTTCCCACGGCCGCGCGACGAAGGCATAGGGCTTCGAGGTCAGCGCGCCGACCGGGCATAGGTCGATCACGTTGGCCGACACTTCGGAGGCCAGCGCCTTCTCGAGGTAGGTGGTGATCTCCGCGTGCTCGCCGCGATAGAGCATGCCGAGCTCGGGAACGCCGGCGACCTCCTGCGCGAAGCGGACGCAGCGCGTGCAGTGGATGCAGCGCGTCATCACCGTCTTGATCAACGGGCCCATGTACTTGTCGGGCACGGCGCGCTTGTGCTCGTGGAAGCGCGAGTGGTCGTGGCCGTAAGCCATCGACTGGTCCTGCAGGTCGCACTCGCCGCCCTGGTCGCAGATGGGGCAGTCGAGCGGATGGTTGATCAGCAGGAACTCCATCACGCCGTGCCGGGCTTTCTCGACCATCGGCGAGGCGGTGAGGATCTTCATGCCCTCGCCGACCGGCAGCGCGCACGACGCCTGCGGCTTGGGCGGCCCGGGCTGCACCTCGACGAGGCACATGCGGCAATTGCCGGCGACCGACAGGCGCTCGTGATAACAGAAGCGCGGGATTTCCTTGCCCGCCATCTCGCACGCCTGCAGCACGGTGATGCCCGCGGGCACCTCGTGCTCGACGCCGTCGATCGTGACCTTCGGCATGGCGCGTTCCCCCGCCTACTCGGCCGCAGCGGCGATGGGCGCCGCCTGCCTGCGCGCGAGGATGCGGCGCTCCATTTCCGGGCGGAAATGCCGGATCAGGCCCTGCACCGGCCAGACGCCGCCGTCGGCGAGCGCGCAGATGGTGTGGCCCTCGATCTGCTTGGTCAGCTCCCACAGCATGTCGATCTCGCGCACCTCGGCATCGCCGGTGACCATCCGCTTCATGACGCGGTAGACCCAGCCCATGCCCTCTCGGCAGGGCGTGCACTGGCCGCAGCTTTCATGCTGGTAGAAATGCGACAGGCGGGCGATCGCCTCGACGATGTCGGTCGACTTGTCCATGACGATGACGGCAGCCGTGCCGAGGCCCGAACTGACCTCGCGCAGCGCGTCGAAATCCATCAGCACGGTGTCGCAGATCGAGCGCGGCAGCATCGGCGTCGACGACCCGCCGGGAATGACCGCCAGCAGGTTGTCCCAGCCGCCACGCACGCCGCCGGCATGCTTCTCGATCAGCTCCTTCAGCGGGATCGACATCGCCTCTTCGACGTTGCACGGATTGTTCACGTGCCCGCTGATGCAGAAGATCTTGGTGCCGTTGTTCTTGTCGCGGCCGAACTTCGTGAACCACGACGCTCCGCGCCGCAGGATGGTCGGCGCGACGGCGATGGTCTCGACGTTGTTCACCGTCGTCGGGCAGCCATAGAGGCCGCAGGCGGCGGGGAACGGCGGCTTGAGGCGCGGCTGGCCCTTCTTGCCCTCGAGGCTTTCGAGCAGCCCCGTCTCCTCGCCGCAGATGTAGGCGCCGGCGCCGCGATGGAGATAGATGTCGTAGTCCCAGCCCGAGCCGCAGGCGTTGCGGCCGAGCAGCCCGGCCGCGTAGGCCTCGTCGATGGCCTGCTGGACGTTCGAGGCCTCGTCGTAGAACTCGCCTCGGATGTAGATGTAGCAGGCGTTGGCACCCATCGCGAAGCCGGCGACGAGGCAGCCTTCGAGCAGGATGTGCGGGTCATTGCGCAGGATCTCGCGATCCTTGCAGGTACCCGGCTCGGACTCGTCGGCGTTGACGACGAGGTAGCTCGGCCGGCCGTCGGACTGCTTCGGCATGAACGACCACTTGAGCCCGGTCGGGAATCCTGCGCCGCCCCGGCCGCGCAGGTTCGACGCCTTGATCTCGTCGACGATCTTGTCGCGGCCGAGGTCGAGCAGCGCCTTCGTGTTGTCCCAGATGCCGCGCCGGCGCGCACCGGCCAGCCGCCAGTCGTCGAGACCGTAGAGGTTACGGAAGATGCGGTCTTCGTCGCGCAGCATCACTGGCCTCCCGCCGGGGCGGAGGTTAGCGTCGTCAGACCGCCGGACGGCTCGGAACTCTGGCGGCCGGTCTGGGAGCCCTGCTTCGGCGCCTCGCCGCGGCGCAGTTCGGCGATGATCTCGCGCGTCCGCTCGGGCGTCAGGTCCTCGTAGAAATGATCGCCGATCTGGATCATCGGCGCATTGCAGCAGGCGCCGAGGCACTCGACCTCGATCACCGTGAACTTGCCGTCGGCGCTGGTCTCGTTGAGGCCGCAGCCGGCCTCGGCCAGCACGGCGTCGCGAATCGCGTCGCTGCCGCGCAGCCAGCACGGCGTCGTGCGGCAGAGCTGCACGAGGTTATCTCCGACCGGGCGGCGGATGAACATCGTGTAGAAGGTCGCGACCTCCATGGCGCGCATGCGCGGCATCCCGAGGAAATCGGCGACATGCTCGATCGCCGCCTGCGACAGCCAGCCGCCGTTCTGGCGCTGCGCCAGGTCGAGCAGCGGGATCACGGCGCTGGCCTGCCGCCCCTCGGGGTAGCGGGCGACGATCGTCCGCGCCCGCTCCAGGCTCGCGGCGTCGAAGGCGAAGGTGGTCGTCTCTGCATTCATCGGTCGATCTCGCCGAACACGATGTCGAGGCTGCCGATGATGGCCGGGACGTCGGCCAGCATGTGGCCGCGCGACAGCATGTCGAGGGCCTGCAGGAAGGCGAATCCCGGCGCGCGGATCTTGCAGCGGTACGGCCGGTTGCTGCCGTCGGCGACGAGGTAGACGCCGAACTCGCCCTTGGGGGCCTCGACGGCGCTGTAGGTCTCGCCCGCGGGCACGTGATAGCCCTCGGTGTAGAGCTTGAAGTGGTGGATGAGCGCTTCCATGGAGCGCTTCATCTCGGCGCGGCGCGGCGGCGTGATCTTGTGGTCGGGCGCCATCACCGGGCCGTCGGGCAGCGCCGTGACGCACTGCTCGATGATGCGCAGGCTCTGGCGCATCTCCTCGACGCGGACGAGGTAGCGCGCGTAGCAGTCGCCGGTCTTGCCGACCGGAATGTCGAAATCGAGCCTGTCGTAACCGTCGTAGGGCTGCGCCTTGCGCAGGTCCCAGGCGACGCCGGAGGCGCGCAGCACAGGGCCGCTCATGCCCCAGTCGAGAGCCTGCTCCGCCGACATGATGCCGATGTCGACCGTGCGCTGCTTGAAGATGCGGTTTTCCGTCAGCAGCGCTTCCATGTCGTCGATGAACTTGGGGAAGGTGCGACAGAACGCGGCGATGTCGTCGACGAGGGCCGGCGGCACGTCGCGCTGCACGCCGCCGGGGCGAAAGTAGGCGGCGTGAAGGCGCGCGCCCGACGCGCGCTCGTAGAACTCCATCATCCGCTCGCGTTCCTCGAAGCCCCACAGCAGCGGCGTCATGGCGCCGACGTCGAGCGCGTAGGCCGTGAGGTTGAGGATGTGGTTCAGCAACCGAGTGATCTCGGAGAACATCACGCGGATCATCTGGGCGCGCGGCGGCGCCTCGATGCCGAGCAGCTTCTCGACGGCCAGCGCGAAGGTGTGCTCCTGGCACATCGGCGAGACGTAATCGAGGCGGTCGAAATACGGCACCGCCTGCAGGTACGTCTTGTACTCGATCAGCTTTTCGGTGCCGCGATGCAGCAGGCCGATATGCGGGTCGGCGCGCTCGACGACCTCGCCGTCCATCTCCAGCACCAGACGCAGCACCCCGTGAGCCGCCGGATGCTGCGGCCCGAAGTTGAGCGTCATGTTCTTGATGGCGACTTCGCCGCTCACTGGCCGCCGCTCCCCTTGGCCGGTTCGGCCTTCTCGTCGCCGGGCAGCAGGCGGGTCATGCCCTCCCACGGCGACAGGAAGTCGAAGGTACGGAAGTCCTGGGTCAGTTTGACGGGATCGTAGACGACCCGCTTGGCCACCTCGTCCCAGCGCACCTCGACGCGGCCGGTGAGCGGGAAGTCCTTGCGCAGCGGGTGCCCCTCGAAGCCGTAGTCGGTCAGCAGGCGGCGCAGGTCGGGATGGTCGGCGAAGGGAATGCCGTAGAGATCCCACGTCTCGCGCTCGTACCAGCCGGCCGAGGAGAACACGCCGGTGACCGTCGGAACGGGCGCCCCCTCCTCCACGGCGATCTTCACCCGCACGCGATGGTTCTGGGCCACCGACAGCAGGTTGTAGACGACCTCGAAGCGCGGCAGGCGGCCCGGCCAGTCGACGCCGCAGATGTCGACCAGCACCTTGCACTGGCAGTTCGAGTTGTCGCGCAGGAAGGTCAGCACGCCGGCGATGGCCGCCGCGCGCGCATGGACGATCAGCTCGTCATGTACCTGCTCGGTACGGATCACGTCCTGCGGCAGCGCCGCCGCGACCAGATCGCCAAGGTCCTTGAGGGCCGGGTTCATGACGGGCGATCCGGGTACGGGTCAGCGGGCGATCGTCGCGGTGCGGCGGATTTTCCGCTGCAACTGCAGGATGCCGTACAGCAGCGCCTCGGCGGTCGGCGGGCAGCCGGGCACGTAGATGTCGACCGGCACGATGCGGTCGCAGCCGCGCACCACCGAGTAGGAGTAGTGGTAGTAGCCGCCGCCGTTGGCGCAGGAACCCATGGAGATGACCCAGCGCGGCTCGGCCATCTGGTCGTAGACTTTGCGCAGCGCCGGGGCCATCTTGTTGGTCAGCGTGCCGGCGACGATCATCACGTCGGACTGGCGCGGGCTCGGCCGGAAGACGATGCCGAAGCGGTCGAGGTCATAGCGCGACGCGGCCGTGTGCATCATCTCGACGGCGCAGCAGGCGAGGCCGAACGTCATCGGCCACAGCGAGCCGGTGCGCGCCCAGGCGAACAGCTTGTCGAGGCTGGCGGTCACGAACCCCTTCTCGACCAGCGCCTCGGTGACGTTGCGCAGGACGGCGGCGCCCTCGTCGGGCGCCATGGCGGGGCCGGCCGGCAGGCCGCTGACGGTGGCGGGGCTCATTCCCATTCCAGCGCCCCCTTCTTCCATTCGTAGATGAAGCCGACGGTCAGCACACCGAGGAAGGCGACCATCGACCAGAAGCCGAACAGGCCGAGGTCGGACAGCGCAACGGCCCACGGGAAGAGGAAGGCCACCTCGAGGTCGAAAATGATGAACAGGATGGCGACCAGGTAGAAGCGCACGTCGAAGCGGGTGCGGGCGTCGTCGAATGCCTCGAAGCCGCACTCGTAGGCCGAATTCTTCTCGGAGTCGGGCTTCTGGGCGCCGACCAGCCACGAGGCGCTGATCATCAGCACGGCGAGGCCCACCGCAATCCCGAGAAAGATCAGGATCGGCAGGTACTCGATGAGCAGCTTGTCCATCCGCCCTCTCGCCCGGGTCTGCCCGCCGCCGCCCGACCGGGCGGACCCGCCCGGTGCGAGGGCCCGGCCGCAGCCCCTGCCGCTCCACTGCCGTCAGAAGGCCGGGAGGACACGGATGCGACCGCGCAATTCGCCGCCTGCACGGACCCTTCCTCCCGCGCAAGTGCGGCGCAGCATTACACCAGCACCGGGAACCGTGCAAGGCGAGCCGCCACGCCGTCGCGTTCGCGCATGAAACCGCGCCAGCGCATTGAAGCCATTGCACAATTCGTGGGCCCGAGAATCGAAACGGCGGCCTGCCCGGTGGGCGGCCGCCGATCGTATTCGGGCCCCGGATGGCGGGAGCGACGGGGCTCGAACCCGCGACCTCCGGCGTGACAGGCCGGCACTCTAACCAACTGAGCTACGCCCCCGTTCCGGGAGCGCCCCATGTATGGCCCCGCCCGGACCCTGTCAAGCGCGCGGGCAGTGCCGCAACGCCCCCGAACACACTTTCGTCTACCGCCGGTCCGGCATCAGCTTCGAAGCCGTGAAGCCGCCATCCACCGCGAGGATATGGCCGGTGACATAGCTGGCCTCATCAGACGCAAGGAACACCGCGGCGTCGGCGATCTCCTCGGGCCGGGCGTAGCGCTGCATCGGCACGATGGCCTTCCACTGCTCGCGCTGCGCCGGCGTGTGGAGCGCCTTGGTGAGGTCGGTCTCGACGGCACCCGGCGCCACCGCGTTGACGCGGATGCCGTATTCGGCGAGGTCGATGGCCATCACCTTCGTTACCATCGCCAGCCCGGCCTTGGCGGCGCCGTAGGCCGCCGTACCCACATTGCCGCGCTCGCCCGACACCGAGGTGATGTTGACCACGGCGCCGCCGCCGTTCGCGGCCATGTGCCGCGTCGCCGCCTGGGCGACGATGAAGGCGCCGGTGAGGTTGATCGCGATGACCCGCTGCCACTCCTCGAGCGTGAAGTCGAGGAACGGCTTGCGGATGGCGATGCCGGCGTTGTTGACCAGCAGGTCGAGACGGCCGAACGCGTCGGTCGCGGCGCGAACGAGGTGTTCACCCGCCTCGGCGCGCGACACGTCGGCCGTCGTCGTGGCGACTCGCGCACCGCTCATTCGCAGGACATCCGCCGCGGCGGCGACGGCGCTCGAATCGACGTCGGCGAGGAGCACCGAGGCGCCCTCGCGCGCATAGGCGGTGGCGATGGCGAGGCCGATGCCTCGCGCGGCCCCGGTGACGATGGCCGACTTGTCCTTAAGCCGCATGACGGTCTCGCTGGATTGGTGGGCGATGACGGGATCGAACCGCCGACCCCCTCGGTGTAAACGAGGTGCTCTGCCAGCTGAGCTAATCGCCCTCGCGCTTGCCGACGCCGGAAAAGCGAAAGCCGGCTGCGAGTGTCCGCAGCCGGCTCTGGCCTGCACCGTACGTGGCGCGGAAATTCAGTTGATGGCGTCCTTCAGGCCCTTGCCGGCCTTGAACTTCGCCTGCTTCGACGCGGCGATCTTGATCGTCTCGCCGGTGCGCGGGTTGCGTCCGGTCGAGGCTGCGCGCTTCGACACCGCAAAGGTGCCAAAGCCGACCAGCCGCACGTCGTCGCCCTTCTTGAGGGCCTTGGTGATGGACTCGAAGACGCTGTCCACCGCCTTGGCGGCGTCGCCCTTCGACAGTCCGGCGGAACCCGAAACCGCAGCAACGAGATCGTTCTTGTTCACAGTGCAGCCCCCTTGAGGTGGTTTGCGCGTCGTGCGCGAGGCGGTGGCGCCAGGCCCGAACGACGATCACTCTAAGGTCGGGTTTTCGCAGCCGTCAATCGCAACGGCGCGGAAATCCGCCGTTTTCGGCGGATTCCCGCAAAAATGTCGCAGCAAACGGCGGTTATCCACCGATGCGTCAGTGCGTGACGACACCACTGGCCGGTTCGTCGCCATTGCTCGTCGCAACGGCCGCCGAGTCGACGTCCGAGTCGTTCCATTCGATCGGCACCAGCGGCTTGGTCAGCGCGAGCTTCAGCACCTCGTCGACGGTCGCGACCGGAACGATCTGCAGCCCCTTCAGCACGACGTCGGGAATGTCGGCGAGATCCTTCTCGTTGTCCTTCGGGATCGCCACCGTGCGGATGCCGCCGCGCAGCGCTGCGAGCAACTTCTCCTTCAGTCCGCCGATCGGCAGCACGCGACCGCGCAGCGTGATCTCTCCGGTCATCGCCACGTCCTTGCGGACGGGGTTCTGCGTCAGCACCGAGACCATCGAGGTTATCATCGCCACGCCGGCCGACGGACCGTCCTTCGGCACAGCACCCTCGGGAACGTGAACATGGATATCACGCTTCTCGAAGATCGTCGGCTTGATGCCGAGCTGCGCCGCGCGCGAACGGACATAGGCGTTCGCGGCCTGCACCGACTCCTGCATGACGTCGCCGAGCTTGCCGGTGATCGACATCTTGCCCTTGCCGGGCGACAGCAGGGATTCGATGGTCAGGATCTCGCCGCCGACTTCCGTCCAGGCGAGGCCGTTGACCAGCCCGACCAGATCCGTCTCCTCGACCTCGCCGTAGCGGAACTTGCGGATGCCCGCGTACTTGTCGAGGTTCTTGGAGGTCAGCTTGATCGACTTGAGCTTGCCCTTCTTGAGCTCCAGCTCCTTGACCGCCTTGCGTGCCAGCCCGGCGATCTCGCGCTCCAGCGAACGCACGCCGGCCTCGCGCGTGTAGTAGCGGATGACGTCGCGCAGGGCGCCGTCGGAGATCGACCACTCGCCGCGCTTGAGCCCGTTCTCCTTCACCTGCTTGTCGATCAGATGACGCTTGGCGATCTCGACCTTCTCGTCCTCGGTGTAGCCGGGGATGCGGATGATCTCCATGCGGTCCATCAGCGGCTGCGGCATGCGCAGCGTATTGGCCGTGCAGATGAACATCACGTCCGACAGGTCGTAGTCGACCTCCAGGTAGTGGTCCTGGAAGGTGCTGTTCTGCTCCGGGTCGAGCACCTCGAGCAGCGCCGCCGAAGGATCGCCCCGCCAGTCGGCCCCGAGCTTGTCGACCTCGTCGAGCAGGAACAGCGGGTTCGACGTCTTGGCCTTGCGCATGCCCTGCAGCACCTTGCCCGGCATCGAGCCGATGTAGGTGCGGCGATGGCCGCGGACCTCGGCCTCGTCACGCACGCCGCCGAGCGACATGCGCACGAAGGTACGGCCGGTCGCGCGCGCGATCGACTTGCCGAGCGAGGTCTTGCCGACGCCCGGAGGACCGACGAGGCACAGGATCGGACCGCGCAGCTTGGTCATGCGCTGCTGCACGGCGAGGTATTCGAGGATGCGTTCCTTGACCTTCTCCAGCCCGTAATGGTCCTCGTTGAGGACGCGCTCGGCGCCGGCGATGTCCTTCTTGATCTTGGAACGCTTCTTCCACGGGATCGACAGCATCCAGTCGAGGTAGTTGCGCACCACCGTCGCCTCGGCCGACATCGGGCTCATGTGCCGGAGCTTCTTCAGCTCCTGCGTGGCCTTGTCGCGGGCTTCCTTCGAGAGGCGCGTCTTGCGGATGCGCTCCTCGATCTCGGCCATCTCGTCCTTGCCGTCCTCGTTCTCGCCGAGTTCCTTCTGGATCGCCTTGAGCTGTTCGTTCAGGTAGTACTCGCGCTGCGTCTTCTCCATCTGGCGCTTGACGCGCGAGCGGATGCGCTTTTCCACCTGCAGGACGCCGATCTCGCCTTCCATCAGGCCGTAGATCTTCTCCAGCCGCTCCGCGACCGTCGGGGTCTCGAGCAGCTCCTGCTTCTCGGCGATCTTCAGCGTCAGGTGCGAGGCGACCGTGTCGGCGAGCTTCGCCGGGTCCTCGATCTGGTTGACCGAGACCAGCACCTCGGGTGGCACCTTGCGGTTGAGCTTGATGTACTGCTCGAACTGCGTGACGACGGTGCGCCCCAGCGCCTCGATCTCCGGCCCCGACGGCCCGTTGTCCTCGAGCGCGTCGGCCCGAGCCTGGAAGAAGCGCGGATTGTCGGTGAAGCCGGTGATGCGGGCACGATGGTTGCCCTCGACCAGCACCTTTACCGTGCCGTCGGGCAGCTTCAGCAATTGCAGGATGGTTCCGACCGTGCCGACACGGAAGATGTCATCGGCCTGGGGGTCGTCCTGGGCAGCATCCTTCTGCGTGACGAGAAGAATCTGCTTGTCGTCCTGCATCACGTCTTCGAGCGCGCGCACCGACTTCTCGCGGCCGACGAACAGCGGCACGATCATGTGCGGGAAGACGACGATGTCGCGCAGGGGCAGAACCGGATACAGCGCGCCACGGGACGTTTCGGGCATGTCGACCTTCACCCGTTGAGGTTCACCGGCCCCTCGCGGAGGCAGCCGGTGCGGCCAAGCCGGCCGCTACACAACGCAATGTGGTTCTCCGGGACGGCCGGATCAAGCGGCCGGGCGTCCCGGGCCCAAGGGATTGTGGCGTCGCTACGCCGTGCTCCCAACATCTCCGCGCCGGTCGGCGTAGATGTAGAGCGGCGAACCGTTGCCCTCGACCACCTCGCGATTGACCACGACCTCGTCGACACCGTCCAGGCTCGGCAGCTCGAACATCGTATCGAGCAGGATCTGCTCGAGGATGGAGCGCAGGCCGCGCGCGCCGGTCTTGCGGGCGATGGCCTTGCGCGCCACGGCCGCCAGCGCATCGTCCTGGAACGACAGGTCGACGCCTTCCATCTCGAACAACCGCTGGTACTGCTTGACCAGCGCGTTCTTCGGCTTGGTCAGGATGTCGACCAGCGCCGGCTCGTCGAGGTCGGTCAGCGTCGCCAGCACCGGCAGGCGGCCGACGAACTCGGGAATGAGGCCGAACTTCAGCAGGTCTTCCGGCTCGATGCTGCGGAGGATTTCGCCGGTCCGGCGGTCGTCGGGGCTCCGCACGTCGGCGCCGAAGCCGATCGACGTCTCCTTGCCGCGCGACGAGATGATCCGCTCGAGGCCGGAAAAGGCGCCGCCGCAGATGAACAGGATGTTGGTCGTGTCGACCTGCAGGAACTCCTGCTGCGGATGCTTGCGCCCGCCCTGGGGCGGCACCGAGGCGACGGTGCCTTCCATGATCTTCAGCAGCGCCTGCTGCACGCCCTCGCCCGACACGTCGCGCGTGATCGAGGGGTTGTCGGACTTGCGACTGATCTTGTCGACCTCGTCGATGTAGACGATGCCGCGCTGCGCCCGCTCGACGTTGTAGTCGGCGTTCTGCAGCAGCTTGAGGATGATGTTCTCGACATCCTCGCCGACATAGCCCGCCTCGGTCAGCGTCGTGGCATCGGCCATCGTGAACGGCACGTCGAGGATGCGCGCCAGCGTCTGCGCCAGCAGCGTCTTGCCGCAGCCGGTCGGTCCGATCAGCAGGATGTTCGACTTCGAGATCTCGATGTCGCCGCCCTTGCCGCCGTTGTTCAGGCGCTTGTAGTGGTTGTGCACGGCCACCGACAGCACACGCTTGGCGTAGTCCTGGCCGATCACGTAGTCGTCGAGTACCTGGCAGATTTCGCGCGGGCTCGGCACGCCGTCGCGCGACTTGACCAGCGTCGACTTGTGCTCCTCGCGGATGATGTCCATGCACAGTTCGACGCATTCGTCGCAGATGAACACCGTCGGGCCCGCGATGAGCTTGCGGACCTCATGCTGGCTCTTGCCGCAGAAGCTGCAGTAGAGAGTGTTCTTGCTGTCGCTGCCGCTGGTCTTGCTGCTCATCGACACACCGTGGACGGCTGGGGTTGCTCGGCCGACGCCCGACCGGCGCCAGCCCTTGTTTCCCGTCGGTTCCAGGCTCAGCGCAAATGTCGTGCCAGACAGCCCAGCACACTTGCCCCGAACCTATCAAGTGGCCATCAACGCAGGGTTAACATGCCTGCAACAATGGCCGCGACTGCCTAGGTCTGCGGCACGACGCGCCGGGCGACCACTTCGTCGACCAGCCCGAAGTCGCGGGCGTCCTCGGCGGTATAGAAGCGGTCGCGCTCCAGCGCGTCCTGGATGGCCTCGACCGGCTGGCCGGTATGGTGGCTGTAGATCTCGTTCAGCCGCTGCCGGATCGACAGGATCTCGCGGGCGTGGATCTCGATGTCCGAGGCCTGGCCCTGGAACCCGCCCGAGGGCTGGTGGACCATGATGCGCGAGTTGGGCAGCGTGAAGCGCTTGCCGGCGGCGCCCGCCGCCAGCAGCAGCGACCCCATCGACGCCGCCTGGCCGATGCACATCGTCGACACGTCGGGGCGGATGTACTGCATGGTGTCGTAGATCGACAGGCCCGCCGTCACCACCCCGCCCGGCGAGTTGATGTAGAAGTTTATGTCCTTGTTGGGATTTTCGGCCTCGAGGAACAGCATCTGGGCGCTGACCAGTGCCGCCACCTCGTCGAACACGGGGCCTGTCAGAAAGACGATCCGCTCCTTCAGCAGCCTCGAATAGATGTCGTAGGCCCGCTCACCACGGTTGGTCTGCTCGACCACCATGGGCACGAGCGTGTTCATGTAGACGTCCCTGGGGTCCGGCATCCGATCGAGGTCCCGTCACGGGTTGGCGGTCACCGGCCGGCGACCGCGTTGGGAGACGATAATATGGGGTGGCCGGCGCGCCGCGCCAGTCGTCCGACCGCCCTGCCCGTTCAGTCGTGCTTGTGGTCGTGCCCATGGCCGTGATCGTGCCCATGATCGTGGTCGTGATCATGGTCATGATCGTGGTGATGATGGTCGTGGCCGCCCTGCGCGGCGCCGGCGGCGGCGATCATCTCCTCGAGCGTGCTCTCGCGCTCGTCGACGTCGGCCAGCGCGATCACGAAGTCGACCACCTTGTCCTCGAAGATCGGCGCCTTGAGCCGCTCCTGCATCTCCGGGTGCTCGCGATAGAACTCGATGACCCGGCGCTCCTGGCCCGGCATGCGGCGGGCCTCCTCCATGATCGCCCGGTTGACCTCCTCCTGGGCGACCTGGATGCCGTTCTTCTGGCCGATGTCGGACAGCAGCAGGCCGAGCCGAACGCGCCGCTCGGCGATGGTGCGGTATTGGGCCTTCAGCGTGTCGTCGTCCTTGCCGACATCGTCGGGATCAAGGTGGTTGTGCTCCTTGGCGTGCTCGACCTGGCGCCAGATCTCCTGGAATTCCTGGTCGAGCAGGCTGTCGGGCACATTGAATGTGCAGGCATCCGCCAGTTTGTCGAGCAGTTCGCGCTTCATGCGGTCGCGGGTGAAGCCGTCGTAGTCGTGCTGGATGCGGCCGCAGATCGCCTCGCGCAGGCCGGCGAGGTCGTCGAAGCCGATCTTCTTGGCGAGCTCGTCGTCGACCGCCGCCGGCTTCGGCGCCTTCAGTTCCTTGACGGTGCTTTCGAAAACCGCCGTCTTGCCGGCCAGGTTGGCGGCGCCGTAGTCCTCGGGGAAGGTGACGGTGACGTCGACCTTTTCGCCCGCCTTGTGGCCGACGAGCTGTTCCTCGAAGCCGGGCACGAAGCCGCCGGCGCCGAGTTCGATCGACAGGTCCGTCGCCGTGCCGCCCTCGAAGGCAACGCCGTCGATGCGGCCGATGAAGTCGACCACCACGATGTCACCGTTCGCGGCCGGGCGATCCTCGCTGACGGTCTCGCTGCTGCCGTTCTCCTTCGCCAGGCGCTGCAGTGCCTCGTCGACTTCCTTGTCGGCCGGATTGACCTTCATGCGGACGAGCTTGATCGCCTTGAGGTCGGGCTGCTCGATCTCGGGCAGCACCTCGAAGGCGAGGTCGAATTCGAGATCCTTGCCCTCGGCGAAGGCCGTGACCTCGACCTTCGGCTGGCTGGCCGGCCGCAGGCCGCGGTCCTGCACCAGTTCGGAGGAACTGTCGCGCACGGCGGCCTCGACCACCTCGCCGAGGACCGAGGGACCGAAGCGCTGGCGCAGCACGTTCATCGGCACCTTGCCGGGGCGGAACCCGGGCAGGCGCACTTCCTTGCCGACCTCGCCGAGGCGCGTCTTCACCCGGGCGTCGATGTCGCCGGCCGGAACAACGACCTTGTAGGCGCGCTGCAAGCCTTCGTTGGCGGTTTCGGTTACCTGCATGGCCGTCGTTCTTTCCTGCTGGCAAGGCCGGCACCGCCTGTCACGGTGCCGCCGGAAACTGGTGCGGGCGGAGGGACTTGAACCCCCACGACTGAAGTCACCAGCTCCTAAGGCTGGCGCGTCTACCGATTCCGCCACGCCCGCGTTCCGCCCGCGCCCGCGGCGCGTCGCCCCGGAAGGCGGCGGAGCCGGCCGGGCGCCCCGGTCGGAGTGGCGGGTTCTATCGCATTGCCCATGGGGTGACAACGGGCCGAAACGCGCCTCTTACATGGACTTCGCGCGCAGGCCGGCAAGCACTGCCGGCACCGCGTCCGGCAGGTCCTCGGCGATCAGCCCCGGCCCCGCCCTCGTCCCCGCCGCGCCGTGCAGCCAGGCCGCCGCGCAGGCCGCCTCGAACGGCGGCATGCCCTGCGCCAGCAAGGCGGCGACAAACCCGCCCAGCACATCCCCGGAGCCGGCGGTAGCCAGGTCGGGCGGCGCGTTGGCGGTGATCGCCGCCCGCCCGTCGGGCGCCGCGATCACCGTGTCGGCCCCCTTCAGCAGGACGACGGCGCCAACCGCCGCGGCGGCAGCCCTGGCGCTGGCGAGCCGGCCGGCCTCGCCACCGGCCCGATCGGGGAACAGACGGGCGAACTCGCCCGCATGCGGCGTCAGCACGGCCCGGCCGGCGCCCGGCGCGGCGAGCGCGGCCGCCAGCTCCGCCACCCCGCCGGCGAAGACCGTCAGCGCATCCGCGTCGAGCACCGTCGCCTTCCCTGCGGCGAGCGCGTCCAGGGCCGCCCGCCGTGTCGCCGCGTCGACGCCGTTGCCGGGGCCGACGAGGACCGCCGTCGTGCGGCTGTCGGCCGCCAGCGCCGCGAAATCGGCAGCCCCCTCGGCCGCGCGCACGATAAGGCCGGCCGGCCCCGACCGCAGGACGGTGGCGGCCCCGACCGGCGCCGCCACGACGACCAGACCGGCGCCGGCGCGGAGCGCGGCCAGGGCGGCCAGCCGCGCCGCGCCGGTCATCACGGCGCCGGCGCGCACCAGCGCCTGGCCACGGTCGTATTTGTGCCCGTCCGCCCGGGGCCAGGGGTAGCGCCCGGCCCAGAGCCCCGGCGCGTTGGCAAAATTCCGCGGTTTCAGGCGCTCCAGCACGGTAGCGCGGATGCCGATGTCGGCGACTCGGGTAGTGCCGCATGCTAGTCGGCTGGGCATGAGCAGGTGTGCCGGACGACGGCGGAAGAACGCCACGGTGACCGCCGCCGGCGCGGCCGCGCCGAGCACGGCGCCGGTATCCCCCTCGACGCCCGACGGCACGTCGACCGCGATGCTGGCGATGCCGCTGCTGGCCAGGGCTTCGACGGTCTGCCGCGCAACGCCGTCGAGCGGGCGCGCCAGTCCGGACCCGAACAGGGCGTCGACCGCAACCGCGGCCCCCGGGAGCACGGCGGGACCGAGCGGCACTACCCGCCCCTCCCAGCGCGCCGCGTTGACCGCCGCATCGCCCTTCAGGGCCTCGCGCGCGCCGAGCAGGGCGACCGTCACCTCGCGGCCCTGCGCGGCAAGCAGCCGCGCCGCCACGAAGCCGTCCCCGCCGTTGTTGCCTGGTCCGCACAGCACGACCACGGGACCGGCCGGACAGCGCGCCGCGGTGGCGCGGGCCACGGCGCTACCGGCGCGCTCCATCAGGTCGATCATGGCGAGGCCGGTGCCGGACGTGGCCAGACGCTCGGCCTCGGCCATCTCCGCCACCGTTAACAGTTCGACTGGCAAGCCGGTCAAGGCATCCCCCGCAACGAGGCGGCGACGATACCCCGCCGGCCAGCCAGCCGCGAGCCCGCCCGATGAATGGGGATGATGAAAAAGAGCATGAGAAATGGGGTGGCTGATGGGATTCGAACCCACGACCCCCTGGACCACAACCAGGTGCTCTAACCAACTGAGCTACAGCCACCGCCGGTGCCGCGCGCGTGCGCGTGGCCACGGGGCGCACTCTCTAGTCCCCGGCCCCGAACCCGTCAAGCACCGCCCTCCGCCCGCGTCGCGCCCTGCTTTTTCAACGACGTAGCCGTGGCCTCGATGTCCCCCGCCGGGCGATCGAAACGAAAGGCGAGCATGTCGCGCGGCTCGCCCGCGACATAATGTGTCGACTGCGGCATGGCGAGCACCCCGGCCCCGTCGAGCAACCGCACGGCGGCGGTCTCGTCGTCCCGCCCCGCGGCTCCCGGGGGCCGGGCGATCAGCGCGGGCCCGCCGGCAAGCGGCCTGATATCCCACCCGGCCGTCGCGAGAACGGCGGAGAGCCGCTCTCGCCGCGCCGCGAGGCCTCGCCAGACGCCGTCGGCCGCCGCCTCGTGCGCCAGGGCGGCCGCCAGTGCCCGTGCCGTCGAAGCGGGCACGCCGTGCCCGAGCATCCGCCGGGCCCCCGCCACGGCAGCGATCGCGCCGGCCGGGCCGGCGATCCATCCGGCCGGGACCTCGGGCAGTCCGCGCGCCGCGACCGGAACGCCGATCGACAGCGTTCGCTCGAACATTCCCGGAAGTGCCGCCGCCGCCGGCGGCGCCGGAGTTTGCCAAGTCAGCTCGGCCGGTGCGCCATCGGCCACGGTCCAGAATGTCCCCGTGCCCGCAAACTGGCGATACCACTCCATGTCCTCGGCGCCGAACGACGGGCGGCCCGGATCGTCCGGCAACGGCAGCACCACCATCCGTGTCCTGACGCCAACCGCTGCCGCGAGGCCGGCGCGCGGCAGGGCCGAGCCGGCCGGGGCCGCGACCTGGCGCAGCAGGACGCCGGCGCGGCGCAGCAGGACCGCGCGCTCGGGCGGCGCAGGCTCGATCATCACCGCCTCGTCGCCCGGCGACAGCAGGGCCATCGCGACCGCCGCCAGCCCGGCCGGCACCGATGCCGTCGCCAGGATCTCGGTACCGGCGGCCGGGGCGCGGCCAAGGCTCGTCGCGGCATGCCGTGCCAGGGCATCCAGCAGCGCGGCCTCGGGATCGGGTGCGCCTGGCGCCGCCGCCGTCATCGCCGCCGCGACGGCGCGGCGGACGGCTGGCACGAGCAGGGTGACGTCGGGCGCCGGCTGACTCAGATCGACGGCGTTGCGTTCCGCCGCCGCCTGCCGCAAGGCCGCGAGGACGGCCGCGCCTCCGCCGGCAACGATGGATTCGACTGCGGTCATCGTCCGTCCCGGTCGGCGCGCCTGCGCCCGGTCAAAGCCTTTGCCTCGCGCGGGCGGGGCGATGCATAGTGCGCGCCCAGCGGCTCCGCGCCAATGCTCGTGCGGCCGTCCGTGAGGGAAACGCCACCATGCTTCAACTGTCGTCGGGCATGTCCCGCCTCGGCACGGAGTCTGCCTTCGAGGTTCTCGCCCGGGCCGAGGAACTGCGCCGTCAGGGCCGCGACATCATCAACCTCGGCATCGGTCAGCCCGACTTCAAGACGCCGCCGCACGTGGTCGAGGCCGCCATCAAGGCGCTGCGTGACGGCCACCACGGGTATACCCCGGCACCCGGCATCGTCGCGCTGCGCGAGGCCGTCGCCGCCGACATCCACCGCACCCGCGGCGTCACCGTCGATCCCGACAATGTCGTCTGCGTGCCGGGCGGCAAGGTGACGATGTTCTTCGCCATCCTGATGTTCGGTGAGCCGGGTGCCGAGATCCTCTACCCGAACCCCGGCTTCCCGATCTACGAGTCCGTGATCAACTTTACCGGCGCCAAGGCCGTGCCGATGCCGCTGCTCGAGGAGCGCGACTTCTCCTTCGATGCCGAGCAGGTGCTGTCGCTGATCACGCCGCGCACCCGCCTGCTCATCCTCAATACGCCAGCCAACCCGACCGGCGGCGCCGTGCCGCGGGCCGAAATGGACAAGCTGGTGGCCGGGCTGCTGAAGCACCCCCAGGTCGCGGTGATGACCGACGAGATCTACGGCCAGATGACCTATGACGGGCACGAGCACGTCAGCCTGTTCGCCTACGAGGAGTTGCGCGACCGCCTGATCCTGCTCGACGGCTGGTCGAAGACCTATGCCATGACCGGCTGGCGCATGGGCTACTCGGTGTGGCCGAAGGCGCTCGTCGAGCACGCCACGCGCCTCGCCATCAACTGCCACTCCTGCGTCAACGCCAGTGCCCAGTTCGCCGGCATCGCCGCGCTGCAGGGGCCGCAGGACTCCGTGCACGAGATGGTCCGCGCCTTCGACGAGCGGCGCAAAGTCATCGTCGCCGGCCTGAATGCCATCCCCGGCTTTTCGTGCCGGATCCCGGTCGGCGCCTTCTATGCCTTCCCCAACATCAAGGGCACGGGCCTGGACTCGCGCGCCGTTCAGAACCGCCTGCTCGACCAGGCCGGCGTGGCGACGGTGGCGGGCACCGCATTCGGCCATCTCGGCGAGGGTTACATCCGCTTCTCCTACGCCAACTCGGTCGAGAATATCCGGCTGGCGCTGGGGCGGATGCAGACCCTGTTCACGGAAAAGGCAGCATAACGACTATTTTTTATGCAGATGATGATTTTTTCATCATCACGTGACGCCCAGGACGCCGGCACCCGGCGCCCGGCCCGTCTCGGAAAATTGGCACGGCCCGTGCTTCGTGGCGCGCGGCCGGCCGCCTCCTTCCGGACGCGGTGCGAAATCTTCCGTTCCCAGTCGAAGAAGTACCCGCGATGAAAAAAATCGAAGCGATCATCAAGCCCTTCAAGCTCGACGAGGTTAAGGAGGCGCTGCACGAGGTGGGGCTGAAGGGCATCACGGTGATCGAGGCCAAGGGCTTCGGGCGCCAGAAGGGCCATACCGAGCTCTATCGCGGCGCCGAGTACGTGGTCGACTTCCTGCCCAAGGTGAAGATCGAGGTCATCATCGAGGACGAGCTGTGCGAACGGGCGGTGGAGGCCATCCAGAGCGCCGCCCGCACCGGCCGCATCGGCGACGGCAAGATCTTCATCTCGACCATCGACGAGGCCATCCGCATCCGGACCGGCGAACGCGGCCCGGACGCCATCTGACATCGTTCGCGGCTGCCCACCCGGCCGCCGCGCAAATCGTGTGAACTCGCAGCAATCCAGGGGTGGTTGGCAATGTCCGACATCAAGACCGTAATGGACATGATCAAGGCGAACGGGGTCGAGTACGTGGACTTCCGCTTCACCGATCCGCGCGGCAAGTGGCATCACACCGCGCAGCATATCAACACCGTCGACGACGAGATGCTGACCGACGGCATCATGTTCGACGGCTCGTCGATCGCCGGCTGGAAGGCCATCAACGAGTCCGACATGCGCCTCAAGCCCGACCTGTCGACGGCCTGCATGGACCCCTTCACGGCCCAGCCGCAGCTCATCCTGTTCTGCGACGTGCTCGAGCCGATGACCGGCGAGCCCTACGCCCGCGACCCGCGCTCGACCGCCCGCCAGGCGATCGCCTACCTGCAGTCGACCGGCATCGGCGACACGGTCTATTTCGGCCCCGAGGCCGAGTTCTTCGTGTTCGACTCCGTGCGCTACGACGTCAGCGGCAAGGGCAGCTTCATCGACATCGACAGCATCGAGGGCCCGTACAACTCCGGCACCGAGTATCCGGAGGGCAACATGGGCCATCGCCCGCGCACCAAGGGCGGCTATTTCCCGGTGCCGCCGGTCGATTCCGGCACCGACATGCGCGCCGAAATGGTCAGCACCATGATCAAGATGGGGCTGGACATGGAAAAGCACCACCATGAGGTGGCGCCGGCGCAGCACGAGCTCGGCCTCAAGTTCGGCACCCTGCTGAAGCTCGCCGACTCCATGCAGATCTACAAGTACGTGGTGCACATGGTGGCGGCCAGCTACGGCAAGACCGCGACCTTCATGCCGAAGCCGGTGTTCGGCGACAACGGCTCGGGCATGCACTGCCACCAGTCGATCTGGAAGGGCGGCAAGCCGCTGTTCGCCGGCTCGGGCTACGCCGACCTGTCGGAAACGGCGCTCTACTACATCGGCGGCATCATCAAGCATGCCCGCGCCATCAACGCCTTCACCAACCCGACGACCAACAGCTACAAGCGCCTGGTCCCGGGTTTCGAGGCACCGGTCCTGCTGGCCTATTCGGCCCGCAATCGCTCGGCTTCCTGCCGTATCCCCTACGCGGCCAGCCCCAAGGGAAAGCGCGTCGAGGTCCGTTTCCCCGACCCGCTGTGCAACCCCTATCTCGGCTTCTCGGCCATGCTGATGGCCGGCCTCGACGGCATCGAGAACCGCATCCATCCGGGCGACCCGATGGACAAGGACCTCTACGACCTGCCGCCCGAGGAACTAGCCGGCGTGCCGACGGTGTGCAGCTCGCTGCGCCAGGCGCTGGAAAGCCTCGACGCCGACCGCGACTTCCTCAAGAAGGGCGACGTCTTCACCGACGACCAGATTGACTCCTACATCGCCCTGCGCATGGAGGAAGTCGTGGCCTTCGAGATCACGCCGCACCCGATCGAGTACCAGATGTACTATTCGGCCGGCTGATCGGCCGGGAGTGCGCGAACGGCCCCGGCCACCGGCCGGGGCCGTTTCGATTCAAGGACTTGACGAATCGCGGTAGTGACGCTCCGACCAAGAGAAGTGCCACTACCGACCGACCGCCGCCGCCGTCGCGTCACCGGCTTCATTTTTCATCATTCACTTCAATCCGGTCGACTTTCTCATTGTAAAAGCACAGGTAGTTCTCGATCGCCTTGGTTTCCGGCGTGGCGTCCGGATAGTACCAGACCAGGTCCGGGTGGACCTTCTCCCCGATCTTCACGCCGTAATAGCTGGCGGTGCCTTTCCACGGGCACACGCTGTGACGCTCGGACGGCACCAGCTCCGCAAGGACGTCCTCGCGCGGAATGTACCAGCGCGGAACGAGGTTTCCCTCGCGGAGCACCCGCGCCCGGCGGCTTTCGGCGACGACCGCGCCGGCATGGACGACGCGGACGCTGCCGGCGACATCGTCGATGGTGATGGTCGGACGTTCCGCCATGCCTCCTCCTTGCCTTGCGGCCCCCGAAGGCAGGCCCCCGTCGGCCTGCCCTTCCTGATCTGTGCCCCTCCCGCCATCCGGACAAGAGCGAAGCGAAATTCCACGGCACTCCGGCGTCCGTGGCCCCGCCGGGAGGGCCATCCCCGCAGCACCCATGGTAGTCCGCCGATTATCTTGAAGTGACAACAAGATAGACGGCCTTCGTCATACTATCCGTTGCCAGTCGGGGCAAAAGTCACGCTCAAGTATGACACGGGAGTCCGGACGGGGCGGCACTCCTCTACATATCCGCGATGCGTGGTAGTGGCGGCGCATCTGGCGCAATTCCTCGCCATTCGACGGTGCCGACGGATACAGCCCGTCGTGTCTGGCCGGCGAACCTCCCGACCCGGTCGCGCCATACCGCGCGGCGGTCGTGCCACGGCCCGGCGTTCGTGTAACGTTCGTTCCTGTCAGGCCGGCCGATACGGGAAATCGTGCCGCAGGTTCCGCGCGCGTTCCCGTTTGTCGTACCGGAGACAGTGACTCACCGGTCCGACATGGTCGTTCCCCGACACGCCCGCTACCGCGCCGGCGGTACCGGCCTCGGCCGGCCGTCACTACCGATGGCGACGTAGGTGAAGGTGCCCTCGGTCACGCGGATCGGCTGGCCCTGCCCCAGCCGCGCCACCCAGGCCTCGATGTGGCAGGCCAGCGACGTGCGACCGACCCGCACAACCTCGGCGTAGACGGACAGCACATCGCCGACATGGACCGGCTGGTGGAACTTCATCGTCTCGACCGCGACCGTCGCGCAGCGGCCGTCCGCACGGGCGCTGGCGGCGATGCCGCCGGCGACGTCCATCTGGGCCAGCAGCCAGCCGCCGAAGATGTCGCCGCGCGGGTTGGTATCGGCCGGCATCGCGACGGTGCGGATGCTGAGGCTGCCGCGTGGCTGCGGGCTCGCGGTGTCGTCCGTCATGCGGGCCTCTCCCCGTGACCGCGCGAATCGCGCTGCGACGGCACTATACGCCGTGCTATTGGAGGCCCGTCCACCCGATGCCGAGGGAGTCACGCGCCGTGGCCCGCGATCCGCGCCGCGCCGGCGAACCCGACCTGTTCGCCAGCCCAGCCCCGACCCGCAAGACCGGCGGCAAGACGCCGCCCGCGCCGGCGGCCGGAGGGTATTCCGCCAAGGACATCGAGGTGCTCGAAGGCCTCGAGCCCGTGCGCCGGCGTCCCGGCATGTATATCGGCGGCACCGACGAGAGGGCGCTGCACCACCTCGCCGCCGAGGTCTTCGACAACGCCATGGACGAGGCGGTCGCCGGCCATGCCGACTGGATCGAGATCGCCCTGGCGGCCGACGGCACCCTGCGTATCGCCGACAACGGCCGCGGCATTCCGGTCGACAGGCACCCGCGCTACCGCGACAAGTCGGCGCTGGAGGTCATCCTCACCACCCTGCATTCGGGCGGCAAGTTCTCGGGCAAGGTCTACGAGACCTCGGGCGGCCTGCACGGGGTCGGCATCTCGGTCGTCAACGCACTGTCCGAATGGCTGCGCGTCGAGGTCGCCCGCGACCGCACGCTCTGGGCGCAGGAGTACGCCCGCGGCACGCCGACCGGGCCGCTGAAACGGATCGGCGAGGTCAACAACCGTCGCGGCACGGTGGTAGCGTTCCGTCCCGACAGCAAGATCTTCGGTGCCGGCGCTACCCTGAAAGCCCAGCGCCTGTACAGGCTTGCGCGCTCGAAGTCATACCTTTTCAGGGGTGTCGAAATCCGCTGGTCGTGCGACCCGTCGCTGGCCACGGCGGACGTTCCCGAGCGCGAGACCTTCCGTTTTCCCGGCGGCCTGGTCGACTACCTGCGCGGGGCGCTCGACGGCCGGGCGCTGGTGATCCCGGAGCTGTTCGCCGGCGAAGCGAAGCTGGCGGACGGTCAGGGGCGCCTCGAATGGGCGATCGCCTGGCCGGTCGACGGCGAGGGCTTCTGCCACTCCTACTGCAACACCGTGCCGACGCCCGAGGGCGGCAGCCACGAGGCCGGCTTGCGGGCGGCCCTCGCGCGCGGCCTGCGGGGCTTCGGCGAGCGCGTCGGCAACCGCCGGGCCGCCCAGATCGTGCCCGACGACATTGTCGACGGTGCCGCGATCATGCTTTCGCTCTTCATCCGCGAGCCGCAGTTCCAGGGCCAGACCAAGGAACGCCTGTCGATGCCGGAGGCGGCCCGGCTGGTCGAAGCCCACCTCAAGGACCATTTCGACCTGTTCCTCGCCCGCGAGCGCGAACTGGCGGGGGCACTACTGGATTGGGCGGTCGAGCGCGCCGAGGAACGCCTGCGCCGCCGCCAGTCGAAGGAACTGGAACGCAAGACCGCGACGCGGCGGACTCGCCTTCCCGGCAAGCTTGCCGACTGCGCCCGCGAGGGTCGCGACGGCACCGAGATTTTCATCGTCGAGGGCGACAGCGCCGGCGGCTCGGCCAAGCAGGCGCGCAACCGCAACACCCAGGCGGTCCTGCCGCTGCGCGGCAAGATCCTCAACGTGGCCAGTGCTACCGCCGACAAGCTCGCCGGCAACGCCGAGCTGGCGGCACTGATCCAGGCCCTCGGTTGCGGCGTGGGGAGTGCCTGCCGGGCCGACAAGCTGCGCTACGACCGGGTCGTCATCATGACCGACGCCGACGTCGACGGCGCCCATATAGCGGCACTACTGATGACCTTCTTCTACCGCGAGATGCGGGATGTGGTCGCCCGCGGACACCTATATCTTGCGGTACCGCCGCTCTACCGCCTGTCGGCGGGCGGCGATACCGTCTACGCCATCGACGACGCCGACCGCGAGCGACTGATGGCGACGCGCTTCAAGGGGCGGGGCAAGGTCGACGTGTCGCGCTTCAAGGGCCTCGGCGAAATGCCGTCCGCCCAGCTCCGCGAGACGACCATGGATCCGGCACGGCGCACCCTGCTGCGCGTAGTGCTGCCCGACGACGGCAGCGCGGAGGCCGACGAGCGTGCCCTGGCGAGGGAGACCCTGTCGCTGGTCGAGCGCCTGATGGGCCGCAAGCCCGAGGCCCGTCTCGCCTTCATCCAGGAGAACGCGCGTTTCGTCGAGGACGAGGCGATCGACCTGTAGGTCCCCTTGCCACGCCGCGACGGCGGCGCCATATCGACCGTCAGCGCCGCTGGCGGGGGCTCGGACGCCGGGAGACGACCGCCATGACCATGCGCCTTCGTGTTGCCGGCCCGGCCCTGACGACGGCGTGTGCCGCCCTTCTCGCGGGCTGCTTCGGCAATGGCCCCATCCTTACCCGGCACGATCTCGCGGGCGCCTACGAGCCGAATTTCGTGCGCGTCGTCGGGACCGCCGGCAACGAGATGCGAACCGTGGTCCACGGCAATCCGTTCCCCGGTAGTGCCGAGGCGACGCGGGACCTGACCGTCGAGACGATGCAGGGGGCGGTAGCCTTCGCGCCCGTCCGCTTCGCCGTCCAGCCGGCCCGCGAGCATCCCGCCAACTACCGCGTCCTGATGGTCTGGCAGCCCGCCGTCACCCAGTCGGCGGGCGCGCTCTGCCGGGGCGAGGCGCCGCTCGCCGGAACGCCGCAGGCGGGCCTGCGGCTGCTGGGCGTCTATTGCGGCGGCACCTTCCCGATGAGCGAGATCACTGGCCGGCTGGAGACCATGCCGGCAGCCGGCGACCCGAACTTCCGGGCACTGGTGCGCCAGGTGACGCTCAACCTGCTGCCGCCGTCCAATCCGAAACACGCCGACAGTTGCTTCCCCCTGCGGTGCTGAACCGCCTCACGCCGCCCGGTCGTAGAGCATCCAGTCACGCAGTAGTGCCGTCACCGCATGCGGCCGTTCCATGGTCGACATGTGGCCGCACTCCTCGATCAGCGCCAGGCGGGCGCCAGGGATCAGGCCGACAATCTCCTCGTGCATCGCGACCGTCGTCAGCACGTCCTCGCGACCGCACATCACCAGCGTCGGACAGCGGAATTCCTTGAGCCAGGGCCGCCGGTCGACCGCGCGGGCCGGAATCAGGGCGTTCTGCTGGCGGCGGAAATTGTCCGGCCCGACACGCGCCGTCATGGCCATGATGGCCTCGGTCAGCACGGTATCGCCCAGCCGGCCCGGGTGGACGAACTGGCCGAGAAGCCGGCGGGTCATTCCCTTGAACTCCCCGGCCTGGCTGGCGGCGAGCATGGCGCGGCGGCCCTCGCTCTGTTCCGGCGTATCCGGCCGGGCCGAGGTATCGAGTAGTGCCAGGCGGCGCACGCGCTCCGGCGCCACCCGCATCAGTTCCATCGCGATGTAGCCGCCCATCGACAGGCCGGCGATCGAGAAACGCGGCGGCGCGGCGGCCAGGATGGCGGCGACCATACCGTCGAGGGTGTCGTGGTCGGTCGTCTTGGCCACCTGGATTTCGGCGATGTCGGCGAGGTGGCGGGTTTGATGCTCCCAGAGGGCTTCGTCACAGAGGAGACCGGGAACCAGAACAAGCGCATCACGCGTACCGGAAACTGTCACTTGGCATCATCCCCTGTAACGGCGAACGAAACGGGCGGTTGGCCGCCGGTATGGCGGCGCCACATGGCGGCATAGGCCCGCTCGAGCCTATGCACGGCCGCCTTGCTGTCGAACAAAGGCCCGCGCTGCCCGCCAACACCGGTCCGGGCCCGCTCCAGACGGGCGCGAACGTCGGCAAGTTCCTCGGGGTCGGCCAGCAGGCGCAGAGCCTGCTGTTCATAGCCGACAATGTCGCGCGTGACCATGTCGGAGAGGCGCGCCGCCGTACACAGGCTGGCTCCGACGCGGCTCTGGAAGGTCTGGCCGGCGCAGGTGAGCACCGGCAGCCCGGCCATCAGCGCGTCCGTCGCCGTGGTATGGGCGCCGTAGATCGCCGTATCCAGAAACAGGTCGGCGGCGCGGTGCCGAGCCAGGTGCGCGGCCTTGTCGTCGAGCCGTGGTGCGAACACCAGGCGCCGCGGGTCGATGCCGGCCGCGGCGGCAGCTTTGCGCAGGTTGGCCGTCGCGCCGGCACCGCGTTCGCGGAGCCACAGCACCGCAGCCGGAAAGCGTTCAAGGATACGCATCCAGGCGCCGAAGATCCCCGGCTCCATCTTGGCAGGCGCGCTGAAGGCGGCCAGCACCGCCCCCTTCTCCGGCAGTCCGAGTGACGCCCGCGACGGCGGGGGCCCGACATCGAGCCAACGGTCGTCGATCGGCATGAAGGTTTCGGGCAGATGAACGACAGCCTCGCCGAAGCCCTGTGCCAGCGACAACGGCAGGGCCAGTTCGTCGGCCATCACGTAGTCGTTGAGGCCGCCCATGGACCCGCAGTAGCCGAGCCAGCCGACCTGCAGCGTGGCCGGACGCAGGGCCAGGATTTCCGGGCGGGCGTCGAGGGTGTGGCCGGCAAGGTCGACAAGGATGTCGATGTCGTCTGCCGCGATCCGGTCGGCCGCCTCGGCGGTCGCCACGCCGCGCAGGTCGACGAACTCGTCGGCGGCGCTTTCGACTTCCCGCCGCCACGCACTGCCGTCGTCCGGCCCCAGCGAATATGCCAGAACGCGAAACCGCCGCCGGTCATGCAGGGAAAAGATGCGCGCCGACAGATGCGCCACGGGATGATCGCGAAAATCCGGCGAAAGATAGCCGACGGTGATGCGACCGCCATTGCCCGAACCGCGCTGCCAGCCGCCCTCCGGGGCAGGCGGCCGGCCGGTCTGCCGGCGCAACTGCGCTGCACGGGCGACCGCAACGCTGGCCGTGGCGCGCTGGTCGAGCGGCAGATACAGGGCGAGTTGCGGATCGATCAGGGCCGCTTCCGGCCGGCCCTCGCGGATAAGGCGCACCAGCCCATCGACCAGCCGGTCGCGGCGCGCCCAGTCGCAACGCTGGTTCATTTCCTTGAACAGCTGCACCGCGGACGGCACGAAGGCCCGGTCGTTCTGCAGGGCCCGGCGGAACTCGCCGATGGCCTGCTCGTGACGGCCGGCCTCGGCCAGCGTCACGCCATAGCTGTGAGCGATCTCCGCGTCCTGCGGCGCCAGTTCGGCCGCGCGCGCCAGGGCGCCGAGCGCGACGTCGAGGCGCCCCAGGCGGCGCAGCACGTTGCCCAGGTTGGCCTGGGCGCGCGCGTGTCGCGGGTTGAGCGCGATGGCCCGCTGCAGCAGGTCGCGCGCCTCGGGCAGACGGCCCAGGGCGGTCTGGGCGTTGGCCATCGCGAACAGGGCGTCGGCATTGTCCGGATCGAGGTCGAGCGCCGTGGCGAAATCGCCCAGCGCCTCGTCGTTCCGGCCCGACGCCGCCAGCATGACGCCACGGTTGAGATGGAAGGCGGCCGTCGCCGGCTGGACGGCGATGGCGCGGTCGAGCAGCCCCATCGCCTCGTCGGTCCGGCCGCGCTGGAACACCGCCAGGGCCTTGAGGTGCAAGGCCTCGGGCGCGTCGGGGCGTTCGCCGAGCACCGCGTTGTAGAGCGCGAGGGCTTCGTCGACACGGCCGGCACGATGCAATGCGCGGCCCTGATCGAGCCGTGTATCCTCAGCCATGGACGATGAACTGCCCCTTGCGCGGCCGGTCGCTGCACCGGCTTTTACAGCCTCGCGCGAACGTTTGTCCGGGTCAATTTGCCGCTCTGTGCCCGAACCCGATACGACAGAATCACTGGACATTTAGGCGGTTCACCTCCATTTGTGTTTGCAATGCACAATGTTCCCTCTGGCGAAAGGCCGGTTATTTCCACGCAAATGAGTTTCGAAGACCTCGGGCTTAGCCCCGATCTACTGCGCGCCGTCGCCGAATCCGGCTACACGACGCCCACCCCGATCCAGCAGCAGGCGATTCCGCAGCTCCTGATCGGCCGCGACGTCGTCGGCGTCGCCCAGACCGGTACCGGCAAGACGGCCGGCTTCACCCTGCCGATGATCGAGATCCTTGCCAACGGGCGGGCCCGCGCGCGCATGCCGCGTTCGCTGATCCTCGAGCCGACGCGCGAACTGGCGGCCCAGGTCGCGGAGAACTTCCAGAAGTACGGCAAGTATCATCCGCGCCTGTCGATGGCCCTGCTGATCGGCGGCGTGTCGATGGACGACCAGGTGGCCAAGCTCGACCGCGGCGTCGATGTCCTGATCGCCACACCCGGCCGCCTGCTCGACCATTTCGAGCGCGGCAAGGTGCTGCTCGCCGATATCAAGATCCTCGTCATCGACGAGGCCGACCGCATGCTCGACATGGGCTTCATCCCCGATGTCGAGCGCATCATCAAGATGCTGCCGAAGATCCGCCAGACGGTGATGTTCTCGGCAACGATGCCGCCGGAAGTCCGCCGCCTCGCGGACAATTACATGACCAATCCGCGCCGTGTCGAAGTCGCGCCATCCGCGACGGCGGCCGAGACGGTCAAGCAGCACCTCGTTCCGGTGTCCGGCGACTTCGCCAGCAAGCGCAGCACGTTGCGGCGCCTGATCGAAGCCGAAGACGTGAAGAACGCCATCGTCTTCTGCAACCGCAAGCGTGACGTCTCGGTCGTCGCCAAGTCGCTGACACAACACGGCTTTTCCGCCGCCCCGTTGCACGGCGACCTGCCCCAGCCGGTGCGCATGGAGACGCTCGACCGCTTCAAGAAGGGCGAAATACGTCTGCTTGTGGCGAGCGACGTGGCCGCGCGCGGCCTCGATATCGTCGACATGAGCCACGTGTTCTGCTTCGACGTGCCGATCAACGCCGAAGACTATGTTCACCGCATCGGCCGGACAGGTCGCGCCGGCCGCGAGGGCCGCGCCTACATGCTGGCCTCGTCGGCTGACGGCCGCTACGTCGGCGCCATCGAAAAGCTGATCGGAACGAAGATTCCCCGCGCCGACGACCTGGGCAAGCGCGACGTCCCAGCCGCCGAGGGCGAGGTAGTGGTCGAGGCGACAGCGGACGACGCGCCCGCGCCACGGACACGGCGCCGACGCGGTGCCAAGCCGGCCGAGGAAGGTGCCGAGACCGCCGAGCGTCCGGCACGCAAGCGCCGCACGCGGAAGGCCACCGAGACCGTCGCGAAGCCGGTCCCGGTCGTGGAGCCCGATGACGCGGACGACATCGACGTGGACGAGGACGACAACGCGCCCATCGCGCCGATCCAGCTCCGTCGGACGCCCGCCGCGGCCCCTGCCCCGGTGCGGGCGGCGGCGGCGCGCCGGGGCGAACGCGGCCGCCGCAACGACGACGGCGAGGATGCCGCCGTCGGCTTCGGCGACGACGTTCCGGCCTTCCTGCGCCGCTAGCCGGCGCTTCCCCGCTGCATTCGGCGGCCCGGGTGTTCCGCCCGCGGCCGCGAAATGCTACGTCGTCGCCCGAACGGCCCGCGCGCGGCCGGTTAGGACATCAGGGGAACGCCATGAGTGCTGAGCAGGACATCGCAGCATGTGAGGGCCGCCTGGGCGCGGCCATGATCGCCGCCGACGACAAGGCGCTTGGTACGCTGTTCGGCGACGACCTCGTCTGGACGCACTCCTCGGCCCGCGTCGACGGCAAGGACAGCTTCATCGCCGGCCTCAAGGCGGGCGGCACGCGCTATCTCGAGATCAACCGCACGGGCGAGAAGATCCGCCTGCTCGGCGACATCGCCATTGTCCATGCCGTCGCCGAGATGAAGGCACAGCTCAAGGGCGAGGAACGCAAGCTGCGCAACCGCTACCTGCATGTCTGGGCCAGGCGCGGCGGCAACTGGCAGCTCGTCGCCCGCCAGTCGACGGCCGAACCCGCCGCCTGATGCTATCGCGTCAACTTAGCCGGACGCGACAATCCCCTGATCCGATTCGCTAATTCGACCGCACTTCATGTGACGGGTACGCGAGGCTGCGCGTGTCCGGGGCGTTACGCCTGACGTGACGCATGAAGTCGGCCGGTTCCGCGAGGTGTGCCATGCCGCAACTGCCGCCGATCCGCACCGAGTTCCTGTTCGCCGCGAAGTTCGCCGTCGACAAGCCGAGGATTCTGGAAAAGACCCCGTTCGGCACGCGCGTCATAGCCGGCGTTTCGGGCGGCAGCTTCGAGGGGCCGAAGCTGCGCGGCACGGTCGGCCCGACAGGCGGCGACTGGATCCTCGTCCGCAATGACGGCGCCTGGCAGATGGATGTCCGCCTGACGCTGGTCACCGACGACGAGCACCTGATCTACATGACCTATCGCGGGGTGCGGCACGGGCCGGTGGACGTCATCGCGGCGATCGCCCGCGGCGAGGAGGTCGATCCGTCGGCGTATTACTTCCGCAACGCGCCGTTCTTCGAGACCGGCTCGGACAAATATGGCTGGCTGAACAGGATCGTGACGGTCGGCACCGGCCATCGCCTGCCGACCGGACCGCTCTACGAGTTCTACCAGGTTCTGTAGAAAGTAGGACCGGAACCCGGCTGTCGTATGACCTAGCCGGCCGCCCGCAGGGGCGCTTCGGCTGGCTCCGGCGTTGCCTCGGCGCGTGTCGCACCCTCCAACCGCGTTCCTTCGAGACGGGCATTGGCGAGGTTGGCGCGGGCGATGTTGGCGCGCGACAGATCCGCGCCGGTCAGGTTGGCACCCTCGAAATTCACCGCCGCGAGGTCGGCGCCGACAAAGCGGGCGCGCGTCAGATTGGCGCCGGAGAGGTTGGTCGGCCACTCGCGCCCGGTCTGCTTGCCCTGCCCGTCCTTGATGCCGACCGGCGACAGCTTGGCCCGATCCAGGCGGGCGCCGACCATCGAGACGCCGCGCATGTCGGCGCCGTCGAGCGTCGCCTCGCGCAGGGTCGCGCCGTCGAGGATGGCGCCCTGCAGATCGGTCATCACGAGCCGGGCCATGGCGAGATTGGCGCCGCGCAGGCGGGCGCCGCTCATCGTCGCGCCGGAGAGGTTGGCATTGGCCAGTTCGATGCGTTCGAGGTTCTGGTTGGCGAGGTTGGCACGCCGGCCCTCGCGCCCGCTCGTCTCGATCCATTTGAAGTGCTGGGTCAGGATGTCCTGGATGTCCTCGGAGAAGGCCTCCTGCGGCCGCGTCACCTCGGCGCCTTCCATGTCGGCGCTGTCGAGGTCGACCCGTTCGAGCCGTGCGCCCTTGAGATCGGCGCCGCGCAGGATCGCGCCGTCGAGCACCGCATCGCTCAGATTGGCGCCGCGCAGCGTCGCGCCGGCCAGGTTGCTGCGGGTGAGCGTGGCGCCGGTGAGGCTGGCATCGGTGAGGTCGGCGCCGTTGAGGTCGACATCGGTGAGGTTGGCGCCGTTCAGGCGGGCGCCGGACATGTGTGAGCCGGCAAGGTTGGCGCCGGAGAGGTCGGCGCCGCCGGCATTGGCCCTGTCGAAGCTCAGATGCTCGAAGCTCTTGGGGTCGTGCCGGGCGCCGTCGTTGCCGCTCGCCCCGACCAGCATCGTGCCGCCGCGCAGGTCGGCGCGGTCGAGGCGCGCGCCTTCCAGCCGGACGCCGCGCAGATGGGCGCCGCGCAGGTCGGCGCCTTCGAGATTGGCGCCCGACAGATCGGCGCCGTTGAGCATGGTGCCGAACAGATCGGCTTCCTCGAGATCCGCGTCGATCAGCGAGACGCCGGCGAGATTGGCGCCCGACAGCTTGGCGCGCCGCAGCAGCGCGCGGTCGAGGCGGAAATTGCGCAGATCCTGCATGGCGAGGTTGGCGCGCCGGCCGCCAGTTATGTGGTTCAACCACTGGGCGTGCGCGAGGAGGATTTTCTGCAACTCGGCCGGTTTCATTCTGAAGCACCGAGGTCTTGGGCGGGATTTCGAAACGCACACTAGCCACGAAATCCTTAACGGCCCGTGAGTGCGGAGCGCGCCGGAGCGGCCGCGCCACGGCGGGTGCTGTATGGCACGGCCACCGTTGGTAGACTGGCGGACCGCGCCGATGGGCGCCCGACTGGCGGACCCTGTCATTCCTCGGCGGATTGCCCTGTTGCCGGCGAGCGCCGGCCCCGGCGCGGCCCGGGTCATCGCCGCCCGGGCGCTGCGCGCGTTTGCCGACGGCTATGTCAGCGTCCTGCTGCCGGTCTATCTCCTCCACCTAGGCGTCGATGCCTTCCACATCGGCCTGCTGACCACCGCGACCCTGCTCGGCTCGGCGGCCATGACCCTGGGTGTCGGCTTCGTCGCCGGCCGGGCCCGGCTGCCTGCGCTGCTGCTCGCGGGCGCGGCGCTGATGGTGATGACCGGCCTCGGCTTCGCTACCCTCGACGCCTTCTGGCCGCTGCTGCTGGTGGCGCTGGTTGGCACGCTCAACCCCTCGGCCGGCGAGGTCAGCGTCTTCCTGCCGCTGGAACAGACGCTGCTTGCCCATGCGGTCGCCGACCGCGACCGCACCGCACTCTTCGCGCGCTACAGCCTCGCCGGCGGACTGTGCGGCGCGGCGGGCACACTGCTGGTCGCCCTTCCCGACCTCGGCGGCGCATGGCTCGGCTGGACGCCGCTGTCCGTCATGCAGGCGCTGTTCGCGCTCTACGCCGTGTTCGGCGTCGCCATCGCGCTGATCTACCGCCGCGTCGCGCCCCTGCCGGTCGCGCCAGCCGGTGCGCCGCGTGCCGCCCTTGGCCCGTCGCGCGGCGTCGTCTACCGCCTTGCCGCCCTGTTCGGCGTCGACGCCTTCGCCGGCGGCTTCATCGTGCAGTCGATGCTGGCGCTGTGGCTGTTCCAGCGTTTCGACCTGTCACTGACGGCGGCAGCCTCGATCTTCTTCTGGATCAACATCGCCACGGCCCTCTCCTACCTCGCCGCCGTGCCCCTGGCGCGCCGCTTCGGGCTGATCAACGTGATGGTGTTCAGCCACCTGCCGGCGAATCTCGCACTGATTGCGGTGCCGTTCGTGCCGGAGCTGTGGCAGGCGATCGCCCTCCTGGTCGGCCGCTCGCTGCTGTCGCAGATGGACGTGCCGACGCGCTCATCCTACGTCATGGCGGTGGTGACACCGGCCGAGCGTCCCGCGGCGGCAAGCCTCACCTCGGTCCCGCGCAGCCTTGCCTCGGCGGCGACGCCGGCGCTGGCCGGCGCGCTGCTGGCGGCGTCGAGCTTCGCCTGGCCGCTACTGATCGCCGGCACGCTGAAGGTCGCCTACGACCTCGCGCTGCTGGCCATGTTCCGCAGGGTGCGGCCACCGGAGGAGCGGCACGAAGACTGATTCCTCGGCAGCGGGCCGCTTGCGCTACGAATTGCAGGCGGCGGCGAAGTAGTCGCATAGCGCGACTTCGGCTCCCGACAGCTCGCGCCGGCGCTTCCATACGAAGCCGACATCCATGGTCGGAATGGGTTCCTGCAACACGCGCATCTCGACGCGTCCACCGTCGAGAGACCACGGCCTGTAAAGCAGTTCCGACAGGATCGTGACGGCCCCCCCGGTGGCGACGAAGGTACGCACTGCCGCCGGGACGCCCGTCGTAAACACGATGTTCGGCGAGAAGCCGTATTTTTTCCAGACCATAGGCAAGGTCTGATCCGCCTCGTCGAGTTCAAACATGACGTACGGTTCGTCGCGCAAATCGGCGAACGAGATGCTCTTCTGCCGCGCCAGCGGGTGTGCGCTCGAGAGCCACAGCCCACGTTGTGATCGCAACAGGCAACGCGTCCGGTACCTGCTCCTGTCGGTAAGGTTCGAAATCAGCATCAGCCCGAGGTCGAGTTCGCCGGAAAGCAGCATGCGCTGCAGGTCCGGCCGACGGCACTCGACGACCCTGATCGCGATGTCGGGTTGCGACCGGCGGAAACGTTCGAGGATTGGAAACAGCAGGTACCCGGAAGGGCCCGCGGTCGTTCCCAGTCGCACTTCGCCTGCAATGCCGGATGCGCTTTGCCGCATCGATTTGACCGCGTCGGCGACCGAGGCCTCGATGTTGAGGGCGTAGGGCAGGAATTTCTGACCCTCGTGGGTCAGCCGCAGCCCCCCGGCATGACGTTCGAACAGGGTGACTCCCAACTCGGCTTCGAGTTCCTGGATGGCAACGGTGACGGAGGACTGCGAAATGTTCAGCAATGCGGCAGCGGCAGAGACCTTGCCGGTGTCCGCAGCGCCAAGAAAGTAGCGGATCTGACGCAGGCTCGGCATTTTCGGATTTTCCGAATTACTAATTCATTTTTTAGAATTTCCAATATTGAAGCCAGCAGGTCAAGTTGCGCAAGCCGATGGCCTGAAGGCTCCGGCAGCCAGCTTCGACTGCAGGAACGAACGATGCTTAATGGCGACGTCTTCGTGTTCGACAACGTCGTGCACATGTACGACAACTCGGACGACAACCTTGCGCGTTCCGACAATCGCCGCGACCGGGATCTCCATCTGGGCCTCGGCGCCGGGCTTCGGCCATGGGGCCAGGACGCAGCGCGAGGCGTCGCCGATCCGATGAAGGACTTCGCGCGCCGATGGACCGTCGAGGATCTCGGTCGGCTGGTGTTCGCCGAGTCGTGCATCGACATGGCGATGGCTCAGGCCGTGCCGCTCTACGATGTCTACAAGGACGGGTTTGCACCGGTCCGGGCGCAACACGCATTCGCGCAGGCTTTCCCGGAACGCGCGCTCTTCTGCGGCGCGGTCGATCCGGGATATCCCGACCTTCAAACCGCGCTCGACGAGATGACGCGCCAGGTGCAGGAGATGGGTGCGGTCTCGTTCAAGTTCTACAATGGCCATATTGATGGCCGGACTTGGCGTTGCGACGACCGCCGCGTCGCCTATCCGTTGTACGAACGGGCACAGGCGCTCGGCATCGACGTGCTGCAGTTTCACAAGGGCCTTCCGATCACGCGCTCGAACCTCGACGCGCTGCGCCCCGTCGACTTGCAGCAGGCGGCGACCGATTTTCCCGACCTGACCTTCGCCATTCACCATCTCGCCGTGCCCTACTTCGAGGAGACGGTGTTCATCGCTGCGCGCTTCCCCAACGTTGTACTGGTGCTCTCGGGAGTGATGAACTTGCCGGTAATCTCGCCGTGGGAGTTCAAGACCTACATCGGGCGTCTGCTACGCGACGTTGGGGCCGACCGTATCCTGTGGGGCTCCGAAGCCCCGTTGCTCGGCAATCCGACGCCGATCGTGGAGTGGTTCTGGGACATGCAGATCGACGAGGAACTGCAGGACCGGTACGGCTTCCCGCAAATCACGGAAGCGGACAAGCGCATGATCCTCGGCAAAAACCAGGCGCGGCTGTTCAACGTGGATATCGACGCCAAGATCGCCAGCCTGGGTCTCGCCGCGTGATGCCTGCCGCGATGGGCAATGGCGCGAGCGCTTCGACTCCATCGGCGCTGCGAGACACAGTCGAGCGCGTGATCGCCTGCCAGATACAACCGCTGCTGATGGTCCACGGCGGCGGGGTCGTTCTGGTGGAGGTGACGTCGCGCGGCGAAGTGATGCTTGAGTTCGTCGGTTCCTGCCGCGGCTGTTGCCTGAAATCAGTGACCTACGCGCTCGGTATTCGCCAGAAGCTTCTGCCGATCCCGGGAGTTTCGGCCGTGACGGTCGAAGGTGTCCGGCTGTCTGATCAGGCGGTGCAGCGTGCCGAGGCGTTGTACGGTCGCCATGCGCCGTGGGTCCGGGCGGCGGGATCAGAGTCGTGAATGCCCGCCGGCCGCGGCAACAATCTGCGAATATCCTGGCCGCGAGGGCCGGTCACACCTTCCCCAACGCCGCCAGAATCCGCTCCGGCGTGAAGGGCATGGCGGTCACCTTGCCGCCGAGCGGCGCAAGGGCGTCGTTGATGGCGTTCATCACGGCGGCGGGGGCGCCGGCCGTGCCGGCCTCGCCGGCGCCCTTGGCGCCCAGTTCGGATTCGCGCGTCGGGGTCACGACGTGGCCGACATGCATGTCGGGCAGTTCGCTCGCCAGCGGCACGAGGTAGTCGGCCATGTTGCCGTTGAGGAGCTGGCCCGCCGCGTCGTAGCGGCACTCCTCCCACATGGCGCCGCCAAGGCCCTGCACGACGCCACCGCGCACCTGCTCGTCGACGAGCTGCGGGTTGATCTGCGTGCCGCAATCCTCGACCACCCAGAAGTCGAGCAGCTTCACGAAGCCGGTCTCGGGGTCGACCTCGACCTCGCAGGCCTGCACGCCGTTGGTGAAGCAGAACGGATACTGGCGCGGCACGTAGTGACGCGTCGCCATCGGTTCGCCCTGGAAACCGGGCGGCAGGGTATCGGGACGGAAATAGGCGACGCGGGCGACCTCGTGCAGCGTCAGGCGCTCGGTGCCATCAGCGGCGTCGACGACATTGCCGTCGCGGATGTCGAGCGTCTTCGGATCGGCCTGCAGCATGACGCCGGCGATGGTCACGACGTTCTCGCGCAGCGCCTTGCAGGCCTGAAGCACCGCCTCGCCGCCGATGCCCGCCGCGCGCGAGGCCCAGGTACCACCACCGTAGGGCGTGTTGTCGGTATCGCCCGTGGTGACCTTCACGTCCTCCATCGGCACGCCGAAAGCCGTCGCCGCGACCTGGGCGAGGATACCCTCGGTGCCCTGCCCCTGCTCGGTCACCGACGATTGCACGATCAGCGCCCCGGCGGCGTCGAGGCGTACCGAGGCGCCGTCCTGCGCCGAGATGCGGGCGCCGCCCATGCCGTAGAAGGCGGCGCCGGGGTTGGTCACCTCGATCATCATGGCGAGGCCGATGCCGCGATGGATGCCGCGCGCGCGCAGGCGGGCGTGCTCGGCCTTGCGCTCGTCGTAGTTCATCGCCTTGAGCAGGCGTTCGAGTGACTGCTGGTGCGACAGGCCCTCGAAGGGCAAGCCCGCCGTGCCCTTCACCGGATAGGCGTCGTCGCGGATGACATTGCGGCGGCGCAACTCGGCCGGGTCCATGCCGATGGCGCGGGCGCCGGCATCGACCAGCCCCTCCGTCACCGCCATGGCGATGGGGTGACCGACGGCGCGGTACTGGCACATCAGGTTCTTGTTCTGGAACACGACCCGCGCCACGGCCCGGTAGTGGGGATGCCGATACGGGCCGCCGGTGAGATTGACCACCTGGTTTGCCTCGATGCCGCTGGTGCGCGGATACATCGAATAGGGCCCGATGCCGGTGAGGTCGTCGACGGCGAAGGCGGTGATGGTACCGTCCTTCGTCAGCGCCATGCGGCCCTTCACGCGATGGTCGCGGGCATGGATGTCGGTGACGAAGGATTCGAGCCGGTCGGCAATGAACTTGACCGGCCGCGACAACATCTTGGCGAGCGTGCAGGTCGCCACCTCGTCGGCATAGAGATGCACCTTGATGCCGAACGATCCGCCGACGTCGCGGCAGATGACGCGGATGTCCGCCGCCGGTATGTCGAGGTGGCGCGACAGCAGGTCCTGCATCATGTGCGGCGCCTGGTACGAGTGCCACACGGTCATCTTGTCCTCGCCCGGCTGCCAGTCGGCGAGGATGGCGCGCGGCTCCAGTGTGACGCCGGTGTGACGGCCGAAGACGAACGTCTCCTCGACCACGGCGTCGGCCTCGGCGAAGGCCTTGTCGGGCTCGCCGACGACATGCTCGCGCTGGAAGGTCAGGTTGTCACCGAGGTCCGGGTGGATCAACGGCGTCTTCGCGTCGAGAGCGGTTTCGGCGTCGGTCACCGCCGGCAGTTCCTCCCACTCGACCTGGACGAGCGCCGCCGCGTCCTCGGCCTCGGCGCGCGTCGAGGCGGCGACGATGGCCACCGCCTCGCCCTGCCAGCAGGCACGGTCGATCGCCAGCGGGTGCTGCGGCGCCGACTTGATGCCGCGCAGATGCGTCAGCACGCCGACCCAGGGCGTGCAGTGGCGCGCCATCTCCTTGCCGGTGACGACGGCGACGACGCCCGGGGCGGCCCTGGCCGCCGACACGTCGATGGCCTTGATGCGGGCATGAGCGTAGGGCGAACGCACGAAGGCGGCATGCACCATGCGCGGCAGGCGGAAGTCGTCGACGAACTCACCACGCCCTTCGAGCAGCCGCTTCGCATTCGGCCGCGGCACCGACTTGCCGATGTAGCTGTTCGGACGGTCGAGGACGCTGAGGCCCGCCGTATCTTCCGCCATGGCAATTCCCCCCGATCCGCCGGTCAGCCGGCCTTCTTCAACTCGCCGTTCTTTTCCATCTCTTCCAGCGTCTCGCGCGCCGCGTTGAAGGCAGTGATGCCGGCCGGCATGCCGCAGTAGCCGGCGACCTGGATCAGCGCCTCCTGGATTTCCTTGACGGTCATGCCATTGCGGATGGCGCCCCGAATGTGGCCCTTGAGCTCGGGAATGCGCTGCAGCGCCGACAACATGCCGATGTTGAGGAGGCTGCGTTGCTGGCGCGTCAGGCCCGGCCGCGACCAGATCTCGCCCCAGCCCAGCGCGGTGATGAAATGCTCCTGGAATTCGCGATCGAAATCGCTGGCCCGACCCAGAGCGGCCTCGATGCGCGCCGGCCCCATCACCTCGCTGCGAATCTTCAGGCCGCGCTCGAAGCGCTCCTTGTCGTCCATAGCGTTCCTCCCGGATCTGCCGTCTACAGTCGCTCGCGGCCGTGCGGCGTCGTGAAATCGATGTCGGGTCCCTTCGGGACGATGCCCGTGGGATTGATCTTCTCGATGCCGTAGTAGTTCAGCTTGGCGTACTCGACGCTGAACGTCTCGGCGATGCCCGGCATCTGGTACAGCTCGCGCGTGTAGCCCCAGAGGTTCGGGTAGTCGACGATACGGCGCAGGTTGCACTTGAAGGCGCCGACATAGGCGACATCAAAGCGGATGAGGGTCGGAAACAGCCGCCAGTCGGCCTCCGTCAGGCGGTCGCCGAGCAGATAGCGGCGGGTCGCGAGAATTCCCTCCAGCCGGTCGAGACAGGCGAACAGGCGGTCGAAGGCGGCCTCGTAGGCCTCCTGCGTCGTGGCGAAGCCGCAGCGATAGACACCGTTGTTGACCGCCACGTAGATCTCGTCGTTGAGCGCGTCGATCTCGGCCCGCAGGTCGGCCGGATAGTAGTCCTCATGGTTGTTCGTGTACGCGGCGAAGGCGCCGTTGAACATGCGGATGATCTCGGAGGACTCGTTGTTGACCACCCGCCCCCGCTTCTTGTCCCACAGCGTCGGCACGGTGACCTTGCCGGTGTATTTCGGGTCCGTCGCCGAGTAGGCCTCGTGCAGGTGCTTGAACCCGTTCACCGTGTCGGGCGTGCAGTCCGGGTAGCGCGGGTCGTCGCCGTAGGTCCAGCCCTGGGCGTTGCGGCCCGGCAGCGCGTACGAGACGGAAATGATGCCGTCGAGGCCCTTGAGCGTGCGGAACAGCAACGCCCGGTGCGCCCACGGGCAGGTGTGCGCGACGTAGAGGTGATAGCGGTCCGGCTCGGCCTTGTAGCCGTCGGTGCCGCTCGGGCCGGCGCTGCCGTCGGCCGTCACCCAGTTGCGGAAGATGCTCTCGGTACGCTTGAAACTGCCGTCGGCAGCCGTTTCGCGCTGGCGTGTGTCACCCTCGTGCCAGACGCCGTCGATCAGCATGCCCATGACGGATTTCCTTCCTCGGCCTAGAGCGCGATCGGCGCGACAGACAGCGGCTTGCGCAGCGCCTTTTCCGGCACGCCCTCGCGCAGCTTCCGGGCGATGTCGGCCATGTCGTAGTAGATGCCGATGGGGTTGCGGTCGAAATCGCCCGAGGCGAACCAGGCGTTCAGCTCCTCGTTGGTCTCGAAATTGTCGACCTGCAGCTCGACCGCGTTGCCGTCCGGATCGCGGTAGTACATCGACGTCGTCGGGCCGTGGTTGATCATGCGGTAGGGCTCGATGCCCTGCGCCTTGAGGCGCTCCCAGGTATCGGCCAGTTCCTTCAGCGTATTGTAGGTGAAGGCGAAGTGCGCGAGGCCGACGGTCTTCGGCTGCTGGTCGGCGAAGTCCGGACGGTTGATGAAGGCGATGCGGTGATGCTCGTCGTCGTAGGTCAGGAACGAGATGTAGTCGTTGCGGAACATCTGCTCGGCACCGAGCACCGTCGCGTACCAGGCGAGCATGCGGTCGGACTGCTTGGTGAACAGCACGATGTGGGCGAACTTGGCCGGCGACAGCACATTGTTGCGCGCGGGCACGCGGGCGGTCACTCCCATCGCTTCCTCCTCACGGCTGGGCGTCCTATCCGGCCGGAAGTATAGGCAGCGATCCGCCGCGCGGCCAGCGTGGGCGCGGCCGTGGGCTCGCCCCCGCGCGCCGCCTAGCCAGGTGGGGCTGCCGCGATCCAGACGAGGATGACAATGATCAGGACATAGGACACGGCGGCGGCGGCCATCGCCGCCATGAAGCGGGCGTGCTTGGCATCGCGGATGGCAGACACCTTCATGATCTCGAACTGCAGTTCACTTTCCCAGTCGGTCTGCCGCGCATCGGCAACCCGCTGTTCGAGGCCGCGCGGGTCCGACGCCGCGACATAGAAGGTGTGGCGCACCGACCCGCGATCGAAGCGGATGCGCCCGAACGGGTTGCGCTGGGGCATCAGCACCGCGCCGAACAGGCAGACGTTGAGAATCAGGAGGGACAGCAGGGCGATGACAAGATAGGCATCCGGCGCACTGTCCCCGGCCAGACGGTTGAGCACGAGAAACAGGGGATTGATCGACAGGATCAGCATCAGCCCGGAAATCTGGGCTTTCGTGTCGTAGCTTCGGGCCGTTTCGTTGGCGCTGCGCAAGGCCTCCAGCAGATACGGCGCGATGGCCGGGCGGGCCTCCACCATGGTCTCGCTCCTGTAAGGTCTCCGCCGGCCGCCCGCCGGCAGGTTGCTCCGTCCCCCCTCAGTGCATGCTGTCGTACACCGCCGTCTCGAAATCGAGGTAGAGCGGGAACGCCTTGGCGTCGGCGAAGGGAATGATCTGGGTGGCATAGACGCCGCCGAACCCCTTCGCCGGGTCGATCCAGTAATAGGTGTTGGCCAGGCCCGCCCAGCCCAGCGCCCCCGCGCTGCGCCCGGTCGGGGCCTGCTCCAGGTTGATCATGAAGGCGAAACTCCAGGTCTTGGCGAGGCCGGGAAAGAACTCGGCGTCGTTGCTGAACGGCGGCATCACCGTCCGCAGCAGGCCGACGCGGTTGGCCCCGGCCTGGTTGGTGGTCAGCGATGCCAGCGTCGCCGGCCGCAGGACGGGCCGGCCATCCGGCGCGCGGCCGCCGTTGAGCACCATGCGGATGAACTTCGCGTAGTCGCCGACAGTGCCGTAGAGCCCGCCGCCGCCCATCTGGAACTCGGGCGCCTGGGGTATTTCAAGGTCGAGCTGGGGCGCCAGGCTGCCGTCGTCGCCGCGGGCATGGATCTTCGCCAGCCGCCGGCGCATCGCCTCGGTGATGCGGAAGCCGGTGCTGTCCATGCCGAGGGGCGCGAAGACGTGCTCGGCGAGATAGTCGCCGAGGCTCCGTCCGCTGGCGATCTCGACCATCCGGCCGGCCCAGTCGATGCCGATGCCGTACTCCCAGCGCGTGCCGGGGTCGAACAGCAGCGGCGCCGTCATGGCGCGGTTCTCGCAGGTGGTCATGCTGGGCGCGCCGGTCGCCACCATCCAGTCGAGCACCGGCTGCTGCCAGAACTCGTAGCCGAAGCCCGACGTGTGGGTCAGCAGGTGGCGCAGCGTGACCGGCCGCGCCGGCTCGCGGTACTGCGGCTTGCCGGCGGCGTCGAAGCCGGTCAGCACCTTCGCATCGCCGATCTGGGGAACGTAGTCCTTCGCAGGGTAGTCGAGCGCCAGCACGCCGCGCTCGACGAGCTGCATGGCGGCGACCGAGGTGATGGCCTTGGTCATCGAGGCGATGTAGACGACCGTATCGGGTGTCATCTCGCCGGCCTCGCCCTGCACGCGCCGGCCGAAACCGGCCTCGTAGACCGTGCGGTCGCGGTCGGTGACCGCCGCAATGACGCCCGGCACGTCGCCGCGCCCGACCGCGCCCCGCAGCAGGGCGTCCGCCTTGTCCTTCAGTGCCATGTCCGGCGCTCCCCTGCCCGGTCTGCCATTCCGCCGGGCTTGTCCGCCCAGTCTAGCCGCCAGCCGCCGTGCCAGCGAGGGGCGGTTGCCGCAATGTGGTTGCCACGCTCAGGCCGGCGGTGCAGTCTCCGGCCACCTCCTGGCCAAGCTCCATGCCCCTCGATACCGCCACCCTCAACCACCTCGTCGACACCGTCCACCGCTACGTGCGCGAGCGGCTGGTGCCACTCGAAACAGAGGTTGTGGAAACGGACGAGGTGCCGGCGGGCATCCGCGCCGAAATGCGGGAGATGGGCCTGTTCGGCCTGTCGATCCCGACCGAGTATGGCGGCCTCGGCCTGTCCATGGAGGAAGAATGCCGGCTGCTGGTGGAACTCGGCTGGACCTCGCCGGCCTTCCGCACCGTGTTCGCCACCAATGTCGGTATCGGTTCCCAGGGCATCGTCATGGACGGCACGCCCGAACAGAAGCGCGAATGGCTGCCGCGTCTGGCCTCCGGCGAACTGATCGCCTCCTTCGCCCTGACCGAGCCCGAGGCAGGCTCGGACGCCGCCTCGATCCGCACGACGGCCATCCGTGACGGCGACGAGTATGTCATCAACGGCACCAAGCGCTTCATCACCAACGCGCCCTATGCCGACGTCTTCACCCTGATGGCCCGCACCGACCCGGCGATCCCGGGCTCGCGCGGCATCTCCGCCTTCATCATGCCGGCGAAGGTGAAGGGCGTGAGCGTCGGCAAGGCCGACCGCAAGATGGGCCAGCGCGGCGCCAAGACGGCGGACGTGATCTTCGAGGATGCCCGCGTGCCGGCCGCCAACATCATCGGCGGCGTGGCCGGACGCGGCTTCGCCACGGCCATGAAGGTGCTCGACCGGGGGCGCCTCAACATCTCCGCCACCGCCGTCGGCCATGCCGAGCGGCTGATCCACGAATCCGTCAGCTACGCCCGCACGCGCCGGCAGTTCGGCAAGGCCATCGGCGAGTTCCAGCTCGTCCAGGCCATGCTTGCCGACAGCCGCACCGAGGCGCTGGCCGCGCGCGCCATGGTGATGGAGACGGCGCGCGACTACGACGCCGGCCGCCGCGTCAGCATGGAAGCGGCGGCGTGCAAGTATTTCGCCACCGAGATGGTCGGCCGCGTCGCCGACCGGGCTGTGCAGATCCATGGCGGCTCCGGCTACATGGCCGACTTCGCCGTCGAACGCTTCTACCGCGATGTGCGGCTGATGCGGCTCTACGAGGGCACCTCGCAGATCCAGCAGCTCGTCATCGCCAAGGCCATGCTGGCCGACGGGGCCGAGTGACCGGCCGGCCGCAAGACAAACCCAACGGGAGGAATACCCAATGAAGCTCGTGAGTTATCGCCGCAACGGCCGGGAAAGCTGGGGCGTCGCCGTGCAGGGCGGCCTTGTCGACGTCGGCAAGGGCGGCAACCTGCGTGACGCGTTGCACGGCGACGGAATCGAGCGGGCCAAGGGCGCGGTCGGCCAGAAAGCCGACGTGCCTGACGGCAGCTTCGACTACCTGCCGCCGATCGACGGCCGGGCCAAGTTCATCGGCGTTGGCCTCAACTATCGCAAGCACGCTGCCGAAGCCGGCATGGAGCTGCCGAAGAAGCCGATGCTGTTCGCCCGCTGGGACGACAGCCATGTGGGCCACAAGCAGCCGATCGTGCTGCCGCGCGAGAGCACCAATTTCGACTTCGAGGCCGAGCTGGCGGTGATCATCGGCAAGGAAGCGCGTCGCGTTTCGGAGGCCGACGCCCTCAATTACGTCGCCGGCTACTCCTGCTACAACGACGGTTCGATCCGCGACTGGCAGTTCCATACCTCGCAGGTCGGCCTCGGCAAGAACTTCTGGCACACGGGATCGTTCGGGCCCTGCATCACGACGACGGACGAGATCCCCGATCCGTCGGCGCTGCGCATGGTCGGCCGCCTGAACGGCAAGGAAGTGCAGAACGAGGGCATCAACGACCTCATCTTCAACGTGCCGCAGCTCATCGCCTATTGCTCGGCCGGTACCTTGCTGCGCCCGGGCGACGTCATCATCACCGGCACGCCGTCCGGCGTCGGCCTCGGCCGCAAGCCGCCGCTGTGGATGAAGGCCGGCGACACCTTCGAGATCGAGATCACCAAGATCGGCACGCTGTCGAACACGGTGGTGGCGGACTGAGTCAAGTCTCGCTCTCTCCCATAGGGAGAGGGCTTCGCGCCTTGGCGAGCATCGCGAGCCTAGAGCGCGAAGGGTGAGGGGTTACGAGGCCGAAGGCCAACCTCGGACCGCCTGTAACCCCTCACCCTTCCGTCGTAAGCGTCTCGGTCGCTACCGCGCCCTGCGACGCCAACGTCGGAAGCCCTCTCCCTCAAGGAGAGGAAGTTTTTGGATATGGCGGTCAGATGGGCATCGCGGCATGAAACTCGTCAGCTTCACCCACATGGGGCGCGCCAGTTGGGGCGCGCTCCACAATGGCGGTGTGGTCGATGTCGGGGCGGAGTACCCGCACCTGATGCCGACGCTGCAGTCCTGCCTCGCGCACCCGGACGGTCTCGCCCGGGTGCGCGACTGGCTCACCACCGGCTTCGGTGGCGGCCAGGGCAAGGCCGCAGACTTCCCGGAAAAGGACATCGTCTACCTGCCGCCGGTGGGCGGCACGGCCAAATTCGTCTGCGTCGGCCTCAACTACCGCAAGCACGCCGCCGAGGCCGGCATGGACCTGCCGAAGAAGCCGGTGCTGTTCGCCCGCTGGGAGGACAGTCATGTCGCCCACCTCGCGCCGATCGTGAAGCCGCGCGAGAGCGACATGTTCGACTACGAGGGCGAACTGGCCGTCGTCATCGGCAAGGAAGCCCGCCGGGTGAAGGCGGCCGATGCCCTCTCCCACGTCGCCGGCTACTCGATCTACAACGACGGCTCGATCCGCGACTGGCAGTTCCATACCTCGCAGACCGGGCTCGGCAAGAACTTCTGGCACACCGGCTCGTTCGGCCCCTGCGTCACCACGGCCGACGAGATCCCCGACCCCGCGGCGCTGCACATGACCACCCGGCTCAACGGCCAGGTGGTTCTGGACGAGAGCATATCGGACCTCGTCTTCGACGTGCCGCAACTCATCGAGTACATTTCCGCCGGCATTCCGCTGCACCCGGGCGACGTCATCGTCACCGGCACGCCCTCGGGCGTCGGGCTCGGCCGCAAGCCGCCCTTGTGGATGAAGGCCGGAGACACACTGGAAATCGAGATCACGCAGATCGGTACGCTGGTGAACAGGGTGGTGGCCGACTGACGGCCGGCACCCGGAACGGAGACAGGCCATGGACACGATCACGATCACGAAGCCGCAGACCCGCCTCAGCTTCAGCCATTTCGGCATCAACTGCTTCGACAAGCCGAAGATGGAGGATTTCTACACACGCGTGATGGGCATGGTGGTGGCCGACCGCGGCTATATCGAGCACCTCGACCTCGACCTCGTGTTCCTGACGCTCGATCCCAACGAGCATCACCAGCTCATCCTCTGCAACGGTCGCAAGGAAGGCGAGATCCGCACCTCGCAAGTGATCGGCGGCGGCCGCGAGTCGGCCATCAACCAGATCTCCTTCCGCGCCTCAAGCCTCACCGAGATGTCGAAGATGCGGAAGAAGCTGATCGCCGAGGGCATCGACCCGATCACGCCGCTCAACCATGGCCTCGCCTGGGCGATGTACTTCCGCGACCCCGAAGGCAACGCCATGGAGATGTTCGTCGACAGCGACTGGTATGTGCGCCAGCCCTGCGGCGAGCCGCTCGACCTCGACAAGCCGGAAGAGCAGATCAAGGCCGAGACCGAGGCCATGTGCCGCCAGATGCCGGACTTCGAGCCCATCGCCCAGTGGCGCGCGCGCATCGCCGACAAGATCGCGGCGGCGCAGCGGGCGTAGGCAAACTGCACACCGGGTCGTGCCGGCCTCATCCTTCGACAGGCTCGGGACGAGGCTTGGAGGGAACGCGCCTCGGCATGGCGCCGCAATTGCCATGTCCTCATCCTGAGCCTGTCGAAGGATGGGGACCGCACTGCCGGGTACGCAGCGAATGAAAGCCGTTCAGATCAGCCGCACCGGCGGACCGGAGGTGCTGGAGGTCGTCGACCTTCCGGTGCCGAAGCCAGGCCCCGGCGAGGTGCTGGTGAAGGCCGCCGCCATCGGCGTCGGCAAGCCCGACGTGCTGCTCCGCACCGGCGTCTATCGCTGGATGCCGATGCTGCCGGCGATCCTCGGCAACGAGATGAGCGGCCATGTCGAAGCCGTCGGCGCCAGCGTCACCGGGCTGACGGTGGGCCAGAGAGTGCTGGTGTTCGGCGCCGGTGGCGGGCGTTACGCCGAGTACAACGCCGTGCCGCAGTCGCTGGTGACACCCCTGCCCGACCGCGTCGACCTCGATGCGGCCGTGGCCATGCCAAACTACTTCGTCGCCTGGGCCATGCTGCGCGAGGCAGCGCGCGGCGTCGATGCCCGCACGGTCTACGTCAACGGCGGCGCCGGCGGCATGGGCACGGCGATCATCGATATCTGCCGCGCCGAAGGCATCGCCGTCATCGCCGGCGCCAGTTCGGCGGAGAAGTGCGCCTTCGCCCGCAAGGCCGGCGCCACCCACACCGTCGAGTATGGCCGCGAGAACGTCGTCGACCGCGTGCTGGAGCTGACCGGTGGGCGCGGCATCGAGCTGATGTTCGACCAGCTCGTCGGCCCCGACTTCACCGACAATTTCCGCATGCTGGTGCCGCTCGGCATGATCGTCACCTTCAACGCGCTGGCCGGTCTGCCGAAGACGGAGACCTTTGCCGAACTGCGCGCCAATCTCGGCAGGAGCCTCGCCGTGCGGGCCTTCTCCTGGCACGCCTTCGACCACGACAAGGCGCGGGCGCAGCGCATCATCGCCACCGTGGTCGGCCTGTTCGGCGAGGGCCGCTTCGACCCGCCCATCCATGCCCGCCTGCCGCTGGTCGAGGCGCGCAAGGCGCACGAACTGCTCGATGCCCGCACCATCATGGGCAAGCTGGTGCTGAAGCCGTAGGCTGGGCATCGGTTCTCTTGTTGCCACAACAGGTTTCCCTCCCGCGCGGAGGGGCCACTCGGGGGAGCGTTCGATGAAGCTGGTGAGTTTCGTGTTCAACGGCCGCGAGACCTGGGGCGTCGCCATGAAGGGCGGCCTCGTCGATGTCGGCGTGCATTTTCCCGACCGCATGCCGACGCTGAACGAGGCGCTGACGCAGGCCGACGCCTGGGACCGCGCGCGCGACTGGTCGAGCGCGGCGAGGAAGCCCGACGCCGCCGACGGCACCTTCACGTATCTCCCGCCGGTGACGCGGCCGGGCAAGATCGTCTGCGTCGGCCTCAACTACAGGAAGCACGCCGCCGAGACGAACAATCCGATCCCGGCCAAGCCCCTGCTCTTCCCGCGCTGGCCCGACAGCCACGTCGCACACCTGCAGCCGATCCTGCGGCCGAAGGAGAGCGAGCGCTTCGACTTCGAGGGCGAGCTTGCCGTCATCATCGGCAAGGCGGCGCGCCGCGTGCCGCTCGACAAGGCGCTCGACTACGTGGCGGGCTACTCGATCTACAACGACGGCTCGATCCGCGACTGGCAGCGTCACACGACGCAGTACATGCCGGGCAAGAACTACTGGCGTTCCGGCTCCTTCGGCCCCTGCATGGTGACGACGGACGAGATCCCCGACCCGTCGAAGCTGCGCCTGACGACCCGCCTCAACGACACGGTGGTGCAGGACGAGGGCATCGACGACCTCATCTTCAACGTGCCGCAGCTCATCGAGTACATCTCGACCTTCATGCCGCTGCATCCCGGCGACGTCATCGTCACCGGCACACCCTCGGGCGTCGGCGCCGCACGCACGCCGCCGCTCTGGATGAAGCACGGCGACACGCTGGAGATCGAGATCAGCAAGATCGGCACGCTGAAGAACCCGGTGGTCAACGAGTAGCCGCGCCACCGCGCGAGGCCGCCTCGCCCTTCGACAGGCTCAGGGTGAGGCGGCTTGTACCGGCGTTCCCCGCTTCCTCATCCTGAGCCTGTCGAAGGATGAGGGGCCGGACGAAGGAAACACCATGCCCGAGACCGTCGGGTTCATCGGCACGGGGCTGCTCGGCACGCCGATCTGCGAGCGGCTGGTCGCCGCCGGGCATCGCGTGCTGGTGTGGAACCGCACCCCTGCGAAGGCGGCGGGGCTGATCGGGGCCGGCGCCGTTGCCGCCGCCTCGCCGGCCGCGCTCGCCCGCGAGGCGCGGGTGGTGTTCGCCTGCGTCACCGATGCCGCCGCCGTCGAGGCGGTGGCGCTGGGGCTCGACGGCGTCGCCGCGGCCGGCCGCAACGCCGACGGGGTGTTCGTCGACCTGTCCTCGGTCGCGCCGGCGGCGACGCGCGACATCGCCCTGCGCTTCACCGCCGATTGCGGCCGGGCGTGGGTCGACGCGCCCGTCTCGGGCGGCGCAAAGGCGGCGCGCGCCGGCCGGCTGATCGCCATGCTCGGCGGCGATCCGGCAGCGGTCGAACGCGTGCGGCCGCTGATCGCCGCCTTCGCCGTGCAGGCGACGCACATGGGCGACGTCGGCGCCGGCCAGGCGACCAAGCTGTGCAACCAGATGATGATCGGCGCGACCCTGGCCGGCGTCGCCGAGGCCATCGACCTCGCCCGCCGCTGCGGCATCGACGCCGCCCGCCTGCCCGATGCGCTGGCCGGCGGCTGGGCCGATTCCGCCGTGCTGCAGAGCCACGGCCGCCGCATCCTCGCGCATGATCTCTCGCTGTCGCAGAACACGGCAATCATGCAGAAGGACCTCGACGGCGCCCTGGCGCTGGCCGGCGAGACCGGCGCGGCGCTGCCGGTGACGGCGCTGGTCGCCGCCCTCTACCGCCTCGCCACGGCGCAAGGCCACCGCCGCAAGGGCCAGCTCGCGCCGGCCTTCCTCTACCCCGAGACCGACGCCGACGGAGACGCGGAATGACGACGCGGCGCAAGAGCCCGGGCGAGCTGCGCAGCCAGCGCTGGTTCGGCGGCGAGACGATGCGCGCCTTCAGCCATCGCGGGCGCATGCGCCAGCTCGCCTTCTCGCCCGAGGATTTCGGCGAGCGGCCGGTGATCGGCATCCTCAACACCTGGTCGGAGGCCAACACCTGCCACGGCCATTTCCGCGAACGCGCCGAGCAGGTGAAGCGTGGCGTCTGGCAGGCCGGCGGCTTTCCGCTGGAACTGCCGGCGGTATCGCTCGGCGAGATCCTGATGAAGCCGTCGACGATGCTCTACCGCAACCTGCTGGCGATGGAAGCGGAGGAACTGATCCGCTCCAACCCGCTCGACGGCGTCGTGCTGATGGGCGGCTGCGACAAGACCACGCCGGCCCTCATCATGGGTGCCACCTCCGTCGACATTCCGGCGATCTACCTTCCCGCCGGACCGATGCTGCGCGGCTACTGGAACGGCCTGACGCTCGGCAGCGGCACCGACCACTGGAAGTATTTCGCCGAGTTCCGCGCCGGCAACGTCGACGCCCGCACGGTGGAGGAGGTGTTGGCCGGCGTCGCCCGCTCGGTCGGCACCTGCATGACCATGGGCACCGCCGCGACCATGATGTCGCTGGCCGAGACCCTCGGCCTGTCCCTGCCCGGCTCGTCGTCCATCCCTGCCCCCGACACCAACCACGGCGTCATGGCCGCCGCCTGCGGACGGCGCATCGTCGAGATGGTGTGGGAGGATCTGAAGCCGTCCGACATCCTGACGAAGCAGGCCTTCGAGAACGCCGTCACCGTCGACATGGCGCTCGGCGGCTCGACCAACGCCATCATCCATCTCGTCGCCATGGCCGGCCGCGCCGGCGTCGCGCTGCCGCTCGACGACTTCGACCGCATCTCGCGGCGCACGCCCTGGCTCGCCAACATCCGGCCGTCCGGCGAGTACCTGATGGAGGACTTCTATTACGCCGGCGGCCTCGGCGCGCTGATGGCGCAGCTCGGCGACCTGCTGCATCTCGACGCGCGCACGGTGGCCGGCGGCACGCTGGGCGACGCCATCGCCGGGGCGAAGGTGCACAACGAGGCCGTCATCCACAGCCGCGACAATCCCTTGGGCGGCGACGGCGGCACGGTCATCCTGCGCGGCAACCTCGCGCCCGATGGCGCCGTCATCAAGCAGTCCGCCGCCGACCCGAAGCTGCTGAAGCACAGCGGCCCGGCCGTCGTCTTCCGCGACTACAACGACCTGCAGGCGCGCATCGACGATCCGGCACTCGACGTGACGGCGGACTCCGTTCTCGTGCTGCAGAACGCCGGCCCGGTCGGCGCGCCGGGCATGCCGGAATGGGGCCAGCTACCGATCCCGAAGAAGCTGCTGCAGCAGGGCGTGCGCGACATGGTGCGGATTTCCGACGCCCGCATGTCCGGCACCAGCTACGGCACCTGCGTGCTGCATGTCGCCCCCGAGGCGCATGTCGGCGGCCCGCTGGCGCTGGTGCGCGACGGCGACATCATCGAGCTCGACGTGCGCGGCCGTTCCCTGCGTCTCGCCGTGGACGATGCGGACCTCGCCCGGCGCAAGGCCGCCTGGAAGCCGCTGCACCGTGTTCCCGAGCGCGGCTACGTCTCGATGTTCGCCCAGCACGTCACCCAGGCCGACCGCGGCTGCGACTTCGACTTCCTGCACGCCGGGGAGGTCATCGGCGAGCCGGAGATCCACTGAGTCGCGTGCGGTGCCGGGCATCCTCGTCCTTCGCCCTTCGAGACGCCGCCTGACGGCGGCTCCTCAGGGTGAGGAGGCCCAGGATGAGGATGCCGGGTAACATTGGACTGCATGACCGGACTTCACCAAGCCGCCTCATCCTGAGCCTGTCGAAGGACGAGGCGGCCTGAACTGACCTACGCTCGCGTCGCCTTCCCCCACAGCTCCGGCGCCACCATCAGCGCGGCGCGGCCGAGCGTCTGGCCGGCCTCGACGCGCGCATGGACCTTCTCGGCCTCGGTCAGCGGCCAGGTCTCGGTGACCAGCGGCCAGACCTCGCCGCGGGCGCAGATGTCGAGCGCCTCGATGATCTGCTGGCGCGAGGCGTAGCGCGAGCCGAGCAGTTCCAGCTCCTTCGCCAGCATGTCGGCGGAGCTGGCCCTGAAGTCGCTGCCGGCGCCGCCGAGCGTCACCATGCGGCCGCCGATGCCGAGGGCGGCCACCGCCTGCTCCAGCGTGCGCGTCGTCGAGACGTAGTCGATGGCGACGTCGAGGCCGGCACCCTTCGTGATGTCGCGGATGGCCTCGACGGCGTCGACCTTGGAGGCATCGACCGTCCATTCGGCGCCGTGCTTCTTGCAGACCTCGAGCTTCGAGGCGACGGTGTCGATGGCAACGACGCGGGCGTTGGCCCAGCGGCACATCATCACCTGATGGATGCCGAGGCCGCCGCCGGCGCCCCACACGCCGACGACCTCGCCCGGCGCCACCCGGCCCCGCCCCAGCACCTTGTACGGCGTGGTGATGGCGTCGGTGATGACGCCGACATCGGCCGGCTTGCCCTTCCAGTCGATGCCGTCGGGCAGGCGGATGTAGTTGCGGAACGGCATCTTGATGTACTCGGCATAGCCGCCGTCGATGTCGCGGCCGACATAGCCGGTAATGCGCGTCGACAGCGGGTCGCGCGCGATGCGCGTCCACTTGTCCTGCCCCTCGCTGAGGTAGAAGTAGCAGGTCACCGGGTCGCCGACCTTGAGGCCCGGATCGTCCATGCCGTCCGACTTGCCCATGGCGACGATCTCGGCCGTGATCTCGTGGCCGATGATGATGGGAAATTTCGCCGGGATGCGGCCGGCGCGCACGTGCTGGATGGTGAGGCCCGAGCCGCAGGCAAGCACCCGCGCCACCGCCTCGCCAGGGCCCGGCACCGGGTCCGGACGCTCCTCCAGCACGAAGGGCTCGCCGCCCTTGCGCAGCACCATCGCCTTCATGTGAACCGTCTCCCCCTTGCGAACGCCGCGTTCGTCGCGCGGCCGGGGAAACTATACAGCGGCCGGCGGACGCGCCACCACGGCTGCCGGCGGCAGGCCGATCGGCAGCGCCTGCTGCGCCAGCCGCGCGGCACCGAGCACCGCCGCCTCGGCGAATCGCGGGCCGATGACCTGCAGACCCACCGGCATGCCGTCTTCGTCGAGGCCGACGGGCACGGTCGCCGCCGGCAGGCCGAGCAGAGACACCCAGTTGCAGGTGGCGAGCCACGACTGCGGCATCGAGGCGCCGCCAGGGATGCTGCCGTCCGCCGGGCCCAGCGCCTCGGCGGCGAACGGAACCACCGGCACGGTCGGCGTCAGCAACAGGTCGAACTGCGACAGCACTTCGGTCAGCTTGCCCCACAGCGCCGCGCGATGCGCCTCGGCGCGTGCCAACTCGGCGGGCGTCTGGCCAAGGCCACGGCGCACGAGTTGCGAGAGCATCGGGCCCAGGTCATCGACACGGTCAAGCGTGTCGGCGAAACGCAGCACTGCCCAGTGCGCGTGCAGCACGCGGAAGGCATCGCGCGCCGCGGACAGGTCGAGGCGTTGCTCGGCCAGGTCGGCACCCGCCGCCGCAAGCGTATCGGCAGCACGCCGGCAGGCACGGTCGATCACCGGCGCGACACCGGCCCGCGCCGGGTCCGCAAGCCATGCCACGCGCAGCCCCTCGACGGAAAATCCGCTGACGGCTTCGACATAGTCCTCGGCCGGACGTCCCGAGGCGATCGGCGATGTACGGGTCGGCCCGGCCATGGCGCCGAGCATGAGCGCGGCATCGACGGCGTCGCGCGCCACCGGCCCCGCCGTCGCCAGCGTGTCCCACGGCAACGAGGTCGGCCAGTTGGGTATCAGGCCGACCGTGGGACGCAGGCCGACAACGCCGCAGAACGATGGCGCCGCGCGGTTGCCGCCGCCGAGGTCGATGGACACGCCGAGGGCCGCCATGCCGGCGGCGACGGCCGCGGCCGGTCCGCCGATGGCACCGCCTGCCGTGCGCCGCACGTCCCACGGATTGCGTGTCGGCCCGTGCACCTCGCTCGCCGCGCTGAACACGGTCGCGTAGGACGTCGTGTTTGCCTTGCCGAGCAGGATGGCGCCGGCGCGCTTGAGACGGGCGACGAGCAATGCGTCCTGCGCCGGTACGTGATTGGCGAGACGCGCCGTGCCGCACGTCGTGCGAACGCCGGCCGTATCGAGCATGTCGGTCACGACGATGGGGACACCGTGCAGCGGACCCAGGGCATCGCCGCGCATGACCCGGTCCTCGGCCATCGTCGCGGTCGCCCGCGCCTGCTGGGCGACGACGGCGACGAGAGCGTCTATGGACGGCTGAAGACGTTCGATCTGGGCGAGGCAGGAATCGACGATCTCGACCGGCGACAGGGCACGCTCGCGGACCAGACGCGCGATCTCGACGGCCCCGAGAAACGCAACGGAATCGGCGACTGGCCGCTCGAACGCATTGCTGCCTTTCGAAGCTTGCACCGGCCCACCCCCATGCCGGCGTGAAACACGACGCCGGCAAAACGACTCAACACTACCGAACAAGTGTTGCGCTATGCAGCGGCCGGAGCAAGCAACGATGAGCGGCGCTCACCTGTGCCTGGCGCTCAGGGGCCGAACAGCAGGTCGTAGGTGTCGTCGTTGGCGTTGTAGGCGTAGGCCGTGACGCTGTCGGCCGGGCCGCCGGAGGTCGAGTAGCTGTAGAGGCTGATGTCGCTGATTTCGTTCGCCGCGAAGGTCACGGCGCCGTCGCCGTTGGCGAAGGAAATCGTCCACGTACCGTCGCCGTGGTTGGTGAACTGGACATCTGCCGACGTCACGCCGGGCTTCGAGACATCGATATCGCCATTCTCGTCGAAGCCCTGGAACAGCGACAGGCCATTGGAATAGCCGAAGTCGTCGGGGCCGTTGCCGTCGATGATGTAGTCGTGGCCGCCGCCGCGCGCGAAGTAGAACACGTCGTAGCCGGCACCACCGACGAGGATATCGTCGCCGCCGCCACCGTAGATGAAGTCGTCGTAGCCGAAGTCGTCCAGCACGCCGTCGTCGTATCCACCGAAGATGATGTCGGACCCTTCCGACCCTTCGAGCCGGTAGTTGGCGCCGCCGCCGCCGTCGAGGAAGTTGGCGCCGAGGAAGCTGGCGCCGGCGAAGGTCGTCGCCAGTCCGCCATACGGATCCCACGTCGCCGAATCGGCGACCTGCGCGCTCGTCAGGGTCGTCGACTGGGTCCCGTCGCAGCCGTTGTCGTAGGTGATCGTCCACGACGTCGAGAGGACGTCGTAGGACACGCCGAGGCCGCCGAGGTCGATGCTGCGGCTGTGCATCCCGAACAGGGAGAGCACGTCGCCCCCCTCGCCGCCGTAGACGGCGAGCTGCGTCGAGATTGTCGCGCCGTGCTTGCCGGTCAGCACGTCGTCGCCGTCGCCGAGACTGAAGATCTCGATGCCGCCCGTGGCGCCGACCCAGACCGAACGACTGAGGTCGATCAGGTCGCCGCCGGCCGTGCCGATCAGCGCGTCGTAACCGCTGCCGCCGTCGATCGCATAGTCTTCCGTGCCGTACACGAACAGGCCGAACGCCCATTCGCCGTCGCCGCTGGCGTCGAACTGGATCTGGTCGTGCCCCGATCCGGCGTAGAGCCAGTCCGAGCCACCGCCACCGTCCAGCCAGTCGTCGCCGGCGCCACCGTCCAGGCGGTCACGCCCGGCGCCGCCATAAAGGCTGTCGTTGCCGCGGCCGCCGTCGAGGCGGTCGTCGCCGAAGCCGCCGTCGAGGTTGTCGTGACCGTCCTCGCCGAACATCCAGTCGTCGCCGAGGCCGCCGACGCCGTTGTCGTCGCCGTCGCCGCCCCAGATGCGGTCGTTGCCGGCGCCGCCGTCGAGCCAGTCGTCGCCGTCCTCGCCGTAGAGCCAGTCGTTGCCGGCACCACCATCGAGGCCGTCGTTGCCGGCGCCGCCCTTGAGAATGTCGTTGCCGGCGCCGCCGTCGAGCCAGTCGTCGCCGCGGCCGCCGTCGAGAATGTCGTCGCCAGCCTCGCCGAACAGGTAGTCGGCGCCGTCGCCGCCGCACAAATTGTCGTCGCCGATCCCGCCGACCAGCAGGTCATTGCCATCGCCGCCGGAAAGCGTGTCGTCGCCGTCCTCGCCGAACAGGCTGTCGTCGCCGTCGCCGCCACAGATCGTGTCGTCGCCGATGCCGCCGAGCAGGGTGTCGTTGCCCTTCTCGCCGTCGATGTAGTCGTCGCCCGAGCCGCCGTAGACGATGTCGTCGCCCTTGCCGGCCATGACCACGTCATTGCCCGCCCCGGCGGTGATCAGATCGTTGCCCGATTTGCCGTTAATGCGGTCGCCGCGCGACGAGCCGACCAGGACGTCGTTGCCGTTCGTGCCGTTGACCGTATAGCCGCCATGCTTGCCGATCGACTTGAAATCGATGCCGCAGCCGCAGATCAGCGCGAGGAGGGAAACCGAGCAGCCGCCATGCCAGAAATTGAAATGACCGTTTCCATCGTTGCCATAGTCGTGGCCGCCGCCATGGCGGTCGTTGCCATGGCCGTTGCCGTGCCGATCATTGTCGCGGCCACCATGACGATGGTCGTCGCGGCCATGGCGGTCATGGCGATCGTCGCGGTCCCTGCCCCGCGATCCGCCACGCTGGCTGCCTCCGTGCCCTCGGGACATCCCTTCCCCGCATCGGAATCGATCGATCTCGCGACACCGAATCTACGGGCATAAAGACTCACGTTCAATAAAAATTCTCGGTTAATTCAAAGGCTTAGAAAGTGAAACGAAGAGCGGAACGCAGGCGCCGATTTTGATTCATTCCGACGGCAGTCGAAACAGCGCGCGGGCATTACCGCCGAGGATCGCGGCCCTTCCGGCATCGTCCAGACCGGGAGCGCCGAGGACGAAGCCCACCGGGTCCAGTTCGCTCATCGAGAAGCAGTAGTCGCTGCCGAGTAGCAGCCGGCCGGTCCCGACCAGCCCCGCGAGGTGGGCCAGCGCGGTGTGGTCGAAGGTGATGGTGTCGAAATGGAAGCGGTCGAGATACTCGCGCGGCGAGCGGACGAGGTGCCGGCATTCCGGCCGGACGTGCCATCCCTGGGTCAGACGGCCGATGAGCCATGGCAGCGCGCCGCCGGCATGGGCCAGGACGAGTTCGAGCCCGGGGAAACGGTCGAGCACGCCGTCGAAGATCAGCAGGGCGGCACAGGCCGTGGTCTCGAACGGGTTGGCCAGCAGGTTGGCGAAGTAGTGCCGGCTGCCGAGCCGGCCGGCGCCGATCGCGTTCAGCGGGTGGACGAAGGCCGGCAGGCCACTCGCGGCGATGCGCTCGAGGAGCGGCCAGTAGATCGGGTCCGACAGTTCGGTCGTCACCACCCGGGTCGACAGGAACACCCCGCGCATGCCCGGAAGGGCCGCCGCCCGGTCGAACTCCTCGGCGGCGAGCGCGGGATTCTGCATCGGCAGGGCCATGAGGCCGAAGAACCGGCGCGGATGGGCGAGATGCGCCTCGGCCACGGCGTCGTTGAACGCGCCGGCCAGACGCAGCCCGAGATCGTCGCTGGCCCAGTACAGCATCGGCTGCGAGAACGACATGAGATGGACGTCCACGCCATGCGCGTCCATGTCGGCGAGCCGTGCGTCGAGATCGCGGAAGGTCGGGATCAGTGGCCCGGCGGGCGGAATCGGCCCCGAGGGCGGGTGGCGCACCTTGATCGTCGGTCCGCGCGCGTCGTCGCGCGCGACGGTGGCCCCGAACGGCCCACCCTCCTCGTCGATCAGGCGGACGACGCCATCGGGATAATAGTGGGTATGGACGTCGATCGTCTGCACGACGGCACCGTCAGCGCGCCCATCCTGGGGCACCCCGTCATGCTAGCGCCACGTACCCCATGGCGTCATCACCGCATCCCGTGGGATGAGTAGGCTCCCAACGCATGGCATAGAACCTGGAGGTACCGCCGATGTGGATCGACCCGCAATTGCAGCCACTGCTGGACCAGCTTGCCGCCGCCGGTGGGCCTCATCCTACCGAGATCGGCCTGGCCGGCGTGCGGGAGGGGTTCAGCCAGCTCTGGCGCATGACCAACGCGCCGGCGCGCGCGTCCGTCGCCGTGGAGGAGATCAGCGTGCCCGGCGCGGCGGGTCCGTTGCGGACGAAAGTCTACCGGCCGAAGGGCGCCAAGGGCGCGTTGCCGGTACTGGCATACTTCCATGGCGGCGGCTGCTGCATGATGTCGCCGGAGGACTTCGAGGGCGCGACGACTGCGCTTGCCGAGGAGGCCAACTGCCTCGTCGTCGTGCCGGCCTATCGCCGTGCGCCGGAAAACCCGTTCCCGGCCCCGATGGAGGACTGCACCGCCGTCTTCGCCTGGCTGCAGAAGAACGCCGGCACGATCGGCGGCGACCCGGCCCGCATCGCCGTCGCCGGCGACAGCGGCGGCGGCTACCTGGCGGCGGCCGTGGCGCAGGAAGCCAAGAGGCGCGGCCTCGCGCAGCCGGCTCTCCAGCTGCTCATCTATCCGATGACGGACATGGCCGGCCTCTCCCAGAGCCGCATCGAGGAAACCCTGTTTCTCGACGATCGCACGCTGCAGTGGGTGATCGACATGCATTGCGGCAAGAACCGCACCGACCCCCGCGCCTCACCGCTGCTGGAGCCGGACGTCAGCGGCCTCGCGCCCGCCGTCGTCATCGCCGCACAGATCGACCCGCTGCGCGACGAGGGACGCGCCTACACGGCCAAGCTGCGCGGCGCCGGGGTGCCGGTCGCCTACCACATGTACGAAGGCGTGGTGCACGGCTTCTTCAACTTCGGCGCCTTCCTCGACCAGGCGAACGCCGCGGTGTCGCAGTCGGCGGCCCATCTGCGCGCGGCCTTCGCTAAGACGAACTGACGACGGGCGGAGCCGCCCCGGCTGTCATCCGGCCGGGGCGGCCCGCCATCGCGCCGCCGCGCGCGGTCCTATCCGCGCGCCGGGCGGATGGCGATCATGTCGAGTTCGATGCGCGCGCCGGGCGACGACAGGTTGTTGATGCAGATCGTCGTCGAGGCCGGCTTCCAGTCGCCGAAATACTCGTTCATCACCGCGTGCATGGCATCCGCCTCGCGCATGTCGGTGAGGTACTTCGTGACCTTGACGACGTGCCGCCACTCCAGCCCCTCGTGGTCGAGCACCAGCTTGATGTTGGCCAGCGCGCGGCGGGTCTGCTCGCGGATGTCGTCCGGCTGGATGTGCTCGGCATCGACATGCGGATGCATGTGGTAGAGCGGCGATGCCGTGGCACCGGAAATGAACAGCATCTCGCCGCCGCCGCTGACGCGGATGGCCGGCGCGTAGGGCATGGTGTGCGCCTGGGCCGGATCGGGATGCACCGCCTCGATCCTGGTGACCACGGACATGCTCTCCTCCCCTGTCAGGTTTTTCCGCCAACTATTTGTCGAGCCACGCTCTCCAGGCCGGCCACTCGCCGACCATGCGGGCAACCAGCGCGTATCCCGGACCGCGCACATGCACACCGTCGCACTCGCGCGACGCGCGCATGAAGGTGGCATCGCGCGACAGGGCGCCGAAGACGTCGAGGTAGGGCACGCCCAGCTCCCGCGCCGTAGCGGCATAGGCGGCATTGTATTCGGCCGTGCGGGCGCAGAGGTAGCTGTAGGCTATGCCATTGGGAAAGACGTAGGGCATCATGTCGTCGGTGGTCGGAATCGGCCCGACGGCCAGTGTCGGCAGCCACGCCTTCGCCGCGCCGAGGATCTCCCGCGCGTAGCGGACCGAGCGGTCGAGCGGCACGCGGGGCGCGCTGGCACCTTTTTCGAACGCCGTGTCGTTCAGCCCGAAGGCGAAGACGAGGGCACCGTTGACGTGGTCCGGCACGCGCGGCGTGCATTCGGCACGCCAGCGCGGCGCGATCTGCGCCGACGTCTCGCCGCGGATGCTGGTGTTGTACACGGTGATGTCGTGGCCGCGCTTCGCCTCGGCGACGGCGAGCTGGCCCGGCCAGCCGAGAAATCCCTCGTCGCCGATGCCGAGCAGGATGCTGTCGCCGACGAAGCAGATGCGTATCGCTGTCACCCTCGCCCCCGTTCCGTCCATGCGCCCATACGCGCGCACCGGGAGGCGATGATAGCCTGCGGCCGCTCAGACGGGGTAGCCGTAACGGCGCAGGAGCGGCCCGAGAATGGCGTTCAATGCGACGATCTGGTCGCCCGTCAGTTCGCTCTGCCAGGCCTCGTCGGGCCGTCCGGAGACATGGCCGGTCTGGAAGGCGGTCGCCGGATCGTAGCGGCGCAGCGTACCGTCGGCATTCGGCACTTCCATCGTATCGCCCAGCGCCTCGGTCAGCCGGCGGACGTTCTCGCGCGAGAAGCGCTCGCACAGCGACGCGACGAGCACCGGCGTGGCGGGCACGCCGAGATGGCCGGCGATGGCCCGCACCGCCGCAGCGGGGTCTTCGACCACGGCCTCGTAGCGCAGCTTGAGGACAAAGGCATCGGGCAGGTCGAAATAGTGGTCGATCAGGCCCGGCCATATCCCCGCCGCCTCGGCGACGGCCGTCGCGAAATCGCAGCGGGTGAAGCGCATCAGGGACAGCACGGCCGCGCGCGGATCGCGCACGGTCGTCACGATCCGTGTCCGGGCAAGGAAATCGGCCCCGGCCGCAAAGGCGAGGTGCGACTTGACGGCCCAGACGATCCCCGGCCGGCTCTCGGCCAGGGCCTCCGCGACCGCGACGCGCTCGTCGTCCTCGAGGGGCGGCGGCACCTCGGGCACGACCGTCAGCCCGGCCTCGCGCAACAGGACGCGGCCGACATTGTAGACCCACATCGACGCGGCACGCGGCATGCCCGCCTGCAGGAACAGCTTGTAGTCGATCGCCGCGGTCATCCGGTCCCCGAGCCTCGTCCCGGTCCGTCGCCTAGCACGCCCGACACCCGCTCCGCCATCGGCTTGCAATAATATTTCAGACGAAGATAGAGACGCAATTTATTGTCTGTGCACGATTTTCTATGCCTGACGACGATCCTTCGGTAACGCCGGGGACATCAATGCGGGACATTCCCGCCCCCTCCCTCTATAACCGACCTGCCGGCCGGCGCCGGGAGGCCCAAGTCCCCCGCGGCGGATCGGATCGAGTCGAGGCTCGTGGTCGCGCGAGCGACGGTCATGCCACGCTGCTGGCACGACCGGGCGCGGCGTGCCCCGGCGTCGCGGTTCCGCGCGTCTCGTCTGAACCTCGTGGCAACCGGCCGCGGGGAACCGGACGATGCGCGGCGGTGGCCCGCGCCGGAAACGGAGCATTGACCATGGACGGAACGCCCGACTTCGAGGCCTTAAACGAGGCGAAGAGCAACTTCGACGCCGTCTACAACGCCGCCGACCCACGCCCGTACTTCCGCACCCTCGGCCGCGTCGACTACGCGATACCGCAGAACGCCCGACCGGTCTTCGACGCCCTCATCGCAGCCCGACGGTCGGATCGCGACAGCGAGGCCGTGACGGTGGTCGACATCGGCTGCTCGTATGGCATCAACGCGGCGCTGCTCAAGCACGGCCTGACCCTGGAGGAGCTGTACCAGCACTATGCCTCGCCGGACATCGAGGCGCTGGACCGCGATGCCCTGCGGGCGATCGACGCCGAACGCCTCTACGCCAACCCCGCCGACCCCGCCCTGACGATGATCGGTCTCGACGTCGCCGACCGGGCCGTGACCTATGCCGAGCGCGTCGGCGCGCTGGATTCCGGACTCGCCGTCAATCTGGAAGACGGTCCGGTCCCCGCGCCGCTGGTGCCGGTGGTCGAGCCGACCGACCTCATCATTTCGACCGGCTGCGTCGGCTACGTGACGGACCGGACATTCGACAGACTGCTGGGCGCCACCGGCACCGACACGCCTTGGGTCGCCTCCTTCGTGCTCCGCATGTTTCCCTACGCACCGATCGAAGCGACGCTCGCCGACCACGGCCTGGTCACCGAAAAGCTGGATGGCCACTTCTTCACCCAGCGACGCTTCGAGACCGCCGGCGAGCGGGCGCAAGTCCTTGCCAATCTCGCCGAACTCGGCATCGATCCGGCCGGTCATGAGGCCGAAGGGCGCCTCGTCAGCGAGTTCTTCCTCTCGCGTCCGCCGGCCGAAGTGGAGCGCCAGCCCCTCTCCACGTTACTCGGCAGCATCGAGGCCGGCTCGCCCGCCTGAACCTTACGGCAGTGAAAAGGGCCGCCGACATATAACGTCGGCGGCCCTTGTACCTGACCGCTATCTGCCTGCGGCACGAGGCGGCAGGCTACTTGATGACGTAGCGAACCGGCCATTTGTGGCCAAGCTTCTCGGCATGGTCGACCGCCAGGCGCAGGGTCTTGGACCCGGGCAGACCCTTGGCGTCGGCCTCCTTGGCCTTGAGATCCGGCAGGTCGGCGAGCACCTCGGCCCACGCCTTCTTCACCTCCGGCGCAACCTCGAGCACGGTGCCGCCGCCCTTGCGGATGGCGTCCAGATCCGACGCTTCCTTGTTGTCGACCCACGGCGCCGAGAAATCCTCGGTCTCCTTGGCGGCCTCCAGAATGGCCTTCTGGACGGCGGGCGGCAGGCCGTCCCACTTCTTGGTGTTCACGGTAATGCCGTGGAACGCCTTGGAGCCGAAACCGGCCTTCGCGAAGTACGGTGCCGCCTCATACAGCTTGAACGGCACGCCGGCCGCCGGGGGAAGCAACGTCCCCTCGGTGATCCCGGTCTTGATGGCCTGGTACATTTCCGGCAGCGGCATCTGCACCGGCACCGCGCCGGCGCGCTCGATCCACGGCAGATTCGGGCCGGCACCGGCGAGCTTGTGCCCCTTCAGGTCGCCGAGAACCTTCCACGGAAAGCTGGAGAACAGCCCGTAGCTGTCGAAGGTGAACAGCCACAGGAGCTTCTGATTGTATTTACCGAATGCTCCTGCCAGTTCGGGCACCTCGGCGTAGACGGCGCGCGCCAGCTTGAGGCCGCCATCGGCATTCGGCATGTCGAACGGCATCCACAGCGGATAGCTGTTGAGGAACAGGTTGGCCGGCTCGAAACAGAAGCAGTAGCCGCCGATGTCGACGATGGCGTCCTGCACGCCCTCCATCGTTTCGGCCGTCTTGACCAGCGAGCCGCCATAGGCCTCGTTGAACGTGACCTTGTGGCCGAGCGCCTCCAGCTTGGCCTTGATGCGCGGCACGAACTGCTCGGACATCATCACGACGTAGGGCGTACCCGGTGCATGCCCGGAAGCGACGCGGAAACTGAACGTATCGGCCGCCGCCGTGCCGCCGCCGGCGAGCGCCAGCGCTAATCCGGCCGCCGCGATACCGCTGATTGCCCTCATTAAACTCTCCCTGCCGGCCGGCCAGGCGACCCGCGCGGGGTTCGTCGACCAGCACATTTGTGACCACCCCTGCGGCCGCACGGGATGCGCGGCCGCGAAGTGCTCACTTGACCCCATCCTAGAGGATTGCGCCCACGGTGGGCGTGCCCCAACAGCGCGATTTCCGGCCAGCGGAACCCACGTTGCATGGCATGAACAGGCTGGCGGCGGCCGGCGCCAATGGGCCGACCGCCGCCCGCCCCCGCTCCGTGACTACTTGATCACGTAGCGCACAGGCCATTTGTGGCCGAGGCGCTCGGCCTCGCCGACGGCGAAGCCCAGGGCCTTCGTGCCCGGCCAGCCGCGCGTGTCGGCATCCTTGGCCTTCTCGTTCGGCAGGTCCTTCAGTGCCTCCGCCCAGGCCTTCTGCGCCTCGGGCGTGATGCTGGAGATCTTGGCACCGTTCCGCACGAGCGTGGCGCGTACTTCCTCGCCGGCGGCATCGATCCACGGTCCGCTGAGATCCTCGACCTCCCGGCCGACCTCGGCGAAAGCCTTCTGCACCGGCGCCGGCAACTTGTTCCAGACGCCGAGGTTGATCGTGATGGCGAGGGTGGACATCGCCCCGAAGCCGGTGACCGTGTAGTACGGTGCCGGTTCGTAGACCTTCGCTCCCATGCCGTCGAACGGCAGCCAGACGACGGCGTCATAGACCCCCGTGGACAGCGACGAGTAGACCTCCGGCGCCGAGGTGGACACCGGAACCGCGCCGACCTTTTCGACCCACGGCAGGTTGGGGCCCGCCCCCGCGATCTTCCGACCCTTCAGTTCGGAGACATCCTTCCAGGCGAACTTCGACCACAGGCCGTAGTTGTCCGTGCCCGAGAGCGCCAGCAGCTTTTGATTGTACTTCTCGTAGGCGGCCGTGAGTTCCGGGGCATGATCGTGTACGGCCCGGCCAAGCTTCATCGCGACCGTCGCCGTCGGCGGTCCGAACGGCATCCAGAGCGACCAGTTGGCAAGATAGAGGTTCGCCGGTTCGAAACAGACGCAGAAACCGCCCACCTCGACGATGCCGTCCTGCACGCCCTCGAAGGTCTCGGCGACCTTCACCAGCGAGCCGCCATAGGCCTCGTTGAAGGTGGCCGTGTGCCCCATCGCCTCCAGCCGTTTCTTCAGGCGGGGGACGAATTCCTTCTGCATCAGCGCGACGTAGATGATTGTCGGCGGATGTCCGGACGCGACGCGGAAGCTGTACGTTTCCGCCTGCGCCGGCAGACCGCCGGCGAGAGCCAGGGCAAGCGCGGCCGCCCCGGCGAGTGCCGTTTTCCTGCTCACGTTTCTCTCTCCTGTTTCCGACCTCCGCATTGAGCTGCGGTGGAACCGCCACGGCGGCGTCGCCCCATGGCGAGCTTGGCGACACACCGCGGTCGAAGCCACGGCCATCGCAGGACGATGCTTGCGCCGCGCCAAGGTCAGGACAAGACATTGAGCATGATATTTGCGTCAGGCGCAGGAAATATCCGGACTCTGGATGCCCACTATTCGCCTGAATTCGCACGAGTTTCATGAAAAGTTGGGCAACACGCGTCGCTCATTGCCCAACATGTCATCGCACCAAAGAAGAAGGCCGCCCGGACATGTCCGGGCGGCCCTTTTCGAAACTGGCGTCCGGCAGCGCCGGACGCCATGACTGTAGAGAATGTCAGGCCGACTACTTGATCGGGTACTTGACCGGCCACTTGTGACCGAGCCGCTCGGCCTCGTCGATGGCGAACTTCATCACCTTCGAGCCCGGCACGCCCTTGGCATCGGCTTCCTTGGCCTTCTCGTTCGGCCAGTCGCGCAGCGCTTCCGCCCAGGCCTGAGCCGCCTCAGGCGAAATCGTGCGGACATTGGCACCGTTCTGGGTCACGAGAGCGAGCGAGGTCTTGCCCGTCTCGTCGATGAACGGACCGGACGCGGCTTCCCACTCCTTGCCGGCTTCCATGATCGCCTGCTGCACGGGGGCCGGCAGCTTCTTGAAGGCATCGATGTTGACCGTCAGCGACAGGGTCGACTTCGCGCCGAAGTTGGTGATCGTGTAGTACTTGGCCGGCTCGTAGTACTTCATGCCGACGCCGTCGAACGGGAACAGGATCATGCCCTTCGACACGCCCGTAAGCATGGCCTGGTAGGCTTCCGGCGCGGTGAGCTGAACCGGCACCATGCCGACCTTCTCGACCCAGGGCAGGTTGGGGCCGGCGGCACCCATCTTCTGGCCCTTCAGATCCGCGACCGATTTCCAGTCGAAGGTCGTCCACAGACCGTAGTTGTCGGTGCCCGAGAGGCCGAGGAGCTTCTGGTTGAAGGTCTCGTAGACCGCCGACATGTACGGCTCGCTGTTATGCACGGCGCGGCCGAGCTTCATCGCCATCGTGCCCGTCGGCGGGTCGAACGGCAGCCACAGCGACCAGTTGGCCAGCGGCAGATTCGACGGCTCGAAGCAGACGCAGTAGGCGCCGATGTCGACGATGCCGTCCTTCACGCCTTCGAGCGTCTCGGCAACCTTCACCAGCGATCCGCCATAGGCTTCGTTGAAGTTGGCGGTGTGGCCCATCGCCTCGAGCTTCTTCTTCAGGCCCGGGACGAAGTTCTTCTGCATCAGCGCAACGTAGATGATCCCCGGCGGATGTCCCGCGGCAACGCGGAAGTTGAACGTGTCCGCCTGCGCCGTCCCTGCCCCGGCAGCGAGACCGAGGGCGACGGCCGCCGTCATGGCGATGCCTGCTATCCTCATCTGGTGTTCCTCTCCTGTCCTTAGATCGCCTCGATATTGGCTGTCTGCGCCGGCTCCCTGGCGAAGCGTGCCGACGTAGCCTCGGGCGACGCGCGACAAACGACGCCAGCGCGATCCCGACGCGGCTGACAGATACCCGACTTTGGGGTGTCGGCGCCCGACCAACAAGCAGCCAGCCGCCACTTTTTGCACACGCTGCAAAAACTCTGATCACTTTCGGCCCGGGTATCCGCCCGGATGCCTCACGGTTCCCCGCGCCCGGGCTCGAACCTCGGCGCGACTACTCGAACCGGTACCGGATGGGCCACCTGTGGCCGAGCCTCTCGGCCTCCTCGACCGCGAAGCGCATCACGTCGCGCGCCGGAACCCCGAGTGCCTCTGCTTCCCGTGCCTTTTCCGCCGGATAGTCGGCGAGCGCCGCGGCCCACGCCTGCTTCACGTCGGGACGGATGTGCGCCACGTCCAGCGAACCCGACAGCAGCTTCATGTTCTCGACCAGTGCCGCGTCCTGCCAGGCGCCCGACAGCACCTCGACTTCCCTGCCCGCCTCGACCATCGCCATGCGGACCGGCTCGGGCAGGCCCTCGAAGACCGCCCGGTTGATCGTCACGGCGAGGATCGGCTTGGCGCCGAAATCGACCACGGTGAAGCGTCGCGTCGCCTCGTGCAGACGCAACCCGATGCCGTCGAAGGGAAACATCACCATCCCGTCCCACGTACCGTTCGCCAGCGCATCGCGAAAATTGGGCAACGCCGCCGCGACGGGCTCGGCACCAACCTTGCGGACCCACAGCGCCGCCGGTCCGGCGCCGGCGATCTTGCGGCCGCGCAGATCCTCGAGCGACTCCCACGCAAAGCTGGTCCACAGCGCGAAGTTCTGGGTCGGATACAGCGACAGCAGGACCTGCCCGTTGCGGAGATACGCCTCCCTGAGGGCCGGATTCGCGTCGTGGACGGCACGGCCCAGCTTGCCGGCCGCCACGGCCTCCGGCATGTCGAAGGGCATCCACAGAGGGTAGTTGTTCAGCAGCAGGGCCTCGGGTTCGAGGCAGACGCAGAGGCCGCCGATATCGGCCACGCCGTCGCGCACCCCCTCGAGCGTCTGCGACGCGCTGAGCAGCGATCCGCCCCACGACGCCTCGACACTGACCCGATGGCCCAGCGCCTCGATGCGCTTCTCGAGGGCCGGCACGAAATACCGCGACATCATGATGGTGTAGAAAACGGTCGGCGGGTGACCACCCGCCATCCTGAACCTGAAATCCTCAGCGACGGCAGGTGTCGCCGCCAGCCCGAGCAGCAGGCTGACAGCCGCCACCCCTCCCGCAAGCCATCTCACACCACCCTCCTGCCCTTCGGCGGTCTTGCCGCACGGCACCGCACGTGCCGCAGGCTGCCGCATTCGAGCGCACCGGAGACGGCCCCACCCGGCCGAACACCGGATATGCGAGCGGTACTGTAGCACCGCACGGTTGGCGCGCCGACATCAAAGCGCGGAAGACCGCCGGCCCCGGGAGGCCGGCGGCAAACCGTGCGCGTGCGCCGGAACGCTACTTGATCACGTAGCGGACCGGCCACTTGTGGCCGAGCTTCTCGGCATGGTCGACGGCAAGGCGCAGGGTCTTCGTGCCGGGCAGCCCCTTGGCATCGGCTTCCTTGGCCTTTTCGTTCGGCCAGTCGGCCAGCGCCTGTGCCCATGCCTTCTGCGCGGCGGGATCGATGTTTTTGATGATCGCGCCATTGGCCTTCATGATGTCGAGGTTCTTCTTCTCCTCGATATCGACCCATGGCCCCATCACGGCCTCGGTTTCCTGGGCGGCCTCCACCATCGCCTTCTGCACCGGCGCCGGCAATTTGGCGAAGACGTCCTCGTTGACGGTCAGGCCGTGAAAGGCTTTCGAGCCGAAGCCAACGATCGTGTAGTGCTTGGCCGGCTCGTACAGCTTGTTGGGCACGCCCACCGACGGGAAGAGAATGACGCCGTCGTAAACGCCGGTCTTCAGCGACTGGTAGACATCGGGCAGGGTAGTGCCGACGGGAATCGCCCCCGCGATGCCGACCCACGGCAGGTTCGGACCGGCGCCGCCGATCTTGCGGCCCTTGATCTGGTCGAACGAGTTCCAGTCGAATGACGTATACAGGCCATAATTGTCGAAACCGAACAGCGCCAGCAGCTTCTGCTTGTACTGGCCGAATACCGAAGTCAGTTCAGGCACTTCGTTGTAGACCGCCCGCGCCAGCTTCGTGCCGCCCTCGGCCGTCTGCATGTCGAACGGCATCCACAGGGGATAGCTGTTGAGGAAGAGGTTCGACGGCTCGAAGCAGAAGCAGTAGCCGCCGAGATCGACAATCTTGTCCTGCACGCCCTCGAGTGTCTCGGCGACTTTCACCAGCGAGCCGCCGTAAGCCTCGTTGAAGGTCGCCTTGTGGCCGAGAGCCTCGATCTTCTTCTGGAAGCGTGGCGCAAACTCCTTCGACATCATCACCACATAGCCCGTGTGCGATGCGTGGCCCGATGCCATGCGGAAATTGAAGTTGTCCGCGCGGGCCTCACCGACACCGACGAGCGCGACGGCGGCCAAAGCCAGAATCCCTGTGGTCCTGATCAAGTCGGTTCCCTCCTGATGCGCGACGCGACGGATGCTCCGCGCGACGCTGGCCGGCCTGTCTGTGCGCCGGCCGTTGGTTCCCATATTCCTGTCGCCCGGGTGCGGGAGACCCTGGCCCGCTTCTCGCGGCGAGCCTTGAATGGATTCTCCCATGGCTGTTTGGACGTGACAAGATTGGTCCAACGGTTGCCCGCGGCGGCGCATCCGGATTCTGCACAGCATGCAGGGAGCGCGATGACAGGTATGGACGCCCGGCCTATACTGCTGTCCATAGTGCCGCGGGTGCGAGGGAGCGCCCGGTAACCAGAATCGTCCCGCAGCTGGCACGCTGGCGAAGCGGGGCCGGCGCGGGCGCGCCGTGGCAGGGAGTGCGGACGCGATGAGATCGCTTGTGATCGTACTGGACCGCTGGACCGCGCGGTTCAGCCGAACGTTGATGGTTGTCGCGGCGCTGTGGGCATTCGTCCTGGCCCTGTACATCCTTGTCGACGTTGTCCTCCGCACGGCGGGCGTCACCTTCAAGGGCACTCACGAGGTCATCAAGAACTCGATCGTCATGATTGCGTTCATGCAGGTCGCGTACTGCGTTCTTTCCCGCTCCATGCTGCGTGCCGACTTCGTGCTGAATGTCATCGGCGCGAAATCTCCTGGAACCGAGCGTGTCATCAATATCATCGGCTACCTGCTCGGGTCGGTTTTCTTCATAATTCTCTTTCTTGGCACGATCGATCCTGCGATCCACGCGATCAATACGGGCGAGTTCGAAGGCGAGGGTGCGTTGCGCGTGCCAACATGGCCAACCAGGGTGATGATCCTGGTGACCAGCGCGTTGCTCGCGTTCAATTACGTGATTCTCGCGCTCAAGGAAGTCGTCGACGTGGACGACGCCGAGCAGATCGCCTGACCGCGGCAGTATCGATCCATCCGCACAAGACGAAGGAAACGGCGGGATGTTCGAAGCAAACATTGCACTTTTCGTGCTGGGAATGCTGCTGGTTTTCGTTTTCTCCGGCATCCACATCGCCGTCGTGCTGGGCATAACCAGCGCCATCGGCGTCTACATGGTGACCGGCAACTACAAGGTCGTCGAGGCGCTGGTCCAGAATACCTACTACGATGCCATCCGCGATTACGTCTTCGCCGTCATTCCACTGTTCATGCTGATGGGCGAGTTCGTCGGCCGCTCCGGCATGACGAGCGATCTCTACCGCGCCCTGCAGCGCTCCTTCAGCCGCGTTCCCGGGCGCCTCGCTCTGGCGACGCTGCTGGGTAATGCCATCTTCGCATTCGTCACCGGCGTCAGCATCGCTTCCGCGGCGGCCTTCACGCGCATCGCCTACCCCGAGATGGTGCGGCACAACTACGACAAGGGCTACGCCCTCGGTTCGATCGCGGGCTCGGGTGTGCTCGGCATGCTCATCCCGCCGAGTGTGCTGATGATCATCTGGGGCATTTTGACCGAACAGTCGATCGGCGATCTCTTCCTCGCCGGCGTCATCCCGGGCTTCCTGCTGGTCACACTGTTCGCCATCTACATCATCGGCATGGCGTTGCTGCGCCCCGAACTGGCGGGTGCCGGCCCTGCCGACGCCCGTGCGGCCGGTGCCGACGTGGCACGTGCCCCTGTCGCGGACGGCGACGACGGCTATGACAGCGGCTCGACCATTATGAGCGCGGTCGGCCTCATCGTGCTTGTCGGCACGGTGCTTGGCGGCATGTGGGGCGGACTGTTCACCCCTACCGAGGCCGCGGGCATGGGCGCGCTGATGGCGCTCGTGCTGGCACTGCTTAAGGGTGTGCCGCTGTCCTCGATCTATCAGGGCATCCTGCAGGTGGGGCGCACTGCGGCGCCGATCCTCGCGCTGCTGCTGGCAGCGGCACTCTACTCGCGCACACTGACGATGACCGGCGTGGTCTCTGCCATACAGGATTTCTTCGCCGGCGCCGGCCTCGACAACTGGGAAATCATCCTGGTGATGACGATCGTCTGGTTCGTGCTCGGCATGATCATCGACTCAGCGTCGATCATGCTGCTGACGGTGCCGATCTTCTGGCCGATTGCTCTCACTATCGGCATTGATCCCATCGCCTTCGCGCTGATCGGCATCCTGACCATCGAGGCGGGTATCCTGACGCCGCCGTTCGGCTTGCTCGTCTATACGGTCAAGGCCGCCGTGCCTCGTGACGATCCGGTTTCCTTGCTGGCCATATTCGGCGGATCGACGCCGTACTGGTTCATGATCCTCATCCTGATCGTAGCCATCTACCTGATCCCGGAGATCGCCAGCTACCTGCCAAACACGGTTCTGCGGTAGCACGGGCCGGGCCGCCGCCGGCGGCCCTGGAAATCAAGCCGCCGGTCCCCACGGGCCGGCGGCTTTTCCATGTCGGCAAAGCGAAGCACGCACAAACGAAAACCGCCGGTCCCTCGCGGGACCGGCGGCCTGACGCGCGGCGATGCCGCGAGACCTACTTGATCACGTACCGGTTGGGCCACTTGTAGCCCATCTTCTCCGCCGTATCGAGAGTCAGCTTCAGCGTCTTGGAGCCGGGCAGGCCCTTGGCGTCCGCTTCCTTGGCCTTCTCGTTCGGCCAGTCCTTGAGCAGTTCGCCCCACTTGGCCTTCTCCGCCGCCGGCAGCTCGGAAACGATGAGGCCTTCCTTCTTCATCGATTCGAAGCCGCGCTCGACCCGCGCGTTCACATACGCGCCGCTGCGCTCCTCGAACTCCTTGCCGAGACCGACGAGGATCTGCTGCATGTCGGGCGGCAGGCTGGCGAAGCTCTTGTTGTTGATCTGGATGCCGTGGAAGGTGATCGAGCCGAAGCCGACCTTGGTGTAGTACTTGGCCAGTTCGTACAGCTTCACACCCTGCGAGATCGAGACGAAGCTGATCACGCCGTCGAACACGCCGGTCTGCAGCGAGGTGTAGACGGTGGCGCCGGTCGTCTGCACGACGATGCCGCCGGCGATGCCGACCCAGGGCAGGTTCGGGCCGGCGCCGCCGACCTTCTTGCCGCGCACGTCCTCGACCTTGGCGATCTCGAACTTTGCGTGCAGGTCGTAGGGGTCCTGCGAGAACAGGCCGAGCAGCTTCTGGTTCCACTTGTCGGGGAACACGTTGGCCAGTTCGGGCGTCTGCCCGTAGACCTCGCGCGCGATCTTGACGCTGAGCACCGGGTCGGACGTGCCGAACGGCAGCCACACCTGGAACGCGTGGAGCATCAGGTCCGACGGCTCGAAGCAGTAGCACATGCCGCCGATATCGACGATGCCCTGCTGCACGCCCTCGAGCGTCTCGGACAGCTTAACCACCGAGCCGGCGAACAGCTCGTTGACGCTGACATCGTGCCCCTTGGCCTTCGCGCGCGACTTCAGCTCCGGGATGAACCATTCGTGCAGCATGTCGACGTAGTGCACTCCGGGCGGATGGCCCGAAGCGATCTTGAGATTGATGGTGTCGGCACTCGCCGGGCTTGCGCCGGCAAGCGCAAGCCCGACGGCAATCCCGAAGGACGCCGCCACGGTGCGTGCGGTCATCGTTTTCCTCCCCAATGCATTTCCCGGCACTGCCTGCGCCGTGTACGTCCCGCCGGGATCATCCCTGTTGCGGCCGTATTGGTCGGCCCTGCCCACGCTCACGGTCGTCGCCGATCGGGTGATCAAGCGAAAAGCGTGAAGGACCGGTACGAAAGGCTAACTCCAATTCGTCAGATGGCGCAAACGGGACGACGCCGGGTCTGCCGTGCACGACAACGAGAGCGGCCATGCCTCACCGCGCGATGACCATGTCGTCGCGCTGTCCCGGCGCCATCCCGCGCCGGATCTCTCTTCGACGCGCCTACTCCGCCGCCTGCGGGGCGTAGCTGGCGTCGATGTAGTCCGTGAGGTGCTGGAGAAAGGTCTTCGGCCGGTAGCGTGGCGGATTGTCCGGCCCGACGCAGGTGTCGAGCGGCTCGCACACCGTCTCGTCGTTCGGGCTGTAGTGGAAGGTCAGCGCGTAACGGTCGCGGGCTGGCACGACGACGCGGTGCGGAATGGCGCGGAACCGGCCGTTGGTCCACCGGTTGAGGAACTCGCCGGTGTTGACGATGATGGCCCCCTCGACCACCGGCGCCGGCGTCCAGCGCCCCGACGGCGTGGCGTATTCGAGGCCGGGTTCCTCGGCCATCGGCAGCAACGCCATGAAGTTGTGATCGGAGTGCGCGCCGATCGAATACTGCTCCTCCTCGGCGTCGACCGTTGGCGGGTAGTGCGAAGTACGGTTGTAAAAGTGCGCGTCGGTGAAGTGGCGGTCGAACCAGGTATCCGGCTGTCCCAGCGCCAGCGCATAGAGCGGCAACAGCCGGCGCCCGAGCGCTTCCATCTCGCGGTGATAGGCGAGGAACGTCTCGCGGAAGCCCGGCACCGACGGCCACTTGTTGAGGCCGGAGAAGCGGACGCCGGCGACGACCTTCGGATCGTCGGGCGTACGCTCGCGCATCATCGAGAAGCCCTCGTTGAGATCGGGCTTGCGATTGACGTGCGCGAGATCGGTCTTCATCACGCTGGCCTTGGGCGGAATGTAACCGATCTGGTGTCGGTCGACGCGCAGCTTCAGCTTTTCTTCCATCGGCTGCGCGTAGAAGATCGCCAGAAGGTCGAAGGCCCGCCGCAGCAGGTCGGCCGGAACGCCATGGCTGGTTACGTAATAGAAGCCCAGCGTCTCCTGGATGTGCCGCAGGTCGGCAGCAGCCTGGGCGCGCGCGTCCGACACACCGTTGCGGTAATCCGCCAGGTCGAGTATGGGCACCGTTTCGCGTCTCACGGCATCTGCGATCGCCGGAGTTGGCGCCGGCAGCCGGTCAGGCACGACACACCGCTGGATCATCCCTGCACCTTCCGGGTATTCCCGTTGCCGGATCGTGTCGGCACCCGACCCATCGGCGCAATCGCCCGCCGGCCAGCGTTCTGCTCAGCAAAAATTTCTCAACCCAGCGGCTGGTATTCCGAGACTTCGCGCTCGGTCGCCTTCAGGCGCGCGAGCACCCGTCGCATGTCGCGCGGACGGTCCGCGGCCGGGAACACCACCCAGAACGCCAGATACACCTCGCCGGCGAGATTGATCAGCGGCACGGCGATGCCGCACACCTCGGAGGACAGCTCGCCATCGTCCTCGCCGTGCCCGCGCTTGCGCGTCGCCGCCAGCGCATCGACGAGGGCGTCGCGTGTGGCGATCGTGCGCTGCGTGTGCCGCGTGAGCTGCACGCCGTCATAGAGCGCCAACACCTCCGCCGGATCGGTCCACGCGAGCAGGACCTTGCCGATGGCACTGGCATGGGCGTCGACGTAGCGGCCCATGGCCACGGTTCCGCGCGCGAGGCGCGGCGGCGGGTCGGCGCGGTCGAGCAGCGCGATGCGCGTGCCGTTGCGGGTACCGATGAACACGGTGCCGCCGACATCCGCCGCAAGCCGGACGAGTGCGGGCCGGGCGCGCCGCGTCGTGGTCATCATCGCCGAGCCCGTCTCGCCGAGATCGAAGACCTGGAAGCCCAGCGAATAGCGGCGCGTCAGCGGGTTGCGATAAACGTATGCGCGCCGCCCCAGCGCGGCGAGGATGCGGTGCGCGCTCGACGGGCTGAGGCCGGTCGAAGCGGAGATGTCGGCCAGCCGCTGCGGCAGCACCGCTTCGCGCAGGTATTCGAGGATGTCGAGGGCCCGATCGATCGTGCCCGTGGAGCCGACCGGCTCCGCCGGACGCCCGGCGCGGCCGCGACCAGCCATTGTGCGGTCTACCGGTAAAGCGCGCCCATCATAGCCTCGGGGTAGCGGTCCCCGGCGCCGGCGCCGAGCGGCACCGCTGCCGACAGGCGCGCCACCTCGGCGGAGGTCAGGCGCACGTCGATGGCCGCGAGGTTTTCTTCGAGGCGCGCGACGCTCTTGGTCCCCGGGATGGGGATGACGTCCTCGCCCTGTGCCAGCACCCAGGCCAGGGCAAGCTGGGCCGGCGTGCAGCCCTTGTCCTTCGCCATCGCCGCGATGCGTTCGACGTAGCCGAGGTTCTTCGTCAGGTTCTCGCCGGTGAAGCGCGGGAAGCGGCTGCGCGCATCCTTGATCTCGGTGTTCGCCTGCACCGCGCCCGTCAGCAGGGAGCGGCCGAGCGGCGAGTAGGCAACGAGCGAGATGCCGAGTTCGCGCGTCGTCTCCAGCACCTCGGTGGCCTCGCTGCGGTAGAGCAGCGAGTACTCCATCTGCACCGCGGCAATGGGATGCACCTTGTGGGCGCGGCGGATGGTCTCGGGACGCGCCTCGCTGAGCCCGAGCGCCCGCACCTTGCCCTGCTCGACCAGCGTCTTCATCGCTCCGACCGTGTCTTCGACCGGAACGGTCGGGTCGATGCGGTGGGCATAGTAGAGGTCGATGGCGTCGATCTTGAGATGGCCGAGGCTCTCCTCGGCGCATTTGATCACATAGTCGGGCTTGCCGTTGACGAGCTGCCGGCCGCCTTCCGCCAGGTACTGGCCGAACTTCGTCGCGACCACGACGCCCTTGCGCCGCCCGCCCGCCAGGGCCTTGCCGATCAGGCCCTCGTTGTGGCCCCAGCCGTAGGCATTGGCGCTGTCGAGCATGTCGACCCCGGCATCGAGGGCATGCTGGATGAAGCGGATGCCGGCCTCGTCGTCCGACGGACCGTAGATGCCGGACAGCGACATGCAGCCGAGCGCGATGGGCGCGCAGGACAGGCCGCTGCCGCCGATCTTCCGCCGTGGTGCCGACTTGAGCCCCGCCATGGCCGCCTCCCCGCGTCTTTCGTTTCCGGGCCCGGCCCGGCTGGCCGCACTGTTTCAGACCGGCCCCCGGCCCGCAAGGTCGCAGCCCACGACCCGATGCTGCTATGCTGCGCCGCGACAGCGAGGACCAGCGCATGAAGTTCGAGATCGAATACTGCGGCATGTGAGGCTACGAGCCACGCGCGCTCCGTGCGAGGGACATGCTCGTTGCCAAAGGAGCCTCGGTCGCCATCCGGCGCGGCCGCTCCGGCTCCTTCGAAATCGTCCGCGACGGCCAGCTTGTCTATTCCAAGCTGCAGACGGGACGCTTTCCCGCCGATACCGAAGTCGCGGCGCTGCTGACGGTCGCCCGATAGCTCGCCTTGTCTACGATGTGTCCACCTTGCCCGCCCGGCGCAAAGTGGCACACTGCGCCGGCATGATCGTGCCGCGCATCCTCCGAACAGTCGCCGCGCTGGCCGTGCTCACGGCGCTATTTGCGCCTCCCGCCGCTGCCGGCGACTGGGTCGACAACAGCGGCCGTCTCGACGCCGCGGTCATCGACGCCATCCGGCAAGGCAATCACCGGGTCCTCAAGGATCTGCTCGACGCCGGCGCCAGCGCGGATGCCACGACCCGGGATGGCATCGTGGCGCTGATCGAGGCGGCATGGCGGGGCCGGGAATCCTGCGTCGCGGCGCTGCTGGCGGCCGGCGCAACCGTCGACGCCACCGGCCCCGACGGCTGCACCGCGCTGATCTGGGCCGCGTCGAACGGACACGCCGGCGTCGTTGCCCTGCTGGCCGATCATGGCGCGGAGATCGACCACAGGGATGGCAACGGCCGGACCGCCTTGATGCGCGGCGCATGGAATGGCCATGCCGCGGTGGTCGAGCAGCTTGTCCGCCGTGGCGCAGACATCCGCGCGGTCGGCACCGACGGCCGCACGGCCGCGGCCCTGGCCATGGACGCCGGCCATACCGCTATCGCGCACTTCCTCGAACGTGCGCGGCCAGCCGGACAACAGGCGGTTCCAGGCCGGCCCGGCACCTGACCGCCACATCGCGCCTCACCCGGCCGGCCGGCCGCCAAGCATCTGGGTGATCGCGCGTCGCACGTTGTCGTGGCGCTCGCGCTGCGCGGCGGCGACCTCGGGCGTGCGCGCCTCGCTCCACAGGCGGCTTTCGCGCAGATGGTCGAGGCGCCGGTTGAGATAGATCGGGTAGAACCAGGCCAGCGAGCGGTCCGAGTTGAGGCGATTGATCTCGGTGAGGTCGAACAGGTCGAAACCGCGCTCGACGAGCGCCGCGTTGACCCGCTGGAAATCGACCATCTCGGTCTCGACGATCACCACGTCGGTTTCCGCCAGAACAGCGGCGCCGCCAGCCAGCGCCGCCGCCTCGCCGCCCTGGATGTCGAGCTTCAGCAGGAAGGGCGGCTTCAGGGCGAGGTCACGGGCCAGCGTGTCGAGCGTCGTCACCGGCACCGTGCGCGAGCCGGTCGGCTCGTGGGCCATGCGTCGCCAGTAGTCGCTGCCGGGTCCGTGCGGACTGGTCCAGTAGGGATCGGCGCCTTCCCACAGGGTCAGCTCGCCCTCCCGGTCGCCGACGGCGCCGATGAGGTAGTGGCCGCCATGGACGTCGCGGATCTGCCGCAGCACCGGCTCGTAGACCGGGTTGGCATCGATGTTCAGCGGCACGGCATCCGGCAGCATGCCGAGGTAGCGGTGCCGGGCGAAGAAATAGGCCTCGGCGCAGCCGACATCGATTACGGTGCCGAAGCGGATGCCCTTGTTGAACAGGATGGCGAGCGCGCCGCCGAAGGTGCCGAGCTTGACCTTGGGTGCCATGTGGCGAATGGCCCGGGAAGTTGGCGTCCCCAACGGGGATCGAACCCGTGTTCCCAGCGTGAAAGGCTGGTGTCCTGACCGCTAGACGATGGGGACGTCCGTTGACGGCGGCCCGGAGATACAGTCGCGCGCCGGCAATGGCAAGGCCCGGCCGCCAGCCCCTCGACAGCGACCGGCCGGCGGCCCGACCATGGGCCCCGCGGCAGGGAGGCAGGTCATGGCGCGCACGGTGATCCGCGGGGCGACGGTCGTCAGCATGGACCCCGGCACGGGCACGCTGCCGCGCGGCGACATCCTCGTCGACGGCGAGCGCATCGCCGCCGTCGCACCGGCCATCGACGCGCCCGACGCCCGGGCGATCGACGCAGCCGGAATGATCGCCATACCGGGGCTGATCAATGCCCACATGCACCTGTGGTCGACGGCGCTGCGCGGCACCGCCGGCAACCTGACGCTGGTGCAGTATTTCCGCGACGTGCTGGCCGGCGTGGCGGTGCGCTACCGGCCGCGCGACCTGCACATCGGCACGCTCGCCGGCGCGCTGGAGCAGATCGACGGCGGCGTCACCACGGTGCTCGACTGGTGCCACAACAGCGAGGGGCCGGAGCACACCGACGCGGCCATCGACGGCCTCGCCGCCAGCGGCATCCGCGGCGCCTTCTTCCACGGCACGACCAAGCGCAAGCCGGCGGCGGGCCAGCCCCACTACAGCGAGATCCCCCACCCGGCCGACGAGATCCGCCGCCTCCGCACGGGACGTCTCGCGGCAGACGACGCCCGCGTCACCCTCGGCATGGCCATCCTCGGCCCGCACCACTCGGTCTGGGACGTCAGCGAGCACGATTTGCGCCTCGCCCGCGACCACGGCCTCGTCGCCAGCGCCCACATGGATGCCGGCCTGCCGCGCAGCACGCCCGACGGTGTGCACCGCATGCGCGACGCGGGGCTGATCTCGCCGGCCTTCAACGTCGTCCACGGCAACGACCTGACGGCCGACGAACTGGCGATCCTCGCCGGCGCCGGCGCCTCCTTCACCGTCACCGCCGAATGCGAGATGGCGTTGGGCTTCGGCTTCCCGGCGACGGGCCGCATCGTGGCGGCTGGCGGCACGCCCTCGATCGGCGTCGATTCCCAGACGCCGGTCGGCGCCAGCCTGCTGTCGGCGCTGCGGATGACCCTGCAGATGCAGCGCGCCATCGACAACGGCGCCGTCATCCCGGCCGGCCAGCCGCCGGCTTCGCTCAGGCTGTCGACGGCCGACGCGCTCGCCTGGGCGACGATCAACGGCGCCCGCGCGCTGGGCATGGAGCATCGCATAGGCACGCTCGCGCCCGGCAAGCAGGCCGACATCGTGCTGCTGCGCGCCGACGACCTCAACCTGCTGCCGGTCAACGACCCCGTGCAGGCGGTCGTCCTGCACGCCACGCCGGCCAACGTCGACACGGTGATGATCGCCGGCCGGCTGGCCAAGCAGGACGGCCGGTTGCTCGGCGTCGATCTGCCGAAAGTGAAGGCCGACCTGCTGGTCTCGCGCGACTGGCTTCTGACAAGGTCGCCCTGCACACAGGTCCCGCGGCGGGCGTCCGTCCGTGCGGTCCCCTAGTCGATGGGCGGACAGCCCTTCAGGTAGGCGAGCTTGGACAACGAATCCCGGCGCATCTGGCTCTTCTCGAGCAATGCCTTTTCTTCCTCGTTGGTCTTCAGCCCGATTGCCGGCAAGAGAAACAGAGCTCCGAAATATCCAGCAGCCTGATTGTTTCCACGGTTGGCTTCGATTGCACTGGTCGCCATCGCCCGCGCGTTCTTCAGTTGCGTATTCTCGGCATGGATATCGGTGCAGGTCATCCGAACGTCCGATGCCGAGAAGTCATTCAACGCCACTTCGGCGGTACGATTCGTGCCGGTCGTGTCGGTCGGCAGGCTTGGCGCCGCTGTCGAACACGCCCCGAGCAGTGAGGCAGCCAGGGTAATCGCGACCCTATTTCGTGAACTGAACGGCACGGCCCTTGCCCTCCATTGACCCCCAGCTGAACAAGGTGATTCCGACGGCCCCGTATCGAGCGAAGACGACCGCGTCTGCGCCTAGCGCGGCGGCTTCTTCCCTGAGTTTTTCATCGACAAGCTTTCGGGTCGGGTCGGAATCGAAAATCGTATTCTTGCTGACCGAAACTGAAATGTCGCCGAGGGAAAGATACTTGCGATCCGTAATATCTCCTTCGGTCACAAGTATCAGGGCTGGGTCTTTCTTTGTAATTTCACTTTGAGGGCCGGCAAGCGGTGTAACATCCGCACTGGAACGGTGACCACAGCCTGTGACACCGACGCCAAGTAGAACAATTGCGCAGATCGACAGTATTCGGATCATGCCCGCCTCCCCCGCTATTTGCCAGGCAGTCGAATCATCTGGGCGAATTGACCGGAAAACGCCTCAAATCGGCGCGTGCGTGACAGTCCCCCCGGCAGTCAGGCATCCCAACTATAGCGATCGCACTTTATTCTACAACTCTAAAACGAAGAGAAGCCACCCGATTCCCGTATGTCCGAATAGCGGGAGATTCAGGACCTACGGCCGGGCGGCGTCGTCGAGCGCCAGTTCGACGCGCTCGCGGCCCTGCCAGTTCGAGGTCCGCAGCTTGCCGGCGACATGCAGCGGCGCACCGTCCCTTGCGAGCAGCGCCTGGCCGAGCGGCGTGCCGGCGGCGCGGAAGGCCATCGCCTTGACGCGGGCGCCGGAGGCGTCCGCCAGCACGGTGCGGACATGGTCCTCGCCGACCAGCGCGGCGTCGGCCACGCGCACGCCGCCGATGGCGAAGCGCGGCTCGGGGTTGCCGTTGCCGTAGGGCGCGAGGCGGTCCAGCGCGGCGGCGAGGTCGGGCCCCACGGCGGAGAGCGACAGCGACCAGTCGATGCCGATCGACGGCGCGAGGCCGGAGCTGCGCGCCGCGTCGCCGACACGGTCGGTCAGGAAGGCCGTCAGCTCGGGCAGACGGTCGCGGGCGACCGTCAGCCCCGCCGCCATGCGGTGGCCGCCGCCAGCCAGCAGCAGGCCGGCCTGGCGCGCGGCGATGAAGGCGGCGCCGAGATCGACGCCGTCGACCGAGCGGCCCGACCCCTTGCCCTCCTCCCCGTCCAGGGCGATCACCACGGCCGGGCGATGGAAGCGCTCCTTGAGGCGGCCGGCGACGATGCCGACGACGCCGGCATGCCAGCCGTCGCCGGCGGCGAGCACCAGCGGCGCGTCGGCCGGCAGCGCCTCGGCCTGCGCCAGCGCCTCGGCGAAGACGGCCGCCTCGATCTCGCGCCGCTCGGCGTTCAGCGCGTCAAGGCGTTCGGCGATGCGTCCGGCCTCGGCAGGGTCGCGCGTCATCAGCAGGTTGGCGCCGAGCGAGGCGTCGCCGACCCGGCCGCCGGCATTGATGCGCGGCCCGAGCAGGAAGCCGGCGTGGAACGTGCCCGGACGCTCGGCGATGCGCGCCACATCGGCCAGCGCGGCGAGGCCGATGTTGCGCCGCCGCGCCATCACCTTGAGGCCCTGCGCCACCAGCGCGCGGTTGACGCCGGTCAGCGGGACCATGTCGCACACCGTGCCCAGCGCCACGAGGTCGAGCAGATCCATCAGGTCGGGCTCGGGACGCCCGGCGAACCAGCCGGCGTCGCGCAGGTTCCGCACCAGGGCGATGGCGACGAGGAAGGCGACGCCGACCGCCGCCAGCATGCCCTGGCCGCTGCTGTCGTCGAGGCGGTTCGGGTTGACCACGGCGGCGGCGGGCGGCAGGCGCGGCTCGGCGGCGTGATGGTCGACCACGACGACCGCGAGGCCGGCGTCGGCGGCCGCCGCCAGCGCGTCGAAGGCGACGATGCCGCAGTCGATGGTGACGACCACGCGGATGCCCTCGGCGGCCAGCCGCAGCAGGGCCGGCGCGGTCGGGCCGTAGCCCTCGGTCATGCGGTCGGGAATGTAGACGCGGACCGGCACGCCCAGTGCCGCGAAGGTCCGCGCCAGCAGCGCCGTGCCGGTCGCGCCGTCGACGTCGTAGTCGCCGAACAGGGCGATCGGCTCGCCCTCCGCCACGGCCGCCGCGAGGCGCGCCGCGGCCTGCTCCATGCCGGCCAGCCGGCCGGGATCGGGCAGCGCGTCGCGCAGGCGGGGATCGAGGAAGGCAGGGGCGGCATCGGCATCGATGCCGCGGGCAGCGAGGACACGGGCCACGGCTTCGGGCACGCCGAGACGCTGGGCCAGCATCAGGGCCGTCCGCGCGTCGCCACCGCGCGGCCGCCAGCGCCGTCCGGTCAGCGACCGTTCGACGCCCAGCACCGCGCCATCGTCCCGCAGGTCCGCCAGAGCCATGCGGCAATGGTGCCCGCCGGCCCCGATTCGGCCGCCTGTGGGAAACCGCCGCCGGCCCCGCCCGTGGGGCCGGCGATCGGCAAGCTGTCGGCCTAGACCGGCGGCGCGCGGCCGCGCACCACGTGGATGACCAGCGAGATCGCGAAGGCGATCAGGAACAGGAAGAACAGGATCTGCGCGATGCCCGATGCCGCCGACGCCAGGCCACCGAAGCCCAGGAAGGCAGCGATCAGCGCGATGATGAAAAAGCCGATTGCCCACGAGAGCATGCCGGCCTCCTTCGTGATGAACGACGGACAGGCAACACCCGGGTTGTCACGAAAGTTCCATAACCGGCGGGCCGGCCGGCGCGCGCGGAGCGATGGAACCAATCCCTGCCTGCCGCGTTTCGGGAGTCCGGTCGCATCACGCAGACGGACGGCAGGCAATGAACTGGGATCAGATCAAGGGCAACTGGAAGCAGGTCAAGGGCGAGGTCCGCAAGCAGTGGGGCAACCTGACCGACGACGAGGTCGACAGGGTCGCCGGCGAGCGCGAGAAACTCGTCGGCCGCGTCCAGGAGCGCTACGGCATCGCGCGCGAGGAGGCCGAGCGGCGCGTCAACACCTGGGCCTCGACGCTCTAGACATCCGCCGGAGCGCGGCTCCGGCCACCCGATCCTCGGTGTCGCACCGGCCAGGTGGAGCGATGCCGGGATAACCGGCCCTTCCCCCCCACCGGGAAGGGCCGGTTCGATTCCGGGCCGGCTCAGTCGGCGTCGCTCTCGCCGATGGCGGCGTTGAGGCGCGGCATCACCTGCTCGGCCATCAACTGCATCGAGCGGCGCGACAGCGCGGCGTCGGCCCAGTCGTGGCCCGTGTACATCAGGGTGCCGAACGGGCCGACCTGCTCGCGGAAGGCAAGAAGCTGGTCGACGACGCTGTCGACCGTGCCGGCGATGACCTGCGTCTCCAGCGAATGCTCCAGCGACACGTCCTCGTCGCGCTGGTCGGGCCGGCTCTTGAAAAGAAACGGCCGGCCGTTGCGCGTCAGCTTGGCCATGATGTTGCGGAAGTAGAAGCCGTAGGGCCCGTCGGCACTCTTCGCGTAGTGCCGCGCCGTCGCCTCGTCGTCGGCGACGAAGATGCTCTTGGCGATGCGCCAGCCGGCAAGCGTCTCCGGCTTCCCCGCCGCGCGCAGGCCGGCGAGGTAGCGCGGCCCGTGCGTCGCCACCCAGTGCGCCTGCACGTAGTTCGACGAAATCGGGTTCCAGCCGCGTTGCGCCGCCGCCGTGATGCCGGCCGAGTCCGGGTTGACCGCGGTCACCACGATCGGCGGATGCGGCAGTTGCAGGGGCTTCGGGCAGACGCCCTGACCGATCTCGGCGAACAGCGTGCGCGCCGTGCTGCCCTCGTAGAACTGGCCCTTGAGATCATAGGGCGGCTCGCCGTTCCACACGGCGAGGATCATCTCGAGGCACTCGACCATCTTGGCGTTGCGGTCGAGGTCGAGGTTGCCGAAGACCTCGACGTCGGACGGCAGGCCGCCAGGCCCGATGCCGAAGATGAGGCGCCCGTCGAGCAGCGTGTCGAGCATCGCCACCTGCCCGGCCACCGTCACCGGATGGTAGCTCGGCAGGTTGACGACGCCGGTGCCGAAGGTGATGCGCTTCGCCGCGAAGGCCAGCGAGGCGATGAAGGCGACGCAGGAGGTGATCGGCTCGGCCGTGTCGGTGAAGTGCTCGCCGACGAAGCCCTCGCGGTAGCCCAGCTCGTCGGCCAGCAGGAAGGCCGCGCGGTCCTCCAGCAGCACCTCGCGGTAGTTCCGCTTCGGCGGATGGACAGGCTGGGTGAAGAAGCCGAGCCGCATGGGCATCTCCCGGTTGGACCGCGGCAGCCTGCCCCGTCGTTGCGTCCGGTGCGACCCGGCGGCCCGGAACAGCGCCTTTTCCGGCGGCCGCCGGGCGCCGTCTCAGTGCTCGAAGCCGGTCTTGCGCGTGAAGTTGTGGCGGGTGATGACCTCGCGCACGGTGCCGGTCTTGGAGCGCATGACGATCGAGTGCGTCGAGCCGCCGGTGGCCCAGCGGCGCACGCCCTTCAGCATGGCGCCGTCGGTGACGCCGGTGGCGGCGAACATCACGTCGCCATGGGCCAGCGTCTCCAGGGTGTAGACCCTGTTGAGGTCGGTGATGCCCATGCGGCGGGCGCGGCCCTTCTCGTCGTCGTTGCGGAACAGCAAGCGACCCTGCATCTGGCCGCCGATGCACTGCAGTGCCGCCGCCGCCAGCACGCCCTCGGGGGCGCCACCGGAACCGATGTACATGTCGATGCCGCTGTCGGGCTGCGAGGTGGCGATGACGCCGCCGACATCGCCATCGGAAATCTGCTGGATACGCGCGCCGGCCTCGCGGACGGCGGCAATCAGCTCCTGGTGACGCGGGCGGTCGAGGATGCAGACGACGAGGTCGGCGACATCGACCTTCTTCGCCTTCGCCAGCGCCTGCAGATTCTTCTTCGGCGTCGCGTCGATGTCGATCAGGTCGGCCGGCAGGCCGCCACCGACCGCGAGCTTGTCCATGTAGACGTCGGGCGCGTTGAGAAAACCGCCGTCGGGCGCGAACGCCAGCACGGCGAGCGCGTTGGCGCCGCCCTTGGCGGTGATGGTTGTGCCCTCCAGCGGGTCGAGCGCGATGTCGAGCTTGAGTCCGCCCGAGCCGACCTTCTCGCCGATGTAGAGCATCGGCGCCTCGTCACGCTCGCCCTCGCCGATCACCACCGTGCCGTCGATGGCCATGCCGTTGAGTGCCTTGCGCATGGCGTCGACCGCCGCGGCGTCGGCGGATTTCTCGTCGCCGCGCCCCATCCAGCGCGACGCGGCGAGCGCCGCCGCCTCGGACACGCGCACGGCTTCGAGCGCGAGGTTGCGGTCCATGATCTGCTGGTCGTCGGCCATTGTTCTACCGTCCGTCATTGCGTGCGTCCGGAGGCGCCCCCGGACCTGAGTCTAACCTGTCGGGAAGGCCGCGCTAAAGCGGCTCGATACGGATCATCATCGGCGGCTCGACCACCGTGCCGAGCGCGGCGATGCGGGCGAGGGCACGCTGCATGGCGCCCTCCTCGCATTCGTGCGTGGTCAGCACGACGGGCACGGCCTCGTGCGGCGAGCGGGCGCGCTGCAGCAGGGCCTCGATCGACACCGCCTCGTCGCGGAAGGCGGCGGCGACATCGGCCAGCACGCCTGGCCGGTCACGCACGGTCAGGCGCACGTAGCAGGCGCCGACATGGTGCTCCATCGGCGCGCGCGGCAGGCGGACGAGTTCCGCCGCCGGGATGCCGAAGGCCGGCGTGCGGCGGCCGCGCGCGATATCGACGATGTCGGCGCAGACCGCCGACGCGGTGGGGCCGGCTCCCGCCCCCCTGCCCTCGTACATCGTGTCGTCGACGAAGTCGCCCGAGGCGACGACGGCGTTGAATACCCCGTCGACATGGGCGATGGCGGCGTCGGCCGCGACCATGCAGGGATGCACGCGCTGCTCGAGGCCGCGCTCGGTCAGCCGCGCGTTGCCAAGCAGCTTGATGCGATAGCCGAGTTCGTCGGCATAAGCGATGTCGAGCGGCGTGATGGCACGGATGCCTTCGGTATGGACGCCGCCCGGATCGACCTCCGAGCCGAAGGCGAGGCTGGCCAGCAGGGCCAGCTTCTGCGCCGCGTCGATGCCGTCGATGTCCATGCGCGGATCGGCTTCGGCGTAGCCCATCTTCTGCGCGTCGGCGAGAATGTCGGCGAAGGGCCGGCCGGTCTCGCGCATCGTCGTCAGGATGTAATTGCAGGTGCCGTTGAGGATACCGTAGAGGCGGCTGACGCGATTGCCGGCCAGCCCCTCGCGCAGCGCCTTGACGATGGGGATGCCGCCGGCGACGGCGGCCTCGAAATGCAGTGCCGTCCCCGCCGCCTCGGCCGCCCGGGCGAGCGCCGTGCCATGGGCGGCCAGCATCGCCTTGTTGGCCGTGACGACGTGCCGGCCGGCGCCGATCGCCGTCTCGACCACCGCCTTGGCCGGCCCGTCCTCGCCGCCGATCAGCTCGACCACCACCTCGGCCGGCGCCGTGCGCGCCATCGCCACGGCGTCGTCGAACCACGCCACCCCCGACAGATCGACGCCGCGATCGGTGCTGCGATTGCGCGCCGACACGGCGACGACCTGCAGCGGCCGGCCGGCACGGCGCGCCAGCACGTCCGCCTGCTCGCGCAGCAGACGCAGGAGGCCCGCGCCGACCGTGCCGAGGCCGGCGACGGCAATCGTCAGGGGCGCGCTCAACGGGCGACGACCCTCAGCGCCGACAGATCGTTGCGCCCGGTGAACTCGCCGGCGCGGGCGAGGAACTGGCGGATGTTGCGGGCGGCCTGGCGGATACGCTGGGGATTCTCCACCAGCGCCACGCGGATGAAGCCCTCGCCGTGCTCGCCGAAGCCGACGCCCGGCGACACCGCGACCTTCGCATGGGTCTGCAGCAGCTTGGCGAACTCGACGCTGCCCATTTCCGCGAACGGCTCCGGCAACGGCGCCCAGGCGAACATCGTGGCCGGCGGCGCCGGGATGTACAGGCCGGCGCGGCTGAAGGCGTCGACCAGCACGTCGCGGCGCTCCTTGTAGATCGCCCGCATCTCGTCGACGCAGTCCTGCGGGCCGTTCAGCGCCGCCGTCGCCGCCACCTGGACGGGCGTGAAGGCGCCGTAGTCGAGGTAGCTCTTCACCCGCGCCAGCGCCGCGATGAGACGCTTGTTGCCGGCGGCGAAGCCGATACGCCAGCCCGGCATCGAGTAGGTCTTGCTCATCGAGGTGAACTCGACGGCGATGTCCTTCGCCCCCGGCACCTGCAGGATCGACGGCGGCGGATTGCCGTCGAAGTAGATTTCGGCATAGGCGATGTCCGACAGCACATAGATTTCGTGCTTGCGGCACAGCTCCACGACACTGCGATAGAAGTCCAGCGTCGCGACATATGCCGTTGGATTTGCCGGATAATTGATCACCAGAGCGACTGGCTTCGGCACAGTATGCGTGACTGCTCGCTCGATCGAGCGCAGGAAGTCCTCGTCCGGCTTCACCGGCAGGTAGCGCACGGCGCCGCCGGCGATGATGAAGCCGAACTGGTGGATCGGATAGGACGGATTGGGCACCAGGATGACGTCGCCCGGCGCCGTGATGGCCTGGGCGAGGTTGGCCAGCCCCTCCTTCGAGCCGAGGGTCGCGATCACCTCGGTCTCGGGGTCGAGCAGCACGTTGAAACGGCGCTCGTAATAGGCGGCCTGGGCCCGACGCAGTCCGGGAATGCCACGCGAATTGGAGTAGCGGTGCGTCTTGGGGTCCTGCACCGCCTCGGTCAGCTTGTCGACGATGTGCTGCGGCGTCGGCAGGTCGGGGTTGCCCATGCCGAAGTCGATGATGTCGTCGCCGGCCCCGCGAGCCTTCGCCTTCATCGCATTCACTTCGGCGAAGACGTAGGGCGGCAGGCGCTTTATGCGATGGAACTCCGTGTCCATGGGTGCTGTCCGGGGCCACTCTGGAGGCGCGCCGATCGCGCCGCTCGTCGCCTCGGTATCGCATGATCCGGTGGCGGAAATGCGACGGCCGCGGACCCTTGCGGCACTCTTCGGCGACGCGCGCTCTTTAGCCCACGCGCGCCGCATCTGGCGAGAGCAAACTATGGCGACGACCGCCCTCGCGGGGCGGCCGCGCTAGCGGACGAGGAAGACTTCCGCGCGCCGGTTTCCGGCCTCGCCGTTCGGCATCGCCTCCGAATACAGCGGCTGGGAATCAGCCGCCGCCTCGATCTGCACGACCTGCGCCGTCACGCCCATCTCGAACAGCGCCTGGGCCACGGCGGTGGCGCGGCGCTGCGACATGGCGAGATTGGCCTGCTGGTGACGCGGATCGGCAAGCTGCCGTGTCCGGCTCGACGCGTGGCCGACGATGCGGACACTCGATCCGGTCTGACGTTGCAGTTCAGCAACCTGCCGCAAGACGTTGCGATCATTGGCATCAAGCTTCGCCGAATTGTCGGCGAACTGGATCACCGCGACCTGCTGCGGACCGGCCGGAACGGCGCGCGCCGTTGCACGCGCCGCCGAGGGCCGGACATTCAGCTGCGGCAGTGCAGCCATCTGCTGCGGCGCCGGTGCCGCCATCGGTGCGGGCGCTGGCGCCGGTGCGGCCATAGGGGCCGGCGTCGGCATCGGCGCCGTCATGGGAGCCGGCGCCGGAGCGGCCATCGGCGCAGTCGGGGTCGCCGGCCGCGCCGGGGGTGCCGGGGTCGCCGGGACACTCGGCCGGGCCGCCATCTGCTGCACGCCGGGATCGCCCGGGCTCGGTACCGGCTGCCCCTCGATGGTGCGGCCGGGAAGCTGTGGCACCGGCGGCGCCGGCCGGGCCTGCACGGCGGCGGCCTGCTGTGCGGCGGGGACCGCCGGCTGCATCGCGGCCGGGGCCGGCGGCGCCGGGACGGGCGTTGTGGCTGCCGGCGGCGGCGGCGGGGCCGGCGGGGCTGTCCGGGCCGTGGTCTGCGGCATCGGGGCCGGCGCGGGCGGCGGCGGCGCCGCGGCCTGTTGCGGCGCCGGCTGGCCGGCCACGGGAATGTTCTGCAGGCGGATGGCGTCGTCGGTGTAGCGGGCATTGTCGCGATCGGCGACGAGGCCCTCGGTGACGCGGGAGCGGGTACTCGCCGGCGTGGAGGCCGGCGGCCGCTGCGGCACGGTCGTTACGTCGGGCGTGCGCTGGTCGCGGGCCCGGGCGGCTTCGATCTCCGCGCGATTCCGCATGTCGGCCTGCGCACGAGTCTGCGTTGCCGGCGTGTCGTCCTCGAACCAGTCGGTCGGGTCGAGCGCGCTGCCGACGTCGCCCATCGTTTCGCAACCGCTCAGTACGACCGCCGCGGCGAGCGCCGCCGCCAGCATCGCACACCGTCGCCGCATCCCGGCGCCGCTCAACGAATCCCGCGCATTCATCGGCCTGGCCTCCTCGCCCGCCGACACCGCTCGCCCGGCCCCGACGGGGGTCTTGCACTGCAACATAGCCGCGGTCATGTTATGCAAGCGGCGATGCTGCATGTGCCCGAGTCACTTATCCCCAGTGCCCCGAGTCGCTCCAAAAAAACCGTGCGACTATAAAGGATTGCGCGATGGCCGATCAACACGGCGCAGGTAACGGCGAAAGCGCCGAGCTGGCCCAGGCGATGGGACGCATCGCCGAGCGCAGCCAGCGCCTCGTGCAGGATTTCCTCGCGCGCAGTTCGTCCGGCAACGCGATGGGCATGGCCGATCCGCTGAACATCGGCCAGGCGTTCGTCGAGCTTACCGCCCGCATGATGACCAACCCGGCGCAGGTCATGCAGGCGCAGATCGCCCTGTGGGGCGACTACATGCGCCTGTGGCAGTCGACGGCCGAGCGGTTGATGGGCAACGCCAGCACTCCTGTCGCCGTGCCCGACCGCGAGGACCGGCGCTTCCGCGACGAGGCGTGGAACGAGAACGTGCTCTTCGACTACGTCAAGCAGTCCTACCTGCTGTCGGCGCGCTGGCTGCAGAAGACGGTCAACGAGGTCGAGGGGCTCGACGACAAGACGGCGCAGAAGGTCGACTTCTATACTCGCCAGTTCGTCGATGCGATGGCACCGTCGAACTTCGTCATGACCAATCCCGAGGTCCTGCGCGCCACGGTCGAGAGCAAGGGCGAGAACCTCGTCAAGGGCCTCGAGAACCTGCTCGGCGACCTCGAGCGCGGCAAGGGCCAGTTGCGCATCCGGCAGGTCGACGAGACGGCCTTCGAGGTCGGCCGCAACGTCGCCACGACGCCCGGCAAGGTGGTCTACCAGACCGAGCTGATGCAGCTCATCCAGTACACCCCGACGACGCCGCAGGTGCAGCAGGCGCCGGTGCTGATCGTGCCGCCGTGGATCAACAAGTATTACATCCTCGACCTGCAGCCGAAGAACTCGTTCATCAAGTGGTGCGTCGACCAGGGCCTGACGACCTTCGTCGTCTCGTGGGTCAACCCCGACGAGCGCCTCGCCGAGAAGGGCTTCTCGGATTACCTGCTGGAGGGCACGTACGCGGCCCTCAAGGGCGTCGAGCAGGCGACGGGCGAGCGCACCGTCAACATGATCGGCTACTGTCTCGGCGGCACCCTGACAGCGGCGACGCTGGCCTGGCTGAAGGCCAAGGGCGAGGACGACCGGGTCCGCTCGGCGACCTTCTTCGCCACGCTGATCGATTTCTCCGAGCCGGGCGAACTCGGCGTCTTCATCGACGAGGAGCAGCTCGTCGCGCTCGAGAAGCGGATGCAGGAGGAAGGCGGCTACCTCGACGGTGCGGCCATGGCGACGACCTTCAACATGCTGCGCGCCAACGACCTGATCTGGTCCTTCGTCATCAACAACTACCTGCTCGGCAAGGACCCCTTCCCGTTCGACCTGCTCTACTGGAACTCGGACTCGACGCGGATGCCGGCGGCGATGCACGGCTTCTACCTGCGCAAGATGTACCAGGAGAACAAGCTGATCGAGCCGGGCGGCCTCACGCTCGCGGGCGTGCCGATCGACCTGACGACCATCGATATCCCGGTGTTCGCCCTCGCCACGCGCGAGGACCACATCGCGCCGTGGAAGGCGACCTACGCCGCGACGCAGACCTATTCCGGCCCGGTCAAGTTCGTGCTCGCCGGCTCCGGCCATATCGCCGGCGTCGTCAATCCGCCGAACCCCGACAAGCCGCGCTACGGCTACGCCACCAACAGCCGCAATCCGAAGTCCCCCGACGCGTGGTCGGCGGGCGCCAAGGACAACCCCGGCTCGTGGTGGCCCGAATGGCGCAAGTGGCTGGAAAAGTACGCCGGGCCGAAGGTGCCGGCCCGCGAGCCCGGCACGGGCGGCCTCAAGGTCATCGAGGACGCGCCCGGCAGTTACGTGAAGGTGCGGACCGCCCCCAAGGCCTAGCCGCGCGCGGCGGTTGACAGCACCGGGGCGGAAGGGCGATTGCGTCCGCCCGTCGACCGGGAGAGCCGTCCGATGCCGCGCCTCGTCGTTTCACGCCGTCCGCTCCGCGCCGCCTTGTGGGGCGTCCTCGTCGCGCTGCTCGCCGCCGGCGCAATGGCCGCCGAACCTCTGCCGCCGCAGCTCGCACCGGCCGAGGCCCTGGCGCTGAGCCGCGACAACCGGCTGACGATCGTCGATGTCCGTTCGCCCGCCGAGTGGCGCGAGACGGGCGTCGCGCCCGGCGCCCGCACCGTGACCATCCACAACCCCGACGGTCCCGACGGCTTCATCGCCGAAATGCTCAAGGCCGTCGACGGCGACCGGACGCGGCCGGTGGCCATGATCTGCCATTCCGGCACGCGGTCGCTGCGGGCACGGAAGATCCTCGCGGCGGCGGGCTTCACCAGCGTCACCGACATCAGCGCCGGCATGGTCGGCAAGCGGGACGAGCCCGGCTGGATCGCCCAGGGCCTGCCGACCTCGCCCTGCAACTGCTGAAGCCGAAAGGCGCTACGGCAGCCGGTACGGCTTGCCGGCCTTGTAGAGCGCCAGCCGGCGCGTGAAGGAGGCGAGCGTCGGGCCATCGGCGTTGGCGGCGCGCTGCAGGTCGATGGCACGCTGCTGCGTACCCGCCGCCGCCGTGTAACGCCCCACCTCGGCATAGGCCGCGGCCAGGGTGTCGACATGGTTGGCGAGTTCCGGCGCGCGGTTGACGGCGTTCTCGGCCAGCGCGAGGGCGCGGGCGCCGTCACGGAGGCCGGCATCGGGAACCGTCGCCAGCAGCCAGGCGACGGCATTGTCGCGCACGGGATTGCCGGGATCGAGGCGCTGCGCCGCCTCGTAGTCGGCGAGCGCACGGGCGTAGTTCCGCTTCTGCGCCCACGCCGTGCCGCGGTTGCTGAGCGTGGCGGCGTGGCGGGGATCGAGCTTCAGCGCGGCGTCGTAGTCGGCAATGGCGCGATCGACGTCGCCCTGGCGTGCCCAGGCCAGTCCGCGACTGGCCCAGCTCGGGGCATGGCGGTCGTCGACGCCGATCGCCGCATCGTAGTCGGCGATGGCCAGTTCGAGCCGGCCCTGCCGGGCAAGCGCCAGCCCCCGGTTGAAATAGGCGGCGGCATCGTAGCGGTCGATCGCGATGGCGGCGTCGTAGTCGGCGATCGCGGCGCCGTCGTCGCCACGCAGGACCGCCAGATTGGCGCGCGCATGATGCGCCTTCGCCAGCAGTTCGTAGCCAGTGACCTTGGCCATGTCGCCGTCGGCCATGGCGCTGCGGACCCGGTCGATCAATGCGCCGCAGGCCGCTTCGCGGGCTTCCACGGGGCCGCCGGAACAGGCGGCGGTCGTCTGGTCGATATCGTTCCGCACGCCGGCGGCACACGCCGCCGTCATCGCCGCGAGGATCGTCGCGGCGAGCAGGCCCGGCCTGCCACGCATGGTCCAGCCTCCGGTACCACGCCCCCGCCGCCATTCTCTGCGCCGCCGGGGGTCACGGCAAGTGGCGCCCCGGCAGGGGGCGCGCGGCTCAGACGGGTCGCGCCGTCGCCATGTGATGGCCGGCGAGGTCGCAATACGTGCGGACGGACTCGGCGAAATACTCGACTTCCTCCGGCCGCAGGTTGCGGAACAGCTTGGCCGGCACGCCCGACCACAGTTCGCCCGCCTTGATCACCTTGCCCGGCCCGACCACCGCGCCGGCGGCCACCATCGCGCCGGTCTCGACCACCGCGAGGTCGAGGATTACCGAGCGCATGCCGATGAAACAGCCGGACTGCAGGGTGCAGGCGTGGATGAGCGCGGCATGGCCGACCGTGATGTCGTCGCCGATATTCGCCGGCATCGCTGCTGTGCCGGTACTGCGCGGTCCGTTGACGTGGACGATCGTGCCGTCCTGCAGATTGGTCCGCTTGCCGATGCGGATCGGCGCGGCATCGCCGCGAATTACGCAACCGTACCAGATACTTGAACCCGCCCCGATCTCGACGTCGCCGATCACCACGGCATTGTCCGCGATGAACACGTCGGGGCCGATCCTGGGCGCGATCCCGCGATAGCTCCTGATGATTCCAGCCATTGCCGCTCCTTGCCCGGATACGATACCGTCCCGGCCGCGCTTCTAGCCGCGCGAGCGGCGGGAGTCACGGGTTGGGTGTCCTGTGGTAGCGGGGCAGTCACGGCCGATCACGAAATCGTTAGCGCGCGGCGCTCGCCGACTGGGCAAATTAGCGCGCGATAGCTGAGCCCGGTTTCGGCTCGGCCGGCAGGGAGGGGCCCATGACTCGCCCACCCGGGAGGGTTGGGAGAGCAATTCCCGCAGGCGTCCGACTGGGCGCCGCGGCGGTGTGCCTGTTGCTGGCCCTGGCGCCCCTGCCCGCCGTCGCCGACATCACGTTCGATCCCAGCGAGTTCGTACCCGCGGTCGCCTTGCGGCCGCTGGTCTATTCCGGCCTCGTCGCCGCCGCCTGCGCCCTCGCCGCCGCCCTCGCCCTGCTCGGCGTGCTGAGCTGGCGGATGATCGTCCAGGCCCGCCGCCTCACCGCGTCGCAGGAACGCCTGCGCGCCTTCCTCGACCGCCCGTCGGACTGGGTCTGGGAAGCCGATGGCGACAGCCGCCTTACCTACGTCTCGCCCGGCTTCACGCGCGCGACCGGCGTACCGGTCGAGCAGGTTCTCGGCCTGTCGCGGGCCGAGGCCCTCGCCGGGCGCGTCGACGGCCGCGACCTGCTGCGTCACGCGCGCGACCTGCGCGCCCGCCGCCCGTTCGACGACCTCGTCGCCCAGCATGTCCGGCCCGACGGCCAGCGCATCTGGATCCGCAGTTCGGGCGTGCCGCGCTACGACGCGCAGGGCCGCTTCGTGGGCTACATCGGCACCAGCGAGGACATCACCCGCGAGGTCGAGGCCGACCGCCGGCTGGCCGATTTCCGCACCATGCTGGAGCACGTCTTCGCACAGGTTCCCGACGCCCTCATGCTGGTCGACGCCGAGGGCCGTGTCGTCGGCTCCAACAGTGCGCTGTGCGCCCTCACCGGGCTTGCCCCCGAGGAACTTCTCGGGCGCAAGGGCGGCGACCTGCTGAAGGTGCCGGGCGGCGACAAGGACGGCGAGGTCCATCACTGCCCGTTCGGCTTCCCCCGCCCCGGTCCGGCCATGCTCAATCGCAACGATGGCGCCCTCGTGCCGGTCGAGATGGTGGGCTCACCGATCCGCTCCGGCGATGGCCCGGCGATCGGTGCCTTCGCCCTCATCCGCGACCGCCGGGGCACCGTCGCCGCCGAGCGCGCGCTGGCCGCGGCGCGCGACGCCGCCGAGCAGGCCTCGCGCACCAAGTCCGAGTTCCTCGCCCAGGTCAGCCACGAGCTGCGGACGCCGCTCAACGCCATCCTCGGCTTCGCCGAAATCCTGTCGCTGGAACTGTATGGCCCGCTCGGCGACGGCCGCTATCGCAGCTACGCCCGCGACATCCATTCGAGCGGCACGCATCTGCTGGCGGTGATCAACGACCTGCTCGACCTGTCGCGGGTCGAGGCCGGCCGCCTGACGCTCAACGAATCGACCTTCTCGGCGGACAGCGTGGTCGCGGAGTCGGTCCGCCTCGTGTCGGAACTGGCGGCACGGGAGAGCGTTTCGCTGTCCGTCGAGATCGACGGCGGCGACGAACGGCTGGTCGCCGACGAGCGGCTGGTCAAGCAGATGCTGCTCAACCTGCTGTCGAACGCGGTGCGGTTCACGCCGGCCGGCGGCAACATCGCCGTTTCGGTCAACCTCGACGACAACGGCGAACTGCTGATGTCGGTCATCGACAACGGCGTCGGCATCGCCGAGGAAGACCTCGGCCGCCTCGGCACGCCCTACGAGCAGGCCAGCCGCCAGTGGCGCCTGCGCTCCGACGGCACCGGCATCGGCCTCTACCTGGTCGAGAGCCTGATGAAGGCGCATGGCGGCACGATGCGGATCGCCAGCCAGCTCGGCAGCGGCACGACCGTGTCCCTGCACTTCCCCTCGACCCGCGTCCGCAAGGACCTGGCAAGGCCGGCCGCACGGGCCTGACCCCGCTCAGGCGACCAGGGTCGCCAGCACCAGCACGAACGCCGCCCAGACGCCGAAGCCCGCGGCGGCCCGCCAGCACGACATGTGCCGCAGCGCGACGTGGTCCTGGATGTCCATTGCGATCTCCCGTGCCGATGCCCAGAGCCGGGAGATGGGCGCGGCCGGACGCGGCCGCTGTGACGCGCCTCACAGCCGGCGCCGAAACGAAACGGGGCCGCCCGATGGGCGGCCCCGCCATACCCCGCGATGCGAGGCGGATCAGCGCTTGGAGAACTGGAACGAGCGGCGGGCCTTGGCCTTGCCGTACTTCTTGCGCTCGACCACGCGGGAGTCGCGGGTGAGCATGCCGGCGCGCTTCAGCGCCGAGCGCAGGTCGGGCTCGCGCAGCGCCAGCGCCCGCGAGATGCCGTGGCGGACGGCGCCGGCCTGGCCGGAAAGACCGCCGCCGACGACCGAACAGATGATGTCGTACTGCGACAGCCGGTCGGTGAGCTGGAACGGCTGGGCGAGCACCATGCGCAGCACCGGACGGGCGAAATAGGTATCCGCCGTGCGGCCGTTGACGGTGAAGGTACCGCGGCCGGGCTTGATCCACACGCGCGCCACGGCGTTCTTGCGGCGGCCGGTGGCATAGGTGCGGCCGTGCTCGTCGATCCTCGGCTCCGCCGGGGCGGCAAGCGCCTGCGTCAGATCGGTCATTTGCCGCTCCGCTTGTTCTTCGGGTTGAGAGCCGCCATGTCGACGGGGACCGGCTGCTGGGCCTCATGCGGATGCGACGTGCCCGCGTAGACCTTGAGCTTGCGGATCTGCGCCCGCGCCAGCGGCGACTCCTTCGGCATCATGCGCTCGACGGCCTTCAGGATGACGCGCTCGGGAAAGCGGCCGTCGAGGATGTCGCCGGCCGTCGCCGACTTGATGCCGCCGGGGTAGCCGGTGTGCTTGTGGTAGACCTTGTCGGCCCGCTTGCGGCCGGTCAGCTTCACCTTTTCGGCGTTGATGACGACGACATGGTCGCCGACATCGACATTGGCCGTGTAGGTCGGCTTGTTCTTGCCCCGCACCGTGTCGGCAAGCCAGACGGCCAGACGGCCGAGAACCACGTCCTCGGCATCCACCAGCCACCACTTGCGCTCGACCTCGGCGGGCTTCGCCGAATAGGTTCTCATCGCGCCGTCCGTTCGATCGGATTGCACACGGGCCCATACCCGCGCGCCGGGGGCGGTTTCTAGGCGAACCCCGTACCGCCGTCAACGGAAATAACCTTTATCCGCCAGTCAATTAGTCTTGCGGTATAATGGTATGCGAAACGACCCTGCCCCTTGCCACGGCGCACGGCCCGCGCCAAGGTGGCCCCCGACTGGCAGGCCCCGGAGAGCGTCGCATGAGTCCCGCCGAACCCGCCCGCACGCTCGATCCAGCCGCCGGCGAGCCGCTGCTGCTGCGCCACGACGCCGGCGGCGTCGCCACCCTCACCCTCAACCGGCCGGCCCGCTACAACCCGCTGTCGGAGGCGATGCTCGACGCCTTGCAGACGGCGCTCGATGCCGTCGCCGCCGACGACAGCGTGCGCGTCGTCGTGCTGGCCTCGCAGGGCAAGGCTTTCTCCGCCGGACACGACCTCAAGGAAATGCGCGGTCGCCCGGAGCAGGCCTACTACGAGTGGCTGTTCCGCAAGTGCAGCGCGGTGATGCTGTCGCTGCAGCAGTTGCCGGTGCCGGTGATCGCCCGCGTCCAGGGTCTGGCGACGGCGGCCGGCTGCCAGCTCGTCGCCGCCGCCGACCTCGCCGTTGCCGCGCGCACGGCCCGGTTCGCCACCTCGGGCATCCGCGTCGGCCTGTTCTGCATGACCCCCGGGGTCGCCGTCTCGCGCGCCATCTCGCGCAAGCGCAGTGCCGAGATGCTGATGACCGGCGAGTTCATCGACGCCGACACGGCGCTCGATTGGGGGCTGGTCAACCGCGTCGTCGACGAGGCCGACCTCGACGCCGCCGTGGCCGAACTTGCCTCGCACATTCTCGACAAGTCGCGCGCCGCCATCGCCGCCGGCAAGCGCATGTTCTACCGCCAGCTCCAGATGGGGGTGGAAGGCGCCTACGACTACGCCGCGACCGAAATGGCCGCGAACATGATGTTCGCCGACGCGCAGGAGGGCATCGACGCCTTCCTCGCCCGCCGTCCGCCCGTCTGGCGGCACAGGTAGGCGCCGTGCCCGGCCTCGCCCCGTCCGACGAAACCATCCGCCGCGTGCTCGAGGAAACGCGCACAGTGGCACTGGTCGGCGCCAGCCCGCGCGGCCCGTCGCGCGCGAGCTGGCGCGTCATGCGCTTCCTGCAGGAACGCGGCTGCAAGGTCTATCCGGTGAATCCCGAGGCTCTGGGCGAGACGATCCACGGCGAGACGGTCTATGCGAACGTGCGCGACGTACCGTCGAAGGTGGACATGGTCGACATCTTCCGCCGTTCGTCGCTCGTCGCCCCGGTCGTCGACGATGCCATCGCCACCGGCGCCCGGTTCGTCTGGATGCAGCTCGGCGTGATCGACGAGGTCGCGGCGGCGAAGGCCGAGGCGGCCGGCCTCACCGTCATCATGAACCGCTGCCCCGCCATCGAGTGGCCGCGCCTGTTCGCCGCGGCGTGACCGGAGCGACGACGATGGAACCGCTTTTCTATCCCGACTGGCTGATCCGCCGCATCCTGCGCGAGGTCGACGTCATCGCCATGGTCGGCGCCAGCGCAAACTGGAACCGGCCGAGCTACTTCGCGATGAAGTATCTGCAGGAAAAGGGCTACCGCGTGATCCCGGTGAACCCGCGCGAGGCCGGCAAGCCGATTCTCGGCGAGACCGCCTATGCGAAGCTCGCCGACATTCCCGTGAAGGTCGACATGGTCGACATCTTTCGCCGCGCCGAGGACGTGCCGCCCATCGTCGACGAGGCCATCGCCATCGGCGCAAAGGTCGTCTGGATGCAGCTCGGTATCCGTCACGACGAGGCCGCCCGCAAGGCGGAGGAAGCCGGCCTCACCGTCATCATGGATCGCTGCCCGAAGATCGAATTCGGCCGCCTGTCGGGCGAACTCGGCTGGTCGGGCATCAACACGGGCGTCATCACCAGCCGGCGCAGCAAGGTGATTCGCCGCGCCGGCACGCGTTAGCCGGGGAGCCCGTCATGGCCGGTCCAGCCGACGAGACGAAGTATCGCCCGCCCGGTTTCGCGACGCTCGCGGTGCATGCCGGTGCCTCGCCCGACCCGACGACCGGCGCACGCAACGTGCCCGTCTACCAGACCACCTCCTACGTGTTCGACAGCGTCGACCACGCCGCCTCCCTCTTCAACCTGCAGACCTTCGGCTACATCTACACCCGTCTCGGCAACCCCACGGTCTCGGCGCTGGAGGAGAAGGTCGCGGCGCTGGAGGGCGGCCGCGGCGCCGTCGCCGCGTCGAGCGGGCACGCGGCGCAGCTTCTCGCCTTCTATGTGCTGATGGAGCCGGGCAAGAACTTCGTCGCGGCGAAGAACCTCTACGGCGGCTCGATCACGCAATTCACCCATACCTTCAAGAAATTCGGCTGGAACGTCCGCTTCGTCGATCCGACCAAGCCGGAAGAGTTCGAGGCCGCCATCGACGGCGACACGCGCGCCCTGTTCTGCGAGAACCTCGCCAACCCCGGCGGCATCATCGTCGACATCGAGCGCGTCGCGGCGATCGCGAAGAAGGCCGGCATCCCGCTGATCGTCGACTCGACGATGGCGACGCCCTACCTGTGGCGGCCCTTCGAGCACGGCGCCGACATCGTCATCCATTCGATGACCAAGTTCCTCTCCGGTCACGGCACGGCGATGGGCGGCGTCGTGGTGGAAAGCGGCCGCTTCGACTGGGCGCAGAACGACAAGTTCGCCTCCCTCACGCAGCCCGACCCGGCCTATCACGGCCTCACCTTCTACGAGACCTTCGGCGACTTCGGCTTCTCGACCAAGGCGCGCGCGGTGGCGCTGCGCGACCTCGGGCCGACGCTCGCGCCGATGAACGCCTTCCTCATCCTGACGGGCATCGAGACTCTGCCGCTGCGTATCCAGCGCCACGTCGCCAATGCGACGGCCGTCGCCGAATGGCTGGAGAAGCATCCGGCCGTCGCCTGGGTCTCCCATGCCGGCCTCAAGTCGAGCCCGTTCCACGCGCTGGCGAGGAAGTACATGCCGAAGGGACCGGGCGGCTCGGTCTTCACCATCGGTCTCAAGGGCGGCTTCGAGGCCGGCGTCGCCGCGGTCGAGGCGGTCGAGCTGTTCTCCCATCTCGCCAACATCGGCGACACGCGCTCGCTGATCATCCACCCGGCCTCGACGACGCATCGCCAGCTTACCGAGGCGCAGCAGATCGCCGCCGGTGCGGGACCCGACGTGCTGCGCCTGTCGATCGGCATCGAGGAGCCCGACGACATCATCGCCGATCTCGACCAGGCGCTCGCGCACGGTCTTGCCCGGGCCGCAGGGTAGGTCTTGGCCGGCAAGCAGCAACGGCGGCGCGAGGCGGAAGGTCTGCACGACCAGGCCCTCGCCGCCATTTCGCGCGGCGATTTCGCAACGGCCGCCCAGCACTGGCGCGCCGCGCTGACGCTCGAGCCGGCCATGACCACGGCCTGGCACAACCTCGGGCTCGCCCTGGCGCGGCTCGGCGACGTGAATGGATCGGTAACGGCCCTCGCCCAGGCACTCACGCGCACGCAGCCGAGCGAGCGTGCCTCGACGCTCGGTGTGCTGGCCGGGCAGTTGCGCCGCGTGCCGAACATCGCACCGGACCCGGCGGCCCTGCCCGGCCTCGAAATCGCCCTGCGCGCCGAGAATCGCACGCCCCAGCCCTTCGCCAGCGCCGTGCTCGCCGTACTGGTCGGCGTCCCGCCGCTCGGCCCTCTGATGGTCCGTGGCGCCGCCCAGGGCTGGGATGCCGCGGTCGACGCCCTGCTGGCGCGCAGCGGCGACGCGGTGCTGTCGCATGACCTTCTCCGGCTGGCCCTGACGCGCGGCGTCAACACGCGACACGACGTCGAGCTGCTGCTGACGGCGCTGCGCCGCCGCCTGCTGCTCGCGCCGCCGCCGGACCTCGTGCGGCGGCGGCCGCTGTACGAATTCGTCGCCGCCATGGCGCAGCAGGCGCTCAACAACGAACACGTCTGGGGCATGGCCGACGACGAGCGCGCCGCGCTCGACGACCTGCTTGCGCGGTGGAACATGGGCGCTGCGGCGATGCTCGGCGACGGCACCCTGCTGCGCCTGCTGCTGTATCGCTCGCCTGCGGAGCTGTTCGGCACGGCCTCCCCGGCCGCCTCGATCCGGCCGCGCGAACTCGCCGATCTCGTGGGACGGGAACTCGCCGAGCGTGCCGAGGAGCGCGCCTTCGCCGCCAACCTGCCGACGCTCGGTGCCATCGTCGACAGCGGCTCGCAGGCTGTCGCGGCGCAGTACGAGGCCAACCCCTACCCGCGCTGGCTGGCCTTCGACCGGCCCGACACCGGCAGCGCCCGCGCCGAGCTGGCGCCACGCTTCGCGCCGCCGGAACTCGCCTTCATGGGATCGCCCTACCGCGTGCTCGTCGCCGGCTGCGGCACCGGCCGCGAGGCGATCACGCTGGCCATCCAGCACGGCCCCAACGGCCGCGTGCTGGGCATCGACCTGTCATCGGCGAGTCTGGCCTGGGCGGCGCGCATGGCGCAGCGATACGGCGTCGCCAATCTCGACCTCGCCCGCGCCGACCTGCTCGACCTCGGCGACACGGGCGAGCCTTTCGCCGTGATCGCGGCGTCGGGCGTCCTGCACCACATGGACGAGCCGATGGCCGGCTGGCGGTCGCTCGCCGCGCGGCTGGCGCCGGGCGGGCTGATGGCCATCGGCCTCTACAGCGCGCACGCCCGCGCCGCCATCGCCCGCGAGCGCGACGCGGCCATGGCCGCCGGCGTCGACTTCACCGACATGGATGCCATCCGCGCCTGGCGCATGCGGATGCTGACGCGCCCGGACCGTGCCGAGAATCCGCTCTGGGGCGCCTACGACTTCTATACGCTGTCGGCGATGCGCGACGCGTTCTTCCATGTCCGCGAGAAGCGCTTCACCATCCCCGAGATCGCGACCGCGCTCGAGGCGCTCGGCCTCGAATTCCGCGGCTTCCGCTTCGGTGCCGCGATGCGCGACGCGCTGGCGCGCGCCAACGCCCCCACCCCGGAAAGCCGCGACCTGCTCGCCTGGGACGGCTTCGAACGGCACAACCCGCACTGCTTCATCGAGATGTACCAGTTCTGGTGCCGCAAGCCGGCCTGACGCCGGCGTCTATTCGGCGGCCTCGCGCTGGTACTGCACGGCCGGCATCGTGCCACGGATGGCGTAGGCCAGCGCCGCGACCACCTGCTCCGGCGTCTCGCACACCGCGTGCGCGGCGGCGTCGACCTCCTTCAGCGCGTGGTCGTGCTCCTTGCCGTGCAGCGTGATCAGCGCCTTGCCGAGCGCCGTCGCCTGGCCGGCATCGAAGGCGGCATTCCACTGCTTGTACTTCTCGCCGAAACGCACGACGACGACGTCGGCATCGGCGAGCAGCGTGCGGGTCCGCACCGCGTTGAGCAGCGCGCCCTTGCGGTCGTGCCAGTACTTGTCGGCTTCGGCGCCGAGGACGGCGACGCCGCAATCGTCGGAATCCTCGTGCACCGTCACCGGCGCATCGAGGCGAACAGGCAGGCCCGCGGCCCGCACGCCGGTGGCGATGCGCTCGCGCCAGTCGGTGTGGATCTCGCCGGACAGATAGACCTTCCAGAGCCGCTCGCTCATCGTTCTCCTCCGTCGGATGCAGGGTAGCGGCCGGTATAACAGCCGACGGCGCAGGCGAGAACCCTTGGCGGCCCAGCTTTCAGTGGGCCACCGCGAAGACCGCGAGCAGCACCGCAGTGGTCAGCGCAGCGAGCGCCGTCGAGACGACGACGGCCGTGGTCGCGCGCGCGACATAGACGCCGTAACCCTGCGCCAGCACGAACACCGTCGCGCCCACCGGCAGCGCCGCCATCGTGGTTGCGACGGCCACGGACAGCGGATCGAGGCCGAATACCGGTCCGGCCAGCAGCCACACCACGACCGGATGGAGGACCAGTTTGGCGGCGATCATGACTGCCGTGTCGGCATGCTCGCGCAGCCGCCGCGCGCCGACCGGCTGGCGGGCGAGCGCGGCGCCGAGCGCGAACAGTGCGGTTGGCCCGGCGGCGGCAGCGAGCAGGCCGACGAAATCTTCGACCACATGCGGCAGGTGCCAGCCCGTCGTGCCCCACAGCAGGCCGGCGGACATCGCCAGCAGGATCGGGTTGCGGACCAGCGCCGCGCCGGTGGCCCGCAGGGTCGGACGCAGGCCGCCGCCGCCGCGCGCGCCCTCGATCAGCAGGATGATCACCGGCTGCAGCAGCGGCGAATGAAGGGCGACGATGATCGCCAGCGGGCCGCTGCCGGCGTCGCCGAAGGCGGCCAGCACCAGCGGCACGCCGATGAGCACCGTGTTGCCGTAGCTCGCGCCCATGGCGAACATCACCGCCTCGCCCGGCGCGAGACGCAGCAGGTGGCGCGCGACGAGCCAGGCCAGGCCGAGCAGGCCCCAGCTCGCGAGGAAGAACGACAGCGCGAGCCCGGGCTCGAACGCCTCGACGACACGGCCGCTGCCGGCGGTGCGGAACAGCAGCGCCGGGATGGCGACGTAGAGCACGAAGTTGTTGATGCCGCGCACGCCCTCCGGAGTCAGCAGACGCGTGCGGCCGACGAGCCAGCCGGTCGCCACCAGCCCGAAGACCGGCAACACGATGGTGAGGGTCGTCCCCATGCGTCGCCCGGCCGGGCGGGTGCCCGGCGGCGCTACTCGGCCGGCTGGGCGACGGCGGCCGTGGCCGCCGGCGGCGTCCGCCGCTCGCGCGGCAGGGCCAGCGCCGCGAAGGCGCCGGCCGCGGCCAGCACGACGAGGCCCCAGTAGAGCGAGGCGAACTCGCCCGTGGCGCCCTGCACCCAGGCGACGGCGGCGACCGCCACCGGCCCGGCGCCCATGCCGAGCACGAACTTGATGCCGAAGGCGAGGCCCTGGTGCTTCGGCGGCGCGTAGCGCGACAGCAGCAGGCTCTCGGACGGCACGGCCGTCGTCCCCACCAGCACGGCGATGGTGGCGACGATCACCACCGGAACGCCACCGACCGTGGCGAGCAGTGCCAGCAGCGGCGCCTGCAGGCAGAAGCCGACCAGATACACCCGCGTCAGCGCGAAGCGGTCGGCGAACCAGCCGCCGATGAGCTGGCCGAGACTCGCCACCGCGAAGACCGCGGAGACGAGGGCGCCGATGGCGAACAACCCGTCCTCGCCGCTGAGGTTGTCCAGCCGCAACTCGAACAGCTTCGGCATCGCCGTCTGCAGGCTGTGGAAGATGAGGCCCATCATGAACATCGTGAACAGCAGGATGACCGAGCCGCGCCGGCGGTCGCTGCGCTCGCGCGCGGCCGCGCCGGCGTCGGCGGCGGCGGGACGCGCCGGCATCGGCGCCGGCTCGACGATGCGGCCGGAGGCGATGAACGCCGCCATGGCGAGGCCGATGCCGAGGGACAGCAGGCCCGGAACGATGAAGGCGGCGCGCCAGTCGAACAGGCTCGCCAGCGTGCCCGCGACCAGCGCCGCGGCGGCGACGCCGAGGTTGCCGAAGACACCGTTGACGGCGATGGCCCGGCCTGGCCGGCCGTGGCCGACCCGCATCACCCAGGGAATGCCGACGGGATGGTAGATGGCGGCGAACACGCCGATGCCGGCGAGCGCGAAGCCGAGCATGGCCGGGCCTTGCGTTAGGCCGGCGGCGACGGCGAAGGCGCCCATGCCGACGAAACCGATGGCGATCATGCCCGAGGCCCGCCAGCGGTCGGCCAGCCAGCCGGCCGGAATGGCCATGGCGCCGATCAGCACGGCGGCCGGGGTCCACAGGGCCAGCAGGGTGTCGTAGGTCGAGTCCGGCCAGGCGTGCTCGAGCGCCACGACGACGGTGAAGAACAGCGCCGTCAGCAGGTGCATGGTGAAATGCGCCGCGGCGGCGAAGATCAGCGACAGGCGGGTAGAGGTCATGCCCTTCCTATATTCCCGCCCGCCGGTGCCAGCAATGGTGGGCTGCCCCATCCCGGCGCGCCGCTGGGTTGTGCGTCCTGCCGGTCTCAGCGCGGCGCCGCTTCCGCCGCGATCCAGGCGAGATAGTCGGGATTACCCCGCCCGATGGCCAGTTCGACGATACAGGGCACGCTGTAGCCGTGCAGTGCGCGGATGCGGGACATCGCGGCCTCGACGCGGTCGGCGCGGGTCTTGACGATCAGCACCGCCTCCCGCCCCTCCTGCACCGCGCCGTCCCACCAGTAGAGCGAGCGCATGCCGTCGAGCATGTTGGTGCAGGCGGCCAGTCTTTCGCCGACGAGGACACGGCCGATATTCATGGCCTCGTTGGCATCGCCACAGGTCACGTAGAGCAACCGCGGGGTCTCATCTGTTGCATTCATGCGACAGTCCGGGACTTAGCGGCCACACGGACTTGGCGGCCGGTCGAGAGGTATTCTAACATCCCGCCCGGTGCGGGCCTTGGCATTCGTCCGCGCCACGGCGAGGGGGTGAGCCATGGCGACCGAGGCGACGGGCGTAAAGCACGCCATGGACGGCAATGTCGTGCGGTTGCCGCAGGCGGCGCGCAAGGCGCCGGCAACGCGGCCCGCCCCGATCGACGATGCCGCGGCCCTGCTCCGTCCGACTCGCACCCAGCGCGACTGGCTCAAGCGCGGCCTCGAGCAGGCCGGCGGCAAGCTGCCGCTGTTCACCCGCGACGGCCAGCGCATCAGCGAGCGCACGATCCGCAGCTGCATCCGCCAGGGCTGGGCCGAGCCGTGGTTCGAGAACCCGATCAAGCCGGACTGGCTGGTCTGCAAGCTGACCGAGGAAGGCCGCCGGGCGCTCGCCGACAACTGAGTCGGATCGGCCCAGGCCGTCCTATTCCCCCGTCCTATTCGAGCGTGTACTTGCCCGTCACGTAGTTGACGCGGATCGAGATCGTGCCCTCGTTCATCAGCCACGGACGGATCTCGTAGCCGCGGCCGCCGCCGGCATGCATCGGGTCGGCGTCGGCGATCTTCTTCGCTTCGGCCATGTCCCGGGCGCGGATGATCACCATGCCGTCGCCGTTCCACTTGGTCTCGGTCTCGTCGGACAGCGGCCCGGCGCCGAACATGATGCCGCGACGCTCCAGTTCGGCCTGGTACTCAAGGTGCGGACCGACCAGCTCGCCCATCTTCGCCGGGTCCTTGGGCCGGGTGAACACGACATAGAGCCGCTTGGCGAGCAGGCCCTTAGCCTCGCTCATGTCGAGAATGTCCTTCCAGCTCGGCATTCCGGCCATCTCGCCCCCTCCCCGTTCGACGGGCCCGCGGCCCGGTTCGCGTCAATCTACCGCCGCCATGGCACCGGCGCACCGTTTCGACCGTTGCCGCACGCGCCCACGGACGGAATAATTCCTGTGATCCGCCCCGTCGGGAGTGCCCCCTTTTGGCCAATGCCGCTATCGCCGATACGCCGCCACCCGCGCCGCGCCTCGCGCGGCCCGACGAATTGCCGGTGATCGACCTGGCCGACGTGCTGGCGGGCCGGCCGGGCGCCGTCGAGGCGGCGGCGGCAACGCTGCGCGAAGCCTGCCTGCGGATCGGCTTCTTCTACGTCGCCGGGCACGGCGTGCCGCCGGACCTCGTCGACCGCGCCTTCGCCGGGGCGGCCAGCTTCCACGCCCAGCCGGCGGCGGCCAAGCTGGCATTGCGCATCGACCGCGACAATGTCGGCTACATGCCGATGGGGGCGCAGACAGTCGTCTCGACGACCGTCGCGGTCAGCCGCAAGGCCTCGCAGAACGAGGCCTTCTTCGTGAAGAACGAGATCGGCCCCGAGCATCCGCGCTTCGGCCGGCCGTTCTTCGGCGCCAACCGCTGGCCCGACGGGCTGCCGGGGTTCCGCGAGACCGCCCTCGCATACATGGCGCGCTGCAACGCCCTCGCCGGCACCCTGCTCGAACTCTATGCCGTCGCCCTTGGCCTGCCGCCCGACTGGTTCGCCCGGCATCCCGGCTTCCGCGAGCCGGGCTACCGGCTGCGCATGAGCCACTATCCGCCGACGCCGCCGGAGGCCGATCTCTACGGCCTGTCGGCGCACACCGACTACAGCTTCCTCACCATCCTCGCCCAGTCGGCGGTGCCGGGGCTGGAGATCCGCACGCGCGGCGGCGAATGGATCACGGCGCCGTCGATGCCCGGCACCTTCCTCGTCAACACCGGCGACATGTGCATGCGGATGACGAACGACCGTTTCGTCTCGACGCCGCACCGCGTGGTCAACCGCACGTCCGCGGAGCGGTACGCCATCCCCTTCTTCTTCACCTCCGACGCCGAAGTGCCGATGGAGACGGTGCCGACCTGCACCGGGCCGGATGCGCCGCCACGCTACGAGCCGATCAGCCACGGCGACTATTTCCGCATGCGGATCAACGCCAACTACCATCACCAGCGGACGAGCGCCTGACGGCGTTAGCGAGTCCCGGCAAGGGCTTGCAGGGATCGGTGAATGCGGGGAATGAAGATTGGTCGGGACGGCCGGATTCGAACCGGCGACCCCCTGACCCCCAGTCAGATGCGCTACCAGGCTGCGCTACGTCCCGAACCGGCGCGGACTATAGACACCGACCCGTGGAGCGGCAACCACGCGGCGGGCCGGCGAAACGCCGCGGCCGACCGGACTTGCCGATGCGGAAATCGCGCTCAGGCCTTGGCCAGCACCGCGCCGAGAGCCGCGCGGAGTCCCTCCAACTCGTCGAGCAGGGCGCGCAACTCGTCATGCAGCGCGCGATCGGCGACGGCCTGTGGCGCCGCCGTCGCCGGCAAAGCCACCGCCACGGGCGGGGCGACGACGGCGTCGTTGGCCGCGGCAGACCCGACATCGCCATCGGCCTCCGGCGCGTCCTCGCCATCGAGGCGCTGCGAGGCGGCCTTGATGCCGCCCTCGCGCAGCAGCTTCTGCACACCCTTGATGGTGTAGCCCTCGTCGTAGAGGAGGGTGCGGATGGCCCGCAGCAGGTCGACGTCCTCGGGCCTGTAATAGCGCCGCCCGCCGCCGCGCTTCAGCGGCCGCACCTGGCTGAACTTGGTCTCCCAGAAGCGCAGCACGTGCTGCGGGACATCGAGCGAGCCCGCGACTTCACTGATGGTGCGAAAGGCTGCCGCGGACTTCGACGGGCGGCGGCCTCCGGGATCGGCGGCATCGGCCATCATGGCACTCAGCGTACGGTGCCTTCGCCGACGCGCGCGGGCAGGCCGCGCACGGCAGGCACCAGCGAATCGTTGATCCGCTTCTTCAGGACGTGGCTGGGCCGGAAGACCAGCACGCGGCGGGGCAGGATCGGCACTTCCTCGCCCGTCTTCGGATTGCGTCCCATGCGGCGCCCCTTGCCGCGCACCGAAAACGAACCGAAGGACGACAGCTTGACCATCTCGCCACGCACCAGCGCATCACCCAGCTCGGCCAACACGGCCTCGACCAGCTCCGCCGACTCGTTCCGCGACAGTCCGACTTCCTGATAGACCGCCTCGGTAAGCTGCGCGCGCGTGATCGTCTCGCCAGCCATGCCCGTGCCCCCGTGCGAGTGAGACACGAAACCTATATCGACGCCGGAAATGCGTCAATTACAAAGGATTGTCGTGTTGAATTAAGTAAACGGTTGCAGGCCAGACGATTACCAGCGGAGCAGACCGGAGCCCCAGGTGAATCCGCCGCCCATGGCCTCGATCAGCACGAGGTCGCCGGTCTTGATGCGCTGGTCGTGCACCGCCGTCTCCAACGCCAGCGGGATGGACGCCGCCGAGGTATTAGCGTGACGCTCGATGGTCACCACGACCTTGCCGGCGTCGATGCCGAGCTTCCGGGCCGTGCCGTCGATGATGCGCCGGTTGGCCTGGTGCGGCACGAACCAGTCGATGTCGCTGGCGGCGAGGCCGGTGGCGGCCAGCGCTTCCTCGGTCGCCGCGGCCATCTTCTCGACGCCGTGGCGGAACACTTCGCGCCCCTGCATACGCAGGTGCCCGACGGTCTTCGTCGTCGACGGGCCGCCGTCGACATAGAGCATGTCGTGGTACTTGCCGTCGGAATGGAGATGGGTGGTCAGGACGCCCCGGTCGGCGGTGCTGCCGTCGCCGTCCCCGGCCCGCAGGACCACCGCCCCGGCCCCGTCGCCGAACAGCACGCAGGTCGTGCGGTCCTGCCAGTCGAGGATGCGCGAGAAAGTCTCGGCCCCGACCACAACGGCGCAGCGCGCCTGGCCGGCGCGGATGAAGTTGTCCGCCGTTGCCAGGGCGAAGACGAAACCCGAGCAGACGGCATGGATGTCGAAGGCGAAGCCGTTGGTCATGCCCAGCTTCGACTGGACGATGGTGCCGGTCGACGGAAAGGTGTCGTCGGGCGTCGCCGTCGCCACCACGACCAGATCGACATCGGCCGGCAGGGCCCCCGCGTCGGCCAGGGCCGCCCGCGCCGCCGCCGTCGCGAGGTCGGAGGTGAACTCCCCCTCCGCCGCGATATGGCGCTGGCGGATGCCGGTGCGCTCGACGATCCAGGCGTCCGAGGTATCGACCTTCTGCGCCAGCTCTTCGTTGGCGAGCACGCGCTCCGGCAAGTAGGCCCCGACGCCACAAACGACAGACCGGCGCACCGTCACGACGCGACCGCCTGGGCCGTCCCGCCGTTCGGAAGAGAAAGACGCGCGATCTGTTCGGCGATCATCTTGTTACCGCCCCGCTTGACCATGTCGACCGCCACGCCGACCGCCGTGGCGAACCCGATGGCATCCGTTCCCCCGTGGCTTTTGACGCAGACGCCATTGAGTCCCAGAAGCATCGCACCGTTGTAGCGCCGCGGATCGGTCCGCGCACGCAGCTTGTCGAGCGAACGCTTGGCGAAAATGTATCCGATGCGGGCCATGAACGAGTTGCGGAAGGCCTCGCGGATGAAGGCGTTCAGCAGCTTGGCCGTGCCTTCCGCCGTCTTGAGCGCGACATTGCCGGCGAAGCCGTCGGCGACGACCACGTCGACCGAACCGGCGGGAATGTCGTCACCTTCGACGAAACCGACGAACTCGCCGCCGAGGTCGGTCTCGCGCAGGATGCGGGCCGCCTCGCGCAGGGCCTCGTTGCCCTTGGTTTCCTCGGAACCGACGTTGAGCAGGCCGACGGTCGGATTGGGCACGGCGAGGATGGTGCGCGCGAAAACCGTGCCCATCACGGCGAACTCGACCAGGTTGCGGGTGTCGCAGGCGAGGTTTGCCCCGAGGTCGAGCATCACCGTTTCGCCCCGCAGGGTCGGCAGGAAGGTGCCGATCGCCGGCCGGTCGAGGCCGGGCACGCGGCGCAGCAGCAGCATCGCCATGGCCATGAGGGCGCCGGTGTTGCCGGCGGAAACGAGGCCGGCGGCCTCGCCGTCCTTGACCGCCTCGAGGGCCCGCCACATCGAGGTGTCACGACCGCTGCGCACGACCTGTGACGGCTTGGCGTCGTCCTCGACGCGTGCCGGCGCATGCCGGACCTCGACGAAGTCGGCGAGACCGCGATGGCGTGCGATGCCGGGGGTCAGTTCGGCCTCGTCGCCAACCAGCAGGAAGCGCGCATCGGGATGCCGCCGGCGGGCGATATTGGCGCCGGCCAGCACGATATGCGGCGCGTTGTCGCCGCCCATCGCGTCGAGCGCAATCTTGACGGTTTCGCCCACGGCCGTGATGCCCGGTCGCAGCCGGCCGTGAGCCGGCTACGCCTGTTCCTTGACCTCGATGACCTTGCGCCCCTTGTAGGTGCCGGTCTTGAGGTTGATGTGATGGGGCCGGTGAAGCTCGCCCGAATCCTTGTCCTCGACGAAGGCCGGCGCCTCGAGGGCGTGGTGCGACCGTCGCATGTCGCGGCGCGACTTGGACTTCTTTTTCTTCGGTACAGCCATGGCGAAGCTCTATTCCGGATAGTATGCCGAACGCGGACGTCGGCCCCGCGCAGGCCGCGCTACTTAAACAAATCCGCGAGGCAGGGCAAGCGCCACGGGGCGCCCCTCAGCGGTCGCGGCGCAGGCGTTCCAGGGCGGCGAAGGGGCTCACGGGCCTGGCATCGCCGCCGTCGCGCCCCACGGCGGTCGCAGCCTCGTCGTCCAGCGACGCCCCCGGCGCCCGGGGATGCGGGTCGAGGCCAAGGGCAAGCTGTTCGGCCACGATCTCCCCCAGGTCCAGGGCATCGTCGGGCAACGGCTCGGGCGGATCGTCGTCGTCCGGCCCGGCGTTGCGTTCGACCGGTTCGTCCTCGTCGGCGGGGGCGAATCGCAGGGCGACCCTCTCGTCGACGCTGCCGACGAACGGCTCGAGGCTGACCACGCAGGTATAGACGGGCCGTGCCGACAATGTCCCCGTCACGACGACCTCGCCGACGGGGTTGCGGCGAGCCTTCAAGCGCGCCGACAGCGCCTCCAGGCCGGCCAGACCGAAGCGAGTCGCCAGCCCCGCGCACTCGGACGCCTCGGCGACGATCTCGATTTCCACCGTCCCCTCGCGGTCGAGCCGCTCCAGGGGCAGCAGGCGGGAGAATTCGGGGGCCGAAGCTGCGGCGGGCGGCGTCATGGCGCGCCGTCCCGGCCCGCCGGCAGCGGGCCGAAATCGACCTGCCCGGCCAGCAGGGCGCCTCCATCCTGCGCCGCCAGCCGCGCCGCCACGGCGCGAACATAGGCCGCAACGGCGGCGACCGTCGCTTCCGGCACCGTCGCATCGCCGGCGAACAGGTTGCGGTGCAGGGCCGCGGCGAGGTCGGCGTCGCTCGCGACCAGGCCGCTGTCATAGGCCGCGATGCGGCCATAGAGGTTTTTGGCGAAGGTCTTGACCCGCTTGCCGATGCCCATGTCGCCGACGCCGATCTCGCGCAGCGCGATGTCGAGATCGGCGAACAGCCGGTCATGGACGGCCTGCGCCAGCGCGCGCCCGGCGTTGCCCTCGTCCTTCAGGCGCCTGAACAGCAGCACGGCGTGCAGGGCGATCATCTCGAAGCGGCCGAGCGGCGTGTCGGCGACGGCGAGGTCGCGGTAGAACACCGGGGCGCGGGCCTGGGTCACCAGCGCGGCCCATAGCCCGTCCTCGGGCCGGGCGCCGGCGGCCCGGCGGCGGAACAGAGCGGCCATGGCAAGTCCGTACGGCTGCCCGGGCTGTTGACGCATGCCGGGGCGCGGGGTCATTACTGGCGACACAGTCGCGGCCCTGCCCCCGCCCGTCAAGCCCGGGCCGGCCGCCGGTCCAGTCCGGATGCAGCGCCCGATGCCACGTGCCGCGATCGCCCTACGCCCGTTCCTGCGCCATGGACTGCTGGCTGCCGCCGGCGTCGCGCTGGTCGCCTGCACCCCGGTGATCGACACGCGCGGACACGTCCCGGAACCGGAAGCCGTCGACAAGGTTTCCGTCGGCAAGACGACGCGCGACGACGTGCAGAAGGCGCTCGGTTCGCCCTCCACGGTCGGCACTTTCCAGGACAATGTCTGGTACTACATCGGCGAGAAGACGAAGACCGTCGCCTTCTTCACGCCGGAGATACTGGAACGGCGCATCGTCGCCGTGGTCTTCGACCCGCGGGGCACGGTCTCCGACGTGGTGACCTACACCGAGGCGGACGGCAAGCCGATCGAGGTCGTCTCGCGCGTCACGCCGACGGCGGGGCAGGAACTGACCATCCTGCAGCAGCTCTTCGGCAACCTCGGCCGCTTCAACGCGCCGCCGGTGCAGACGCCCGGTCCGGGCGGCCGGCGCTGACCCTGAAACGCGAACGGCCCGGCGTGAGCCGGGCCGCCCGTCGAAGGAAGATGCCGCTCCTCAGTGCGCGAGCACGGCGAGGATCAGCAGCGCGACGATATTGGTGATCTTGATCATCGGGTTCACGGCCGGACCGGCGGTGTCCTTGTAGGGATCGCCGACCGTGTCGCCGGTGATGGCGGCCTTGTGGGCCTCGGAGCCCTTGCCGCCGAAGTTGCCGACCTCGATGTACTTCTTGGCGTTGTCCCAGGCGCCGCCGCCGGCCGTCATGGAGATGGCGACGAACAGGCCGGTGACGATGACGCCGAGAAGCATCGCACCGAGGGCCGAGAACGCGGCCGAACGATCAGCGATCGCCAGGATCACCACGTACAGCACGATCGGCGACAGCACCGGCAGCAGCGACGGCACGATCATTTCGCGGATCGCCGCCTTGGTCAGCATGTCGACGCAGGCGCCATACTCCGGCTTCGCCTCGCCCTTCATGATGCCCTTGGCCACCTGCCGGCGCACCTCGACGACCACCGCGCCGGCCGCGCGGCCGACGGCGGTCATGCCCATCGCCCCGAACAGGAACGGCAGCGCGCCGCCGATGAACAGGCCGACCACCACGAACGGGTTGGCCAGCGAGAAGTCGAGGTTCACGCCGGCGAAGTAGGGATACGTCGCGGCGTTGGCGATGAAGTGATCGAGATCGGAGGTGTAGGCCGCGAACAGCACCAGTGCGCCGAGGCCCGCCGAGCCGATGGCGTAGCCCTTGGTAACGGCCTTCGTGGTGTTGCCGACCGCGTCGAGCGCGTCGGTCGTCTTGCGCACGTCCTCCGGAAGATCGGCCATTTCGGCGATGCCGCCGGCGTTGTCGGTGACCGGGCCGTAGGCATCGAGCGCCACGACCATACCGGCGAGCGCCAGCATCGCCGTCACCGCGATGGCGATGCCGAGCAGGCCGGCGATCAGGTAGGTGACGATGATGGCGACACAGATGATCAGCGCCGGAATGGCCGTCGCCTCGAGCGACACGGCGAGACCCTGGATCACGTTGGTGCCGTGGCCGGTGGTCGAGGCCTGGGCGATCGAGCGCACCGGGCGGTAGTCGGTGCCCGTGTAGTACTCGGTGACCCAGACGATCAGGCCGGTGACGGCGAGGCCGACGACGGCGCACCAGAACAGGTCGGCGCCACTGAAGGTGAGGCCGCGCGCGGTGGTGAATTCCGTCCCGAAGCCGAGCACCCAGCCGGTGACCAGGGCGATACCGCCGAGCGACAGGATCGCCGAGGCGATGAAGCCCTTGTAGAGCGCCGCCATGATGGCGCCGCTCTTGCCGAGGCGGACGAAGTAGGTGCCGATCACCGAGGCGACGATGCAGACGCCGCCGATGGCCAGCGGATAGACCATCAGGGTGTTCGCCATCGGCGAGCCGGTGAAGAAGATCGACATCAGCACCATGGTGGCGACCACCGAGACGGCATAGGTCTCGAACAGGTCGGCCGCCATGCCGGCGCAGTCGCCGACATTGTCGCCGACGTTGTCGGCGATGACGGCGGGATTGCGCGGGTCGTCCTCGTTCATGCCGAGTTCGCCCTTGCCGACGAGGTCGGCGCCGACGTCGGCGCCCTTGGTGAAGATGCCGCCGCCGAGACGGGCGAAGATGGAGATCAGCGAGGCGCCGAAGCCGAGCGCCACCATGGCGTCGACGAGGCCGCGCCCGCCGGTCCAGCCCTGCTTCTGGGCGTACAGCATGACGGCGAAGTAGCCGGCGACCGCCAGCAGAGCGAGGCCGGCGACCAGCATGCCGGTCACGGCGCCGGCGCGGAAGGCGATCGACAGGCCCTGTGCGAGGCCGCCGCGCGCGCCTTCAGCCACGCGGGCGTTCGAACGCACGGAAATGTTCATGCCGATGTAGCCGGCGGCGCCGGACAGCACGGCCCCGAGCAGGAAGCCGATGGCCACCCAGATGCCGAGCAGCACCCAGATCACGGCGAAGATGGCAATGCCGACGATGCCGATGGTGCGGTACTGGCGGTTGAGGTAGGCGCTCGCCCCCTCCTGCACGGCGGCGGAAATCTCGCGCATGCGATCGTTGCCGGCCGGCAGCGCCAGCACGGAGCGCGCCGTGACGACGCCGTAGATCAGCGCCAGCACGCCGCAGGCGATGGCGAACCACAAGACGTTGGTTGTCATGGGTGGCAGACCCCTTTTTTGCACATTTGGCGCCATGATCCCGGCGCGGGACGGCCCGCACGGACCGCAAATACCGGAACAGGCCCCCCGAAAAGCCGGCGGAACATGCCAAAAGCCCCCCGTCAAGGCAACACTCCCCGGGGGCGGGCCGCTGCTTCTCACAGACGGCCGAGTCGTTCCGTCAGCAAGGCGTAGAAGCCGTCGGCATCGACATCCTGCAGCCACAGGACATTGGGCGGGCGCCGGCTGGCGCCCCAGAGGTCGACCACGGTCATCCCGCGGGTCAGTCCGGGGCGGGTGTCGACGACGACATTGAGGTGGCGGCCGCGGAACAGGTCCGGCCGCAGCAGCCAGCCGATCGTGCAGGGATCGTGCAGCGGCCCGCCCGGCAGGCCGTAGCGCTCGATGTCGTGGCGTTCGTACCAGCCCAGCATGTCGGCGGCGGCGCGGGCCACCGGCGTGCCCAGCGCCCGGATCGCGGCCAGCCGCTCCGGGGTGGTGATCGCCCGGTAGGTCAGGTCGAGCGGCGCGGCCACGACCGGCCGGCCGCAGGCGAAGACGGCCTTCGCCGCTTCCGGGTCGACGCGGATGTTGAACTCGGCGGTCGGCGTGACATTGCCGCCGACCCGCTGGGCGCCGCCCATCAGCACGATCCGCGCGATGCTGGGCAGGATGTCGGGGGCCTGGCCGATCGCCGCGGCGATGTTGGTCAGCGGCCCGGTCGCCACCAGCGTCAGCCCGTCCGGCCCGGCTGCCCGACAGTGCGCGACGATGACGTCGACGGCGTGACCGGGCGCCAGGGGCACCGCCGGCGCATCGAGCGGATAGGGGTCGATGCCGGAGGGGCCGACGACGGCCTTCGCGGTGATCAGCCGTCCGCGCAGTGGCCGGTCGCGGCCGGCATGGACCGGCACGTCCCGTCGCCCCGCCAGCGCGACGATGAGGCGGGCGTTCCGTTCGGTGTGCGACAGGGGCACGTTGCCGGCCACCGTCGTGACGGCGCGCACGTCGAGTTCCGCCGGCGAAGCGAGGGCCAGCAGCAGGGCGATGGCGTCGTCCTGCCCGGGGTCGCAGTCGATGAGGACGGGCAGAGCCACCATGCACGCCTCAGCAGAGCCTGTGCTTGTGCTCCAGGCCGAGCGCGGCGAGATCCCGCTCCCACGGTTCGGCGTCCGGCGGAAGGGGCTGCGGGATGCCCAGGGTCGCCTTGTGCCGATTCCAGCGCGGCGGCGCCTCCCCGGGTGCCGCATCCCAGGTGTCGCGCGGGCCGACGGCGATCGTGTGGATGGCCAGCGCGCCGAATACGATCGCCGTTACCAGCAGCAGGGCCGTCTGAAAGACCATCGCCGGCACTCCCTCTGAACGGGTGCGATGGTGCCAGCCGGGTCGCCGGTCCGCCAAGCCCCCTGCCCTGCCGGACGCTTTGTGCCAGTATCCGGCCGCGAGGGGGGAGCACCATGGACGCGGCAACGGTGACCACGGCGGAACAGGCGCGCGCCTTCGTCGCCGGCTCCGGCCACCGCTACGTCAAGGTGGCCGTCAGCGACATCGACGGCGTGCATGTCGGCAAGTACATGCACCGCGACAAGTTCTCCGGCGCGCTGGCCGACGGCTTCGGCTTCTGCGACGTCGTGCTCGGCTGGGATCTCGCCGACCGCATCTTCGACCGCGACGGCTACACCGGCTGGCGCACCGGCTTTCCCGACGCCGCCGTGCGCCTGCTGCCGGAGACCTGCCGCGCCATCCCCTTCGAGGACGGGCTGCCGCTGTTCCTCGGCGAGTTCTCCGGCGCCGCCGAGGCGGTCTGCCCGCGTGCCGTCCTGCGCCGCGTGCTGGCGAAGGCCGGGGACATGGGCTTCGTCGCCCGCGCCGGCTTCGAATACGAGCTGTTCGTCTTCGCCGAGACGCCGGCGTCGGTGCGCGCCAAGCACTACCGCGACCTCGTGCCGATGGCGCCCGACATGATGGGCTACTCGGTGCTGCGCGCCACCACCGCCGCCGAGGTCTACCGCGACCTGCTCGACACCTGCGAGGCCATGCGCCTGCCGCTGGAGGGCCTGCACGAGGAGACGGGTCCCGGCGTGCTGGAGGCCGCGCTCGGCGCGAGCGACGGCGTCGAGGCGGCCGACCGCGCGGCGCTGTTCAAGACCTTCAGCAAGGCCGTGCTGCAGCGGCGCGGGCTGATGGCGACCTTCATGGCGCGCTGGTCGACGGCGCAGGCCGGCCAGTCGGGCCACCTCCACCTCTCCCTGCTGCACGCCACCGATGGCACGCCGGTCTTCCACGACCGGGAAGCCGGCCCGGATGCCATCTCGGCGACGATGCGCCATTTCATCGGCGGCGTGCAGGCACTGCTGCCGCAGTTCACGGCGATGCTGGCGCCGACGGTCAATTCCTACCGCCGCCTCGTGCCGGGCTACTGGGCGCCGACCAACGCCACCTGGGGCCTCGACAACCGCACGGTGGCGATCCGCGCCATACCCGGCAAGCCGTCCGCCCAGCGCATCGAGATGCGGGCCGCCGGCGCCGACGCCAACCCCTACCTCGCCATGGCCGCCACCCTCGCCGCCGGCCTGCACGGCATCGAGCGCGGGCTGGAGCCGACGCCGCCGCAAAAGGGCAACGCCTACACCGCGCGCGTGCCGCGCCGCCTCGCCCTGCCCGGCGCGCTCGACCTCGCGGCGACGGCGTTCGCCGCCTCGAAGGCCGCGAAGGACGCCTTCGGCGCCGCCTTCGTCGAGCAGTTCGCGATGACCCGCCACGCGGAGGCGCGCGAGTTCGCCCGCGCCGTCACCGACTGGGAACTCGCCCGCTACTTCGAGATCATCTGAGCGCGCCGGTGTGGTCCTGGGCCCTCGAGGGCGTCCCCCTCGCCAACGTCCTGCTGCTCTGCGCCGGCACCTTCGCGGTCACCTTCTTCGTGGCCGCCATCGGCTCGACCGGCGGCGTGCAACTCGCGCTGGTCACGCTGACCCTGCCGGCGCCGCTGGCCATCCCGATGCACGCCTGGATCACCGGCTGGGCCGCCGTCTTCCGCGGCTGGACCCTGCGCCGGGCGATCGACTGGCGCTACCTCGCGTGGTTCGCGCCGCTGTCGGTGGCGGCCTCGACGGCGGCGATCTTCATCACCGTCCGGCTACCGCTGGCCTGGTTCGAACTGATCATCGGCGCCTGGATCCTCGGCTCGACGGTCATGGGCTTCCTCGCCCGCCGGCCATCGGTCGTCGGCGGCATGACCCATCCCGCCCTGCTCGGTCCGACGACGGGCTTCCTGAGCGTCTTCGTCGGCGCCACCGGCCCGCTGGTGTTCGCCCTCCTCGCCAGCCGCTACGACCGCAAGGAAGTGCTGCAGGCGACGCACGCCGCCTGCATGACGCTCCAGCACATGGCCAAGATCGTGCTCTTCGGCATCGTCGGCTCGGCCATCTTCGCCTACCCGCTGCTGATGGCCGCGACCATCGCCGCCGCCTTCGCCGGCACCCGCGCCGGCGCCCGCGTCCTCATCCGCATGGACGAGCGGCTCTACCGCCGCCTGCTCGCCGCCGTGATGCTGACCATCGGCCTCTACATCGTCGTGCGCGCGACGGTTGCGCTCGCCGGCGTATGATGGCCGGCGCGGGGAGGACGCCATGAGCGGAAAATTCGGCATCGCCCAGCCGGTGCGCCGGCGCGAGGACGAGCGCTTCCTCACCGGGCGCGGCACCTTCGCCGACGATGTCGCCGCGCCCGGCGCGCTGCATGCCGTCTTCGTCCGCTCCGACCATCCGCACGGCGAGCTGCACGGCATCGACGCCCGGCGCGCGCTGGCGATGCCCGGCGTCGCGGCGGTCTTCACCGGCGCCGACCTCGCAGCGGCCGGGGTCGCCGGCATCGTCCACATGCCGCCGCGCGCCGCCGACGTGCAGGAGAGCCCGCCGCTGACACCGCGCCCCGCGCTCGCCATCGGCCGTGTCCGCCACGTCGGCGAGCCGGTGGCGATGGTGGTGGCGGCGACGCGCGCGCAGGCCCTCGATGCCGCCGACCTCGTCGCCGTCGACATCGCGCCCCTGCCGGCGGTCATGACCATCGACGACGCGATGGTCCCCGGCGCGCCGCTGATCTGGCCCGACGCGCCGGGCAATGTCTGCCTGACCAGCCGGCGCGGCGACACCGGGGCGGTCGAGCGCGCCTTCGCGGCGGCCGCCCATGTCAGCCGCGTGCGGCTCTACAACAACCGCGTCGCCGCCAACCCGATGGAGCCGCGCAGCTCCATCGCCGAATGGGACGCGGCCCGGCAGCACTGGACGCTCACCTGCTCGTCGCAGGGCGTGCAGTACATGATGCGGGTGCTGTGCGAGTTCATCTTCGACATTCCGCGCACGCAACTGCGCGTCCGCACGCACGACGTCGGCGGCGGCTTCGGCGTCAAGGAGCAGCCCTACCCCGAGGACATCGCCGTCATGTTCGCCGCCCGCGCGCTGCGGCGCACGGTGCGCTGGTCGGGGACGCGGGCCGAGCATTTCCTGTCCGACAACCACGCCCGCGATGCGCAGATCGACGCCGCGCTGGCACTCGACGCCGATGGCAACTTCACGGCGCTGCGCCTCACCATCCTCGACGCCATGGGCGCCTACATCTCCTGCCACGCGCCCTACATGCCGCTGCGCAACACGGCCAACGGGCTGTCGCAGACCTACCGCACGCCGCTGATCGGCCTGACGGTGAAGCTGGTCCACACCAACACCGGCTCGCTCGGCCCCTACCGGGGTGCCGGTCGCGAGCAGGCGGCCTACATCGTCGAGCGACTGGTCGATGCCGCGGCGCGCGAGACCGGCCGCGACCCGGTGGCGCTGCGCCGGCAGAACATGATTCCGGCGAGCGCCATCCCGTACCGCACGCCGGCCGGCCGCCTCTACGACAGCGCCGACTTCGCCGGCGTGCTCGACAGCGCCCTGAAGCTTGCCGACTGGGACGGCTGGGAGGGCCGCCTCGCCGCCTCCCGCGCGCGCGGCAGGCTGCGCGGGCGCGGCCTCGCCTGCTACCTCGAATGCGTCGGCGGCCAGCCCTTCGAAGGCGCCGACATCAAGTTTGCCGCCGACGGTCGGGTGACCATGACGATGGCGACGCAGTCGCAGGGCCAGGGCCACGAGACCAGCTTCCGCCAGGTCGTCGCGGATCGCCTCGGCCTCGATCCCGACCTCATCGACTTCGTCCAGGGCGACAGCGACGTGGCGCCGCGCGGCCTCGCCACCATCGCCTCGCGCTCGATGGTGATGGCCGGTTCGGCGCTGGCCAACACTTGCGACAAGGTGATCGAGAACGGCCGCCTCCTCGCCGCCGAGCTGCTGGAAACCGCCGCCTCCGACATCGAGTTCCGCGACGGCGCCTTCCGTGTCGCCGGCACCGACCGCCTCGTCGGCCTCCTCGACCTCGCCCGCGAGGTGCGCGCGCGGGGCACGCTCGGCGCCGGCCTGCCGCCGGGCCTCGACGCGCGGGAAGAGTATCAGGCGCCGGATCAGTTCTTCCCCAACGGCTGCCAGATCGCCGAGGTCGAGATCGACCCTGAGACCGGCGTGGTCACGGTCGAGCGTCACACTGCCGTCGACGATGTCGGCACGGTGATCAACCCGATGATCGTCCACGGCCAGCTTCACGGCGGCCTTGCCCAGGGCATCGGCCAGGTCCTGCGCGAGCACGCCGTCTACGACCGCAGCAGCGGCCAGCTTCTCACCGCGTCGTTCATGGACTACGCGATGCCGCGCGCCGCCGACATGCCGGACTTCGCCGTCGGCTTCCATCCGGTGCCGTCGCCGGCCAACCCGCTCGGCGCCAAGGGCTGCGGCGAGGCCGGCATCACCGGCGCCCTCCCCGCCTTGTCCAGCGCCGTCGGCGACGCGCTGTCCCGCGCCGGCGGGCCGGCCCACATCGAACTGCCGATCACCCCCGAGAAGGTCTGGCGGGCCCTCGCCGGCCGCCCAGAAATATCAAGGTGAACGGCTGACCACCTGCCGGCCCCGGTATAGATTCCGTCCCGGAAGCGGCGGCGGCCGCCGGCCTTACGGGAGGGTGCCATGGCGGGACAGTTCGGCATCGCGCAGCCGGTGCGGCGGCGCGAGGACATTCGCTTCCTCACCGGCAAGGGCCGCTACGCTGACGACACCGACGTGCCCGGCACGGTCCATGCCGTGTTCGTCCGCTCGCAGCACCCCCACGGCACGATCCGGCGCATCGATGTCGCGCGCGCCAGGGCGGCGCCAGGCGTGCTCGGCGTCTTCACCGGCGCCGATCTCGCGGCGGCCGGCGTCGGCGGCATCCCGCACATGCCGCCCCTGCCCGGCGTCAACATGCAGAACCCGGCGGACTCGCCCCGGCCCGCCCTCGCCGACGAGCGCGTGCGCCATGTCGGCGAGCCGGTGGCTATGGTCGTCGCCGCGACGCGCGGGCAAGCCGAGGACGCGGCCGACCTGATCGAGGTCGATATCGCACCGCTGCCCGCCGTCATCGCCATCGAGGACGCGGTGAAGCCGGGCGCGCCGCAGGTGTGGCCGTCGTCGCCGGGCAACATCGCGCTCGACTGGCATCACGGCGACCGGGATGCGGTGGCGAAGGCCTTCGCCGGCGCCGCCCACGTGTCGCGCGTGACCCTCTACAACAACCGCCTCGCCGCCAACCCGATGGAAGTCCGCAGCTCGCTGGCGAGCTGGGATGCCGCCAGGCAACGCTGGACGCTCGTCTGCGCCAGCCAGGGCGTGCACTACATGATGCGCGTGCTGTGCGATTTCGTGTTCAAGATCCCGCGCAGCGGCCTGCGCGTGCTGACGCACGACGTCGGCGGCGGCTTCGGCGTCAAGGAACAGCCCTATCCCGAGGACGTGGCGATCATGTTCGCCGCCCGCGCGCTGGGCCGCCCGGTCCGCTGGCGCGGCACGCGGCAGGAACACCTGCTCAACGACAACCACGCGCGCGACGCGCTGATCGAAGCGGCGCTGGCGCTCGATGCCGAAGGCAATTTCCTCGCCCTCGACACGACCATCCTCGACTCGATGGGCGCCTACCTCGCCTGCCACGGCCCGTTCATCTCGATCCGCAACACCGCCAATGGCCTGCCGCAGGTCTATCGCACGCCGCTGATGCACGTGAACGTCAAACTGGTGATGACCAACACCGCCTCGGTCGGCCCTTATCGCGGTGCCGGCCGCGAGCAGGCGGCGTATATCATGGAGCGGCTGATCGACGTCGCGGCACAGGAAACCGGCCACGACCCGATCGCGCTGCGGCGGCGCAACTTCATTCCGGCGGACGCCTTCCCGTACATGTCGCCGGCCGGCCGCCCCTACGACAGCGGCGACTTCGCGGGCGTTCTCGACAAGACGCTGAAGGTCGCCGACTGGCAGGGCTGGGAGGCACGCCTCGCCGCCTCGCAGGCGCGCGGCAAGCTGCGTGGGCGCGGCTTCGCCTGTCATCTCGAATGCGTCGGCGGCGTGCCTTACGAGGGCGCCGACATCCGCTTCGCGGCGGACGGGCGCGTGACCATGGTGATGGCGACGCAGTCGCAGGGCCAAGGGCACGAGACGAGCTTCGCCCAGGTCGTCGCCGACCGGCTGGGCATCCCTCTCGACCTCATCGACTACCGCCAGGGCGACAGCGACGACGTCCCGCGCGGCCTCGCCACCATCGCCTCGCGCTCGATGGTGATGGCCGGCGGCGCCATCGCCAACACCTGCGACAAGGTTATCGAGAACGGCCGCCTGCTCGCCGCCGAGGAGCTGGAGGCCGCCGTGGCGGACATCGAGTTCCGCGACGGCACCTTCCGCGTCGCCGGTACCGACCGCACGATCGGGATTCTCGACCTTTCCCGCCGCGTGCGCGCCCGCGCGACGCTGCCGGAGGGACTGCCCAAGGGGCTCGACGCGCGCGAGGAGTTCCTGTCGGGCGACCAGTTCTTTCCCAACGGCGCGCATGTCGTCGAGATCGAGGTCGATCCCGACACGGGCAGCGTCGCCATCGACCGTTACACCGCCGTCGACGATGTCGGCACGGTGATCAACCCGATGATCGTCCACGGCCAGGTGCATGGCGGGCTGGTGCAGGGCATCGGCCAGGCGATGGGCGAGCACGCGCTCTACGACCGCAAGACAGGCCAGCTCCTCGCCGGATCGTTCATGGACTACTACATGCCGCGCGCCGCCGACGTGCCGTCCTTCACCGTCGACTTCCACCCCGTCCCGTCGCCGGCCAACCCGCTCGGCGCCAAGGGCTGCGGCGAGGCCGGCATCACCGGGGCAGTGCCGGCCATGGCCTGCGCCGTCGCCGACGCGCTGGCGCGCGCCGGCGTACGGACGCACATCGACCTGCCGCTGACGAGCGAGAAGATCTGGGCCGCGCTGAACGGGCGGTAGTTTTCGGACGCCACCCGCCGCACCGCCATCGCCCACGTCCTCATCCTGAGCCTGTCGAAGGACGAGGACGTCACGCTCCGACCATGCTGCATTCTCATCCTTCGACAGGTTCAGGATGAGGATGTGGAGGAGAGCGAGGCCGACAGCGCCGAACGCAACGGCGGCGCGAAACCCGGCCCTACCCCGCCTTCACCTCGATGCTGCGGAACGGCGCGTCGCCGGCCAGCACCATGTCGACCTCGAACAGCGTGCCGCAGGCACCGCACAGGTAATGGCGCAACACGTAGGGGCTGGCCTCGGCGTGGCGGGACGCCGGCTCGCCGAAGTTGATGTCCTCGTCGTAGTGCGCGGCGTGCCGCTTGTAGTCGCCGTCGGCGGGCCCGACCACGGCCTTGCATTTGCGGCAGGCATAGACGTCGCCCGCCTTGCCCTCGGCGATCTCGAGGTTCTCAAGCAGCTGCATGGCGGCGGCTCCGGTCGAGGCGGGACTGGCGGAGGGCGGCACGGTGGGCCTCGGTCGCGTCCGTGTCGACCTTGCCCGTATCGTCGAGCACGACGCCGTAGGCGGCGCGCGCCGCCGCGACGCTGACATAGCCGTTGGCCACGTCGGCGCCGACGGCCCGCGGGCTGCGGTCGAGCGGGTCGCCGTAGCCGCCGCCGCCGGCCGACACCAGGCTGTAGAGCACATCGTCGGCCCCGACCTCGGCAAGGCCCTTGGGCGGCAGCTTCTCCCAGCGTCCCGCGACGAGGTCGGCCGGGCCGGCCGGCAGCCGCGCCCCCGCCGCCGCCGCCGCGCGGATGCCGGCCTCGCGCATGATGCCGCCCGGCGTGTGGGTCGCCGGCAGGCCGCCGGCGAAGCCGAGCGACGGGCGCGGGCCGAAGCCGACGCTGATGGTAACGATGTCGAGCTGGTCGGTGCCCCATGGCACCAGCGCGTTCTCGATGCCCATGCCGCCGCGGTAACGGCCCGGCCCGCCCGAGTCCGGCGTCACCGAGCGCCACAGATACATCATCGGGAACAGCATCTCGGTGGTCTCGACATTGGCGATCATCGTCTTGACCGACCAGGTGTTCTGCGCCGCGCTGGTGCCATCGTGGCCGGACCAGCCGCCGGTGCCGCCGGCGAAGTGGTCCATCTCCGGCGTCGAGAAGTACTTCCCCGCGTACGACACGCCCGAGACGTTGAAGATGGCGAAGCTGCCGGTGACGTTGCCGCTGGCCTCGCCGCGCAGGGCATCGCTGCTGCTGACCATCTTCGAGAAGACGTTGAGCGCCGCCGTCATCGTCAGGATGTTGGCGCCGGACGGCACGCAGGCCGACACCGCTGCCGGCTTCTGCGGGTTGACGATGCTGCGCTCGGGCAGCACGAAGTCGAGGCGCTGGAACAGCCCCTCGTTCCACGGGATGTCGTAGCAGATCATGGAGATGAACGGCGCCGCCGCCGAACTCATGGTGCCGGCGACGGCCATGTTTTCCGACCCGCTCGTCTGCGGCGAGGTGCCGGTGAAGTCGAGCACGATGCGCCCGTCGGCCTTGGTCGCGGTGAGCTGGACCTTGAGATGGGGCTCGCGCCGCCCTTCGATGTAGTTGACCGAGGTCCAGCGCCCGTCGGGGATCAGCGCCAGCTTGGCCGCGACGCGCTCGTCGGAGTGGCGGATGAGCTGCTCGAACAGCGCCGCCACCGTGTCCTTGCCGTAGCGGTCGGCCATCTCGACCAGGCGGCGCTTGACCACGTTGTTGGCGGCGATCTTGGCGCGGATGTCGAGCAGGCCGAACTCGGGCGCGCGCACGGCGCGGCGGAAGAAGTCCTCGATGTCGCGGCGGATGGTGCCGCGCTCGACGATCTTCAGGCCCTGGGCGGCGAAGCCTTCCTCGTAGATGTTCTGCGCCGAGACGCAGACGCTGCCGCGGTCGATGCCGCCGACATCGGACTGGTGCGAGCCGGTGCCGGCCCAGGCGATGATCTCGCCGTCGTAGAACACCGGCGCGAGGATCTGCACGTCGTTGTAGTGGATCGGCCCGAGATACGGGTCGTTGAGCATGAACTGGTCGTCCTCGGCGAAGCCGGGATTGTCGCCGTAGGTGTCGATGCAGTGCCGAATCCCGTAGCTCAGCGAGCGCGTCCAGTGCAGCACGCCGCCGCCGAACACGGCGAGCCTCCCGTCCGGCGTGCAGATCGCCTCCTGATGGTCGCCGGCCTCGTAGACAACCGGGTTGCCCGAGACGAGGCCGATGGTGTGGTAGGCCTCGTCGATGATGGCGTCGAGCTTGTGGCGCAGCACGCCGAAGGTGATGGGATCGAGCGTCGTCATGCGCGCCCTCCTGCCGCCGCGCCGGCCGGCGCCGCGATCCGCACGTTGCCCCAGGGGTCGACCGTCGCGTGGAAGTCCGGCGGAATGACGATGGTGGTGTGCGGCGCCTCGACGATGGCCGGGCCGGCGATGGCGTTGCCGGGGCGCAGCAGGGTCGCGCGATAGATCGGCGCCGGCGCGTAGGCGGCGCCGAAGCGCACGGCGCGCGTGGCGATCCGCGCCGCCGACGCATCGGCCGACAGCGTGGCCGCCGCCGGCCGCTCGGGGGTCGGCAGGTAGCCGTAACCCTCGACCGAGAAGGCGGTGACGAAGCGCCCGCCCTCGGTGAAGGCCGAGCCCTTGCCGTACAGCGTCTCGTACTGCGCGTCGAACTGCTCGCCGATGCGGGCGATGCCGGCCGCGTCGTATGCCTGCCGCGCGACCGGCACCGACACGGTGTTGACCTGCACGCCGTAGCGCATGTCGAGGCTGTAGACGATGTTGCGCCGCTCGGCCGGCACGGCGTTGCGGTCGAGCCGTTCGGCGACCTTGGCCTCGAGGCGCGCGAAGATGGCGTTGAAGCGGTCGGCGTCGACCGGCATGGCGGCGAGTTCCAGGGCGCTGGCGCGGTGCAGCAGCGGCGCGGTCGCCACCCCCAGCGCCGAGAAGGTGCCCGCCAGCGCCGGCACCACGACTTCGGCGATGGCCAGCTCGGTGGCGTAAAACGCCGCATGCATCGCGCCGCCGCCGCCGAAGGCGTAGAGCGTGAAGTCGCGCGGGTCGTAGCCCTGGGCGATGACCTGGCGCGAGACCAGCGCCGACATGTGGGCGTTGGCGATGGCGAAGATGCCCGCGGCCGCGTCCTCGACGCTCATGCCCAGGGTGTCGGCGATGCCCGAGATCGCCGCGTGCGCGAGGTCGAGGCGCAAGGCGTTGCGCCCGTCGAGGAAATAGTCGGGATTGAGATAGCCCAGCACGGCGGCGGCGTCGGTGACGGTCGGCAGCGTGCCGCCGCGTCCGTAGCAGGCGGGACCGGGCCGCGCGCCGGCGCTCTGTGGGCCGACGTTGAGGGCGCCGCCGTCGTCGATCCAGGCGATCGAACCGCCGCCGGCGCCGATCGATTCGACCTCGATCATCGGGAAGCCGACCGGGTAGCGGCCGACCAACGGATGCCGCGCGACGATCCACGACCCGCCGGCGACGATGCCGACGTCGAAGCTGGTGCCGCCGACATCGGTGGTGATGACGTTGGCATGACCCAGCAGTTCGCCCTCGCTGCGGCTGGCGATGACGCCGCCGGCCGGGCCGGACTTGAGGGTGTAGGCCGGCACCGTCTCGCCAACGTAGAGCGCGCCGCCGTCGCTCTGCGCGACCAGCAGCTCGCCCTTGAAGCCGCGCGCGCGCAGCAGCGCGTCGAGCTCGTCGAGCGAGGCAGTCAGGCGCGGCGCGACATAGGCGTTGATGACGGCGGTGTTGAAGCGCTCGTACTCGCCGAGATGGGCGGCGATCTCGTGCGAGGCGCAGACGAACAGGCCGGGATGCGCCGCGGCGATGGCGTCGCGCGCGCGCCGCTCGTGTTCGGGGTTGCGCACCGACCACAGGAAACCGACGGCCAGCGCCTCGGCGCCGGCGGCGAGCAGTTCGTCGGTCCGCGCCAGCACCTCGGCGATGTCGAGCGGCACGACGATCCGGCCGTCGCGGTCGATGCGCTCGTGCACGCCGCGCGTCAGGCGGCGCGGCACGACCAGTGGCGCCTTGCGCTGGCGGTAGGCGCGGCGCACCTCGGTGGCGCCGAGCCCGGTCCAGGCCGACATGCCGCGGCCGATGTCGAGGATGTCCTCGAAGCCGGCCGTCGTGACGAGGCCCGTGGGGGCGCCGCTGCCGGTCAGCAGCGCATTGATCGCCGTCGTGCCCGAGAAACGGAAGATGCGCGTGTCGGCGAGGAAGTCCTCGAGCGTGCGGCCGACCTGGCGGGCGGCGTCGCCGACGCTGTCGAGGATGCCCTCGCCCAGCCGCTGCGCCGTGGTCGCCGCCTTGCCGGTGACGACATGGCCCGCGTCGTCGATCGCCACCGCGTCGGTGAACGTACCGCCGGTATCGACACCGATCAGGTAACTCATGGTCGTGCTGCCCAGCTCGCGAACGGGAAATCGCCGGCCTCGACCGCCGGCGCGGCGCCTACCAGCCGTGCGGCTCGGTATCGAGGAGGCCGAGCGCCTGGAGCTGGCCGCGCAGCTTCTCGCGCCCTGCCTTGTCGAGCGTCGGGATGGGCAGCCGCGTCGGGCCGACCGGCCTTCCCAGCAGCTCCATCGCCGCCTTGATCGGCGCCGGATAGGCGACCTTGCAGATCTGGTAGAGGGCCGAGCAGGTCTCCTGCATCACCTGCGCGTCTTCGAGCTTGCCCGCCTTCACCGCCTCGTAAAGCCGCGCCGTCAGCCGCGGCGCGATGCCGCCCATCGCCGCCAGCGAGCCCTTGCCGCCCATGGTCATCGACGGCAGCAGGTACTCGACGCCGAGCATCAGCGCGAAGTCCGGCCGCGCCCTGCGGGCGGCGGCGCGCAGCTCGATGAACATCTCGAAATTGTGGCTGGCTTCCTTGAGGCCGATGAAGTTGTCGAAGCGCTCGATCAGCCGCGTCAGCATGTCCGGGCTGATGCTGACGCCGTCCTGCAGGGCCGGCGAGTTGTAGGCCATCACCGCGATGTCGACCGCACCCATCACCGCCGCGAAATGCTCGTAGAGGGCGGCCGGCGCCGGCTTCCAGTAGTAGGGCGCGATGACGATGACGCCGTCGGCGCCGATGCGCTCGGCATGGCGGGCGAGGTCGATCGCCGCATCCGTTCCCGGCGTCGAAACGTTGACGATCACCGGCACCCGCCCGCCGACGGCGCGCACGGCCGTCTCGGCCAGCCCCTTGCGCTCCTCGGTCGTCAGGTTGAGGGATTCGGCAATGTGCAGGTTCATGGTGATTCCCACCGTGCCGGGCTTGCCCTGGCCGACGTGGAAATCGAGCAGCTTCTCGAAGGTGCCGTAGTCGACCGCGCCATCAGCGGTCATCGGCGTGACCGGCGACTGCAGGATGCCGGCCGGCACCGTGCGCAGGCGGGCGGCGGGACGCGTGGCTTCGGCGTTCTCCCGGGCGAGGGCCATGGCTTTCCCCATTTGTCGTTGCCGGTCGCGGCCGGCTGCATCGCCGCATGCGGCGCCCCGCCTCAGCGGCGGAGAGGACAAATGGTTAGCACATGATCCCTACACGGCAGAAGCGGTGGGCAGCGCGGGGCAGCCCCTACTCCGCCGGCGCCACCGCCGCGCGGCGCTGCACGCGCATCCACATGTTGGCGCCGAGCACGATGGCGAGGGCCGGGAAGACGGCGATGTTGACCGCGGTCCAGCCGATCCACTGGTAGGTGGTGCCCGCCGCGAGCGAGCAGATCGCCACCGTGCCGAAGACCAGCAGGTCGTTGATGCCCTGCACCTTGGCCTTCTCCGCCGGCGTGTAGGTCTCGGTGAGCAGCGTGGTGCCGCCGGTGAACATGAAGTTCCAGCCGACGCCGACCAGCGCCATGGCGATGCGGAAGTGCCACAGCGTCTCGCCCGACAGGTTGACGACGAGGCAGACCAGCGACAGCAGCGCCCCGACGGCGATGATGTTGAGGTCGCCGTACTTCTTGATCAGCCAGCCGGTGATGAAGCTCGGCAGGAACATGCCGAGGACGTGCCACATGATGACGTCGTTGGAATCGGCGATGGTGTGACCGCTGTGGACGACGATCAGCGGCGTCGACAGCATCACGAAGTTCATCACGCCGTAGCCGAGCATGGCCGACAGCAGCGCCACGATGAACAGCGGCTGGCGGGCGATCTCGCCGAACGGGCGGCCGGTCTCGGCCCTCTCGGCGGCCGTCGGGCGCGGGATGTCGGTGAACATCAGCAGCGCCACCATGACGACCTGCGTCACGAGGATGGCGATGAAGGCGCCGCCGAAGGTGACCGTGCCGAGCAGGTCGACCGACAGCGTCGAGATGGTCGGCCCGGCGAGGCCGGCGAAGACGCCGCCGGCCAGCACGAGGCTGACGGCGCGGCTCTTGAACTCGGGGCTCGCCACGTCGACGGCGGCGAAGCGGAGCTGCTGGTTCGAGCCCTGCGAGAAGCCGAACAGGATCGAGCCCAGGCAGAACAGCCAGAAATCGTGCTCCCAGACGCCCCACAGCGCGACGCCGGCGCCGACGGCACCGATGCCGATGAAGGCGATGAAGCCGGGCGCGCGGCCGATCGAGCGCATGGTGTAGGCCGCCGGCACGGTCGAGGCCATCATGGCCAGGAACTGCAGGGTGATCGGCACCGTCGCCATGCGCGCATCGGGCGCGATGGTCGCGCCGATGAGGCCGGAGACGGTGAAGATCAGCACCATCTGGGTGTTGGCCATCGCCTGGGCGCAGGCCAGCAGGGCGACGTTCCTGACGCTTTTCTTTTCGCTCATGAAACAGGCAAATACGACGCCGTAGTGTGAATTGGCAAGCGTCGCGGAAGGCATGGCTGGTAAGCCGCCAGGGATAAAGTCGTCCTGTGCCGACCCGGCTAGCCCGGCCCGCCGCCGGGCGGCTCCCGGCCGCGCCGCAGCAGCGTCTGGATCAGCACGTCCTTGACCAGACCGGGGCCCAGTTCGCGCTCGCTCGCGCGCATCAGGCGGGCCTTGATCAGGTCGATGTCGACGCGCGGGCCGTTCGCCTGCTCGTGGTCGAGCATGGTGTGCAGTTCGGCGAGGTAGTCGTCCATCAGCCGCGTCATCGCCAGGCGGACAGCCTCGCGGCCCGTCTCGCCGTCGACTTCCAGGGTCAGTTCGGCGGTGAAGCGGCCGACGAGCTGGTTGCGGTGGTCGAAGACGTTGGCCGTCAGCGGCCGCAACGGCACGAAATCGGGGCGCGGCGGGCGCGGCGGCGGCACGTCGGCCGGCTCCCCCTCGCCGCCGAGCATCAGCCAGCCGCCGACCCCGGCGGCCACCAGCACTCCGGCCAGAATGAGGACGAGCTTCTTCACCGCGCCATCAATCGTTGAAGTAGTGGAGTTCCTGCACCAGCACGTCGGCGACGACGCCGGCACCGACGACATCGATGGCCGCCGCCCGCATGCGGTTCTTGATGTGCACTAGGTCCGGCTTGCCGTCGTCGGCCCCCGGGATCGGCCGATCCGTCAGCGCCCGCATGAAGGCCTCGCGCAGGCGCGGCATGAAGGCATAGACGAAGCTGTCGTCGTGCCTGGCCCCGTCGACCTCCAGCCGCGCGGAAATCGCCAGGCGCCTGCGGTCCCCGTTCCCGACGTAGAAGGCGACGTGCAGCGGGTCCATGCGGACGAAGACCGGCTCGGCCACCGGCAGGGCCTCGACCGTCAGCGGCGGCGGTGGCGCGGGACCGACGACCTCCTCCTTGAGGCCGAAGGCCGCTCCGGCGGCGCCGAGGCCGGCGAGCAGGAGCAGCCCCGCGCCGCCGAACAGGACGAGACGCTTGCGCCCGCGCCCGCCGCGGATACCGCCGTCACTCCCGCCGACCGTTCCCGAAATGCTGCCAGCCGCCATCGCCCGCCTCGAGCGGCCGTCCGGCGGCGTCGATCACGCGCACGCGCGGCTGGCCGTCGGCGACGCCGGCAGTCTGCCCGATGCGGCTCGCGGCGAGACCGAGTTCGCCGGCGATGGCGGTGACCGCCTGGGCAGCCTCCGGCGGCGCGGTGAATACAAGCTCGTAGTCGTCGCCGCCGGCGAGCAGGCTAAGGGCCAGGCGTTGATCGTTCCTTACCTGCCGGCGCGCCGCCGCGGATTGCGGCACGCGGTCGAGCGCGATCGTCGCATCGAGCCGCGAGACGTCGCAGAGATGGCCGAGATCGGCGACGAGGCCATCGGAGACGTCGAGGGCCGCCGTCGCCACGCCGACGAGACGCCGGCCGAGCGCGAGGCGCGGCACCGGCAGCCGGTAGCGCCCGACCAGTTCCGTCCGCGCCGCCTCGTCCACGGCGTCCATGCGCCCCTGCAGGATCTGCAGCCCGAGCCAGGCGTCGCCGATGGGTCCGCTGACCCAGACGTCGTCACCCGGCCGGGCGCCGCCGCGCGACAGGTAGCGACCGCGTTGCACGCGGCCGAGGGCGGTGATCGACAGCGTCAGCGGGCCGGGCGTCGAGGTCGTGTCGCCCCCCAGCAGTCCGATGCCGAATTCGGCCTGGTCGGCGGCGAGGCCCGCGGCAAGGCCGGCGAGCCAGTCGGCATCGACCGGCGCCGGCAGGACGAGGGCGAGGGTGTAGCCGAGCGGGACGGCGCCCATGGCCGCGAGGTCGGACAGGTTGGTTCGCAAGGCCTTGCGGGCGACCAGATCGGCCGGATCGTCGGCGAGGAAATGGACGCCGGCGACGAGCGCATCGGTGGTGATCACCACCTCCTCGTCGGCGCCGACACCGAACACGGCGGCATCGTCGGTGAGGCCCAGCGCGCCGGGCGTGCCAGCCGCGAGCGGCCGGAAAAAGCGGGCGATCAGGCCGAATTCATCGCCCTGCCACGCCGCCATCGGCCGCCTCCTCCACCGCCACCGCGCCGGACGGCAGACGCAGCGTGCGCGCGAGCTTGTCGAGGACGCCGTTGACGAAGCCGGGTTCGCGGCCGCCGTAAAATGCCTTCGCCACCTCGACATACTCGTCGATGATGGCGCCCGTCGGCACGCCGGTCAGCGCCGCCAGCTCGAAGGCGCCGCAGCGCAGCACGCAGAGCAGCACCGTCTCCAGCCGGCCGATGGGCCAGGACGGATCGAGCGCGCCGCCGATCGCCGCGTCGAGGGCCTCGCGGCCCTGCGTCACGCCTTCCACGACGCGTCGGAAATGCGCCGCGTCGGCCGGCGCGAGCGGCCCGTCGCCCTCGTCCGTCGCCCGCCCGCCCTCGCCGATGCGGTGGGCGATGAATTCGCCGACCACGGCGAGCGGTTCGCCGCCCGCCACGGCCATCTGGTACAGCGCCTGCACGGCATGCAGCCGCGCGGCGCTCAGCGCCGCGATCCTGTCGCCGCGCCGGCGGGCCGGCTTGCCATCCGCCATGGTCAGGACGCCCCGCCCGGGGCGAAGCGACGCCGCAGGGCCACCATCGCCAGGCAGGCGGCGACGGCGTCGCCGCCCTTGTCGCGGCGATCGGGCCGCGCCCGCTCCTCGGCCTGCGCGCCGTTCTCGACCGTGAGGATGCCGTAGCCGATGGCCAGCTTCTCGCGCACCGCGAGGTCCATCAGGCCGCGCGCGGACTCGCCGCAGACATAGTCGTAGTGGCTGGTCTCGCCGCGCACCACGCAGCCCAGCGCGACATAGCCGTCGAACGGCCGCGCGCCCGGGCCGCCGCCGCCGGCTGCCGCCATGGCGATGACGCCGGGTATCTCGAAGGCGCCGGGCACGACCAGACGCTCCCAGGTCGCGCCGGCCGCCTTCATGGCGCGCTCGGCCCCCGTCCACAGCCAGTCGGAGATGTGCGGGTAGAAGCGGGCCTCGATCGCCAGCAGATGCGGGGCACGGCTCATTGCCCGCCTCCCGTCGGCGGATCGAGAGGGACCGGCATGGTCCCGACGACGCGCAGGCCGAAACCCTCGAGACCGACGATCGGGCGCGGGCTGTTGGTCAGCAGGATCATCTCGCGCACCCCGAGATCGACGAGGATCTGCGCGCCGACCCCATAGTCGCGCAGTTCGTTGACCGGCCGGTCGGGTGCGTTGCGCAGTTGCTGGATGCGGTCGGAAATGCTGGTCGGCCGCGGTTCCCTGATGATGACGACGACGCCGCGCCCGGCCTCGCCGATCATTTCCATGGACCGCTGCAGGATCCCGGAATCCTTGGTGCCCAGCACACCGAGGGCGTCGGAGCCGACCGAGAAGGAGTGCATGCGTACGGGCACCGGCTCGTCGGTGGTGACGTCGCCCTTCACCAGCGCGATGTGCTCGGCGTACTCGACCTTGTTGAAGTAGACGAGAAACTTGAAATGCCCGCCGTGGCGGCTGGTGATCTCGTGCTCGATCAGCAGGTCGACGATGCGGTCGTGGCGGCGGCGGAAGGCGATCAGGTCGGCGATGGCGCCGATCTTGAGGCCGTGGAACTGGGCGAACTTCACGAGGTCCGGCAGCCGCGACATGGTGCCGTCCTCGTTCATGATCTCGCAGATCACGGCCGAGGGGTTGAGCCCGGCGAGGCGCGAGATGTCCACCCCGGCTTCGGTATGGCCGGCGCGCACCAGCACGCCGCCGTCGCGGGCGGCGAGCGGAAAGACATGGCCCGGCGTGCGGATGTCGCCCGGGCCGCTGGCCGCGTCGATGGCAACGGCGATGGTCCGCGCCCGGTCCGGCGCGGAAATGCCGGTGCTGACGCCCTCCCGCGCCTCGATCGACACGGTGAAGGCCGTTTCGAGACGCGAGGCGTGGGTGCGCGGCATCAGCGGCAGGCCGAGCTGCTCGATGCGCTGGCGTGTGAGCGTCAGGCAGATGAGGCCACGGCCGTTCTTGGCCATGAAATTGATGGCGTCCGGCGTCGCCATCTGCGCCGGGACGACAAGGTCGCCCTCGTTCTCGCGGTCCTCGTCGTCGATGAGGATGAACATCCGGCCGTTGCGGGCCTCTTCGATGATCTCCTCGATCGGCGAGATGAAGTTCAGATCGTCGCCCATTCGCCCGCCCTGGGCATCGGCGCCGGATGGATCTGCGGGCTTTTCGGTCATGCGGGAATCCGTTCGAGCAGCCGGGCGGCATAACGGGCGAGCACGTCGATCTCGAGATTGACGCCCGTTCCCGGCGCGGTCCGGTGGAAGGCCGTATGGCTCCACGTGTGTGGGATGATGTTGACGGCGAAGCGACGCCCGTCGACGTCGTTGACGGTCAGCGAAACGCCGTCGATGGCGATCGAGCCCTTCGACGCGATGAAGCGCGCAAGGTCGGCCGGCGCATCGAAGACCAGCCGGTGGCTGTCGTCGACCGGCGTCGCCTCGACCAGCGTACCGACCCCGTCGACATGGCCCAGCATGATATGGCCGCCGAGTTCGTCGCCTGCCTTTAGCGCGCGCTCGAGATTGACCGGATCGCCCACCCGCCACGCGCCCAGCGTGGTGCAGGCGAGAGTCTCGGCGGAGGCGTCGGCGGCGAAGACGGTGCCGGCGCGCTCGACGACCGTGAGGCAGGCGCCCGAACAGGCGATGGAGGCGCCGATGGCGATTTCCTCCGTCCGCCACGATGTCGCGATTTCGAGACGGCGGCCGCCGCCGCGCTCCGAAAGCGCGCGAACCTGCCCCACGTCGGTGACAATGCCCGTGAACATGGGGTCCTTCTACGCCACGCGCTCGAATGTTTCGAGCAGGTCGTCACCGACCATCTCACGGTCCGAAAGGACGAAGCGCGGCGCCTCGCCCGGACTGTCGACCCCGAGCCCCTCGATCGCGGCCAGTCCGTCGCCGCCCAGCAGGGTCGGCGCGCGGAACCAGGCCAGACGGTCGACCAGCCCCTCGCGCAGCAGGGCCGCGGCCATGCCGGCGCCACCCTCGACCAGCACGCGCGTCACGCCCCGGCCGGCAAGGGCCTCGAGCGCCCCGGCCATGGCGACATGGCGCTCGCCGTCCGGCGTGCAGCGGATGACCTCGATCCCGGTCGCGACGAGCGCGTCCGCCCGGTCGGCGGCCGCGTGCGGCGTCGTCAGCACCCACACCTTCCGCTGCCGGGCGGCTGCGGCCAGCCGCGACGCCGGCGACAGCGCCGCCAGACGGCCGTCGACCACGACCGCCACGGGCGGCCTGTCGGCCATGCCCGGCAGGCGGCAGTCGAGTTGCGGATCGTCGGCCAGTGCCGTCCCTCCGCCGACCATCACCGCGTCGTGCCGCGCCCGCATGAGGTGCGCCCGGGCACGGGCGCGCTCGCCGGTGATCCACTGTGACTTGCCGCTGGCCGTGGCGATGCGGCCGTCGAGACTGGCCGCGAGCTTGAGCGTCACCAGCGGCCGGCCCGACGAGCGCGTGAGCAGGAAACCGCCATTGAGCGCCCGTGCCTCGCTTTCGCACAGCCCTTCGTCGACGATGAGCCCCGCCGCGCGCAGGCGCGCCACGCCGGCGCCGGCGACGCGCCGGTCGGGATCGCCGCAGGCGACCACGACGCGCCGGATGCCGGCTTCGATCAGCGCGTCGGCGCAGGGCGGTGTGCGGCCGTGGTGGCTGCACGGTTCGAGCGTCACATAGGCGGTGGCGCCGGCCAGTCCGGCGGCGCCGGCCAGGGCGCGGGCCCTGCCCAGGGCCTCGGTCTCGGCATGCGGCCGGCCGCCCGGCTGGGTCCAGCCACGCCCGATAGGCCGCATCGCGCCGTCGGCAGCGGCCGCGACGATGACGCAGCCGACCGCGGGATTCGGCCAGGTGCGACCGAGGCCGCGCGCCGCCAGCGCCAGGGCACTACGCATGAAGCGCCGGTCGACCGCCGGATCGGGGGCCATCACCGACCGCTCACTCGCCGCGGACACGTTCCTCGCGGGCGAGGCTGCCGGAGCCTATAAACTCTTCAAAATCCTTCACTTCGCGGAAGTTCTTGTAGACCGACGCGAAGCGGATATAGGCGACCGGGTCGAGGTTCGCGAGGGCGTCCATGACCGCCTGCCCGATGCGATCGGACGGAATCTCGGTCTCCCCGGACGATTCGAAGCGCCGCACGATGCCGCTGATCACGCGTTCGACCCGCTCGGGGTCCACCGGCCGCTTGCGCAGCGCGATCTCCATCGACCGCTGCACCTTGTCGCGGTCAAAGGGCATGCGCTGGCCGTTTTTCTTCACCACCATCAGGTCGCGCAGGTGGACCCGCTCGAAGGTCGTCCAGCGGGCGCCGCAACTGGGGCAGAACCGCCGCCGGCGGATCGCGGTGTTGTCCTCGGTCGGCCGCGAGTCCTTGACGCTCGTCTCCTCGTGGCCGCAGAACGGACAGCGCATCGTCAGGCCCCTCCCCGCACCCGCCGGCCCCGGTCAGTAGACCGGGAAGCGCCGGCACAGCGCCTCAACCCGGTCACGCACGCTCGCCTCGACGGCGGCGTTGTCCTCGCGGTTGGCGGCGAGTCCGTCCAGCACCTCCGCGATCAGCAGTCCAACCTCGCGGAACTCCTCCGGCCCGAAGCCGCGCGTCGTCGCGGCCGGCGAACCGAGCCGCACGCCCGACGTCACCGTCGGCTTCTCGGGATCGAAGGGAATGCCGTTCTTGTTGCAGGTGAGGCCGGCCCGCTCCAGCGCCTTTTCGGCAACGTTGCCGGTCAGGCCCTTGGGCCGCAGGTCGACCAGCATGAGGTGCGTGTCGGTACCGCCCGAAACGATATCGAGGCCGTTCTCCACCAGCGTCGCCGCCAGCACCCGCGCATTCTCGACCACGCGATGGGCGTAGGCGCGGAAGGACGGCTGCAGCGCCTCGCCGAACGACACCGCCTTGGCGGCGATCACATGCATCAGCGGCCCGCCCTGCAGGCCGGGAAATACCGCCGAATTGATCTTCTTGCCGATCTCCGGGTCGGTGGCGAGGATCATGCCGCCGCGCGGCCCGCGCAGGGTCTTGTGCGTCGTCGTGGTGACGACATGGGCATAGGGCAGCGGGCTGGGATGCGCGCCCCCGGCCACCAGCCCGGCGAAATGCGCCATGTCGACCATCAGGATGGCCCCGACCTCGTCGGCGATGGCCCGGAAGCGTGCGAAGTCGATCACCCGCGGATAGGCCGAGCCGCCGGCGATGATCACCGCCGGCCGGTGCTCGCGGGCCAGCCGCTCGACCTCGTCGAAGTCGATGCGCGCGTCGTCCTGGCGCACGCCGTACTGCACGGCGTTGAACCACTTGCCCGACAGGTTCGGGGCGGCGCCGTGCGTCAGGTGCCCGCCCGCCGCCAGCGACATGCCCATGATGGTGTCGCCGGCCTTGGCCAGCGCCAGCAGCACGGCCTGGTTGGCCTGGGCGCCGGAATGCGGCTGGACGTTGGCGAAGGCGCAGTCGAACAGCGTGCAGGCGCGCTCGATGGCCAGCGTTTCCGCCTCGTCGACATACTCGCAGCCGCCATAGTAGCGCCGGCCGGGATAGCCCTCGGCGTACTTGTTCGTCATGACGCTGCCCATCGCCTCGAGCACCGCGCGCGAGACGATGTTCTCCGAAGCGATCAGCTCGACCTGACCACGCTGGCGGCCGAGTTCGCGCCCGATCGCGCCGGCGATGGCGGGATCCGCGTTGCCGAGCCCGGCGGTGAAGAAGCCGTCGGCTTCCACCGCGTACCGGGGCCGTCTGCCTGTCGTCGTCGCTGCCATGGTCCCTTCCGGACGTTAGCGCCTGACGCCCGGCCTCAGCCGAGCGCGGCGACCCGGCGTGCGTGCCGGCCGCCTTCGAATTCCGTTGCGAGGAAGGCCCGCACGCAGTCGCGGGCCACCTCGCTGCCGATCAACCGCGAGCCCAGCGCCAGCACATTGGCATCGTTGTGCTGGCGGGCCAGCCGCGCCGCCGTCACATCGGTGCATACCGCGGCCCGCACGCCGGACTGGCGGTTGGCGGCGATGGATATGCCGATGCCCGTGCCGCAGACGATGACCGCCTTCGCCGCGCGTCCATCGGCCACGGCCGCGGCCGCCGCCCGGCCATAGTCGGGATAGTCGACTGATGCCTCCGAGTCGGTCCCGAGGTCGAGCACGGCGTAGCCCAGCGCCGCGACTTCGTCCTTGAGCTGTTGCTTGAGGGCGAAGCCGGCATGATCCGCCGCCAGGGCGACCGTGGTCCTGTCCATGTAAATCCCCGGAACGGCGCGCCACCCGCGTCGGCGACCGCGCGCGGCGGGACGCTTACCACATCTTGGCTTGATGCCGCCAGCGCCCCACTAGGGCTGGCGGGGGCGATGTGCAACCGCGAATCGCGTCACGGCCGCACGAACACTTTGAAATATCTATCGATGCGCCCGAAGCACAGCGTTGCCGGTGGATCGACCAGTACCATTATTCAGCGATTAGATGTGAGAAGTGCAAGGTTTACTGCGCTGACCTTGCAATGCATCTTGACTTGCAGAACTGACCATGCAACACGGCCGATACGAGTTCGATCACTCCATCGAGGATTAGGTAAATGGCAGACGGTTCAACGGAAAAATTGCCGCACGCGGAGTTGCTGCGGATGACCACGGAAGTGGTGGCCGCCTATGTCGGCAATAATGCGGTCGCCGAGAGCCAGATCGCCGACGTCATCAAGTCGGTCTACTCCAGTCTCGCCGGCCTCGATTCCCCGGCAGCCGAGGAAAAGCCCGCCGCCCAGAAGCCGGCGGTGCCGGCCAAGCGTTCCGTGACGCCGGACTACATCGTCTGTCTCGAGGACGGCAAGAAGCTGAAGATGCTGAAGCGCCACCTCCGGACGACCTACAGCCTGACTCCGGACGAGTACCGCGCGAAGTGGGGCCTGCCGGCCGACTATCCGATGGTCGCCCCGAACTACGCCAAGCAGCGTTCGGCCTTCGCCAAGAAGATCGGCCTCGGGCGTCGCCCGGGCGGCCGTCGCGGGCGTGGGCGGGCAGCCGCCGGCGAATAGTAGCCCCTACTCGTCCCTGCATTCGGAAACGGACGGCCGCTGGCCGTCCGTTTTCGTTTCCGCCCCTGCTTCGGTCAGACCCGCAGGCCGCGCGGGGCCGGCACGGCGGCCTTGCCTTCGCGCTTTGCCATCACCCAGACGAGCTTGCGCCGGGCCGTCTGGCGCAAAGCGGCCTCGCCGGCGCTGGCCGGCCCGAAAACCGTCACCTCCACGCCGCTCGCGGCGTCGACGGCCGACACCCGCACGACATCCCCGATGGGGATGAATTCGTAGAGGATTTCACGCGCGTCGCCGTTCATTTCGAAACGCCCGTTGGCCCATCCTTCGCCGCGCCCTAGAATGGCGCCCGCTTCGAGGAGACGCCCATGCAGCCCACCAAGTTCAAGATTTCACCCCAGAATCACAAACTTGTCGTTAAGCGCGCCGACCAGGCGCAGTGGATGCCCGGCCTGCGCGAGGACCTCGAATACCGCGACGTCGGCATCCGCGAGGCGACCAACGGCGAGTTCGGCGCCCAGGTGATCCGCGTCGTCCAGGCCGGGCTCGAGCACAAGAACGGCCGCCATTTGCACGCCACGGCGTTCCAGATGATCTATGTCCTCGAGGGCAAGGCCCGCTTCTTCTTCGAGGGCATGGGCGAGACGGAAGTCGTCAAGGGCGACTGCTTCTACCAGCCGGACGGCCTCGTCCATGAAGCGCTGTGGCTGTCGGACGACTGCCAGCTGCTCGAAATCACGCTGCCGGCCGAATTCAAGACCGAGGTCGTCTGATCGGCCGGGCCGACGCAGACGGGGGACCATCATGACGGTTGCCGAACAGCCCGGGGCCGGCAAGGCGCCGGGCTACCGCTCGCGTGCCCAGTTTCGCTGGGAAGACCCGCTGCTGCTCGACGAGCAGTTGACCGAGGAAGAGCGGCTCGTCCGCGACACGGCGCGCGACTACTGCCAGGAGAAGCTGTTTCCGCGCATCCTCGAAGCCAACCGGCACGAGCGCTTCGACCGCGAGATCATGAACGAGATGGGCGCGCTCGGCCTGCTCGGCTCGACCCTGCCGGCGGCCTATGGCTGCGCCGAGTCCAGCTATGTCTGCTACGGCCTCGTCGCGCGCGAGGTCGAGCGGGTCGATTCCGGCTACCGCTCCGCCCTGTCGGTGCAGTCGTCGCTGGTCATGTGGCCGATCTATGCCTATGGCAGCGAGGAGCACCGTCGCCGCTACCTGCCGAAGCTCGCCACCGGCGAGTGGGTCGGCGCCTTCGGCCTGACCGAGCCCGACCACGGCTCCGACCCCGGCTCGATGGCCACGCGGGCACGCCGGAGCGGCGACGGCTGGGTGCTCAACGGCAGCAAGACGTGGATTTCCAACGCGCCGATCGCCGACGTCTTCGTCGTCTGGGCCAAGGACGACGAAGGCACCATCCGCGGCTTCGTGCTGGAGCGCGGTGACCAGGGCCTGACGACGCCGAAGATCGAGGGCAAGTTCTCCCTGCGCGCCTCGGCGACAGGCATGATCATGATGAGCGACGTGGCCATACCCGCCGACCGCATGCTGCCCGGCGCGCGCGGCCTCGGCGGCCCCTTCGGCTGTCTCAACCGGGCCCGCTACGGCATCTCGTGGGGCGCCATCGGCGCCGCCGAGTTCTGCTGGCACGCGGCGCGCGACTACACGCTCGGCCGCACCCAGTTCGGCCGGCCGCTGGCGGCCAACCAGCTCGTCCAGAAGAAGCTCGCCGACATGCAGACCGAGATCACCCTGGCCCTGCAGGGCTGCCTGCAGCTCGGCCGCCTGATGGACGCCGACCGCGCGGCGCCGGAGGCGATCTCGCTGATGAAGCGCAACAATGCCGGCAAGGCGCTCGACATCGCGCGCGTCGCCCGCGACATGCATGGCGGCAACGGCATCGTCGACGAGTACCACGTCATCCGCCACGTCATGAACCTCGAGACGGTCAACACCTACGAGGGCACCCACGACGTGCACGCGCTGATCCTCGGCCGCGCGCAGACCGGCATCCAGGCCTTCACCGCCTAGCCGAGGGCGCGCCACAGCTCGAAGGCGAGCAGGCCGCCCGAAGCCAGCACGCCGGCCCACGGCGCCCATGCGGGCGCCCGCCACGCGCCGCGCGGGGCCGCCTCCCGCCGGCGCAGCGCGATCAGCGACAGGTTGACCAGGGCAAACACGCAGAGGGCGGTCACGCTGGCGATCTGCGCCAGTCGTTCCAGCGGCAACCAGAGCGCGAAACCGGCGGCGACCAGCGCCACCAGTGCCGTCGCCGCCACGGGCGTCCGGGTGCGCTGCCAGACATGGCCGAGCGCCGGATGCAGGGCGCCCTGGCGGGCCAGCCCGTACACCACACGTGACGCCATGATGAGCTGGATGAGCGCACCATTGACGACGGCAATGACGGCGATGAGGTTGATCATGCGCGGCCATGGCCCCCCCGCCGCTTCATAAACACGCGCCAGCGGATCGCCCAGATCGGCGAGCGCCGCCGGCGGCAGTACGAGAACCGCGCTGGAGGCGACGGCCGCATACAGCAGCGTGGTGATGCCGAGGGTTACGAGAATGCCGCGCGGCAGGGTGCGTTCTGCGTCCACCACTTCCTCGGCGACGTTGACCATGTCTTCGAAACCAAGGAAGGCATAGAAAGCCAGTACCGCCCCCGCGAGAACGCCGAACATCGCGGCAGGCTCCAATGCGGCGGCGATGCCGCGCAGGGCCTCTCCGTCCAGCCTGGCCTCCGGCACCGCGACCGCCAGCACAAGCAACAGCCCGCCCACCTCGATCACCGTGACGATACCCGCCGCCGCGACCGACTGGGCGATCCCCCAGACAGCGAGCGCCGCGAGCACGGTGTAGACAAACAGGATCGTCATTGCGCGCGGCGTTGCGAGCAGAGGCTGGAGGTAACCGTGAAAGGCATTCACGATTGCCGCCGAAGAGACGATCCCCGCGAAGATCACGAGCAGACCGACGACGAGCGCCAGGCCCGGCAGGCGCAGGCCCGCGCGCACATAAGTCGCTTCACCGGCGCTCGTCGGAAGGCGTGAGGAAAGTTCCGCGAAGGAGAGCGCGGTCGGCGTCGCGACCAGCGCCGCGAGCAGGAACGACAGCGGCGCCAGATGACCGGCGACCCCCGCGATTTTCCCGACGAGGGCGTAGATACCCGCACCGACCGTGACGCCAATGCCGTAGAGGACGAGCAGGCGGAGGTCGAGGGCCCGCCGTAACGGCAGCCGGATGGGCGGCGTTGCCAGGTTCATGGCGAAAGACTATTGGGTGAAGCGTGCCGGTCATAGCCGGCGGGGCATCAGGCCCGGGCGTTGTCCTCACCGGCGATGAAATTGATGCACAGCTTTGTGGCCTCCTCGGCAGGCAATTCCGCCTGCTTGAGACCGCACATGACGGCATCGCCATCCGCCACCGGCCCTTGGAAATGGCCGCAGGCCTTGCAGACACCCATCTCGCAGCCGCCGTTCCGCAACGCCAGACGGCGTGTCAGCCGTTCCAGACCGCAGCGCAACGCCGTCGCCTCGTCGGTCGGCAGCGATGCCGCGACCTCGTCGAGCAGCCGCAGCGGATCATTGGCGAGCAGCGCCTCGCCCGCATCTGTCGGCTCGAGATAGGTGATGCGGCGGTCGTCCGGGTCGCGTCGCCGCGCCAGGTAGCCCTTCTTCTCGAGGGCAATGAGGGTCTGGCTCGCCGTCCCCTTCGTCGTGCCGAGGAACGTTGCCAGGGCACCGGGAGTACGGGAGAACCGGTTGGCGCCGGCGACGAAGCGCAACCCCTCCCACTGCGCCGGATTGAGGCCGTGGGTGAACTGCAGGCTCCGCGCCGTGCGGCTGATACGCTGCAGGAGATCGGCCAGCGTCGTGCCGATTTCACCGCAATCCCGCGCCATTACCCCTCCCGTTTCGCCGTCCCGGCACAAATTATGTTTCGACTCGCTACTATCTTGTAGCGGGCGCCGGTGCGAACCATCTATGGTATCGACTCGCTACGAAAGGAACTCCCCCACCTCTCGCAGCGATATAGGCGTGAGGGGGCAGTTGTAAAGGTGGAGCCCCGCCATGGCTTACGGTGGATCGCGCGATCTCGACCAGGGCAACCGTCGCTACGTCGCTTCCGTCATGGCAGCGCCGATCCTCGAACGCGATCACGAGTTCGAGCTGGCGCGCCGCTGGCGCGATGACGACGACACCGAGGCATTGCACGAGCTGATCGAGGCCTATGCCCGTTTCGTCGTCCGCATCGCATGGAAGTTCCGCGGCTACGGGCTGCCTATCGGCGATCTCGTGCAGGAAGGCAATGTCGGCCTGATGGAGGCCGCCCGCCGCTTCGACCCGGACCGCGAGGCGCGGTTTTCGACCTATGCCTCGTGGTGGATCATGGCGGCGATCCAGGACTATGTCCTGCGCCACACCTCCATCGTCCGCGTCGCGACGACGCCCGCGCAGCGGCGCCTGTTCTTCAATCTCCGGCGCGTCCGCGCGAAGCTCGCGACCGGTCCGGACGGCACGCTGACCGATGCCGACCGCGTCAAGGTCGCCGAGCGTCTCGGCGTGAAGGTCGCCGATGTCGAGCGCATGGAAGCGCATCTGGGCGGCCCCGACAGTTCGCTCGATGCCGGCGTCGGCGAGGACGAGGACAATTCCTGGATGGACATGCTGGCCGACGACGGCCCGACGCCCGAGGACATTGTCTCCGACCGCCTCGACAGCGAAACCCGCTCGCGCTGGCTCAAGCGCGCGCTGGCGACGCTGAGCGACCGGGAGCGCAAGATCATCGTCCGCCGCTTCCTCGACGAGGACCGCCTGACCCTGTCGGAAATCGGCGACGATTTCGGCGTCTCCAAGGAGCGCGTGCGCCAGATCGAAGCAAAGGCGCTGGCGAAGCTGCGCGACGAGCTTGGGCGCTACGCGACGGACGAGAACGGCGGTAGCGCCCTGCCGCCCGCCTGAGGTGCGGGATATCTGGACGATCGGGCATTCCAGTCACCCGATCGAGCACTTCATCGGTCTGCTTGCGGCCGCCGGCATCACTGCCGTCGCCGATGTCCGTTCGCGGCCGTGGTCGCGGCGGCACCCGCAGTTCAACCGCGAAGCGCTGGCCGGCAGTCTCGCCGACGCGGGAATCGCCTACGTCTTTCTCGGCCGGGAACTGGGCGCACGGTCCGAGGATCCGGCTGTCTGGCGCAACGGCCGCGTCGACTACGACCTGCTCGCGGGCTCGCCGGCCTTCCAGGCCGACCTCGACCGCGTCGAGAAGGGTGCCGGCGCGCATCGGGTGGCGCTGATGTGCGCCGAGCGCGAGCCGCTCGACTGCCATCGCACCGTTCTCGTAGCCCGGCATCTCGCCGCGCGAGGCCTCACCGTCACGCATCTGCTTGCCGACGGCCGTCGCGAGACGCATGCGGAGACGGAGCGGCGGCTGCTCGCGCAGACGGGTGAGGCCGCCGACCTGTTGGGCGACGATGCCGCGGCACTGGCCCGCGCCTACGGCCAGCGCGGGCACGCGCTGGCGTGGACTGGCGACGGGGCCGAAATACGCGGCAAGGGCCGGCCGCGGCGTTGAACACCGCGGCCGGCCCGACCGTTCCTGCACCGAGTGCCGCGGCTACTTGCCGGTCACCTCGTAGCGCACCGGCCACTTGTAGCCGTGCTTCTCGGCCGTCGAGAGGAGCAGGTTGACTGTGCGCGTGCCGGGCAGGCCGTCCTTGTCGGCTTCCTTCGCCTTCTCGTTCGGCCAATCCTTCAGCATCGCGGCCCACTTCGCCTTCTCGGCGGCGTCGACGGCGGCGATCTTCACGCCAAGCCCCTCGAGCCGCTTGAAGCCGTTGACCTCGAACTCGTTGACGTAGGTGCCGGTCTTCGCCTCGTACTCCATGCCGACTTCGGCGATGATGTCGCGAACCTCTTTCGGCAGTCGGTTCCAGGTATCGAGGTTGATCTGGAGACCGTGCCACGCGATCGAGCCGAAGCCGACCTTTGCGTAGTTCTTCGCCACCTCGTAGAGCTTGAGCCCATCCGCGAGCGAGACGTGGATGATCGCGCCGTCGTACACGCCGGTCTGCAGCGAGGTGTACATGATCGGTCCCGAGGTCTGCACTGGCACCGCACCGGCGAGTCCGACCCAGGGCAGGTTGGCGCCAGCACCGCCGATCTTCATGCCCCTGAGGCTGCCGAGGCCCTCGAGCGGCGTCTTCGAGATGATGTCGTAGTTGTTCTGCCCGATGAGGGCGATGACCTTCTGATCGTACTTCGCCTCGAAGGTGCCCGAGAGCTCGGGCATCTCGTTGTACATGTCGTGGACGATGGCGAGGCTGGTCGCGGCGTCGGGCGTGCCGAACGGCGCCCAAGCCTGGAAGACGTGCAACTGCAGCCGCGATGGCTCGAAGCAGTAGCACATGCCGCCGATATCGACGATACCGTTCTGCACGCCGACCAGCGTTTCCGATACCTTCACGACGGAGCCGGAATAGGCTTCGAGAATGTCGACCGTGTGGCTGGTGCGCGCGGCGACGCGCTCCTTGACCTGCGGCACGAAGAAGCTGTGCAGCAGATCGACGTAATGCTGGCCCGGCGGATGACCGGACCCGAGACGGAGCTTGTAGGCCTCGGCAGCGGCACCGGTTGCCGCTGTAATGGTCAGGACGCCCGCGGCAGCGGCGATGGGAAGCAGCTTGATACGATTGCGCATGGGAATACCTCCTGCTGGAGGTCACCCGTCGCAATCGTCGTGCCATTGTACCGCGCGGAGTCCGCGCGCTGGGAAATCCGCCGGTCGCAACGATCGCCGCGTGCCGTCAGGCGGCGGCGACGCGCGTGAAGTCGACGATGCGCGGACCGAAGCCGAGTTGCTGCAGCCAGAAGCGCTCGATATTGCGCAGGTGCTGGCTGGCGACGGCGACTTCCTCGGGCTCCATGCTGTTGGCGATCTCGGCGATGTGGCGGTCGAACATCGCCTCGAGATGACGCGAGAGCTCGAGCCCCTTTTCCGACAGGCGCACCCGCACCGAGCGGCGGTCATGCGCCGAACGCTGCTGGTCGAGATAGCCGTGTTCCGTCATCTTCTTGACGTTGTAGGAGACGTTCGAGCCGAGGTAGTAGCCCCGCAGGGTCAGCTCGCCGACGGTCATTTCGTCGCCGCCGATATTGTAGAGGATCAGCGCCTGCACGTTGTTGATGTCGCGGATGTCGAGGCGGTCGAGTTCCGACTTCACCACCTCGAGAAACTGACGGTGCATGCGCTCCAGCTGGGCGATGGTCGCGAGGTAGACGGTCTTCACGGCACGCGCTCCGGTTACACGGATAGCCCTCTTCGGCCGTTGATACTGGAGCAGCCGGGTTAAGGAGCGCCTAACGCGACATGCCGGGCTACCGTGAGGCCCGGCCGGTCACACGGGAGCGAGCCGCGAACGCGGCCGATCGGGAATGCGTGAAGGGCCGCGAGCGGCGGCCCGGCGACTAGACCGGGCTCTCGGGATCGAACTTCGGGGCCCGCTTCTCGCGCAGGGCGGCAAGCCCTTCCGGCAGTTCGGGCGAGGCGAAGCCGATCATCTCGAGCGCCATCGAAGCGTCGAAGGTCGGCCACATCGCACGGTACCAGTTGTTGAGTGCGTACTTGGTCATGCGGATGGCCGACGGCGGTCCGTTGACGATGCGCGTGGCAACCTCGATCGCCTTGTCCTGCAACTGCTCGTCGTCAACCACCATCGAGACGAGACCGATGCGCTCGGCCTCGGTGCCATCGACGGGCTCGCAAAGCATCAGCAGGTACTTCGACTTGGCCATGCCGCACAGCAGCGGCCAGCAGATCGCCGCGTGGTCGCCGGCGGCAACGCCGAGCTTGGTGTGGCCATCGATGATGCGCGCCTTGCGCCCGGCGATCGACACGTCGGCGAGCAGCGCCGAAACGAGCCCCGCTCCCACCGCCACGCCGTTGATGGCCGACACGATGGGCTTGTTGCACTCGAGGATGTTCATCACCAGGTCGCGGCCTTCCTTCCAGGCGGCGAGGCGTGCGGTGGGATCCTTGTAGTTGCGCTCGACCATCGAGAAATCGCCGCCGGAGGAGAAGGCCTTCCCCTTGCCGGTCAGGATCACGACCGAAATGTCGGGATCCTTGTCGATGTCGCGCCAGATGTTGGTGATGTCATGATGCCCGTTCACGTCCAGCGAATTGTAGGTCTCCGGCCTGTTGAATGTCAGGCGCAGTACGCGCGGTGCCGGCGTGTCGATCTCGAAAGTGCGCCGATAGGCGGCATAACGGTCGGTCATGGCGGAATCCTTCCCCGAAGCGATGGCTACTTGCCGGCCACCAGCGTGTAGATCGACGAGAAATCGAGGCCGGACTTTCCGGCATCGTTGTGCGACTGGAAGAGACGCGTCGCCTCGGGCCCGAGCACGGTCGGCGCGCCGGCAGCCTTCGCCGCGTCCTGCGCCAACTTGAGGTCCTTGAGCATCATCGCCGTGGTGAAGCCTGCCTGGTAGTCGCGATTGGCCGGCGAGGTCGGCACCGGCCCCGGCACCGGACAGTAGTTGACCATCGACCAGCAGGCGCTCGTCGCGGTCGAGGCGATCTTCCACAGGCTGTCGTGCGACAGGCCAAGCTTTTCCGCCAGCGCGAAGCCCTCGGACACGGCGATCATCTCGATCGCCATCATCAGGTTGTTGCACAGCTTGGCCGCCTGCCCGGCGCCGGGGCCGCCGGCGTGGAAGATGTTCTTGCCCATCTTCTCGAGGATCGGCTTGGCGCGCGCGAAGGCGGCGTCGGTGCCGCCGCACATGAAGGTCAGGGTGCCCGCCGTGGCGCCGCCGACGCCACCCGACACCGGCGCGTCCAGCATGTCGAGGCCGCGCTTGCTCGCGGCTTCCACGACCGCGCGGGCCGTTTCCGGATCGATCGTCGAGGAGTCGATCAGCAGCGCGCCCGGCTTCGCCGCTTCCAAGACCTTGTCCTTCTCCAGCCACACCGCACGCACGTGCGGGCCGGCCGGCAGCATGGTCAGGATCACGTCGGCGCCGGCGGCCGTGGCCGCCGCATTCGGCGCGGCCTTTGCTCCAGCCGCCACCGCCCGCTCGAGCGCCCCGGCCGAGAGGTCGAACGCCTGCACCGCGTGCCCGGCCTTGACGAGGTTCGCCACCATGGGGCCGCCCATGTTGCCGAGGCCGATGAAGCCGATGGTCGCCATACGCGTCTCCCCTGTGTGATGTCCTAGCGCCCGCGGCCGGGCCCGCCGGCCCAGGCAGCGACCGCAGCAAAGTCCGGCTCGCCGTCGACCGGCGCGAAATATCCCTCGATGTCCGCCGCGCGCACACCGGCAAGCTCCGCCGGCCGCCACTGCGGCGCATTGTCCTTGTCGATGACGACGGCTCGAATGCCCTCGAAGAAGTCGTGGCCGCGCCAGCAGCCGCAGGCCATGCGGTACTCCATGCGCATCGCCTCGGCGAAGGCAGACAGGCAACGGCCCTCGCGCAACTGGCGGAAGGTGATCTTCAGGCTGGTCGGCGACTTGGTGGCGAGGATCTTCGCCTGGCTGTCGGCCCATTCGCTGCCCTCGGCCCCCAGCCGGCCGAGCACCTCCTCGATCGACCGGCCGGAAAAGCAGCGATCGATCGCCGATCGCATTGCCGCAAGCGGCGCCGGGCCGGGGTCCTCGGCGAAACCGGCCAGCAGCGCGTCGATGGCGGCATTGCTCACGGCCGACAGCCCGGCGAGCGCATCGATCAGTGCCGGCAGCTTGCCGGCGGGCACGTGGACGTCGCCGATGCCCGTCCACACGCAGTCGGCCGCGCGCAGGCGGTAGCCGGTAAGGCCCATGAACATACCGGTCTCACCCGCCAGCCGCGGCAAGAACCACGCGGCGCCGATGTCGGGAAACAGGCCGATGCCGGTCTCCGGCATGGCGAAGACCGTTCGCTCCGTGACCACGCGGTGCGAACCATGGACCGATACGCCGACCCCACCGCCCATGGTGACACCGTCCATCAACGACACCCAGGGCTTCGGGTAGTGATGGACCAGCACGTTCAGGAGGTATTCGGCCGCGTAGTAGCGCGGCCCGAAGTCGCCGTCGCGCGGCTGCTCGTAGAGGTCGCGGATGTCGCCGCCGGCGCAGAAGGCGCGGTCGCCCGCCCCCTGGATGACCACAAGCCCGACGGCGTCGTTGCGCGCCCACTCGCGCAGCACCGGCTCCATCGTACCGATCATCGACAGCGAGAGAGCGTTGAGCGCGCGCGGCTTGTTGAGCGTCACGAGACCGACCCGGCCGCGCCGCTCCAGCAATACGTCTGACTCGTCGGTCATGAACTCGGGATCCGGAACTACTGCCGCAGGACGTCGCGCGAGATGATCACCCGCATGATCTCGTTCGTCCCCTCGAGGATCTGATGAACGCGCAGATCGCGCAGATAGCGCTCGATGGGAAATTCCTTGAGATAGCCATAGCCGCCGTGGAGCTGCATCGCCTGGTTGACGATGTCGAAGCCGGCATCGGTCGCGACGCGCTTGGCCATGGCCGCGGCGACGGTGGTGCCATGTCGCCCGTTGTCCATCATCCATGCGGCGCGATGCAGCATCACGCGGGCCGTCTCGAGGTCGGTCGCCATGTCGGCGAGGCGGAACTGCAGGGCCTGGAACTCCGCCAGCGGCTGGCCGAACTGCCGGCGCTGCTTCAGGTGCTCGCGTGTCGCCTCGAGGCAGGCGCGGGCACCGCCGACCGAACAGGCACCGATGTTGATGCGGCCGCCGTCGAGGCCGGCCATGGCAATCTTGAAGCCTTCGCCCTCGGCCCCCAGCCGGTTGGCGACCGGTACACGACAGTCCTTGAAGATGACGGCGGCGGTCGGTTGCGAGTTCCAGCCGAGCTTCTTCTCGCGCTTGCCGAACTCGAGGCCAGGCGCGTCCTTCGGCACGACGACGCAGGAAATGCCCTTCGGCCCCTCCCCGCCCGTCCGCACCATCGCGACATAGATGTCCGAGGCAGAGCCGCCGGAGATGAATGCCTTCTCGCCGTTGATGACGTAGTCATCGCCATCGCGTTCGGCCCGCGTGCGGAGCGATGCGGCGTCGGAGCCGGCACCGGGCTCCGTCAGGCAGTAGCTGGCGAAGTGCTCCATCGTCGCAAGTTTCGGAACGAAAGCCGCGCGCTGGGCGTCACTGCCGAAGCGGTCGATCATCCACGCCGCCATGTTGTGGATGGAGATATAGGCTGCCGTGGAAGGACAGGCCGCGGCCAGTTCCTCGAAGATCAGCGCCGCCTCGAGCCGCCCGAGCCCGGTGCCGCCATTGGCCTCGCCGCAATAGATCGCACCCAGACCGAGGGCCGCGGCGCCGCGCAGCGTATCGACCGGAAAGATGGCCTTCTCGTCCCACTCCGCCGCATGAGGCAGCATCTCGCCCTGGGCGAAGTCGCGCGTCATGTCGACGATGGCGCGATGTTCGTCGGTCAGATCGAAATCCACGGTTCCTCGGCGTCCGGCGGAAGTTGGCGCGGGCGGATATTAGCCAGCCAGCGCGGCCGGGCAAGGATTGCCGGCGGCAATAATCACATGTTGATCGCGTGGAAAAATCCCATTCCACATGCCGCCTTGACAGGCGTGTGGCGGACGGTTCCCTTGCCCGCGGCAGCCCACGCCAGGCGGCCGCCCAACGACAGCTCTGGAAGGACCCCATGACCAGCAAGCATCCCGAGACCCTCGCGCTGCACGCCGGATGGCGCGCGGATCCCGCCACGGGCTCGGTCGCGGTGCCGATCCACCAGACCACGAGCTACCAGTTCCGCAACACCGAGCACGCCGCCAACCTGTTCGCGCTCAAGGAACTGGGCAACATCTACACCCGCATCATGAACCCGACCGTCGATGTGCTGGAGCAGCGCATGGCGGCGATCGAAGGCGGCGTGGCGGCGCTCGGCCTGTCCTCGGGCCAGGCCGCGTCGATGTTCGCCGTGCTCAACATCGCGCGCGCGGGCGACAACTTCGTATGCTCCACCGACATCTACGGCGGCACCTGGAACCTGTTCAAGAACACGCTGCGCGACATGGGCGTCGAGGTGCGCTTCGTCGATCCGGCCGACCCGGAAAACTTCCGCCGCGCCACCGACGCGAAGACGCGCGCGTACTACGCGGAGAGCCTGCCCAACCCGAAGCTGGAAGTCTTCCCGATCGCCGAAGTGGCGGCCATCGGCCGCTCGCTTGGCGTGCCGCTGATCGTCGACAACACGGCGACGCCGCTGATCTGCCGGCCGTTCGACCACGGGGCCGCGGTCGTCATGTACTCGCTGACGAAGTACCTCGGTGGTCACGGCACCTCGATCGGCGGCATCCTCATCGACGGCGGCAACTTCGACTGGGAGAAGCACGCCGACCGCTTCCCGCTGCTCAACCAGCCCGACCCCAGCTACCACGGCGCGGTATGGACCCAGGCGGTGAAGCCGCTCGGCCCAATCGCCTATGCAATCAAGGCCCGCGTCACGCTGCTACGCGACGTCGGCGCCGCGCTGTCGCCGCACAACGCCTTCCAGTTCCTGCAGGGCATCGAGACGGTCGCCCTGCGCATGGAGCGTCACTGCGCCAACGCGGCGAAGGTCGCCGACTGGCTGACGAAACAAAAGAAGGTATCGAACGTCATCTACCCGGGCCTGATGAAGGGCGAGGCGCGGCGGCGCGCCGATGCCGGCCTGAAGGGCGGGTATGGCGGCCTCGTCGGGATGGAGCTTGCCGGCGGCGTCGAGGCCGGCCGCAAGTTCATCGACGCCCTCGGCATGTTCTATCACGTCGCCAACATTGGCGATGCCCGTTCGCTCGCCATCCATCCAGCGACGACGACGCACAGCCAGCTTGACGGCGACGAGCTGCTGCAAGCCGGCGTGACGCCGGGCTATGTCCGCCTCTCGATCGGCATCGAGCATGTCGACGACATCCTCGCCGACCTCGAGCAGGCGCTGGCAAAGGTCTGACGCCGGCACAAACGCGAAGGGCCCTGTCCGGCGGACAGGGCCCTCGCAACCTCCGGCGACGGATCGCCGGACCTATTCGGCGGCGGCAGCCTGACGGCGCGCACCGACCTTGGCGTCGTCGGCGAAGTGCGGCATCACATCCGCCGAGAACTGGTGCAGCGCCTCGTTGAGCTTCTCGCGCGACGCCGTCAGGTCGTGCATGAACACCTGCCGGATGCCGGCGTCGTAGAGCTTGCCGATACGATCGACCATCTCCTGGCCGTTGCCGATGATCGCCGCGGCTTCCGACATGTCGCGCGGGTTGCCGGCGCGGTGCGCGTTGCCGCCGGTGAACGCCTTCTCGCCCAGCGAGGGGTTCTTCGTCAGCGTCTGCACCTCGGTGATGAAGCGGCTGCGGTAGTAGTGCTTGTACTCCCGCTCCTTCTCGTCGTTGGCCACCATCAGGCCGCGCGTCACGCCGATCGAGTACGGGTCGTACTTGCGCCCCACCTTGGCGCACTCGTCCTGGAAAATCTTGACCTTCTCGTCGACAGCCGTGAACGGCGAATGCTGGTCGAGCAGAAGGTTGTAGCCGTCGCGCGCCGCCTTGCGGATCGAGTCCGGCGACGCCGCGCCCTGCCACATCGGCGGGTACGGCTTCTGCACGACCGGCGGCTCGACGATGATGTCGTTGAAGGTGTAGCGGTCGGACTTGTAGGACCAGCGGTCGGTCTCGGTGAACGACCGCTTGATCAGCGCCATCGCCTCTTCGTAGATCGAGTTGAGGTCGGCCGGATCGATGTTGAAGCCGTGGAACTCGGTGAAGCGGTAACCCTTGCCGATGCCGAAGTCGAAGCGGCCCTTCGAGAGCTGGTCGATGGTCGCCACCTGCTCGGCGAGCAGGATCGGGTTGTGCCAGGGGATGACCGTGACGGCCGTGCCAAGCCGGATCTTCGAGGTCCGACCGGCAAGGTAGGAGATGTAGTTCAGCGTCGCCGAGAGCTGCGCGAAGCCGGTGAAGTGGTGCTCCACCAGCCAGACATGCGAGTAGCCGAGCTTCTCGGCGAGCTGCACGTAGTCGCCATACTCGTGATAGCCGAGCACGGCTTCGGTAATGACGTCGCCGGGTGTCGCCTGCGCGCCGCCGAACAGTCCGAACTTCATCGCCAAGCCTCCGCACCGTGCACCGCGAGCGACGCCGTGGCCCCCGCAGGAATCGGCCAAGTCTAGCACCGCCGGCCATCGCGGTCGCGGACGAAGGTTGGGTCCGTTACCCCCTGCGCGCACGGGCGCTATGCGTCACAGTCGGCTATTCCGCCGCCGCCTTGCGCGCGCCCTTGGCCGGCTGATCTTCGGCGAAGTGCGGCATCACCTCCTCGGCCACCTGACGCAGATGATCGGTCATCGACTGGTGGTCGGGGCTGACGTCGCACAGCAGCACCAGCCTCACCCCCGCGTCGTGCAGGCGGCCGATGCGGTCGACCATCTCCTGACTGTTGCCGATGATGGCGCCGGCCTCGGACATTTCGACGGGATCGCCGCCGCCGGCCGGCCCGAAGGTGCGGGCCTGCAGCCGCGGGTCGCGCGTCAGCACCTGGATCCCGGTGAACAGCTGGCCGCGACGCGCGTGCTGGCGGGCACGTGCCTCGGCCGTGTTGGCAACCATCAGGCCGCGCGTGACGCCAACCGAATACGGGTCGAACGGCTTGCCGAGACGCTCCAGCTCCTCGCGGTAGATCTTCACCCGCTCGGCGATGGCCTCGAATGTCGCCGTCTGGTCGAGCAGCAGCTTGTAGTCCTGCTGGGCGGCACGGCGGATCGAATCCAGCGAGGCCGCGCCCAGCCACATCGGCGGGTACGGCTTCTGCACCACCGGCGGCTCGACGATGATGTCGTTGAACTGCCAGCGGTCGGACTTGTAGGACCATCGCTCGGTCTCCGTGAACGAGCGCTTGATGATCTCCACCGCCTCCTCGTAGATGCCGCTGGCCGCAGCCGGATCGAGGTTGAAGCCGTGGAACTCGTTGTAGCGGTAGCCCTTGCCGATGCCGCAGTCGTAGCGGCCCCGCGAGAGCTGGTCGACGGTGGCGATCTGCTCGGCCAGCAGGATCGGGTTGTGCCACGGCACCACGATGACCGCCGAGCCGAGGCGGATGGTCGAGGTCCGCGCCGCCAGATAGGCGATGTAGTTGAGCGTCGCGGACAGCTGGGAGAAGCCGGTGAAGTGGTGCTCGGCCAGCCAGGCGCTGGCATAGCCCAGCTTCTCGGCCAGCACGATGTAGTCGCTATACTCGTGGTAGCCGAGCGACGCCTCGGTGACGACGTCCTCGGGCGTCGCTCCGGCACCGCCGAACAGTCCGAACTTCATTTGCGCCCTCCCGTGGCAGAACGTCTGGTCGCGTCGCCTGTCCGGCCTTATCCCACTATCCGGCCCGGCAGGACCACCCCGCAGCCCCCCTTCTGGCTCGCACAGTAAGACGCCCCAAAGAGAAAAGGCCCCGCCAGGGCGGGGCCTTTCCCTAACCAGCCGTGCGGCGGGTGGTCTATTCCGCCGCCACCGCCTTGCGCTCGCCGCCGATCTTCCGGTCGTCGGTGAAGTGGGGCATGACCTCCTCGCCGAACTGGTGCAATGCCTCGTTCAGCCGGCTGTGGTCGGCGCACAGGTCGTGCAGGAACATCTGGCGGATGCCGACGTCGTAGAGCCGGCCGACCCGGTCGGCCATCTCCTGGCTGTTGCCGATGATGGCGCTCCGCTCGGAAATCTCGCGCGCATCGAGGCTGCTCGCCGTCGGGTTGAAGGCGCGGGCCTGCAGCCGAGGATCCTTCGCCAGTGTCTGCACGCCGTTGATGAACTTGTTGCGGAAGCTGTGCTTGTACTCCCGCTCCTTCTCGTCATTGGCGACCAGCAGGCCGCGCGTGATGCCGATGGCATATGGATCGTACGGGCGACCGACCTTGGCGCACTCGTCCTGGAAGATCTTCACGCGCTCGCCGACGAGGTCGAACGGCGCCATCTGGTCCAGCAACAGATTGTAGCCTTCCTGCGCGGCCTTGCGGATGGAGCCTTCGGAGCCGGCGCCCTGCCACAACGGCGGGTACGGCTTCTGCACCACCGGCGGCTCGACGATGATGTCGTTGAACTGCCAGCGATCGGACTTGTAGGACCAGCGGTCCGTCTCGGTGAAGGCGCGCTTCAGCAGCCCCATCGCCTCTTCGTAGATCGGTCCCAGCTCGGCCGGATCGATGTTGAAGCCGTGGAACTCGTTGAAGCGGTAACCCTTGCCGACGCCGAAGTCGAAGCGGCCCTTGGAGAGCTGATCGATGGTCGCCACCTGCTCGGCGAGCAGGATCGGGTTGTGCCACGGCACCACGGTCACCGCCGTGCCGAGCCGGATGGTCGACGTGCGGCCGGCGAGATAGGAGATGTAGTTGAGCGTCGCGGAGAGCTGCGAGAAGCCCGTGAAGTGGTGCTCGACCAGCCAGGCGCTGCTGTAGCCGATCTTCTCCGCCAGGCGGATGTACTCGCCATACTCGTGGTAGCCGAGCGTCGCCTCTGTCACCGCCTCGCCAGGCACCGCCTGTGCACCACCGAACAATCCGAACTTCATCGCACAACCTCCATTCTGTTTTTTACTCTGCCGCCTTCGCGCCACGCTCACGGGCGATCGCGGCGTTCAACCGCGGCATCACTTCCTCGGCCATCAGGACCATGGACCGCCGCGCGAGATCGCGATCGACATGGTCCATGCCTGCGTAGACAAGCTCGCCGAAGTCGCCGGTCTTCTCGCGGAAGGCGAGAAGCTGGTCCACCACGCTGTTCACGCTGCCCTGGACGACCAGACGGTCGCAGATGAAATCCATGGTCAGCTCGCTGTCCGGCTGCTCGCGGTATTCCTTGAACACCGCGTGCCGGTTGGCGTGCTTCAGCTTGGTGAAAATCTGATTGTAGTAGAACGTGTACGGGCTGTTCGCATCCTCGCGGGCATAGCGGCGCGCGACCTTGTCGTCGTCGGCGACGAAGATGGTGCGGGCGACGCGCCAGTCCGCGATGTCGGCCTTGATGCCGACCTTCTCCTTGCCTTCGCGGTAGTTGTCCCAGTGCGTCTTGACCCATTGGGGAAGGAGAAAATTGCCCGACAGCGGGTGGAAGTCGCGCATGCCCATCTGCACGACGCCCTTGGAGAACGGCGCGACGACCGTGCCGACGATCTCCGGCCGCGGCTTCTGATAGGGCTTCGGCATGATGCCGACGCCGATCGACTCCATGAGGGTCTTCTGCGTCGACACCTTGAACCGGTTGTCCGGCAGGTCGATGTTGTACGGCGGCTCGCCCTCCCAGATCGCCAGGATGGTGTCGATCGCCTCGGCGAACATCCGGTTGCGGTCCTCGTCGAGGATGCCGAGGGCCTCGGCATCCGACGGCAGCGCGCCCGGGCTGATGCCCAGAATGAATCGTCCCTCGGCGAGATGGTCGAACATCGCCGCATGGACCGCGACGAGCGTCGGATGCATGTGCGACAGGTTGGTCGTGCCGGTCGCCAGCTTGATCTGCTTCGTCACCGGAATCAGCGTGGCCTGAAACAGCATCGAGTTGGTGATGTTCTCGGCCTTGTCCGTCAGGTGCTCGCCAACGAAGGCGTCATGGAAGCCCAACTCGTCGCACAGGATGATCGCCTCGCGATCCTCCTTGAGGGTCTCGGTGTGACTGCGGTGCAGCGGATGCACCGGCATCGTGAAGTAGCCAAGCCGCATCGAAAACCTCCCGCGGGGCGCAGCCCCGGCGTGTCTGCCTTGTCCGGCACCCGGCCCACGACTGTGGGCAAAGGAAAACAGGTGCGCGGCCGACTGCATAAGCCACCGCGGTACCACTTGACGATAAGGGATTCTTTGCCACGAAACCTAATGATAACTTATTATGCGATGGATCAGATTTTCTTATAGGCGCCGGGGCGGAAACCGTGAACTTCAGGCAAATGCGCGCCTTCGTGTCGGTCTACGAGGAGGGCTCCTTCTCCGCCGCCGCCGCGCGGGAAAATGCCACGCAGTCGGGCCTTTCGATGCAGATCCGCAACCTCGAGGAACGCCTTGGGCTGCGGCTGTTCGAACGCGGCCCCCAGGGCGTCACGCCGACCCCGGCCGGCCGCGTCTACTATAGCCGCTGCCTGCCGATCCTCAACGCGGCCCGTTCGGCCGAGGAGGAAGTCCAGTCCCTGGCCGGCCACGTCTACGGCAAGCTCCGCATGGGCGTCATTCCGTCGCTGTCGCGCGGCGGCCTGGCCAATGTTCTCATCGATTTCACCCAACGCTATCCCAACGTCGACCTGCACATATTCGAGGGCTATATCCAGGCGGTGACCGAGGGCGTTCTCGACGGTTCGCTCGATTTCGCCGTCGTCCCCCAGCACAATCCGCAGGTCGGTCTGGAATCGCGGCTGATCGCCCGCGACCACGAAATTCTGGTCTGCGGCCCGAAGCTGGGGCTCGCGCCGCGCCAGCCGGTCCGACTGGCCGAACTGCCCCCGCTGAAGCTGGTCCTGCCGGCGCTGTTCAACAGCCGGCGGGCGACGCTCGAACAGTACTTCCACACCGAGGGCGTCAGAATCCAGCAGGTGATGGAACTCGACGGCATCCTCGCGACCTTCTGGCTGGTCGCCCAGTCGGACTGGGCCTCGATCCAGCCGATGACGGCGATGATCGGCGAGGTCCGTCGCGAGCATCACATCCCCGAGCGCATGCAGATCAACCCGATCGTGAAACCGTCAATTCCCTACGCCTACATGCTGATCCGCCGCACCCAGCACCCGCTCTCGCCCCCGGCGAGGCTGTTCGCAGATGCCCTGGAGGCCGAGCTCGCGCGCAACACGGCCGAGTGGGACACGCTCGTTCCGTCCGACCGCTCCGACAGCGACGAATAGCCCACCCGGTTGGCGCCACCCGCGCCGCCGGTTATGGTCGCGGCCGCCGGCGCCGGGGTGGCCGTACGCGGGCATCTGGAGTTGTCATGGCCGAGGGACCGACGACACCGACCGGCGCCTTTCCGCAAGTCCGCATGCGCCGCCTGCGGCGGCACGACTGGACGCGGCGCCTGGTGCGCGAGACGCGGCTGTCGGTCGACGACCTGATCTGGCCGGTGTTCGTCGGCGAGGGGCCGGAGGCGCGGACACCCATCGCCGCGATGCCCGGTGTCGACCGCCTGACCATTCCGGCGCTGGTCGACGCGGCCGGCGAGGCGAAAGAGCTGGGCATCCCGGTCATCGCCCTGTTTCCCGCCGTCGACCCGGCGCGGAAGACGCCGACCTGCGAGGAGGCGTGGAATCCCGACAACCTCGTCTGCCGCGCGGTGCGTGCGGTGAAGGCGGCGCACCCGAATCTCGGCGTGCTGTGCGACGTCGCCCTCGATCCTTTCAACGCCGATGGCCATGACGGCCTCGTCATCGACGACGAGGTGGCCAACGACCTGACCGTCGAGGCGCTGGTGCGCCAGGCCCTCGTGCAGGTCGAGGCGGGCTGCGACATCATCGCGCCGTCGGACATGATGGACGGGCGGATCGGCGCGCTGCGCAAGGCGCTTGATGCCGCCGGGCATCAGCAAACCATGCTGATGTCCTACGCCGCGAAGTACGCCTCGGCCTATTACGGCCCATTCCGCGACGCCATCGACAGCGCCGGCTTCCTCAAGGGCGCCTCGAAGGCGACCTACCAGATGGACCCGGCCAACACCGACGAGGCCCTGCGCGAGGTCGCCCTCGACATCGCCGAGGGTGCCGACATGGTGATGGTGAAGCCCGGCCTGCCGTATCTTGACGTACTGTGGCGGGTCAAACAGCGCTTTGGCCTGCCGACATACGCCTACAACGTATCGGGCGAGTACGCGATGCTGGCCTTTGCCGCCATGCACGGCGCCATCGACGGCGAGCGCGCGATGATGGAAATGCTGACTGGATTTCGCCGTGCCGGCGCCGACGGCATTCTCACCTACTTCGCGGTCGCCGCCGCGCGCCGGCTCGTCGCCGGTTGACCCCTTCCCCGATCGGAACGCCCCCATGACCGACACCGGGCGCGATGCGCCGGCCCCGCTGATCGCCCACTATAACCTCCGCCGCATTGCGCTGCAGTTCGTCGTCATGACGGCGTTCATCGCGCTCATCTTCCTCGCCCCGCATTTCCTCGACGAAACGCCGACAAGCGAACTTCCGGCGGAGCGGCAGCAGGAGTTGAGCGAGGCCCAGCAGGAGATGCAGCGCTTCGAGCAGCAGGGCGGCTTCCTCGCCGATCGCGTCGTGCTCGGCGGCGTCATCGGCTTCTTCGTGCTGCTCTGGGCCGTGTCGTGCATCCGGCGCATGCGCGACCGGCGACCGCAACTGGTCATCGACACGAACGGCATCTTCATGCGCAACTGGCACCTCGGCATCGTGCCCTGGGAGCGCATCGCCCAGATGTCGGTGTCGCGGCCGGGACTGCGCACGGCCATCCAGGCGCTGCTGCACAATCGCCGCGGCGCCTACGTCATCGTCCACTTCAACGATCGCCCGCCGGTCGAGACCGACTGGCCGGGCTGGCTCGCGGTCGTCCAGCGCGCCTGGCGCGAAAGCGACGTGCGCGAGGCCGTGATCTCGCCCAACAACCTCGACACCAGCCTGTCGAGCATCATGGCGGCGTTGCGCGACCATGCCGCCCACTGGCGTGAGCGGAACCCCGAGAAGATCAGGGAACACGACTACTAGTGTAGTACGCGAATAAACACAGCGGCGCCGTTGCCCCGTCCCTGCAGCAGTCCTAGACTCCCGCCACCGAATGCCGCGCCGATGCGCTGGCGCGCCGGCCATTCCACCCCGGAGAAGAAGCCATGGCACTGATGCTCGGCGACGTCGTTCCCAACTTCACGCAGGACTCGACGGCCGGAAAGATCGACTTCCACGCCTACCTCGGCAATTCGTGGGGCGTGCTGTTCTCGCACCCCAAGGACTTCACGCCGGTGTGCACCACCGAACTGGGCGAAGTCGCGAAGCTCAAGGGCGAGTTCGACAAGCGCAACGTCAAGGTCGTCGGGCTGTCCGTCGACGGCCTGTCCGATCACACCAGCTGGTCCAAGGACATCCAGGACACCCAGGGCGTCGCGCTGAACTTCCCGCTGCTGGCCGACAAGGACAAGTCGGTGTCGAACGCCTACGGCATGATCCATCCGAGCGCCTCGGACACCATGACCGTGCGCTCGGTCTACATCATCGACCCGAACAAGAAGCTGCGCCTGACCATCACCTACCCGGCCTCGACCGGGCGCAACTTCTCGGAAATCCTGCGCGTCATCGACAGCCTGCAGCTGACCGACAAGCACAAGGTGGCGACGCCGGTGAACTGGAAGTCGGGCGACGACGTCATCATCCTGCCGTCGCTGTCGCGCGAGGACGCGCAGAAGCTGTTCCCGGGCGGCTGGGACGAGAAGAAGCCATACCTGCGCGTGGTCAAGCAGCCCGGCTGATCGGCCCGTCGAGGCGGCCACCGCCGAAGGCAAACGCCCCGTCGCCGGCACCGGCGGCGGGGCGTTCCATTTCGGCGACCGGCATTTCCGTCACTGTGCTGACGCAGGCCTGTCGCAATCGGGCAATCGCGACCTTCGACACTGTTTCGCCGGCTCCGAGTCTCCGCCGGCCATCCCCGTCGGAGGATCCCATGCGTCGCACCCTTGCGACGGTCGTGTCGCTCGGCAGTCTTGCCGCCCTCGCCGCGCCCGTTGCCGCCGAACCCGCCGTCCGGCTCTACACCAGTTCCGACCCCGCACTCGCGATCGAAACCGTCGCATACGAGGGCGGTAAGACCGTCGGCTACACCATCGGCATCGGCAGCGGTGCCTTCCGCCGGGCCGACGAGCCGCCGATGACGTTCTGGACCGTCTCCGACCGCGGCCCGAACTTCACCTGCGCCGACGTCAAGGCGGTGATGGGCCTCGACGGCAAGGCCCTCTGTGGCGAGACGAGGAACGCCCGCATCTATCCCCTGCCCGGCTACGCGCCGACCATCTACCGCGTCGAGCTGAAGGCGGACGGCACCTTCGCCGTGATCGATGCCATCCCGCTGAAGGACGGCGGCGGCAAGGCGATTTCCGGCATGCCCAACACGCTGACCGTCGCCACCACTGAAAACCCCATCGACGGTGCCGGCCGGCCGCTGTCGCAAAGCGCCTCCTCGGTCGACGCCGAAGGCATCGTTCGCATGGCCGATGGAACGTTCTGGATCGGCGAGGAGAACGCGCCCTCGCTGCTGCGTGTCGCCGCCGATGGCCGCATCATGGAACGGCTCGTGCCCGTCGGCAGCGAGAAGGATTTCGCGGACGCCGGATACAAGGTTACCGGCGCATTGCCGGCGATCTACACGAAGCGCCAGGCCAACCGCGGTATCGAGTCTGTCGCGGTGTCGCCGGACGGCCGCTTCCTCTACACCATCATGCAGAACCCGCTGGCCCATCCTGACGCGAAAGCTTACGCGCAGGCCCGCAACACCCGGGTCCTCAAGCTCGACTCGGTGACCCACACGCTGCTGGGCGAGTACGTCTACCAGCTCGACCTGCCCGACACCTTCCGGCTCGATCCGTCCGACAAGCAGAACGCGCCGCGCATCAGCGAGATGACGGCGCTCGCCACCGACCGCCTGCTGGTGCTGGAGCGCACGGACGGCACGACCAAGCTCTACGAAGTCGCCCTGCAGGGCGCGACCGACATCCTGGGCGGGAAATGGAGCGACCCGGTCACCTCGCCGTCGCTCGAACTGTCCAACGACCTGTCCGGCACGGGCATCGTCCCCCTGGGCAAGACCCTGCGCTTCGACAGCGCCGACTTTCCGCAGGTGCCGGTGAAGCTCGAGGGCGTCGCTCTGCTCGGCGACGGCTCGGTCGCCATCGTCAACGACAACGACTTCGGCATTACAGGCGAGGTGACGAAGGTCGTGGTCCTCACCGGCAGCGGCATCAAGGCCGGCATGTAAGCCGCGCTCCGGCAGTGTAGTCTGCCGGAGCCATGACAGCATCGCCGCCATCGACAGGACGAACGACCGTCAGGGCGGCGCTGACGGCGGCGCTGGCGCATCATCAGGCCGGCCGGCTGGACGAGGCCGCACGCGTCTGCCGCGCGATCCTCGCCGCCCTGCCCGACCAGCCCGACGCACGCCACCTCCTCGGGCTGGCACAGTACCGCCTCGGCCGCCTCGACGATGCCGAACGCGAACTCGCCCGCGCCGTCGCCCTGCGGCCGCAGGCCGCGCCCTATCTGGCGCACCATGGAGCGGTTCTCGGGGATCTCGGCCGCGTCGACGACGCGGTCGCGGCCCTGCAGCGCGCCCTTGCGCTCGACCCGGCGAACGCCGACGCGCTGTGCAATCTCGGCGTGACTTTGCAGGACGCAGGCCGGAACGCCGAGGCGGAGGCGGCCTACCGGCAATGGACGATCGCCCATCCCGCCGATCCCGCCGCGGCGCTCGCCCTTGGCCGCGTCCTGCGGGCGCGGGGCCGGCACGGGGAGGCCCGCGAGCGGATCGCCGACGCCGTCCGGCTGGCGCCGGCGCTCGCGGAGGCGCAGTGGGATCTCGCACTCGCCCATCTGACGCTCGGCGACTTCGCCGCCGGCTGGGACGCCTATCGCTGGCGCTGGGCGCTGCCGGCAAACGCAGGCACGCGGCGCCCGCATCGCCAGCCGGCGTGGAACGGCCGGCCGCTCGCGCAGGGCGAGGCGCTGCTGCTGTGGGGCGAGCAGGGTGTCGGCGACACCCTCATGTTCGCCGCCTGCATCGCCGATGCGCTGTCGCGGACACCGCGCGTCGTCGTCGAGGTCGAAGCCCGCCTGGTGCCGCTGCTCGCCCGGTCCTTTCCGGCGGCGACGGTCGTGCCGGCGCTCGAGCCGCCCCATCCGGCGACGCGCGCGGCCGGCATCGCGGCGCAGGCATCGCTCGGCGATCTGCCGGCCCTGTTCCGCCGCGACGAGAGCGCCTTTCCGCGCCACGCCGGCTGGCTGGTCGCGGACCGCGAGCGAACCGCGCGCCTGCGCGACCGCTACGCCGCCCTGCCGGGCGGGCGGCACATCGGGCTGGCCTGGCGCAGCGCCAATCCGGTCAGCGGTGCCGCCCGGTCGCTCGGCGCTGCCGCGCTCGCACCGCTGGCGCGGCTGCACGGGATCGCCTGGGTCTCGCTGCAGTACGGTGCGAGGCCGGACGAGATCGCGGCGCTGCGCGAAGCCGGCATCGGCCTGCATGTCGATGCCGACATCGAGACGGGCGCCGACCTCGACGGCCATGCCGCGCAGCTTGCGGCGCTCGATGGCGTCGTCACCATCGAGAACTCGACCGCGCATTTCGCCGGCGCCCTCGGCCGGCCCGGCCTCGTGCTGCTGCCTTTCGGTGCCAGTGCGTACTGGGGCACCGGCCGCAGCGACACCCCGTGGTACCCGTCGCTCCGTCTGTTGCGGCAGGCGGCGCCCGGCGACTGGGGCCCGGTCGTCGCCGCCGCCGCGTCGGCGCTCGACCCGGCCTGATCAGGACGTACCGAGGAACTCGATGACCGGCCTGATCTGATCGCCGTCGAGCAGCACCGGCGCGTGGCCGACACCGGCGAATTCGACGAGCTGGGCGCGCGGGCCGCGCCGCGTCATCTCGGCCGCCGTCTCGGGTAGCAACAGGTCGGACTCCGCGCCGCGCAGCAGCAGCACCGGGCACTTCACCTGGTCCCAATACGGCCACATGTTGACGTCGCTCGGCGGCGTGCGGGCGAATGCCTCGCCGATCTTCGGGTCCCAGTGCGGCACGACCGCGCCGTCGTCGAGCTCGGTCGCGCTCTGCCGCGCCAGCGTCGCCCACTGCGCGTCGGTCAGGGGGCCGAAGGTGGCGTATGCCTGCCGCATGTGCTGCTCGAGGCCCTTCACGTCGGTGAAGCGCCAGGCCCGCGACACGTACTCGCGGATGCGTGCCAGCGCGGCACGCGGTATGAACGGGCCGACATCGTTCATCACCAGCTTGCGGACCGGGCTGCCCGGCATGGCGGCGAGGAACATGCCGATGAGGCCGCCCATCGACGTGCCGACGATATCGACCTGGTCGCTGCCGAGGCGCGCGATCAGCGCGTTGGCGTCGGCGAGGTACTGGGCGTAGTCGTAGAGGGCCGGGTCGGCGAGGCGGTCGCTGCCGCCGCGCCCCGCGACATCGAGGCACAGCGTCCAGCGGTCGAGCGACGCGGCGCGCGCCAGCTCGTCGAAGCCGCGCGCGTTCTGCGTCAGGCCATGAATGCAGACGACCGGCACGCCTTCGCGCGATTCGCCCCATTCGACGTAGTGCAGGCGATGGAATCCCGCCTTCGACAGTCCATGGAAATGGCGTGACCGCATCGACCGCTCCCGTTACCGTCCGCACCCGTCGTGTTGCGCTGCACCCTGCGGCCCGCCACGGCGCCGGTCAAGCGACGGAGCGGCGTATGGAGCGCTATGACATAGGCCCGCCCGGCACGGCCGACCGCGAGATCTGGCGGGCCCTGTTCGAGGGCTATCGCCGCTTCTACCAGCAACCGGACGACCCGGCCGTCGCCGACCGTGTGTGGGGCTGGATTCACGATCCGGCGAACCCCGTCGAATGTCTGCTCGCTCGCGAACGCGACAGTGGCCGCGTCGTCGGTCTGGCACATTTCCGCGACCTGCCGAGGCCGCTGTCGGGCCAGGTCGCCGGGTTTCTCGACGACCTGTTCGTCGATCCGTCGGTCCGGGGCGGTGGCGCCGCCGATGCCCTCATCGCCGCCGTCGCGGCGGAGGGCCGGCGGCGCGGCTGGGCCTGGCTGCGCTGGTTCACCGCCGAGGACAACTACCGCGCCCGCGCGGTCTACGACCGCACGGCGCGGCTGACCCCCTGGAAGACCTATCAGGTGGACATGTGAGACGGCGCGGTGTCATCGGCAGGCGTCCATCGGCGCCCGGACGATGGCGGGTCGGCTTTCGCTGGCTTCGAACGGAAACGGTCAGGATCGCCGACAAGGCGGCATCGAAACTGGCCGAAGGACTGGAGAGGCTGGCAGCGGCACGGCCGGCCAGCGGCAACGTGACCGCCACCGACCTCCTGAAGTCCTCGTCGGTCGCCATAGTCGGCATAGCGCTCGCACCGGTCATCACGATTGTCGGGATATTGCTGATTGCATGGCTGCTCGTTCGGCCAGTGTTGCTTCTCGGCACGGCCCTGGTCGCGACGATCCTCGTCGTGATCGCTTCGATAGCGTGGTGGTCCCTGCCGGCGGTCGACGGAACGGACGTCGTTCCCGGCCTCTCCGCACCTGCGCAGGTGGTGCGTGATCGCGACGGGGTGCCGCACATCTTCGCCGGCAACCCGATGGATGCCTTCCGCGCCCTCGGTTATGTCCATGCCCAAGACCGCTTCTTCCAGATGGAGTTCGCCCGCCGCCTGATTGCCGGGCGCCTGTCCGAAGTGATCGGCGCCGGCGGCCTGCCATCGGATCGCTTCATGCGCACGCTCGGTCTCGGGCGGCTGGCGGAGGCGCGGTTGCAGGGCATGGAGAGCTGGACGCGCGAGGCCCTCGATGCCTATGCCGGCGGTGTCAATGCGTGGCTGAACAGCCCGTCCGCCGTGCTGCCGCCCGATCTGCTGCTGCTCGGTGTCGAGCCGGAGCCATGGCGCCCCGCCGACAGCATGCTATGGGCCGAGGCAATGGCGCTGCTGCTCTCCGGCAACTGGCGCGAGGAACTGCTGCGCGCCCGCCTGACCGACGCCGTGCCCGAGCTGATGCCGGTCCTGTTTCCCGAGGAGCCCAAGGACGGACCGGCGACGCTGGCGGGCGCGTGGCGCGGCCTGCCGCTGGAACGCTTCGCGGAGGTGCTGCCGCCGGTGTTCGCCGCGGCCTCGGCGTCGAACGCCTGGGCGGTCGGCGGTGCCCGCACCGCGACGGGCCGGCCGCTGCTGGCCAACGACCCCCATCTGGGCTTCTCGGCACCGGGAATGTGGTACCTCGCCCGCGTCGAGGCGCCCGGCCTGCAGATGACCGGCGCGACCATTCCCGGCCAGCCCTTCGTCGTCCTCGGCCACAACGACGACGTCGCCTGGGGCTTCACGACGACCCATGCCGACACGCAGGACCTGTTCATCGAGCGCATCGACGGTGCGGACAACGGCCGCTACCTGACGCCGGACGGTTCGGCGGCGTTCGAGACGCGCGAGGAGACGATCAGGGTCCGATTCCGCAGCGAACCCGAGCTCCTGCGCGTTCGCCGCACGCGGCACGGACCGGTCGTCTCGGACCTCGGCGACGCGGTCGTGCCGCGTCCGGCCCCCGACCGCGTGGTCTCGCTGGCGTGGACCGGTCTGGCGCCGGACGACCGCACCGCCGACGCCTTCGCACGGCTGGTGCGTGCGCGCGGCGCGGCCGAGGTACGCGCCGCCGCCGACCTGTTCGGCGCGCCGGTGCAGAACCTCCTCTACGCCGACACCACAGGCACGATCGGCTTTCGTGTCGTCGGCCGGATTCCCCGCCGTCTTGCCGGCGACGGAACCGTCCCGGTCGACGGATCGAGCGGTGCGAACGACTGGAACGGCACGATCCCGTCGAGCGACCTGCCGGCGACCGAAAACCCGCCCGCCGGCCAACTGGTCAACGCCAACAACAGGGTCACGGCAGGACCAGACGCGGCCGCTCTCGCGGCAACCTGGCCGGAGGGTTTCCGCGCAGCCCGCATCGAGGAACGGCTGGGCGGCCGCAGCGGCCTGACGGCGGACGATATGATGGCGCTCCAGCTCGACGATCATGCCGGCGAGGTCGCCCTGCTGCGCCCGCGATTGCTGGAACTGGCGCGTCGGGCGACGCCGGCTACGACCGCGCGCGACGAACTGCTCGCCATCGTCGCCGCCTGGGACGGACGGATGGACCGCCATGCGGTGGCGCCGACGGTGTGGACCGCGTGGTTCGACGCGCTGCAGGAGCGCCTGTTCCGCCCGCGGCTGGAGGCGCTCTACGACGCCTGGGGGCGTCGGCGCCAGCCGCGCTCCGTCGCCGCCGCGCTGGCCGACGGGGACCGCTGGTGCGCGGCCGGCGACTGCGCCGCCGTCGTCGCCGGCACCCTCGACGATGCACGGGCGCGGCTGGCCGATCTGCTGGGCGCCGATACCGCCGGCTGGCAATGGGGCAAGCTGCACCGCGCCCGCTTCACGCACCCCGTCGCCCAGCGGCTGGCGGCGCTCGCCGGACTGCTGTCCACGAGTGTCGCCACGGATGGCGGCGATTTCACCGTCAACCGCGGCACGGCGGCGAACGCGGACGCCCGCCGTCCCTTCGCGCATGTGCACGGCCCGGGCCTGCGCGCCGTATACGACCTCGCCGCCCTCGATCGCTCGGTGTTCGCAATGGCGCCGGGCCAGTCGGCCCACCCGCTGTCGCGGCACTGGAGCGACCTGGCGGAACGGTGGGCGGAGGGCGGCCACCGCCGGCTGGACCTCTCCGCCGAGGAACTGGCGGACGCCACCACCGGCACGCTGGTCCTGAACCCGGCGGAATGAACTTGCGCGACGCGGGTCCCTCCCCGACCCTGCCGGCATCATGAGCATCACCTTCGCCGACATCGAACGGGCCGGCCGCACCATCGCCGGCACGGTCCTGCACACGCCGACCGTCATGGCGCCGGCCCTGAGCGTCGCTGCCGGGACGGACATCCGGCTCAAGCTCGAATGCCTGCAGCCGACGGCGTCCTTCAAGGTGCGCGGCGCCGCCAACAAGATCGCGGCGCTTGTCGCCGACGGCGGCGCGCGCGGCGTCGTCGCCTGCTCCGCCGGCAACCACGCCCAGGGCGTCGCCTACCATGCCGACCGGCACGGGCTCGCCGCCACCATCGTGATGCCGCGCGGCACCCCCTTCACCAAGATCGAGCGGACGTCAGCGCTCGGCGCGCGCGTCGTCCTCGAAGGCGACACGCTGGTCGAGGCCGAGGCGCACGCCCACGCCCTTGCCGACCGGGACGGCCTGACCTTCGTCCACCCCTACGACGACGCCGCGGTGATTGCCGGCCAGGGCACAGTCGCCCTCGAAATGCTCGCCGACGCGCCCGGCCTCGACTGTCTCGTCGTGCCGGTCGGCGGCGGCGGCCTGATCGCCGGCATGGCCGTGGCGGCGAAGGCGATGAAGCCCGGCATCGTCATCATCGGCGTCGAGGCCGCGAACTATCCGTCAATGGCGATGGCGCTGCGCGGCGAGACCCCGGCGGTCGGCGGCGACACGCTGGCCGAGGGCATCGCCGTCAAGACGCCGGGCCGGTTGACCCTGCCGATCGTCCGCGACCTCGTCGACGAGGTCGTGCTGGTCGACGAGGAGGCCATCGAGGAGGCCGTCGACCGCATGGCCGACGCCGCCTGCATCGTCGCCGAGGGCGCCGGCGCCGCCGGCCTCGCCGCCGTCCTCGACCGGCCGGAGCGGTTCACCGGCCGGTCCGTCGGCCTCGTCGTCTCGGGCGGCAACATCGACCACCGGGTCCTCGCCTCGGTGCTGCTGCGCGGCCTCGTGCGCGGCGGACGGCTGGTGCGGCTGCGGGTGCAGATCAGCGATGCGCCCGGCAACCTCGCGCGCGTCACCCGGGTCATCGGCGACGCCGGCGGGAACATCGTCGAAATCGTCCACCAGCGGCTGTTCCACGACGTGCCGGTCAAGCAGGCCGACGTCGATGCCGTCGTCGAGACGCGCAGCCGCGCGCATGGCGAGGATATCCGGGCCCGTCTCGAAGCCGCCGGCTTCGCCACCCGCATCATGGAGACGACCGGCTGAACGCCGCCGGCTAAACGGAAACTTTACCCTTCCGGGGCACGCTCGCCGGGCGCCGATGCGGGCGCCAACTGCGGGTGGGTCCCGGGATGTTCATCGTCATCGGCTGGATCGTCGTGCTGGCCTGCGTCCTCGGCGGCTACGTCGCCATGGGCGGTCACATCGCGGTGCTGATCCAGCCCTTCGAGCTGGTCATCATCGGCGGCGCGGCGGTCGGCGCCTTCGTCACCTCCAACCCGAAATCCGTCCTCAGCGGCTCCGGCAAGGCCGTCGGCATGGCGATGAAGGGGCCGGCCAACAAGAAAGCCGACTACCTCGAACTGCTGTCGATGCTCTACGCCACCTTCAAGCTCGCGCGCACCAAGGGCAACCTCGCTCTCGAGCAGCACGTCGAGCATCCGCACGAGAGCGAGCTGTTCGCCGCCTTCCCGCGCTTCGCCGCCAACCATCACGCCGTCGAGTTCTTCTGCGACTACCTGCGCATGCTGACCATGGGCTCCGACAACGCGCACGAGATCGAGGCGCTGATGGACGAGGAGCTGGAGACCCATCACAAGGAGGACAATCAGGTCGCCGACGCCATCCAGTCGGTGGCCGACGCGCTGCCGGCGCTCGGCATCGTCGCGGCGGTCCTCGGCGTCATCAAGACCATGGGCTCCATAACCGAGCCACCGGAAATCCTCGGTAAGCTGATCGGCGGTGCCCTCGTCGGCACCTTCCTCGGCGTGCTCATGGCCTACGGTTTCGTCGGCCCGCTGGCCTCCTCCATCCGCGCCACGCAGGGCGCCAACGCGCGCTACCTGCAATGCATCAAGGCCGGCCTGATCGCCCATATGCAGGGCTACGCGCCGGCCATCTCGGTCGAGTTCGCGCGCAAGGCGCTGCTCAACGACGTGCGGCCGACCTTCGCGGAGGTCGAGGAAGCCGTGTCCGCCGTTCCGCCAATCGGCTAGGGCGACGGAACCGCGGCCATGGCCGGCGTCAACGACCAGCAGGCGATCATCATCAAGCGCGTCAAGGGCGGTCATGCGCACGCCCATCACGGCGGCGCGTGGAAGGTCGCCTATGCCGACTTCGTGACGGCGATGATGGCCTTCTTCCTCCTGCTGTGGCTGCTCAACGCCACGACGGAGGAGCAGAAGTCGGGGATTTCCAACTACTTCAGCCCGGATTCCGTGTCGCAGTCGAAGAGCGGCGCCGGCGGCGTGCTGGGCGGTACGACCGTGTCGCTCAACGGCGTCCTGAGCGCCGATGGCGGCCCCACCATCGGCACGCCGATCGCGGCCATGAGCATGACCGCCGGCGAGGACACCGACTTCGAGCAGGGCGGCGAGGCCGACGCCGAAGAACAGGGCCAGGCCGAGGGCGAGACCGAGGGCTCGGCGCAGGGCGGCCTCGGCAAGGGCAATCCGGACAAGCCGGGCCGCGTCGACAATGCCGACCTCGACAAGCTGCTGGCGGAACGCGAGGAGGAACGTTTCGAGGCGGCGGCGGCGGCCTTGCGGCAGGCGATCGAGTCCGTGCCCGAACTGGCCAAGCTGTCGGAAAGCCTGCTGATCGACCAGACGCCCGAGGGACTGCGCATCCAACTCGTCGACCAGGAGCAGTATTCGATGTTCCCGCTCGGCTCGACCGAGCCCAACGAGCAGGCGCGCAAGCTGTTCGCCATGGTCGCGCAGGTCGTCGGCAAGATGCCCAACCGCATTTCGGTGTCCGGCCACACCGATGCCCGGCCCTACCGCAGCGAGCGCGGCTACACCAACTGGGAGCTTTCCTCGGACCGCGCCAACGCGGCGCGCCGGCTGCTGTCGGAAGGCGGCCTGCCGGTCGAGCGCATCGCGCTCGTGCAGGGCCGCGCGGACACCGAGCCGCTGGTGCCCGACGATCCGATGTCGGCGCGCAACCGCCGCATTTCCCTCGTACTGCTGCGCGAGGCCGGCGACAAGGGCGGGCCGCGCATCGCGCCGGCCGACGCCGCCGGTACCCGGCAGGCGACGACGCCGGCGCCAGGCAGCACCGTGCCGGCCAATGCCCCGGCCGGTATCGCGCCGGCGGCGGAACCGGTCGAGAACCGCGCCGAAACGCCGCTGCCCTCGCTGTTCGGCCGCCGCCCCGGCTAGGGCCGGCGAACGCACCGTCCGGCCATGGCCGTGACTCGCGCTGGCGGGCGGGCTAGGCTTGGCTCAAGGACAACGACAGTCCCGGCCGCGAGGCATCGGGGGCGGAGGCGTCGCACACCGGAATTCGGGCAGGTCCAGGCGCGACATGAGCATGGCGAGTGCATCCGATCCCGCCGGTGGGAACCGCCCCGCCGTCCCTGACGACCCGTTCTCCAGATATGATCCCGGCGGCTTCTTCTGCGAACTGACGGGCGCACGCACCGACCCCGCCGCCGCCGCGTTGCTCGCCGAGGTCCGCACGCGCATGGCAGCGCTCGGCGTCACCGAGCTGCGCCGCCGCCAGGACGATTTCGAGCGCGAGCTTTACAACCTCGGCATCACCTTCACGGTCTATTCCGACGCCGACGCGATCGACCGCATCCTGCCCTGCGACGTGATTCCGCGCGTCATTCCGTCCGGCGAGTGGCGGACGATCGAGACCGGCGTGGTGCAGCGGCTGCAGGCGCTCAACCTGTTCCTCTGGGACATCTACCACGAGCAAAAGATCCTCGCCGACGGCGTGGTCCCGGCCGATCTCGTGCTCGGCAACAAGAATTTCCGCAAGGAAATGATGGGCGTCGACGTGCCACACGGCACCTATGTCCACATCTGCGGCACGGACATCGTGCGCGACGGGCGCGGCACGCCGCTGGTGCTCGAGGACAACGGACGCACGCCGTCGGGCGTCTCCTACGTCGTCGAGAACCGCTACATGATGCAGCGCATCTTCCCCGACGTGATGGCCGGCCTGCCGATCCGCAAGGTCGACGACTACGGGCTGCGCCTGCACCAGGCGATGGTGGCGATCGCCCCGCCGACGGTGAACGAGCCGCAGGTCGTGCTGCTGTCGCCCGGCGTGTTCAACTCGGCCTATTTCGAGCACGTCTTCCTCGCCCGCGAGATGGGCGTGCCGCTGGTCGAGGGGCGCGATCTCGTGGTGCGCGACGAGCGCGTCTGGCTCAAGACGACGGCCGGCCTCGCGCCCGTCGACGTCATCTACCGGCGCCTCAACGATGACTTCCTCGACCCGCTCGCCTTCAACCCCGAAAGCATGCTCGGCGTGCCCGGCCTGTTCGACGCCTACCGCAAGGGCAACGTGGCGCTGGCCAACGCCATCGGCACGGGTGTGGCCGACGACAAGGCCATCTACGCCTACATGCCGCGCATCATCCGCTACTACCTCGACCAGGACGCCATTCTGTCCAACGTCGAGACCAACCTCTGCCGGGAAAAGGACGGACTGGCGCGCACGCTCGACAACCTCGACCGTCTGGTCACCAAGCCGGTCGGCGAGGCCGGCGGCTACGGCGTCGTCGTCGGCCCGCGCGCGACGAAGGCGGAGCTTGCCGAACTGCGCGCCCTGCTGCTGGCCGATCCAGCCAACTACATCAGCCAGCCGATGGTCGAACTGTCGGTCTCGCCGACGCTGATCGAGGATCGCCTCGAACCGCGCCACATCGACCTGCGCCCCTTCGCGGTGACCGGCGACAGGACATGGGTGCTGCCGGGCGGGCTGACCCGCGTCGCCCTGCGGCGCGGCTCGCTCGTCGTCAACTCCTCGCAGGGCGGCGGCTCGAAAGACACATGGGTGCTGGCATGACCGAGCGCATGCCGGGCCGCGGCCGCGTCACCCTCTCGCGTCACGCCGAGGCGATCTTCTGGCTCGCGCGCTACATGGAGCGGGCGGAAAACATCGCGCGTATCGTGGACGTGCAGGAGACGCACGCCCGCGACCTCGCTGGTTCCAGCAACTGGCGGTCGATCATCGATGTCCAGGCCGACGAGGATAGCTTCTACGCCCGCCATGCCGAGGCCAGCGCCACGAACGTCATCCATTTCTACATCATCGATGCCACCAATCCGAACTCGGTGGCCTCGTCCATCGCCGCAGCCCGCGCCAACGCACGCCTGCTGCGCCCGCTGATCAGCACCGAGATGTGGTCGCACCTCAATGTCTTCCACGCCTGGGTCCGCGGCGTCGGTGCCGCCGATATCGCCTTGCACAACGTCTCGCGCCTGTGCGCGCGCATCAAGGAAGGCTGCCAGACGCATTACGGCATCACCGAGGGCACCTTCTACCGGGACCAGGGCTGGACCTTCTACCGGCTCGGCAAGGCGATCGAGCGCGCCGACCAGACGACTCGGCTGCTCGACGTGAAGTACCGGCTGCTGGCGCCCGGCGGCGAAGCAACCCCCAACGGCGTCGACGACAGCCAGTGGAACGCCCTGCTGCGCGCCGTCGCCGGCTATCATGCCTATCGCCGTGTCCATCCACGTGCCCTGTCGCCTGACCGCGTCGCGGGCTTCCTGCTCTTCCATGAAGACTTTCCACGCTCGGTGCGTGCCAATCTTCTCGAGGCTGCGGCCCGGCTCGACGAACTTCGCAGCCGTTACATGCTGGCGCGCGGCGCCGCGGCGGAGGAACTCGCCGACGAGATGCGCGCCGTCTTCGCCAGCTACACGGTCGAGGATGTTGTGGCGCGGGGCCTGCACGAGTTTAATGACTGGGTGCAACGCCAGTTGATCCATCTGACCGACCAGGTCGGTCGCGCCTTTTTCGGCTATGCGATGCCGGGGCCGGACATCGCGGGAGAGGCGGCATGACCAGCCAGCCGATGCGGCCGCCACTGGTGTTTTACCGCACCGGCCCGATGCCGTGCCCCTACCTGCCCGGCCGGATCGAGCGGAACCTGTTCACCGAACTGCGCGGCAATGCCGCCCAGCCACTGCACGACAGCCTGGCGCAGGCCGGCTTCCGCCGCTCGCACCACATCGTCTACCGCCCCGCCTGCCCCGGCTGCTCGGCCTGCGTGCCGGTGCGGATCGCCACCCGCGACTTTGCCCCCGGCCGCTCGCTGCGGCGGGTATGGCGGCGCAATGCCGACATCGTCGCCCGCGTCCGCGCGCCCGAGGCGACGGCGGAGCAGTATGCCCTCTTCACCCGCTACCAGGGCGGCCGCCACGCCGGCGGCGAGATGGCGACGATGACGGTCACCGACTACCGCGCGATGGTCGAGGACACCACGGTCGACACGATTCTCGTCGAATTCCGCGACGCCGGCGACGTCCTGCTCGGCGGCTGTCTCGTCGACCGGCTGGGCGACGGACTTTCGGCCGTCTACAGCTACTTCGACCCGGAGGCTGCGGACCGCAGCCTCGGCACCTACATCGTGATGTGGCTGATCGAGCACGCGCGGGCCCTGTCGCTGGCCCATGTCTATCTCGGCTACTGGGTGCGCGATTGCGCGAAGATGGTCTACAAGACCCGCTTCGCACCGCTGGAAGCGCTCGGTCCCGACGGCTGGCAGCCCCTGTCGGCCGATCACGGTGAGATGCCGATCTCCCGCACCTGAGAAGGATTTGCGCGCGTTTTTCCCGTCGCGTAGGATTTCACACAACAATCGGCAACCTGAATGCAACGGGTTGTGCTGCCGTCCGGCACCCGCCTCGATGGCACCGATCGCAACCAAGACGAACGTCAGGGAGGCATTATGAATCGTCGCAAATTCATCGTCGGCGCCGCCGTGGCGGGGGCAGCCGCCACCGCCGCCTCGAGTTTCCCGAAGCCCGCCATCGCGCAGGGCATGAAGGAACTGCGCATGGTAACGACGTGGCCGAAGAACTTCCCCGGCCTCGGCACGGGGGCCGAACGCCTCGCCAAGCGCATCACCGACGCCACCGACGGCAAGATCACGGTCAAGGTCTTCGCCGCGGGCGAGCTGGTGCCGCCATTCGAGTCCTTCGATGCAGTGTCGAACGGCACGGCCGACATGTACCACGGCGCCGAGTACTACTGGCAGGGCAAGTCGAAAGCCTTCAACTACTTCGCTGCCGTTCCGTTCGGCCTGACCGCGACCGAGATCACGTCGTGGGTCCACCACGGCGGTGGCCAGAAGCTGTGGGATGACCTGTCTGCCGGCTTCAACATCAAGCCCTTCCTCGCCGGCAACACCGGCGTCCAGATGGGCGGCTGGTTCAACAAGGAAATCAACTCGCTCGAGGACTACAAGGGCCTCAAGTTCCGCATGCCCGGCCTCGGCGGCGAGGTGCTGCGCCGCCTCGGTGCGGCCGTGGTCAACCTGCCCGGCGGCGAGATCTTCGCCGCGCTGCAGAGCGGCGCCATCGACGGCACCGAGTGGGTGGGCCCCTGGAACGACCTCGCCTTCGGCTTCTACAAGGTCACCAAATACTACTACTACCCGGGCTTCCACGAGCCGGGCACGGCGCTCGGCGTCGGCGTCAACAAGAAGGTGTGGGACGGCTTCTCGGCCGGCGAGAAGGCCCTCGTCACCTCGGCGATGACGGCTGAGAACGAGTACACGCTGGCCGAGTTCAATGCCCGCAACGGCGACTCGCTGAACGTCCTGCTGCGCCAGCACAAGGTGCAGCTCAAGCGCTTCTCCAACGACGTGATGCGGGCCATCGGCGAGCACTCCGGCCAGGTCATGTCGGAAGTCGCGGCCGCCGATCCGGTAACGAAGAAGATCCACGAGAGCTTCCTCGACTTCCGCCGCTACTCCATCTCCTGGGCGCGGATTGCCGATCAGGCGTTCGCGGACGCACGCCTGCTCAAGTTCAAGTACTAGCAGCCGGCGCGTCCGGCAGATGTCTCTCGGGCCCGCACCGGACGCGACCGGTGCGGGCCTTTTTCCTGCGCGGGCGGCGCGGGCCGGGTGGGAGTAAGGCGGTGACCGCATTGCGGGCCGTGGCGGCGGCCATAGACGGCTTCAACGACAAGATCGGCAGCTGGATCGCCTGGCTCGCCGTGATCATGGTGCTGGTGCAGTTCGCCGTCGTCGTGCTGCGGTACGTCTTCGGCATCGGCCTCATCATGCTGCAGGAATCGGTGGTCTACCTGCACGGCGTGCTGTTCATGGTCGGCGCCGGCTACACGCTGCTGCGCGGCGGCCATGTCCGGGTCGACATCTTCTACCAGCCGGCGACGCCGCGCACGAAAGCCGCGATCGACCTCGCCGGCGCCCTGTTCTTCCTGCTGCCTGTCTGCGTCCTGATCGCCATCTACAGCTTCGGCTACATCGCGAATTCCTGGGCGGTACACGAGGGTTCCAAGGAAACCAGCGGCATACAGGCCGTCTACCTGCTGAAAAGCGTAATCCTCGTCTTCACCTTCCTGGTCGGCCTGCAGGGCGTCTCGATGGCGCTGCATGCCCTGCTCGTCCTGCTCGGCATCGAGACCACGGCGGACGCGCCGGCGGCGGCCGAGGAGAGGGTCTGAGCGATGGACCTCGCGGCCTATCTCGACCTGCTGATGTTCCTCACCGCCGTCATCTTCCTGATGTGCGGCTTCCCCGTTGCCTTCACGCTGGCCGGCACGGCGCTGATCTGGGCCCTGCTGGGTAACTGGTTCGGCATCTTCGACATGTCGTTCTTCGGCGCCCTGCCATCGCGCATCTTCGGCAACGCGATGACCAACGAGGTGCTGATCGCCGTTCCGCTGTTCGTCTTCATGGGCGTCATGCTCGAACGCTCGAAGGTGGCCGAGGAACTGCTCGACACCATGGGCCAGCTCTTCGGCTCGCTGCGGGGGGGCCTGGGCATCTCGGTGGCGATCGTCGGCGCGTTCCTCGCCGCCTCGACCGGCATCGTCGGCGCCACCGTGGTCACGATGGGCCTGCTGTCGCTGCCGACGATGATGAAGCGCGGCTACGATCCCAAGCTCGCCTCGGGCATGATCTGCGCCTCGGGCACGCTCGGGCAGATCATCCCGCCCTCGATCGTGCTGGTCATCCTCGGCGACCAGATCTCCAACGCCTACGTCGATGCCCAGCGCACCCTCGGCAACTATTCGCCCGAACCGGTATCGGTCGGCGACCTGTTCGCCGGCGCGCTCATTCCGGGCCTGATGCTGGTCGGCTTCTACATCGCCTATCAGGTCATCATCGCCTGGCTGTGGCCGGCCTCCTCGCCGCCCATTCCGCGCGACGACACCGGCGACTATTCGAGCCTCTGGGCGCGCGTGGCGAAGGCCCTCATCCCGCCGATCGTGCTCATCATCGCGGTGCTCGGCTCGATCCTGGCGGGTGTCGCGACCCCCACCGAGGCCGCCGCGGTCGGCGCCATCGGCTCGACGCTGCTGGCCGGGCTGCGCCTTGTCGAACTGGACATTCCCGAAAGCCACCGCGGCGAAACCTTCGTCGGCCGCGGCCTCGTCGCCGTGGCGCGCCTCGTGGAGTCGCGTTCGCAGTTGCCGATCTATGGCGCCGCCGTCGGCCTCGTCGTGATGCTGGCGCTCAACGCCACGCTCGATCTGCGCATGAACCTCGACGTCATTTCCACCGGCGACATGATCGCCATCGTCGTCGCCCTGCTCTGCGCGGCGCTGCTGGTCTGGGGCATCGTCGTGTCGCTGTTCCGCGTCTTCACGCGCGGTGTCCTGCAGCCGGTCGCGCGCTCGACGATGGAAATCACGTCGATGGTCTTCGTCATCCTCATCGGCGCGGCGGTGTTCTCCCTCGTATTCCGCGGCCTCGGCGGCGACGAGACCGTGCATCACCTGCTGTCGAACATGCCGGGCGGCGTGGTCGGCGCGATGATCGTCGTCATGCTGGTGATGTTCATCCTCGGCTTCTTCCTCGATTTCATCGAGATCTGCTTCGTCGTCGTGCCGATCGTCGCCCCGGTGCTGCTGCAGTTCGACATCTCGCCCATCTGGCTCGGCGTGATGATGGCGATGAACCTGCAGACCTCCTTCCTGACGCCGCCCTTCGGCTTCGCCCTGTTCTACCTGCGCGGCGTGGCGCCGCCGGAAGTGACCACCGGCCACATCTATCGCGGCATCATTCCGTTCGTGGCGATCCAGATCGTCGCACTGGGCCTGCTGGCCGCCTATCCGCCCCTGTCGGACTGGCTGCCCAAGACGCTGTTCGGAACGTCGTTCGAGAAGGCGGACGCGGATGAAGGCACGCGGTTCGGCTCTGAACCCCTGCCCCCCGGCACCTTCGACGACGACCGGGACGATGGCGAGGTGGACGAGCCGGAAGAAACCGGAGACGAGCCGGACCAGCCCGAGGATTCCGACGTCACCGACGACGACACGGCGGGACCGGACGATCCGCCGGCCGACGGCGACAGCGAGCGCGGCGGCCAGTAGGCCGCCGACGCGTCCGTCGCCCGTGCGTGTGACGGCGGCTTGCGACCCCTGCGGAAAAGGGGCCGCGAACCGCTACCGCAGCCGGCGCAGCAGCCACCAGGCGCCGGGCATCACGGCCGCGGCCAGGGCGATCTTGAAGATCTCCGCCCAGACGAACGGCGCGAGGCCGAACTCGATGGCCTTGCTCGCTCCGAACAGATGCGCGAGCCAGGCGAGACCGAGCACGAACATCGCCACTTCGCCGGCCAGCATCGCACCGAGCGTCCGCACCACGGAGCGATCCCAGCCCTGTTCGGCGAGCCAGCCGGAAATCGCCGCCCCGACGACGAAGCCGAGCAGGAACCCGCCCGTCGGGCCGTACATGTACATGACCCCGATGCCGCGCTCGGGCGTGCCGGTGAAAACCGGAAGACCGACAGCGCCTTCGAGCAGGTACAGGACGACCGTCGCGGCGCCGAGGCGCCAGCCGTAGGCCATGCCGATGACCAGCACGGCGAAGGTCTGCATCGTCATCGGCACCGGCCAGAACGGCACCTTTATCTTGGCCGAGAGGACCAGCAGGGCGGTTCCGGCGAGGGCCAGCACCACGAGGCGCAGCACATCGCGCATGCCCTGCTGCTGGGGCCAGAGCGCGGACACCAGGGTCGGCTGCAAGGCGGCGGGCGCGGCTTGGATGCTCATGTCGGGTCCCCGAAAGGGTGGGCAACGATCTGGGCCGGCTGCATAGCACCTCGCCCGGCACCGCTCAACGGCCTCGGGTGCCCTGGATCAGCCGGCGAACGGGTCCGTGCCGATGCGATTGGCCTTGGGAAAGCCCGCCGGCACGACCCGGCCGGCCTGGGCGCGCTTGCCGCGCCACTCGGCCAGTTCGTCCGCCGTGAAGGTGCGGGTCCGCTCGCCGGTCCGCGTAGGCAGCCCGTCGGCCAGCATGAAGGTGCGCGCGTCGACCAGTTCGCCCTTGGCGTATGCCTGCAGGCGGACGCCGCGGCCGCGCGCCATCTCGGGCAGTTCGTCGAGGGCAAAGACCAGCAGCTTGCGGTTACCGCCGAGGACCGCGACGTGATCGCCCGCCGCCGGCACGCAGACCGTCGCCTCGGCCGGGGTCGACACGTTGAGCACCTGCCGGCCGGCCCGGGTCTGGGCGACGACGTCGTCCTCGGCGACGACGAAGCCGCGGCCGTCGCTGGAGGCCAGCAGCAGCTTGCGGCCCGGCCGGTGGACGAACAGCGCGACGATGTCGGCGTCGTTGGCGAGGTCGATCATCAGGCGCAGCGATTCGCCGTGGCCGCGCCCGCCCGGCAGGCGTTCGACCGGCACGGTGAACATCCGCCCGTCGGTCGAGAACACGAGCAGCCGGTCGATCGTCTCCGCCGGCAGCACGAAGCGGCCGCGGTCGCCCTCCTTGTACTTGAGGTCGCCGGGGTCGACGGTGTGGCCCTTGATCGTCCGCACCCAGCCCTGCGCCGAGCACACCACCGTCACCGCCTCGCGCTCGACGCTGGCCTCGCTAGGCACCTCGATGGCCGGTGGCGGATCGCCGACTTCCGTGCGCCGCGCGCCACCTGTCGTCTTCGGCCCGAAGCGCAGTTTCAGGGCAGTTATTTCGTCGCCCAGACGCTTGCGCCGCTTGCCCTCGTCGCCGAGCAGCGCATCCAGCTCCTTCTTCTCGGCACGCAGGTCGCCCTGCTCCTTCTTGATGGCGATCTCGTCGATGCGCCGGAGGGCGCGCAGCCGCATGTCGAGGATGGCGTCGGCCTGCACATCGGTCAGCTTCCAGCGCCGCTTCAGTTCCGCCTTCGGCTCGTCCGCCTCGCGGATGACGGCGATCACCTCGTCGAGGTTGAGGTAGACGACCATGTAGCCGCCGAGCACCTCCAGCCGCCGGCCAATGCGCTCCAGGCGATACTTCGACCGCCGGACCAGCACCTCGTGGCGGTGGTCGAGCCAGGCCTGCAGCGCCTGCGCCAGCGTCATGACGCCCGGCGTGCGGTCAGCGGCCAGCACGTTCATGTTGAGCGGTATGCGCGTCTCGAGGTCGCTTGCCCGAAACAGGCTCTCCATCAGGACCGCCGCGTCGACATTCCGGCTCTTCGGCTCCAGTACGAGCCGCACGTCCTCGGCCGATTCGTCGCGCACGTCGGCGAGCAGCGGCAGCTTCTTCGCCGTCAGCAGTTCCGCGATTCGCTCGACGAGGCGGGCCTTCGGCACCTGCCACGGGATTTCGGTGACGACCACCTGCCAGGTGCCGCGGCCCAGCTCCTCGACCTGCCAGCGGGCGCGCAGGCGGAAGCTGCCGCGGCCGGTCGCGTAGGCGGCGACGATGCTGTCACGCGGCTCGACGAGGATACCGCCGGTGGGAAAGTCCGGGCCGGGGACAAAGCGCGACAGGGTTTCCGCCGTCGCCTTCGGATGCTTGAGCAGATGGGCCAGCGCGTCGCACAGCTCGCCGACATTGTGCGGCGGAATGGCCGTCGCCATTCCGACGGCGATGCCCGTGGCGCCGTTGGCCAGCAGGTTGGGGAAGTTGGCCGGCAGGACGGCCGGCTCTTCGCCCTCGCCATCGTAGGTCTCGCGGAAGTCGACCGCGTCCTCGTCGATACCCTCGAGCAGCGCCGCCGCCACGTCGGTCAGCCGCGCCTCGGTGTAGCGCATGGCCGCCGGGTTATCGCCGTCGATGTTGCCGAAATTGCCCTGCCCGTCGACCAGCGGCCAGCGCGCGGCAAAGTCCTGCGCCAGGCGCACGAGGGCGTCGTAGACCGACTGGTCGCCGTGCGGGTGGTACTTGCCGATGACATCGCCGACGACGCGGGCGGCCTTCTTGGGGCCCGATCCGGGGGCGAGGCCAAGTTGCGACATGGCGAACAGCAGGCGGCGGTGCACCGGCTTGAGGCCGTCGCGCACGTCCGGCAGCGAACGCGATACGATGGTCGAAAGGGCGTAGGCGAGATAGCGCTCGCCCAGCGCGTCCTTGAGCTGGGTCGGGCGGATATCGCCGGCGTCGAGCGTGTCGGTCATCGGGCCCGGGACTGGAGGAAGGCGGCCAATTTCATATCGCGGCGTCGCGAGTCGGCGCGGGCGCGGCGCCCACCAGTTCGGCCAGCCGGCCGCGCGCCGGCGGCAGCGGCCGGTCGAGCGGGTCGAACAGGCAGCGCTGCAGGAAGTGGGCGGTCAGGCGCAGCCCGTCGCCCAACGCCACGGCATCGGCCTCGCCGCGGCCGGCGAGGAAGCCGGGCAGCGCCAGCAGGCGGTCCCGATAGGCCTCGCCGGCGGCCAGCGACACCGCGCGCCCCGTGCGCGGGCTGACCCAGGCCAGCATGTCGTTGCGGCCCGTCGCCGCGCAGCGCTCGAGATCGAGGCCGAAGCCGAGGGCCGCCAGCAGGCCGAGTTCCCAGCGCACGTAGGCGGCGGCCCAGATGGCGGCGTCGTCGCTCGCCAGCAGCACGTCGAACAGGGCCTCGGTGCCGGCGAACACTTCGGGATGCGGCTCGCGCTCCGGCAGCGCCCCGGCGGCGACCGCACAGGCGGCGGCCAGCGCCGCCAGCCGCGCGGCGTCGTCCATCACGCCGGCGGCGTGGTGGCGCATCGGTTCGAGCCCGCTCCAGCTTCCGAGATTCTCGGCCAGCCGTCCGCGCCATACCGTGCGGACGCGCGTGCCCGGCTCCAGCGCGCCCCGGCGCGACGGCGTGCGGCCGCCCTTGAGCAGGCCGGCGTGGCGGCCATGCCCGGCCGTCAGCAGCTCGACGATGGCCGAGCCCTCGCCGAACGGCCGCGCCGACAGCACGAATCCCTCGTCCGTCCAGTCCATGTCCGACTCTATCGCCTCGGCGCCGGTCACGGGAACCGGCGCCACGACTGCGCCGTTGGCTCCTTACGAACCGTTGCGCGGGCGGCGTCCCGCGTCACGCAGGAGGTAGCCATGCGGAAAGTGCTGCGTTCCGTCGCCGTCCTTGCCGCCGCCGGGGCGGCCGCCTGGGCGCTCGCGCCCGTACCGACGGCCGCGGCCGACGTCTCCCTCGCCCAGTCCGGCCAGGAAGCGCCGCCGGCGGCGCAGGTCAGCGAAAAGGAGGCCGAGGCCTTCGCCAACGCCACCATCGCCATCGAGGAGGTTTCCCGGCGCTGGCAGCCCGATATCGCCGGCGCCGAGACGCCCGCCGAACAGCTCGCTCTGCGCCAGCAGGCCGAGCGGGAGATGGTCGGCGAGATCGAGAAGAACGGCCTGTCGGTGAACGACTACAACCGCATCTTCACCGTCGCCATGCGCGATCTCGACGTCCAGGCGAAGGTCAAGCAGTACATCCGCCAAAAGCGCGGCGATCTCGGCGGCTAGCGGCGCCGCTCGTCATCGGTGCGGGCGCGATGTCTCCGACGGCCAAGGCCATCGTCTGGGGAGCGGTCGCGACGTTCGCCGTGCTGGCCGCCGGCGCCGCCGTCTGGCTGGCCGCGTCGCCGTTCCGCGGCGAGACGGTCAGCGGCTACGCTGCGACGCGGCCGACGCCGTTGCTCGACCCGCCGCCGCGGCGCGAAGCGGTGCGGGAGATCCGCATCGCGGCCGACAGGAGCGTGACGACCCTGGCGCGCGCCGGCGATGGCTGGGTCGTGCGCGAACTGGCCGACTATCCGGTCGCCGACATGGCGCGTGTCGACCGTCTCATCGAGCGCCTCTCAGCGCTGACGGGGCACTTCCGCGCGTCCGGCGCGGCGCCCGAGCCTTCGCCGGTCGCGCCGACCGAGGTGACGGTCGCGACCGAGGCCGCGGCGCCCGTCCGGCTGTCCTTCGGCAATCCGCTGACAGTGCCGGGCGAGCAGGATCGCCGCCTCGTGCCGGTCCGCCGCGATGCGGGCGACGCGTGGCTGACCGACTTCGGCGACGCGCCGGATCCCCACCCGACCGCATGGACCGGCAGCGCCCTGCTCGACCTGCCCCGCGAGCGCGTGCGGAGCGCACGCATCGACGTCGCCGGCGCGGGCGGCGTGCGCATCGAGCGACGGGACGCCGGCCTCGGCATCGCCGTCGACGGCCGCGACGATGCCGGAGTCGGCACGACCCCGGCGGAGCTGTCGGTGGTGCTGGCGGCGCTCGAAAATCTGGCGTTCTCCGAGGCGCGCCGTCCAAGCGCCACGCCCGACGCCGGCGCCGCCGACCGCTCGCCCGACGCACGCCGCAGCGCGACCTTCGAAACGGTCGACGGACTGGTGGTACGCGTCGACCTGCATGTCGCCGGCCGCGAGCCGTGGGCAATGCTGGCCATCGACGCGACGCCGGATGCCCCGGACGCCGTCCGCGCCGAGGCCCGCGCGCTCGCTGCCCGCATGGGCGGCCGCGAGTACCTGCTCGACGCCGCCATCCTCAGCACCATGGTCGACTGGCCCGACCGCCTCCTCGCCCGCTGATCAGGCGACGTCGCGACGCGAGGCCGCCCTCAGGCGTCCCAGCGCAGGCCCCAGAGGCGGTAGTGCGCCGGGTCGTCGGTCCACCCCGGCTTCACCTTGACGTGGATGAAGAGGTGCACCGGACGGTCGAGCGCCGCGGCCAGTTCGGCCTGCGCCGCCTCGCGGATGATGCGAATGGTGCGCCCGCCCTTGCCCAGCACGATCGGCTTGTGGCTCTCGCGCGCGATGTAGATGGTCTGGTCGATCCGCACGCTGCCGTCGGAAAAGTCCTTCCAGTTTTCGGTCTCGACCGTCAGCGCGTATGGCAGTTCGTCGTGCAGGCGCAGGAATGCCTTCTCGCGCGTGACGTCCGCAGCCAGCAGGCGCTCGGAGAGATCGGTGAGCTGGTCCTCGGGGTAAAGGAACGGACCTTCGGGCATGCGGCGGGCCAGCGCGGCGAACAGGTCGTCGCAGCCGTCGCCCGATAGCGCCGAGATCATGAAGGTGGCATCGAACGGATGCGCCTCGTTGAGGGCCGCGGACAGGGCCAGCAGGCGCTCGCGCTTCACCGCGTCGACCTTGTTGATGGCCAGCAGTTTGGCACCGCCGGCCGCGGCCAGCCCGGCGACGATCCCCGCCACCTCGCCGTCGAGGCCGCCGGTCGCGTCGACCACGAGCAGCGACACATCGGCGTCGGCCGTGCCGCTCCAGGCCGCGTCGACCATGGCGCGTTCGAGCCGGCGCCGCGGCGCGAAGATGCCAGGCGTGTCGATGAAGACGAGCTGCACGCCGTCGCGCACGGCGATGCCGCGCACCGGGCTCCGCGTCGTCTGGACCTTGGGCGTGACGATGGCCACCTTGGCGCCGACCAGCGTGTTCACGAGGGTCGACTTGCCGGCATTCGGCGCGCCGATGATGGCGACGATGCCGCAGTGCGTCGCTTCAGCCATCGGACGGTTCACCCAGGGTAGCCAAAAGCAGGCTCGCCGCGCGCTGCTCGGCCTCGCGCTTCGACGGGCCCGCGGCGGTCGCTGGCGGCTGGCCGCGCACCGACGCCTCGACGGTGAACTCCGGTGCGTGATCCGGCCCGGTGCGGCCGGCCACGCGGTAGGATGGCAGCGGCAGGCGGCGCGCCTGCGCCCATTCCTGCAGCGCCGTCTTGGCGTCGCGCGGCGGCAGGGCGGTGTCGACCAGCGCCGCCCAGTGGCGCAGGATGAACGCCCGCGCCGCCGCGAGGCCGCCGTCGAGATAGAGCGCGGCGATGATCGCCTCGACGATGTCGGCGAGGATCGCGGGGCTGGCGCGTACGCCGGCGCCGGCCTCGCCGGGCGAGGTCAGGATGTGCGCGCCGAGGCCGAGCGCGGCGCCGATCTCCGCCAGCGTCTCCTGGCGCACGAGGGCCACGAGGCGCGGCGTCAGGTCGCCCTCGCTGGCCGTGGGGAAACGCTCCAGCAGATGCTCGGCGATGACGAGGCCGAGCACGCGGTCGCCGAGGAATTCGAGACGCTGGTAGTCGCGGCCGCTGCCGGCGCTGGCGTGGGCCAGCGCCTCGGCCAGCAGGTCGGGGCGCGCGAAGCGATGGCCGAGCGTATCGGCGAGCGCGGCGGCGGACAGGTCGCCGCTACTCGACACTGTCGAACAGCCGCGACCAGCGGGTCGCGACCGGCCACATCCAGAACTCCCACAGCCGGGCACGGCCATCGGTCGAGAAGAAGAGGAACTCGGCCCTGCCGATCAGGTTCTCCGCCGGCACCACCCAGCCGTCGCGGCTGTCGGCGCTGTCGTCGCGGTTGTCGCCCATGGCGAAATAGCTGTCGGCCGGCACCAGGTATTCCGGCGTGTTGTCGCGCAGGCCGGTGTCGCCGGAAACCTCGATGATGGTGTGCTGCACGCCGCCCGGCAGTGTCTCAAGGTACATCGGCGCCACGGTGGTGCGGCCGACATGGTAGTCGACGGCGCGATAGTCGCCGATGCGCTCGCGCTTCACCGCCGTGCCGTTGATGTGCAGCACGCCGTCGCGCACCTGGATGCGGTCCCCCGGCAGGCCGATGACGCGCTTGATGAAGGTCTTGTTCTCGACCGGCTGGTTGAACACGACGACGTCGCCGCGCTCCGGCGCGCTGCCAAGGATGCGACCCGAGAACAGCGGCAGCCCGAACAGCGAATGGCGGCTGTAGCCGTAGGCGAACTTAGAGACGAACAGGTAGTCGCCGATCAGCAGGCTGGGGATCATCGATCCCGATGGGATGTTGAAGGGCTCGTATGCAACCGTGCGCACGCCGAGCGCGATCGCGCCGGCCCAGACCAGCGTCCGCAGGGCCTCGCCCCAGCCGCCGGCCTTCTTCTTGCCGGCCGTCTCCTCGCGCCGGCTCATCGCCCACCTGTCGCCATGCTGCGGATGCCCCACACCCGGGAAAGACCGGCCTTCTAGCCCGTCCCGGCGGGCGTTGCCAGCGCGTTCGCCGCGCCTCAGCCCTGCCCCGGCCGGTCCAAACCCGCCACGTCCGCCACCGCGAGGATCATGACGATGGCCTGGGCCAGCGGCGGCTCGTCGGTGATGGTCAGCTCGATCACCGGCCGCATGCCGGCGGGCACGAGGCGGGCGAGCCGCTCGGCCGCGCCGCCGGTCAGCGCCATGGTCGGCTTGCCCGAGGGCAGGTTGACGACGCCGAGGTCGCGCCAGAATACGCCGGCGCGGAAGCCCGTGCCGAGCGCCTTGGCGCAGGCTTCCTTGGCGGCATAGCGCTTGGCGTAGCTCTCGGCGCGGCGGGCGCGGCGGTCGGACTTGGCGCGCTCGATGTCGGTGAAGCAGCGCTGCGTGAACTTGTCGCCCCAGCGTTCGAGCGCCCGCTCGACCCGGCGGATGTCGATGATGTCGGTGCCCATGCCGAGGATGAGCATGCCGGCGGGGACGCTCACGCCGTCTTCTCGCCCCGCGCCGCGCTGCGCGCGGCGTCCATCAGCGAGCGCATGCGGCGGATGGCGGAGTCGAGGCCGGAGTAGATGGCCTCGCCGATGAGGAAATGGCCGATGTTGAGTTCGACGATCTCCGGGATGGCGGCGATCGCGCCGACCGTGTCGAAGGTCAGGCCGTGGCCGGCATGGACCTCGAGCCCGAGCGCCCGTCCGTGCGCCGCGGCGGCGGCGAGACGCGCCAGCTCCGCCGCGGCGGCCCGCTCGTTGCCGTCGATGACGGCCTCGCAATACGCCCCGGTGTGCAGTTCGACGGCCGGCGCGCCGAGCGCGCGGCTGGCATCGAGCTGGACGGGGTCGGCGGCGATGAACGGCGCCACCACGATCCCCGCCTCGCCGAGGGCCGCGACCGTGGCGGCGAGGTGGTTGCGGCCGGCATGGACGTCGAGGCCGCCCTCGGTCGTCCGCTCCTCGCGCCGCTCGGGCACGAGGCAGACCGTGTGCGGGCGGTGACGCAGCGCGATGGCGAGCATTTCCTCGGTCGCCGCCATCTCCAGCGTCAACGGGATGTCGGTCGCCGCCATCAGGCGGGCGATGTCGCCGTCACCGATATGGCGCCGGTCCTCGCGCAGATGGGCGACGATGGAGTCGGCGCCGGCCTGCGCCGCCAGCCGCGCCGCGCGCACGGGGTCCGGATGGCCGCCGCCGCGCGCGTTGCGGATGGTGGCGACGTGGTCGATGTTGACGCCGAGGCGCAGATCGCGGCGCATTCCCGGTCCTCCCGCCCACAAACGAGGCTGCCTGCCGAGCGCGGCTCCGTGAACATCGGGCAGCTTCCGCGCCGCGTCAACGGCGGGCCGGCCTCAGGCCGGGCGCGGCCCGAACAGGATGATGCCCGCGCCGAGCAGGCAAACGGCGGCGCCGATGGCATCCCACCGGTCCGGCCGCGCGCCCTCGACCAGCCACAGCCAGCCGAGCGAGGCGGCGATGTAGACCCCGCCATAGGCGGCATAGGCCCGGCCGGCATGGCTGCTGTCGACACGCGTGAGGAGCCAGGCGAACAGCGCCAGCGCGACGAGGCCCGGCACCACCCACCACGGCGACTTGCCCAGCTTCAGCCAGGCCCAGAAGGCGAAGCAGCCGGCGATCTCCGCCACCGCGGCGGCGACATAGGCGAGGACAGAGGTCACCGCCTCAGTTCTTCGCGCGCCGCACGGTGGTCACCGCCGGCGCCGCGCGCAGGGCCGCCACGATGTCGGTGAGGTGGCGCACGTCGGCGACCTCGATGTCGACCTGCAGGTCGAAGAAATCGACGTTGCGGTTGGTGAACTTGAGGTTGGAAATGTTGCCGTCGGCCTTGGCGATGACGTTCGACATGTCCGACAGGCTGCCTGGCTCGTTGAGCAGGGTGACGATGATCCGGCTGACCTGCTTGCCGTCGCCGAGACCGTCGGCATCCCAGGCGACATCGACCCAGCGCTCGGGCGACTCCGCGAAGCTGTCGAGCGTCGCGCAGTCGATGGTGTGGATCGTCACGCCCTTTCCGGTGGTGACGATGCCGACGATGCGGTCGCCCGGCAGCGGGTAGCAGCAGCGCGCCAGATGCACGGCCATGCCCGGGATGAGGCCGCGGATCGGCACGGCATGGTCGGACGCCTTGCCGTTCGCGCGCTTGCGGCCGAGGCCGAACAGTCCACCGCCATTGGCGCGCTTCTTCTTGGCGGCGTCGGCGTCGATCTCGGGGTGCACGGCGCGGACGACGTCGCGGCCGGTGTGGTTGCCGGAGCCGACCGCGGCGAAGAGGTCGTCGACCGTCTCGACGCGGAACTGCCCGAGTACGCCGGCCAGCGCCTTGTCGCTGAACGGCTGCTCCTCCTTGCGGAAGGCCTTCTCGACGATCTCGCGGCCGAGGCTGGCGTACTGCCGGCGCTGCTCCAGCCGCACGAAGCGGCGGATGCGCGCGCGCGCCTTGCCGGTGACAACGATCTGTTCCCACTCCGGCGCCGGCGTCTGGTTGCGCGAGGTGAGGATCTCGACCTGGTCGCCGTTGGCGAGCTGGGTGCGGAGCGGCACGAGGCGGCCGTTGACCTTGGCGCCGACGCAGTGGTCGCCGACATCGGTGTGGACGGCGTAGGCGAAGTCGACCGGCGTCGAGCCGCCCGGCAGGGCGAAGACCTCGCCCTTCGGCGAGAAGCAGAACACCTGGTCGGCGAACATCTCGAGCCGCGTGTGCTCGAGGAATTCCTCGGGGCCGGCCGCGTTCTCGAGGATGTCGAGCAGCTCCTGCAGCCAGCGGTAATGACGGTGCGCGTCCTCGCCGCCGCCGACCGCCTGCTTGTAGTCCCAGTGCGCCGCCACGCCGCGCTCGGCGACGTCGTGCATCTCCTGGGTGCGGATCTGTACCTCGATGCGCTGGCCGCCGGGCACGAGGACGCCGGTGTGCAGCGAGCGGTAGCCGTTGCGCTTGGGCGTCGAGATGTAGTCCTTGAAGCGTCCCGGCACCACCGGCCATGCGCTGTGTATCAACCCGAGCGCGGCGTAGCAGTCGGCGACCGAGCCGACGATGACGCGGAACGCCATGATGTCGGAAAGCTGCTCGAACTCGATCTGCCGGCGCTGCATCTTGCGCCAGATCGAATAGGGCCGCTTCTCGCGGCCGAACACCTGCGCCTCGATGCCGGCGCCGGCGAGGCGCCCACGAATGTCGTTGCAGATGCGCTCGACGAGGTCCGAGCCCTCGGCGCGCAGGAATTCCATCCGCCGCCGGAGCGACTCCCGCGCATCGCCGTACAGCTCGGTGAACGCAATATCCTCGAGTTCGTCCTTCCAGTCCTGCATGCCGATGCGCTCGGCCAGCGGCGCGTAGATTTCCAGCGTCTCGCGCGCGATGCGGCGGCGCTTCTCGGCGGTCTCGACGAAGGCCAGAGTCCGCATGTTGTGCAGGCGGTCGGCGAGCTTCACCAGCAGCACGCGGATGTCACGGCTCATCGCCAGCAGCAGCTTGCGGAAGTTCTCCGCCTGCTTGGACTTGTCCGATTGCAGTTCGAGCTGCGACAGCTTGGTCACGCCGTCGACGAGCTGGAACACCTCCTCGCCGAACTGGCGGCGCACCTGATCGGGCGTCGCCTCGGTATCCTCCAGCGTGTCGTGCAGCAGCGCGGTGACGATGGTGGCCGTGTCGAGCCGGTAGCGCGTCAGGATGCCGGCGACTTCGAGCGGATGCGAGAAATAGGGGTCGCCGTTGGCGCGCTTCTGCGAACCGTGCGCGCGCAACGCGAAGACGTAGGCGCGGTTGATCGCGTCCTCGTCGGCGTGAGGGTCGTAGGCCTTGACGGTCTCGACCAGCTCGAATTGGCGGATCATGCCAGTCCCGTCACCTCGCACCGGAGCGGGACTGCCGAGTCTAGCGCGGCTTTGCGCGCCCCGGAACTACCTGAATGGCCGCCGGCGGCCGTCCTATGCCTCTTCGTCGCCCTCAACGGCCGCGCCGGTGTCGTCCTCGGCGTCGTCCTCCGCGACCTCGCCCTCGTCATCGTCGGCCGCCGGGGCGCCGAAATCGACGCCGGCGAGCTGCGTCTCGGACTCGATCAGGTCGCGGACCTCTTCCTCTTCCGGCTCGTCGACCTCGACATGCTTCTGCAGGCCCTGGATCAGCGCCGTCTCCAGACCGTCGAGATCGACCGTCGCGTCGGCGATCTCGCGCAGCGCCACGACCGGGTTCTTATCGTTGTCGCGGTCGACCGTGAGCGGTGCCCCCGCCGAGACCGCACGGGCGCGCTGGGCCGCGAGCATCACCAGCTCGAACCGGTTGGGCACCCTGACGATGCAATCCTCGACGGTAACGCGTGCCATGTCTGCCTCGTGACGGGTGGAAGAAACCCCACGGTCGGGAGCCGGTGGTTATATAGGCCCGAAACCCCGTCGCGCCAGTGATTTATGGATCGATTTATGGCCCTTCAGATCACTTCGAGCGGCTGGCCGGGGGGCAGCGCCGCGAGCAGGGCGGCGGCCGTCTGCCCGCTTTGCGGGTGACGCCAGCCGGGTTCGAGCGCCGCCAGCGGCGCCAGGACGAAGGCCCGCGCCGTCATCCGCGGGTGCGGCAGCAACGGCGGCGGACCGGCGGTGCGGATCAGGCGGCCCCAGGCGAGCAGATCGAGGTCCACCGTCCGCGCCGCGTTCGGCGCCCCGCGCACGCGGCCGAACGCCCGCTCGACTGCCTGCAGCGCCGCCAGCGCCGCCTCGGGCGACAGCGCCGTCTCGATGCGCGCGACGGCGTTGACGTACCAGGGCTGGTCCGAAGGCGGCACCGGCGCGCTGGCGAACCATGGCGAGACCGCCGCGACGGCGATGCCATGCGCCGGCAGCGCGGCGATGACCGCCGCGAGCGTCGCGCGCGGCGTGGCGTACCCGTCGAAGGGCAGATTGCCACCGAGTCCCAGCAGGATCATGGTCGCCTTTCCCCCGCCGGGGGTCCAATGGACAAGCCTGGCGGCGCGGGCTAATTAGAGCGCCGGCCGGACGGTCGCAAGGACGCGTTCAGGCGCATTGGAGCAGGCTGCATTACCAGCCGGCACCCGGCGGACGACGGCCGGGATTTCACGGAAAGGCATATCATGTTCTATCCCAACGAGCGGCTGGCCCTGTTCATCGACGGCGCCAACCTCTACTCGGCCGCGCGTTCCCTGCAGTTCGACATCGACTACAAGAAGCTGCTCGAACTGTTCCGCTCGCGCGGCAATCTCGTGCGCGCCTACTACTACACGGTCCTCATCGAGGATCAGGAGTATTCGCCGATCCGCCCGCTGGTCGACTGGCTCGACTACAACGGGTACTCCCTGGTTACGAAGCCGGCGCGCGACTACACGGATTCGACCGGGCGCCGCCGCATCCGCGCCTCGATCGACGTCGATCTCGCGGTCGACATGCTGGAACTGGCGCCGCGCCTCGACCACGCCGTCCTGTTCTCCGGCGACGGCGGCTACCGCCGGCTCATCGAAGCGGTTCAGCGCCAGGGCTGCCGCGTCAGCGTCGTCTCGACCATCCGCTCGCAGCCGCCGCTCGCCGCCGACGAGGTGCGCCGGCAGGCCGACAACTTCATCGACCTGACCGAGCTGCGCGAGCAGATCGAGCGCGCGCGCGGCGACCGCCCTGCCCGTCCGCCCGTCTCAACCCGTCCGGCCGCCGACGGCTACGACGACGAGGACGACGACGAGTATTACGAGGACGACGAGGACGACGCCGAGGATTTCGAGGACGACGAGGACGAGGAAGAGGAAGAGGAGGCGGCCGCGCCCGAGCCGGCCCCTGCCCGTCCGGCGCGCGGCCGGCGGACCTGACCCCGTCCGGCGCCGGCCGGCCCGCCGTGCCGTCGTTGCCCGAGCCGGCGCCGCCCGGACGCGACTGTCCGCTCTGCCCGCGCCTCGTCGACTTCCGCACAGCAAACCGGGCGGCGTTTCCCGATTTCCACAACGCGCCCGTGCCGTCCTTCGGCGACCTTGGCGCGCGCCTGCTGGTCGTCGGCCTCGCCCCCGGCCTGCGCGGCGCCAACCGCACCGGCCGGCCCTTCACCGGCGACTGGGCCGGCGACCTGCTCTACGCCACGCTGCTGAAGTACGGCTTCGCCCGCGGCTCCTACGCCGCGCGGCCGGACGACGGCCTCGCGCTGGTCGACTGCCGTATCGCCAACGCCGTGCGCTGCGTGCCACCGGAGAACAAGCCGGTCGGCGCCGAGATTTCCGCCTGCCGCCCGTTCCTCGCCGCCGAGATCGCCGCCATGCCGCGGCTGCGCGCCATCCTCGCGCTCGGCCTCATCGCCCACAACGCGGTGCTGCGCGCCACCGGCGAGCGCGCCGCCGCGCACCCGTTCGCTCACGGCGCGCTGCATGACCTCAAGGGCGACCTGCTGCTCGCCGACAGCTACCACTGCTCGCGCTACAACACCAACACCGGCCGCCTGACGACAGCGATGTTCGAGAGCGTCGTCCACCGCTTGCGGGAACGCGTCGGTCCCATCTGAAGCGCATCCCGCCCGTCGCCTCGCGCTTGAATGGACCGGAGATCGACCCGAGGCCGTCCGGCCCCGGCGTTCGGGGCGGCGGTACGCCCTTGACCGGTCTCGACCACACTTGCTTCAGTGTCCGAGACGGTTCCCGACACGGGATCAAAAGGGAACGTGGAAGGAGGCACGCCTCCCAGCCACGGCTGCCCCCGCAACTGTGAACGGCCAGCCGGGCACGACAAGCCACTGGGCAACCGGGAAGGCCGTGTCAGGTGACGATCCGTGAGCCAGGAGACCTGCCGTCGCACTGGTCAACGTGGGGCCGCCGGTCGGGGATTGCCGGATGGCTGCGACTGTCGTGCCTTGCACGGCAGGCGTGCTTCCCGCGGTGACGCGATTCTGCGTTGCGGAGACCCAAGTCATGTCAGGACCATCGACCCTCGCCAGCCGCCTTGGCGCGGCGGCCCTCGTCCCGCCTGCTTTCCTCATCTCGGCAGTCACTGCCCATGCCCACCACGCGATGGACGGCGAAACGCCCGAAACGCTCGTCCAGGGCCTGCTCTCGGGGCTCGGCCATCCGATCATCGGTATCGACCACCTGGCCGGCATCGTCGCGGTCGGGCTGCTGTCGGCCGCCTTTGCGCGCGGAGCCCTGCTGCCGCTGGCCTTCGTCGCCGCGAGTCTGCTCGGCGCCGCCCTCCATGTCGCCGAACTGGACATTCCGCTCGGTGAGGTCTGGGTCGCACTGTCGGTCGTGGTGCTCGGCGGCGCCTTGGCGTTCCGGCACGAATGGCCGATCGCCGGAATCGCGGCACTGTTCGCTCTCGCCGGCGTCTTTCACGGTTACGCCTACGGAGAGTCGATCGTCGGTGCGGAGCCGACGCCGCTGATCGCGTACTTCATCGGCTTCGCCGCCATCCAGTATGCGATCGCCCTCGCGGCACACTACGCTTCGGCGTGGCTGGCGGCAAAGCCGGCCGGACAACTCGCCGCATTTCGGTACGCCCCGGCGGCTGTCATCATCCTCGTCGGCATCGTCTTCACCATGACGGCGATCGGCGCCTGAGGATTTCGCCGAGATGACCCGGCCAGCGCGGCACAGGTCGAAACCCGCGACAGCCTCCGCGCTGCGGCGCGCCGTCGCCGCGCTGGCCATTCTTTCCATCGGGCTGCTTCTGGCGCTGCCGTTCGCGCAACAACGTGCGGCATCGGCCGCCGGCACACTCTTCATCTGCACGCCGGCCGGCATCATCGCGGTCGCCACCGATGCGGCGCGCGACGCGCCCGAGGATGGCGAAGAACGCTCCTCGTCCTGCCCGGCGAGCCTTATCGGAAAGATCGTCCCCATGGCGGGCTGCGGCGCCGTCGCCGAAGTGTCGTGGCCGCGCCCGGCAAGCGACGCGTATCCACCCTGCGCGGCCGATGCCCTCCTGCCCCCCTGCCAGGCCCGCCCAAACGATCAGACGCGCGCGCCGCCCGCGGACGCCTGATCGCCGGCCGCGCACGGCGCGGCACCTGTCCTTCCCTTCATCTTCGCTCCATGGAGCCTGCAATGCGCGCCATGCGTAAGGTCGTGGCTATCCTGCCGATAGCCGCCGCTATCGCCGCATCCGCGGCAAACGCCCACGTCACCCTCGAAGCCCCCGAAGCCAAGGCCGACACGTACTACAAGGCCGTCCTGCGCGTCGGGCACGGTTGCGACGGATCGCCTACCGTGAAACTGCGCGTCCGCCTGCCGGACGGTGCGACGGCCGTACGGCCGCAACCGAAGACGGGCTGGGAAATCGCCATCGTCAAGGAGAAGCTCGCGACGCCCATCCGCGACGGGCACGGCAACCTTGTCACCGAAGCCGTGGTGGAGGTCGCCTGGTCCGGCGGCCGGCTTCTCGACGAACACTACGACGAGTTCGCCGTCCGGCTGAAACTGCCCAACCGACCCGGCGAGACCATTGCCTTCCCCACCGTGCAGGAATGCGAAGTCGGTACACACCGCTGGATCGAGGTGCCGGAGGGCGGCAAGTCGGCGGCGGATTACAAGGAGCCGGCGCCGTTGCTGCGCCTGTTGCCGAAGTAGAGAAGGATGGCGGGCGGGTCCTGCTCGCCCGCCATTTCCCCGGATGCCGCGAAAGCCCGCCACGCTGATCGTGCTCGCCCTCGCTCTCGCCCTGGCGGGTGGGGGCGCGCATGCCCATGCGGTCTTGCTGGAAACCACCCCGTCCGCCGGTACGGTACTGGACAACGCGCCGGAGACCATCACGCTGCGTTTCAACGAGCCGGTAACGCCGGTTTCCGTGCGCCTGATCTCGGCCGCTGGAACCGAGGCCGGCGCCGGGAGCGAAGCCACGGATACGACGGTCGCGATACGTCCGGGCGGCTCGCTCGCGCCCGGAACCTGGTTCGTGTCCTGGCGCGTCGTGTCGGCCGACGCGCATCCCGTATCCGGCACATTCGCGTTCGCGGTTGGCCAGCCTTCGGCACATCTGGCGTCTCCCGCCACCGACCGCGGCAGCGGCTGGGCCGTGCTCGTCGTCGCCAACAGGGCCATCATGACGGCGGCATTGCTCTTGCTGGCCGGGGGCATCGGCTTCCTCGCCGTTGTCCGGCGCCAGAACGAGGCAGCATGGCGGCACTTCCGACCGGGCCTCGCAACGATGGCCGGCGTCGCCAGTGTCACACTCGCGCTGGGCATCGGTCTGCAGGGCGCGTTGCTCGCGGATGTCCCGGCGTCCGCGTTTTTCGATCCCGCGACCTGGCATCTCGGCGCCTCCAGCACGCGCGGATCGGCGGGAATGCTCGCCCTGGCCGGGGTGGCGCTCGTGATCGCGGGCCTCTATCCGCCAGCCGGCTGGCCCGGCCGGGCCATCGCGACGGCGGGCGCGGGCTGCATGATGGCCAGCTTCCTCCTGTCCGGTCACACCGCCTCGGCGCAGCCGCGCTGGGCGGTGGCCCCGGCGTTGCTGGCTCATGTCGGCCTCGCCGCCTTCTGGCTTGGCTCACTGCTGCCGCTGCTGTCGGAAATGGGCCGGAACGAAGGCGAACGGGCCGGGCTCGTCGAGCGCTTCTCGCGCCTTGCCGTCGTCGCCGTGCCGGTTCTGGTCGTCGCCGGCGCGGTTCTCGCCGCGATCCACTTCGGATGGACCCGTCCCGTCCTGTCGGGAAGTTACGGCATGCTGCTGCTGGCCAAGGTCTCGATCGTCGCCGCGATGGTCGTGCTGGCCGCCATCAACCGCTATCGCCTTATGCCCCGTCTCCACATGGAAAGCGGCGGCGCGGCGCGACACCTGCGCCTCACCATCGGCGGAGAGCTAACCCTTGGGCTTCTGGTTCTCGCCGTTACGGCGGCGCTCTCGCAGAGCGTTCCGCCTCGCGCGCATGTCGCCGGCAACATGAGTGTCACGCACGTCGTCCACGACGCGCCTCGAATCGCCACGGCGTCGTTGCGCGGCTTTCACGCAACCGCAACGCTGGGCACCGACGACAACGGCGGCGATGTGCTCGAATTCCGCTTCTTCGGCGCGGACGGTTCGCCGCTCCGCGCCGCCGAGGCGACGATCCGGTTGAGCAGCCCGGGCGCCGGAATTGCGCCCCTGACGCAGACCGTGCCGATCGGCAGCGGCGGCGCGGCGAGATTGACCGGGCAGGCGCTTGCCATGCCCGGTCCGTGGCGCATCCGTGCCGAGGTGCTAATCAGCGACTTCGACCGCCTCGCCTTCGAGATGGATTTGCCGGCGAGGTAACGGCGTCTGCCGTATCAGATGTAGTATTCCTTCAGCGGCCCGAAGCCGTTGAAGCCGATCGACGCGTAGGTCGTCGTGTAGGCGCCGGCGCCGATGATGTCGACGGTGTCGCCCGGCGCCAGCGCCAGCGGCAGTTCGTAGCCGGCGTTGGCGTCGTAGAGCACGTCGGCGCCGTCGCAGGTCGGGCCGACGATGACCACCGGCCCGCTCGGCCCGCCGTCGTGGCGGGTGCGGAACGGGTAGTCGATGGCGTCGCCGCTGGCCTCCGCGAGACCGCCGAACTTGCCGGCGTCGAGGTAGATCCAGCGCTCCGGCCGGCCGTAGTCCTTGCGCGCCACCAGCACCACCTCGGAGCGGATGACGCCGGCCGTGCCGGCGATGGCGCGGCCGGGCTCGATCATCAGCTCGGGGATGCGGTTGCCGAAGTGGCGGTTGAGGGCGGCGCGGATCTCGCGCGCCACGGCGTCGAGCGACGGCACCGGCTCGCGGTAGCGCACCGGGAAGCCGCCGCCGAGGTTGAGCATCTTCAGCTCGATGCCGCGGTCGGCGAGGTCGGTGAACAGCATCGCCGAGCGGGCGATGGCCACGTCCCAGGTCACCGGATCGACCTGCTGGCTGCCGACATGGAAGGACAGGCCGACCGGGTCGAGCCCGCGGCGACGCGCCTCGACCAGCAGGTCGCCGGCCATCGCCACCGAGCAGCCGAACTTCTCCGACAGCGGCCAGCGCGCGCCGTGGTTGCCTACGGCGATGCGGCAGAAGACGCGCGCGCCTGGGGCGTGCGAGACGAGCTTGTCGAGTTCGGCCTCGGAATCGAAGGCGTAGAGGTCGACGCCGAGCGCGCGGGCGCGGACGATGTCGGACACCTTCTTCACCGTGCTGCCGTACGACATGAGGCGCGCGTCGGCGCCGGCCGCGACGCAGGCCTCGATCTCGGCGAGGCTGGCCACGTCGAAGCACGAGCCGAGCCCGACCAGCCGGTCGAGCACCGGGCGCGCCGGGTTCGCCTTCACGGCGTAATAGATCGTCGCGCTCGGCATCAGCCGCGCGAGGCGTTTGTAGTTGGCCTCGATCACGTCGAGATCGACGACCAGACACGGTGTTGGCAGCGCCTCTCGGCGCAGGAAGTCGGCGACTTTCGGAGTCATCGGCAACCCCCGGACCCGGGCAAGAGCGCGCGGTTATACAGATTTCCGGGGGGAAGAAAAGGCCAATGGTCCCCCCCGCGTAATTTTTTTTACACGGGGGGCCGAACTGGCGAAATCCCGCGCTCTGCCTAGCTCTTCTCCGCCGGCCCGCGGGCGGACGGAAATGGCCGGCCGGCGCGCTTCAATCCTTTTTCAGGGTCTCGGTGTACCACTCGTGGCCCTCGTAGAACTTGTTGGGCCCGGTGAAGAACGACAGGATCACCGCGCCCTCGGGCGCGTAGGCCGAATGCTTGCTGCCCTTCGGCCGCGAGATGTAGCCGCCGGCCAGCGCCTCGCCCTCGTGATCGCAGAACCGCCCCTCGATCACCCAGGTCTGCTCGACGCCAGTGTGCTCGTGCGGCGGCACCCGCGCGCCAGGCTCCAGCTTGAACAGCCAGGTCGAGAAGCCCGTGGCCGGATCGTTGTAGAGCATCTTCATGGTGATGCCGGGAAACTTGGTCTTCTCCCAGGCCATCGTCGACGGATCGAGGTACTGCGAACGGGTTGCCGCGTCGTTGATCAGCGGAACCGGGGATGTCGTGTCGGGCATGGCTTCCTCCCTCTGCCGGACGGCCGGGCGGGACTATAGCACCGGCGCGGGCCGATTGCCCCGCCGCGCCGCACCGTGGTAACGGGCCTTGTTCGCGACTGCACAAAGGCCCGAACGCCGTGGCTGACCGCCCCGCCCTCTGGGTGCTCAACGGCCCCAACCTCAACATGCTTGGCACCCGCGAGCCCGAGGTCTACGGCCGCGAGACGCTGGCCGACATCGAGCGCGCCTGCGCGGCGGCGGCGGCGGCGGCCGGATTCGCGCTGGAGTTCCGCCAGACGAATATAGAAGGCGAACTGGTCGGCTGGGTGCAGCAGGCGCGCGGCGCGGCGGCGGGCGTCATCGTCAACGCCGGCGCCTATACTCATACGTCCGTCGCGCTGCACGACGCGCTGCGGCTGCTCGACGTTCCGGTCGTGGAGGTTCATCTGTCCAACGTGTTTGCCCGCGAGGCGTTCCGGCACCATTCCTATATCTCGCCGCTGGCGCTCGGCGTCATCTGCGGGTTCGGCGGCCACGGCTATGTGCTGGCGATCGAGGCGCTGGCGCGCCGGCTGGCCGGGGCGGCGGCGCGATGAGCGACGAATTCGACGTCGACGCCGGACTGGTCCGCAAGCTCGCCGACCTGCTGGCCGAGACCGGGCTCGGGGAGATCGAGTACGAGGCCGACGGACGGCGCATCCGCGTGGCGCGCCCGGGCGTCGCCACCGCGCCGGCCGTCGTACAGGCCGCGCCGGAGCCCGCCGCGCCGTCGGCGGCAGTCGCGCCGGCCGCCTCCGGCCCGCACCCCGGCGCCGTCACCTCGCCGATGGTCGGCACCGTCTACCTGTCGTCGGGGCCGGGCGAGCCGCCGATGATCAAGGTCGGCCAGCGCGTGTCGCAGGGCCAGACGCTGCTGCTGATCGAGGCCATGAAGGTCTACAACGAGATTCGCGCGCCGCGCACGGGCACGGTCGTCGAACTCGGCGTCGCCAACGGCCAGCCGGTCGAGTACGGCGAAGTGCTGGCGGTGATCGAGTGACGCGCCGCGTGGCCGGGCCGGCCGGTTCCTGATGTTCGAGAAGGTCCTGATCGCCAACCGGGGCGAGATCGCGCTGCGCATCCACCGCGCGTGCAAGGAAATGGGCATCGCCACAGTGGCCGTCCACTCCACCGCCGACGCCGACGCCATGCATGTGCGGCTGGCCGACGAATCTGTCTGCATCGGCCCGCCCTCGGCCGCGCAGAGCTACCTCAACATTCCGGCCATCCTGTCGGCGGCGGCGGTGACCAATGCCGACGCCATCCATCCCGGCTACGGCTTCCTGTCGGAGAACGCCCGCTTCGCCCGCATGGTCGAGGAGCACGGCTTCGTCTTCATCGGCCCGACGCCCGACCATATCGGCCTGATGGGCGACAAGGTCGCCGCCAAGCGCGCGGTGGCGGCGGCCGGCATCCCGGTCGTGCCCGGGTCCGACGGCCCGGTCGAGGGCGAGGAGGCGGCGCTCGACGTCGCCCGCCAGATCGGCTTTCCGCTGCTGGTGAAGGCGGCCGGCGGCGGCGGCGGGCGCGGCATGAAGATCGCGCGCGACCTGTCGGAGCTGGCGCAGGCCGTGTCGCTCGCGCGCGCCGAGGCCGAGACGGCCTTCGGCGACGCGCGCGTCTACCTCGAACGCTTCCTCGAGAAGCCGCGCCACATCGAGCTGCAGATCCTCGCCGACGGCCACGGCAACGTCGTGCATCTGTGGGAGCGTGACTGCTCGCTGCAGCGCCGCCACCAGAAGGTGCTGGAGGAGGCGCCGTCGCCGGCGCTCAACGACGACCAGCGCGAGCGCCTCGGCCGGGTGGCGACGACGGCGCTGCGCCAGATCGGCTACCGCAGCGCGGGAACGCTGGAGTTCCTCTACGCCGACGGCAACTTCCACTTCATCGAGATGAACACCCGCCTGCAGGTCGAGCATCCGGTCACCGAGGCGATCTGCGGCATCGACATCGTGCGCGAGATGGTGCGCATCGCCGCCGGCCAGCCGCTCGGCTTCACCCAGGCCGACGTACGGCGCCAGGGACACGCCATCGAGTGCCGCATCTGCGCCGAGCATCCCGAGACCTTCGCGCCCTCCCCCGGCCGCATCACCGAGTACCATGCGCCCGGCGGCCTCGGCGTGCGCGTCGACTCGGCGCTCTACGCCGGCTACGTCGTGCCGCCCTACTACGACAGCCTGGTGGCCAAGCTGGTGGTCCACGGCCAGACGCGCAACGAGTGCCTGATGCGCCTGCGCCGCGCCCTCGACGAGATGGTCATCGGCGGCATCGAGACGACGTTGCCGCTGCACCGCCGGCTGGTCACTGCGCCGGAATTCGTCGACGGCAGCTACGACATCCACTGGCTCGAGCATTTCGTCGGAGGCGGCGGGGAACGGCGATGAGCGGCCTGACGCCGCAATTGCTGCTCGGGGCCTACGCCAGCGGCATCTTCCCGATGGCGGAGAGCCGGCACGACCCCGACCTCTACTGGATCGACCCCGACCATCGCGGCGTCCTGCCGCTCGACACCTTCCACATTCCGGCGAAGCTGCGCCGCACCCTGCGGCGCGCGCCGTTCGAGATCCGCTGCGACCACGATTTCCGCGCCGTCGTCGCCGGCTGCGCCGCCCGCTCGGGCACGCGCCACGAAACCTGGATCAACGCCGAGATCGAACGCCTGTACGGAGCGCTGCACGACATGGGCTTCGCCCACTCCGTCGAGTGCTGGTTCGACGGCGAGCTGGCCGGCGGCCTCTACGGCGTTGCGCTCGGCGGCGCCTTCTTCGGCGAAAGCATGTTCTCGCGCGTTACCGACGCCAGCAAGGTGGCGCTGTGCCATCTCGTCGCCCGCCTGCGCGCCGGCGGCTTCTCCCTGCTCGACACGCAGTTCGTCACCGACCACCTGCGCCATTTCGGCGTCGTCGAGATCGACCGGGCGACCTACAAGCGACTCCTCGCCGCGGCGCTGGCGCTCGACGCCCGCTTTCAGCCCGAACTGCCGGCCGGCGCGTTCGAGGCCTTCGTGCAGTCGACGACCCAGACGTCGTAGACCGGGTGTTCGAGGGCCGAGAGCGCCGGGCTGGAAGCGAACATCCAGCCGCTGAACGCGCGTACCGGCGGCGCGTCGCCGTGACGATCGTCGATCTGCACGAAGGCCGCGCTTTCCGGCGGTTCGGTCGGCGGCCGCTTGTGGCAGGCGCGCACCAGGATCGACAGCGCCCCGAAGCGGACCTCCTCGCCGACACGGACCTCGAAGGTCGAGATGCGCGCCGTCACCTTGTCGAGCCCCTGCATGACGGCAATGTCGAGGGAACCCGCGGGCGTTTCCTGGGCGAGGGCAGGCGACGCGACGGCAAGACCGAGCGCGGCGACACACGGGACGAGGCGATTCGACATGGGCATGGCCGTAGGAGTGGCGGCGAACCGTGGCGACAGCGTGGCGGCTACTTGTCGCCGCCGGTGGCGAGGAAGATGATTTCCGACACCGTATCCTCGAGCGCCTTGTAGTCGCGCACGTTGACGATGGCACCGCCCGGCGGGATGCGCTCGGCCGCCGATCCCGGGACGAGACGCAGGTACTTGCCGCCGATCAGGCCGTCGCTGGTGATGATCGCGACGGTGTCGGCCGGCAGTTCGACGCCCGGGGCCAACGACAGGGTCACGACCGCCTCGTAGGCCTTGAGGTCGAGGCGGCGGTCGACGACGGCGCCGACCTTGACGCCGCTGATGCGGACATCGCTGCCGACCTCGAGCCCGCCGATCGACAGGAAGCGCGCCGTCACCGGATAGCCGCCCCGCTCGGAGCCGACTTCGGCGGTGTTCAGGGCGACGACCAGAAACACGGCGGCGACCGCCAGGACGAGGCCCCCGAGCAGGGTTTCGACGATGCTGCGTCGCATTGCGGCTCTCCCTGCCTCGCCTATTGCCGGTCCGCGTCGTCGCCTTCGCCGTCCGGCGCGGCGAGGCGGGCACGGCCCTGGGCAACGATGATCTGGAGCAGATCGTCGACGATGACGGCATCGGCGGTATGACGGATCGTGCCGTCGTAAGGAATGATGCGATCGGCCCCGCCGACGTTGAGGCGGATGAACTTGGCCCCGAACAGACCGTCGCTAACGACCTCGGCCGAGGTATCCGCGTCCAGTTCGAGGGCGGCATCGACGCGCATCGTGGCGATGGCCCTGAAATTGCCGTCGAGCTGAAGGGCGGTCACCGTGCCGACCGGGATGCCGGCCGCGAGCACCGGCGCCCCGACCGCCAGCCCGTCGACGCGGCCGAAGCGGGCGGTGTAGCGATTGCGCTCGTCGGCGAACTGCGGGCGGGTGAAGACGACGGCGAGAAACCCCACCAGCACGGCCACGACGGCCGCGCCCACGACGATTCGAACGGTTTCCTGCCGTGCCGGCGTCATGCGGCCGGTCTCCCCTTGCCTGCGCGCGGGCCGGACAGGCCGGTCAGCCCGGCGTCCAGGGCTCGTAGTCGCCGGTGCCGCGGCGGCGCTGACCGCCGCGCAACACGCTGCCGGGCGGCCGCCAGGCGAGCGGCGTGCCCGTCATGTTGGGCTGGTGGTCCTTCTGCCACGGCATCCGCCGGCTGGCGTCGAGCGGCGCGTCGGTCGTGTAGTGCAGCCAGGCATGCCACTCGGCCGGCACCCGACTCGCCTCGTCCTCGCCGTTGTAGACCACCCAGCGGCGCTCGCGGGCATAGCCGCGCCGGCCCTTGCCCCGGTAATAGCGGTTTCCGGCGGCATCGGAGCCGACCAGTTCGCCGGTCAGCCACGTCTTGAGCCAGGTTCCGAACGTCGCCATCTGCCTCGATTCCCGCCGAATCGCCCGGGCCGGACGGGCCCGCGAAGTGCGCCGGACTATGGCATCGGGCGACCGCGGAATCCAGCATGCCACCGGCTATCGCGGAGACGCCCCATACCGTCCGATCCCTGTGCTTTCAGCATCTTGGCGGCGAGTCCTTCAACTTCATGCGGCATCTGAGGTCGGTCCCCGAACGTTGTGTGTCGCTGAATCGCAACCCCAAAATGCTGTTGCGCCGACCACATCTGGTGGCATACCGTTCGTCTTTGCCGACATATGGTGCGGCGAGAACATAAGTAGTTGATTCATTTGCGCGACTCGGCGCGGTCGCGAACGGACGCGGTGTAAACCGCGAACCGAACGGGATCGTGTCACCGCGACTCGGGGGCCCCGGCGAGGGGGCTGCCAAGGGGGAGTTGAGAGATGCGGATCGAGCGCCGGTACACCGTCGCGGGCGAGGGCCCGTATTCCCGAATCGCTTTCCGGAGCACGGCCAGCGAGATCCGCAATCCGGACGGCTCGGTGGTCTTCAAGGCCGCCGACCTGCATGTCCCCGAGACATGGAGCCAGGTCGCGGCCGACGTCCTGGCCCAGAAGTATTTCCGCAAGGCCGGCGTCCCGGCTGCTCTCAGGGCGGTCGAGGAGCCCGACGTGCCGGCCTTCCTGTGGCGGCACGAACCCGATGCCGAGGCCCTGGCGACCCTGCCCGCCGAACGGCGCGAGGTCGGCGAGACGGATGCCCGCCAGGTCTTCGACCGGCTGGCCGGCACCTGGGCCTACTGGGGCTGGAAGGGCGGCTACTTCGACAGCGAGGCCGACGCCGAGGCCTGGTACGACGAGATGCGCTACATGCTCGCGACGCAGCTCGGCGCGCCCAACAGCCCGCAGTGGTTCAACACCGGCCTGCACTGGGCCTACGGCATCGACGGCCCGGGCCAGGGCCACCACTACGTCGACTTCCGCACCGGCAAGCTGACCCGCTCGAAGAGCGCCTACGAGCATCCGCAACCGCATGCCTGCTTCATCCAGGCCGTCGCCGACGATCTCGTCAACGACGGCGGCATCATGGACCTGTGGGTGCGCGAGGCGCGGCTGTTCAAGTACGGCTCCGGCACCGGCTCCAACTTCTCGAAGCTGCGCGGCGAGGGCGAGCGCCTGTCCGGCGGCGGCAAGTCGTCCGGCCTGATGAGCTTCCTCAAGATCGGCGACCGCGCCGCGGGGGCCATCAAGTCGGGCGGTACGACGCGCCGCGCCGCCAAGATGGTGACGGTCGACATCGACCATCCCGACATCGAGGCCTACATCGACTGGAAGGTGCGCGAGGAGCAGAAGGTCGCCTCCATCGTCACCGGCTCGCGCATCTGCCGGCAGTTCCTCGGCGCCGTCATGGCCGCCTGCCACGACACGGCCGAAGCCGCCGGCGAGGATGCCTGCGATCCGCGCAGCAACGCCGCGCTGCGCCGCGCCATCCGCGCGGCCCGCGCCCACCAGGTGCCCGAGAACTACATCCAGCGGACCATCCAGCTCGCCCGCCAGGGTCACACCGCGGTCGAGTTCCCGGTCTACGACACCGACTGGGATTCCGAGGCCTACCTGACCGTCTCGGGACAGAATTCCAACAATTCGGTGCGCGTGACGGACGACTTCCTGCGCGCCGTCGAGGCTGGCGGCGCGTGGACGCTGGTGCGCCGAACCGACGGCAAGCCGCACAAGCAGGTCAACGCCGCCGTCCTGTGGGACAAGGTCTCCTACGCGGCATGGGCCTCGGCCGATCCGGGCGTGCAGTACGACACCACCATCAACGCCTGGCACACCTGCCCGGACTCGGGGCGCATCAACGCGTCCAATCCGTGCTCGGAGTACATGTTCCTCGACGACACGGCCTGCAATCTCGCTTCGCTGAACCTGCTCGGCTTCCGCCGTGCCGACGGAACCTTCGACGTCGACGGTTACGCCCATGCGGTGCGGCTGTGGACGGTGGCGCTCGAGATTTCTGTGCTGATGGCGCAGTTCCCCTCGAAGGAGATCGCGCGCCGCAGCTACGAGTTCCGCACGCTGGGCCTCGGCTACGCCAATGTCGGCGGCCTGCTGATGGCCTCGGGCCTGCCCTACGACAGCGACGCCGGCCGCGCCTACATCGCCGCGATCACGGCGCTGATGACCGGCGAGTCGTACGCCACGTCGGCGGAGATGGCGCGCGAACTCGGCGCCTTCCCGGGCTACGCGAAGAACGCGGCGGCAATGCTGCGTGTCATCCGCAACCACCGCCGCGCCGCGCATGGCGAGGCCAGCGGCTACGAGGCGCTGCCTATTCCGCCGGTGCCGCTCGACCGCGCAAACTGCCCCGACCCGCGCCTCGCCGGCGCAGCGGCCGAAGCGTGGGACCGTGCCCTCGCCCTCGGCGAGGCGCATGGCTACCGCAATGCCCAGGCCAGCGTCGTGGCGCCGACCGGCACCATCGGCCTCGTCATGGATTGCGACACGACCGGCATCGAGCCGGACTTCGCCCTGGTCAAGTTCAAGAAGCTGGCCGGCGGCGGCTACTTCAAGATCATCAACCGCATGGTGCCGACCGCTCTCGCCACGCTCGGCTACGACAAGGCGGCGATCGAGGCGATCGGCCAGTATGCCGTGGGTCACGGCACGCTGGCGGGCGCGCCCGCCATCAACGCCGACAGCCTGCGCGCGCGCGGCTTCGGCGACAAGGAGATCGCGGCCGTCGAGAGCGGCCTCGCCAGCGCCTTCGACATCCGCTTCGCCTTCAACAAGTGGTCGCTCGGCGAGGCCTTCTGCACCGGCACGCTCGGCCTCGATGCCGGCGACCTCGACGATCCCGCCTTCGACCTGCTGGAGGCGATCGGCTTCACCGCGGCCGAGATCGAACGCGCCAACCTGCACATCTGCGGCACGATGACCGTCGAAGGCGCGCCGCATCTGAAGGCCGAGCACCTGCCGGTGTTCGACTGCGCCAGCCCGTGCGGGCGCATCGGCAAGCGCTTCCTGTCGGTCGATAGCCACATCCGCATGATGGCGGCGGCCCAGCCCTTCATCTCCGGGGCCATCTCCAAGACCATCAACATGCCGAACGTCGCGACGGTCGAGGACTGCCGCGAGGCCTATCTGCTGTCGTGGCGCCTCGGCCTCAAGGCCAACGCGCTCTATCGCGACGGCTCCAAGCTGTCGCAGCCGTTGCAGGCGCAGCTTCTTGCCGACGATCCCGACGAGGCGGCGGACGTTGCCGAGGCCATCGTCGAGGCGCCCGCGGCGGCGCGCGCGACCATGCTGGCCGAGCGAGTCGTCGAACGGGTCATCGAGCGTGTCGTCGAGCGCGACGCGGGCGACCGCAAGCGCCTGCCGGGCCGGCGCAAGGGCTACACCCAGAAGGCCATCGTCGGCGGCCACAAGGTCTATCTGCGGACGGGCGAGTACGAGGACGGCACGCTCGGCGAGGTCTTCATCGACATGCACAAGGAAGGCGCCGCCTTCCGCTCGCTGATGAACAACTTCGCGATCGCCGTGTCGATCGGCCTGCAGTACGGCGTGCCGCTCGACGAGTTCGTCGACGCCTTCACCTTCACCCGCTTCGATCCGTCCGGTCCCGTCGAGGGCAACGATGCGATCAAGATGGCAAGTTCCGTGCTCGACTACATCTTCCGCGAGCTGGCGGTGAGCTACCTCGCCCGTCACGACCTCGCGCATGTCCAGCCGGAGGATCTGCGCCCCGACAGCGTCGGGCGCGGCGTCGACGACGACGGCCTGCCGCCGGCGCCACGCCAGCCGGCCCCGTCGCGGGTGGTCAGCGCCGGCTTCGTGCGCGGCGACCTGACCGTCATCCAGGGCGGCATGGCGCGCGCCGTACCGGCCGAGGTTGCGGGCCAGCCGATGGCCCGCGCCGTGGAGACCCCGGCGACCGACGGCGCGCTGGCCATAGACGCGCACGTTCACGCCACCTACGTCGCGACGGCCGTGAACGGCGACGACGCCCGCGAAGTGCGGGCGGCGCGCATCCGCGCAGCACGGATCAAGGGTTACGAGGGCGATGCCTGCACCGATTGCGGCAACTTCACCCTCGTGCGCAACGGCACCTGCCTCAAATGCGATACCTGCGGCACGACCAGCGGCTGCAGTTGAGGCGGGGCGACGTGACGACCCGGCGCCACGGGCGTCGGGCAACGAGGTTCCGGTGCGCGCCGCGATGGCTGTCGTGCCGGGACGGTAGCCCGGGAGTGTTGCGTTCGTAGGTTGGGGTTGCTCCCGGGTGGTCACTCTCCTCCCTGACCTACGGGGCGTGTGCAGGCAGCCACGCCCCGGTTTTTCCGATCCGATGCAGACTTCGGTTCCGGGGCGGCGCGCCGGTCGCTATCGTCTCCGCCACATCGCATGAGGAGATCGTCATGGCCGGAAAGGTCGCTGCACGCCTGCGGGAACTCGGTATCACCCTGCCCGCCGCTAATCCGCCGGCCGGCAACTACGTGCCGACCGTACGGACCGGAAACCTGCTGTTCGTTTCCGGACAGATCTCGATGGTCGACGGCAAGCCGGGACCGATCGGCCGCCTCGGGGCCGAACTGAGCGTCGAGGACGGCGCCCGGGCGGCCCGGACCTGCGGCCTGTCGCTGCTGGCGCAGGCGAGCGCGGCGCTCGACGGCGACCTCGACCGCATCGTGCGCTGCGTGAAGGTGACGGGCTTCGTGGCCGCCACGCCGGAATTCCGCGACCACCCGAAGGTGGTCAACGGCGCCTCCGACCTCTTTGCCGAGGTGCTGGGGGACGCCGGCCGGCATGCCCGCGCGGCGGTCGGCATGGCCTCCCTTCCCGCCGGCGTCGCCTGCGAGGTCGAGGCGATTTTCGAAGTCCGCTGATTTCGCGCGCCGGCGTCGCGGCCGGCCCAGCGCAACACCTGATTCAACGCCCGTCCGGTTGCGAGCCGTGCCGCGCCGCGAATCGTCGCCATGAATTCACCAGTTGCGGATTTTGCGCCCGCGACCACGACCGGGAGATGCGGCTCGTCCGGTGGAGCAATGAAACACTTCGGCCCGGCGCGAGGGTCCGACCGATACACTTGTTAACGATGTAAGTTACGGAATTCATTGAATTTTCTCTGGCATCACGATGCCAGTCCAGTTAGCATGATGTCGTGTTTCAGATGCCGCGGGGGCCATCGGCATGTGAGGGAAGCGACCCCGTCGCTTCGAAGGGTGGGGTATGGCGCCAAGCGAATCAACAAACCGCCCGCGCGTACTGCCGGAGAGCGTCGGCGCAACCGGTGAAACGCCACGTCCCGCGGCCGAGCGGCGGGCGGCGGGCGGATCGCCCGACATTCGCAGCCGGGCCGACAGCCGCGCGGCACCCGCGCTGCACGCAATCCCCGCCAATGTCGCCGTCCTCGACGGCCGCGGCCAGATCATCGCCGCGAACGAGGCGTGGCACCGGCTGACCGCGCGCGATGGCCTCGGCCCGCGCTTCCTGCCCGGCCTCATCGACGAAACCCTGATCGCAACGCTGGACGATGCCGCAGCCCCCGGCCGGCAGGCCATCCTGCTCGACGCCATACTCGCAGGCCAGGTCGACAGCTACGAGATGGAATACCCGGTCCAGGGGCCCGACGGGCAACGCTGGTACCGTCTTGTGGTGTCGCCGATGAGTGTCGATGGCGACAGTGGCGGTGGCGTGGTGATGCAGGTCGACATCACCACGCGCAAGGAAGCTGAAATCGCCATGCTCCGGGCCGAGGCACAGGCCCGCGTCGCCGATCAGGCCAAGACCGACTTTCTCTCCAACCTCTCCCACGAATTGCGGACGCCCCTCAATGCCGTGATCGGCTTCGCACAGATGCTCGAGGGCGGCGTAGCCGGCACCCTCAGCGACAAGCAGGCGGAATACGTACGCGACATCCGCGCCTCCGGGGCCCATCTGCTGCGGTTGATCGACAACCTGCTGGACCTGTCGCCGGCCGGTGCCTCGGGCTCACCGGTCGCCACCGAGGCCGTGTCGCTGGCCGATGCGGTCGCCGATGCCCGCCGCATGCTCGACGGCGCCGCCCTCGCCAAGGGACTGCGCATCGTCGAATGCGGGCTCGATGCGTTGCCGCCGCTGAACGGCGACCCGCGCACCCTGAGGCAGATCGCCCTGCAGCTGCTGTCCAACGCGGTCAAGTTCACACCGGACGGCGGCACCATCACGGTCGCCGCCCAACTGGCCGGTGACGGCGACATCGAACTGATCGTCGAGGACACCGGCAAGGGCATTCCGATCGAGGAGATCGACTACGTCTTCGAGCCGTTCTATCGCACGCGCGACACCCAGCTCGCCGCCGAGGGCGGCGCCGGCCTCGGACTGACGCTGGTGCGCCGCCACGTCGAGGCGCATGGCGGCACGGTCAGCATCGACAGCGCGACCGGGGTCGGCACCACGGTGGTCGTCCGCCTGCCGCGACACCGGCTGATTGCCTGACCGGCCTTTCCCCGGCGCGCCGGGGAGCTTAGGGTTGGATGGTCGCGTACCGTTGCCCGGATGCCGCACTTGCCCGATGGCCAGGACAGCCTCGTCGCCCGCACGGTCGAACGGATCGCCGATGTGCCGGCCGCTTCGTGGGATGCCTTAACGGACGGCGATAATCCGTTCGTTTCTCACACATTTCTTCACTGTCTGGAAGAAAGCGGCTCGGCCGGCCCGCGGGCCGGATGGATACCGCGGCATCTGGTGATCGAGGACGCCAAGGGTCGCCTCGCCGCCGCCTGCCCGCTCTATCTGAAGAGCCACAGCCAGGGTGAGTACGTCTTCGATCACGGCTGGGCCCATGCCTGGGAACGCGCCGGCGGCACCTACTACCCCAAGCTCCAGGTCGCCGTGCCGTTCTCGCCCGTTCCCGGCCCGCGGCTGCTGGTCGGCGGTGGCGCGGACGCTGCGGCCCTGCGGCGCGCGCTGGCGTCGACCCTGGAAACGCTGGCCGAACGTCTCGACGTCTCCTCCGTCCACGTCACCTTTCCCGACAAGGCGGACTGGGAGGCACTCGGCGCGGCCGGCTGGATCCAGCGCGTCGGGCGGCAGTTCCACTGGGCCAATGCCGGCTACCGGGACTTCGACGATTTCCTTGCCGCGCTGTCGAGCCGCAAGCGGAAGAATATCCGCAAGGAACGCAAGGCCATCGCCGACGCCGGCATCGAGGTGCGCGCACTGTCCGGCACCGACATCGCGCCGCGCCACTGGGACGCCTTCTATCGCTTCTACCAGGACACATACGACCGCAAGTGGGGCCACCCCTATCTCACCCGGCAGTGCTTCGACCTCCTGCAACATCGCATGGGCGACAGCGTCGTGCTGGTCATGGCCTTCCGCGGCGAACGGCCGATCGCCGGGGCGCTGAACCTGAAGGGGCCGACGGCGCTGTTCGGCCGCAACTGGGGCTGTGCCGAGGACGTGCCGTTCCTCCACTTCGAATGCTGCTACTACCAGGCCATCGACTACGCCATCGCCCACGGCCTGCAGCGCGTCGAGGCCGGCACGCAGGGGCCGCACAAGATCCAGCGCGGCTACATGCCGGTCGAGACCTACAGCGCGCATTACATCCCGGATCGCGGCTTCCGTGCCGCCGTCGCCCGCTTCTGCGAGGCCGAGCGCCGCGAAGTCGAGGCCGAGATGGCGCTGATCGAGGAGGAGTATTCGCCGTTCCGCAAGGAAGACGGAGCGAGCTGACCTGCTGACTATCTTGTTGCACCGCGAACCTGCCCGGATTATATTCTGGTCAGATGGTCAGGAGTGCATCATGGCGCAGCGTCCGGGAGTAGGCGAAGTCCGCGCGACGTTCGATCCTGACGTCAGGGCGAACGGGGGCAACGACGCCCTGCCGGCCTGGAAGCTCGAGGATGCCAAGGCGCAGTTCAGCGAAGTCGTCCGCCGGGCGCGCGAGGCGGGGCCGCAACTGGTCACGGTGCGCGGCCAGCAGGCGGTGGTGATCGTCGCGGCGGAGGAGTATTCGGCCATGAGCATCGAACAGCACGACCGCGCCGACCTCGTGGATTTCCTGCAGGGGCTGGCCCTCGCCGACCTCGACATCGAGCGCGAACCCGACCGCGGCCGCGACATCGAACTGTGAACGGCTGGCTGCTCGACACCAATGTCGTCAGCGAACTCGGCCGCGCGACGCCCGCGCGCAATGTCGTCGCATGGGCCCGCGCCGTGCCGGAGGGCCGGCTCTTCATCAGTGTCCTGACGCTTGCCGAGTACGAAAAGGGCATCGCCCATCTCGATCCGGCCAGCCCCGCTGTGCTGCGTTACGAGGCCGCACTTGCCGCCCTCGCCGCACGCTTTCGCGGGCGCGTCCTGCCGGTGTCCGACGCCATCGTGCATCGCTGGGGGCACATCAGCGGCGCGGTCAAGCGCCTGACGCGGCAGTCGCCGCCGGTCATCGATACGTTGCTCGCGGCGACGGCCATCGAGCATCAGCTTGTCCTTGTCACGCGCAACATCCGTGGCGTGGAGCACGCGGGTGCGACGCTGCTCGACCCCTGGGAAGCGGCGGCGCAGCACCAGGTGCGCTGACGCCGGCTTTCCCTACTTGCCGACCAGTTCCGGTTCGCGCTCGTCCTCGCCCTCTTCCTCGCGGGCGGGGCCGGCCGGGGCCGGCGTCTCCTCCTTGAGGTCGAAGACGAGCTTGTCGTCGGCGACGCTGACCTTCACCGAACCGCCCTTCGACAGCTTGCCGAACAGCAGTTCTTCGGCCAGCGGCTTCTTGACGTTGTCCTGGATGACGCGGGCCAGCGGACGGGCGCCGAAGCTGGGATCGTAGCCCTTCTCGGCAAGCCAGGTGCGCGCGGCCTCGTCGAGCTCGATGGTGACGTTGCGGTCGCCGAGCTGGGCCTCAAGCTGCATGATGAACTTGTCGACCACGCGGCCCATGACGGCCGGCGTCAGGTTCGTGAAGCCGATGACCGCGTCGAGCCGGTTGCGGAACTCCGGCGAGAACATCCGGTTAATCGCTTCCTGGTCGTCGCCCTCGCGCACGCCCGAGCCGAAGCCGATCGCCGGCTTCGCCAGGTCGGCGGCGCCGGCGTTGGTCGTCATGATCAGGATGACGTTGCGGAAGTCGACGTTCTTGCCGTTGTGGTCGGTCAGCTTCCCGTGATCCATCACCTGCAGCAGGATGTTGAACAGGTCGGGATGCGCCTTCTCGATCTCGTCGAGCAGCAGGACGCAGTGCGGATGCTGGTCGACGGCGTCGGTCAGCAGGCCGCCCTGGTCGAAGCCGACATAGCCTGGCGGTGCGCCGATGAGACGCGAGACGGAGTGGCGCTCCATGTATTCGGACATGTCGAAGCGCGTCAGCTCGATGCCGAGCGTGCGGGCAAGCTGCCGCGCCGCCTCGGTCTTGCCGACGCCGGTCGGACCCGAGAACAGGTAGGAGCCGATCGGCTTCTCCGGCTCGCGCAGGCCGGCGCGGGCGAGCTTGATCGCCGAGGCCAGCGCGTCGAGCGCCTTGTCCTGGCCGTAGACCATGCTCTTGAGGTCGCGCTCCAGCGTCTCCAGCGCCTTCTTGTCGTCGCGCGAGACAGACTTGGGGGGGATGCGCGCGATCTTCGCCACCACCGCCTCGACGTCGCGCACGCTGACGGTCTTCTTGCGGCGATGCGGCGGCAGCAGCATCTGCGCCGCGCCGACCTCGTCGATCACGTCGATCGCCGAGTCCGGCAGCTTGCGGTCGTTGATGTACCGCGCCGACAGCTCGACGGCCGTACGCACGGCCTGCTCGGTGTAGCGCACCTTGTGGTGACGTTCGTAGTAAGGCTTGAGGCCGCGCAGGATCTTGATCGTGTCCTCGACCGTCGGCTCGTTGACGTCGATCTTCTGGAAGCGGCGGACCAGCGCGCGGTCCTTCTCGAAGTAGTTGCGGTATTCCTTGTAGGTGGTCGAGCCGATGCAGCGTATACGGCCGCTGGCCAGCGCCGGCTTGAGCAGGTTCGAGGCGTCCATCGCGCCGCCCGAAGTGGCGCCGGCGCCGATGACGGTGTGGATCTCGTCGATGAAGAGGACCGCGCCCTCGGTCGCCTCGAGTTCCGACATCACGGCCTTGAGGCGCTCCTCGAAGTCACCGCGGTAGCGCGTGCCGGCGAGCAGCGAGCCCATGTCGAGGGCGAAGATGGTGGCGTCGGCGAGCACCTCGGGGACATCGCCCTCGACGATCTTCTTCGCCAGCCCCTCAGCGATGGCGGTCTTGCCGACGCCGGGATCGCCGACATAGAGCGGGTTGTTCTTCTGCCGGCGGGCAAGGATCTGGATGGTGCGCTCGACCTCGGCCTCGCGGCCGATCAGCGGGTCGATGCGGCCCTGCTTCGCCTTCTCGTTCAGGTTCACGCAATAGGCGGCAAGCGCCTCCTGGCCCTTCTTCACGACGTTCTCCGCCTGCGCGTCCTCGTCTGCCCCCGAGACGGCCGGACGCGCTTCCTGGCCGGGCACTTTGGCGATGCCGTGACTGATGTAGTTCACCGCGTCGAGACGCGTCATGTCCTGCTGCTGCAGGTAGTAGACGGCGTGGCTCTCGCGCTCCGAGAACATGGCGACGAGCACGTTGGCACCGGTCACCTCCTCGCGCCCCGACGACTGGACGTGGATGGCAGCCCGCTGCAGGACGCGCTGAAATCCGGCGGTCGGCTTGGCCTCTTCCAGCCGGCTGGTGATGAGGCCCGAAAGCTCCTCGTCGACGTAGTCGGTGAGATCACGGCGCAGGCGGTCGATGTCGACGCCGCAGGCGCGCAGGACGGCGATCGCGTCCTGGTCCTCCGTCAGCGCCAGCAACAGGTGCTCAAGCGTCGCGTATTCGTGCCGGCGCTCGTTGGCATGGCCGAGGGCCCGGTGCAACGACTGCTCGAGATTGCGCGACAACATGCTGGCTCACCCTGGCCGGGGCGACCCCTGCGCCCGTTGCGGGCGCCCGGGTCAGGTCAATCCTTCTCCAGCGTGCACTGGAGGGGATGCTGATGACGGCGGGCGAAGTCGATCACCTGCGTGACCTTCGTTTCCGCCACTTCGTAGGTAAAGACACCGCACACGCCGACGCCGCGCTGATGGACGTGCAGCATGATGCGGACGGCTTCCTCGTGCGCCTTGCCGAAGAAGCGTTCGAGGACGTGGACGACGAACTCCATCGGTGTGTAGTCGTCGTTCAGCATCAGCACCTTGTACATGGACGGCTTTTTCGTGCGCGTCCTGGTGCGCGTGATGACGCCGGTCTGGTTGTTGCCGCGGCGGGGCGGACCCTCGTTGTCGCCGCCGTCGTCGTCGCCCTCCCCGGCCATACGCCAGCGCCACGCCGGCTCGGCGCGCCGCTCGGTGGCTGGCTGGACCATGGTCATCGGGGACGGGGACTCGTGTGCCGCAGTGAACCGGGGATTATGATATGGGATGCGGTTCGGGCGCGCAAAGCCCCCACCCCCGCAATCGGCCGGCCGGAAAGCAAAACGGCCCGGCGCGGGAACCGCGCCGGGCCGGCTGGCATCCGGGCTATGCCGGTGCGTATCAGGCGGCGAGCGGCTTGCTCATGCGCTCGATGGCCTTGCCGACGCGCAGGTTCATCGGCGCCGCGGCGCTGGTCGCCAGCTTCAGCGACATCTCGTGCAGCTTGGCGCTCTCGCCGAGGAAGCCGTCGAGGGTCTGCTTGGCCCAGGCATTCTGCAGGTCCACGAACTCCTGGAAGTTCTTCACCGCGAACATCTTCTTGGTCGTGGCGAGGCCGGTCTCGAAGGCCGACTGGGTGAAGGTGGTGACTTCCTTGCCGAGATCCTCGACGCCCTTGGCGACGATGTTCGAGGTCTCGACGACGGCATCGAGGTTCTCGCGGTTGAAGGAGGCGAGATCGTCGTAGCCCTTGAAGGCGAAGGTGCTGGCCTTGTCGACCTGCTCGCGGGTCATCTCGACGGCGCGCTCGTAGCCGCGCGTCATCGCCTCGGCGCCGGCCTTCACGGCGGCCTCGACGGTTTCCTTCTGGGCCTGGGCAACGGCCTCGACGTGCTCGACGGGGGATTTCGGCATGGCGGTCTTCTTCGCGGTTGTGGTCATGGACGGGGCTCCTGGATTCGGGGTCGTACGGGGTACGTTTCAACGGCGATCGGCCCACGGGGCGCTGAGCCGATGCTGCACTGCAACATGACCCCCTATATCGGCGCGACCGTTGGCGTTGTCAACGAAAATTTGTGCAGTGCAACAAAACTGACTTCGCTCTTGCGGAAAGAACAAGCCCCGCCAAAGCCGAAGGTCTGTGGCGCGGGCGGTGGGTCCGGGCTAAACACGCCCGTGCCGCCGCCTGAGGAACCGCCGATGAGCGCTGCCGCCCCCGGTCTCCGTACCACCGCCGACGCCATCGTCGCCGGCACGACGAGCGCCGCCGAGGTCGCCGAGGCCTGCCTCGCACGGATCGCCGCGACGGACGAGGCGGTTCAGGCCTGGGCCTTCCTCGATCCGGAGCATGTCCGCCGGCAGGCCGCCGACGCCGACCGGGCCCGCCGCGACGGCCGGCCGACCGGTCCGCTCCATGGCGTGCCGCTGGCCATCAAGGACGTGTTCGACACGGCCGACATGCCGACGGAGTACGGCTCGCCGATCCACGCCGGCCACCGTCCCCGGCGCGATGCCTGGCCCGTTGGCCGGTTGCGCGCGGCCGGCGCTGTCATCGTCGGGAAGTCGGTGACGACCGAGTTCGCCTGGTACCGCCCGGGCAAGACGCGCAACCCGCACGACCCGGCACGGACGCCCGGCGGCTCGTCGTCGGGATCGGCCGCCGCCGTCGGCGCCGGCATGGTGCCTGGCGCGCTGGGCACGCAGACCAACGGCTCGGTCATCCGCCCCGCCTCCTATTGCGGTGTCGTCGGTTTCAAGCCGTCGCACGGCCTGATCGCGCGGACCGGCACGCTGATGCTGTCGCGCGCGCTCGACCATGTCGGCGTGTTCGCCCGCTCGGTCGAGGATGCGGCGCTGCTCGCCGAGGTGCTGGCCGGCGACGACGCCGGCGACCCGGACACGCGCCCGTCCGCCCGCCCGCCTCTGCTGGCGACCGCGCTCGGCGAGCCGCCGCACAAGCCGCGCATCGCCTTCGTGCGGACGGCGGTCTGGGACCAGGCGGAGGCGACGACGCGGACGGCGTTCGAGGGGCTCGCCGCCGGGCTGGGCATCGCGGAAGTCGTGCTGCCCCCCGCCTTCGACGTCGGGCTGGACCTGCATCGTACCGTGGCCGATGTCGAGATCGCCCACTACCTCGCACGCGAATACGCCACATCGCGCGATCTTCTCAGCGAGCCGCTGCGGACGCTGATCGCCCGTGGCCATACGACGCCCGCCCCGACCTATCTCGCCGCCCGTGCCGAGGTCACCACGCTCGCCGCGACCCTCGATGCGCTGTTCGATGACTGCGATGTCATGCTCACCCCGGCCGCGACCGGCGAGGCACCTCGAGGCCTCGCCGCCACCGGCAGTCCGGCGTTCTGCACCCTGTGGACCCTGCTCGGCGTGCCGGCGATCTCGCTGCCGCTGCTCAAGGGGCCGGCAGGCATGCCGCTCGGCGTGCAGCTCGTCGGCCGGCGCGGCGAGGACGCGAAGTTGCTGCGCACGGCGCGCTGGCTCGCGAAAGCACTCGCCTAACAAACCGACAGCCCGGCTGGCCCGTCGCTTGCACGCCGTTTGAGTCGCGTGTGAGACTTTCGATCTGGCCCCGGGAGGTGCGTGGTGACGTATTGCGTGGCGATCCGGATCGATGACGGGCTGATCGCGCTGGCCGACGGTCGCGTGACCAGCGGCAACCAGCTCGGAACGGCGCGCAAGCTCACCCTGCACGGCAGCAGCGAGCACCGATTCTTCGTCGCCGCCTCGGGCCTGCGCTCCCTGCGCGACAAGACGGTCACCTTCCTCGATCGCGAGCTGGCCCGCCTGCCGGGCGGTGTGTTTCCGACCATGTTCGATACGGTCGAGGCCTTCGCCAAGCACCTCCGCCACGTCGCCGAGCAGGACAAGCCGGCTCTCGCGGCCTCGGAACTGGACTTCAATCTCCATGCGCTGGTCGGCGGCATGCTCGCCGAGGACAACCGGCCGCACGCCTACCTCGTCTATCCCGAGGGCAACTGGATCGAGGTCGACGAGCGCTCCTGCTACCTCACCATCGGCTCGGTGCCGTACGGCAAGCCGGTGCTGGACCGCGCGCTGCGCCACGACACCGACCTGCGCACGGCGCTCAAGCTGGCCTACCTGTCGTTCGATTCCACACGGGCGAGCGCCGTCGACGTCGGCTTCCCGATCGATGTCGCGACCTTCTCGATATCCGACCGGCGCTGGCGCGAGGCTCAGTTCGACTACGACGACGTACGCGAACAGCGGACATGGTGGAACGACGGCATCACCAAGCTCGCCCGTGCGATGCCGGACGACCCCTTCGCCGACCGTCTGCTGCCGCCCAACCTGTCCCTCGTCTCCGGCCGCGGCGGCGGCTAGCTCGCCAGCAGATCGGGCATGTCGTCGCGCACCAGTTCGCGCCACAATTCGGCGCCGACGCCCGCGATATCGGCCAGTTCGAAGCGGTCGCAGCCGAGGCTCGACAGCCACACCGGCTGGGCCAGCACGATGTCGGCCTCGATGGTGGCGACGATGTCCTCCTCGTCCAGTTCGTCGCGCGACACGTCGGCGACCATGGTGGCGAAGGGTGGCAGGCCGATATGGACGAGGAACGGCGTGTCCGACAGCGCCCGCCGGTCGCTGTCGTAGAGCACCCCGGCGACGAAGCCCGAGGGCACGTCCTCGCCCCGCACCTCCTCGCGCGCCGGATCGAACGGGCGGCGGTCGAGAGCCAGCGCGTTGACGACGTCTGGATCGTGGATGGCGGCGATGGCGCCGGCGACGAGCTGCGCGATGGTGCGCGTCTGCACCGTCTGCGGCTCGAAGAAGACGAGGTTGGCGAGTGCCCAGCGCGTGTCGCCCTCGAGCGGGAAGAACAGCCCGGCGAGATCGCCGCGCGGCAGGGCGGACTCGGGCCGGTGGACGACGCGCATGAAGAAGGACGGATCGCCGGCATGGACGACCCAGACGTCCTGCCCGTCCTCGGCAAAGTCGGGCCAGCCGTAGAGGCGGCCGATGACGAATACGCTCATGGGACTCCGGCGTGGGCAGCGACGGGTTGTGTACGGGCTTGACGGCGCCCCCGCAAGTCGCCTCCATGCCAGCCCGTCGAACCCGACCCCACGCGAAGCGGGAGCACAGCGATGAAAGCCGCCTGGTACACCAGCCTCGGTCCCTCCAGCGTCCTGCAGGTCGGCGAACAGCCGACGCCGGAACCCGGCCCTGGCGAAGTGCGTGTGCGCCTCGCGGTATCGGGCGTCAATCCGTCGGACTGGAAGGCCCGGCTGCGTGGACGCGGCGCCGGCATGCCCTTCCCGCTCATCATCCCGCACAGCGACGGCGCCGGCACCATCGACAAGGTCGGCGCAGGCGTCGATGCGGCACGCGTCGGCGAAAAGGTGTGGGTCCTCAACGGCCAGTGGAAGCGCCCGCACGGTACGGCGGCGCAGCACATCGCCATCAATGCCGGGTTCGTCGCCCCGCTGCCGTCCGGCGTTGACCCGGCCGACGCGGCCTGCTTCGGCATTCCGGCGCTGACGGCGTGGCGCGCTCTCACCATCGGCGGCGGCGTCGCCGGCCAGTCGGTGCTGGTGACGGGCGGTGCCGGCGCGGTCGGCCACCACGCCATCCAGATCGCGCGGGCGCTCGGCGCGGCGAAGGTGATCGCCACCGTCAGCTCGCCCGCCAAGGCGGCGATCGCGCGCGAGGCCGGTGCCGACGCCACGGTCGACTACCGCACGGAGAAGGTCGGCGAGCGCGTCAGGGCGCTGAGCGGCGGCGCCGGGGTCGACCGCATCGTCGACCTCAACATCTCCACCAACGGCCAGCACTACGCCGAAATGCTGCGCCAGGGCGGCACCATCGCCGTCTATGGCACCGACGAGCCGATGGCCGCGATCCCGGCCGGCGCCTTTATCCCGCTGGCGCCGACGATTTACTTCTTCATCGTCTACGACCTTGCGGCCGACGTGCGCCTGAAGGGCATGGCGGAGGTCAACGCGCTGGCGGCGGCGGGCAAGCTCAAGACCAGCGTCGCGCAGCGCTTCCCGCTCGACCGCATCGCCGAAGCGCACGACGCCGTGCAGTCCGGCAAGGTCACGGGCAACGTCGTGCTCGACATCGCGTAGACGCGTTTCACGCTGGACCTGCTCTCCCTCCGCGAAAGGCCTGACCGGAATGAAGGGAGGAAAATCAACGGCCTGCGCTGCGAGCATTCGCCCACACTCAAGGGCCTCATCCTGAGGAGCCACCCGCAGGGTGGCGTCTCGAAGGACGAGGCCCGTGGCAGCGAAGCGGGCGCTGTGGGCCGGCCACGACCGACGCCCCTCGCCCATCGAGACGCCCGCTTCGCGGGCTCCTCAGGGTGAGGTGCGTGGGAAACAACGGTGGTCGTGGCGCTACAACGGCGCTCCTCAGACAGCCGCTCCCGAATTGCGCCTGGACGCCCTGTGCCTCAGTGCTTCGCCATGAAGGCGATCGCGCGCTTCATCCACTCGCCGCCCTGCGCGGCGGCTTCGAGATGGATGGAGAAGTGCGTCTTGCCGAGCACTTCCAGGGTCTCGGTCTCGACGCCCGCCTTCTTCAGCGCCGCCGCGTAGTCCTTGCCCTGCGGAATGAGGAACGGATAGTCGTCGCTGCCCCACGTCACGAGGTGCGGCGGCGCCGAGCCATCCAGCGCGTGCAGCGGGCTCGCCGCGCGGCCGTCGTCGTCGTCGCGCAGGGTCGGGCAGCGGCCGTCACGATTGCCCCAGCCGGCGTCGGTGATGTCGTAGACGCCGGAAATCGGCAGGGCGCCGCGCACGACGCCGGCCGGCAGGCCGCGCAGCGCCTGCCAGTCGTGGCGGACGGCGATGATCGAGGCGAGGTGGCCGCCGGACGAATGCCCGGAGACGAAGATGCGGCCGGCATCGCCGCCGAACTCCTTCGCGTGGCGCGCGATCCAGGCGATGCCGTCGGCGATGTCGTTGTACGGGTCGGGAAAGCGGCCCCGCGGCGCCAGGCGATGGCCGATCGAGGCCAGCGTGATGCCGGCGGCATTGAGCGCCGGCGCCATGAATGCGGCGTTCTCCTTGTAGCCGTAGGACCAGCGGCCGCCGTGCATGAACGCAAGGATGGTGCCATTCGGCTTCGCCGCCCGGAACAGGGCGATGCGCTGGTAGACGTCGTGGCCATAGGCGATGTCCTCGCCGTCGACGCCCTTCGCCATCGCGTCGGCCTGCACCTGATAGGCGGCCGACTGCTCGTTGCGCTCCGCCTGCGGCGGATACTCCTCGCGACGCATCAACGACATGGTGTTCCCCCTTGCGAGCGGCGGCCGCGGCGGGCCGGTTTCGGCGCGACTTCACAGCAAACGCGGCAGCGTGGCAACCGCCATCGGCGGCCGGCATGCTAGGCTTCGCGCCCACCGGGAGAGACACGCCATGCCCCACGCCGTAGCGCCCGCCACCCTGCACGACCGGCTGACCGACGGTGGCGAAATCGCCCTGCTGGACGTCCGCGAGCAGGGCGTCTTCTCGCGCGATGGCCATCCGCTGCTCGCCGTCAACGCGCCAGCCTCGCGGCTGGAACTGCTGGCGCCGGCGCTGCTGCCGCGGCGCTCGGTTCCGGTCGTCGTCATGGACGGCGGCGGCGACGGTTCGGCGGGAGACGCCGCGGCGACGCTCGCGGCGCTCGGTTACACGGATGTCGGCATCCTCGACGGCGGCGCGGCGGCGTGGCGCGCGGCCGGATACGAGCTTTACACCGGCATCAACGTGCCGTCGAAGGCGTTCGGCGAACTGGTCGAGCAAGTCAGCGCGACGCCCCACATGAGCGCCGCCGACGTCGCCCGCCGCATCGACGGCGGCGCCGACATGGTCATTCTCGACTCCCGCCCGCTGGCCGAGTACCGGCGCATGGCCATCCCGACGGCCATCGACGCGCCCGGCGCCGAGCTGGTCTACCGCATCGCCGACCTCGCGCCCGACCCGGCGACGCTGGTCGTCGTCAACTGCGCCGGGCGCACGCGCTCGATCATCGGCGCCCAGTCCCTGATCGATGCTGGCGTGCCCAACCGTGTCGTCGCGCTGGAGAACGGCACGATGGGCTGGGAACTCGCCGGCCTCACGGTCGAACGCGGCGCTGAGCGCGTCGCCCCCGCCCCCTCGCCGGACGGCCTGCGTGCGGCTCTCGGGCGCGCCCGGGCCGTCGCCGCGCGCTTTGGCGTCGAGACCATCGACGCCGACGGTCTCGCGGCCTGGCGGCGCGAGACGGACCGCCGCAGCCTGTTTGTCTGCGACGTCCGCTCGCCCGAGGAATACGTCGCCGGGCATCTCGCCGACGCGCGGCCGACGCCCGGCGGCCAGCTCGTGCAGGCGACCGACGACTATGTCGGCGTGCGCGGCGCGCGCCTCGTGCTGGTCGACGACACCGAGGTGCGCGCGCTGATGACCGCCTCCTGGCTGGTGCGCCTCGGCTGGCGCGACGTGCGCGTGCTGGCCGGCGGCATGGCGGCGACGGGCGAGCCCCTCGTCGCCGGCCCGCCGCCCGCGCCGCGACTGCCGGCGGCGCCGACGGTCGACGCCGCGGAACTGGCGGCGCTGCTGGCCGGCGGCAGTACGGTCGTGCTCGACCTCGACAGCAGCATCGCCTACCGCGCCGGCCACGTCGCCGGGGCGTGGTGGGGCGTGCGCTCGCGTCTGGCGGCCGAGCACGGCGCCCTGCCGCCGGCGGCCACGATCGTCCTGACATCCTCCGATGGCGCCGTCGCGGGCCTCGCCGCCGCCGGGATGCAGGCGCTCAGACCAACCGCCAGCGTGCGCGCGCTGTCCGGCGGCACCGCGGCCTGGCGCGCGGCGGGCGGAGCGATGGAGGACGGCTTCGTCCGGCCGCTGTCGGCGCCCGACGACGTCAACTACCGTGCCTACGACCGCGACAGCGACGTCGCCAGGGCCGCGCAGGCCTATCTCGACTGGGAGACCGGCCTCGTCGCGCAGGTTGCGCGCGACCGCACGGTGCCCTTCCGCCTCGACGGCGCGCCGCGGCGCTAGAGCGGCCCCTGACGCAGCCCGGTGTTCGAGGCGTTGACGTCGAGCCAGAAGCGGGCGCCGTCGTCGCCGCCTTCGATGCGGCGCGGCTTTTCCCAGGGCACGCCGGTGCGGTCGTACTGCGCGAGCAGGCGCGCGAACTGCAGCCCCTCGAGATCCGTCGCGGGAAAGGCGAAGGCATGCAGCGAGAACTTGCCCTCGCTGCAGCCGGCGACGGTCCAGAAGAAATCCTTGCTGTCGAGATGCGCGCCGGCCGAGGGCGAGGCCCGTTCGAGATCGGAGCGATAAGCGAGCACGATGCGCCCGGCCTCGTTGTCGCCGAGTTCGACCGTGTCGCGGGCCATGTCCCATGGCCCGAGCGGATCGTTGATACCGAGCTTCTTCACCTGCCCGGCCTGGCCGCGCGCCCGCGCCAGCAACTCGGCCCCTGCCTTCGTCGCGACAAGATCGTAGGCGCGAATCTGCCGCTCGTAGCTGCCGTTGAAGACGAAGCGGAACTCGCTGGCGGTGCCGGGCCGGCAGCGCGCCCGGATGTCGTCGCCGCCAACGTAGCTGAACCAGGTCAGCGACCGCTCGACCGGGTCGGTCGGCTCGCCGGTATAGGTGCAGCCGCCGAGGGCGACGAGGACGGCCGCGCATCGCAGGACATGACGTACGGACATGCCGGACTTCCGGGAGTGGACAGCGACTCTGCGCGGACTCTAGGGTTTCGGCCTCTTCTGGGGAAGCATCGCCGACGTGCATAAAGGTCGCATCCGATCCGGTTTGCCACGGACGCAGGCGCCGCGCCGCCTGCGGGCCGTCCTTCTCGCCGCCGCGCTGATCGCCGGCGCGTTCCTCGTTCCGGCGCCCGCGATGGCCGGCTACGCCGCCATCGTCGTCGAGGCCGACAGCGGCAAGGTGCTCTACGCGCGCAACGCGCTGGACCAGAACCACCCGGCGTCGCTGACGAAGATGATGACGCTCTACCTCGTCTTCGAGGCCCTCGATGCCGGCCGCATCGCGCCGACGACGCGCTGGCGCGTCTCCGAGCGCGCCGCCGGCCAGCCGCCCTCGAACCTCGGCCTCAGTGCCGGCGAGTCCATGACCGTCGACCAGGCGATCCGCGCCCTCGCCGTCCGCTCGGCCAACGACGTCGCCACCGTCGTCGCCGAGGGGCTGGGCGGCAGCGAGATCGCCTTCGCCCGTCAGATGACGGACAAGGCCCGCGAACTGGGCATGACGCGCACCGTATTCCGCAACGCGTCCGGCCTGCACCATTCGGCCCAGGTCAGCACGGCCGCCGACATGGCCCTGCTCGGGCGCGCGCTGCTCAGGCGGTTCCCGAAGTTCTACCACTACTTCTCGACCGACAGCTTCGCGTGGGGCAGCCGCGCCTACCACAACCACAACGGCCTGCTCGGCAACTACGACGGCGCCGATGGCATCAAGACCGGCTACATCCGCCAGTCGGGCTTCAACCTCGTGGCCTCCGCCTCGCGCAACGGCGTGCGCCTCGTCGGCGTCGTGTTCGGCGGCCGCACCGCGCGCTCGCGCGACCTGCACATGGAAGACCTGCTCGACAAGGCGTGGGCCCAGGCCCGCGTCGTCGAGACCGCCGCCGCCGAACCGCAGCCAAAACCGGTCGTCGAGCCCGTGACCGTGCAGGTGGCGAGCATCGGCCCCGCGGAGCCGACGGCCGTCGTGCAGGAAGGCGATACCGGCGGCGACTGGGCCATCCAGGTCGGCGCGTTCAAGCTGCTGAAGACGGCGCGCGACGCCGCCGCGGCCGTGTCGCGCCGGCTCGTCGACCTGCCGGGCGAGGCGCATATAGACGTGGCGCCGCTGCCGACCAGGACGCGCACGCTCTACCGTGCCCGCATCGCCGGCCTCGACGAGGACAACGCCCGCGGCGCCTGCAAGCAGTTGCGGCGGCGTGGCGAGACCTGCGCCCTGATCCTGCCCGACGGCACGATGCAGGTGGTGTCCGGCTCCTGAGCCTTCAGCGGGCGTTGCCGGCGGCGGTGGGGCGGGCCCCGCCGGCGCGCGCGCCGCGCAGCCGCGCGAGGAAGGTCGGCCTCGCCGTCGCCCGCCAGACGTCGTAGCGCCACGGACGCCCGGCGCCCGGCGCCACACGGGGCAGGAAGACGGCGGCGACAGCCGTGGCGCCGCCGGCGAGGCGGACGCGGCAGCGGGCCAGCCGGTAGTCGGGTCCCTCGTAGCGCAGCAGAACCCGCGCCAGCGCCGTGTCGACCCCGTCGGCCGCGATGCCGTCGACCTGCCCGCCCGCCGCCCGCACCAGCACCGGCCAGCTTTGTCCGGGCGCGTGGACGCGGCGGTAGCCACCGAGGCGTGCCTGACGCACCTGCAGCCGCGCTGCGGCCGGCCCAAGGACCGCCTCGCGCACCTCGCCGTCCATCAGCGTGCCGTAGAAGAAGAAGCGCACCCGACGCCCCCCGTATCCCGCGGTTGACCCCCGGCCGTCCCGGGCCTATGTCGCGCCGACCCCAGCCAACCGTCGGAGCCGACGTCGGTGGACAAGCTCTATCTCGAAGACTTCAGCGCCGGCCAGCGCTTCGAACTCGGCAGCCGCACGCTGAGCGAAGCCGATATCCTCGCCTATGCCCGCGAGTACGACCCCCAGCCCTTCCATATCGACCGCGAGGCGGCGAAGGCGTCGATCTACGGCGGGCTGATCGCCAGCGGCTGGCACACGATGAGCGTCTTCATGCGCCTGTGCGTCGACGGACTGCTGGCGCGGGCACATTCGATGGGTTCGCCCGGCGTCGACTCCGTCAAGTGGCCGGCGCCGGTGAAGCCCGGCGACACCCTGACGGCGTCGTTGACGGTCACCGAGGTGCGGCCGTCGAACAGCAAGCCGGATCGCGGTTTCGTCCGCAATTCCGGCCGCATGGTCAACCAGAAGGGCGAGACCGTGCTGGCCTTCGAGGCGGCGCTGATGATCCGCCGCCGCCCGGGCTAGGACGTCAGAGATCCTTCGGCGCCGCAATGCCGCTTTCGGCGAGCTGGCCGGCGAGCGCCGCCTTCAGCTCGGCGAGCCCGGCGGCGTCGCGCCCCTCGCAACGCGCGACCAGCACGTCCTGGGTGTTGGAGGCGCGCAGCAGCCACCAGCCGGCCCTGGTGTTGACGCGCACGCCGTCGATGGCGGTCACGTCGGCGCCGGCGGCGGCGAGCCGCGCCCGCACCTCGTCGACGACGGCGAACTTGCGCGTCTCGTCGCATGGAAAGCGCAGCTCCGGCGTGTTGAGCAGCACCGGCATCGCGCGGCGCAGATCGGCCAGCGACGTGCCGCGCCGCGCCAGCAGGCCGAGCAGGCGGATGGCGGCGTAGATCGCGTCGTCGAAGCCGTACCAGCGGTCGGCGAAGAAGATGTGGCCGCTCATCTCGCCAGCCAGCGGCGCCTTCATCTCGGCCATCTTGGCCTTGATCAGCGAGTGCCCCGTCTTCCACATCTGCGGCTTGCCGCCGAGGCGGGCGATCTCGTCGAACAGCGCCTGGCTCGACTTTACGTCGGCGATGATCGGCGCGCCGGGGTGCGTCCGCAGGACATCCTCGGCGTAGAGCATCATCAGCTGGTCGGCCCACAGGATGTGCCCTTCGCCGTCGACGACACCGATGCGGTCGCCGTCGCCATCGAAGGCGATGCCGGCGACGGCACCGGTGTCGCGCACGCAGGTCTGCAGCTCGACCAGGTTCTTCGCCACCGTCGGGTCGGGATGGTGCGCGGGGAAGTTGCCGTCGATGACGCCGTTGATGACGTGGTGGTGGCCGGTCGCCTTCTGCAGCACGAGGTTGAGGATCTCGGCGGTCGCGCCGTGGCCGGGATCCCAGGCGAGCGTCGTGAAGGTGTCGGTCGGCACGTCGACCGCGAGGCGCGCGGCGTAGTCCTCGCGCGGATCGACGGTCTCCACCGAACCCCTGCCGTCAACGAAGTCGCCCGACGCCGCCAGCTTTCCCAGCCCCTGGATGTCGGCGCCGAAGAACGGCTTGCCGCCCAGCGTCATCTTGAAGCCGTTGTGATCGGGCGGGTTGTGGCTGCCCGTCACCATCACGCCCGAGCCGTCGACCAGCGCGTGCGTCGACCACGACAGCATCGGCGTCGGGCCGCGGCCGATCCGCAGCACCGACAGGCCGCAGGCCGTCAGCCCCTCGACCAGCGCCGCCTCGAGGGCCGGCGAGGTCAGGCGCCCGTCATAGCCGACGGCGATGCGCGTGCCGCCCTTGCGCCGCAGGATGCTGCCGAAAGCGCGGCCGATCGCGCGCGCGTCGGCCTCGCCCAGCGTCCTGCCGACGACGCCGCGCACGTCGTATTCGCGCAGGACCGTCGGATCGAAAGAATGCCCCTCGGTGCTCATCGTCCCTGCCCCGCCTTGACCGCCGCGACTGCCGGGCGACGCCCGTCGGCGTCCGGGCGCCCGATGGAGACGTAGCGGAAGCCCGCCGCGGCCATGTCCGCCGGATCGTAGACATTGCGCAGATCGATGATGACGGGTTCGCGCAACAGCGACATGACCCGATCGGTGTCGAGCCCGCGGAAGGCGTTCCACTCGGTCAGCACCACCAGCGCGTCGGCGCCGGCCATCGTCGCGTAGGCGTCGTCGCACCATTCGACGCCGGCGATGAGGTGGGCCGCCTCCTTCATCCCGGCGGGATCGTAGGCGCGCACGCGGGCGCCCGAGGCGACGAGCTGCGGCAGGATCACGAGCGACGGCGCGTCGCGCATGTCGTCCGTGTTCGGCTTGAAGGTGACGCCGAGGACGGCGACGGTCTTGCCGGCGACCGAGCCGCCGCAGGCGGCGATCACCTTCTCGGCCATCGCCACCTTGCGCGCCGCGTTCGCGCGCACGACCTCCTCGACGATGCCGACCGGCGAGCCGACCTGCCGGGCCGTCTCCGCCAGCGCCGCCGTGTCCTTGGGGAAGCACGAGCCGCCGTAGCCCGGCCCCGCGTGGAGGAACTTGATGCCGATGCGGCCGTCGAGGCCGATGCCCTTGGCGACGTCCTGCACGTTGGCGCCGACGCGCTCGCACAGGTCGGCGAACTGGTTGATGAAGGTGATCTTCGTTGCGAGGAAGCAGTTGGCGGCGTACTTGATGATCTCGGCCGTCTCCAGCGACGTCGCGACGATCGGCGTGTCGCGCAGGAACAGGGGGCGGTAAAGGTCCGACAGGGTTTCGCGCGCGCGGTCCGACGCCGTCCCGACGACGACCCGGTCGGGCCGCATGAAGTCCTCGATCGCCGAGCCCTCGCGCAGGAATTCGGGGTTCGACGCGATGGCGAAGTCGGCGTCGGGGCGCGTCTCGCGGATCAGGCGCTCGACCTCGCGGCCGGTGCCGACCGGCACGGTCGACTTGGTGACGACGACCGTGAAGCCCGACAGCGCCGCCGCGATCTCGCGTGCCGCGCCATAGACGTAGGTCAGGTCGGCATGGCCATCGCCGCGTCGCGACGGCGTCCCGACCGCGATGAACACCACGTCGGCGGCGGCCACGGCCGCCGGCAGGTCGGTGGTGAACGACAGCCGGCCAGCGGCGACGTTGGTGGCGATGAGGCGGTCGAGCCCCGGCTCGTAGATCGGCACCTCGCCCGCCCGCAGGCGCTCGACCCTGCCCTGGTCCTTGTCGACGCAGATGACGGTCCAGCCGAATTCGGAAAAGCACGCACCGGACACGAGCCCGACATAGCCCGCACCGATCATGGCGATGTTCATCGGCCTCGTTCCGTGGTCAGGCGGTGTAGCCGCGCAGCACTTCGCGCCAGGCCGGCGCGAGGTCGTCGCGCGCCAGCGCGAACGCGAGATTGGCTTCGAGGAAGCCCAGCTTGTCGCCGCAGTCGAAACGCCGCCCCTCGAAGCGCAGGGCATGGAAGGGATGGCGGCCGATCAGCCGGGCCATGGCGTCGGTGAGCTGGATCTCGCCGCCGGCGCCGCGTTCCTTGCGCGCAAGCTCGTCGAATATCTCGGGCACGAGGATGTAGCGCCCGATGACCGCGAGATCGGACGGCGCCTTGTCGGGTGACGGCTTCTCGATCAGGCCGTGCACCGGCACGACATCGCCCTCGTTCACGGCGCCCTTGTGGTCGGTCGCGATGACGCCATAGCGGCTGGTGTGGGCGTGCGGCACTTCCATCGTCGCCACGATGTTGCCGCCGAGCCTCGCGTGTGCCTCGACCATCTGGGCGAGGCAGGGCTTGCGCGACAGGATGAGGTCGTCGGCGAGCAGCACGGCCACCGGCTCGCCGCCGGCGTAGTGGCGGGCGCACCACACGGCATGGCCGAGGCCGAGCGGCTCCTGCTGGCGCAGATAGGCCATCTGTCCCGGCTCCGGCACCCATTCGCGCACCATGGCCAGCGAATCGTTACGCCCGCGCGATGCCAGCGTGTGCTCCAGCTCGAACGAATAGTCGAAGTGATCCTCGATCGCCGCCTTGCCGCGCCCGGTGACGAACACGAACTGCTCGATGCCGGCGGCGCGCGCCTCCTCGACCGCGTACTGGATCAGCGGCTTGTCGACGACCGGCAGCATTTCCTTGGGCATCGACTTGGTGGCCGGCAGGAAACGGGTGCCGAGCCCGCCGACGGGGAAGATCGCCTTGCGCACGCGCACTGTCATTCAGGGAGTCCGATCCGGCGGCGGTTGGAAGCAATGCCGGCCCACAACGAACGAGCCGGCGACTTGTGCCACAGCGGTCCGCGCCGGGCAAGCCGACCGGCGCCCGCTCAGGCCACGCGCGACAGCAGCAACTCCTTGGCCTGATTGACCTTTGCGGCCAGCCAGTCGGACCCGCCCTGATCGGGATGGGCGGTTTTCATGACCCGGCGCCAGGCCTGCTCGATCTCGTCGCGGCCGGCCTCCGGCCCGACGCCGAGCACCGCCCGCGCCTCCTCGACGGTCATGGCGCCGCCGCCGGCCGGGGCACCGGCGCCCGGCCCGCCGGACCCGCCCGCGCCGCCCGCCTGCCGCCGCCAGGCATCGCCATGCACGCGGTCGAGCCACGCCTCGAGCACGCGCCGGGAAGCGTCGTCGCCGGCGCACTCCCGCCACAGCGCCAGGTGCTCGTCGAGGGCGAGGCCGGACAGGTGACGGCCGGCAAAGCGGCCGCGCCGCACCTCGCCGTCCATCTCGCCGCTGTCGTGGTCGAGCGCCATCTCGAACCAGTCGGTCTCGACGCCGCTCTGCCCGCCGGGCGACGGCCCCCGGGCATTGTTCCGCCAGCTTCGCAGCGCGTTCCAGCGCCGCAGCAGCGGCAGCAGGAAGATCGCCCCGGCCCACAGCCACGACCACTGACGGCCGACGACCATGGCGATGACGACGGCCGCCGCGGCGACGATCGCCACCCAGCGCAGGGCCACGAGGATCTGCCGCGGTTCGGCCCGCACCCACCAGCGGGCGATGAGGAAGCCGCCGAGCAGCAGGGCGATGCCGAGCAGGACCGCCGGCACCATGGTCAGCGCCGCCCGAGCTGGTGGGTGAGCCGCAGGACCGTCTCGCCGGCCTTCCTGCCGTAATCCTCCAGCGCCGTCCGGCCGCCGGCCGAATAGACCGCCACGGCCGCCAGCAGCGCCTTGAGCTGCGCCGCCGAACCGGCGTCGAAGCCCGAATAGGCGCCGCCCGACAGCCGCGCGATCTGCTGGAAGACGTTGCGCGAGACTGGCTCGCCGCCCTCCTGGAACACGAACACGGGCGTGCCGAGCAGGCCCAGCCGGCCAGCAAGATCGCCCAGCGCGTCGACCTCCTCCTCGACGACATCGCCGACGAAGACGACGGCGTCGACCTTCTGCGCCTCGGTCTCGCGGATGGCGTGGCGGAGGACCTTGCGGATCTGCGTCCGGCCGGCGAGGCAGCGCACCTGCGTCATGCGCCGCACCAGCGCCTCGGCGCTGGCCAGCCAGCCCGACGCCTTCATCTCGCCGAAGCCGCGGTAGAAGACGAGCTGCACGGCGAGCCCGCCCAGCGCGCTGGTGGCGCTGAACATCTCGGCCTGGATCTGGCAGGCCATGTCCCAGGTCGGCTCGCGGCTCGCCGTGGCGTCGATGACGAACATCAGCCGGCCCTGCCGGCCTGGCGCCTTCACCGCCGGCGTGCTCGCCACCTTGCGCAGGAAAGCCTCGACCTCGTCGGCCGTCGATTTCCGCGCCGGCAGCCTGTCGTCGCCGCCGCCCATGCCGCTGCATCCCTCGCGTCGTCCGGCAGGCCGTTCCCGCCGCCCCCATTATGCGGGATGGGCGGCGCCTCCGGCCACCGTCGCGACCTCCTCGACCGGCACCAGTCCGATCGTCCGCAGCAGGCCGCGTACTTCCTGCAGGGCCGCGACATGCGACATGGTCAGGCCGACCCCGACGCCGGACTCGCGCAGGTCGAACAGCGTCAGGCCGTCGAGGAACAGTTCGCGGAAGATCACCCGCTCGCCGAAGCCCGGCGCGATGCGGAAGCCGATGCGCCGCGCCAGCGCCTCCAGTACCTCGCCGATGGCACGCTGGTTCTTCGATTCCAGCGACGACAGGCGGTTCCGCACGACGATCCAGTCGATCGAGCCGCGATCGCGCAACGCCCGCGCCTTTTTCTGGTTCCATACCAGTTCGGCATAGGTCGATGGCCCGATGACGGCATGGCTCTCGGGGTCGATGCGGGCGAGCAGGTCGAGGTCGACGAAACTGTCGTTGATCGGCGTCACCAGCGTGTCGGCATGGGCATGGCCGGCGCGCGACAGGGCATCGTCGCGGCCCGGTGTGTCGATGACGATGAACTCGCAGGCGCCAAGCTCTGCGAGCGTGGCGGCGACGGCGGCGGCATCCGCCGCCTCGGCGGCGTGTCGGTCGGCCAGCGTGCTCGGCAGCAGCGCGCGCAACACCGGCTGCGGCAGGTCGGCGTCGCGGCGGGCAGCGGTTTCACGGCGGTTGGTGAGGTGACGCGACAGCGTGCCCTGGCGGGCGTCGAGGTCGAGCGCGCCGACGCTGTGCCCCTCGCGCAGCAGCGCGACGATGAGATGCATCGCCGTCGTCGACTTCCCGGTCCCGCCCTTCTCGTTGCCCAGCACGACGACGTGCGGGCGGGAAGGACGGGTCGATGGCGGTACGGCGGCCGGCGAATCGTTCATCGTCAATCCTTCCCTCTCCCCGGTGGGGAGAGGGTGGCCGGCGCCAGCCGGCCGGGTGGGGGCCTACGCTTCGCCGATGGCCTCCGGCGGCAGCGTACCCGCGATAGCCGCGAGGACGCGGTCGATATCACTGAGCACCTCATTGTTCCAGAAGCGAAGCACGAGAAAACCGCACTGCTTCAGAGTGGCCGTCCGCCGCGCGTCGTACCTCGCCGCACCGACATGTTGCGAACCGTCGATCTCGACGATCAGCCGGGCTTCGATGCACAGGAAGTCGACGACATATCGCTCGATTCGCGCCTGCCTGCGGAACTTCAGCCCGTGGAACCATCTGTTTCGTAGCCGGCGCCACAAGGCCGTCTCGGCGGCCGTCATGTCCCGTCGCAGGGCACGAGCATGTTCGAGGGTCACGTTCCCTCACCCGGCCGGCTACGCCGGCCACCCTCTCCCCACCGGGGAGAGGGAATCTTACGCCGGCCGCAACCACACCGCCGTGTCGTGGAAGACGCCGCCGCCGTTGGGGCGGCCGCGGTCGGCCG